>JBHLOY010000034.1:0-11046 GCA_048939995.1 Promethearchaeota archaeon | reverse complement strand
CAGTTTTTATAAGTTTTCAAACTTTTTTTGATTAACATGAGTAAAAAAGCTGTGAATTTAACTTTTGAGTGTAAGGAGGTTTCTCCTCATACAGTTATTGCCAATTACAAAGATTATTTCAATTTAAATGCGGGAGCTATAATTCTAAATAACTTTATTCTAGTTATTGACACTTTAATATATCCAAGACAAGCCAAAGAATTTAGAAAAAAACTAGAAAAAAAGTACAACCTACCAGTAAAATATTTATTCATTACTCATTCTCATAGTGATCATTACTTCGGTGTTAGGGCATTCAAGGACGTAGAAATTTTCGGTTCTAATATCTTGATTGATGCTTTAAAAAGAAAAAAAGAAAAATTTTGGACAAAACAAGCATTCAATGGATGGAAAGAAAGTGAACCTGAATTTTCAGAAATCATTGATGAAATTGAAATTATTATCCCAAAATGGGGTTTTGATACCCAGTGGGTTTTAAAGAATGATGATTTAAAGGTAGAATTTTATATTTCTGGAGGCCATACAGAGTGTTCATCATATGCCTATTTTCCAAGCGAGAATATCTTGTTTTCAGGAGATTTAGTAGCCTCTGGATACTGGCCCTTTATAAGTGACCCCACTGAAAGTTTTGAAGGCTGGATAAACTCGTTTGAGCATATGCTAACCTTAAAAGGTGATACTGTTATACCGGGACATGGTTACATAGTAGGAAAGAAATACATTAGTGAACAACTTTCATTTATGAAAAACTTAAAAAAAGCTGTTTTAAAGAATATATCTGAAGGGAAAAGGATTGAGGAGATAACAATACCAGAATACCCTTTTGTGCCCGCAGAAGACTGGCAGATCCCAAAAGCATTGGAATATTTACATAATTATTATTCTAAAGAAGAAATAATTTAAAAAAAGAAATTTAAAGCATATTTATTTCTGTTTTGCCAAATATTCATTCATTTCTACAAAAGAGCTAGTTCTTATAAGAGCTGCTTTCAGAAATTGGAACCCAATATCATAAGTAGAACCATCCCCTCCTATGTGTATCAAGTATGGTACTTCTCCATCAAATTTTCCTTTCGCTTTTAATATTTTGTATGTTGTACTTATAGCCTCGGCAATAGTGGCACCGCTTTCAAATAAGTGATGAACCCACGGTACTTTCCATGATGTGACAAAATCTTTTGATGTAGAAACTTCAGCGCAGCTTGTATTATTTACATAGATAATATTATTCCCAGCAACAGCAGTAGCAGCCGTGGCCATTTGATTTAATACCATACCAGCACCACAACCGGGACAAAGTCCATGACCAGGATACAGATGTTGTTGAGGTTCTAAACTTTTTCTGTTGATTCGATAAATGTCTACAGGTTTTTCAGCTCCAAATTTTTCGATTAACCCTTTTAATTTTTTATTTCTTTGTTCAGTAAAGTAAATAATCTCATCTATTTCTTTCTCCATGAATTTGGGTTTGAAAAGATGTTTGAATCTTCCCATGGATTTTAAATATTCGACAAATTTCTCTTTATCAATATCTAATCCTCTATAATAAGAAAATGTGGGAATCGCATCTTTCACTCGAATTGTATAGAGAGGCCAATATCCACAATCCGTCGCTAATTTTGAAATCTTAACAGCATCTTCTGCTTCATGTCGCCATCCTCTCATACAATCAGAATAGGCTTGGATAAATGAAGAACCATCGGTTTTTAAAGCTTCTACTATTTTACCCATCATATCATTAGGATAAGCAGGATTTACTGTTGCCAAAAACAAAGATTTGGTTCCAAAAAAGGCAAATGGAGTAACTAAATCTTGTTTTACTCCTATTTTACCAGGAATTTTTTCTCCTCCAGGACCAGTGGTAGTAGACGCAAAAGGGGGCGTGCCTCCAGACTCCTGAATTCCAGTATTCATGAAAGCTTCATTATCGTAATTTAAGAAAAGTACATTAGACTTTCCTTCTCTTGCTAATAGATCTTCCAAGTTAATTACATTTCTTTCTGACATTTCTAATTCTACACTCCATATATTTTATCTTTAATTTCTCTTACTCCTAAATATTCATAAAGACGCCCATTCATATCGGTAACTTTTTCCATCTTCTTCCTAGCAATATCAAATTCGTCTCTAGTCACATCTCTCCCACCAAGTCCTACAATAAACGTCCTAAATAATGTTCCTAATGGATATAAAGCAGTTGCAATTGAAGCAGAGAAAGGTGGAAGTATATTATTAAGTGCATCCGATTTTTCAAGGATTATTAATTTTTCCAAGTTGTGATTTTTCACAATTTCGTGTAATTCTTCATATGGAAATGGTCTATATGCTCTTAACTTTATTAAGCCAACATCTTTATTCTTTGTCATCCAACTAATTATATTGCCACACATAGATCCAGCAGTAATAAAAGCCATCTTTGAAGAATTATCCAGATTATAGGTCTCAATAAGATTGTATTCCCTTCCAGTTGCTTTTTTAAATTCTGCAAAAGACTTTTTCATGAGCTCTAATACTGGCTTTTTTGCTTCATCTAAATTTTTTCGGCCCTCCATAAAGAAACTAGGAGTAACAATACCTCCCCAGGTACCTGGATGCTTTGGAGTAATAGTATGTCTTGGTTTTTTTGGAGTCAGTTTTCGAACAATATCATCAGGGATTAATGTTAACTTTTGTACTGAATGAGAGATAATAAAACCATCATGAACAAACATAGTTGGAAATAAAGAATCTTCAGAAATCATAACTGCTAAGATTGCTGCATCATAGGTCTCTTGCACATTCTCAGAAATGATGCAGTTCCAACCAAAATCAACCAATAAAAACTCCCATGAATTCCAAATCGATAAGTTAGGGGCATTAAAAGCCCTTGCTGAAATCATCATAGTCAAGGGGACTCTCCATCCGACAGCCATAGGTAATGCTTCAGCCATAAGTAAATATCCTTGAGATGCTGTAGCGGTAAAAGTTCTAGCACCTGCTGCGCATGCTGCTGTAGAGTAACTCATTGCTGCAAGTTCAGATTCTACATTTACAAATGCTGCCTTAAGTCTTCCTTGGTTTACAACATCAGATAAACCTTCAACGGCTTGGGTTTGTGGAGTTATTGGAAAAGCACAAATAACATCAGGATCTGTTTGAGCTACAGCTCCTGCTACTGCATAATTACCAATCATAGCCGTTTCGACAGGTTCTTTTATTTCTTTAAAAAATAATTTCATAGGTTCAATTGACATTTTTATTCACCTTGAGTTTCTTCAGGCACAGCACAAGACGCTGGACCTTGCTTTAATCTTTTACTAATAGCATTTACAGGACAAATATTCAAGCAATTTAAGCACGACTTACAATGAAAATTATCTATTCCCACCATATGCCATAAACCATCTTCTCCTTTTTTCCTTACGATTGCAAAATCAGGGCAGATATACCAACATTGTGCGCAATCAGTGCATGTTTCTTCATCCCAAATTACATCCCATTCTCCCCAAGATCCCGTGTTTACTTGATCACTCCCTACACTAATTACTTTTTCATCGCAATACCAAACTCCTGCTTTATCCAATTCTTTAAAGCCAGGCAATGCAGGATATACTTGCTGCCATGGGACTTTTGTGTCTATAGAGAAATCCAATTCCACACCACTTTCATATATGCATGCTTCATCATAGGCTCTTTTAATTGCCTCAATATTTTTGGCAGCAATCTCACCTTTAAAACGTCGCATAATCGCGTCATTAAGTTGTTCAAGAGTAAAAAGATGAGAAACTCTAATTAAGGCTCCCAGAATAATAGTATTTGTTATATTTCTTCCTAAGACATCCATTGCGATATTGGTTGCGTCAATTGTAGCAATATTAACGTCTTTTCTTTTTACAATATCTTGAATTTCAAGCTGATTCATGACTGTGTTAATAATTAACCACCCACCCTCAGGAACCCCCGCTGCAACGTCCACCTCAGTTAAGAGGGAAGGGTCCAAAACACAGACAAAATGAGGTACATAAACTTGCTCGTTTGACCGTACTAAATCTTCATTATAAGATAATCTTACATAACTTTCAGTAGGAGTTCCTTGACGTTCAGCACCAAACATAGGTTGGCACACACCATAGCCAGTAAAAGCTTCGACACATAAATTGCTTGCGGTGACTCCTCCTTGACCTCCGCGTGCATGAAAACGTAAATTAACATTGAGATCCTTCAAAATTTCCTTAATTTGCTCTGGATTAAACATATTTCGATGCATTTTATAATTTTAATTTTGAGATAATAAATAACATTAAGAAAAATATTCCTAAAAAATTAAGGTTTACCCCATTATCTCATAAAATCTAAAATTGAAAGCTAATATATAATTAAACCACCATTTTATTGGCAATTATTTTCTAATTTTAAAGTGTAGATATTAATCTAAAAGAGAATAAAATAGTATGGAAAACAAATAGTGAAATTTTTAGAATTTATTTCTTTTTCCTAATTGTTCATTAAACAATTAATGAGATTTCAAACATGTTCAAAAGAAAAAGCCGAGGTTCAATTGAGTCAAAAGTAACTCCAGATTTTAATGCTATGATTCAAATTATTTTTTGGAACAGTTTAGGTTTTTTCTTTTTTTCATTTCTAATACCATTATTCACGATACAATTATCGGAAGCCTCAGGTACAGCTTTAGGATTTTCTTATGCAAGTCAATTATTTGGCGCATTATTAAGCACTCCAATTGTAGGGTATCTTACAGATAGAATGTCGAAAAAAACTTTAGTGCTTATTGGAAGTTTTGGCAGAGGGATTGGTTATATAGTTATGTATTTTGCCATAATATTTTTTTCTCTGTTCATATTCAATATTGGGTTATTTATTTTAGGATTTTTTGTAGGACTATTTTGGACTCCATTAGATGCCTTAATTTCTGAAAAGTCATATAAGAAGCACCGATCATATGCATTTGGAAAGAGAGGGGCAATGATGGGCATAGGAAATCTAGTAGGAACGTTAATTAGCTTTTTAATTTTTGGATTAACAAATTTTTTTATTCCCGAAAATATTTTTTTGGTTTATAGCCCACTAATTTTGTTTGGTGCTTCTAATTTTTATGCGGGAATAATTTTTAATCGAAAGGTCGACGAAACCTTAACATTTGAAGATCACATTATTAAACTTGAAGAGATAAGAAAGGATTCTTTTGTCATACCTCAAGTAACCGATATGAATTCACAAAATGAATTTAAAGTTAAAATAAGTTACATCTTTATCTTAGGATTTATTATTTTAATGTTTGCATTTTTTACAAGTAATATGAACCAAATGATTGCCCAACCCTTTCTTCAACCTTATTTAATTAATGACTTGAATGTTGGGAATATAACAATTGTTATGTTAATTCAGTTTCCTAGTCAAGTTTTAGCATTATTGATAGCACCAAAATTAGGTAAAATTGCTGATAATATTAATCCTTTAATAGGAATTACGATTATAAGCAGCCTCGGTTCCTTAGTGACTTGGTTGATTATAAGTTCACCAAATGGATGGATCTTTGGATTAATTTTAATTTTGGATTCCACTTTAGCATGGGGTGGAATGTTAATATTGCAAAATGTATTGAGCCGTATATCAAAAACCCATAGAGGAAAAATATTAAGCGCTGTCCAATGGATTAGCATTTTAGGAGCAATAGCTGGTCCAATAGTAGGTGGTTTTTTATGGGATAATATTGGTCATCCTGCTCCCTTTATTATTTCAATTTTTATTGAGTTGTCAGTAATACCTCTTTATTTAGTAGCAATTAGGGTTTTAAAACCATATATGGCTGAAAAACTGGAATAAAAAAGTTTTACTACATATGACTTTTTAATTCTAATCATGCCAGTCGCTTTTGTATTAGCTTTTGATGAAAAAAGCTCTTTTTATTTAACTCAAATTTCTAAAATCCTTAAAAAAAGTAAAATAACTTTTTATGATCTTAAGGTAAAACCCCATATTACATTAACTTCATATAAAGAAATAGATGTTGAAATCGCTCAGAACAGATTGACTCAATTTTGTGAGGAGTTGGAACCATTCAAAATTCAATTTAGTAGTATTGGATATTTTCCTTCTGAAGAGAGCGTTCTATTCCTTAATCCTAAAGCGAATTTCGAGCTTCTAAACATTCAACAAAATCTCTTAAAACATTTTAAAGATTATAAACCTGAATTTTCTTCAAATGAGTGGATACCACATTGTACTCTCGCAATGTATGTATCAAAAAAGAAAATTAGTAAAGCTATTGATATAATTAAAAACCAAATTACCATGACCAGAGAACAACCATTCTATGTTTCTACAGATAGTATTAATATCATAGATTTTAAACGAGATCCGTTAAAGATTAATTCAATATTTGAATTCAAAGTAAAAAATATTGGTTCCTTTTAGCCAAAATACATCTTAAAAGTGCGACATATGATATAATTTATCCATAATTTGTAGTCTTTAATTTGAGCTCCTTTAAGTAATTTCAAGTTCCAACTACCATCAAACTCTTGCTTCTTTACGAACCAATCAAATGCGATACTTATTTGGGGATGTTCCTTATTAAAACCTATAAAATGTAGAGTATCCAATGAAGATAAAAGATCTGTAAACCAGAAAGGAAAAGTGAACTTTGTCCAATAGCTTATATCACCTCGAGCAGGATAATTATCTCTTTTAAAAAATCGTGATAGTAAAAGTTCACCAGCTAATCTTATTTCAGGATGCTTCTGATATTTAGAGTGAGCTGCAAATGCTCTTAAAACAATGCCAGTAACCATGTATGAAAAGGGCTTTTTCCGATTTGGTTGAAGAACTTCTTCAGAAGTTACTGCATCTTGCCATTTAACTTTAGAGGTTTGGATTGGAATAACCCAGCCACCATCATCTTGTCTTACAGAGAGAAGCCATTTGAGACATTTTTCAGTACGCTGATCATTTTCATAACCAATTTTAATCAGGAGTTCGAGGATGCCGGCAGAATAATTAGGAGAATATTGAGTTCCATAAATTCCTCGAAAGTCTCCCTCCTTAGTTTGAAAAGAAAACAAATATTCAGCTGCTTTCTTTATTGAATTATGCTTATTATTAAAATTATATAGTTCAACCAAAAAACCTAGTTGGCGATAAGTTTCTAATTGATTATAGTTCTCTTGGGTTTGAATATCTTCTTTCTTGCTAGGATACTTCCATGATCCATTTTTCTGTTGTTTTTTCAATATTTTTTGGGCATCTTCTAAGTCCCATATTCGTGATCCAAAATCCTCTTCAAGAATTTCTGTCTTTACAAAATACTGCAAAGCTTTACTGGTCGTTTTGAGGAGGGGAGGGATGGGATCAAAATTTAAATGATTTTTCCATCCTTTCATACAATTTCACTTCTCATTAATTTATTATACCACTCAATAGGTAGTTCATTTCTTACTTGATTTATGAATTCTTGAATGGATAAAATCCCGAATTCTGAAATTATACCCTTTATAAATTCTGGTGGAGTTTTGTCAAAATAATAATTATGAATTTTAAGCAATTTATTATCAAATTCTTTATTATATACTTGCTCTATAGGTTTTTCTTCAATTTCAACCTCTAATCCATAATGACTCATTACATTGTATTTGAATGAATCACATATAGCATAAACTTCAACTTTTGTAGATTTTGCTAAAACTGCTAAGGGAAAAGTTCCAACTTTGTTAATGACGGAACCATCATTTAAAATACTATCAACACCAATTAGAACATAGTCTACTTTATCAATAAATTTTCCCATTGCGGCATCGACTAGAAGATGAGTCTTATATTTCTTTGATAAGATTTGAGCAACATATTGACCTTCAAGTAGAGGGCGAGATTCTAAGATATATAAAATAAGATTGTTTTTATCATATTTAGTTAATAAATCAAGAATTGTGGAGCTATATGATATCAACATAAGGCTTGCTTCTCCTATTCTTTTTAGAAAGGAATTAAAATTTAAACTAAGTTTAGATAAAGCTTCTTCTCTTTTTTTCTTTAATTTACTGATTCTTGAAAGTATTGAACTCTTATTTATTGTCACTAAATCATGAATTAAAAAACCAATTGTGTTAATTAATGGCGCCATACTAGGCCTTGAAGATATTATTTCTTTCGATAATGCTAAAACGAGAGCGCTTATATCCTTATTCTGATCCTTAATATAATTCAATTGGTCATTAATGATACTCAATGCCTTTAATATGAACTCATTAGCACCAGATTGATTATCTTCCTTTAGATTTTCAATCTCTCTAAAAATTTCTTTGGGAATCAAATTAAGTTTATAGTTAAGTAATTATAATTTAATCTGAAATTTTATCTGCTTTTTTCACATAATCGGGTATGAAGCTTGTTTTAAGTAGATTTGAATTTCCTGTAGCGATCAATTTTCTCTCAAGATTATAAATTTCTGCGGTTGCATGTAAAATGTTTTTTCCTTCTCGTAGGATTTTTCCAATAACTCTTACTTTTTCGCCAACTTTCACCTTCCCAAGGTAATCAACATGAAAATCTATTGTTATAGGAAAGCCTTCATAACCTAATGTTGCAGTTGTCATACCTATTGTATCATCCATTAGACCACATTGCATCCCGCCATGTAATAATCCTGTTGGATTTGCCATTTCTGGTCTCACTTCAAATTCTACCTCAATTTCTCCATAACTAGCTTCAATAACCTTCCCATTCAACCATTTTGAAAATGGAGGTACAGGAAAATCCTTTAATTCCCGACTTTTGAAAGAATTAAATAATTTTATTATTCTTTCTGACCGCTTTTTAATTTTATCAGTCTCATTCATTTCTTAAACAAATTAATTATATTTTTTATAATGTATCAATTAAGTAATATTTTTTCTAAGATATTTCACCTAACACTTTATTCATTTTCCTCCTATAATCTTCAAATGAATTTCGTCCTTGTTTAGATAATTGCAGTAGGGTTTGAGGCTTTTTACCTTTGAATCTTTTTTCAACAATTACATAGCCAGCCTCCTCTAATTTAGTGATATGCGAAGATAAATTCCCCCAAGTTAATCCAGTCTGATTTTTTAAGAAGACCATATCTGCACTTTCGACAACAAATAAATAGGCCATAATACTAAGACGAGCAGGTTCATGAATTAGTTTATCAATATCCGCAATTGATTTAATATCTCTTTTATCTTTATTATTACTCGTCTTAAACCAACTCATTATTTAGTTATTTTTTTCGGATTAGGATACCTACGTAAAAACTTTGATAGAAAAACTATTCCAATTGTTACTATAATGCCTCCTGGGACACCAAATCCAAGAATACTATCTAGGGGGCTTCCCAAGAAGTGATAAATTAAGTCAGAAATGAAAAAACTAAAACCAGCAATTATAGAATAGATATATAGCCGGTTAAATCCCAAGAAGTAAGCAATGATACTAAAAGGAATAGTGAATGATGTTAGGCCAATTAGCAATGGAGTTAATGATCCTCCAATAGCAAGAAATTCTAGTAATCCAAAAAATGTAAGAATAAATACGATAAATCCAAATAAAACATTAATTAAGAGAAAAATTTTTAAGTGCCTTTGACGAGTTTTTCTTTTTTCTCCAAATTTAACAATTCCCAATCGGGGAGTAGTTATGAATTTTTTCCCAAGATAATAGATTAGAAATGTTGCTGTATTCCATATTAGTAAAATAATCATTAAATCCAAGGGCTCAAAAATCTCAAAAAAAATTCGAGTCCAGCTGAAACCAAAACCTAAAATTAACATGCCGATAAAAATATCCCAAAATCCATCTTCAAAAAAAGATCTATATACTTTTCTCTCTAAAGCTTTCAAATCAATTTCTTTATCAGTATTTTCATTCATTATTAAGGACCTCTTCTTTTGGCATTGGATATCTTTTAAGAAATCGGATAAAAATTACTATTCCTATAAAAAGAATAACAGTTCCAGTAATTCCATACGATAATAACCACCTAATTCTATAATCTATAGAATGATTTATTATTTCATTAATGAAAATACCTATCCAAATAAGTAATCCTATGAGATACAATCTTGGAAATTTTAGTAAATAAGCCATAGTTATAAAAGGAAAGACAATGAAAACTAAGCCAATAATTAATATAAAAGTAATTCCTTCCACTCTAACTCCTGAAGCAATTCCAAAGAAAGGTAAAAGAAAAATTATCAATGTAAATATAGATTGTGCTAAAGTAATAATAAGCAACTTCTTTCCAATCGATTTAAGTTTTGGACCAGGCTTTACAAATCCAATCCTAGGTTTAACAACATATATGAAAAGAAAAAATAATATTATGCAACCAATACAGATAAGAATTAGTGGCCATAAGAAATATCTATAAGGCTCAGGTAAGGCTTCACGAAAAATAGGCCCAAATGCCATTCCTGTATAGATTAAGCCAACTATAATATCAAAAAGACCATGTTGGTGGGCAGTCTTGAGAATCTTTTTCTCTATAGCCTTAAGATCAATATCTTGAGTCATATTTTTCCACCATTGTATTAAATTATAATATTATCAATAACATAACTCCAAATTATATATTTTATCTTCGTTTTTTCCTCCTTTTATATATTATTTTTTATTTTTTAATTGATAATAAAAAAATTTTTGTTTTATTTTAAGGTTTTATTCAAGCTTCTTCAATTTTTTCATGCCAAAATATAACAGTGGCAAGCTGACTCCTATATTGTAAATAAAAACAATCCCATGCATACTTAGTATCAATATTTCAATCGTTCCTGGTTTAATAAAAATCAACAATATCATTGGTAGAAACATTAATGGTTGAAGGAGAAGAAATGAAATCATGGTATTAACTTTCATATTTGAATCTTTCTCCCCAAAAGCAGGAGAGAAACATTGAATACCCATCGCCTGAGCCATGGAGATTTGCGTAAATAATAAAAATTCGGCAAAGAAAATCAAGGCACCTATAATATCGAGATTTATAAATACTGAGAATAGAATTGTAATAAAGATCGTAATAAAAATGTTCAATATAAA
>JBHLOY010000001.1:366448-535264 GCA_048939995.1 Promethearchaeota archaeon | reverse complement strand
CATAAAGGAATATGTGCTTTTATTGTAGATACAAAAAGTGAAGGTGTAAGATTAGGGAAGCATATTCCCAAATTAGGTCAAAGATCATCAAATACCGTATCCGTTGGTTTAAAAAATGTAAAAATACCAAAAGAAAATGTTCTAGCAAAACCGGGCAGGGGATTTGTATTGGCAATGCAAACCTTTGCTCATACAAGACCTGCTATCGGAGCATTTGCAGTTGGTTGTGCTCGCTCTGCGATGGAGTATTCGATGGATTATGCTCAAAAAAGAGAAGCTTTTGGGCGACCTATTGCGAATTACCAAGTAATTCAAGAAAAGATTGCTAATATGTTCAAAGATGTAGAAGCTGCCCGCTTATTGACTTATAAAGCGGCTTGGGAAGCAGATCAAGGACTGGATAATAACTTAAGCTCTTCAATTGCAAAAGCTTTTGCTTCCGATGTGGCTATGAATGTAACTACAGAAGCGATTCAGATTTTTGGAGGCTATGGATATTTAAGAACATATCCAGTCGAAAAATTATTCAGGGATGCTAAACTCTATCAAATTTATGAAGGCACTAGTGAGATTCAAAGAATTGTAATTTCAAGATTTGCAATGAAAAAGTATGAGCATGCTATGCCTTATTTGGGAAAAAAGAGAGAATAAAGGATTTAATTTTTTCTAATTTTTTTTAATTATTGTTGAAGAGATTCCTTTGATATTGTAATATTTCCTTAAACATATTTTATCGCAAAATATTTTGGAATTTTGATCCAACCAAATAGACTTTATTTCTCCAATCTTCAAATAGTTGTAATATCTACTATAATCATAGATATTTAATGGTTTTTCACAGAATGAACAGAATCTGCTATTTAAATCTGAATAGATTTTCTCTAATTCTCGTATCTTGAGTTTTTTGAAGCAATCACAACAATGAAATTGAATGACATCCATTTGCCATAGTTTTAATAGATAATCAAGAGTTAGTTCGATATTATCGCTCAAGAAATCGTAGATATTCAATTCTCTATTACAACTCCAGCACGTCCTTGTTTTAAAATTATCCATTGATTTAACTATTTCCCTTAACTTGTGAATCTTATTCCATAAATCAGCATTATTCAATTTCTCATGAAGCATACTTAAACTCTACAGCATTCATTTTTATATATATACGAAAAATTGGTTTGAATTTAAAGGAAACCTTTATTAAAATTAGTTTGCTAATTGATATCATTTTTAATTAAAGTTTTCAATTCTTTAAGACTTCTAATTGAAATGATATCGTAATTGCTTTCTTCTAGATTATGTCTATTTATCCAAATCCCCTTCATTCCTACATTATTAGCACCGAGTACATCCATTTCAATTAAGTCACCAATATATAAAATACTCTGAGGAGGTAAATCAAGAAGCCTAATACACTCTAAAAATATTTCCTTACTAGGTTTTGCATAACCAATATCCCCCGAAACAACTATTGGAGAAAAAAATTTTTCAAGATTGTACTTAATTAATTTATCCCTCTGATCTTTGCTATGACCATTAGTAATTATACCAAGACGATATTTATTCCTTTTTAACCATTCCAAACAAGGTATAACATCATCGTATAAGATTATACTGTTCTCGTAAATAGGTAATAATTTATCAAAGATTTCCTTAGTTTCGCTTTTCAGCATTTTATATGAAAAACTATCGAATAAATCTTGGATTTGCATTATAACTTTATCTTCAAAAGAAATTTCTCCTTTAAAAAACTCCTGTACGTTCTTCTTTGCTACTTTCGACCATCTATCTAAAAAATCTTTTTGTGTAATTTCTTTAAAATAATCTTTATTTTCTAAATAAAGTTGTTTCAAAACATTAGAACTCGCAATTTTTTGACCTAATAGAGTTCCATCTAGGTCAAACATTACAGCTTTAATCATATTATCAATTATTATTAAAAAGATTATTAAATATAAAGAACGAAAATTTTTAAAATTAGAATAATCAATAACTTCTAAAATTGTAAAATTTAAAAAAAAAGAAAATAGTATTTCGTTCTATTTTTCAGAAATCCATAATCCATGAATATTACAATATTCTCTAGCAATCAGACCTTCTGGTTTTGCTACAGTAAAAGTAGCTTTAGGTTCATCCCCAGGATTTAGAAACCGTCTTTCATAGCATCCATCTTTACAGATTATTTCAATCCACATTATCCAATGCTCTTCTGTCATTGGATGGGGAGTACCCATTGAAATTCCAATATCAACAGTGACTTTATTTCCTTCAATAGTAATCTTTGGCACATGTTTTTCAGTTTTCCATTCTTTCCATTGTGGAGCCATTAATTTCATAGGTTCTCCACAACAAATTGTCTCTGTATTATCAGGAACACCAGGATTAAGAATTTCAATAACTTTTCCACACACATTACATTTAAATATGTCTTTCCTTTTCATATACAATTCACTTCAATTTTGAATCAAAAAATTATTTTTAGAAATCTTCACATTTCTTCCTATAATACTCTCTCGGATGATCACAAGATGGGCATTTAAAATCCTTGGGTAAGTGGTCCATTTCTATTTCATAACCACATTCCATGCATACCCATACTATTTTTTGTCCACGCTTAAAGAATGCATCATCTCCAACTAATTTAAGAAGTTTTTCATAACGTTCTGCGTGATGTTTTTCAGCACGTATAATACCTCGAACTCTTTTTGCAATGTCAGGATAACCTTCTTTTTCAGCAGTTTCAGCAATATCGGGATAGAGTGTCTGCCATTCCATATTTTCCCCTTTTATTGCAGATTTTAAATTATCAATAGTAGTTCCATGGGTCGTAGGGAACATCGCATCTGGCAATACTTTCATCTCATCAAACTCTTCCTCTTTCTTGAATCCTTGGAGCATCTTATAGAACCAAGATCCGTGTTCTTTTTCTTGATCGGCAGTCTCTTCAAAAATTTTTGATACCAATACATATCCATCTTTTTTAGCAATTTTAGAGAAAAAGGTATATCTATTTCTTGCCTGAGACTCACCAACATAAGCAGTATATAGCTTTTTAGCAGTTTCTTTCATAATTTTACCCTCTTTTTTCAGTAGTTTTGAATTTTTGAAATATGATTATTGTTGAGTTTATTATTATTTGGTTTATTTTAACTTTTTTACTTATAATCTAAAGGTATTCCTATGAAACACTAAACTAGAAAAACTTTAAAAAATTTATAACAATTAAAGCTTTAGAGTTTTAATTAACAAAAGGATTAATTATGAAGTCTATTATGTATCTTTCTCCACGAGTTTACAATTTTTTTCTTAGAATAATTCATGGAAGAAATTATTTTTTGAGATTTAAGCTAATCGCCAGAATTATTGGTAAAAATAAGAAAGTTTTAGACTTAGGATGTGGTACTGGGCAATTATATAGATTTTTAGATAAATCTTGCCAATATGAAGGATGGGATTTAAATGAAAAGTTTGTAGGCAGCACTAAAACTATTAATACTCGATGTAAAAGTGTTTTTGATTTTGAAGATTATCCTGCTGTAGATGTAATTGTGATGTCAGATTTACTTCACCATGTAATGCCAAATCATATAGAGCTATTAACAAGGGCAAAAGAAAAAGCAAAAATTGTGATTGTTTTGGAATCAAAATCTGCTATAGTTAATGTAAATAATAGACTTATTTATCTCTTGTTTAAAGTATATGATAAAATTATAGGGGATAATGATGGAATTAATCCTTATGAGGAAAGAATGAATTGGTTTGAGAAAGAAGAAGAAACTTATGAATTCTTCTCAAATTTTAATCCGATATCAATTCAAGAAATAGGTTCTGATTATTTAATTGTATTTAAAAATAATTAGTAAATTTTTTATTATTTTCGACGGGGTAACCTTTTCTATGCCACACTGCCATACCTCCTATTAAATTTCGCACATCTTTGAATCCAGCTCTTACCAATAATTGAGCTGCCATCATTGAACGCCCTCCAGCTTCACATAATACAACTATTTCTCTATTTTTATAATCCTCTAGTGTATGCAAGTTGTCTATTAATTCTCCTAAAGGTATTAATTTAGTATCTTTGATATGTCCTTTCAATCCATTGTATTCTTGTGGCGTTCGAACATCTATAACTACTGCAGGGCAATTATCTGTATCAAGACGTTCATATAGTTCATCAGCAGTAATCTCTGACAATGGTGAAGCATTTGGTCCTCTTAATTCTGCTCTCGACTTTTTTTGAACTTCAATAGGTGCTTTAATTTCGTCTTTTGTCAATTTTACTTTTTCTATAACAGCAACTAGTTTACCTTCTTCCTTGCCCAGCTTTAACAATTTTACTCCTCCATTAAGTTTAACATAGGCTTCTATGCTAGACTTAAACCCTGGGTCTGTAGTGTAAATCTTAAGCTTTTTACTTTCAGGTAATTTTTCTAATCCTTTTATCAACGCATTCAAAGGGCCTGGACATGATAAACCACAAGCATCTAGCTCAAAAAAATCATCAGTCTCAATAATTTTTTGATTTACCATTTCTTCTATAACTTCTTCTGGAGGTCCACAAGCTTCAGCAAGTTCTTGGGTGGTTGCACTAGCAGCCTTATAAAGTTTATATCCTCCAGTAAGATTGTAAACATTGAAGCCTTTTTGCAATAAAAATCTTGATGCAGAGTATCCTCTATATCCGACTTCGCAGAAAACATAAATATCTTTATTCTTTGGAATCTCTTTTAACCTATTCCTTAATTCTAGATCATTAATGTTAAATGCATTTTGAATGCTTCCGACAGCAAATTCTTCAGGAGTCCTCACATCAAGAATAAAACTATTATTTTCTAGTATATGTGGTAAGTCATTCCAATGCCATATTGGATGATCCCCTCTTATAACATTTGCTGCAACGAATCCAGCCATATTGATTGGATCTTTCGCGGAACCATATGGAGGTGCATATGTTAGTTCTAATTCTTCTAAATCAAATACATTACCACCATATTTTATAACTGTTGAGATTATATCAATGCGTTTTTCTGTACCTAACCCTCCGACTGCTTGAGCTCCTAAAATTCTACCGCTCGGAATTTCAAAGAGTAGCTTCAAAGTAATAGGTATTGCTCCGGGATAATATCCAGCATGATTATTTGGATGTATATATACTTTTTCAAATTGAATATCCGTATTACTTAATTGTTTTTCAGTTAAACCAACAAAAGATACTATTAAATCAAAAACTTTTAGTACAGAGGCTCCCAAAGCACCTTTATATACAGAATCACGACTAGCAATATTATCTGCTACAATTCTTCCTTGTTTATTGGCAGGCCCTGCTAATGCGACTGTTAAAGGCGCTTGTGTTTGATATTGTTTCACTTGAACAGCATCACCTACCGCATAAATAAAAGGATCAGAGCTACGCATGTGGTCATCTACAATGATATGTCCTTTAGGACCAATTTCTAAACCAGCCTCTTCTGCGAGTTTGTTTTCTGGTTTTACTCCAATTGACAGAATGATCATATCAGTTTTGACTTTTTTTCCACTCTTAGGAATCACGTAGTAACAATTATTCACATCACATTGAAATGAATCAACAGCATCTCCCAATTGAAGACATACTCCATTTAATATTAATTCCTGATGCACAAATTGAGCCATTTCCTTGTCCAATGGAGCTAAAACTTGATCAAGCATTTCAACAATCTTTACATTGATTCCCCTTTTCTTCAAGTTTTCTGCTATTTCTAATCCTATATATCCTCCTCCAATAATAGTTACATGTTTCACATTTTCTTGATCAGCGAATCTCTTTATTTCTACCGAGTCCGGAATAGTTCTAAGGGTAAAAGCTGGCACTTCTTGGAGTCCTTTGAATGGTGGGATTATAGGAGACGCACCAGGAGAGAGTATTAAAAAATCATAATTTAGACTATATTCTGTACCAATTTTAAGGTTTTTAATAATAACAGTTTTTTCATTTCTGTTGATTAATAATGCTTCATGATTGATTCTAACGTCAATATTGAATCTATCAAAAAAATCTTTAGGAGTTACTAATTCTAGTTGTTCACGTTCTTTGATCACGTTTCCAACGTAATAAGGTAAGCCACAATTAGCAAATGAAACATATTGACCTCTCTCTAATATAATTATCTCGATATCCTCCCTTAATCTTCTTAGGCGAGTGGCTGCTGTAGCACCTCCAGCAACTCCACCAATAATCAAAACTCTTTGCATGATTAAATCATTTTAAAAGTAGTGAATGTTAATCACATAATTAATTTATTGAAGGAGAACCTCTCATATAAAACTCATGATTATGAACTATAGTTTCTTCCAAAATAGCAATGATTTTAGCTAATTATTTTTATAATTACGAATTATGATTTGAAAACCACTACATAATGTCAATAAAATTGGCAATTAACAATAAGAAAAAAAAAAAAGTTATTCCAGATAAATTATGGAGTCAATAAAAAGTTCATAATTCTCATTTTCATCAAGATCATGTACGGTAACTTTTTCTACTTCATCTGTTCCTTTTACTTCAAGTAATTCTGATTGGTAGAGTATTTTAATATCTGAAAGTTTTAACTTTTTCTTTAATTCTTCCGAACCAGGCGTATTTTGAGCTGAAGTTAAAACTATTACCCTTCCAGTAAACTTTGTTAATTCCAATGCAAGTTCAAGAGCTTCATCTCCCGTATCTATTACTAGAACTCTTTTATCTTTGAACTTAAATAAGTCATTTACTTCTCTATAAACACCTTTTCCTATAAAATCTTCTAATCCTAGGATAATTTTGACATCAGGCACACTGCAAGAAGTCGCAACTTCAACTTCGGAAGTAGTACCTAATCTATAGTTATCTATTGCAGCCTTTAAAGCGTCCGCAGCTAGATTGGAACAATGCATTTTAATTGGGGGCAAACCTTCTAACTCATCCGCAACATCACTTCTTGTAATCTTGTAGGCATCATCAAGTTTCATACCCATTGCCATTTCAGTTACCATAGATGATGTAGCAACAGCAGAACCACATCCAAAGGTTCTGAATTTAATGTCATCTATAATATCTTCCCCATTTTCATCTTTTTTCACTTTAATAAAGATTTCCATAAGATCCCCACACACAGGATTTCCTACTTTTCCATAACCATCTGGATTTTCAATTACACCAACATTTCTTGGATTTCTGAAATGATCCAGAACCTTTTCTGAGTATTGAGTTGATTTCATTTTAAAATTTCACCTCTTTAATTTCTTTTAACAATTCAGGAGGAGTTAATGGAGACATTTTTCTTAATCGATTAACTGCTCCAGGTAATTGCTCAATAACCTCATCAATATCTGACTCCTTTGTTGTCCTTCCTAAAGTTAGTAACAAACTACCATGCGCTTCCTCGTGAAGCAAACCCATCGCAATCAGAGTATGAGATGGCTCCAAAGTTTTGGAGGAACAAGCAGAACCTGTAGCACCAGCAATATTATGACCTTTCAATTCTAAGATTAAAGATTCTCCTTCAATATAATCAAACCTAAAGTGTGCATTATGCGCCAATCTCTTCTCTGGATGCCCATTCAAATAAGATTTGGGTATAGTATTTAAAACACCTTTAATTAACTTATCTCTCAAATGCTTTAGATAATCAACTTCGTTAGGCATTTCTTTTTTCATTATTTCCGCAGCTTTAGCGAATCCCACAATCCCAGGAATATTTTCAGATCCAGAGCGAAAACCTCTCTCTTGACCACCCCCAATGATAATGGGGTTTATTCTGACACCTTTTCTAAGATATAAAGCACCAACACCTCTAGGGCCGTAAATATCATTAGAGCTTAAAGTTATTAGATCTATTGGAATCCTTTCAACATCAATAGGAATCACACTTTCACTTGGAACGGCATCAGTATGGAAAAGGATTTTCTTTTCCCGCGCAATTTTACTAATTTCTTCAATTGGTTGAATTGATCCAACTTCATTACTAGCTGTAGCAACTGAAATCAGAATGGTATCATCTTTAATTAATTTCTCTAACTTGTCAATTCTTATGATTCCAAAACTATCGACAGGAACGCGATCTACTTTAAACCCTTCTTTTTCAAGATATTTTGCTATATTCAAAATGGAAATGTGTTCTATCTCGGAAATAATTATATGATTTCCTTTCCTTTTATAAAAATTAGCAGCACCTATTAAAGCTAAATTATTTGATTCTGTCGCTCCTGAAGTAAAAATGATATTGGTAGCGTCTGGCGTGTTTACAAAATCGGCTACTTTCTTTCTTGATCTTTCCAAAATATCAGTCGCTATATCGCCATCCCCATGTAAAGATGCAGGATTTGCAAATTTTTCTCTAAAGAATGGTAACATCTCTGAAATAATCCGCTCATCTACCGGTCTTGCTGCTTGATTATCTAAATATATATTCAAATTAATTAACCTCCTGATTGTTCAATAATGTAATATTATATTAAAAAGTTATATTTTGGTTAAAACCATTGAGTAGCATCAGCTTCAAGTACTAAATCGTTCAAAGTTGCAGCCCCAACTATTTTTACCCCTGGAATTAATTCAACTTTATCCCATCCTAACATTCTTTTAGAGGCTTCACATACAAAAATTTCAATACCCATCTCAAGAGTTTTATCGATCATTTCTTTTACACTAGGAAACGAACCCAATTTTATCGTTTCAGCCACTCCTGGTTTTAATATCTTCAAACCCATACCTAAATAGTATAATGTTGGTTTAATATTCATAGCTTTAGCAGATTGGGCTAAAACTAATGGGGAATATTGTCTTTCAGGGGTATCTGTAGTTTGTACATATAGAATATGTTTTTCTTCCATATTTTTTCTCTCCTATTTTTTTTTTTTAAAATAAAAAACTAAATCCTCGCCATCCTTATAAAACTCGACTAACTCTGTATCAGTTCTTTTTGCCCATCGCTTTAAATCTTCTTCTGCTGCTGGATCATCTGCCAGCACTTTAAAACATTGTCCTACTTCAAGAGATTCTGAAAAGTTTCTAACTTCAAACAGAGGTTCTGGGCAATATAAACCTCTAGTATCTAATTCTTGATCATATTTTATATCTTTCGGCACTTCATAATCACCTTTCTTTACCACATATAAATTCAATATATAATCAATGCAAATGAGAATTAAATATTCACATTATAATTTAGTAGAAAAGAACAATAACAATAAACAGTAACTAATGTTTTAGTTAAAACACTTTTATAAAATATAAATTCTCTATAAAATATTTTAAAAAAGAAGTTAGTAAAGAATTCTACTTACCAGCTAATTCCTTAATATGTTTTACTCCAGATACTGCATCATCAGCAAAATCATCAGCACCTAAGCTTTTAGCAAGATCCATATTTAATGGAGCTCCACCAACTATAAGTTTAACCTTATCTCGTAAACCCGCTGCTTGTAATGCTTCATGGACAACTTTAATTTGATCCACAGTCATTGTCAGAAGTGAACTTAATCCTATAATCGTTGCACCTGTTTCTTTCACCCTCTTAATTATTGTATCCTCATCCACATCCATACCTAAATCATGTATCTCGAAACCAGAGCTTAGTAATAGTGAAGCTAATATGTTTTTTCCGATATCATGGTTATCTCCCTTAACAGTTGCTAGTATCACTTTAACTTTCTCACTTGATTTATCTGTAGCAGCTAATGCGGGCTGCAAGATTTTAAATGCTTCTTTCATAGTCTCTCCCGCTAAAACTAATTCTGTTAAATAATACTCTTTTTCCTCATATCTTCGACCCACTTCATCCATACCTTTTGTTAAGGCGTTTAATACTTCAAAGGGATCTTTAGCATCAACCTCTAAAGCTTCTTTAACAGCATTAGCAATATCATCAACTTCTAATTCTATAATTAATTCAGTTAATTTCTCAAAATCCATAAGTGTCACTCCCTACTTCTGTTTATCTTGTATTATTATATAACTTAATCATTAAAAATGTTTAAATTTTAACAAAAAGACATTACCTTGACAATGGTGTAAAATCTTAGAAGCTTGAAGAGAGCAATAAAAATGGGTTTATGTGGCTAAAAATATAAAATCCTATTTAATTTAAAAGTTAAAGTTTATATATCATCTCTTCATATTTTATCATTAGAGGGATCTTCGGCGAGTAAAAAATATATAATATCCCCTAATTTCCTAATTAAACATTAGTCTTGGGGCGTTTCGCCTAATGAATTATATGGTAACTAACTAAAGTTTTATCCCAAACTTGACCTCTTTGGAGGTTTCCTACTCCCGATTTCCCTCTTCTTCTTTTCTAAAATTTTAATCCTTGAAGAAATCACAATATTAATAAGAGTTCAAAATCCTTTAATTAACATTTTAAATGGCTATAAATTATTAGAGAAATAGCTTTGAATTACAAACAAAAATAATAATTATGGAAAAAGATTCCTTAGCTAATTATCGAGAATATAAAGAAAATAATACTATATTAGAATCAGATGAAGAAAATATCATCATTAGGACTTCTAAATTAATAAAAGACTATGAAATTGGTGATTTTGTAGTTAGGGCGGTAGACGGAGTATCCTTAGATATAAAAGAAAATGCGCTTGTTGTAATAAAGGGACCTTCCGGTGCAGGCAAAACTACACTTTTAAATTTAATAGGAGGCTTAGACTCTCCTGACTCTGGAATTATCTATAACAGCAGAGTAAAAATTACGGATATGGAAGAGGAAACTTTAGCTACTTTTAGACTAATAAATTCAGGATTTATATTTCAGAATTACAATCTTATTAGTACATTAACTGCGGAGGAAAATGTTATTTTTCCAATGAAACTAGCAGGTATGAACCTTAAAGGGCAAAGGGAACGGGCAATCTATCTTCTAAAAAAAATTGGATTGGCTGAGAGGAGAGAACATCTTCCATTTCAACTTTCAGCAGGTGAACAGCAGAGAGTAGCTATCGCTCGTGCGTTAGCAAATGATCCACCAATTATTTTAGCAGATGAACCTACTGCCAATTTAGATCAAAATACAAGTCTATTTATTAGAGATCTCTTTAAAGAATTAAAGAATTCTGGAAAAACTATAATAGTGGTTACTCATGATGATTATTTAATCGAACTTGCGGATACAATTATTAAATTTGAGGATGGAAAAATTGTAGAACAACTATAAATTAGGAGTAGGAATTAATTTATGTCAATCGATTTTGCCTTAAAAGATTTTTACCGGAAGAAAGAAATATCATTTCAATACTTATTTATGATTGTACTGATAATCAGTATTACCACTTTTTTGATTTACTTTGCAACTTCTACAGGATTAAATAGTTTTATTATTTATGAATTTAGCAATCCATTTTTCTTCTCTGGAAGTATAAATTTTATTTATACTAACTATAGTGTCTTAATTGTTTTTTTGGTAATAGGATTAGCTTTCATTCTAGTGATAATTATAAGTTGTACTTTAATCATATCTAAAAAACGAGATCTTGCCATAATGAGAGCTTTAGGTTCTGTTCCCAGAAAATTATATAGCTTTTATTTAACAGAAGTCTATATAATTTTCCTTATAGGATTTGTTGTGGGCCTGTTGGTAGGATTACTTTCCTTTGGAATCTTTGCCTTAATTTCAAGTTCTCTAGGCTTTTTTATCTACTTCCACATAGATTATTTCTACCTGCCAATCTTATTCATCTCATGTCTAATAGGAATATTTTTAGTTCCTGGTTATATTTTAAGGAAGTTTGGGAATGAAAAAATTGTAAAAAGTTTTTCAAAAGGAATTCCTTATGACTATAATGCTGCAAAACCCCTAACTACTATTCCTAGGTGGTTATCTAGGATCGGTTTTAATTTCAAAATTTCAATCTTGAACACAATCCGAAGAAAAGGTGAATTTAAGCGCTACTTCATTTTATTTTCAATCCTTTCTCTAATAATTTTAACACTCACTTTGGGAACCTCCGTTTTGGGGACATCTGCTAGAGAATGGGTAAATAAATCACAAGGTAAAAATGTCATTGCAGTTGGGCATAAACAAGTGCTATATAATTATACATTAATGTATGGTATGTTTTCAAACCCAAGTTCTCTCGTTGAGTCAGATAATATCGATTTTTTAGAACATGAATATCTCTTTAATTTAACTGATTTAGAAGAATTATATAATTTAAGCAGTATTAGGACTATCGATGAGAGATTAATTGCTTTTTCCAATACTGAAGAATTAGATGGATATATATACTATCAAGATGGAGGATATGATATTATAGGTCAACAAAGAACGGGTAATTTTCCAATAGTAGGCATAAATTCAACAAAACTCATCCAAAATTTTGAAATTGAAGGTAGATTTTTCACTCAAAGTGATTCTTTTGAGTACATGGTGATTGGAGATGGTTTGGCCTACAACTTTTTTGATTATGCTTTTAATCAAGGCATGGTAGTAGAAGATTTAAATCATATATTTCAAATTTCTGGCATTGTTATAGATTGTTTTTATAGTGGATATTGCGGCTACATAGATATTGAAATTTTTCGAAATGAATTAAATTTTATAAACCGCACAGTTAATTTGATATTAATAGAATATCAGGAGGGATCTTATAGCTCTTTAACTTCTGACTTAGAAACAATTATTAATAACAATCTTGGATCTAATTTTACTTTTATTAATCTTGACTTCATCTTTGAACAAAATTTAAATTATATTACCGTTCTCTCATTGTATCCTTTTTTCTTAACTTTATCTATGACTGTTATTTTCTCTTTATCACTATATAATTACCAAAAAGGAGGTATTATTGAAAAAGCCAAAGATTTCCTAATTATGAGAGCTATTGGTTCAAAGTATCGTTCTATTAAGAAAATACTCTTCTTAGAGACCCTCTATGTCTTAACACCTTCAACCTTGTTAAGCTTAGGGTTAAGCATGATCTTAAATTCAATTATTCTTTTCGAGAGAGTTTATTTACCTGACATTTCAGTTCCATTTATGATCATGGGTACATTATTTATCCTACTTCTTATACTAACTTATTTAAGTTTATTTCCTATCATAAAAAAAATAAGGAAGAATTTTACAATCAAAGATTTTGAAATCTATTGAATGAAAAAAATTAAAATATATATTGTAAGATGATATATATAGGAATAATTCTAAATTATACAGTTTGAATAGCTATGACCAAAGAAGAAGATTTGCTTAAATTTATTGATGATCTTAAGAAACAAGTTGATATAAAAGATAAAGAAAACGAAAAATATATTGATAAAATAGAATATCTCGAAGAAGAGATAATGAAGTTAAATGAACTTATGTCTGAGAGACCCTCTAAAAACAAGAATAAAAAAATTAAAGAATCAAAATTACAAGTTGAATTAGATATCAAGGATCGTGAAATTAGGGAGCTAAAAAATAAAATGGGCTTTTTAAGAAAAGATAAACTTGATGCTCAAAAGAAACTTGAAAATATTAAAACCCTAGAAAAATCTTCTTCCATCATTCGAGTCGAAGAACTAAGAGAAAAAGCCCCACTTAATATGCTAGTAAAAGAACTCCAAAATAAAATAAACAAGCAAGATTCTATTATTAGAAAAATAAAAAATCAAAAGGGAGATAATTACGATATAAGTGAAGAATTGCAAGAAAAAGAGGAATTAATAGAATCTTTAAAGTTGGAATTATTGGAATTGAGAGAAAACTTTAAAAGCAAGACAAAAATAGATACAAATATAAAAATTCAAGAAAATCTCCCGGAATCGAAAAATAACTTAACTAAAGAACTCATTAAAGAACTTCAAAACAATCTGAATAAATATAAAAGACAAAATGAAGATTTAAGAAAAAAAATAGATAGTTATAAGAATAAGGACAAATTTGATAAAAAAGTTGAAGAATATGAAAGCACTATTGCTCAGTTGACTGCCCAATTAAATGACAAGGCTTCTTCCTTACGGGCAGAAGGCTCAATAACTGATAACACATCAGTACCATCAACTCTTAAACAGGTGGTAGAAGAATTAAAAGATAAATTAAATAAATCAAAGATCCAGATTTCAATCCTTCAAAATCAATTGAATACACAAAGCAATCAGAAAACTTCTCAAATTGATATTGATGACAAGTTGAAAATACAAAGAGAAATGGCTAGTTTTTTGCAACAACAACTAGATGAAACAAAGAAAGCATTAGCTATAAAAGATCAAGAAATAGCAACGATCAAAAATGAAGCAATCTTAATAAAAACAAGTCATGAAGAACTAAAAAATCAATTAAGATTGAAAGATAAGAAAATTTCAACCTTAATGAATGATCTAAATCGCCTAAGTGTTGCAACTCAAAATCAATCTCAAACACCCCAAGCAGAAAATCCTCAACTTTTACTGAGAATTGAAGAATTGAGAACCATTATTGAAGATTTAACAAAACAAAACAAGGAACTTAGGTTAGAAATTGACCAACTAAGAAAAAGTATATAATATGGAACTTATTATTTTAGGTTCAGCTGCGGCTATACCAATCAGAGAGAGAAATTTACCTTCAATTGCCCTTAAATATGAAAAGGAATTGATTTTATTTGATTGTGGTGAAGATCTTCAACGAAGATTAAATGAAGCGCATCTTAAATTTAATAAACCCTTGAAGATTTTAATTTCCCACTTTCATGGAGATCACATAATAGGGCTTCCAGGACTTCTATTTCGGTTTGGTCTAATTGAACGAACTGCTCCAGTTATCATTTTTGGACCTAGAAACCTTTATTTGTATTTATATTTACATCGTAAGATTTTAGGACTGAAAGCAGAATATCCCATTAAAACAGTGGAAATTGATCATACGCAAGATAAATTATTAGAATTCAACGGGTTAGATTCAGAAACTACCAATAATGAAATAGATATTAAAAATAATGTAATTTTTGAAAATAAAAAATATATAATAAAATATACTTTAGTAGAGCATTCAGTACCAACATTTGCCTATTCCTTTATAGAAAAACCTCGGAGCGGAAAATTTAATCCAGAAAGAGCAGAGGAACTTGGAATACCAGCAAGCCACCTCTGGAAGAAATTACAAGAGGGTGAAACAATAAATTTTAAAGGAAGAGCAATTAACCCGTTTACGGAAAAGATTGTCGCTCCTAAAAGACCAGGTAGGAAAATTACCTATTCAGGAGATACAGCTCCGTGTGATGCTTTAATAGATATAGGACAAAACTCAGATATCTTAATTCATGAAGCTACTTTTTCAAAAGATTTAGATCATATTGCGAAGGAAAAAAAGCACTCAACCTCTATTGATGCTGCGAATATGGCACAAAAAATGAATGCAAAGCAACTAATTTTAACCCATATCTCGTCTAGATATCAAGAAGATGCCGCAAAACTATTAAAAGATGCACAAGATATTTTTCCTAATACTATTCTAGCAAAAGATCTTTTACGGATTAATCTTAAATAGTCAGTTCAGGATCTGCTTATGTTTAAAAAGAAAAAATTAGATACAAAAAAGATCGCAAATTTAACTCCCACCAGCGATGTGCGGAAGTATTATAACCTCATCAGTCTCGTTTATAACCGTATCCTCGGTTGCCTTCTTGGAATTCACTAAAATTCCGAAATATTTTCCTTCCAAATTTAACTCTTTGAGAAGCTCTTTTACTGTAATCCTTTTTTCTGGCTTAAAAGTTTCATAAATGCCGGTTTCTAGGAGTTCTGATAATTGTTTTATTTCAATACACCTTAAATTTTAATTTAATCAAATTTATGGTTTTGATTAATATAAATAAGACTATTTTAATATTTAAAGCTATTTCCATAATTTAAAAAGTGTTTATTTTCATAAATGTAAAATATACTTTATTAAAATTTAAGGATTAATAAGCAATCTGATTTCAAGAAGGTATTTTAAAACTTTTCTAGAAAACCATCTATTTTTTATGTGTTTATTAATTCTTATACCTAGAATTTGGCATAAAATAACGGGTTGATTACAGATCTTTCAAGAAGATAACTATATTGATTATGGAGACTACATAGAAAAATTAAGAGAGCGTATAGCAAAATTACAATCTTTCAAAAGTCGAGATGAACGAGACAAAACAATTCAATGCTTAATTGAAGATTCAATAGAATATGCAGATAAAATTGTTGATTCTGGCGACTATTTTGAAGCAGGTGAATTTTTATATACTGCTGCGGAATTATTAGAGGATTTTAACGCTAATCATTCGATTAAATTGTATAAATATTCAATAAAATTATGGGAGAATCAAATAGCATTATATAAATCTCAAGCAAAGTTACATGAAATAGCTGAAATTTATCTAAGAATAGCTGAAATTTATTATGAAAAACTTCAAGATCCAAAACTAGAAAGGAAGAATATTCTCAATAGTGTAAACTTTCTAAAACAGGAAAGTAAACTTTTAAAAGAATTTGAAGAAACAAGAAAATTAGCACAGAATTATCAAAATATTGCCGAATTATTTTATAAAATTAAAGATGTTAAAAGAGCACTTAAATATTATCAGTTTACTATAGATCTTTCAAAAGCTTACCAATATTTTGATTTATCATCATATTCTTATCAACAAATCTCATCATGTTACAAAGAATTAGATGAAATTGATAAATCCAAAGATGTTATCTCAGAGGCGATCGAATATTTCAATTATATATTTGAAGAAGTCGAAGAAAGAAAAGAGAATGATAATCTAATTATAGCTCAGATTTCTCAAATTTTAAAGAATTTACATGAATTTAGAGAAGATGATAATCAATACATTAACTATGCTAAAAAAGAAGCTGGTGCTTATATTAATCTCGCAGAAAGCTTAGAGAAAACTCAGGAAAATTTTCAAAAAATTGCACGGTATTACCGTGGAGCTGCCTTATGTTATCAGGAAATTAATAATAATTTACTTGAATCTGCATCATGTTTTGTATTATCTGGAAACTATTTAGAAAGAATTGAAGAATTTGATGATGCTGCTACTAATTTTTTCAATGCAGCAGTTATATTTAAAGAATTAAACAATCTAGAGATGACATATAAACACTATGTTAAAGCAGGTGATAATTATTGGAAAGCTAACAATGTAAACGATTCGACTGAAAGTTATTTATGTGCCTATGATATTGCAATAGAAGGTGGATTGGAATTTAATAAATTTGGTATATTCAATCAGATAGTAAGAGGGTTAAACATAATAGCGAAAGAAGGATTAAAAAATAAAGAATTTTACACAGCAGCAACTCTTATTTTAGAAAGTATTAAGTTTTATCAACAACTCGATACGGCAAAAGATTTTTTACTCAATGAAATGATCAATAATCTCTATAAATATTATTACAGAGCTGCCCATCTAAAAAAAATTGGTTATTCTCATATTGTTCAATCCTATGTTTTAGCAGCTATCTCTTCAGTTTTAAATGGTAAAATAGAGAAAGCTAAGAAAATCTTATCAGAAATCGAATCTGAAGGATATACAGTAAAAAAGTATAAAGAAATGGTTGAATTAATCATCAATTGGGTCATTGAAGGGAGAAATGTTGAATTCCAAGAGTTCCCTTATGGAATACAAAGAATCATTCAAGGAAGTGAGGAAATAAACTACCTTTTAAGACTTTTTAAAGGTTTTAAAATTGCTACCTAAGATATCTTTTATCCTAACTCATCCTTAGTAAATATCAATATAAATAAATACCTCAAACTCTATGTAATTATAAATAAGAATTTAAAATATCATTTAAGGGTTTGAACGATGAGAAAAAATGTAAAAGCTATCATTCTTATTTTTATAATCTTAGCCAGTACCGCGATAAGCCTAGCAATAATTTTACCTTACTTCAAGCCAACCACACAACAAAATCGAGGTCTTGTTAACATCTATGTTGATTCAAAGATTTATGATACTCTTTATAATGAACTAGCGCAATATAAACAAGATATTATAGATCAGGGCTATTCTGCAGAAATAATTAAATGGTCTTCTACAAATGTCACATTGTTAAAAGCCAACATATCTAATGCTTATCAATTAGGATTAATTGGAGTTATTTTAATTGGAGAAATCCCATATGCTATGGCTAGACACTGGGATAGTAATTGGGGGAAATATTGGAATTACCCATGTGATTTATTTTTAATGGATCTGGATGGACTCTGGAATGATGGAGTCATAACAAATGGAATTTATGATATAGACAATAACGAACACATGAGTGGGTCAGGAGATTGGACTCCAGAAATTTGGTTAGCTCGCATAAATCCTACATCTATAGTAATACCAGGCTTTAACTATTCGGATGCATATAAAAAGTTTTTTGATCGTGATTATAAATTAAGACATGGATTGACATATAGACCTCATAAGTCATTATTATATATTGACGATGATTGGTCTAGTTATAAAGATGAATGGCTTAGTAATTTTACTGCTTATACTGGAACTGAAGTAAATTGCTATTGGAATAATCCAACAACAACTTCAACCAATTACATGAATAACATTACAATGGTTAACTATGAATTTGTACACATCCTTGTTCATTCGTGGCCTACCCAACACATGTTTGGACCACCTTACGCATTAGGTTCAGAAGGAGTTACCACTTACAAAAATATTTATGGTAATAATACATTACCATTATTTTACAACCTATATGCGTGTTTCTCATGCAATTACACTCAAGCTGATAATACAGGTACTTATTACTTATTTACTAGTAATAATACTCTAACTGTAATCGGAAGCGCGAGAGATGGTGGGATGGATTTATATCAACCATTTTATGATGCTCTTAAAGAAGGAAAGCCAATAGGAGAAGCCTTTCGAATATGGTTCCATAATCCTGAAATTGTCAATTATAATAAAGAATTATTATACTATGGCATGACAATTCTAGGAGATCCTTTATTAACCATTTACATGACATGAATTATAATTAAGAACTTATTATTTTTTTTTATTTAATCAATCAATATATTATAAGAGCAAATGGACAAAAAGAGTATTTTATTGAGTTTTGATTTAGACAATACCTTAATTAATAATAGGGAAGGTATTGTAAATTCATTTAATTATGCCTTAAAGAGATATGGACAAACCCCCTTAGAGAGAATAAAGATTGAAAGGATGATTGGGACTCCACTTAATGAAATGTTCGCTAGTGTCTCTAATTTAAATCCGGATTCACTTTCAGCAGCCTTTCGCGAGTATTATGGATCCAAAGGAATCTATCAATCAGCACTCATTCTGGGGGTAAAAAATAAGTTGAAAATCTTTAAAAGTTATGATTTGACTCTAGGTATAATTACTTCTAAGAAACAGGAAATGGCAGAACGAATAGTAGACTTTTTAAAAATACATAAATATTTTGATTTTATTTTAGGAGAAACTGAAGGCAGAAAAGTTCTAGGAAAATTGGATCCAAAATTAAAAGAAATTTTATTAGAAAAATATCCTCATCATAAGATTATAGTCATTGGTGACCATCCAAAAGATGTTTTACTTTCCAATAACTTAAATTGTCCTTTTATTGGCGTTTTAACTGGATATCATGAAGCAAATGAATTAAAAAAGTTAAAAATAGGACCTTTCTTAGCCTTAAATAGTGTCAGCGACATAAAACTAGCTAATATATATAGTCTACTTGAATAAATAAAAATTTAAAAAAAGTAAAAAAAGTTTATTCCTTTGACCAAGATTCAAATTCTTTCATAAATTCTTCTGGTTTCCATTGTGTTTCCATGAATTTTGGTATACCACTCGAATCTCTTGGACCAACAACAACAAAAGCGTTTGCTTCATCTTCTAAAGCTCCACTTAATCTGGCCGCCATACCAGGAATAACCAGAATTCTATGTTTTACTTTTTCAAAAGCTTTAAATTCTTTAACGGCTTCTGCTATACCGCTGGCGTTAAATTGACCACCAGCCACAGCACTTTCAATTCCAATACCTTCTGTATCAGCTACTAATAGCCAACAATTCAGATTAGCACCCTGTAAATCTTGTTCAACAGGAATTTTTGTCATCCTATAATTACTGGTGACAAATATAGGAGACATATCCCCAGGTTCTCCAACTTTATATAACCCTGGATCTACTGCTGGGTATACACGAGGGTCACTGAAAACAGATTGTCTTAGAGTCATCAGGGCTAGAAGGGCCCATATATCCTCCTTTTTTTGTCCTGAATGTATTACAATTAATGAGGTATCGATTGATTGCATTATCGCTGCCATGATCACTTCTTGATACTGATGGAGCCAAAGATCTTTATCATCCTTAATTTTAATTTGACTCCAATATACAGCAGGTACTCCCATTATTGGCCAACCAGCATTGTTATCTTCATTATCAATTGCTGCCTTTCTAAGTTGCATTATATTATCATAAGTATATGCTGAGTTTCCAGGACCATAAAAAGTTCCTGGATCAAGAACTAATTCTCTAACACCTAATTTTTGTAAGGTTGCACTTAATGACATTAATTCATCCAAATCACTTGAAACAGCCACGACAGGTAAATTATTCTGGACAGCGAAAGTTCCAACTTTTTCCCATGAATCTTTTGTTGCAGCATATAACAACGGCTTTTTACTCTTTATTTCTCCTGCCGCTGCTAATAATAGGTCAGCATTCAAAGAACATAACATAATAGGTAGGTTTGATTCTTCTGCCACCTTCCTAGTAGCTAATTTGAATTGATCTACATCTCCAGATACACATCTTAACGCAATTCCATCAAGAGTTAAGACATCACCAATTCTTTCGATTTTTAAATCTGTTAAGTATTTGACAATTTCACTTAAATCAGGATTGTCATCAGCTATTTCTATAAAAAGAGCAGTAGGGTTATAATATGTAAGTTGGTGGCGCATTAATACCTCTTCTCCCCCAATTACGCATTCACGTTTCCCAACACCTATTGATACTGATTTCTGGGGAGGTGTCACTAATTTTATTAATTTTTCACGATTTTTAGCTTGTTTAGGATCTTGCATTAGATGAGTACAATCTTGTACTTTTATCTTTCTCTCAAGTAAATCAGTAGCAAATGCCATACAAGTGTCGTATCCGCAATCCTTACAATTTGATTTATCGAGAAGGGCATAAACGTCTAAAGGACTTGGTCTTGCCATTCTTTATTCACTATCTTTAATAATTGTTTTATGAATGATTATGAGTACTCTAATTGTATTTAACATTAAAAATTTGGTTTTTTACATAAATAGGTAAAATCTTAATAATGAAAAGTCAGATTAGTGAAGTACTGTTTATACAAAACTACAAAAAGAATTTAACTATTCAAATTTTTTTCTACATAAATGGTTTCTAGAGAATACGCTTTTGAAAAGTTTGATTCTTTATTTTATCCAAAAACAATAGCATTTATTGGAGCATCTGAGCAATCTAAATTTGGATCCATGTTGTATTTAAATTCATTTAAAAGCTCAAGGTGGGTTTCAAGTTTTTATCCTGTAAATCCTAAACATGATAAAGTGCTTGATTGGAAATCCTATAAATCTATTCTAGATGTACCAGTTCCTATAGACACTGTATATATCTCTGTAAAAACAGAAATTATCCCTTATGTTTTAAAAGAGTGTGTTGAGAAAGAAATCCCCTGGGTAATCATCTTTTCTTCTGGATTTTCAGAAACAGGCAATAAAGAAGGTTTAGAATTAGAATACAACCTAAGAAATATTATTAAAGGATCTAGAACTAGGATTATTGGCCCCAATTGTTTAGGCCCTTACAATGCGGAAACAGGAATGGCATTTTCGTTTAGTTCCCCCTTAGTAATTCCTGGATCTATTTCTTTCATGTCTCAGTCGGGAGGTCATTTAAGCCAATTAATAGAAGTAAGCTCTAAACGAGACATAAGACTTAGATATGGAATATCATTTGGTAATCAAATTGATTTAAATTGTGTTGATTTTATGAGACATTATCGCAATGATGACAAGACTAAGGTTATTGCTGCTTATTTAGAATCTTTTGGTTCCGGTGATGGTCATAAATTTTTCCATGAGCTTAAAAAAACTACAGAAGAAAAACCTGTAATTATTTGGAAGGGTGGCTATACCAAAGACGGTTCTCGTGCAGCATTTTCTCACACAGGTGCGATTGCAAGCGACATGAAGCTATGGAACGCACTTTCTAAGCAGACTGGGGCTATTTTAGTTAGAGATAATGAACAATTCTGGAATACAATAAAAATATTTGAATTATGGTTTCCCAACTATATTCCAAAAGGGAGGAATATAGGAATCATTACACCTGGTGGAGGTTATTCAGTAAATTCAACTGATTTATTTTCATCTCATAATTTGAAAATACCTGAATTAACTAAGGAATCCCAGAACTTACTTGACGAGATTCTTCCATATGAAAATGTAAATATCAAAAATCCGGTAGATTTGGGTGCTTCTGGTTTCGTGGTCGATATTTTTTTAGAATGTATTGAAATTGTGAAAGAAGATCCTAATATTGATATTTTAATTATGCCCCTATGGCCTCATTTCATTTATAATTATGTATTTAAACGGATGATAAAAATTCAAAGTCAAACAAAAAAACCTTTTGCTATATGTTTGCCAAGTATAGCAGATTCTTTAGAAGTTTCACAAAGGTTTTCTTCTGTCAGAAAGACTTTACATAAAGAACGACTTCTCTACTTTTTTACTCTGAGAGATGCTGCAATGAGTATCAATTCATTCTTGAATTATATTGAATACCTAAAGCATTCAAAATTTATCTACAAGTTTCTTTAGATACTTTATCATTAATATTCTTTCTACTTTACAATAATCTAGCCTTTCATTATTAGATAATTGTGAATTGGCTTTCAATAACCAATGAATTTCATAAATCTTAGAAAAAATATTCTCAAGATCAGTTTTTATGCCAAGTGAACTTGAAACTAATGGATTGGAAGTCAGTTTCACTTCAAATGTATTGTAATCCAAAAGATCATTGACCTTGATTTGGAAATTTTCTATAATTTTTCCTGAACTCATATTTTTTTAATCCCTTAACCTAACCTTATTAAAATTCATCCTTCTTTGACTTTTATTGAAATTAAGAGTATTCTCAAAATTGTGTCGCTCTTTATGTCAAAATTGAATTCCAAAACCAAAAATTATCAAATTTAATGGTCGAAATTTACTTATACTATTGTTAATCTTATATTAATTTCGAAGTGAAAGTCATATTAATATGTTAATATCATTAATTAGAACATATTAAAGCAAAATTTTATTAAAATGATATATAAGAAAAACATGTATTCATTAAAAGAAGAATCTTTATGTCATTTATCTCCGGTTTGAAGGGAGTTGCAAAGAAACCAGTTTATCTTTTTATTATAAGCTCATTTCTTGCAATTTGGATTTTAATTTTGATAAATAATTTCTTGCTTTCTAATTTTATACGTGATTTCATTTTCAATTTTGGTGGAGGTCTATTAATATTTTCTATAGTAATTTTTATTCTTTCTTTTTTTAAAAATATTGAAGAACTAAAGAAATTCTTAATTATAATTATTTTTGGCTTATCATTAACAATAGCAGTTTTATTCCAAATTTTAGTATCTTTAGCGTTATCTAATCTCTTTTTTATTATCTTATTGTATACAAATTTATTTTTTACTGCTTTTTTTGCATTTAAATTATGTATGGATTCAGCTACTAAGATTGATGATTATATCCATTTCACAAAATTTAGGAAAATTTTAAGGTCAATAGAATTTATTATTTTTGGTTTTTTAAACTGGTGGCTTTTTCGAATAACAAATATATTCTTTTCGAGAGTATCTAGTGAATTATATAGAATAATTGTACTTATTTTATTTATTATTTTTTTGCTTAATTTGACATTAATTGGGGCAGTTATCTTAAAATTAATCATAAAAAAAACATTTGCAGCCTATATTACCTTATTTCTTGTATTAAGTTTTGGATATATTTTGTATATCATTTTCAATTTTTTATTCGGAGAATTCTTCAGCACAGAAGCAAGAGATCCCCTTTATATTTTAGGTTCCTTTTTCTTAGATCTGCTACTTTTTCTTTATATGATTGGAGTAGTTTATGATAGAACCATTTACTTGAAAGAAAAACTTAAATTTATGAAAGTAGATACAATTGCTTTATTCTTGATTATTATGAAGATTTATGTTCAAATATCAAAAATTAATCCAAGGGTAGTCATTGAAGAGAACTTGTTCCTACAAATCTGGGGATTATTTATCATATTTATAATATTTACTATCCTATTTGGTATTTACTCTGTTTTTACTCACAAACCAGAAAAAGAGTCCTCAAATTAAAATAAAAGTAAAATTTAAGAAAATTAATAATATTCTGTAGTAGTAAATAATAAAGCAAAAGTACCATAAAAGATACCATTTATTGCGGCTAAAATTAAAACTTCAAAAGTTGTCATTCCTACTAATATGGAAAAAATAACTAGCATAATTAAAATAATTGCCATCAATATCGTTGTTATAAACCATCCTAAGAAACTTCCCGCTTTATTATCGCCTACTTTACCCGCGATTATTGCTGCTACAAGTGGAGCGGCGATATAGCCAATATATTCTACTATTACCCCCGCATCAAAAGGACCTGAAATTATAGATGCATAAACTAATGTTGGTGTTTCGGTAACAGGGCCAAGTAAAATAATAAACAGAATTAATGGATTAGCCGCAATATCACCGAATAAAGTATTTAATTCCCCTGTAATAGTGTTTGTAATTATTACAAAAAGGAAATTAAGACCTATATATGCAAGTAAACTAAATCCAAAAGCTTTGCCAAAACCCATTTTTCTCAGTCTCTCTAAGGCTTTATAAATAATTTTATGTATAAATACAACTTCAAAACTATTTAAATTTAATTAAGACCAAATATTGTTTGTATTTAAATCTAGATTCTGCATCAAATCATTTGTCTAGCATAAAATCTTTAAAATGAAATTTTTCTTCTTAGAAGTGTTATAAGATGAAAAACAATAATAGATTTTTCGGTATCGGGAAGTTAAAACATGAACTTTTAAGAAAACTACTTAAAAATTTTGTATCAGATTTGGAAATTAAAGATAAGAGAATAATTCTAGGATCTAAAATTGGGGAAGATGCGGCAGTAATTGACATCGGAGATCGACTACTTGTCGCTAAAACTGACCCAGTTACCTTTGTTACCGATGAAATTGGTTATTATTCTGTAATAGTTAATGTAAACGACGTTGTATGTACTGGAGCCACTCCTAAGTGGTTTCAATCGACTATTTTATTACCAGAAAGTAAAACAAATGAAGATTTAATAGAATCTATTTTTAAAAGTATTCATGACACCTGTGATTCGCTAAATATATCCGTAATAGGAGGACATACAGAGGTAACGGTCGGTATCGATAGACCTATTGTAATAGGATCATTGCTAGGGGAAGTCGAGAAAGAAAAATTAGTAACATCATCTAATATAAAGCAAAGTGATGCACTTATTCTAACTAAAGGCATTTTTATCGAAGGAACGTCTATCATTGGGAGAGAAAAGGAAAAATTTTTGCTTGAACATGGATATAGCAGAAAATTTACAGAAAAATGTAAAAATTACTTATTTAATCCAGGTATAAGTATTCATAGGGAAGCTCTTTTGGCTAATCAGAATTTCAAAATTAATGGAATGCACGATCCCACTGAAGGTGGATTGGCAACAGGTATAACTGAAATGGTTCTTGCTTCTAACATTGGTGTTCTTGTTAATGAAAAGAAAATCAAAATCCTACCAGAGCCCTTAGAGTTGAGTAGAATTTTCAATTTAAATCCAATGGGTACAATCTCTTCTGGATCTTTGTTAATTTCGATTAAAGATGAATCTGCCTTGGAACTAGTTGATTATTTAAAAAGAAATGATATAAAAGCAGATAAAATTGGCAATTTCACCTCAAAGAATCAAAAAGCCATGATTTTAGACAGAAACAACCTCAAAAAGCCTCTTGAATACTCTGAAATTGATGAAATTACAAAAATTTTCATATGAAAAAAAAATGACTAAAAATTATTTTATGATCTTTTTATAATTTCAGATTATATAGTTAACATTTTTATTTCTTGAATATCATTTTATTTATATACTTTTGATATATTATTTAGGGTTATTGGATAATAGCATAAAAAAATTAGTTTAACTTGAGTTAATTTTGGAACCACCTAAACTGAATAATATTTTGCAATTGATAGGGGAGAATTTTAAGGGAGATAGGTTTACCCTTAAACTCAATTCGAACATTTTTTTCGATATTTTAAAAAAAAATGAAGGAACGTTTAATAATTTCAAACTGAAGATTATATCTGAATGGGAAGAATTCAGAATAAAGAACCAAAGAAGGATAATTACAAAAACCTATGGTACTTTTCTTTATCAGAAATTTCATGATTATTTTACCTACTATTTACAGAGTTTTTGCGGGCTTGATCTTAATTCACTAGAATTGAGAAGTAAAGAAAAAATCTCAGAAGATAATGTATTCCTCGAATATAACTATCATTTATCACGCGAAGAAGTCAAATATTTTAATGACCTAAAAAGAAAAGTAAATAATCATATTAACGGTATAACCTCTCCTTTTGGGTATATTTATTTAATTGTGTCAATACTAGGAGCAATCTTAAGAAAACTTTTAAAAGAAAAATTTCATGTAACCTTGGATGGAGCAGTGATAAAAAATAGTGGAGAAGACAGTACTATTAACTTTCTTATTGTCATTAAGGATAGTAATGATGAAATGTTTGAAAGTTATTACTTTATGTTTCTTTATTACTTTCTGAAGCATTATACGGGTATCCCAGATGAATATTACGATAAACTATTACAAGGAAGAGAAAGATTATATCAAATCGCGTTAGAAGAATACCCTTTTGCTAAAGAGAGATTAGTTGATCTGTTGTATTATTTCTATAAAAAATGTAATTTACTTCAAAATTTTTCTCCATTATTAGATTTTTTTAATTTCGTTTGTGCTCGTGTTGAAGACTCAGTTTATTCCAAAATTGATGTGATCAAAAGAGACTTCCTGGTAAATTTTAACTATACGGATGAAAAGAAAAATGCACTCCTAAAAATTTTTGATTTTATAGATAAAAAATCAACTTTGTATTCTACTTTTCAAGCAAATAACCTACCCTCAGCTAAGGCTCAATTTAACTTATTTCTATTATATATGAAGTATTATTTTGGGAGTGGAAATTTAGAAGTTTTTGAGGTTGGTGATTTACTTTTTTTGCCAGGAGAATTTTCATCAAAGTTAAATGAGTACAATAAAAAAGGGAAAAAAGTCATTAATGCCTCTACTATTAAGGATATACAAAGTTTCTTAGATTTCTTTGCATCAATATCTAATTTTGATAATTTTGATCTATTCTTTCTCAAAATCTTTGATAAGCAAATTAACCATTTGAATTATGAATTTTTTAGAACATTCTTAAGAAGTTTAAATCAAAAAATTTTAAGGTTAATTGACCAAGAGAACAAAATAATTGAAGAAAATCCAGATAATAAACCATTCTCATTTACGATTATAATAGACCATATCTGTCGTATGTTATATACATTGATTGATAAGATCTTTATTAGAAATAATCCCAACCAAGCATCTAAAAATTTTATTGACCCAAGAAGTAGGTACATTGGAAAAAACATTGCTCTAAGAGTACTAGAATTATTCATTTTTCAAGATTTAAACGTTTCAGATGATGTTTGGCCCGATTATATAATTAGTATGAATAAAGATTATCTTTTTGATGATTTACATTCTTATAATGTTGAGGTTTCACCAAAACTGTTATCAAATGAGAATTTTTATGATTTTATAGATATTGCAAGATTTGTAATTACTTATAATTTTATTTCTGATAGTGATCAAAAGTCATTTGAAGAATGGCTAATAAAAGAGATAATTTCACCATTAAATGATTATCTATCTCAAATTAGGGCACTTATTAAAGATTCTAAAGATAAAAATGAGATCTATAAACAATTAAGTGTTTATATGGTTGATCAAATTTCTGAGGAAAATCAGGAAGTGAAAGAAAATTTCAAACGGATTTGTCGACAGCTCACAAGTTTCTGGTATAAACCCTAGAAATTAAATTTGGCAAATCTATTTAATCTTAAAAATATTCAAGAACCTTTCAAAGTCATTAACAATATCTACAACAGGTATACCTGTTTCAGTTTGAAATCGAGCTCTATTTGCGGTAATAAAACCCGAGATCATTTTTACTTTATTTGTAAGTTGAGAACTAACTTCAGATAATTCTTTAATACAAAGGATGGTTGGGAAACGTAAATTTCTAAACCCCTCAATGAATATTATATCAGTTTTAAATGGACCTCCTTTAATCCATTCTATTAACTTATGCAATTCAACCTTTTTGTTAAAGAAAATTGCATTTTCATCTAACCTATTTCTAATGACTGAATATTGAGCTCCAGCATCAATAAATCTATGCGAATCTTTCCCCTCTATATCTATCTTATGTTCATGAATGTTTTTAATAACTGAACTATTTAGGTTAAGTTGATTCTTTAACAATTTAATTGCTTTTGTAATTAAATAAGTTTTACCACTTCCAGAATGACCAATTACAGATAAAACAATCAAATTAGCCTACCTCTCATGATCTTATAACAAAAATCAAATTTTCTAAAATTATTAATATTAAAAATTGTCCCTAAATATATTAAAATTAATCAAAAAAACAACAATATAAACAATTAATCTATACTATATTTGTAAAAATTTTTTTCAAGGATTTAGAAAAAACCGATGAAAATTTCGAATTATGGTTGAAACAAGAGAAAAAGTCATCTTTGACGCAAATTTTTTTATATGTGCTATCTCAGTCCGAGCTAAAAACTTTTTAAAGAATCTAGAAATTGCGGGAAAAGATTTAGGCTTAGCTTATTACATAACTGATGATGTTTTCAATGAAATTAAAGCACCTCTTACTTTTAAGGAAAGATTCAAAAAGTTCATAAATGTTGAGAAGATTTTGCAATCTGAAATTAAGATGATCAAGGATGAACTAGATAAATCAAATATAAAGTTTCCTGCTCAAGATCCTGATTTATCCTTAATTGCTTTGAGTGAACGATTATTAGATGACGATACGGCAATCCATCTAGTTACTGATGATTTTAAGTTAGCGAAAAATGCAGCCTCTATTTTGAGGAGCAAGGTTAATATCCTATCTCTTTCAAGCTTCCTCCTCAAAATAAATAGAACGATACCAAATAAACAGCTAAGGAATTATTTTAAGGATCTCTGGAGAAAAAGTCTCAATTATACCCTTCATTATATGATTGAGCGCGCACATGTTTACCCAGCTGAACAGAAAATACAATGGCTTATTGAAAAAGCCATAAATGTTACACAAGACTCCATACTGACCCAGGACGTTCAATTCTTTGAGAAAAAAGATGAACAAATGAAGTTTGAAATAGGAGTAAGTAGACATGCAGAGGAAGTTATTGTTGCAGAAAAATATATTGAAGAGCAAAAATTATCTAACAATGATATTGATAAGATTCGTGGCATTCAGAATTTTCTTGAAAATTTAAAAATTGCACGAGAATATCTCAAAAGAACACGTGAAGCAATAGTTAAGAATGAATCAAATGAAGCTGCTAAATATTTAAAAAAGGGAAATGGATTTTTAGTTTCACTACTCCAATTAGCTGCGGGAAAACTGAGTAAAGTAAAGGATTATGAAATAGTTGAGGCTCTTATATGTTCTGAGATTTCAAAAATGGAATTTTTACGCGCTTTCATTTTAGTCTCATTAGGAAGGATCAATTCCGCTATCAATTCACTTGAAAGAGCAGCATTCTTTTCTATAATTATTCATAATCATCAAACTTGTCTAACATTAAACTACGTTAAAGCCTTAATACTTCTATTTCATGGATTATATGATAATGCGCTTTTGGCCTATAACTTTACTGAAGAACTTGCCGATATATATAAAGATGATAAATTAAAATTAAAATGTTTAATTGGAAAAGCTATAGCTCTTTATATCCAAGGTAAAGAAAGAAATACAGCTATGGGAATAATGCAAGAAGTATCAAATTTAGACTTTGAGAAAAACTTTTTGGATGCTATAATTGTATTTAGTGAACTTGGTGATTATTTTCTTGCTCTTGGTCACTCGCAATTGGCCGCAAATCTTTATAACGAGGCTCTAGAAATAAGTATCGATTACAAATTAACCGTAAGAAGTGATGTTTTGATAGAGAAACTAAAACGAGCTTATATCGCAACTGTATTGAACGGATATTCTGCAGAAGATATGATGGTTGATAAGTTGGATTTATTATTAGAGCAGGCATATTCTGTGAAGGATGTTGAAAAGTACAATGAACAAATTAAAAAAATTTCAAGTTTCAATATTTTGTTCTATACGCCTTTTCCATATATTTCAGGAAAGAAAAAAGTAATCCCATTCAATAAGTTACCTAAAGAGCTTCAAGAGGATTATTTGGAAGTAGTTCACTTTGAAAAATTAGAAAATCGAAAGGGAAATAATTATCTTTTTATTGTATCCCATTATGAGTTGGGCTTATTAGGTATCATAGTAAAGAGTGAGGAAAAATTGACTGGTATTGCTGAAAATTATTCTCTAAAACTAAATTCAAATGTGAAAGTTAAAATCTATAAACCTACGCCCGATTTAAAAGAAATATATTTAATACGCGCAATTATTGAAGTTTTAAGTGAAGAAACTTGCGAAATAGTGTATTCTTTACCCTCATTCTTTAAGGCGCTTAATCTATAGTCACTCTCTATACCAATAAAAAAAATTAAATTAACTATAAGTAAACTCCTCTAAAGAATTTAGATCAAGTTTAATCAACTAATTCGGATGGATATTCATCCTTTTCTTAAATTCTTATCTCTTTGGCTTATTGTATGCTGGTGAATTGCGCAACTGATACAATAATATTTTGTTTTACTAGGGGCTTGTATGATTGTTCCTGTCTTTTTTAATTCAGCATACATTCTACCATCTACCAACGAAACCCTTCTAGTAACTGCTTTAGCTTTACTTCGGGCAACAAAACGCCCGCAATTAGCGCATTGCACCTTTGAATATTGCCCCTTTCTTGAACCGCTTTTACCGCCACTTCTTCTCTTTTTGGGAATTAAAATCAGCCTTTCTAGTATCTTATTTCTAGGTATTTGAATAAGCTAAACCTTAAAAAATTTATTCTTTCATCGGGTTTTTTAACAACTCTAAAAGATTTTAATACGTTTATCAATTTTTCGTAAGGATTTTAGTGAATAAAAAAATCTTTGAAGAATTGTTAATGCAAGTAATCCCATAAATACAATCACAAAAATCTGTAAAAACCATTTGAAAGGAAACCCATATATAAGATTTGATAAATAAAAAATCCAAAATTCAGTTATAAAAGCACCCCACATAATTATAAGTCTCTCAGCTCTCTCCATAAATCCCACTCCCTTCATATCTACTCCTTCGTTTTCTGCTCTAGCTCTAATATAAGAAATCATTATTATTAAAAAAAGAAGGATGTAGCCAGATAAATAATCAATATAATTCCCAAATACTAAACTTAGAACAATTATAGTATCAGATACACGATCTAAATTAGAATCTAAGAATGCTCCTGCTCTTGAATTATGACCCGTTCGTCTTGCTACCTCCCCGTCAAAAACATCAAACGCACCAGCCCAAAACATTAAAAAAGGCACGATCCACGCCAACCAGATAGGAAAGTGGAGTGCTCCTATTGAAATAAAAAAAGCAGTGCTAACTGAGAATAAAAAGCCAATATAAGAAAGGAAATTAGGAGAAAGCTTTTTCTTTATTAAATAATTCACTGGGCGATCAATAAATTTATCCAATATCCTCCTTTGATTTTCTCTTTTCGTTATTGCTTTCTCTTCTTCTCTCAATTAAAATTCAGCTTTCGATATATGTTTAATTTTAGCACTTTTTAAAATAAAAAATTTTTCATATTTTTAACTCTAAATTTATCCTTATTAATCGAATTACAGAAGACGCTAAATACGATTGAGTTCCTAGACTTATATTCGGTAGATTCAACTTAACTAGTTCTTTTGACTTTATTATCTCACCAGTTTGACTCCCAATAATGAATATCATATTCTTTTTTGATACTATTTCATTTAAATAATCAAAAAAATCCATTCCCTCTTCATTTAGTATATATATAGCGTAATCTTTATTCAGAAAGTAGATTATTGACGTTAAAATATCTTTATTGGAAAATACAACATTTTTAAGAGGATTATTTGAATATTTTGACTTACCTTTCTTATTTTTTATTATGTCTACAAAATAATCAGTAAGCAATATTTCACTCTTGGGAAATAGATAAAAATCCAATGCTTTCGGTTGAAAGATATATGTACCATAATTTTCTAGAAATACCCATACTTGTATATTATTCTTAAATCCATTTTCATTCAATATAGCTGCCAAAATACACCTTGAAATTACATCCAATCTTCCAGAAGAACCCGGAATATCCTTAATTGTATAATGAGTAATATCAACGCTTCTAGATTTGATGAAAAAGAATATCTGCATTGAAAAAATAAATTTTCATTTAAATTAGTTTCTTTCTATTTTCCTTCTTTTTAGGAATGTAATTAAATAAAAGACTGAAATAATTATAGTCATCGTGAGGATTATACCTATAATCCCCGCAATATACTCATTCTCAATCCAAGATAGAAAGGGTATCCATGGTGAAAATAAATTTTCAAGCCAAGATTCTCCATTATAATCAATTAAAACTCTCTCTAATCCATCGGGATTTTGAGAAAGAAATCCTAATGGAAAACCTATAGCGATCACCAATATTAGTCCCATTGCAACTATGAGAACTATCATTAACGGTCTCCGATATTGCCCAATGTTCATAATTATTTATTTTACCCCCAAAATTGATTCAGTTATTATAAAATTTGGTTTTGTTTTATAAATAAAGAAGATAATTAAAGCAGAAATAATCGCTTCCCCAATGCCGATGATTAAATGCCAAAAAACCATCACTGGTACTGAAATTCCAATTGGAATAACTCCCGCAATACTAATCTCAATTCCACACACTAAAGAGGCAAAAATAATAGATAGATAGGATCCTATAGCAGTTGATATAGTCACTTTTGCCTCTTTTTTTAACGAGGTCTTATTCAATAACTTTAAGAAAAAAATCACTAAATAAAATCCAACAATCCCTCCTATTACCCCCATATTGAAAGCATTTGGCCCTAAAGCAGTAATACCCCCATCTCCAAATAAGCTTTGTATAACAAGGATTAGAAAGAGAACTATTAAAGACGCCCAAGGTCCTAAAATAACTGCAACTAACGTTCCACCCACTAAATGACCCGATGTACCACCAGGTATAGGATAGTTAACAAATTGAAATGCAAAAATAACCGCTGCTAAAACGCCAATGTAAGGTATAAGTTTCTCAGAATCTTCTTTCTGAAAAAACTTTCCCATCTTAAAATAACCTACTATCATAATAAGAACTATAACTAACCAAAGTACTAAAGTAGTTATTGGGTCCAGCAAACCATCTGGTAAATGCATTTTATGATTTCCTATTTATTATTACCATTTAGTTTTAAATTTAGAAAATATTATTATTTTATAATTTAGTATTATTTTTTAATACTACGAAAAAAATGTTGGCTAATCAGGTAATGCTCAAATGAAACCAGATTTACCATTCAAAACTGAAAACGAGAGAAATTTCTTCAACAAATTTCACCCTATCATCCGATTTTTAATACCCTTTATTCTCGTATTACCATTTTTAATATTCAATGATATGTATCTCGCCATAACAATCATTTTTCTAGTAGTTTGTATCAATGTCTTTTCCAAATTACATTTATTAAAAGTCATTTCACGATTAAAAATTCTCATTCCCTTTCTATTCATCGTTTGTATTTTTATACCATTCTATTTTGGCCATACTATCTTATTCCAAATAAATATAGGAATTATCTTAAACGTTTATTTAGAAGGAATACAAATGGCCTTTCTTTTGCTTTTTAGGATTGTTGGTGCTGCTTTTACTTTTCTTACATTTTTTTCTTCTTTAACATATTCTGAATTTATCGATGCTTTAACTAGAATCAGAATTATTCCTTCATTTATCGTAGGGAGCATAGTAATAATGCTTCATTATATCCCAATCCTTGCAATTTCTAATAAAAGAGTGCTCGATGCACAAGAGCTAAGAGGCAAAAATATAGCAACTTATTGGCAAAGGGTTAGAACACATGGATTTATAATGGGAAAAAATCTTGTGAATAATATGGAGCGTAGCGAGAAGCTATATGAGAGTTTAAAATTGAGGGGTTTTACTGGAAAACTTACATTTGCTCCGAGAAAGCTTAAATTATATGACTATTTTATGCTTCTTTCAACTTTAAGTTTCATAATATTTTTGGTTTATTTTTTAAATTTAGAACAAATCTATATGGAGGTTATTAACTTATTTTTGCAATAAAAGTTCAAAATCTAAATTTTCGATATAATTCTGGATTTGAGATAAAAGATTTAAGTTTAGAAGTCGAAGAAAATTCCATTTATGCTTTAATTGGAAATAATGGCTCTGGAAAAACAACTCTTTTGCGATTATTAGTTGGGTTATTAAAACCAACTTCAGGAAATATAAAAATTTTTGGTCAATTATTAACTAGAAATAAAAAACAACTATGGGAAATAAGAAAATCACTAGGTTTTCTATTTCAAAACCCCGATGATCAATTATTTGCCCCAACATTAGGAGAAGATATCGGCTTTGGAGCTCGAAATTTACAGTTAGATGATGAAGAGGTAAATATAAGAGTTAGTTGGGCTTTAGATGCAGTAAAATTATCTGATTATAAGGAATTTTCACCATTCGAATTATCTTGGGGGCAAAAAAAAAGAGCAGCTTTAGCGGGAATTTTAGTAATGAAACCTAAATTATTGATATTAGATGAGCCTTTTGCTAACCTTGACTTTAAATCAATTTATAATCACTTAAGTATTTTAGAGGACTTAAGGAAAAAAGAGAAATTAACGATACTATTTACCACGCATAACCTCTTCTTTGTTGAAAATTGGGCTGAAAAGATGTTATTTCTGAATGATGGAAAAGTAATTTTCGAAGGTAGACCTAACGAAGGACTGAATGATTATAATATTCGCCAAATTCTTGGTTCCTATGATGAAATATTAACCCTTATTAGATAGAATATATAAATTTTTTAATCATATTCTCTTTTATATTAGTGGGAAAATGATGATGGAATATTAGCATTATTCGAGGACATATATGATTAAGATGATTATATGAGCAAAAAAATGCAGACATCCTGAATTTAGTAATCAATACTTATCCTGAATAAATGGGCTCTTAACTTAGCAAAGGTAAATTCCAATGCGATGAGGTTTGAGTCAGTAACCCTCACAGGATACATGATTATATTCCCATATCTGCCTAACACGAGAGAACTTTTTTGATTTTAGGAATATCCTTGAAATGATAAAAAAGAGTTAGTGTTTTAGGCTACATTATTAATTACATTAAACTTATTGTATCTGAATTAAATAGTTCTTTTAATTCTTTGCTCATCTCGTTTTGATCAGCTTTTAAATAGTGATCTAAAATCTCAGTAATTCGAGGAGCATATCTCTTCATGATCGCACGAACATAACCTATTTGTACGTTTTTATCTGAGGCAATGCAGAGGATTCCCTTACCTACTTTCATTGAAAAAATCATCCCCTTGTGATACTCTGTTATTTGGAGATTAATTTCTCCATAACCTAATATATGCCCTTGTTCTTCTCCAGCTGTGAAAACAGCACCACCTATAGCCCCTATTTTTTCAACTGAAATATCTTCTTCACTTAAGAAGGTAAACTTAGCCTCATACATTATTGTAATACCTGTATCATCAATAAGAATTACATTTTTTAAACCGGGTGTGCTATTGATTATCTCTCTAATAATTTTCTTTAATTCCATTTCATCTTGAGAATAATTCAATAACTCAAACCTCAGTTTTTTTTAGGTTTAAAATAAATTCAAATAATATCTTGTTCATTCTTTTTTATTATTTATGAATAAAAATAAAACTAATACTATAAAAACTTAATTCCTTTATTTTTAATCAGTCTTACGCTATGAATAAAACTAATAAAGTTGAGAATGACTCTTTTTAATGCTCTAAAATAATTCTTGTGTTTTAATAATTTCTTTTAATGGCTTTATTCCATTTTTATAAGTCTTTGTTTTCTCTAATAATATAAATAGCTTATATCTCTTGTTTTTATCGATATCAAACTTTAATTGGATCAGGTTTGGATCTTTTATAATTCTTTCCTTGTTTTTCGATATTGCCCAAATGGCTAAAGTATTTTCATGAACCCATAGTCTATTCGATATACTTGAACCAATAGGAAACCCATTTCGGTCTGTAATTACTCCTGCTACAAAATTAGGGAAGTGTCGTCTTACTCTATGAAGAAAATAATTAACCTCGTTTTGATTAATTAACCTAGTATTCTCCATTTTCATAAAATCCAACTTAACTAGAAAATATATTCCTGATATTTTAAAATTGAAAAAAAAAGAACTTTAATGGTTGTAATATTGAGATAACATTCTTTATTATTATGAAATAGGAATATAATAATTGAATTTACTTCTTCTTTATTGAAATACCTAAATCTAAATTTTCTATTAATTCTGAGAATCTATTTCTAACTGTGACTTCAGTAACTTGACTTATATTTGCTATTTTTCTCTGAGTTCTCCTCTCCTTAGTTAAAATACTAGCTGCATATATAGCTGCAGCACACACTCCCGTTGGTCCTCTACCTGAAGTTAATCCATATGCTTCTGCTATTTTTATAATTTTTTTAGCGACTTTTTGACAATCTTGAGTAAGCTTTAATTCAGATATAAACCTTGTGAGAAAATCAAGTGGTTTAGTTGGATTTAAATTGAGGATTAACTCATTTGATATAAAACGGAATGATCTACCAATTTCTTTTTTATCAACACGCGCTACTTCAGCAATTTCATTAAGGGTTCTAGGTATTTTATACATTCTGCATGCCGCATATAAACTTGCAGCAGCTACACCTTCAATACTCCTTCCTCTGATAAGATGTGCATCAACAGCATCTCTATATATTTTTGCAGAACATTCACGAAGATTTTTGGGCAGATCTAAGTTAGAAGCCATACGATCTAACTCACTTAATGCAAAAGTCAAGTTTCTTTCTGTAGCATCTGATACTCTTATTCGACTTTGCCATTTACGCAGTCTATATATTTGCCCTCTTGACTTAGCAGGAATTTCCTTCCCAAAAATATCTCTATTTTTCCAATCAATCATTGTACTTAAACCCTTATCGTGTATCATGTAAGTCATCGGTGCTCCAGTTCTAGTTCTCTTCTTCTTTTGATCAGCATCGAAAGCTCTCCATTCGGGACCACGATCAATATGATTATCTGAATGGACTAAGCCACATTCCTCACAAACTAATAAAGATTCAACATTCTTTATAATTTTTTTTCCACATTCGGTACAAATCTCATCATCAATGTCGATTTGCTTTTTCTTAAGCTCATTCAAAATCGAAATATTCTACACCCTTTGAATTTTTAAAATTCCAAGAAAATATTAGCGAATTTTAATATAAAATTGATTATCTAAACTAAATTGTTGATTAGGTGAAGCTTTAACTGATATGAAAGGTAAATTAATAGGACCAAAAATTTCTTTGATAACACCAATCTCTTTATAACTTTCATTGAAAATAGATTTATGAAAAACTATTTCAAAATTTTTATTCCATTTTTTTACTCTGAAAATATGATGTTTCTTAGATTTTCCGAGATAGAATAGGTTAAGCTTAATCCAGTTTTTCAAGGTTTACCCTATTTAGTTAATAAAATATAGAGTAGAAAATTGAAAGGTCATATTTAAATATAATCTTTTTGGGGTGAAATTTTACAAAAATAGAAAATTTTAAGCAAAATCAATGATAATTTTTTTGAAGGCGATATTTTAACAAGCAATCACAGTTTTGGTAATCTTCTTTATTATCTACATAGTTGAAATCCTGGGATAAGACAAAGTCCTTGAGGATAGTTATCATTCTATGATTACACTCTCTTTTTAAACAATTATGAATTCCTCTTTTAGTCCCTGCTCCAGTCGGATCCGAAATTATACGAGGAACATTTGAATTATTACTTAGGTCATATATATTCCTTAAGCACTTAAATAAGGAATAGAACCAAGGAGGCCTATAACGGTTTTGATACCATAAATATTCCACAAGAGTGTCTTTCTGAATATTTAATGGGTTAATTGATATTGTATTAATTCCCAAATTAATCAGTGATCTAATTGATTTTATACAATCATCTATAGCTCCTTGCTCATTTAAAAAAGGTGGTTTAAACAATAAGTATGCCCGTATACCTATTCCAACTTTTTTCGTAAGCTCTATAATTTTTTTGAAATCACTATAAAGCATCCCTTTGTTAATATATCTATTTCTTATGTAATCATCAACTGTTTCAAGACCAATTGCTAATTCAATATACTTATTATCTAAGTTCTTTTTTAGATCTACTATTTTTTCTTTGCTTAAATGTTCTAGACGAGATTCTATTACAAATTCTTTTATATTATCATATTCTTGCACTTTTTGGTAAATATAATCTCTAGCTTCTTTAGGGATTTCACTCTCATCAAAAAAACTACCAGAATTAAAAATTTTGAACACAAATTTTTCTTTCTTATTTTCAATTTCTTTTGATTGGAATGAATGATTGATTTGATTTATTAAATGCTTGCTGGTTAGAAGATTCGGACCTGAATCATTTATATAACCGCACATTGAGCATCCCCCACTATTACTTAGAGCCCAATTACACCCTCTGGTTCTTAAAATGATTGTAAATTCTTTTCCTTCTTCATTTATAAGGCGATCAGTTTTTATCCAGAAACTAACTGGTTTATTCAATTGATCTTCAGTAAAACTTTGTTTTTTTGAAATAGCTTTTTCTCTAATATCTTTTATTTTGTTAACTAATGGATTATCTTCATCTGATTTTATCATAAACTGTAGCAACCCTCCCGCTTTTTGAGTTTTTTAAATAATTTGAACCGATTATTAATTTAGCTAGCCCAATAACTCTATCCTTTGTCTGATCTAATATCAAGGCATAATTATTTGGTATAAGATTAGAACTGAATTCAATAATTCCTGGTCTAAAAATGGTATTTCCCTTTATTATATCTCCATTGAAAACTAAGATGTTTGAGTTTATCCTACTTTCTAATATTAATTCTGCTCCATATAAAGTAAATTCAATCTGACCAGTTTTACTTAAAAACTTTCCAATTAATTTATTGTTTTTATTATTAATTATGTTAAGATTCCCATTATGTTTATCTTTTTTAACCTTTACTTCCTTTGAAAAAACACTTTTTCCCACATTAGGGCCAAATTGATAGTCGGTGATCTTATTTAATTTTCGGATCCATGTTTTTGAGAAGAGGATTTCGCTAGGTTTATCTTCTAGTTCTATATTAGCTTTCAAGTTTCTAACATTATCTTCAAGCGACTTTAATGAGCTAAAACTGATCAGACTCCCATTTACATCAGTAAAATAAAATTTATGAGGCAATTGGGATTTTGCTTTCAAGATAATATCTTTATATCCCTTCTCTTTTGTATGACATATAATTGGAATATTTTGGTTATACTTCTTTAAAATCTGTATTAACATTTCAGAAGCTAATTTGATCTCTTCATGGTCCCAATAACCAGTCACAGAGATATCATATGAATTTACAGGATAAATATTTTCTAATTGTCTTGGAATAGCTCCAAGAGGTGAGGTTAATATGATTTCTTGAAAGTCAGGAAAATCCGCGAATTTTCTTAAAACACTTTGAAATTTTTTATGAGATTTCGATTTAGAATAGGGCTTTTTTGAAGAACAAGGTAAAATGATGATCAACTTTGTCCATGGTTCGGGTAAAAAATGCTGAATCACTCTCTCTCTAAATTGTTGAAAATCAGGTCGATAATAAGAAGACGGACCAAAACATTTAATGGTTGAAAAACTTTCTGCGATTGGTGTTTCAAACCTTATTAAATTAAAATATTGACGATCTAATATCTTTAGAATCGAAATGATAAGAATATCATCAAAGGAAGATTTTTCCACAAATGCTCGAAAGTCATCTGCTTTTAAATACTGCCTTGTCTTATTCATGTAATTTTTCGCGGTTATTAGATTATGAAGACATAAGTAATCTAGCTTTTCAATTGAATATTTAGCGCTTTGTATGTTTTTTAACTTATCTTTACATGCAAAACATGAACATGGAAAATAGCTTACTTTATAAATGGGATAGAGATACTCGATTGTATCATAAAAATTTTCTGATGATAAATATAATAAGTAAGAACTATCAATAAGATCAATGCCGAGGTAAACTAAAATCGGGAAATACTTTGGAATAATTCGTCCTGAAGCCATTAAAACTAAATTATTATCAAGATTTTGTTTGACATCTACAATTTGTTCTACAATCTTTCTAAAATTAATATTGACATCAAAAAAGTCAGCTATATTTAATAGCTTAATGTTTTTATTTTCTACTATTAACTCTTTATATAGATCGAATAATGCTGGCGATTCAAAAATTTTAATGGACAACCCAAAATTGAGTTCTTGATACTTCTGTAAAAGATTGCGTACAGATTCAAGATAGTGTTCAATCTCATGTCTTGTAAAGGTTTCGCTAATACTACTTGTAGGGATATTAAATGGAATTAACAGTATAATATTGTCTTTAGAGAAGGCATTAATATTTTTTTCAATAATCTCTATAAATGTATCTAATGTACCCATGTGAGTGAAAATAAAAGCAGTATTTCTAAATTTTTCTCTAAAAAAACCAATTTTTAGAAAAACTTCTTTTGATATTATAAAGACTTCATGATCCTCAAATTCATCTAAGTAATTTACATTTTTCATCAAAAAGTTTCGCATAGGAATTATAACATTAGGTGTCTTTACATACTTCTTAGAATCCTTCGATAAAATAATTCTACCTATTCTAGAGTAACCGATCTTTTTATTTAATATCTCATAAAAATGAGTCATTGTCTACAAATAAAGAAATGATTCTAAAGTAATTAAATTAATATTTTTTTCAATCCTTGGGATTAGGATTATTCTCTATAACACAAAATTATTACAGGTAATTAATTCGTCTAAAACAAAATTTGTAAAGGTATCTTCAATTTCTTCTGACGTGTATAAATCCTTAATAAACCTCGCATATTCTTCAATTTTTTCTACTCTGACAATAGCAAATAAACCAAATTGCTCACCTATTCTAAATAAATCAGTAATATATTTATTCATATCTAGTTTGAGGGCGAGTTCATTATATTTTGATGGATCTTTTGGTTTTATTCGAAGGAGATATTTTCCTTCAAAACCGATTTTTTTTGGACAAAAATTTATTGCATAATTTAAAATAACTCCTTTTTTTTCTAATTTTTTCACTCTATTATGAATAGTTGATTGAGAAATTTCTGTTTTGTATCGATCTTTAAAAAATCTACTTATTTCATAGGTGGATATTGGTTTAGGACCTTGATTATCTCGCAAAATGGTTAAAATTGTATAATCAATATCATCAATCTCATAATTTAAGTCAAAATTTTTCTTATCTAAACTTATTCCAGTTTTTTTTATGCTTTCAATTATTTTATTGATTATTTGAGTTACATTTGCGGCATTCTTTAAACCAGTGATAATTATTTTCCCATTTGAGAAAAGTATAACTTTAATACTACTATTTACTATCTTTATAATAAGGCCCGGAAATCTCTTAGGATCGTACTCAATATTCTGCATTTTTTTAGCAATTTCATTTAAATCAACTTTTTCTGACATCTTAACAATTACCTTATCATTTTCATCAACATCTTGATTTTGAAACTTATGATTTAATTTTTCCACGAGTTCTTCTTCATAAGACACTTTAGATTTTCTTAAGCTAATTCCATTTGTCTTATATACCTTTATAGTTTCAATTATTTTATATTTTTTAAAGTATGATTTTGCCATTATATTATCTATTTTATTTAATATCTGAAAATATTCTTCAGGGGATTTAAAGATAAACAAGGAGAATAAGGAGAAATCTCCAATTATTCCATCCAACATTCTTAACTGGGGTATTTCTAATAGTTCCTTAACCAGCTCAGGTTCTTTTGGGTTAGTTTTAATTTCAAGCATTACATACTTCAAGTTGTTGGGATGAATATCTGGATTAATGTTTATTGTGAAATTAGTAATTATTTTCTGCTCTCTCAAACTATCAAGTTTGTTTTGATAAGTCTGTCTAGATAGTCCTAACGCATGTGAATTTTGTGATACAATGAACTTGGTCTTTCCATTTAAATTTTTTATAAATTTTTGGATTTCTTTTAGTTTTTTATCTATACTCATATAATTACAATATTACAAAATTATGTGATTATTATTAATTAAATGTAAACTTATTTATAAAAATATTTGCACTCAACCAAAAAAAGGTTTATTAATTAATTAAAATTAATATTCATACATATATTTAAGTGACTAAAATGGTAAATTATAAAGTTGCAGATGAAAATTTAGCTGATCAAGGGATGGAAGCACTATATATAGCAGAAAGTAAAATGCCTATCACTGCTAAGGTAATTCGTGAAAGGTTTCAAAAGGAAAAACCCTTGGAAGGTATAATAATTGCAGGATGTTTACACATAACTAAAGAAACTGGAAATTTAGCAAGGACTCTTAAAGCAGGAGGCGCTGAAGTTTATCTATGCGGTAGTAATCCCTTATCAACTCAGGATGATGTAGCAGCTGCATTGGTAAAAGAAGGTATAAACGTATTTGCTTGGCACGGAAATACTGATGAGGAATTCTATTGGTGCATTCGACAATGTTTAGGTGCTAAACCTAATATTTTGATTGATGATGGAGCAGATATGATAGTAACCGCACATAAAGAATTTCCCGAGTTGATCACTGAAGGGATTATTATTGGCTGTCAAGAAGAAACTACAACTGGAGTTAAGCGATTTAGAGCAATGGACAAAGGGGGGGACTTAAAAGTACCACTCTTCCCAGTAAACGACGCGAGATGCAAAAATCAGTTTGACAATGAATTAGGAACTGGGCAAGGCATCGTAGCCGCAATTTATGGAATGCACGTTTTATTTGCTGGTAAGAATGTTATCGTGGCAGGATTCGGTCATTGCAGTAGCGGGATGGCATTGAGAGCACGTGGTTTGGGTGCAAATGTAATCGTTACTGAGATTGATCCGATTAAAGCACTCCAAGCTAAATTTGCAGGATACCAAGTTATGCCTATTTCAGAGGCTTTACCCATCGCAGATATCATTTTAACTGCGACGGGATGCAAACATGTGATATTACCTACAAAAGAAAACTTCGATGCTCTTAAAGATGGAGTCATTTTAGGTAATCTAGGACATTTTGACATTGAGATTCCAACTAAGGAAATTTATGAATACGCTAAAGAAATCAAGCCAATAAGAAGTAACGTCGAAGAAATCACTTTTCCTGATGATAAAAGAATTTATTTACTTGCTAAGGGAAGATTAGCTAATTTAGTGCTCTCCGAAGGGCATCCTGCTGAAGTAATGGATATGTCGTTCGGTCTTCAATCCTTAATGTCTGAATATATCGTCAAAAACAGAGGCTCATTAAAACCAGGTATGGTTGATGTACCTGTCGAGATTGACAATAGAGTAGGCTTTCTAAAGCTTCAGTCAATGGGCGTTGAGATAGATAAACTAACCGAGGAACAATATAACTACATCCATGGCTACGAAGAAGGCACCTAATCAAGTTTTTTTTTTCTATTTTTTTTAGTTTAAGTATTTATAAATTCTCATCTGCTTTGGTAATATATATTTAGCATAATTTGGTAATTTAGGGATTAACTTAGGGTATTTATCAGCCCAATTGCTTAAATCCTTTTCTATTTTCTTCTCAAGATTAATTGCTATGCTTTTTTTAACTTGTTCCGATAGATAAAAAAGAATTTTGTTTATTTATGGAGGGGGATAATCTTGTGTTTTCCTTCGCTTCACTACAGAAAACGATAAATTTATAAACATAAACCTATAGGAGATTTTATGAACGCATATTTATATATACTAAACACATTGGCAGATTGGGAAATTGGTTATATCACTGCTGAATTGAATAGCGGTAGATATTTAGATAAAACAAAACCGCCTATACAGTTAATTAAAATTGGAAACACAAAAGAGCCCATAAAAACAATGGGAGGAATTATTATTACTCCTGATGAGAGTGTTGATGATATCACCTTTAAAGAAGGTGATTTACTAATTTTACCAGGAGCAGACACTTGGTTGGAAGAGAGTAATAATAAAATATTGGATATCGTTTCTGATTTAATAAACAAGAATGTGATAATTGCCGCAATTTGCGGAGCTACAATTGCTCTGGCAAACAAGGGGCTATTGAATAAGAGAAACCACACCAGCATCGACAAAGAATTTATGAATATGACTTGCCCAAAATATACCGGAGAGGAGTTCTACTTAAATCAACCCGCTGTTATCGATGGTAACTTGATAACAGCTACGGGCCTTGCACCGCTTGAATTCGCAAATGAAATATTTAAAAAAACCGGCGTAATGAAGCCGGAAACGTTGGAAGCATGGTATCAATTGTATAAAACCAAAGAAGCGAATTATTTCCACAGTTTAATGGAATCATTGAAAAATGAAATTCACCCCTAACCCCTCTTTCATTTTTTCTTCTATTTCTTTTGTTTTATAGTTTCTATTTCTTCTTTAATATCTTCTTCTTTTTTAAATGGTACTGAAGGTTTGGATGTATCAAACGGTTTATCACAAGCCCAACACGCATTTTCAAGTTGTATTAGAGCTTGATAACATTTTTCGCAGTAAAAAGATTCACAATCTCGACAGATAAAAGTAAAACCCAGAATCTTGCTCTTGCAAACCAAAAATATTTTTTTTTCTTTGGAAATTGATGCTTCTTCTTCTGTTATTTTCTTGGGTTTTGCGATAGATTCAAAAATATTTACTTTTTTATCCTCAACTTCAGAAATACTAGTTTTATTGAAGGATTTAAAATTAGATTTCTTAATAAATTCGCTGAATTTATAAATTCAATTAATTAGAGGTGGTCCTCGAGATATAATTTTTTTAATATTGTCTAATGATGAATCACGTCCAGGCCATATTGCTTCAACAAACCAACTTATCCCCACATTGAGATAATCATTAATCCATTCATCTTCTTCTTTTATACCTGTTGAGTAAATAGATTTAATAATATCATAAGAATCAGAGGAACTCCTATATTTATTTATGTATTTTATAATTTCTCTGTAATCAATAGGGGATAAAGAGTCTTCACCTGATTTAAGTGGAAATACACCATCATATTGGGCTGCCCTCTGAAAAGGTTTCTTAATGGGCCAAGTCCCACCAACCCAAATCGGAATAGTGTTTTGAAAAGGTTTTGGAAAGAATTCTACTTCTTTAATATTAAAATGCTTTCCTTTAAATCTAAAGGGCTTATTAGCCCATAAACCTTTTAAAATATGCAAAGATTCATCCAGTTTTTCACTCCTGATTAATCGATCAGTATTTTCTCCAAAATCACCAAAGTCTGAATCAATTCCTAAACCAACTCCTAAAATCATTCTTCCTTTTGATAATTGATCAAGAGTACTTACTTCTTTTGCAACTATCCATGGTCTTCTTCTTGCTAAAGGAGTGACTGTTGTTCCTAATTTAATTCTTTTTGTTTTTACTGCAACTACTGATAAAATAATCCATGGATCTAAAAATGGTTGCGTTTTATTGGAGGATAAAAAGATATGATCCCATAAGAAAAACCCATCCCACCCATTATTCTCACCTAAAATTGCTAAATCAATATAATCTTGAGGATCATTAGTTATACCATAATTAGCAATATAAATTCCAAATTTATTTTTTGGCATTATTAGAAGCGTTTTTTATAATTACTTAAGTTATAATGAAAGCTTCATATAATAAAAAAAGGGGCTTAAAAATTTCTAACTTCCTTTATGGATGTTGTTTAACATATCTTCAATACTTATTGCCTTATAATACGCTAAAAAAAATTTTATTATTAATTTTTTTCCTCTTTAAATTGGATTTAGTATATCATCTGCTATGGCAGATCCATATATTTCTACTGCTAACTTTTTAATTCCTTCTATTCCAATTGGTTCCTCAATAAGACGATTTGATTCCCAAATTTTTATATTTTTAAATTCTTCTTTAATTTCTGCGATAAATTTTAGCTGATTTTCTCGTAATATATTACAAAATTCACATCGTTTCGCTTTAGGGGTAATCATATTTATATGAACTGCATGGAGGGAAATATATCTTTTGGTCAAATCGCGTGCTCTTTTTACTTCTTCAAAACTAGGACGCTCTGCAATTGTTACTAATCTTAAGGATCCTACTTTATGAATTAATTCACTTATTCTCTCTCCTCTTTTTTCAAGTTCTACAATCATATTGAATATATCTTTTCCCAATTCCCTTCTCATTTCATAAGTCCCATTATCAAATGGTTTAATTATTTGTCTAAACATTTTCGACAGATTCCTAATTGCGCTCTTGATTGAATTATAAAAATTTAAAGAATATTTAAGAACAACTTTTACTTGATCTTCAGGAATTTCAAAAAGGGCAACCATATTTCCTGTAGGAGGAAAATCCGCTACAATAATATCAAAATGGATGTCTTGAGTATTGATATCTTCAGCATCTAGTAATTTCTGGAAAAACATTGCATTTTTTAAAGCTAGTGGGATGGAATCAGACGTAAAAGTTGTATTAATAAACTTATCAATCTGGGGTAAACTTCCAATTATGGGCATTTGCTTTGTCAAAGTTTTCATTTTTTCTACTAAATCCTTTGTATATACTTCAGCATACAGATCTGGATCCGGTTCAATCGCCCACAAGTTAGCCGTAATTGGGGATATTTCACTATTTATAGACGTTCCAAAAATATCCGATAGATTATGAGCTATATCAAATGAAATTAATAAAATTCTTTTTCCAGGGAGTAATTCTGATAGTCTAACAGCAGTTGCTGCGCTAATTGAACTTTTTCCAACCCCACCTTTGCCTCCAAACACAATAATTTTCTCAATCATTCTTAAATCCTCTAAAATAATGAAGGCAATTAAGTAATATTATTGTTAGAATTTTAATTCTCACAAATTTATAGTTTAGAATTCTTTAGGAAAAAAAATAATTTTTCCATTAAAATCAGAATTTTTTTTTTCGAAGTAGAAATAAAAACGACCAACTGAAGTGATCAATCTGAACTTAATCTTTTTTTTATTTATCTTTGAAATTCTTTTCAAAAGATTATTATTCCAATAAAAACTCATCAATAAAGTTTTAAAGTTTTAATTTAAGAAATTACATCCTATGAGGATGTTATCACTCAGCAAAAAATATATTGAAAGAATTATTTAATTAATATGATCATTTATTTTTTGATGATTTCTCATTAAAAAGCTATTAAGTAAAACTAAATCGATTTAAAATTTTTGATATTGTTTAAAATCATAATTATCTCATCAGAATTTAATAAAATTTAATAATAAAATATGGAAGTGATCAAGATTACCAATAATCAAGTAGATTTTACTACAAAATATATTATTGAAGCTAAATTTGAAATTAAAGGAGTGGTTGAAAAGAGCGATATAGTCGGCGCCATATTTGGTCAAAGATAAAAAAAGCCAGTTCGGCTCAATCGGCTAAACCGAGGGTCTCCTTTTAGATCTTGATTTAAGAGATCTTCAAAAATCAGGACGAATTGGAAGGATTGAAGTAGAAAATGAATCCAAAGAGGGCCTTTCAATAGGCATTATTAAAATTCCATCCTCATTAACTAGAAAGGAGACAGCATTATTGGCGGCGACAGTTGAAACTGTTACTCGCGTAGGACCATGTGAAGCCCAAATCAAACTAATTGAAATTAGAGATGTAAGAGAAACCAAACGCAAAAAAATTATTGAACGAGCAGCAGAATTATTAAAAGAATGGGATCAAAAATCGCTCGAACCTAGTGAAATTGAAGAAAAGATAGATACAGATATTAAACTTGGCGAAATAATAAAATGGGGGCCTGAAGGACTACCTGCAGGACCAGAAGTCGATAGCAACGACGAACTTATCATTGTAGAGGGCCGTGCAGACGTACTAAACTTATTAAGAATAGGTATAAAAAATAGTATAGCGGTTCAAGGAACTCATATCCCAAAATCTGTAATAGACTTAGCAAAACAAAAAAAGTCAATAATTATCTTCTCTGATGGAGATCGTGGGGGTGAACTAATTATAAAAGAATTAATGCAACTAGTAAAAGTTGATTTTATTGCTCGAGCACCTGAGGGTTATGAAGTAGAAGAATTAACAAGGAAGCAATTGATAAAGTCCCTTCAAAATAAAAGATCTACAACAGAACCTTTAGAGAAATCAGAAACAATCCCCTCAGCTAAGGAAAAAAAACCTGCAGAAACCTTGATTACTAAACTCCTTAAAAAGCTTAAAATTAAAAACCAAAATATAATTATTGATGCCCTAGATACAATTCCACCCGATTATAGCATAGGATATAACAATAAACTAGAAAAATTATTTGAAATCCCTGTCAAAGAATTATTTGAAGAGATTATAAAATATAATAAAACTGAATATTTAATTATTGATGGGATCTTAACCAAACGTCTTCTTTCGGAAGCATTAAAAATGAAAATAAAATTTATCGCTTGTAAAAACAAAGAAGAAGAATTGATAATTCCAGATCAAATAATTATTTATCAATTTTAGATTTATCCTTAAAATAATTCTTTACAATCAATATTTAATGAGATACCATTTATTAGAGAATCTGAAACCACACAATGTTGCTTAAATTCATTTATACATCTCATAGTTTTCTCTTTAAACGATTTATCTTCTAATCCATATAAAATTTTAATATCAACTCCCACCAACTTCAATCTTAAACTTGGACTAACATGCTTTATTTTCCCCTCTATAACTATTTCCAAATTCGTGATCTTAATTGCATTCTTGATTAAACAATACATAAAAGAACTTCCAAGGCACCCTCCAATCCCAATTAATAGATATTCAACAGGACTAGGTCCAAAATCTGTACCATGAAAAGATTTCGGCTCATCTAGATCAAAATTTTCAAAATTTCTAACTGATGCTTTAAAGTGGAGATTTTCTTGATGATTTAATTTTACTTGCATAATTATGAAAAAGAGATAAAAATATTAAACGTTGCCAATTCCTAGCTTCCAATTCCTAGCGCATCGTTAACAAGCGTAAAAATTAATTGAATTACCCATGAGACAGCACCTAAAAGCACTAATCCAATAAGGCATATCTTGAATACAAGAAAATAATCTTTTCGTCCAGGCTTGTTTGCTACTTTTAGGACTCTTTTAGCATTACGAAAAAATATACCAAATCGTTCATATAAACTAGGCTTCTTCTTTTTGTCAAATTTTTCGTATTTATCATATTTAGGGTATTGTTTTGACACAAATAAATTAAAACTAAATATTTAAAAAAGTTAACTAATATGGAAAATATTCTGCTTAATTTTCATTTAAGTCCAGAATATTGGAGATAAAGAATTCTTTTTTAAAAGGTTTTAAATCATCATAATTTTGTCCTGTTCCTACAAAGATTATTGGTTTCTTTGTTTCAAAAGCTATAGATAATGCTGCTCCTCCTTTTGCATCTGCATCCAGTTTAGTCAAAATGTTAGCATTTATTCCGACTTTATTTTTAAATTCTTTAGCTTGAATTAGAGCATCATTTCCAGCCAAGCTATCCCCTACAAAAACGATTAAGTTTGGTTGAGCAATTCTAACAATTTTTTGCATTTCTGTCATTAAGTTTTTATTACTAACTTGCCTTCCAGCAGTATCTATTAATACTACATTAACTCCTTTCGCTATAGCATGCTGAATTGCATCAAACGCAACACTTGCAGGATCAGATTTGTAATTATGTTTAATAACTCTAATTCCGACTTTATCCATATGATAGATTAATTGTTCTATAGCCGCCGCTCGAAAAGTATCTGCAGCAGCAGCAACAGAAGATATATTATTCCTTTTTAAATAATAGGCTATTTTTGCAATAGTCGTAGTTTTTCCAGTTCCATTAACACCAAGAAAAACTATTATATAAGGCAAATTTTTTTCTACACTGTTCTTAATTTCGTCTAGAAGATTGATATCTTGGTCGGGAGTCAATACATCTGTGATCACATTCTTCAATACTTCAAATAGATATTTCTTTTTTGAAGAGAATCTTCCGATTTGTTCTCCGCTTAACGAGTTCTTAATACTATTACATAATTCATTAGCAGTTTCAGCTGCAACATCATTACTTATGAGAAGTAATTTTAACTCATTTAGAGTATCATCAATTTTCTCATCAGATAAGGATTTCTTTATAAAACTAGAAAATGCATTCTTTAATTGTTCAAGCATCGGTATGTTCACTTAAATATACATTAGAAGGCATAATTAATGTTTATTAACCTCTCCTCCCTGAATAACTCTCTTGAATGGATTGGCTCATTCCCTGAATAGTAAAATCTAATTTTTGAATTCTTTCTGTCAATGTCTTTATTTGTTCATTATGTTGCTCAATTAATTTTTCAATAAATGTAATAGAATCATCGATATCTTTTTCGATTACACTGTCATTTCCAATAAATAAGAGAGTTTTTTCGGTGTCTTGAATTGAAGCTTTTATTCCAACTAAACCTCCTATTGGAATAATCATTTCATCATTTTCTTTTACACCCTCTTTAATATTTTGAAGGGTATTTTTTGTATTTAATAAGTTCCCTAATGAAGCATTAATGATTTCCAGTTGACCTTGGAACATTTCACGTTGTTCTTTAATAAGCCTAAATTGATATAATTGATTTTCTAAATTCTGATTACTTTCCATTTGATTAAACCATTTATAATAATTTATTGAGATAATTCACGAATAAGGTAATCTTGTGCTTCTTCTGGAGGAATCTCTTTTATCTCATTGATTTTTATTTGTCTTCTAAGAATCCCTATAGAAGTAATTTGACTTAAGGCTTTTTCGAGAGCATCCTCCTCTTTTAATGCTCGAACTTCTTTTCGAAACAAATATTTCTTATGATATTTATAATAAGTGCCAATAATTCGATAAATTTTAATCTCTGACATGAAATTTTAAACCCAAATATTAACGAGATTAATGGTAAAAATTATTTTGAAAATATTAAATTTTTGCTTTTTGAATAATTAAGAGAAATTGCCTCTTAATAACTCGCGAATTTTTAATAGCTAATAACTATTAATAGTCAAAAATTAACCTTTCTGGGGCCTAGAGCCCCAGAATATCTGTCATACGCATCAATTCTGGTCCAGTGCAAGCTAATCCAAAAATACCACTATAATCATTCACTGTAGCTCCTGATGACAAATATGGAATTCCCCTATTAACTGTGGATACATCTACTTCACTTACCCTCAAGATTGAAGAAATTTGCTCTATCTCTTTGTCATTGGTCAATGGATGTACAACGCAACCATTATTATTAGCCAATCCAATTGATCCGGGTAAATAATTGTTTGTAAATTCAAAAATTTCGCTTTCAACATTTAAAATATTCTCTATTTCATGTTTAAAATCTTTTAATAGGGAACTAATAATAGCACCTTTATCATTACATAAAATCAAATTTCCAAAAGCGTTATCTATCGATTTTATTGTCCCTATTTGGTAATCATCTTTAAGATTTATGGCAAATTTGGTTAAATTGTTAAGCTCATCGTCTCTAACGATATGAGGTACAACAATTCCATATTTGTTACTAGCAAGATACACTCCTAAAAGGGTAGAATTATTAATGGATATAGGGAAAAACGGTTCTTTAAAAGCTGATTTAATTTTTTTAATTGCAAAATTTAATAATGTGGAAGGGTATAGTCCAAATATGTTATTAACAGAAAGATAGACTCCAACTGAGTTTTTTCCGAATAGTTGGTACTTGAGAATTGACATCTATAAGAAATTACTGTTTGGTAAAAGAAACTTACAAACCATAAATATTTTTTCATAGATTTTAAACTATGTTTTAATGACTTCCAGTTTTGAAAAAAATATTTAATGAGTAGTGTTTATAAAGAATAACAATACAATAATTAATTATGATTAACTGGATAATTGCAATTTTCTATTTTCTTAACTTATACGAAGTTTTAGTTTTAGAACAAATAATAACTATTAACTTACCTCTCTTATTAATTTGTCGAGGACTGTATATCTGTACTTACGTCAGTAATTACTTTAAATACTATGATGCAGAACTTCTAGAAAGAGAAAAATTGTTTTCAAGAAACGAGGTAATATATTTTGGTTTAAAACAAGTTCTTATTGTATTATTCGGCATGATATACTTGGCAATTACAGCTTTTATATCTTTTTACTCTTTAATGACAGCGGGAACTTATATCAAACAGGTTGGCGAAAAGAAAAAATTGTCCTTATTAAAGGTTATAGGAACTTTAATTAGTGTTTTAGCCCCTATAAGTGGAATTATTTGGTATACTTTTAGCACCCCAAACCATTACGCTTTAGCAGCTGTAGGATTAAGCATATTGGCATATTTCTATTATGGTAAGAGAATTTCATCTCTTTCACTCTCTTCGGTAATAAGTAAGTATAAGAAGAGAAAAATTGAAAACCTGCCCAAAATTTTAACCTATTTTGGAATGGTTTTTCTGATGATTTTCCCTCTAACAATAATTTTAGGCACTGCTATTTATAAACCGGAAGATAAACAGACATATATGATTCCTATGCGAGATGGTACTAATTTAGCCACAGATGTGTATTTTGCACCAGGATCATTCGGTGCCCCAAGACCTGTAATATTAATAAGAACACCATATGGTAAGTCTGGTTGGGCAGAGGATTTATATCTCCCTTTCTATTTGACTCAGGATTATCATATTGTTATTCAAGATCTCAGAGGCACTCATGATTCTGAAGGGGGAGATAGATCTTTACTCTTTATAGAATCTTATCATGATGGTGTTGATACAATAAATTGGATACGTAATCAATTATGGTGTAATGGAAAGATAGCTAGTGCTGGAGTTTCTGCTCTCTGCATAAATCAATATTTTTATGCTGGAATGGATCCTGAAGGTCTTTTAGCTCAACAACTATGGTTTGGAACTCCTGAGTTGTTTGATCATGCTATTTACCAAGGATCATATCATAAATCTTCAGTTGAAACATGGATAAAAAGTACTTCCCCAGAAAATTGGCTGTATCAAATAAATAGAATTTTTGAGTTTATGCCGAAGAATGAGACAATGTATAATTCGACTTCTTTATCAATTCCAATTGGTCCTCGTTATTCTAACATTTCTGTTTATGGAATTCATGTGGGAGGGTGGTATGATCACTTTCTTCAAGGCACATTGGATGGATATGTTGGTTATGATGATTATGGAAAAGCCAGAGCCAATGGACATCAGAAGTTAATTATGGGACCATGGACTCATGGTTCAATATATGGAGGTATGCAAGGGGAATTAACTTATCCTGAAAATTCAAATGGTTTCGATATGATTCTTAATTGGGAACGTGAAATTTTTGATGAAGCTCTTTTAGGTATTCCAACAAACTGGAATAGTGCAAGGGTAGCCTATTATTTAATGGGGCCCGTTACTGAGCCTTCCGATAAATGGAACTATTGGAGATATGCTTATGATTGGCCTTTAGATCATTTAGATGATGAATGGTTTTTCAATGTAGATGGCGGGTTAAGTAATATTTCTGCGGGTTCGGTGAATTACAACTTTTCTTATTTATTTGATCCTCGAAATCCAGTACCTAATCTTGGAGGACAGAATCAACCGTTCGATTTAGCTGGACCTATGGATCAAACACCTATAGAATCGCGAAGTGATGTTTTAATATTCGAAACAGAAGAATTAGTTGAACCCGTGGAAATTGTTGGAAGAATATGGGGGCATCTATGGATAACTTCTAACTGTACTGATACAGATTTTACTATAAAATTAACAGATGTATATCCAGATGGTCGTTCTATGTTAATTACGGATGGGTCTTTAACAGTAAGAAGTCGTTATAATTATACATCTGAAACGTTTATGTCAGGAAATCAATTAGATGTCTATGAACTAAGTATAGATTGCTGGTCCACTGCGTACTATTTTGCACCAGGACATAAAATACGTGTAGCTATTTCTAGTTCTAATTATCCGCGATATGGAATTAACCCAAATACAGGAGCTCCATTAGCTTATAATTATTTGAATTATAATATTGCCAATAATACATTACTTGTAGGTCCTAAATACAATTCAAGCATTATACTACCAAGATTAGTTAATGTGAGTGAAACTCATACGATATATTAATTTTTTTTAATTTTTATTTAATTTTAGCTAGAATTCCCTTTGATTTTAACAAATCAAAATACTTTTTTACATGTTTATTTCGATTCTTTTCGCTTAAACCATTTATATACCCAATACTAATCCTATAATCGGCATATCGACCTTCGGGAGGTTCTTCTAAATAAAGCTTAGGACTCTTTTTTAATCCAACTATTAACATAACAAATAAAAAAATTATTGAAAAAAGATACCAACCATCCAAAATGGTGTAGATTTGAAAAAAGCAGATTAATATTATTGCAATAATAACAGCAACATAACCTATTTTACACACTAATGTTTTTCGATATCTTACATCCCAGTATCGACCATGATAACCATCTGAAACACTTCGAAATAAATTAATGTAACGGGCAAATCTTGCTTTTTTCCAAGGAATTTTTCCCCACATTATTCCATCTCCAGATGAAATTGAATCAAAAATAAAGTGCCCAATATAAACACCTATAATAGGGACTAGGAAATATTCAATATAAAAATTGAATATAATACTAAATACTAAAGCGATAACTAAAGGAGCGTAACTTAAGGGCCAGTGAGTCCAATAATGAAAATGATGTTGATATTCTGTACCAGAATTTTTTGCTTTTTGGCTTTTAATAATCCAATATAATGTATCAAAATCAGGAAATATTCCAAAAAAAATTATTAAAAACGTGAGAAGTGGAGGTAAAATAAAAGTGTCTTTCCATATCACAAAAATTATGTAGTAGATTATAAGTGAATAGGCGCCATGTTGTTCAGGTCTAGACATTTTATTAATCCAATCTTTAGTTAAAAATCAGAAAAACAGGTATTTAAAACTAAGTAACTTTTACTTGCTTAAGTAAACTACAACTAACCCATCTATATTTTTTGTTGCACGAACTTTAAGTTTTCGTGGTGGATGCATAATACCTCTTTTCCAAATAGCTTCGTTAACTTCTTGTGAAATGATCAAAGCTTCAGGTTTGAAATGACGTTCCATAAATTCTCTCAGAAATCTAACACTTTTTTTAGCCCATTTTGTACGCGGACCTCTTCTTGCTTTTGTTAAGGGAATAATATAAATCCTTTCATCGATGATTTCTTCTTTTGGGGCTTCCTCTTCAACTTCTTCAATTTCTTCTATCGCTTCTTCAAATACTTCACTAATTTCTTCTCCCTCAACTGTTTCTTCTAAACTGAACTCTTCTATTTCTTCAATCTCTTCTAGTTCTTCAGATGTTTCTTCTGTAAGTTCTTCTTCTAAATCATCTAAACTTACTTCCTTACTCTTCTTTTTAGCCATATAAAATCCTCTTTTTTAAGTTTGGGTTTAATCCCTCTTTAAGCGAGTGTTTCTCCACTCTCGCCTAGAGTATGGACTAGATCTTACTCGTCCCTTAGTACGCCTTATTACCCAATTAGGGACAGATTTCGATTGTTTAGAATTTTTAGCTCTTCTTAATTTTGAAGGTAAATCTTTATTTCTTGCCATGTTGTTTAACCAAATATTTATTTCTTAATTTTAAATTCTTTTTTATTTTCCATGGAGGATAATTGTTCTAATAATTTCTTAAATGCTTTGTCTGGTAATGGTGTAGCTCCTTTTAATCTTCCTGCTTGGTACAATTGAATTAATTGTAATTCTATTTGTTCTGCATATTGAGGTTTTATCATTCTAATATTTTCTAATCTTTGTCTTCCTTCTGGGCTTAAAATTAATCTCATAAGTTGATATTTCTTGGTTTCATATTCTCTTTGTTGCTGTTCTGCTATCTGATTTTGGATTGCTTGTTGTTGTAACTCTGCCAATTTTTTTTTTCTAATATTTTTTAATTGTTCCTCATCACTCAATTATAATCCCTAGAGAATTTTTTAAAAATTATTTTCTCAACAAATTATGGGCAGTTCTTTCTAAAAGACTAATTCCATCTGGTGAAACTATCCTTCCCGTCTTTTCTTCTCTTAATATTAAATTAGCGTTTTCTAATTGTTGAAGTGCAACCCTAATAATTTTGCCACTCCCTCTTTTACTATGATGCAATCCTCTGCCTTTCCGACTTCTCCCGCCATAATACTTTCTAAGTTTATTGACTCCAATAGGGCCATATTTTCTTACTTTTCGCAAAATTGAAGCACATCGAACATACCAGAAATTTTCTGAATCTGTTGGAGCTAATTCCTTAAAATATGCTGTTTTCCAAAATTGACTTCCTTCTGGAGGTTTAATTTCAGGGTATTCCTTTAATTTTTCGGCGATTGATTTAATGAGTTTTGCTGGTTCAATGATATATATAGACATGCTAATCTTTAATTAAATCTTTCTTTAATATTATTTATTAGATGTAAAAAGATTAAATAAATTAAAAATTTTTTGGTATTTTAAGGATTTTGGGATAATGGATTACCGAGAAGAATTTAAGAAGGTATTATTATCAAGAGCTCATTGTAATTTGGGAAAAAGTGGTATTACAGATGATTTCATAGCAAATGTAGTTAAATTAATAAAACAGAATAAAATCATAAAAATTAAAGTCTTAAAATCGATTGCAAGAACTTCTGATATTAATAATTTAGCAAATGAAATCTCTAGGTTAACAAACTCATATGTTTTGGATATCCGAGGTAAACAATTTATACTATCAAAAATGGCAATTAATAAAAAGGAATTGAAGCGTTCTCATAAAGGGATTTAATGGTTAAAAAAAGAAAAGATAGAGGAATCGTAAAACAACTGGCAGAAGTAAGAATAAATTTCTTACTTAAAAAAGCTCATGAGATTTTTCCAGATCAAAAAGATTTAGCAAATAGATATGTATATTTAGCAAGACGCTATTCTCAAAGAGCAAAAATTGAAATCTCAAAAGATTGGAAAAGAAGAATATGTCATAAATGTAAGACTTTTCTCTATCCCGGATTAAATTGCCGAATAAGATTACACTCTCTTAAGAAAGCAACCCACATCTCCATGACATGTTTAGAGTGTAATAAAACAACGCGTTATTATATTAAAACAAAAAAAAATTTAACTAAAATTGTTTAATTTCCTTTAATATTAAAATAAAATCATATTAAAATTATATCATGGTCCTAAACTTAATTCTAGTGGATTGTGGATTGGAATTAATCCCCAAAGAAATAAGAGATCACCCTTCTGTAAAAAAAAATATCAAAAGTAAGAATTACGCTTCCCAAGTTTTAGATAACTCTTTACATCACTCTGCTATGGTAAGATTAAGAAATTTTGAGAAGAGAGGACGCCCGGATATTCTTCATAATTGTCTTCTTAATGCTTTAGGTTCTCCACTAAGCAAAAACAAACTACTAAAAATTTATTTTCACACAATAAATAATCGTATTTTTGAAATCAATCCTGAGATAAGAATTACTCGCAATTACAATAGATTTAAAGGTTTAATAGCAAAGTTATTAATAGATGGGAATATCAAATTTAATCATACATTTCTGATAAAAGAACTTAAACAAGATATCTCACATTTGGTAGATTCAATTAAAAAGAAAGAAGTCTTAATTTTCTCAAGTAAAGGCAATCTAATAGAACATCATCTAGATTTATTCCGAGATGATCTCTCTAAAAATTATATAACAATAATAGGGGGTTTCCAAAAAGGAGGGTTTTCAGAAAATATCTTGGAATTAAGCAAAAAAATCATTTCAATTTCCAAATACTCTTTAGATGCTTGGATCGTTGTAAGTAAAGTTATTAGCTTTTATGAAATTGTAAATGATATTAAATGAAGTTCAAGAAAGCAGTAAAGTTATAAGAAATGTTTTCTTTTTTATCATACTATTTATCCTAACTATGCGTCGTTGGTCTAGATCCGATTAGAGTATATAATGGAGGAAAATGGTAGGATCTCGGCCTTCCAAGCCGGTGACCCGGGTTCAATCCCCGGACGACGCATTCTACTTTTTTTAAATTTATTAAGATTCATTTAATCAGACGATTTTTTAATTAGCATTTATATTAATGCATCGTGAAATCATCGATACAGCTCATATTTATTCTACAATTTCGTGAAACCTTAATTTCACGTTAAACCTTATATATAAGTATGATATTTATTTTTAAAAATAGAAATTAAACCATAAAGACAGTTTTAAGGATAAATTGTTATTAATAAATTCTATTAATTCCTATTATTAGGAGGGGGCACCACGGAGGAGGGAGATACTAAATATAGGAAAGAAAGTGGAAAAAGATATATTACATTTATAATGTGTTAAGATAATTATAAAGTGTATTCTATTAAAATTATTTTTGGATCAGAGTAATTAAAATTTTTAGAAATCTTATAATTTAAACCACTCATACTTAAAATTGTAAATTAAAATTTGAAATGCATAGTAGAATAAATACTTAAGAGAGACAATTATGAAAAAAAATAAAGGTAAAAAGCAATTTAAAGTTGATAAATGGAATGAGATAAGTAAGAATCGCGAGGAAGCCAAAACAAAAGAAGAAGACAGGGACTGGAATGAGAAAAATGATGAGGATGAGGAAATGGGAGAAATTGGAGACGAATTCCACGAATCAGATTATGACACATAATATCCTTACAATATTGTATTTATATATTTAGAAGAGGAGAAAAGATGAGTAAATTTCAAATGAATTTACATTGAAATCAGACTCTGAATTGACCTTTAACGAAATTCCGAATCATATAATTGATATGGATATTTAAAGAATATATCGCGAAATATTTTTTAAAAAATTCTTGCAAAATAAAGACCTAAAATTATTAAAATATTAAAAAATTAAATTATATTTTTAAAAATTAATGCAAAAAGTTAAATTTACATAATTGTATGTAGAGATCGAAAAAGCGCCCCCAGAATATTTTTTTCCATTTCCATATTTTAATCACTTCTTCATTAATATTAAAAGGGCGTTTTTTCCTAATATTCAATCTTTTTCTTCTGGGCAACAATCTTAAATTTTTTTGTTTATTATTCAGCAATATCAAATTTTATACAATGAAATGACGAATAAATTCAAAATAACTTATAAAGAGTTTAAATCCACTTTAAACAAGTTAAAATATCCTGACTCATGGTTTTGGGCAAGATATACAATCAATCCTTATTCTGGATGTGCTCATACTTGTATATATTGTGATGCAAGAAGTCAGAGATATTATTTAGAGCAAGATTTTGAAAGTGAAATAATTGTAAAAATAGGGCTAGATAAAAAACTAGAAAATAGGATAACGAGAGCTCGTACTTTACTACCCGATGTTGTTGGACCTGGAGGTGTATGTGATGCATATCAACCAGCTGAAAAAGAAGTTCTAAACACCAGAAGAATTCTAGAAATATTGACAAAATATAAATTTCCTGTAAACATAGCCACCAAATCAAATCTAATAATAAGAGACATTGATATCTTAAAGCAAATTGCTAAAGACACATGGTGTACAATTGGATTCTCTATCACTACAACAAATGAAGAGTTGGCTAAATTTTTAGAACCTTATTCCTCTAGTCCATATGAACGTTTGAAAGCAATCCACATTATTAAACAACAAGTTCCTGAAATACAAGTTGGCACTTACTTTATCCCCATTATCCCATACTTAGAAGATGATGATGATAACTTAGAGGATGTAATTAAACAATCTAAAAAAGCTGGTGCTAAATTTATTTTATTTTCTCCAGGATTAACCTTAAGAGATGCTCAAGCACAATTCTTCATCGATAAGTTAAAACAAAGCAAGTATAGTAGTGTTGTTAGACCAATTTTAGAATTATATAAGGGGAGAATGCACCCGCCTGCTAATTATACTCGAGAATGTCATCTAAAGTTATATAAATTATGCCAAGATTATGACTTAGACGTTCGAATTAAACGTTGGATTCCAAGTGATTATAGGAAATGGAATTATAGACTCTCTGAGATTCTGCTAAATAGGGAATATATCGATAGTGTAAAAACTGGAAAACAAAATAATAACATGAAATGGGCGGGTTTAAATCTAAACAATCTAAAGGAATCAATTGTTAACATATATAAGCGAGAAAAATTATCAGAATTGAAGAATTTCTCAAAAGATGTAGTTGCATTTGTTAAACCATATTTAGACAAGATCAAGGAGAATCATGGTTTAGAAAGATTTTTTAGTTAATTGAAAGATTATAGATTATTCTAATTTAATTCAATTTAATCGATTAGCATGAGAAAGAAGAAAAGAACACGATTTTTGGATAAAAAGAAGCATTGTATTTTTGATCCAAGAAAATTGTGGGATATTGCAAAGAGGGGGATAGGTCATCCTAAAAAAGAGGCATTTGATATTATTATTAAAGCTTTAGCTGAAGAATATCCTGGGTACATTGAAACAAAGCAAAACTGGGTTTTCAATTTTGCTGGAGGGGCAATGGGTCAAATGACTGTACTCCACGGATCGTTTCGAGAATATTTAATAATTTTTGGGACAAATATAGGTTCTAATGGACATTCAGGTCGATATAAAGCAGAAGTTTTCGATTTTATATTTACAGGAGAAATGTTATGTGAGTATACTGGGCATTTTAAGAAAGAGGTCCATAAGCCTGGATCTGTGGCATATCTTCCTCCTAGCATTGTAAAACATTATTGCATCAAAGAAGAGGCATGGATGCTCGAATATGCACGAGGTAATATTATCTCTATGCTTCCATTTGGTTTTGCCGATTCAATCATTAGTGCTCTTGATCATATAACGGTATTAAAAACTATTAAACTTTATGGCAAACAAGTAGTGAAAAATCTATTTAAAAAAGGAAAAGATATCGATATTTTAATAAAGTGGCTATTAATTATCGGAATTTTAATCTGGTTTATATTTTATGGCATTCCAATGATTTTTAATTTTTTTACTTAATCTAACATCATTTAAGCCCCATATTAAAAAAGAGATTAATGATTTATATATGACTAAAATAATTATTGAAGAGATTAGAAGACTAATACAAAATAATAAACCCGATTTAACTGATCAACAAAAATCAAGATTATATAAAGTAATAAATCCAGATATTGAACCCTATAAGATTTATGGTATTAGGGTTGCAATAATCGATAAAATAGTAAGAAATGTCTCAACTAATTTTAATATCACCTTCACAGAAGCGATTGAAATATTTAAGGAACTAATAAGCACTAATATTGAAGAAGAAAAATTTGCTGGTTTTCTTTTCTTAAATCGATTCAAAAAATTCTTCAATGAAAAAATAATAACACTGTTTTATGATGAATTAACTAAACATTGTCACACTTGGAGTGTGTTAGATAGCACTTGTATTAGAGTTTTAGGTCCATTTCTAGCTAAGAAAGGGAATGAAGAATTAGCTAAACAAATGATTAAGGATTGGTCTGATTCGAAAAATCTTTGGATAAAAAGGGGCTCAATGGTTACATTACTTAAAATCTACATGGTAAAAAAACAAATTGAAATGGCATGTTTAAATAATCTTGTACAAAAAATGCTCCCTTATTCAAATGAAAATTATATTGAGAAAGGTATAGGCTGGCTTATTAAGACATGTTCAAATATTGATCCTGATCAAATTTTTGCTTATCTAATAAAAAATAAAGATAAATTCACTCGATTAATTCTTAGATATGGAAGTGAAAAGCTCTCGAAGGAAAGAAGATCAATCATTTTAAGAAAATAGATGCACTATTAATTCAGTTAAAAATGGATATATCCACAAGATTCGTTCTAAAAAACTTTATATGAGATTTTATACTTTTTAAATTACGAATTTTGAAATACTGAAATTCGAAAAAATATTAGATTCGCCAAGGTGGCGTAGCCCGGAATTGTAGGAGCTTTAACCTCCTATTTTGGGTATGAACGCACCAGACTGAAGATCTGGGTATCGAGGGTTCAAAAAATAAGCCCTTTTCGTGCTTTTTTGGGACTCCCTCCCTTGGCATTTATAGACTGAAATCTACTCATTCTCGACCGTGGAGTAGTATACTACTAATATTATACTCAAAAAATTAAAAAAATCTACCTCCCTTTCATATAAAAATCTAGGGAATATAATCTATTTAAAATAGATTTCTTATTTATCATGAAAAAAGTAAGAAAATGTATTGATTGTAATAAAACAATGAGTTTTAAAGAATTCTGTCGAGATAATCCTTCTTTGTCTCAGAAACGGGCACTTAATTTTTGGAATAATCATCTATTTTCAATACATTGTCCAAATTGTTTCTTTAATCACTCAGAGAAACCTTTTAAAATCAACAGAGGGTATCAACGATATAAATTAAGAAAATGGAATAAATAAATAAAAAAAAATTAATAGAATTTTTCTAAATTACTTCGCCTCTTATCGCTTTTAATGAAATCTTGAAAATCTTTATTTTTTTCGTCAATAAAATCCCAAAATTCATTGTAAATATCTTCTCGATTCATCTTCAATTTCGATTGATTTTCGAAATTGTTTCTAATTTTTCTTTCAATGATAATTTGATTATCTTTTGGCTTAGAAGCAAGGTAATTTTCTTCGATAACTATATATTCAGAAAATTCTCTGCCATTACTATTCGGTAAGGAGTTTTTAAATTTAACTTCATATTCAAAATCTACTTTCTGATATCCACGTACAACAAAATTTTTATCTACAAAAGCTTGGAAGTGATGTTCACATATTAAATCTTTTGGAATAGATATTGTAGTAAGCTGCTTTGCTTGATTTATAACAGATTTAGGAAATCTTAAGTCTTTTTTTAGTTTACAAACTGGACATCTAATTGATATTGTCATTTCATTATTTTGAGAATTTACTTTTTCTTCAATTATTTCCAATATATATCTCCCCAATAATTATTTTAGATTTGAAAATAAAAACTCCTTTAAAATAGAATGAAGAATAGAATATGGAATCAAAAAGTATTATTTAAAATATGAGATAACTTCATCTAATTTTTTATTCATATTCTTATGATTTAATTCGAAGTGAAATTCTAATTTCGGCACTAATTCCGATTCTAGTGCGAGTTTGTGCTTCCCCTCAGAAAATTTAGTGATAGTCTCTCTATCTACTTTTATAAGAATTTCTATAGTATCACCTAATGCAATCAATCTTCCTGCTAATTTTCCCTTTATTAGGTCATCTATTCTAAATTCTTCGCCTTTGTGATATATGAAAAATCTTTCTTTTAGTTTCTCAACTTCAAATTCGACTTTTGAGATATCTATTGGATTGTCATCAAGATACAGTTTTCCATATTCAGATAAATCAAAATTTTTCACATTAAAATTTTCAGAATTAAATCCTCCAATCTCAATTTTTTCTGGGATTTCAATCGGCATAAAAACATTTAGCGCTTTAATAACTATAGAATCTATGGTCCCATCTCCATTAGAATCAACTATATATACCGACTCTTTAGGTGGAAAAATTTTCTTGATTAAAACTTTCAAAGCAGAAATATCATAAGACATCTTATTTCAAGTTAAGGATTTTAAAAAATATCTTCTTTTAAAAATTAATAATGCTTGGGTAATTAAAAAGTTTAAAATCACTAATTTGTCAAGGTTTAATAATCACTTTAACACAGTTTTTTTTTTTCATAAGATCAAAACCAATAGTCACCAATTCTTCTAAGGGTATTACAGTGGTTATTAATTTGTCGACTTCAATAACATTATTAGCTATTACTTCGATAGCATCTAAAAAATCTTCAGCATATCCTATGTAGGAACCCAGGATCTTTCTTTGATATCTAACAATATCATTAGGTTTAATTTTTGCTTCAGCACGATAATCTTGTCCGAAACATATTAATCTAGCCCCCGGAGCCCAGATATTCAATGCCATCTCAAATGTTTCCGAAAGGCCAACAGCATCTATAATAATATCTGCCCCATGCTGATCAGTAAGGTTCATGACTTCATTTTTAACATTTTGAGAAAGAGGGTTTATCACATTATTTGCACCTATGTCTAACGCCTTTTGTCTTCGCCAATCATCTATTTCAACGATAATCAATTTTTTAATGGGATGTTTCCTAACAACTGATTCTATAATCAGACCCATCGGTCCAGCTCCAATTATTACGATGTTATCAGATTCTCTAATATCAGCGATATTATGACAATGTATTGCGCATGATAAAGGCTCTATCAAGGCAGCAGCGGTTAAATCAATATCATTAGGAAGCTTAAACACTGCACTCCTAGGAATAACACAATATTCAGCAAATCCTCCATTCTGAAATATTCCAAAGGTCGTACCTAAAGCCATATACTCACATAAGTTTGAATAGCCCCTTCTACAATTGATACAATAACCACACTTCTCATTAGGATCTACAACTACTTTATCTCCCACCTTCAAATCTGTAATATTATCTCCTAATTCTTTTATTATTCCAGTGAATTCATGTCCTAATATAGTATTATCATTAGCAGGATGCCCTCCCTCAATGATCCTTAGATCTGTACCACAAATTCCACTCGCTTCTACTTTAATCAATACTTGGTCCTTTTTGGAAATTTTTGGTATTTCTACATATTCTAAATTCACAGATCCTCCTCTATTAATATTTTTATGGAAGACGGCAGCCATCATTTTCTCCAAATCAATCACCTAATACATTATAACGTTTAATTAAAATTTTAATTGAAGATTTAAATTTTATTAAGTTTAACTTGAATTGATAATTTATCAATTATTATATCTTAAAAAAATTGTTGATATTATGAGTAAAGAAAATATAAAAGTATATGGTTTTCGATGGGTTGTTTTGCTACTTTTTATGGTTACAAACATATGCTTACAAATTTTATGGATAAGTTTTGCCTCGATAAACAGTCTCGCCCAAACGTTTTATAGTGTCGACAAACTCTTAATTGATTTATTAGCCTTAAGCTTCATGGTCGTATATATCCCTGTGACGTTTCTATCAACGTGGATAATCGATAAGTTTGGTTTTAGAGTTGGGGCGGGAATAGGAGCATTGATTGCGGGTGTATTTGGACTTCTAAGATTCTTTGCATTTAACGATTATCTTCTTGTTTTACTATTTCAAATTGGAATTGGAATAGGCCAGCCATTTGTACTAAACGCCGTCACCAAACTATCAGCAAATTGGTTCCCTGAAAATGAAAGAACTACATCCACTGGATTGGCATTGATATCACAATTTCTTGGTATTGCTATAGGCTTATTTATAACTCCATTTTTAATACTTGGAACAGAGCTTAATCCTGATATTCTTCCAATGTTACTCATCTATGGAATTAGTTCTCTAGTTATTGGCATAATATTCATAATCATAGTTAAAGATAAGCCCCCAACCCCTCCTTCAAATGAAACGGTTGAAGAGAAAGCATTTATGGGGCAAGGCTTGAAGAAATTATTCAAGAATAGATACTTCATCATCCTTTTCATTCTATTTTTCTTGGGTTTAGGGATATTTAATACAATAACTACATATGTAGAAGGAATCGTGGATCCTCGTGGATATGATCCTACTTTTGCGGGAATTCTTGGTGGATTGATGCTCTTGGGAGGGATCATTGGATGCTTAATAATGTCTACTTTGTCTGATAAATATAGAAAACGAAAAATATTGTTATTAATCTCCCTTATAATAGCCACAATTTCTATGTTCGTTATTACGTTTACAGTGAGTGATATCTTATTACTTGTTTTCGGGTTTCTTTTAGGGTTTGGAATATTATCTGCTGGACCAGTGGGATTGGAATATGCCGTAGATGTAACCAAACCGGTTCCAGAAGCAAGTTCTAATGGAATGCTGATGATGATTGGACAAGTAGGAGGAATCCTTTTTATCCTTAGCTTAGAAGAAGTAAAGATTGCTGGAGATTATTGGCCTGCCTTACTCATTCAGGCAATCCTTCTTTTAGTGGCATTTATAATAACCTTTTTCCTAAAAGACAGACCAGAAAATACATAATAAATCTTATTTTTTCTTTTTTTATCTTGGTAAAACTTTATTTTAAGTCAAAATTAATTCAATTAATTGATCTATTAAGAGTAATGTATTAAATGAAAGCAGTTGAATTGTCAGCACAATGGAACCCTAAACCCAATTTTAAGTTAGGGGTAAAAGATATTGATGGGAAGTTAACTTATTTGGGCTCTCAAGTTTGGAGATATCCATCGATAAGAATAATTGAGAAAGATATTCCCAAAATCAAACCGAATGAAGTACTAATTAAAGTAAAAAGATGCGGGATCTGTGGATCTGATGTTCACATGGCTCAGTCGTATCAAGACGGCTATATTTATTATCCTGGCTTAACATCATTTCCAGTTACGCTTGGTCATGAATTTGCTGGGGAAATAGTAGATCTTGGAGAACATGCCATTAATAAGAGAACTGGAAAATTGTTTAAGAAAGGAGAACCAGTTACCGTGGAAGAGATGGTTTGGTGTGGAGAGTGTAAACCTTGTTGTGATGGATATCCCAATCATTGTGAACGTTTACAGGAAATTGGATTTTCAATTGATGGTGCCTTCGCAGAATACATAGCTGTTCCATCAAAACTTTGTTGGAGTCTGAAAAAGTTAGAAAGAAAATATAGTGATGTATATAAACCAGGAAGTTTAGTAGAACCTACATCAGTTGCTTATAATGCTTTAATTGAAAGGGGTGGAGGTATAAGACCTGGTGAAAACGCTATTATATTAGGAGGGGGTCCAATTGGAATTGCAGCCACCAAAATTTTGAAAACAGCCGGAGCAGCAATCTGCATTTTATCTGAACCTAATAAATCTAGAGCCAATTTAGCAAAAAAATTAGGTGCAGATTACATTATTAATCCTCAAGAAGAGAATTTCGTAGAAAAAGTGAAAGAGTATACTGATAACGAAGGTGCGGCATTGTATCTTGAAGCAACAGGATTACCTCATATAGTTACAGATGAAATTCAAAATTCAATATGGGAATGCAAAGCAGTTAATAGCACAGTAGTAATTGTAGCACGAGCAGAACAGAAAATGCCAGTATGTGGAGAATTCTTTCAAGTTAAACGCGCTAGAATAGTTGGAGCTCAAGGTCATTCTGGACATGGTAATTTTCCTAATGTTATTTCATCTATGGCGGCTGGAATGGATTTAACTCCAATGATTACTAAAGAAATATCAATAGAAATGGTACCAGATAACTTAAAACTTTTACAAACAGATAGAGAAAATTGTAAAATTTCTGTAAGAATTAATTAGGTTTTAATTTAGATTCAAAATTAACAAAGTTTATAACTTTGATTAGATAAAAAAGAATCTGAAATAGTATTTAACATTTTCCTTTTCAGTGTCATTTTAAAGAGATATTCGACACACATTAAATATGTGTGGTGATTTTTGTCAATTAAAGGTTTACAATATTATCATTACCAAAATCTCTAAAATTAAAATTAACACAATTATGAGGTGAAATAAATGGAAAATGATAAAAAAATAGAAGTTAAAAAAGTAAAAAAGGAAGAAAAACAAGCTTCTGATAAAAAAAGCCGTGAACTTGCAATAAGAAAAGAAAGCCCATTCTCATTATTCCAAAAAATGGATAAAATGTTTGATAGTTTGTGGAGAGATGCTGATGATTGGTTCTGGCCTTTTGGAAGAAGAAGAATAATTGTTCCAATGAGATGGGAAGAAGCACCAATTTTTAGAACACTACTTTCTAATATCACTGAAACAGAAGATGGATTCTCGATCTCTGCGGAATTACCCGGTTTAGACAAGGGAGAAATACAAATAACATTTGATGATGGTCTTTTAGAGATTAAAGGCGAGCAAAAAAAAGAAGAAAAGGAAGAAAGAGAAGGATATGTTCGTAGAGAATATAGTTCAGCAAGTTATTATAGGGCTTTTCATTTGCCAGAAAACATCGATGAAGAAAATATTGAAGCAAACTTAGACAAAGGTATATTAACAGTATTAATTCCAAAGAAAGAACCAGAGAAGAAGGAAAAAAAAAAAATAGAAGTTAAATGACTTTTGTGTTTTAAAATTTCTATTTTTATTTTTTTGTTTATTCTTAATTATAATTGGATTAAGATTTAATTTTCTCTAAGATAATAAGATCACCATCCCATTCTGGTATAAATAACTCATTATTATAGTAATCCATACTGCAGATTTTAGGTAAATTTATTCTATAGGGATTAGTTTCATTAATAAGATTTCTTTTTGATGGGATATAGTTTGGACTTCCTAAAATTGTCGAGATAATTCCATTTTTGTTTATTATCCGAACAACATGATTCTGAGTATCACCTATGAAAATATTTCCTTCATCATCAACTGATAATGCCCAGGGACCATCAAATTGTTGTTTTACATCAGAGCCAAAAGTAGCTTCTGTAGCAAATCCACCATCACCAGAATAACCTGGCTTACCTGTTCCAGCTATCAGATTAACTGTACAATTTTCTATATCAACTTTTCTAAGGGCAAAATTACCACTATCAAGCACATATAAGTTATTATCAAATCCCATTCTAATATCATATATCCAATTAAATTGAACACTATCAAAACTAGCAGGTTCTTTTTGAAATCCTGGTTTCCCATTACCTAATACCTGCAATTTATTCCCGTTGGAATCAAATTGCCATAATTGATAACCAGTAATTTCATTAATCCAAATATTTCCTTGCTTATCTACGACACAATTACCAATGTCCTTCAATCCATACTTCTCAGCATCTATAAATGTTATAACATTCTCCTCTTGAGGAAATATTTTAAAAATCCTTCTGTTTCCTCCACTTGAGATAATCAATGAATTATCAACATGATGTCTTGAAATATACATCGGATTTTTTAAATCGAAAAAAATATGTTTACTGCTGAGCTTGGGATTAGTGGATCCTGCAGTCCAAAGAAAATTATCATCCTTAGTTAATTGACCAAACCAACTCGCTTCATTTCGCATTATATAGAAATTCCCTTTATAATCGTGGAATCCAAATTGCGCATATCCATCCTTCCAAGTCTTCTCATCTGAAAAGTTAAAAATACGTTTAATCCTCCATTGAATTTTTAAATCACCTTAATTTTTTTATTTTTTGAATCATTCAATCCAGATATTTAAAGAAATAGGTAACTTTTCCATCTGGATAATTCATTGATTGAGCATCATTAATCCAATGATCTTGGACTAATTTCTCTTTTTCAATTAATAAAGGAAATAAGGGTAATAGACTATTTAAAGCCCATATGCATACATGTTTTCCCTCAGGGATTATAATTTTATAGTCCTCCACATAAAAAAAATCACCTTCTTTCATTGAATGAAGACATGTTCCTTTAACTTTACCAACCTCTACTTTAATTTTAGTCATGATAACACCATTATTTTTGAATAAATATTTAGAAATTATTAAGAGTCCTTCTACTTAATAAACTCTGAACCCCCTATAGAACTAACTTTAAATATTCTGATGAATTTCTAGCAACCTCTTCAAAAGACGGTTTCATAATTGTTTCAATTGAAGCAAAACCATCATATTTACTTCTCTTGAAAATTTCCAAAAAAGTTTTAAAATCAAAATGTCCACTACCGGGAGCTCTTCTATTTGTATCTGCTAGATGAAGGTGCCCAACAAGAGGTGCTACTTCCTTTAGATCCTCCCATATAAAACCAGAGTCCTCCTCTAAATAAATATGAAAAGTGTCAATTAGTAATTTTAAGTTATCTGAACCTATTTCCTTTAACAATTCTAAAGATTGAGCGATTGTATTGAATGAATCAACCTCAAATTGGTTTATTGGCTCAAAAACAAGTTCTACATTATTATTATGGGCAATCCAACAACACTCTTTCAAAGAGTGAATTATATTTAATCGTTCTTTTTTAGGATTGCTATCAAATCTATAGCGCCCTCTAATTAACCCAATAATAACTTTCGATTCTATTTCTCGAGCAAACTCTACATATTTCTTTATTCTCTCAATAGCTTTTTTTCTGATTGGCTCATTATCACTTCCCAAGGAATACCCAAATCTTAAAAAAGTGGCTCCTGTGCCTAAAGCTGGAATTTTCATTTGATAAGAGTCAATAATTTCTAATATCTTTTTAACCTCAATTTTTTCGGGCTCTAAAAGACTTAACTCAACCCCTTTATAATGGAGTGGTTTTAAAAATCTGCATAAATCATTAAATTTCCTAAGTACAACCTCAATAGGGCTCTTGGATTCATTCAACCCAGTAACTATACTGAGTAACATACAATTATTTTATTATTTGCCTTCATTAAAAAGTTTAACAGAAAGCTAAAATTAAAAGTTTTAAAATAAAATTAACTTCTTAAGTGAAATAATTATGGGAAAATGGAATTTGCCCCCTAAAGGGGGTCATTTAGATCTTGCTGATGGAATCTACCTCCAAAATATGAATATAGCTGAAATTAGAGAACGTATTAAAAACAATGATGTGATTATTATCCCTGTGGGATCTACTGAGAATCATGGACCTGCGGCATGTATTGGGGAGGATACATTCTTGGTAACCAGAATGGCTGAATTAGTTGCTCAAAAAACTGGATGCACTGTCTCTCAACCTATTTGGTATGGATCTCATCCCTATCATCATATGGGTATGCCAGGTACGATTATTGTACCAGAAGAAATATTTAAAGGGCTCTTGAGGGCAGTTATTGCCGGTTGCTGGAATATGGGATTAAGGAAAATGATCTTATTAAATGGGCATGGTCAAGAGTATGTCATTCCGAGTGCTATTCATGAATGGGCAAAAAATTATCAATTACCAGCTCTTATTTGTAATGTAAATTGGTATCACGCTATTCCTGAGTATTGCAAGGATAAAGAACATGGAGGTCCTTTTGAAACTCCTTTCATTCATGCGGATGAGGCGGAGACTTCTTTTTCAATGACTTTATTCCCAGAGATGGTTAAGAAAATAGATAACTGTGAGGATAATAAAGTCATTGGATGGATGCCTGAAGGACACGTGGACAAGGCTGGAAATATTTACCAAAAACCAATTCGATGGTATGGCCAAATTGGATTCGGACCAATTGAGGTTGCAGCATATCCAGAAGGTCATGTAGGCTGTCCCAGTAAAGCAAATTTCGAAAAGGGGAAACCGGGAATGGAAGCGTTTCTAGATTATTTAGAAAATTTGGTTAATGATATCTTAAAGACCTTCCCTCCTGGAAAATTGCCTCCCATTGAAGGGATAACACAAAGAGATCCAATAGAGGTTGAGCCTTATATAAAAGGACCTTTAAATGGAGGAAAAAGTATCTATGAATTAAGGTACCCTCCATAAGGAGATATTTATTTTCTTTTCCAAGTAAGGTTTAATAAGACCAACAACAGAAAAATAATTAACAATTTTTAGAATTTTTCAAATAGAGAGGTTAGAAAGTAATTTCACTATTTGCATTAAGCAGTATTTATTGAGTTATTAATTATTTTGAAAACTTCTTTAACTCTTATTTGATCAGCCGTTAAGAGTATAATTAATTTTTCAATTATTTTGATTGATAAAATATAATAATTATCTGAATGAATAATATTAAAATCTGGGCCATGTAACCCAATAGATTCAGCAGTATCTTCAGCCAACTCATAAAGCTGTGATATATTCAGAGAAATTGACGCTTTATTAAACTCTTCTTCATTTATATATGATTTAATTACAGCTCCGTTTTCAGAAGATATTAAAATAAAGTAAACTGACGATCCTAATTCACTGATTAAGTTCCTTAAAATTAAGTCTAAATCTATTAAAATCGTCATTACTATATATTTTATATCTCAAAAGCTTATATATTTTTGCTAAGAACAGAATAAAGCTATAGAGATCACGTTCAGTTTGGCTTTTACCTTTTTAGAATGACTTAGGAGAATCAAACCATAATTAGGCATCTAGATTAATAAATAACTATCAACAACTTTTTCAAATTCGCTGAAAGAAGTAACATCTCCATTAAAATCTTTTAAATCACTATCAAACCGCTCCATAAACTCATCAGCAATCAATTCTATAAATCTCTTCAAATTCTTAGATTCTTTTTTCTTATTAATAAGATAAGCAAAAATTATATTATCTCTTACATGGACAAAAAATCTTTCATTCTCGAAAATAATTGCCTGGAGGCCTTCCCCAGATTCTTTCCCTATTACTTCTTTAGAAAATGCCAAGATTGCTGAGATAAATCCACTAACTTGAATTTGATTTTCAGCTAAGAATTTTTTTTCCTTATTTACTTTAGTGAATAAAGAATGGCCACTTCTATATATTATAAATATGGCTGAAATACCTTTCACGCAAGGAATAATCCTATTACAAACACTAAATAGTTCTAAAGTAGAAATATTCGAACAATAACATGTCATTATAATATTTGAGAGAGCACATAAACGTTCATATTTAATTAACTTATTTTTTTCATTGAGATAGAAAATAGTAAAAACTTCCTTTTCTACTTCATAGAAATGAATATAGACAATGAAAGAACCTAAATAATCTATAAATATTCCTTCTCTTTTTTCAATTATTTCTCCTTTATATAACGCAACTAGCTTATTTAGAAGTTGGATGCCAATTCCCTTATGAAAAATTATATTATGATTCCTGGGGGTTATAGAAACTAAACCTATCCCTAACATCTCTAAAGGACGATATTCCTCTATTACTTCAGAGAGGGAATCCTCTAATACAATCATAATATTTTGGGATTTATTATTGTGTTAATAACTTTTTTTTCTTTGCTAACAAATAAATATTATTTTTGCATTTATAAAGTTTTGTGCTAATAAAAAACATTTGTGTACAAAGATTATTAAATATTTGTGTTAATAAAACTTCTTAATTAGATATGAAAACAGAAGAGAATTTAAATTTTCAATTTATGAAAATATTTTGTTTCAATAGTACAAAACAAAAACAAGCTTTTTTTGATGAAAGATGTTATCCACAATTTGTTATAAAAAACAATCTAATAAAATTTCTAATTAATCAGCAGCTGAGTGTTGAGGATTTTTTCCTCTTTTTCTCTCCTTGAGAAGGATTGTTCTATATGGTTCAAAATCAGGATATGATAGAAATATTGATTCCTTTCCAGAGTCTAATCGAAAATTATTTATTTGAACCCCTTTCTTCTTGAAAATTAACCATAATAAAGAGCTAGAGGATTTATAAACAATTATTACACGCATTATCCTTACCTTATTTGATAATGATAGTTAGGATCAGTCAAACATTTAAGTCTATTCCTTTTAGATTATTAGAATAGCTCGACTTCTACCATAAAGATTCGACATATCAAAGAAAAAATTTATATTACATTCAAAGCTATCCAATTTCAATTATAAATTGAAAATTGAAATCCAAGGAGGAATAAAGATGGGAAAAGCTCTTGGTATTGTCTCATTAGTGTTTGGAATAATCGGATTATTATCTGCTTTGCTTTTACTCTTTCCAATGCCATTGCCAGTTGTAATCTTATGGTATGTACCACTTTTATCTTCAGTTATCGCTATAATTTGTGGGGGGATAGGAATTAAGAAAGATGATTCTCCCGGTTTAGCAATAGCAGGGTTAATACTTGGAATACTTGGAATAATATTTTGGTTAATACCTTTTATTATGATATTGTTATTTTAAAATCAAACTAAAAAACGGGCCTAGCAGGATTCGAACCTGCGACATCCCAGTCCGAAGCCGGGCACCCTTTCTGTTAAATTCATTCATAAAAACTTAAATCCAGACTAGATTATAGGCCCTAAAAAGGGGGATCAAACAATATAACAGTATAATTATTTCATATTTTATATCTAAAAAAATTTTTGATAAATAGTATAAGTATATCTCTTTTTCTTATATATGTTCTAAACAATGAGAATAGATTTTCATTAGGTTTTTTGCAATCATGGCATCTGAGAAATCACCATCAAATTCGATAAAACCTTTCATATAAGCTTCTGCGGCATCCAAATCTTTAGTAAAAATCCGTTTCAACGTATTTTTTACGAGAATGAAATGAATCACTCTTTTTTTTTCAGACTCGGGTTCATAGAAACTCGTGTTATATGTTAAAATTCCATTTGAGTTAATAATCCATATATTAAAATCGATATCTTTTAGATAAAGGTGGAAAATAATATCCCCAAATAATTGTAATTCGTCCTGAAAATCTTTTGATTTGTTAGCAATTTTTACTCCTACACTCATTAATTTGTCTATATTAATCTTAAATGCATCATCTGCTATTTCTAGTTCATTTAACATTGAATAGAGTACTTTCGAATCAGTTGTCATCTCTTAAACTCAATCTTTAAATATAGAGATTATTATTTGAATTAACTCATGATCATTTAAAAATTCGTAATATATATTAGCATATAATATAGCGATGATAATCCTTATTTAATTAGCAGAGTGATTCTTTTTTTGTATATATTTAAAAAACATACGGAAAAGCTTAACATATCTTAAACCTTGAGTTAGATCACCTTCGACATTAAGTTTTCCTCTCATAAATGCATCTGTTCCGCTAGTCTCTCCCTTAAGAATTTTGATTACCATGTCTGAGGTGTGATTTATTTTAAAGAGAGCTTCTGGATTAATTCCTCTTTGATATTCGATTTTTCCATTTGAAACTTTGAACCAATAATCAAAATTTACATCTTTAATACAAGTCTGGTAAACATCGTCAAACCCCACCAATTCTTCTTGAAGCTCCTCCGTTGAATTAAAGATTTTTACCCCGATTCTGATGATTTTATCTAAGAACCTTACAAACTGCTTTTTATCCTTTTCCAAAACTTCCAATAACGAATTAATAGGATCCTTAGCATCCATCACTCTATTTCAAAATGAAAAATTCTTATACCTATAAATGATTATCTCTTTCCTCTTATTTATTTGTTTTTTATCCAAATTTATTAAGATCTAAAATGATAAATTACTCACATTTTTAATTAGAAAAAAGAAGAGCTGTAAAGTGTGAGAATAAAATTTTTATAGTTGTATTTATTCTTTCTGATATAACACTATAAATTAAGCCCACATAGTGTAGAGTTAGTCTTTAATTAAAAGACGCGCAAAACCCGGTCCAGCATTCGGGACTGTCACTCCTGCGACGCGGGTTCAAAATAATGTGTGCTTTCCACACATGAAGAAAATCCCGCTGTGGGCGCCATTTAAATATATATATCAACATTCTGATTTCTAAAAATTTTCATATTTTAAATATCAATAAAAACTTTTTGCTAACAATTTGTTAAAAAGTTCAAAGTTTTTTAAATCAAAAAGAATTATCTAAATCACAATTTCAAAAAAAATTTAAAATATAAAATTTTAGATTTAAAGGGTTAAAAAATAAAAAAAGGTTGAAAAACCAAAATGGTCGATCAAGGATTAATAGATGAAGTAAAGGAAAAATTAGATGCAGGAGCAGCTGCAACTGAGATCAGCTTTGCTCTTAAAATGTATGAACTCTTCAAGCAAATTGCTGAAGAGAATGAAGATTTGAAAGAAGAATTAGAAGATATGGATATTACAGTCCAAATGATTGTTACTGATGCCGACACCAGAGCTTGGATGAAAGCTCACGACGGAATACTTGAGTATGGAGAAGGAGATGTAGATAATCCTTCTTTTACCTTTTCTGCTAACAAAGAAGTTGCCTTAGGCTTACTCTTCGGAGAAGTTGATGCAACAAGCGCTTATATGGCTGGAGACATAACTGTCGAAGGTAACCTTCAAGATGCTATGGCATTTCAAGAAATTATTGAATTAGCCATCGAAGCTTTTGAAGATCTCGCAGAATAAGCTAAATTTCAATCAAATCCCATATTAAATTAATTAATACTCTTTTTATTTTATATTATTTTCAATATATTATTTCTAATTTTATAATTTCATTTAAAAGACTATTTTATTCTATTTCATTTAGAAATGTTCAATTTAAAAATCTTATCATTTTTTTTAACCGGTTTATTAACAGTAATTCCAACAGTTAATCTTTCAATACTGGATGAGACTGATGGCGTTTCAGTGAGATTTTTCTTTTGTTTAATTTGAATAGAAGTTACTCTTTGCCTTATATAGGTATCAGTATGAGTTCCTATAATGAAAATTTCGTCATTTAATTTTAATTTACCAGCAGTTAAGAGGATTTTTGCTGCTTTCTTTTCTGGGTAATAATTTAGAACCTTGCCCACTTCAACTTTTTGAAATTGTGAGATATTGCCATCAAATTCTCTCTGGATTTCTTTGCCCTTGGGTAAACTAAAATAAAATCCAGTTGAAAAACCTCGATTATATACCTTATTAAGTCTTTTTAACCATTCTTTTACTTTTTGTTGGGTGAATGTATTGTCATAATAAGCATCAATTGCTTCACGGTAGCAGGAGGTAGTTTCTTCAATATAAATGGGATCTCTCATTCGACCTTCAATTTTAAATGCATCAATGTTAGCTTCGATTAATGTGGGGATATGTTCAATCATACAAAGATCTTTTGTATTGATGAAGAAAACTCCATCATAGAGCACTTCATTATCTTGATCGTCAATTACCCGCCATTTCCTGCGGCAAGGCTGAACACATTTCCCTCGGTTTGCAGAGTAGTCCTGAGATTCACATAATTCAGCTGAGAAATAACATCTTCCTGAAATCGAAGTGCATTGAGCTCCATGGATGAAAGTTTCTATTTTTGCAGTTTTAAGTTTATTCTGTATTTCTTTAATCTGATTTAAGGATAACTCTCGTGCTAAAATCAATCTATTAGCACCTAATGATTCATAAAATTTAGCAGAATAAGAATTAGAGATACTTGCTTGAGTGGATATATGAAATTTAAGCCCTCTTTCCTTAGCAAGCTGAATAGCTCCTATATCATGAACAATTACAGCATCAATATCTGCTTCTACAGCCTTATCTAATATAGATTCCAACAGTTTAATTTCATTTTCATAGATAATTATATTTGTAGTGAGATAAGCCTTAATATGACTCTCATGACAAGTTTTTACAATTTTATTTAACTCGACTAATTTGAAATTATCACTAAACATTCGCATGTTAAAGGATTCGACACCAAAATAAACTGCATCAGCATTTCCAATAACAGCATTGAGAGATTTTAAGTTTTTTAAAGGTGTCATCAATTCAACTTTATTTTTATTAAAAGTAGTCATTTTCATTGGTGATTAATGCTGTTTAACAATATAAGAATTACGATTTTACATTTGTATTAAATAAAAAAGAATAAAAAAATAAAAATTACTTTTTAAAAGAAATAGGTAGCAAACCAGAAATAAAAGACTATAGCGCTAATAATGAAGAATATAATTGCTAGAATATATGTCATGTGTTTTGAATAATTTCGATGGCGCCTTCCCATTTCAGTTTCTAAGGTGTCTATTTGTAAATATGGACCAGGTCCCCTTCGGTACCATCCTTTAATTCTAACTCGTTGCCCTATTAATCTATTAACTTTTGTAATTGCCCAAAAGAAATCGACAATGCTCAAACCAAATCTATAATCGATATACATTAATCCAGTTTCATCTTGAAAGTAGAGGTCATTACTGAAAATGTAGCCTGGAATTCCCTTACCAATTATTGTACCTTCTATAATAGCAGGAATGGGACGAACTGGCGAAACATTTATCTGAGTGACTAAATCAAGTACTGTTGCAGGTTCAAATCCCTTCCGATACATATATGAAGTTCTCAAAATAGCAGCAATTCCCATAACAAAAAATCCCGTTGCCCACATGAGGATTAAATTACTAACAGTCGCAATTGTCCCTATATATAACCATCCAATAGTTGCAAATAACCATAATACGCTTAGGACAATTAAAACAAAAAAGACTATAGAAGGTAAGGATTTAATAAATATATCTGTAAGAAATTCACCAATCATTGATTTACCTATTTGTTCCTCTTTAATTTTTCGAGCTTGAGAAAAATCAATTTCTACAGATTTCCCATAAATTTCACATAGTTCATTTAAACGTTGAATTCTTTTGGCAGGTAATGGATGAGTGCTAAAAATTTGGAAATATTTGGCCCATGGATTAAATAAATCCCATCCTGCAGCAGCTTCAATTGCTCTTTTTGAATATTCACCAGAAGCTCCAACACCCTGCATAGCGAAATAATGTGCTTTTTTCGGATCAAAAATGCCTAATCCCCTAAGTGCTCTAACTCTGGATTTATTTCTCTCTTTAATTTCGGCTTCAGTTCCTCCCACTAATAATCCATAAGCTATTTTTACTAAAGCAGTGGATAAAGTATTTGGATCTTCAGTAAGCTCTGCAGAATGTTGATCAGCATAATATTCTCTAATTCTACTTACTACTAATGAGACTAGATATCCTAAATAATATGAAAGATAGGATACCACTGCAACTACTATTAATATTAGTGGTAGATAATTTGCTTTATCTCTATCACCAGATCTTATTCCCGAAAAACGAGCAACGTAGAAGGACCATCTCGCTATTGTCAACAAGATTAGTGGAATGGCAAATACAACAGTCATGAGAATAAAATCATTATGTACAATATGCCCTAATTCGTGGGCAACCACAGCAGTTTGCTCTCGCTCATCTAAGTGTTCTAAGATACCTTCCGTAATTACCAATCTTGCAGAATTTTTAGTCCAACCATAAGTAAAAGCATTTGGATTAAATTCATTAAAAATGATTCCCAACTTTGGAGGCTTTATTCTTTGCATAGCTACGACTTTATTTATGGCATCGCCTAAATGGGGGTATTCCGCTATATATTGTTCATAAGGAATCCAATCAATTCGATATAACCATCCTACTATCAAAGGACTTATCCCATATTGGAATAATATTATCATGATAGTAAATCCAACCATAATCAAGAGGCTCCACCAAGTGTTTGGTAAAAACCAAACCCCTATTACAAATACTACAGCATAAATCAGCCCGAACAAGAAAAGTATTGCTAGTGTGGACGCTAATTTCAATCCCATTTTATTTCACTTAAGTTTTTATTTTAAATTTGAACTTAGATAAGAATTTGTTTTTTTAAAACAACATTAATGATATTCATGTAACATTTTCTAATTAATATTATTGTAGAAAATTATAAGCAGTAAGAATAATATATCTGATTAAGATCATAAAAATTAAATCATTGAATTTTGATAATTACTATAGCCCTATAAAAACGAGAAGAGAACTTAGGTGTTCTAAAAATAGAATCGAAAATAAAACAATTATATCAAGCTACAGATAACCTCATAGAGCAACAATTCTATTTAGATGGCAGTGATACAATAATTGGCAGAACACCTGACGTGTCTGTAAAAATTAGGAATTCTGGTTTAATTGTGAAAAAATTCAAAGATTTATTTAAAAGAAATCTCGATTACTTTTTAGAAGGTAGTTATTTGAAATTCTTTAAACCTTTTAAAAAAATTAAAGGACTAGACGAGAACTTCTTACAAGAAATATATCAAGATATTCAGATTAGATTAACAGCATTACAAGATACCGAATATGATATTATTTTGCTCTATACTATTGTTTTAAGTTCTTTAATTTCAAGTATACGTGATTTCCATTTCAATATTTCTTTAAAAGAAATTATTGAAAGAACTAAAATAAGATCAAAAAAATTAAATGGAGATCAAGTTAAACTAGCATTAGATAAATTATTCATGCGGAACAATGAGAGTCTCTCTATTTTATATAATATTTCTTATTTGGACGCTTTAGCAGAATCATTTAATTTTAAAAAAGTTGCTCGAACTTGTAAAATTCAAAAAGGAAAATATATTAATCGGATTGTTGAAATTATTATTCATAAAAAATAGATTAAAATTTTGAAATATTCAATTTATTTTTTATTTAGACCTGATTTAAAACCATTAGTATTTTATTTTTTATGAAAGGTGGTTTTGCGAATGAGTAAAGAAAATGTCGAATACCTATTGAATAAATATAATAAGAAAAAGGTGTCAATTAACCAAGCAATTAAGAAATTTATAAATCCTGGAGATCGCATTTTTATCGATTCGGGATGTGCTGAACCTTTAGATTTAACAAAAAAACTAATTGAACTTGGTCCGGAATTACCAGATGTGGAAATAATGCACTTTTTAAGTCTAAGCGATCTTGATTATTATGAAACTGCAGGTGGAATCGAGGATTTATTTAGACATAATGCCTTCTTTATTGGTAAATCTTTAAGAAAATATATCAAAACAGGGCAAGCCGATTACACTCCCATGCTTTTGTCCGAAATCCCTTGGTTGTTTAAGCTTGGAAGAATGCATTTGGACACTGCCCTCATTCAAGTAAGTCCACCAGATAGATATGGTTTCTGTAGTTATGGAATTAATGTAGATATTGTAAAATCCATTGCTGAGGCTGCAGATTTTGTTGTTGCTGAAATAAATCCTAAAATGCCTCGTACATTAGGAGATTCCTTTATACACATGGATGATATTGATGCCTTTGTATTATCCGATCACGATATTATTGAATTTGATTATGGTCCTCCAGATGAATCTGAAAAAAAAATCGCAAAATTTGTAGCATCATTAATTGAAGATGGTTCCACCATTCAGATGGGAATCGGAACCATTCCAAATGCTGTTACTGTTGAATTAGAAGGAAAAAGTGACTTAGGGGTACATAGTGAAGTTTTTTCAGATGGAATAGTAGATCTCGTAGAGAAAGGAGTAGTTACATGCAAAAAGAAATCAATACATAAAGATAAGATTATATGTTCTTTTGTCATGGGTACTAGGAAGTTATATGATTTTTGCGATGATAATCCTATGGTTGAATTTCATCCTTGTGAATATACAAATGACCCTTTTATTATTTCTCAGAATAGAAAACAAGTTGCTATTAACGCAGCATTGACTGTAGATATTACAGGGCAGATTAATGCCGATTCTTTAGGCTATCAGTTCTATAGTGGAATTGGAGGACAAGTTGATTTTATTAGAGGAGCTGGGCGTTCAAAGGAAGGGAAGCCAATAATGGTGGTTCCATCTACAGCCACTTTATCAGATGGCAGAGTAGTTTCAAGGATAGTACCTTATCTCCAACAAGGTTCAGGGGTAGTAATAACTCGCGGTGATGTGCATTATATCATTTCTGAATGGGGAATAGCATACCTTTATGGAAAGAGTATACGAGAAAGAGTATTAGAAATGATAAATATTGCACACCCCGATTTTCGGGAAGAATTATTAGAACATGCTAAGAAGTGGAAATATGCATATTCAGATCAAAAATTACCTGTATCTATAGATGGGAGAATAGCGATCTACCCTGAAAAATATGAGACAAAATTAATTTTAAAAAATGAAAAAAAAATACTTATAAGACCAGTAAAACCAACAGATGAAAGAACGATTCAAGAACTTCATTATTCACTCGATGAAAAAGATAGATATTTAAGATTTTTTACACCGATTCGAGATTTTCGCCATAAAAAAATCCAACCAATGGTAAATATTGATTATACTACAGATATGATATTAGTTGGAGAATATAAAGAAGAAGCAGAATCAAAAATAATAGCTTTAGGGGGTTTTTTCAAAACTATCAAGCCTACCTTGGCAGAATTGGCATTTGTTGTTCATAAAGATTGGAGAAATTTGGGAATAACAAGGTTTTTATTAAACTACTTGGTGAAAATTGGAAGGGAGCTAAATTATAAAACATTTGGAGGGACAATTTTGCTAGAAAACAAATCGATGCTTCATTTGATTGATACTGCTGGATACAACTTAACATTAAAAAAAATTGAAGGTGGAGTAACCGAATTCGCGTTTGATATTACTAAATAATTATTTCTTAAGTAAATTATATTTAAAAAGAGTTAACTTCTTTTTTCACAATAGATTTTCAAATTAAAATCAATAAAAGTGTTAATACATGCTTATTCATGATTTTTACAAAACTTACAAAAGAGAAGGTTTAACCAGCCATATATTGAAAACTTTCCAAGGAATTATCTATTCATATTACAAAAGATCTGGAAGAAATTTTCCCTTTAGAACAGATATCAGTCCTTATAATGTTTTAATATCGGAAATAATGCTTCAGCAAACTCAGACAAGTAGGGTAGCTGACAAGTTTTTAGAATTTATTAACAAATTTCCAAATTTTAATGAACTAGCAAACGCTAAGACTAATGAAATTTTAAAAGTTTGGCAAGGACTAGGATATAATCGAAGAGCCCTCGCATTGAAAAAAATAGCTAAAATTGTAGTTAATGAATATGAAGGTAAATTACCTGAAGACATAAATATTCTAAAATCTTTTCCCCAAATTGGTCATAATACTGCTTCGTCGATATTAACCTTTTCTTTTAATAAACCGACCTATTTTGTTGAAACAAACATTCGAAGGGTTTATATCCATTTCTTCTTTCGGGATAAAAATCTAATCTCTGATGAAGAAATATTACCTTTAGTTAAAAAAACTCTAGATTTTGCTAATCCTAGAGAATGGTATTATGCTTTAATGGATTATGGAGTTATGCTTAAAAAAACACATCCAGAATTACATAAAAAAAGTACCCACTATAGAAAACAAGCTAAATTTGAAGGATCTAATCGAGAGATTCGAGGAAAAGTGTTGAAGATGATACTTAGAGAAAAAAATATTAATGAAACTGAAATATTTAAAGAAGTTCAGAGAGATCGAGGTACAATAAGAGAAATTCTCAATGTATTAGAAGATGAGGGATTTATAAAAAAAAATGGTCAAAATTACTATATATTAGAATAGATCCTTCACTTCTTTTGATTTTAAGTATTTACTTATCTTAATTGCAATATCCTCTTGTTTTTTCCATTCACCGTAGGCTAATCCCTTAATATTTAGATCATGAAGTACTTTTCTGATTTTTTTGTGTATCTTTTTAGCATTAAATGAAGCAAATACGGTTTGAGGCAATGGTAGAAATGAATGTGTGTGAATTCTAGCTCCAATATCAGTCAAATCGGTTATAACTTTAAGAGTTAGGTCAATATCGGTTTCATTTTCATAAGGTAGCCCAAAAATAAAATCTACATTCGCTTTAAGTCCCGATTGAACAGTTAGTTCTACAGCTTTATAAACGTCTTCCACATTATGACCTCTATGACATAAGTCAAGTAACTTTTGGCTTCCAGACTGCGCACCGATAACAATATTATCATTGGCAGCATAATTTTTAACCAATTTTAGAGAATCAATAGTCACATGTTCTGGTCTGACTTCTGAGGGGAATGATCCTAAGAAAATTCTTCCACTTGAAGAAATTATACTTTTAATTTGCTTTAGTAGTTCTTCTAATTTTTCTAAGTTTAAGGTTTTTCCATCCATCGAGCCATAAGAAAAAGCATTAGGAGATATAAAACGGATATCGTTCTTCCCATATTTAAGGGCCATAATTTTAACTGCTTTGCATATATTGTCTATGCTCCTATGACGTGGTTTTGTGCCAAATAAATATGATGTTTGACAGAAATAGCACGTATATGGACATCCCCTTGTAATTTCTATAGCTCCAAATTTTATATGTTTAACAGGTAAAGGAGGGTAATTATCTAAACTTATTGGGCTTCTATTTCCAGTATATACTAATTCTTTTTTTTGATTTAAGAAGGCAATTCCTTTAATATTATTGAATAAGTCGTCATTCTTAATTTTTAAAATAAGTTCGATTAACGTTTTTTCTCCTTCTCCCACGACAACAACATCGAAGCCCATCTTCAGAGTTCCTAAGGGATCACCCGTAGAATGAGCTCCACCAGCAATAAAAATTATTTTATCTTGATAATTTTTTTTTAAAATCTTTAACAATTGATAGATTTTCCAAACTTGTGTGGTAAAGAAAGAAACTCCCAAAATTACTCTCTTATAAATAAAAATTAATTTGCTCAGCTTATTAATGAGGTTCTCTTTCCCTCTTATAAAAAATATATCAATATCATCTAACTTCGGCTCAGTTTCAATAGCTGCAATCAATGCATTGAAACTATAAATGTTCTCTTTTTGATAAAATACAATTAAAGCAGTACCCTTTTTCAACAATTAACACAAAATAAGATTATATTCAATGAATAGTATTATTAATTTAGAATTATTCTATTAAAAAATTATTAATTATAAAAAGAAACATTTTGGAAATCAAATGTGAAAATAATATGTTATTCGTGGATTTAATAGCAACCGATCCTTCAATGGTTGGAATAGCTTGGTTTGATTTTTATTCGATTGGCCATATTTGCTTCGGCATTGGTGTTTTTCTCTTCTTCTCATTGTTTTACACTATACCAAAAAGTAAGGGTCATATTCCTATCTTCTCATTATTATTCGTTTTTATTTGTACAATGATAATAATAATTTTATGGGAAGTTTTTGAAAACACGCTATTTATAGATTTGGGTTGGAAATTCGAGGGTAGAGTTGATAGCTGGCAAAATATAACTACTGATCTACTAATGGGGGCTGTTGGAGCTCTTGGTTCTTGGTTATTTTGCTATTTAATTTTTATAAAAGAAAAGAACATCTGGGCATATTATATTTTTGGTATTTGTGGATTTCTAATATGGTTAGGTATATTTATGATACTCAGAATGATTACAATTACGTAAAAATCTGGAATTTAAATTTTTAACTTTTTATTTATTTTCTATAAATATTAACAATTACTTTCATGGCTTTTGAGAAACATATAAGGTGTCATAAGGGAGATATTCCATTGATTATATCAGTTCCTCATAGTGGTACAAAAAAACCTAAAGTCATACCAAATCGAAGAAAGGGCATTGTTGGAACTGATAAAAACTCAAAAGAACTCGCCTTAGAATTAATTAGAAGCATTGAAATATTATATCAATCTAAATCAAATATTAAAAAAATTCCCTCCTACATTATATCAAATGTGCATAGAAGCAAAATAGACATCAATAGGAATGAATCTAAAGCATACGATGTGATATCTCTTTTAGCTAAAGAAATTTACCAATATTATCACCATAAAATACAAGAATTAATTTACTTTAATTTAACACACTTTAATCGTTCATTATTGATTGATGTGCATGGATTTGAAACAAAAGATATTCCCGCGGGTTTTCGCGATGTAGACATTATATTAGGGACTAATAATTTGGAATCTCTATATTCAGTACCCAAAACTCAAAGATTTTGGGGAAAAGATTTACGAGGAAAAATTATTAAAGCTTTTGTAAAATTAGGGATCTCTATTGCTCCAAATCATCAAAGAGGGAGGGAATACGCTCTTACAGGAGGTTATATCACTCAAAAGTATGGAGCTAGTAAAATAAAAAATAGTCAGGCAATTCAAATAGAATTTTCAGACAGAGTAAGACTTTATAATGAAAATCTTAGGAAAATAATTACATTTACTCTTGCTAATTTACTTTTTGTAGAATTTGCTTAAATGCTTATTAGCTTTAGATAGAGTAAAATATAAAGAAATATATATAATAAAAATTCTTCTAGGATATAAGGATATTAACTCACAGTGTTTACTTTATAAATGACTGATGATGATATAGAGATAAAGGACTTAGAGGCCTTTATTGATGGCTTAAAAACTTCTTTAGATATGCTTGGTGGTTCTGATATCTCAGAGTCTAAGGGATTTCAAGCACAATTAGCAAAGGCAATCTCAAGTCTAAGAGTTAAGCGATCAGAGAAGATCGAACCCTTACCAAAACTTTTAGGTCATGTGACTAAAGAAGATATAAAGAATTATTTAATTAAGGAATTAGAAAATTTAAAGCAATATTTAGATACAAAATCATATCCAAAGGGAAAATTTCAATTAGTAAAAAAAATTGTGGATTTAAGAGCAGAAATTAGCCGATTGTGAGTGCGCTAAGCTAGATTATTTTAAATTTTTGAAGGTGGATAACTTTTTAATAGATGTTCATTGTCATGCAAATCTTTATTTAACAATTGAAGATATCTTGAAAGAAGCTTTTAATGCTGGAGTTCAAAAAATTATAGCAGTTGCAATGAGTGCTCTCAGTCAAGAAAGAATTTTAGAAATTTCACAAAAATTTAAATCCATATACCCAGCACTTGGAATACATCCTGAAGAAGTGAAAATGAATGAAAAGATTAAAGATCAGCTAGATTCGATCGAAATTTTTATAAAATCAAATAAAGAAAAAATTGTTGCAGTAGGGGAAATTGGTCTAGATCACTATTTCATCAAAAATAAAGAATTTTATCCATTGCAGAAGAGAATCTTTTTACTTATGCTAAAATTAGCAGAAGATCTAAGATTACCTGTGATAATTCATAGCAAGGGTGCAGAACAAACTGTTTTTGATTCTTTATTATCGTATAATATTCCAAATGTTAATATTCATTGGTATTCAGGACCAGAAAACTTATTAAAGTTAGGCATTAATAGAGGTTATTACTTTTCAATAACACCTGCAATTAATTATTCTCTAGCAGTAAAGAAGACAGTCGAAATGGTGGATGTAGAACGCTTATTATTAGAAAGTGATGGTCCTGTTGAATATTCAGGAAAAGTAGGTACTCCTGCTATGATAAAAGAAGTTTTAAGATCGATATCAAAGCTAAAGAATGTATCGATTGATGAGCTCGAAGAACAAATCTATAATAATACTAGAAATATCTTTCCTAAAATTTTCGATAATTAATCCTTGATATACTTTTCAAGAAGGGTTTCAACTTCACTAGGAAATTTCTCACCTCGATTTATCATACGATTAAACATATCTTTGACTTCTGAAATAGTGTTTCCATATATATGTAGTGAGTTACTGAAATCTAAGTAATGACCCAATTCCACTCCCAGCTCATCAGCCACTAATTTTTGAATTCTAATCATTCCATTTACATTAGCTTCCCAAGCTCTAAATAGGTCTCTGCTCCTCCAAGTAGTTTGCATTAAAAGTTTTCCATCTTTAATTCGCATATAAATTCTTTGAAGACAAGGAGGATCTACATGAAAAGGATCCACTAGTGGCCTCCATGTTATTGCTTGAGCTCTTCTTGAAAATGGTTTTTCTTTTAATTTTTGAATTATATATTCTATTTGATTGATCTTTGGGAATCTTATTACTCCTATGGGGATTTTATCTACTCCAATCTGATCAGAAATTTTTTTCTCAAGGCTAAAATCTACAAGATTTTTGAGTTTCCAAGTTAAACCATCATTAGATTTTACAATCTTATTTGCCTTGATTAACTTTTGGTGACTTTTTACAAATTCATTTTCTACAATTTCTAAATCGTAATCTACATGAACTGTGTCTTCAAGAGAGAAGGGAGTATATTTGAAAATCCTGTCATGATATGAGTAAGGAAAACTCACATTTGAATCCCAAATATAATGATCATTTACACCTTGTAGAATTTCTTCAATATACCCACTCTGAATTGATCCAATTAGATAAGTATCAGCGATGCATCCATATACTTCATAAGAGTTTCCATATTTAGTGTTAATCTTCATTAACTTTTCCTTTCTCATAATTGGATCTTTTAATGGTTCTTTAACCTCTATCAAGGCTGTTGCATCTTTTGAGGGGGGATCATCTGTCTTATCATATTCCGTTTTAATATTATCTCCATTAAATAGAACTTGTGCTAAAGCAGAAAGCCAAGCATCTCGTATGGTTCTTTCTGAAATAAAAAGTGTTTGTGCCATTTTCGATACCTCTTTATCTACAATTAAGCAATTATCTTTTTTAATTTTATAATCTAGTTGTTAATTTTTTAATAAGAAAACATGTTAATTCTATTTTGTTTTTAAATACATTTAAAAAACTATACTTTATCTTATATTTATTAAATCTAAGAGGTTGAGTTAATTGGGCTTTGCCAAAAAATTAAAAAAAGGTTTAGCAAAAGCAGCTGGTGGGATCGTTGAAGATTTCACCGGTAGCGAGGCTATTGGGAAAGGTGTAGAAAAAGGCGTTAAGAAAGGGAGCGTATCAAAGGGAGTTAAGAAAGCTGTTAAAGAGGGAAAAGAAGAAATTACAGATAATATATAAGCTCCCCTTTAATTTCGAATATAGTATAAAAATGGTATTAAAAAAATCCTTTTTATTTTTTATTTCCATTAAAAATTTATATTTTTAATAATTTATGATTCCTAAGTATCATTCTTTTTAATTTATAAGGAGTAAAATATATGATCGCTTTAAAACTTCGATACGAACCACCATTCAATGAAGTTACCAAAAAAACAAATGAAATAGTAAAACTTGAGAAAGAACTCACCCTACAAGACTTATTAGAATACTTCTATGAAAAATATGGGCAAAAATTTAAAGAGCTTCTATGGGATAAAAAAAGACCTGGGCAATTTAGTTCATTTTTATCAATAATTATTAATGGGATAAGTTATCGCCATGACAAATTTTTGGAAACTCTTTTGAAAGATGGTGATGATATAGCCTTTTTATATCTTTATTTTGGTGGTTAAATCTTAACTTAAAGTAAATAGATTAACCACATCCCTAATCCTGTCAAGATTGGATTTAAAATATTATCAGAGATGAATTTTGCATACATATCAACAATCAAAAAAATGCTCGTAGCTATAAACGCCATCATAATTATTTTTATTTGGTTAATTGGCATCCATATATGGTAAATATTAAATATAATAAAGACAATCAAGAACGTGCTTATTCCACCTGCCACAAACCCTTCTATGGTTTTCTTTGAATTCTTCCTAAGGGAATGTTTTCCATATTTTTTTCCAATAATACAGGCCATCGCATCTGCGCCAGTAGCAATTAAAGATACTGCGCCAAAAATTGGGAAGGGAGCAAAAATGAAAGGTACAAAAGATAAAACTAATGGCGTAGCTGCTAAAAAAGTTTCCTGTTCCTCTTTTCGCATAGATAAATACCATTTTCGAGCCCAATTTGGCAACATATAAAATTTATTTAATCGTGCTAAATCTGCTATTTGAAACATAAAAATAAATCCAAATCCAATTATAATAATAAGTAAATAGGAAAAGCTGTAATTGTCAAGAGAAATTTTATCTAATATACCAAAAGCGTCCAATATAGTTCCTAAGCTCCAACAAATAAAAATAACACAACTGGTAAATAGATGTAACATTTTTCTTCCACGTTCACTCTTCAAATCATCATTCCAATTTTGATTGAATTCTTCACAGTATCTACTATACTCTCTCTCTGCCATGATCTGTGGATTTCTTTTCGAAATTATTGTGTTGTAAACTAAAATAATAGATAAAATTCCCATCTCAGTTAAAAAGGTAATCGAGGTTAATAGCCATAAAAAATTTAAAGAGTCTAATGGTATTGAAGCAGAATGAAAAATGAACATATAAGGAAATAACATCCCTGCTAAACCAAATAAAAGTGCTATAGCGAGTTCATTAACAATTAACCCTTTTTTTACTTTATCTTTCCAATTTATTAATATATAAATTAAAGTGGTTATTGAGTATCCAAATAAAATAATACTTGTGGGTAGATAAAACATGTTTTAACCTAACAGAGAATAATAATTTAAATTAAATATGAATCTGATAATAAAATAAATAATTGATAAAGCCATTGGAAAGATTAAGTTATCAGATATTTTTAATGGTTTCTCAGTCAATATATCAAGAAATAAAAATGTAATAGTAAATATAAAAGCCCATATATGACCTATAAAAGGGAAGCTTATGAAAAAGGCGGCAATTGAACCGGCAAAAGTGCCCTCCCATGTTTTATTTTGGTTAAAGCTTATATGATTCTTTCCATATCTTATCCCGATCTGACTTGCGACTAAATCTGCGATAGTACTAATTCCTAAAATGGAAAAAAATACCATTGGAGGACAAATCAAAGCTGCAAACATATGGCCAATCGAAAAATATAGATATGTGCCATATGACTCTTTTTCATTTTTATTTAGAAAAATAGTACAAAAAATATTTGTAGGAAAACTCACATATCGTGATTTGCGAGTAAATTCATTAGTTAGCATTATTAATGCAAAAACATAAAAAAAGAAGAGTAATAGATAATAAAACCAACCTAAGGAAAACAATACACTACGAATGCTATTTGGCATAGTTAGAATTTGTAAGTATAGATAAAACATATTATTCTCATATGGGATCATCCCTTCAGTAGTTCCTATTGTAGAATAAATAACGTACACCCCAATTAGCCATAATGCTAAAATACCAATAAACATTAAAGCATGAGGCACTTTTCGATATAAATCATTTTTTACTTTACTTTTCTCTTTAAATTTAAATTCTCTTTTAATATTTAAGCGCTTAAAAGAGCGAAAATTGATTAAAAATTTAATTATGAGTCCTAGAAACGACGAAAAAAGAACTACTACAACCAAAACTAGTATAGGAAATCCTAGCGTAAAAAACCAAAGTGGAATTAGATCTGAATGAAGTGTAGCATCTTGAAACATTAGGATAAAAATGATTAATAAATGCATGAAAACAATAGATAACGCAGCAAACCCTAATATATTATTAAATCGATCTTTTTTCTTAGAAAAATGCAAAAATAGATATAAAATTATAATATAGGAAAAAGTAATAAAAATAAACCATACTGAAAATTCAATCATAAAAGTTCAAGATAATTAATTTTATAGCATTATAACATAAATTTATTTGATGAATAATTTAAATCTTTAACATCTTCAAAGAACACTATTTATTAAAATTTTTACCAAAATTTAAATAAAAAAATCGAGTGTTTAGCCAATTTTGTTAGAAAAAATTATATTAGCTTCTCAATCAAGGGATAGGCATGAAATTTTAAGAAGAGCAAAAATTCCTTTTGAAACTAGAGTTGCTAAGATCGATGAAGACATCTATAAAAGAAAAATTAAGATCCCAGTAAACTTAGTCAAAGAATTAGCAAAAGCAAAAGCTCTATATGTTAAAAGATTGATTATGGAAGAAAGTCTAAATGCTATAATAATAGCCGCAGATACAATTGTTGATTGTAATAAAGAGGTTATTGGAAAACCTTCAAATCAAGAACAAGCTTACCAGATGTTGAAGAAATTACAAAATAAGTCACATAATTTACTTACAGGTATAGCTCTTACAGCTACATCATCTTCGAATTTGATTGTTGATTATGAATCTACAACAGTTCATTTTGGGGAATTATCAGATGAAGAGATTTGGTCCTACTTAAAATCAGGTGAATGGAAAGGAAGAGCAGGAGCTTATTCGATTAATGATAAAGCTAATATATTTGTAAAATCTATCGATGGCTCATTTTCTAATGTCATTGGTTTGCCGCTATTTAAAATCTATGAACTATTAAAAAGGTATTTTAATTTCAATCTTCTAACAATAGAATAATCAATTTTCATTAGAAAGCTCGTTCCAAATTCTTAAATTTTCATAAAACTTTAATAAATGCTCTAATTTAATGCTCATTTCTTTGTAGTAATCTTGATTTGCAAATCTATTTTTTGCTAATTTTCTTGCTACTACTAAATCATTCCGATATTTCATAATTTTCTCTTCTATCACAAAATTATAACTTTAAGCTCTCTATTTTAAAAGGAGAAATATCGCGATATTATCTGGATATTATAGAAGATCTATAATTTGAAAAGAAATCTTAAAGTTTGTTTCTTAATTTGAATATATATCTATACACGGAGCCCCACATATATTCATCATCTCTTTCTTTGACCTCAAAATTATTTATTCCTAACCAATCTCTTAGAGCAGCTTTAGTTTCTTCATCATATAATTCGTTAATTTCACCTTCATAAAAACCATCTAATTTTAACCTTTCTTTTACAATTACAGCTGCTTCCCCCTCCAATTTGATAATGTCATTTGGATCATCTCTAAGAAGAATAGACATATCATAGACTTCAAAAACATTACGTAATTCTTTGATTGGGTCTGGATGTTCATCAACCCTTATATCAATATATCTATCAGTTCCACCATCATAAGCACCTTTTTCTTTTACAATTAGAATTGCAGCAGATTCTCTTCCCCTTTTATCACCTCCTTTCTCTTGACCAGCTTCTAAAGCTGCGAAAAGTTTTTCAACTAAATCTTTTTTTGTGTTTTCAAAAGCTTCTGCCATTGCTTCTATAACTGCTTCAGAAGTTAGTATATTTCCCTGGCAAGTATAATTCTCACCAATTACATGACCAGCCCAGTCGAAACATTTCTTTCCAGTAAATGCATGTGCATTTCCGTATGAATCTATAATTCCTACTTGTCTTTCTTCTCTTAACTCATCCTCTTTCAATAATCTTTCAACTGTGTCTTTAGCCGTTAGACCTTTTTCAAGTAAAGAAAGACCCTTTGGCCCATAACTTGTATTTGCATATGCTTGTGTAGCTATGGCACCTACATTAGCCTTAGCAATAGGAACAATTGCTCCTACAGCCACAAATTTTGATTGAACTGCGATCCCCCACTCATTATTCTTAGCGTCATATGCAACTATTGAAAATGTCATATTGATTAGAATGTTTTAAAATTAAAATAAAGTTATGTTTAAATCAATTTTGTATTACTATATCATTCGGTTTCAAAAATAGAAAATTCTTTTATAATTTAAAAACTTAATAAGAATATTATTTTAAACGAGATGATAGAATATGGTGAAGAAACATTATAAGAATGAAGGAATAATGAAGTTTTTGACTATCATTGGGGCATTAGTCGGAATAGTTTATCTCATACTTAGATTGATCCCTGGAATAGGTACACAGTATCAGCTATACCCAATTCCTCTTGGACTTCATATTGTTGTAGCAATTATTATCGGTTTTGCGGTGGCAATCATAACACTTTTAGCGGGTATAAAACCAAATAATCCCATTCCATTTAATTGGATTATGTTATTTATCTTAGCAGTTCTGATGATTATTTTTGTGGATATCTTAGCGGGAGTTTTGGTTCTTATTGCATTTTTAATTGGTTTAATTGAAGAATTATAGTCTAATATCATAGAATAAGTTGAAAATCTAATTTTTTTCTAATTTTTCTAAATTTTTGTTCTATTTAAAAAGTAATTTATCATTTCTTCAGCAATATTAACGTTCGTAACTTTTTGTAGTGCTGTAAATCCAGGAATTGAGTTGACCTCCAAAACCAACAAACCCTTTTCACTTTCTACAATATCTACTCCAGCGATTTCAGTTTTAGTAACCTTAGCTGCTCTAATTGCTAAATTTTTTAATTCGGATGTCAGTTCTATAGGCTCCATTCTGGCACCTGCATGAATATTAGTTTTCCACTTATCGCTTACTCGGTACATACCTGCAATCACTTTATCTCCTAGCACAAGAATCCTAATATCTCGATTGTAATGCTCAATAAATTCTTGTAAATAGAAGACTTCATTCAATTGACCTAGGGCATAAATTACGTTTTCAGCAAATCCTCTATCATTTATTCTTGTAATTCCTACACCTCGAGAGCCATAAAGAGGTTTTAATACAATATCCCCACCCAATTCCTCAAAAGAAGTTAATGCATCCCCAGGATCTTCACAAACTATTGTCCTTGGAGTTGCTATATTATTCTTTTCTAAAAAAAGAGACGTTAGAAACTTGTCGCTGGCAATTTCTAGTGATTCTCTCGAATTAATTAACTTCACATTATATTCTTCAATAGCACTTAATAAATCCAACCTAAAGAAAATTTTTTGAGTTTGAGCTGCTCCAAAGCCTCTTACAAGTGCTGCTCTTGGTTCAAGATCTTTAAATTGAGATTCAAAATGGCTAATCTTAATTTTAGCGATAAATTTTGAAGGTACAAAATACTCGATATTATATCCAAACTTTTTAAATTGTTCTGAAAGAACTTGAACTTCAGGATCTATAGGGCTAGGGGTAATAATCATTGACTTCATTTTAATTCCCTCTGAAAAAAATTACTTAATACAACTAGCACTAAATAAATAAATAAATTTATTTAATTTTTATATTTATATGAACACGATGGATTTTACAGATGATGACAAGGAGACAGAGAAATTAACAAAAGTTCTATCATTACTTCAAAATATATATGTTAAGAAGCAAGAACAATTAGAAGATTTACAGTTGGAAATAAAAGAAATTCATGAAATTCTGAATCATCTGAATTCAATAATCTCTAATCAGTCTTTTACAAGCGCTGATGAGATATATGCTAAATTATTAAGTGAAGAATATTTTAAAGAAGGAATCTCAGAAGAAAAGTTTAAGGGTACCAATATTAAGCGAAAAATCTTTTCTGCAGATGAAAAAGACCTGCTCTGTGTACTCAATTTCTATGATTTCAAAAGACTTGAAATCAAATTCATTGATCCAGAAATAAGGGATATAAAAGAAACTTCTGAAGATTTTATCAATCTTTTCTTAAAAGGTGCCTTAATAAAAATTAAAGAACGGTATCCAAATTTAAGTGTGAATTATAATTTTTATAAAAACACTGATAAGATAGAATATATCCATATTTCTAACTTAAATTCAATTGAAGATTATGATCTAATTACAGAAAAAATCAGAAAATTATTAGCAAGTGAGCATTAAAATGGGGAAAAGAAAAGCTTATTTAATGATTTTAGTTTACTTTATTGTGTTTATTTTAGTATTATATCAATCTCCCAAAGCTAAAGCAACTATAGGTAGTTATATTGACCCTGAAAACGATGTACTTAGAATAGATACGTTAAATCAAAAAGTTGAGAAAGTTAGTACCCATCCTCAGCTTGATATTACTAATATTGCTCTAAATATTACGAGCCAATATAGCAATGTTACTTTCTTAGGAAATATAAGTGGATATAATATGGAATGTAATATATATTTCTTTGAAAATTATAATCCAGATAACTTAATATTTGAGTATGGAGTACATTATTCTAATTTTACTGGCACAGGATTTAAGGTGATATTAGTTAAATATATTCTTAACGGAGATGAATATGATTTTGAATTTTGGAATAATACTATTAATGATTGGACTCCATTTAATAATTCGGCTGATAGTGTTGGCTCATTTTCAGATTATACAATTGAAGCCATAATCCCTCAGCTAGCATTTACAATTAATGAAAATACTACCTGGTTTGTGTTATCATCCTCCTATGATGGGAATTATATTTACCTAGATGCTGCCCCAGATTCATTTTCTCCAGTTAGGGAAACTACTGAAGGTTTTCCTTTTGAAATCTTTATATTTGCAGCAGTGATAATCATAGTAATTTTTGTGTTTTATTTTATAAGGAAAAGAAAATTAAATAGACCTCTCTAATAGTCAAAATTTCAAATTAATTTGAAATTAAAATTATTACAAAAACTTAATTCTCTATATGCTACATTTGCAAAAAATTATATTATGATAATATATTGTTTAATAAATATAGATTAAAATATTAATTCAGCAATTATAACAATCCTAATTAAAACAAGAGTTGTGCTATAAGGTTGGCGAAAAAAAAGAAATGGCTTATAATGCCAGTAGTTCACTCAAAATTTAACGATGACAAATTAGAAACATCATTAATCAATAAGTCACGAGATTTATTAACGAAAGAACAAGGATTTGTTCCTTCATTTATATTTCTATCCGGAAGCTTTTTCGATATTAAAGGATTTGTATACACTGGACTTCGTGCTTGGAAAGGCGCAGTTAAGCCTTCCGAATCAGATGAAGGTAGAAGACCTCTGTTGGAAGCTACTTTTGCTTCTTTATCAGTATATTTAAGCTCATTATTAGCTTTACAATCAGATTTCTATTTTGCCTATGATGAAATTAAAGATATTTTAATGGAAAAACGTCGTGAAGATCTATGGACTATAGTTTCCGAAAAGTTACCATTTATATCATTACCACCAAAAGAAATGTATGGAAATCAAGTTTCTCCTATCTCACCTTATTTCGTTATTGAACAAGATGATGAGCTAATTTTAGGCGAAATATATCCTTCTGCTTATTTAACTAAAGTAATCTCATCAATTAAAACAAGATTTTTTGTGTTTTTTCAATATCAAGGATATTCTGCTTTTGGATTTTTTGATTCTCTGCCTGATCGCTCTAATTTTGGATTTGAAGAAAAAGCAAGAGATTTCAATAGTGATCCTTCTTCAGAAAATCTTTTGAAGTATGCTGAAAGTGCTAAGAATTTAAAAGAAGTGCTAATAGCTTTGATTGAAGCCCACAATAATGCATATTTGGAACAATTCTTAATCCCTGACTATGAATTACTATTAAATAAATTATTGGAAGGTGAAGTATAATGGTGAATATTGGATTACTAGGAGATATAAGTGTCGGTAAAACCTCTATCTTGCGTTTGTTCGTTCGATATCTTAATCGTGGAGATATTGAAAACGTTGAGGGAGGATTGAAAGCTTCAGTTGTAAAGACAGATTTCTCTGGTGAGGCAACTGTGCCTAGAGGAAATAAGGCTGACACTCTTGATGAAAAAGAAACAAAAACTATTCATCCCAATAGAGTAGTATTTAGAGAAGATGCTTCTGGTAAAGCTCATACAATCTTTGCTCCAGGGGGAGACCGTAGCCGCGCGGTTGTGAAAATGGGGATTATCACAATTTCTCGTATAGCGACTCAAATTATTGCAGTCTTCTCTTTAGATAGAGATTTAGATAGACAATTTGAATTCTTTAATGACGTAAGATTTTTTCCTGAAAAAATCTATTTATGTATAAACAAGATAGATTTATTAAAAGGAGATAAAGAAAAAGAAATTGAGAAGTTAACAAAGAAAGTCAGTGATTTTTTTACTAAAAGAAAAATAACAATCCAAGATGTATTTGTTACTTGTGGTGAAACTGTTGATAACTTTGACGAAGTTGAAAAATATAATAATCGAGTAGCAGAAATGATTCTTAAAATCACTACTTCACTTTAAACGACTCATCGTTAATTTTTCTTTTCTTTTTCATTTAGTTCAATAGATAACCTTAAAAATAATTTATCTAGATCTAAATGATATCCTATTAGCGGAGTTAGAGAAATGCGATTCTCTTCCTTATTATATGTAATATATCCTTTTTCTTCCAACTGTTTGATGTCTTTTATAACAGTTTTCTTTTTTCTTATTTTATGAATTTCTTGAATTGTTGAGAACCCTGAATTCTTCAAACAGCATGCTAAAATACAAAATAGGGTTGCTCCCAAACTAGGATGTGTTCCAAAGGGGTTCGAATTTATAATATCGGAGATTTCAGGCTCAAATGTTATAAACCAATGAGCATTTAAAGGATTAAATTTAATTTCAATTCCTAATGGGGCAATAATTTTAGATAATTCGGTAATAAGACGTTGAAAGTGCAGTGTTTTATTTTTATAAGTTATATTCAATGCTTCTAATACTTGTTCTTCAGTCGCTCCAATGCAAGATAAATCATCTCTTCTACTTAAAAGATGCATTAAAATTGAAATTTCATTCATCTTAAATTCTCCTCACATATATAAACTTTCAGTTTCTTTTTGATACTTTATTTTATTTAATTGAAGAAGATGTAATAAATATACAAAATTTTCAAATATTTCCCCTTGATCTTTATCATTCTCGAAGATATCTTCAAATTTGCATGGCAATTTTGACTTAATTTTTTCAAAATAAAGAGACATCTTCTCAGTAAAATTATGGTGAGCAATTTCTAATAAAAATTCAGAATTTACTTTCTGACGTTTTAAATGCTCAACCTGTATTATCTTATTCCGTTCTTTGGAATACTTTTTATCACTTTCTGCCAAAAAGTTAGTGGAGATTGTTTCAATATTAAAAATCATCCTCCAGCAACCATTGAATAATAAAGAAATATCTTGATCACTAGGATTTAAATCTAAGAAATTAAAAAAGAGTTTGTCATTTTCTAAAAGTTTAAGAAATGATTTAAGTTCTTCAAACTTTTGGTTTAAGAGGAAACAAGCTTCTTTGTATAATGCAGAATAATTATCAATGTTATAGGTATTAAGAGAATCTTTGAGGTCTTGAAAAATTGGATCAAGTTCAAAACTTAATAGGCTAAGCTTTCCTGATAGCATTTCCATTTTTAGCTTTTCGATCTTTCGGTTAATTTCTTCGTAATAACTTACAAAATCAATCATATTTTTTCTTTTAAAATTTTTGGTTTAAAAATTGTAGAAACTTCTTTTTTACCAATCCTCGCTACTCCAATTAACTTATCAGCTAATAAATATAAATTGTTTGACGACTTGGGTAAAAACATGAGTAGTTGTACTGGATTTTGCTCAAGTGTAGCCTTAATCATTTGATAGGATGCTTCTGAATTTTTGTCATCTAAAAACATACCTGCCTCATCAAACATACAAAGCGGTGATGGTTTAATTTCCTGAAGTGAAAGAATTAGGCAAATTGAAATCATTGAAATTTGACCTCCGCTAAGTGCCTTAAAAGATTTTAATTGTTCTTTTGTAGTTGCAGCCTTAATATCTATTCCTAAATCTTCAAAATTGCCGATTAAATTAAGGGAACAATAGGATTTTATATTAGCAGATTCAAATTTTTGGTTGATTTTTAATTCCAAATCATTTAAAGTTCCCTTAAATTTATTAAAATATGTTTCTTCCAGTTTATTCTCGGTTTTAATAGCCGATTTTATATCTTTTTCTAGACTTTTTTGATGTTTCGCAATCTCTTTCATACTGGATAGTATTTGAGCCTTTTCAATTAGGATCGAGTCATCCACATCTAAATATTTTAACAGGGTTTTATCTATTATTAGAATATCTTCTCTAATATCATTAATAGGACGTATTTTAATTTCCTTATTAGATACCAAAACACTTATCTCAGAATTTATTCTTTCTAAATCTTTTTCATTAGATGATAACTCTTGTTCAATGCCAACTTTTTTTAGTAATTCTTGTTCTAGTTTTATTTTTATCTCTATGTGTTCCTTTTCAACTTCTGTTTTTTCTTGTTGGATCTCTAACTTTTGGTCCTTTGATTTTGAGATATTATTTTCTATTTCATCTATTTCATCCTCAATTGATTCCAGCTTCTTATATATTGAAAAAGCTTTCTTATCTGAGTTTTGAAACTTTTGCTTTTTCATATCATAATCTTGTTTTAAATCCATCAATTTTTTTTTTTGAGTTGCTTGTTTTTCATTGATCTCTTGTTCCTGTTGCATATTAGAATTCAATTTTTTATCCCATTTTTTTAAATCTTCATTGTAGAGATGTAATTCGTCCGGTATCTCTTCAATTCTGTCATTTAATTTAAAAATCTCCGGATCTCTCTGGGACTCTAGAATCTGAATCTGGTTCTCTATTTCAATGATTTTATTTTGGAGTTCTAAAATATCATTCTCAAGATTATGCGTAAGCTCATAGAGTTGATTCTTTTTTGAGGTCAATCTCTGCTTTTGATTAAAGTTATATAGTAAATCGTTAAATGATTCTTTTCTTTCGTATAGATCTTTCTGATTTTGGTCAATCGTAGAGTATTCAGCTCTTAACTCAAAAATTCTTTTATTTATAGCTTCTATCTCAGTCTCTAATTTAGTTAGTTTTTCTTTTAAAGTACTAGCACTTAGTAAACCCTTTAGACGCTTTTGAAAAGGAGTTTCATATACATAGTTATAAGATATTAACTGCTCTCCCTTTAAAGTCACACATTTTCCCCTAAAATTATAATTCTTATAGATTTGGATTGCTGAATGGTAGTCCTTAACTACTAAGCAATTCCTTACTTTAGAATATATAACTTTTAGAATATCTTTATCATTATTAGCTACTCTTATTAATTCTACTAAATAACCAATAACATTATCAGCAGAAAATTGAGGTAAAGGGCGAATTTCAAGACTCTTAGTTATGTAAATATTACAATAGGCATTATATTTGTTTTTTATTTTATTTAAGAGATTTAAAATATCCCATTCGTTAACAACGAAACTATATAACAATCTTTCGCCCAAAACCGATTCGATTGCATAACTTAGCTCATCATCATACTGCAAGAATTCAATTATTGGCCCCTTTACTTGATTGGTTAACTCCCTTCTTTCAATTTCTTCTTTTAAAATATTAATACTCGACGGAAAAATCACTTTTCGCTCTCTTAAGGAGACTTGTAGATTCTTAAAACTCTCTAATAAGTTAGTTCTTTTGAATTGCAAATTAGTTAATTCTTTCCCTAATTCGAAAAGGTCTTTGGAGTAGTTTCTAATTTCCCCATCAAGATGTAAAAGTAAATCAGAAGTAGGATTTTCAAGAAACCATTTATTCTTTTCTAATCTATGTTCAATATCTTTAAAACTCTGGAAAATCTCATTGATTTCTGAATTGATATCCTTTATCTGTTTTTTATTATCTTCAATCTTCTTGCTATAATCTCCTTTTTTAGAAGTTAAATTATGATAATCCTTTAAAAAATCTTCATTTTGCTTCAATTTTTTTGTTAATGTATTCTGTTCTTTTATTAATTTGTCAATATTTCCCCTCAAAGAGTAAATTTCTTTCTGAATTAAATTAACCTCACTGACTAATTTATTCCTTTGACTCTCAATATTTTTAACAATTTTTTCAAGATTTAAAACGTTTAAATTTAGATCATCTAATTCCTTTTTGGCTAATACTTTTTCTTTTTCCCAAATTTGAATTTTTTCTATTAGACTTTTTTTTTTATAAGTTAATTGACCTAACTCCTCTGAAAACTCGTTGATATTTTCTTCAATCTCATTCAGTTTTGATTGCTTTTCTGAAAGCACAGTTCGATAATTTTCAGTAACCTTTTTGATCTCACTAATAGATACTTGTTGTTCTTTTAATTTTTCTCTTAAATGGCTTATGTTATCTTCTAACTTTTGTCTGTTTGCATATAATAACTCATCTGTAAAACGTTTCTTTCTCTCAAGAAGCTTTTGTTTTTCTTTTAAGCGTTGGATTTTAGGCTGTAAAAGATTAAGATTAATATTTAGGGTATTTCGACGACTCAAGATAGATTGAAATTCTCTATTTAGACTAAAAATACCTCTTTTTTGAAGTAAAATTTCTTCCCTAAGCCCTTTCAATCCAATTCCCTCTTCTAAAAAAGCGCAAAGTTCAATGGGTTTTAAACTTTTAATCACATCAATTTTTCCTTGACTTACAAAAGCAAATTGATTATCAGGATTTATACTTAAATTAGAAATTAAATCTTGTATATCATTTGCATTAACTCTTTGAAAGCCCTTACTAGTAATTCTTTCAATCTCAAAAAACGGGGATTGTCCTCTAACCACCGTTCTCCTTATTTTGATTAATTCTTCATTATTTAGTATATGAACTTCAACCATCGCATGGTCTTGCCCATTCCTTATAAAATCAGACCATTTTTTATATCTTTCATCTCTTTCATTACTTCCTAGAGCAAATTTAATCGCCTGAAAAATTGACGTTTTTCCCGACCAATTAGGTCCAATTATTATAACGAATTTGGAATCCTCGAAATTTATTTCATCTCTTTGAAAACTCAAGAAGTTCTCAAGAATCACCTTTTTTAAATAAATACTTTCTGCTTCGATAGAAATCGTGGAAACCCCTCTTTATTTATCTGCTAAAACTCTGTCTTATATGGTCAACTTTTTTTTTTGCCTTCTCTAAGTGAATCTGGGCTCTATTTGGAGGATCATTTAAGATGAAAGGATAATTAGCAAGTAATCTTCTCTCGTTTTCTTCAAGTACTTCGTTTTTATTTAATTTATCGATAATTATGACCAGTTCTGTATAATTTTTAAAAGCCGCATTTTCATATAATTGGCTTAACATGAATTCAGAAATAGGTTGAGTTTGAATATCATTCATTATAGATTGTAACTCGTTAAGGTTCATTTCCTTATTTTTGAAGCCTTTTTTCATAAATATTGATTCTCTGCTTAAATCCTTATCTGGAGTTAATTGATTATTGCAAAAAGTTGCTGGTTTAAATTCGCCTGAATCGATTAAATTTATAATAATATCTGTTATTTCATTAGAAGTTTTATTTAGCTCAAAATTAAGGAACTGCTTAAAAATGGCTAATTTTAACAGATTTCTAATATCTAAAATTTCCCAATCTTTAGTATAACTGATCACTGTATTTATATCAAATACAATTCTAGGGTTCTTTTCAGAATAGCTCCTTAGATATACTTCCTTTTCTGCAATGCTTAAATGGGGAACTTTAATTAATTGATCGAAAATTTGGTAGACAAAATTTAAATTTATACCATCTAGGCGTTCATTTAACCATACTAATATAATTCCATTTTTTATATATTCTGGTTTGTAACTTTTATAATAAGCTAAGAAGAAATTCAGTAAATTTTGCTCATTAAGTAAATTTTCTGGCAATTCAGATTCATTTATCAATATCAATCTGTTTGGTTTAATCTTCTCATAGCTATCCAAATAGCTTTTAGAATCATTCTGAAGTTCATCTTTATGTTTAGTCTCATCAACTATATTTTGAAAGATTAGATCGAATCTATTAAGAAATTTTAAAGGTGATTTCAAAATTTCAAAATAATCTAACTCTATAAGATCTAAAAAGTAATTCTTTGAGATTAATCTCAAGAAGTCTAAAATATCTGTACTAGGATGGATATTGAGAAGAATTAATCCTTTTGGTTGTACATATTGTTGAATTTCTGAATACTCGTCACTAGTTAGTAAAACTTTAAAATAATTCATAATATCATTATACTTATCGCGATAAAAAATATCCTCTTTCTCAATTTGAAAATCCGAAGGTAGAATTACCCGATAATATTTTTTTTCATTTGCTCCATTTTCTGAACGCTTCATTAATAATCTCAATCTTAAAATAATAAACATTATCTACATGGGAATTTATACATAAATATTTAGCGGTGAACCTTATTTCGACAAAAAAATCTCATATGTAAGGTCATCGAAATTATGTCTAATTATGACTAATTCAAAAAGAAAGAATTTAATTCATCATATTTTCAACCTTCTACACCATGATTATCGACGGATTATTTATCCAAGCCTATATTCATGATAGAAATTTTCTAATTGCTCCTTAAAATTATTTTCTAAAAGACTATAATATGTAAATTTCCCTTTTTTCCACCCTCGAATCAAGTTAGCTTTTTCTAATTCTCTTAGATGATGAGATATGGAAGGTTGAGATTTGTCTAAAATAACTTCTAATTCACATACACAACGATCTTTTTCTTTCAAGGCGTTAATAATAGTTAATCGTTCTTTATTTCCTAAAGCATTTAAAAATATTAATGTAGAATTGATCTTGTCATCTAATTTTAGGTTTTCTCCTAATTTTTCTAAATTTTTAAAATACTTTTCACTATCAGAACCTTCCTCGCAACTACATAGCATTTCTTTGATTGTTGTCCTCCGATTAACCTTGATAAAAACCACCAAAAATCTATTTATATTATATATAAAGATATTAAATTATAAAAGTTTTATCCAAATCGAAAAAAATCAATTTACATCGAAACATTTTTATTTGAATGGTTCTTTCTATACCTTAAGCTCTAACCATAATGAATGGTATATAAAATGGAAAAAAAAGAAAAATTAACGGTTGGAGTAGTTTCTGATGGGAAATATGGGGATAGAGCATTTGAAAACATAAAAAAAAAGTTTGAAACTAAATGGATACTTGTACCAGAGATTCCATCGAATATTATGTTAGATGATGAGCTGGATCTAAACATCCCTGAATGTGACCTTTACATTTCATATGTTCGTCATCCTGACATTATAACTCAACTTGTTGAACTCCAAAAACCAGTGATTTTAGGAGTGCTTCCGGGAATAGGTTTATATTTACAAGCCAGAAAGGTGAATCCTAATGTTATTTATGCTCCTACAATGTGTTCATTAGAGAATAATACGGGTATCTCTGAAGTTGATTTATTTACTACATATTTTGGTCGTCCAATTTATCATTTCAGTATAGATAATAGTGGAGTTATCAATAGAATTGATATAGAAAGATCATCATTATGTGGTTCTTCAAAGGCAGGAGCAGATTTTCTATTGAACAAGGAGTTTGAGGAAAATAATCTTCAAAATTTCGCTTTAAATGTTTGTTATGAATGCCGTGCTCCGCGTTTTGGTCATACATGCGATAAGGAAGTGGCTGGTATTATCCATTTAGTCTCAATATTTAATGGTATCTCCTTGGAAAGTTTCAATAAACTTACAAATAATTTAAAATCTTTTATTAAAAACATTAGAAGAGAGTATGAAAGAAGGAATAAAGATTCAACACTTATTTTAGAAGAGGTTATTCAATAAATTATGCAAAAAGAAAGATTAAATCGAATAGAACAAGTTTCGAAAGAGAAAGGGAAAGATATTGGTTTTTTTGAGAAATTTCTTCCCCTATGGGTTGCTTTATGTATTCTTATTGGAATTCTTTTATCGCAATTTTTTCCAGGCATCAGTGAAGCAATTGATGCTATAAAAATAGGGGAAATTTCAGTTCCTATTGGGATTTGTTTGTTTTTGATGATGTATCCTGCAATGTTAAATATTCAGGCCTCAGAATTAAAGAAATTGGGAAGAAATCCTAAACCTATCATTTTAACATTAATCTCTAATTGGTTAGTTGCTCCTTTTATAGGGTTACTGATGGTTAATTTGTTTTTAGCTGGAAATCAACAACTTTCAGTCGCTATTATATTACTCTCTAGTTCACCGTGTACAGCGATGGTTCTTGTATGGGGCTGGATGGCACGAGGAAATCAAGAACAGAATGTAATTAATACTAGTTTAAACACCATAACTATAATATTTGGTTATGCTCCAATGGTAACGTTATTAACAGGTATTCAAAGCATCCCAATAAATTGGATCCTTTTATTATTTTCAACATTAATTTTTATTGGGCTTCCTTTATTACTTGGTATTATATCTAAAAGACTTATTATTTCTTCCAAGGGAATAGATTGGTTTAATAATATTTATCGCCCTCTAGTAGGAAAAATTTCTATTTTAGCTCTATTGACTACTCTAGCTGTGCTTTTTTCTTTAAATGGACAAGTTCTAGTACTTAATCCAGATTTGTTATTATTGGTTTCAATACCACTTCTGGTTGGTTTTGCTATTGTTGTTGGATACAATATCCTAATTACCAAATTTTTTAAATTAAAATACAAAGAGGCTGTAATAACTGTAATTATTGGATCTTCAAGTCATTTTGAAATTGCAATCGCTACTGCTATCGCAATCTATGGTGTTGGTTCAATTGCAGCATTGGGGACTACTATGGGATTATTTTGGGAAGTCCCCATAATGCTTTCAATAGTTTATTTAGGCAGGTATCTAAAAAAACGAGGTTTTTGGAAATCTCAATAGGTTTATTTTATTATAAAATACAAGAAAATAGGTGTATTTAATGGCTGTCGTATATATGAGGAAATTGGAACAGGAACCAGATACATATGATTCAAAATTTACCACTCTTACAAAGGGAGTTAATAAAGAAGTCCAGAAATGGATTCTTGATCGTGTAAATGCTTCAGATGTTTTAGAGATTGGATGTGGTACAGGTGTACTCGCTGCTAAAATGGCATTAAAGGGTAATAATGTTATTGCAATTGACAAAAATTTTAAGATGATTACTTTTGCAATGCAGAATTATCCTCAAGAAGAAAATTTGAAACTAACTTATCAAATTGGGACTTTCTCAGATATACATATGGAAGATTCTTCTAAGGATGTGGTAGTAAGTACTTTTATGTTATCAGAATTACGTCCATTTGAACAGCAAATTTTCCTTCGAAATGCATGGAAAGTCCTAAAACCAGAAGGAAGTTTAATAATTGGAGCTGAATTTGTGCCTTCAGGATTTTGGAGATTAATCTTTAATATTAAAAGATGGTGGTACAAGAAAAAAATTAGAAGACTTCGATTACAAAATACTTTCCGTGTTAAATGGTTCTTTAATTATCTAGAATCAATCGGATTCAAAATTAAAACTCAAAAAAAGTGGAAACATGGCTCTATCCAAGCATTAGAGCTTCAAAAAGTAATTGTCAATCAAAAAAATGAACCTGGTTATTATCGTCCTAAACCGAGAAAATTTAAAGGAATAAAATCTCAATTAAGGATATACCGTTGCACCTTCACCGGTCAAGTGGATCATGTTCCTATTGAGCCAGGGATTTATGAATCTGGGACTCCCGATAAAGATTCCCCTATTATTGTTACTGCAAATTATGATTATACATATATTAAAGTTATGCGAGATTTGAAAAAGATCAACGCATGGGTATTATGTGTCGATTCTAATGGGATTAATGTATGGTGTGCGGCTCGCGGAAATAATTTTGGTAATTCCCAACTCCTCGAAGCTGTAGAAACTTCTGGAATTCAATATATTTCTAATAAAAAAACACTTCTGCTTCCTCAACTTTCTGCTGGCGGAATAGCTATTCCAGAACTACCTAAAAGTTCCGAAAAATTTCCATTTAAGGTTAAATATGGCCCAGTATGGTCCAAGTTTATACCAGACTATTTAAAAGAAAAGCCGTCTAAAAAATCAGATAAAATGAAGCTCGCTAAATTTAAATTGTCTCATCGCATGCGTGCAGTAATAACCCACACTACATTTCTCTTCCGTAAAGTGTTTCTTTTACCTATAATCGCTTTATTCTTCCTATTCTTAGGACTAGCAATTTTTACAAACTTTGATAAGGTTTGGTGGATTGGGGAAATCTGCCTTTGGGTCATAATTACAAATCTAATTATATTTTTATTGTTTCCTCTTTCAGATTTTACCCAAAAATTTGTATTTAAGGGAATATTCTATGGATTCATTAATATTAGTATTTTGGGATTACTAACGTGGTGGCTTCATAGTTCAATTCTTTATGTCCTCATAAATATTGGATTTTTCTTTTGGATTGCTTTTTTTTCCACTATGTCTTCCAGTGGTTATACAATGGCAACAAGCCCAAGAAAAATTGAAAATGAATATCCCCTATTTAGCTTATTAAATAAGGTTTTTTTAATAATAGGCTTGATTTCATTAACAATTGGAGTTATATTTGTTTAAATAATATAAAAAATTAATAATATTGTAGATTAGGAGGTGTTAAGTTTGACTGAAATAGATTTTAAGTCTTTAAATATCACACAAATCATGAAGAATCTGCGTATCTTTATTAATAAAGATATCTGTAATGGTTGTGGGTTGTGTGGAGAGATTTGCCCTTTTGGATTACCAAAACCAAATGAAAATGGAAAGTATGAAATAACTAATGAAAATCTCTGTACTGAGTGCAGTGCCTGTAAGAGAAATTGCCCCACCCAAGCTATCATTATGCAAGAACAGCCTGGTTGTGGATGTTTATGGAATGTGAGAAGTAGAGTAAAAAATTCAAACCAATCATGTAATTGTTCTTAAGGATCTAAACCATGGAAAATAGCAAATTAAAAGTGGACATTTATGTGCCATTAGATAGCTGTGCTTGCGAATGGGATAAGTTTATGAACCGTGTATTCATTGTTTTAACTCCTTACATTAAACATATTGATTATAGCACAAAAAATCTTAATTCTGAAGAAGCTAGAAGCCTTAATTTACATGGAAACTCAATTGTAGTAGATAATGAAAGAAAATATACTGCTGCATTTCTACTGAAAAAAGATTTACCCATTCTCCTTAAAGAAAAAGGCTTAATATAATCATACGATAGGTGAATTAAAGATTAAAAAGGTAGAATTTGAAATTAGTATACCAATTAAAGGTCTCCAACAGGGTAAGAAGTATTCTCTTGAACTCAATGATAACGCAACATTTATCCAAGCTTTAGCATTGGTTGATAAAATTGAAATGGAAGATTCTATGAATTCAATATTTCCACTATATGAGAGTTACATTCATAGTTATCTTCAACTATTTGTAAATTTAGAGGAAGGTTTAATATATGAGGACGTCGGAGTATTTGCCTACGCACCTGATGAGGATGGAATTTTACGTAAATTTAACCCCATTAGGGAAAATATTGAATTCAATATCTATCCTAATAGCTTTATTCAATTACAACCAGATGTAGGATGTTGATGAGAAAAAGTAAAAGAACGATTAGATATGGGGTCACTTAAAACAATACTGCGCCAAAAATATGGTAAAGAGAATAAATATTTTATCCATTATTTTAACAAACAATTATAATAATTTGAATGAAATCTTTTAGAAAATTATAGTAAGAGATTGACAAAAGGATTGCCTCCTTAATTTATTGCAAAAAATATTTAAATTCTTTCCTCTTTATTTTAAAATCTGAAACTTAAAAAATAATTCCTTATTTAAATCTTCGAGCTTTTATGGATTTTTTCACACACTTTTTAATGGCAATATTTATAAGTATCTACACGCTTAACTCATTACCATTTAGTATCGTTCTCTATGCTATAATTATGGCTATCATTGCTGATTTTGATATTGTCTTGGAACCATTACAATTAATTAAAAAATCAAATTTTCTCTCACACAAAGGATTATCCCATTCTTATTTTACTGCAATCATCTTTTCTTTTTTTACAGCAAGTATATTTACTCTTATTACCAATGAAAATTTTGTTATTGTCTGGGTTGTCGGATTCCTTTTTTACAGTCTTCATATTTCACTTGATTTAATGACAGCGTCCAAAATTCCTATTTTTTATCCCTTCTCGAAAAGAAGGTATAGATTTTTTATAGATAGGGCAATTAATTTTGTTTTAGCTCTTATCTCAGGTACAGTAATAATATTTTATTCAATATTATACTTCTTTTTTCCACAACTATTCTTTTCATATCTATTTCAATACTTTTTTGGATTTTATTTACTCTATTTCATGTATCGCATTATTTCTAAAATTTGGATTCAAGCAAAATTGCCTTCTAATGCGCTTTACATTCCTGGTCTATTCCCATTTAGATATTTTATTTATGAAAAAATTTCTTCAGATAACTTATGCATTTTTAGATTAAGAAAGAAAATTCAATTTTCAAAAAAAAATAGTAAAATTTTTGAAACTCAGTTATCAAATGCATCTGAAGATATGAAGTATTATAAAAAAGCAATAAATATCGCAAAAAATTATGTGTTTTTTACGAAATGGGAGGCACAAATACCGATTATTAAAAAAACTGATGAACATTGCAGTGTCATACTAGTCCTGGCAGAAAGTTATTTCCGAGGATCAGTATATGGTCTAAAAGTGACTTTTAACAAAAGATCAGATATAATTGACCATGTTTCTAATGGATTTAACCTGTTTAAAATAAATCAATAGCCTTCTAAGCTAGTAAATTAATAACTGTTTTTTAGACTGTCTATAGAAAAATACAGAGTTCAATTATAAATATTTAAATATATGTTTATCTGAAATACTAATTGTCAAATCTAATTTAGATATAAAAATTTGTTAAAAATAATAACTTTCTAAAAAGTGATTAAAATATGGAACGAAATATGAAAAGAATCTTAGCCATAGTTGCTGTCTTAGCTATCGCTGGTGCAGGTATAGGCGTTGGCGTCTGGTTTTTATTAACTCCAGCTGCATCTGCTTTTATAACTCCGGGAGTTTCAGGTATACCAGATAATCGAATAATTAAGATTGGTTTACTTGGAGGTATAACTGAAATACAAGGACAGGGAAATTATGAGGGAGCCTGGCTTGCAGCCTATAATATAAATACCGGTGGCGGAGTTCAAGTTAATGGTACGACTTACTATATAGGGCTCGTAGCTGAAGATACGGATGAATCAAACCCTGTACTTGACGTTACTAAGGGAGTTGGTGCAGCAGAAAAAATTATTGAAGTAGATGGTGCAGAATATATAATAGGAGGATTTAGAACAGAGGCTTTAAAAGCGTATGTAGAAGTCGTTATGGATGCTAAAAAGTTATTTCTTGGAACTGGAGCATCAACCGATTATTTCTGCTATAATGTTTACGGAGAAGCGTATTCTAGTTATAATAGATATAAGTATTGGTTTAGGGTTATGCCTATTAATTCATCTGCATTAGGAGGATCACAAATCGGCCAAATGGCTTTCCTCAAGGCATATTTACAAAATCCTCTTGTACTTAACAAAACCATAAACAAGGTGGCAGTTTTACGAGAAGCTTTAGACTGGACCATTCCAATGGATACTGCACTTAATACTTACCTTCCATTATATGGATATACCATAGTAGCTGACATTGCATATCCCATTACTGCTACAGCAACAGATTTTGCTACCTACTGGAATCAAATAGAGGCGGCAAATGCACAAATAACAATCCCCGTAATCTCAGCTCAAGGTGGAATTTACATGATGACTCAATATGCAGCTCTCCAACCCCAATGTCTTTTAGTAGGCATCGATGTTCAATCGCAATTAGATACATTCTGGGACGATACTGGCGGAGATTGTGCTTATGAAACGATAATGCAGTCTGTTCATAGGACAAATAAAACTGACTTAACAATAGCCTTCTGGGATGATTTTATAGCTACATTTGATCATGAACCTTTATATACAGCAGTAGGAGCCTATGACGCTGTAAACACAATAGCTGCTAGCATTAACGCGACTGGAAGTTTTAAGACTGAAACGCTAATAACGTATCTCGAAAGCTTTAATAGAGCTAGCCCATGGATTGGAGACAGTGTTTCAACAGGTTACGTGGGTTGGAATAAGGCTCATGATGCAGTAGTGGGTTGGCCATATGGTACTACTTTATATTGTCAATGGAAACCAGATGGTTCAAAAAGTGTTATATCATCTGGAAATGTACTTTATCCAGATAGTATTGTAACAGGAGCTATAGCAATTCCTCCCTGGGGGATCAATGATTAAAAAGAAAACAATCTTGTAACCTCAATTTTTTTTTTTTTTCTCTATTATTCTTATTTATGCCAATTTAGAAATTGATAGAAAAGCTTTATAAACTTTAAAGTAAAATTAAACTTATAAATAATTTTAGGAATAAATCGAGGATAAAAAATGGTACCTATTGCCGAAGTAATAATTTTTGGAACAATTGAAGCTTCTGTTTATATGCTACTTGCCTTGGGATTTTCATTAGTTTATGGAGTTGGGGGAATTTTGAATTTATCTCATGGATTATTTTATTTGTTAACAGGATATATTCTGTTCTGGACATTCAATATAATGGGTTTTATAGGAGGAACTATTCTCTCGCTAGTTATTATTATTATTGTCGGTGGGGCTTCCTATCTTCTTCTAATAAAACCTTTGCAAGAGAACCATGTGGCTATTCTTATTATTACATTTTCATTGGGATTCTTTTTTGAACAATTCATAAAAGTTTTTGGGGATGCCATACCTCACACGGTTCCAAGCCCTGTAAAGGATTATACTTTTACTATTCTTGGCGTGTCATTTCCAGCACAATTTCTTGTTATATTAATATCTTCATTTGTGATCGTAATTATTATAGGGGTTTTTATAAATAAATCAAAACTTGGAAAATCAATAAGAGCGATTTCTCAAGATAGAGAAGCTGCAATGCTAATGGGCATTAATGCTGATAGGACACTTATGTATACTGTTATGATTTCAGCATTTTTAGCAGGAATCGCAGCAATATTATACGTACCAGCTGCATCTATAGCCCCTCATATGGGTTGGGAAGTCTTATCAAATTCTTTTGCCATTGTAATTTTTGGTGGATTAGGAAGTTTGAAAGGAAGTGTAGTTGGAGCATTTATTATGGGATATACTAGAAATATTGTTAATTATTTTATTGATCCAGCTTTTTCTGCAATAGTACCGATTATAGTGATTATTTTAGTACTTTTAATTCGACCAAGAGGTTTATTTGGAAAAAAAGAAGTCTATTAATTCTAAAGCTTATAGGAGAAATTATAAAAAATGTCATTAAAAGAAAAAAGTCGTTTAAAGAAAAAAGTATCTAGTTCAAAAATCTATCTTATTAATTGGCTAAAAACTTTTAGGGGAAAATTAACTGTTATTTGTTTGATAGCACTTTTTATTGTACCTCTTTTCACTCAAAATAGGTATTATTTAGGTATTTTTATTACTTCGATGATCTTTGCGATTTTTGCGGCAAGTTGGGATTTTTTAGCTGGCTTTACAGGGCAAGTTAGCTTTGGGCATGCGATATTTTTCGGGATTGCTGGCTACATTACATCATTTTTTATTCGTTATGTTTTCACTCCTTTATTTGGTGAAACAGTCTGGTGGCTAGCGCTTATTATTGGAGCTCTGGTTGGAGTAGTATTCGGATTGTTGATTGGAATTCCAGCCCTAAGACTTAAAGGGCCCTATTTAGGATTAGGGACAATGGTTTTAGGGTTAATTATGTTTAATGTATTCCTTAACGTTAGGTTTGAACCCTGGTTGGGAGGATCTGAAGGGATTTCCCAAATCCCACAAATTTCAAGGAATGCTATAGATAATTATTATATCCATTTAATCTTAATGATCGCTACTTTTGAAATTTTAATTTGGATCACCAAATCAAAGATGGGAACTGTCCTTAAATCAATCCGAGACGATAATAAAGGAGCAGAAGCGTCTGGTATCAATTTAACAAAATATAAAATCATTGCCTTTATGATTAGCGCTTTTTTTGCGGGTATTGCAGGCAGTTTATTCGCTATGCATAATCGAGGTGTAAATCCGGGAGTCTACCAGCCTCTATATTCATTTTATGCGATAGTTATGGCCTCTCTAGGAGGAATAGCAACTATTTCGGGATCAGCATTAGGCTCATATTTCTTTTGGTTTGTTGCCGAAATTTTTAGTGAATGGCCTGATGTATCAGTATTTATATTTTCTATCATCTTAATAATAGTAATACGATTTGCTGAACATGGTATTTTGAAGCCAATAGTAGAAAAACTTAAAGATTTATATGACATTTTAATAGGACGATAATTATTAAAAAAATATGTGAATTTTAAAATGGGAGTTCTTTTAGAAGTAAAAAATTTAACCAAAAAATATGGCGGTTTAACAGCTGTTAATGATTTTAGCTTTGAGATTAATCGTGGTGAATTTGTAGGATTAATTGGACCAAATGGTGCAGGAAAAACCACAATTTTTAATCTAATATCTGGATTTGAGAAACCAAGTTTAGGAAGGATTAGATTTGATGGACGAAACATTACTGGTATGAAACCCTATAAGATAGTCAACTTAGGAATAGCTCGTACCTTCCAACTGGTGAGATCTTTTAAGTTTTTAACTTTACTGGATAATGTAACAGTATCTTGTCTTTCACCAAGAGGTAAGAGAGTTGCAAAAAATTATGGAGTAGAAGAATATGCTAGTACTATATTAGCATCTACAGGTTTAGTTGATAAAGCTAGAATCCCTCCAATTGTATTACCTCATGGGGATTTAAGAAAACTTCAAATCGCCAAAGCACTTGGTACTAATCCTCAACTTTTACTCCTTGATGAGCCTTTTAGTGGGCTATCTCGTGAAGAATCAGATGTTATTACTGAATTAATCAAAGCACTACATGAGGATGGAGCCACAATCTTTATGACTGGTCATGTATTAAGAGAACTAATGCATCTTGTACCGAGAGTAATAGCAATGCACCAAGGTAAATTCATTATTGATGCAACTCCCAAAGAAGTTGCAAGTAATAAAATTGTATTAGAAGCATATTTAGGTAAAGGTGAAGAATTTGCTTGAATTAAAAAAAATATATCATTATTATGGTAAGGCAAAATCCCTCGAAGAAATTAATTTAAATGTGGAAGAAAAATCTCTTGACGTAGTTATAGGGCCTAATGGTGCTGGTAAATCTACACTTCTTAGAGTAATTTCGGGTTTAGAAGAACCTGATCGAGGTAAAATTACTTTCATGGGAGTAAGAATAGATGATATGAAAGCTAATGAAATTGCTAGATTGGGAATTTCACATTGCCCAGAACGTAGGAGACTTTTTTATGATATGAGTGTTGAGGAAAATCTTCGTATGGGAGCATATTCTCTTAAGGATAAATCAAAATATAAAGAATTAATTAATTTTGTTTTTGAACTTTTTCCACGTCTTAAAGAAAGGAAAAAACAAAGAGCTGGAACACTTAGTGGTGGAGAACAACAAATGCTAGCAATAGCTCGCTCACTTATGGCTAATCCGAAACTTCTATTAATGGATGAACCTTCATTAGGTTTAGCTCCTAAAATTAAAGCAAATATATTTAATGCTATTGAGAAAATCAAAAATGAAGGTACTACTGCGCTTTTAGTTGAACAGGATGCTGTATTGGGGATGCAAGTAGGAGAAAATATCCATGTCTTAGAAGAAGGTAAAATAGAAATGCGGGGAACCAAAGAACAGTTAGAAAAGGAACCCCGAATAAAAAAGGTTTATTTAGGTATATAAGGTGATAAAAATTGTCTGCCCCATTAGAAACACTTTTAAGAGACTCTAGGATTGATTTAGTATTATCTAGAATTGAAAAGGATCCCTCAGTAATCAAAGAAGTAATTGCAAATTTAGATAGTGAAATTCGATCAATAAAATTTAACGCGATATACATTTTAGGAGAATTAGGAGATAAATCAATAAATGCAGTCTCAGAATTATTGGCTTGTCTTTCAGATGAGGATTGGAGTATCTGTCGTGAGACTGCTCGAACTTTAGGAAAGATTGGGACTAGTATAAAGGATGCTGTGCCAGAACTCGCTAAATTACTAAGTAGTGAATATGAATCAATTCGAAAAGAGGCAGCAATCTCATTAGGTAAGATCAAAAATCCAACTCCGGAGTCATTAAATAGCCTAAATAAAGCATTAAAGGATAATAATGAAGAAGTTCGTGCAGAAGCTGCTAATGCTCTTGGATCTATTGGTCCTGAGGCAGGTGATTCAGTTCCTTATTTAATGAAGAGCCTTAAAGATATAAGTTGGGCAGTTAGGACTGCTTCAGCTCAGGCAATAAGTAAAATTGGAAAAGGATCTATAAAGGCTCTTCCAAGTTTGATCTCTTCAATTGATGATAAGGATTGGAGAGTAAGATATAGAATAGTTAGCACCTTAGCTGAGATGGGAGAAGCAGCGATACCAAGTTTATTAGGTATAATAAAACACAAAAATCTGATTATAAAAAAAGAAGCTATTGAAACTTTGGGTGAAATAAAAAAAGCAGATCCAAAAGTTATTGAGAGCCTTTATTTGTTATTAAGAGATAATAATGAAATTATCCACGGAAAAGCTGCTGATGCGCTTCGCTCAATTGGAAAAGACTCTATACCGTCATTAATCAAATCTTATAATGAGTATATGAAATTTTCATTTGGTTGGATATTGTATTGGATCTTACCTTTTTTGGTTGCCCCATACATATTATTAGAATCATCAGATTTTCTTCCTATTTTCATATTCATTTTAACTCTATTAGTACCTCTAATTTTAACCCCTTATTATATAATAAAATATTTTATAACCAATAATAGGCGTAAACTAATAATTATTTCTTCAATTGGAGGTATTGGTGTAGACGCTGAAGAAGCTATCCCATTTATGATTGAAATAATGCAAAGTGGAAAAAAGCATATTCGAGTTGAGGCTGCAAGGGCACTAGGAAGTATCGGAATTGGCTCGGAAGATGCTTTATCTGCTCTTGAACAAGCTCTAAATGATAAATCTAAAATTGTACGACGAGAGGCGGCATTATCCATTGGTAAAATGGGCAAATTTGCTGAAAGAGCGATTCCATCGTTGATGAATGCTTTAAGTGATAAAAATCCTGATGTTAGATGGAGATCCACTGAAGCTCTTGCAAAAATTGGTATAACTACACCTGAAATTATTTCAGGTTTAAAGGGTCTTATACACGACGAATGTGATTATGTTTGTGAATCTGCTATTACTGCCTTAGATAGCTTAGAACAGTGATATTTATTTTCAAAATCTTTTTATTTTATAATAAATCTTTTGAATTATTATGAATAATCTAATTTTAGGAGGTATATTATTAGAATGAGTGAAATGGATCCATATGCTTCTAAACCATGGTTAAAGAATTATGATGAGGGCGTTCCGGCTCACATAGATTATCCTGAAATAAACATTTATAAGTTTTTAGATGATGCTGCAAGTGATTTTAGTAGCCATACCGCAATTTGGTTTTTAAAAAATAAAATAACATACAAAAAATTGAAGGATACAGCCGATAGATTAGCAACTGCACTTGTTAAAATGGGAGTCAAAAGAGGTGATGTTGTAGCCATTATGATTCCAAATTTTCCACAATTCATAATGAGTTATTATGGAATATTAAAAGCAGGTGGAATAGTGACTTGTGTTAGTGTTCTCTATACTGAGCACGAGTTGATGTACCAACTTAACGATTCTGGGGCAGAGATAATTATTGCATGGGATAATCAGGTAGAAAAGATTAATAAAATTAGAGATAGGACCCGCTTAAGGCAGGTAATAATCACAAACGTTTTTGATTACGCCCCAATGGCTCCGAGAAATCCTCCTGAGATATCAGGAACTCATCAATTCCTCAATATTATCGAGAACACAAAACCGGATCCTCCTAAATTTGAAACTAATGCAAAGGAAGATATTGCTTGCCTTCAATATACAGGAGGCACAACTGGTGTTCCAAAAGGTGCTATGTTAACTCATTATAATCTTGTTTCTAATTCTGTGGCTACACTTTCTTGGATAGGCCAAGCATTACAAAGAGGAAAAGAAACTATCTTAACCAATCTACCTCTTTTTCATATTTATGGCCAAACAGTATGCATGAACCTACATATTTATCTTGCTTCAACAGTCGCATTAAACCCCGATGCACGAGATCAGAAGTCCCTTTTTGAAATAATAAAAGCTACACAACCTTCAATATTTCCAGGAGTCCCAACAATGTATATGCGTCTATTGGAAAGAGATGACTTAGAAGATTATGCTAAATATCTTAGATCTATCAGAATTTGCAATACTGGAGCCGCACCAATGCCTCCCGAAGTTCTTAAAGAATTTGAACAAAGAACTGGAGGAAAAGTATTAGAAGGATATGGAATGACAGAAACTTCACCAGTAACTCATAGTAATCCAATAGTTGGAGAAAGAAAAATAGGTTCTGTTGGAATGCCAATACCTGATACAGAGGTTAAAATAGTTGATATTGAAGATTACACCAAAATTGTCCCTCTTGGAGAAGCTGGAGAAATTATGATGAAAGGACCTCAAGTATTTAAAGGGTACTGGAATAAACCAGAAGAGACAGATAATCAATTAAAAGATGGGTGGGTTCTGACAGGAGATATTGGTAAAATGGATGAAGATGGTTATTTCTATATTGTTGATCGAAAGAAGGATATGATAGATGTAAGTGGGTTTAAGGTATATCCACGAGAGCTTGAAGATATTTTATTTGAACACGAAGCAATTGAGAATGTTGCTATTATAGGTGTTCCTAATCCTGATCTCCCGGGTAGCGAAAAAGTAAAAGCTTATGTAGTATTAAAAGATGGCTATCAAGAAACTGATGAGATGAAAAATGAAATTAAGGCTTTCTGCCAACAAAATATGGCTCCCTATAAAGTACCAAAATTCATAGAATTTAGGAAAGAACTTCCAGAAACAATGGTTGGGAAAGTACAGAGGAAAGAGTTAAAGGATATTGAAGCTAAAAGACGAGGAGAAGAAGTATAGTCCTTTATTAAATCTTTGGGTTAAACTTAAATATTTCTTTTTTAATTTTTTCTAATAGATAATAAATTATAAAGAAATTTCTAATGGTAAAAGAAAACCTCATTGAAGTTGTTCGTAAATATACAATTAAGAATTCTGAATTAAATGATATTCATGGATTTCCTCATATTGAGAGAGTTTATAATTTATGCATAACTTTAGGTAAAAAATTAAATGCTAATCTAGATGTGTTAAAAATAGCATCTTTACTTCATGATCTAGCAAGAAATAAAAAGAAAAATAAAGATATTCGTGAAAATCACGCAGAAATTTCTGCAAAGCTGGCTAAAGTATACTTAAATTCCCAAGACTTCAATCTTCCAGATGAGAACATGAAAAATATTCTTCATTGTATTAAGGCACATTCTTTTTCAAATCAAGTAAGACCTAAAACTCTTGAAGCAAAGATTTTGTCAGATGTGGATAAAATAGATGCAATTGGGGCGATTGGGTTGTATCGAACAATAGGCTATACAATTCAAAATAAGGGCAATCTGAATGATGTAATTAATCATTTAGAAGAAAAAATTCTTAAAATAAAGGACGGTTTGATCCTAGATATTTCAAAGAAAATTGCAACAAAAAAACATAAAATTATTGCGGATTTTTATACTCAGATTAAAGAAGAAATTTAATTTTAACTTATTTAAATTGATATAAATACAAGATCATCCTTTTTTATTATAGTTAAGAATAATACCTTCTTCAATCCAATTCCAATGAAACATAGGTCTTTTAAACTTCCCTTTAAATTCAAAACCTGCATTTGTCAATTGCTCTTGAACTTCATTTAAATTAATTCCATAAGAATCAATATGAGTAGCAAAATAAGATAAAATTCCAGATTTCCTCTTTAAAACACGATAAATTTCACCTAATAATATAAATCTATTATCTTTATCTAATAAATGATAAACATCATATAGTAATACCGTATCTAAAAAATTAGATTTCAAAGGGATTGATATTTCTTTTGATGTCTTAATGATTTCAATATTTTTAATATTATGTGTTCTAATTTTATGTTTTAGTACTCCTAAAGAATCTTCATTATAATCGAGAGCATAAATTTTTCCTTGACTTTTTACAATTTTTGCTACAATAATCGAATATACTCCCGAGCCACATCCAAAATCTAATACTTTTTGACTTTCTGTAATTCCTAATTCTCTAAGTACCTGTTCTCCCTTAAAATCTTGCCAATCCTTAATATTCATCTTATTAATTGAAAGAAATTATTAGAACATATTATTAATTAATCTTTGAATCTACACTTGTTAACATTGGAAATTGTTCTTTAGAGCTTTTTTTTTAAGAAAACTCTCAGCTATCTTCTTAGTTTTAGGGCTTCGAGATTTTAATTGACTTTTTACAAAATTAATTATTTCTGCTTTATCTTCAACCATATCGAAATACTCATTTAGAGATTCGATTGCATATGCTTTTATTAGATCTTTTCTTTGTGGCTCATGATGGGTCTTATCTATACTCAGTAATCGTTTGGTTACTTTCTCTCTTAAGTTTGGTTTCTCTTTGGCAATCTTACCTAAATTCAATGCTATATGTGATGACGTCATCACACTTTTAGTATCAATTAATCTGCAATATTCATCAAACAAACCTTCAAACTTAGCTTGATGGTCAACTCTAACAAGGTTTGCAATTAATTGAATTCCAATAACGATTTGAAAATTATTGCTACTTTTCAATAAATTAGCAAAAAAATCCCAATTAGGATAAAGAATTTCGGGTTTCTTTTCACTTAAAATTAGCAAAACTTTATGGCTATTAAACCTTGTATAGTCATCTTTAACAAGCAAATTTTTTATTAATTTTTCGCGTAATATTGGATCTTTTATAGCTTTACCTACAAGAGTTTCCGGTTTGAACTCTTTCTTATTCAAATTTTCCATTTCTCATTATCTTTTTATCTGTTATTAGTTTTATATTATTAGTTTAAATAATTACCTGTAATTGAACTTTTATTTTCTTTTAATTGCTTTGGTGTTCCGACAGCAATTACTTTTCCCCCTTTTGACCCTCCTTCTGGACCTAGCTCGATTATATAGTCCATATAAGAGAGAATTTCAGGGTCATGCTCAATTATTATAACACTATTTCCTTCCTCTACTAGTTGATCTAACAACTCTATTAGTTTTACGGCATCATAGAATGATAAACCAACAGTAGGTTCGTCCAATATATACAATGATTTACCCTTACGGACTTTTCCAAGTTCTTTCGCTAATTTGATTCGTTGAGCTTCACCTCCACTTAACGTAGGGGCAGGTTGCCCTAGTGTAATATATCCCATGCCAATCTTTTCAAGAATCTTTAATATATTAGAAACTCTAGTTTCGGATCTGAATAATTCTAATGCTTCCTTTACCGTTATATCAAGTAAATCTGCGATTGTCTTCCCTTTATATTTGATTTCTAAAATTTCTGCTTTATATCTTAAACCTTTACATTCTTTACAAGGTATGGTGAAACTACTTAAAAAAGAAATTTGTAAATCTTGAACTCCACTACCTCTACAAATGGGACACCTACCATTATCAGAATTATATGAAAAGTGTCCTGCTGAATATTTTCTCTTCCTTGCTTCAGGAGTTTTAGCATAAATATTCCTTATTTTATCCCAAATACCAATAAATGAAGAAGGAGTGGAAGTTCTCACTCTAGATATTGGTTTTTGGTTTACAACAACTACACCATCTAGATTTTTCCATCCTTCTAGAATTCCAGAAAATTCTGTTAGATCTTCTCCATTTTCAGCATCATCTTCATTTTCATTTTGGTTTTTTACAACTTTTCGAGTACTTCTTGAAAAGTATGGTCTTAAAAGCGGCACTAAGGTATCTAATACTAAAGAACTCTTACCCGATCCGGAAACTCCTGCAATTCCAACCAGCATACCGAGCGGAATCTTAATATTAACGCTTTTAAGATTATTTGTATTAGCATTTTTAATAATTAAGAATTTGGTCTTACCATTAATTACCTTAATTTGTTGAACTGTCTTATTTGGCAATTTTATTTTACCTAATAAAAATTGACCTGTATAAGAATTATTAATTTGCCTAATCCCATCTAAATCCCCTTGATAAACTATTTTTCCTCCATTCTTTCCTGCTCCTGGTCCAATATCTATAATTTCATCAGCGATTTTGATAAATTGTTTGTCATGTTCAACAATAATTACAGTATTTCCTAAATCTTTAAGTTCTTTTAGAATATTAATCAATGATTCTTTTTCTTTTTCATGTAGACTCATACTCGGTTCATCCAATATGTAAATAAGAGAATCAAGCCCTCCATCAAGATGAGTCATGAGAGATAGTCTTTGTAATTCCCCTCCACTTAAAGTAGGCAAGGAACGATGTAAGTGTAAATAGGAAAGACCAACATTAATCATGCGCTTCAAACCTTTAATCAAGCTTTCTAGCATTGATTTACCTTGAGGACTTTTTATATTTTTTTTACTTAAGTTTTCTAAGAAATCGATTAACTCATCAATAGTCATTTTTGATAATTCTCCTATATGCTTACTATTAATCTTAATCTCTCTAGCTTGTTCATTTATTCTATAGCCAAAACATCCCTCACACTTTTTCATGCTCATATAATCCTTCGCAATTTTACTTCTTCGATAGGCACTCGTACTCTCAGTCATAGCTCTCTCTAAATGTGGAATAATTCCTTCAAATTCTCTTTCTAATTCACCACTAAATCTTTTTGACTCCCATTTAAACTGTAGCTTTTTTCCACTTCCATAAAGATAGATCTTCTTAATTTTTTCTGGTAGATCCTTATAGGCTGTTTTAATATCAAAATCATAAAATCTTGGTAATTGTTCAACAAATCTAATCTGATCAGCAAAACAGCCAGAACCCGCTTTCGTAATTTCTATTAAATTTCTATTATAGTCTTGAATGATCATTTCCTCATTAAGATGCATTGTATATCCCCTTCCTTTGCATTCTAAGCACATCCCTGAAGGCTCGTTAAATGAAAAATATTTGATTTGCTTACGTTCAATAACCATTCCACATATACCACACTCTAAAGTAGCTTCGTTGACGGGTTCTTTACAAATTGGGCAAATCAAAACCCCTTCAGTGGCATAAAGCATCCGAAGAAGTCCATATAGCCCCGTTTTAGTACCTACCGTAGAACGAGGATTAAAAACTCTTGTTGTCCTTTGTTCTACTGCCACGGTAGGGCTAAGACCTTCTATTATATCAAATGGTTTTTCATCTTCAAACTTCGGTGGAAAACCAATTGATTGCAAATATCTGTTCATACCCTCATCAAAAATAATATCAAAAGCCAAACTGGATTTACCTGAACCTGACACTCCTGTAATGAGTATAATCTTATTTTTAGGAATATTTATCTTTACATTTTTTAGATTATGAATTCGTGCACCTACAATTCTTATCTCATCCATTTTTATCCTCCTTATTATGTATTTGGATTTAATTTATTCCCACAATCATAACATTCAGCATCATGGACGCAAATCTCACCTTCACATTTAGGGCAAGTGTAGAGTATCTCTTGCTCTTTAAGCCATTTATCGACACCTATATCTCGAATTCTTTTCAGATTCTTAATCAAGTTTACATGATATCTCTCTTGATAAAGAGCATCAATTTTACTCAATTTTTGACATGGAAATTTCTCGCACTCGAAACAAAATTCTAATTCTTTTTTCCTCAATGCTGAACAATCTCTTCTTATAAAGACACAATTCTTGTTTCGAATTCGACATCCTCTACAACCTAATTTAAAGCCTCTCTCTTTTAGTAAGTCTTTTTTCAAGACGAGATATTGGCGACAAGCACCACAATATATACCACATGGAGCTGCTAAATTATTATCTATCATAATATTTTCACTAAAATTAAACTCTATCTACTTTCTGGATTAAATAAAACATCGACCGATAATTTCCTGGATTTTTCTTATAGGAATTAATTTCTTTTATAAAACTCTTTAATTTCTTAAGCTTTCTGGGGAAATTACTAAACTTCTCGATTTGAAGTTCTAATGGCATAAAATAATCCCTCCACCATACATCATCAGGTAATAGGAAATAATCTACTAATTTATATCCATATTTGGGTATAGTTTTTAATTTCTTTTCTTTATCTCTCAAATCATCGTGCACAACAATAAAACCATTCTTTTTGAGCATTCTATTCCATTCTTTCAAAGCTTTTTCAAATCCAATAAATTGCATTACTCCCTCTGCCCAGATAATATCAAAATTCTCATTCGGAAAATCTATATCTAATAAAGAACAATTAATAGTTTTCACTCGATCTGATAAGTTGAATTTTTTAATTTTTTCATTAAACTTTTCTAGAGCTTCTTGATCAATATCTATTCCAATTATCTCTGCATTGCTCAATTGCGCTAATTCTATAGCTGGTATTCCTGAACCACAACCTACATCAAGTATGTGAGGGTAATCTATTCTTGGAAGCATTTCAAATGCTTTTCTGGTATATTGTAGAAAATTTTTGCGAAGTTCTTCGATTTTTATATCTATTTCATTTACCATATATTTCCCATTAATAAACTAATTAAACTTTATTCATAATATTGTTTTAACGCTCTAACTGCGTTCAGGGTAATCCATTTACTCTCTTTACCTTGTTGTTCAATGTTTGCCTGAACACGTCCATTAAAGCTTTTTTCTAATATCCATTTACCTTCTTGAGTTTGTTTTGATAGAACTAAATCAATAGCTTCTTGCATTCTGGCATCCTTATAACCTAATTGTGTTAAAATGTTCACAATTTCCAAAGCATCTATTTTCCATAATAAAGGAAAACCAAACTTAGTCCATTCCTCCTTAGCTACCACATTCTTTTCATGACTTTTTTTATAAATATGATGGTCGAGTATATATTCAACTGCTTTAGGAATAAAATTACTAACTTTACGCGATCGTTTATTTAATGGAATCTCAGCTAACGCCATTAAATTTTTTACAACGCCCATATGACATGTATGCTTTCCCCAACAATTTTTATGTTTTTCATAAGGCCACCCTTGAGGTGTTTTGTCAACCCCATCATCAAGTCTTTGATATTGTACAATCCAATTAATAGCATGTTGAATTCGTGGGTCGTCTAGATATCCAAATCTGATTAAAGCCCAAATCATATTTCCGTTTAGGCAAGGTATAACTTGCTCATGGACACCACCCTTCTCTTCATTTCCATGGACAGAAAAACCTCCGCTATTGCGGTCTTGAGAATTTTTGAGAATAAATTCACAAGTCTGTTTAATTCTATCATCATTTCCATCCGCATTAAGTTCTGCTAAGATGATAAAAGTCCATACAGTACCTTTATACTTGGTATATACATAGAAGTTATCATGATTCACCCAGTACCCTCCTTCCTTTTGCTTACTCAGAATTTTAGATACAATCTCACTTCTCATGATTTTTTGTTTAGCATCTTTAACTTCAGCAGAAGTTGGACTTTTTTCTAATATATCTACTAAAGTAAAATATCTAACTGAAGGATTATTTTCTTCTAATAACCAATCTAATGGGTTTTTATTTAACATAGATTCCCAATTGCTCAATTTTTTCACCTTTAGATTTTTATCCTTGATAAGTTTTTAAATAAAATCTCTTCATTCTTTAAAATATCTAAAACAGTGTTTTGTAATTCATTCAAGTTAACATGCAATAAACATTCACTTTTATATTCTTCAACAGAATTTTTTAGTGATTGAGCAAACAATGTCCACTTTTTCCTAGAAGCATCTATAAGAGGTAAACAATCTTCTATTATCTTTATTTCTTCATTCTTCCATGCCATAGGACCTTTCTTTATCTCCGGAAGTTGTATCAATTCCTCAAGAAAATTTTTATATAAATTTCGAAAGCATGCCCCTCCTGTACCCCAAGTCTCAATATATCCATAAATAAGATCAAACATTATGCTTGCTAAATAAGTTTCATGTCCCTTAGAATTAGTCACCTTTTTTTTCAATTTATCATCCCATGAGAGTATAGAACTCGCAAATCTCTTTAACCCTTGTATTCCGTTATAATTCATCGAAGCTCGAAGCATATTGTTTACAACTTGCTGAATTGCAAGTTTTATTCCTGCAGCTAAGGGGGGATGTTTATTATCAGGACCACATTTCATAGAAAATTGAGTATTCTGCGGATGCAAAAATTTAGGTCCATAAGTTGAACTTCTAGCTGTTTTCAAAATACTAATTGGGATTGATTGAAAACCATCGAATTCTGTATCACCTAAATAAGCTAGACCTTTCTCTTCATCGAATCCTGCTAATGTTATTGCATGTCCACCAAAATGCGTTTCATCACTCTGATTTCCAAAATCTTCATACGGCATATAGACAATATCTACCCGTATTATAAGAGGCACATTTTGTTTAATCAATCTCTTTGATTCTTCCCATGCTTTATCTGCACTGGTGAAAGATTGTTTTCTAAGAGTGATACCTAACAAACGGCACGCTAGGCTATTAGGGTCAATCGTTCCTTGTTTCCCTCCTAAGAAGAAAGGTATATCAAAGTCAATAACGAATGAGGTTTGATCAGACATATCAAAAAAACCGAAACCCATTGTACCATCTAAACCGAATGCCATAGCCTCTGACATAGGAAAACCATAATATTCAAAAAGATCTCTCATTGATGCAGATTCGCAATGAGAACCGATTCGATGTTTAAAATTTTTAACCATATATTTCATTTATTCTGCCTCTCTTGGTTTATAATCATTAGGATTGATATTTCCTCTAAACTTTTTGATTTCATCTATCACCATTTCGAAAAATTCTTCATCAGTTTTGAGAATTTTAATAGGGTGGATAAAGAGACCAGTTACGTTGATTGGCATTTTTGGGAAATTAACTAGCATTTCATTTAACATGATTTCTAATTCTTTCCTATGATTCTTTACATTTACTAATGAATGGGTAAAAGCTTCAATTTGTTCCTCAATATTAAGAATTGGAAACATTGAAAAAGCAACATAAAAATCTTCATCTTTCTTCCCCCTATAATTATATAAAACATCATACACGTTACTTTTCAGAATTTTATATCCATAAGGTGTAATTCTATATGTTTTTCGATTTCTCCCATCTATTTCTTCCTCAAAACTCTCTACTAGCTCATCATTTTCTAGTCTATCCAAGGTTCGATAAATTGTTGAGAATGAAAAATCAATACCTATGTTTGTCCAATCCCTCATTCCCCTTTCTTCAATCCTTTTATTAATATCATATGCATGACATCCACCTTCATGCATTTTCTCATTAATTAAACCTAATATAACAAAAGCTCGATGTTTTATGTCATAATTTTCAGTCAATATTCATTCAATATTATTTGCATTTTTGATAAATTGACAATATATGCAAAATATGAAAATTGCATATATAAATTTTTGCCTAAAAAGAGTTACTTGAAAATTCTATAAAATGTACACTTCCTATAGAACTGACTACATCTATAAGAATTTTCTGAAAAATTACATTGTTTAGAAATAGGGCATTTAATATTATTCTTATTCCTATTCTTAATTATTTTAACTCGATGTAATCTTTTTTCAATCTCATCTTTCATATAGAGTATTGAATCCAAAATCTCAGATAAAGTTTGTTAGAAATATATTTCTATTATTTTAGGATGCATATTTTCCTAATAATATTCAATTTTTAATTTTTTCTATAAAATTCTAATTATAAATGATTGGCACTTTAAATGAAACATCCCTACATGCAGCCTTAAAACAAATCTTCAAACAATCAGGTGATAAGGTTGAGAGCCCAATTGGTAAATACGTAGTTGACCTTGCCCGTGAAGATTTATTAATAGAAATTCAAACAAAAAATTTTGCAGGAATAAGAAGAAAACTCGAAGAACTTCTTAAAAATAACAAAGTGCTTCTAATTTGTCCCATAATTAAAGATAAATGGATTATAAAACTACAGCCAATTGGTAACAAAATAAATTCAAAAAGATTATCCCCAAAACATGGTTCCTTCCTCAATATTTTTAAAGAACTAATTTACATTCCTCATCTAATATCACATTATAATCTCACAATTGAGGTTTTATTAATCCAAGCAGAAGAACTTAGAGTAAAAGACAATAAAGGAAGTTGGAGGCGAAAAGGATGGAGTGTTAGTGACCGAAGATTGCTTAAAGTATTGGATTGGAAGATATTTTCTAATCCTAAACAATTATTACAATTAATTCCAATAACACTTAAAAATCCATTTACAAATCGTGAGCTTTCAGATTCTCTAAATATTTCAGTTAGGTTAGCTCAAATGATGACATACACTCTTAGAAAAATCAACCTACTTACTGTTTTTGGAAAAAAAGGTAATAATTATATCTTTTGCTTAACGGTTTGATAAATTAATGAATTAGGATAAAAAAAAAATTTAAATCTATTTAAGTAGAATTTAACGCTTCAAACTGGCTATTATATAATTCAGCGTAATATCCATTCCGAACTAATAATTCTTTATGTGTACCTTGCTCCACGATCTCTCCATCACGAATTGCGAGGATTAAATCGGCATTTCGAATAGTTGACAAGCGGTGAGCAATAACAAAGCTGGTTCTATTCTGCATTAATGCATCCATAGCATTTTGAATTAGGATCTCCGTATGTGTATCCACGGAACTTGTAGCCTCATCGAGGATAAGTATTGGTGGATCGGCAAGAACAGCACGGGCGATAGTAAGTAATTGCATTTGACCCTGAGAGATATTCGTTATCTCTTCATTGATTATCATGTTATACCCATCGGGTAAAGTTTTAACAAAGTGATCTACATTAGCTATGCGTGCAGCAGTGTACACTTCTTCATCGGTTGCATCTTGATTACTAAAGCGGATGTTATTTATAATAGATTCATTGTAAAGCCAGGTATCTTGAAGCACCATTCCAAACATTTGGCGCAAATCTTCACGTGTCATCTCTCGAGTGTCTTGACCATCAACCAAAATTGCTCCACTATTTAATTCATAGAAACGCATAAGTAACTTGACCAATGTGGTCTTGCCTGCACCTGTTGGACCCACAATTGCGACTTTTTGCCCTGGTTTAGCTATTGCAGAGAAGTTGTGGATAATAATCTTATCTGGGTTATATCCGAAATTCACATTACGGAATTCTACCAAACCTTTAACTTGTTCTAACTTAATAGGATTGGATACTTCATTGACTTCCTCTTCTTCCTCAAGAAATTTAAATACACGTTCTGCTGCAGCAGCTGTTTGCTGGAGGACATTTGAAACATTAGCAATTTGGCTGAGAGGCTGAGTGAATGAACGGATGTATTGGATAAATGCTTGAATATCCCCTATAGTTATAACATTTTGGATAGCTAAATACGCGCCAAGTATAGTAACAACAACATATCCCAAATTGCTGATGAAAAACGTGATTGGTATCATCAATCCCGATAAAAAATTGGCTTTCCAGGATCCTTGATACCATCGATTATTTAATCCTTTGAATTTTTCGACACTTTTTTCCTCTCCGCTGAAAGCTTTTACTACAATATGACCACCATACATTTCTTCCACATGTCCATTCACATGCCCTAAATAATCTTGTTGTTGTTTAAAATACTTCTGTGATCGACCAATGATGACGCCTATTAGTAGAAGTGTCAGTGGAAGCATTCCAAGTGCTACTAATGTCATTATCCAATTTATAGTTAACATCATAATCACGATACCAACAACAGTAACTACTGATGTAATAATTGATGTGAGACTCTGACTCAAAGTTTGATTTATAGTGTCTATATCATTTGTAATTCGAGAGAGTACTTCTCCGTGAGTCGTTCCATCATAATATTTGAGGGGTAAGCGATTAATCTTTTCCGAAATGTCTCGACGAAGTCGATAAGCAATATTAGTTGAAATATTTGCCATAATCCAACCTTGGACAAAACCAAACGCCGCTGATACAATGTATATTATCAATACTTCTAATAGAATTCCTCCAATTTTAACAAAGTCAATTTCACCTGTACCACTAACTTTGGCTATTACTCCATTAACCAAAGTAGTGGTGGCAGTTCCTAGAATCTTTGGTCCTATAATGCTTGCTGTAGTAGAAGCTGCCGCAAAAATAAATACCAATAGTACTAACCATTTATATCTACCCATATACCGAAATAATTTTCCCATAGTTCCACGAAAATCGGTAGCTTTTTCACGAACTCCGAATCTAGATCCATGTGGACCAGCTCCCCTCATAGGGCCTCCAGATCGTCGCATCATGATGATTCCTCCAAATTTAGTTGTGAAATGGCTATATCCCTATATATAGCACAATCTTCCATGAGCTCAGCATGCTTACCCATTCCAACAATCTTTCCCTTATTGAGAACAATGATCTGATCAGCATCTTTTATTGTGGAAACCCTTTGTGTCACTATAATTACTGTACTTGCTGATATAGATTTTCGAAGGGCTTTTCTTAAAGCAATATCAGTTTTAAAATCTAAATTAGAAAAACTATCGTCTAAAATGTTAATTGGGGCTTTTTTGACTAATGCCCGAGCTATCGAAAGGCGCTGCTTTTGACCCCCAGATACATTCTTACCACCTTGGGCTATTTCAGTAGCCATGCCCTCAGGGTTAGAAGTTATGAACTCAGTAGCTTGAGCAGTCTCTATTGATGATTCAAGAATGTCTTCACTCGCGTTTTCATCTGCAAACAAGAGATTACTTTCAATAGTTCCGGAAAATAACACGCTTGTTTGAGGTACATATCCAATTTTTTCATGAAGTTCTTGTTGATTTACTTCACGTACGTCGACGCCATCGATTAATATCGCTCCCGATGACACCTCATATAGGCGAGGAATCAAGTTTACAAGCGTAGATTTACCAGATCCGGTCGGTCCAATAAGAGCAGTGAACTGGCCTGCTTGAGCGGTGAAAGATATATCATTCAACGCATTCTCTGGCGCTCCAGCATAACGGAAAGAAACATCTCGAAATTCAATTTCTCCCTTAAATGGTTCATCAAAATGTATTGGATTTTCGGGGTCTTGGATCATTATATCAACTTTTAAAACCTCGGCAATACGATTTACAGATACTAAAGCTCGAGGTAAGATGATAAACATTAACGAAAGCATAAGGAAGGCAAAAGTTACCTGTATAGCATATTGCATAAAAGCAATCATATCACCGACTTGGATATTTGCATTGGCTACATCGTGTGATCCGACCCATATAATAATAATTACCAAAGCATTCATTAACATCATCATCACTGGCATCATGATCACCATGACTCGGTTTATAAACAGTGAAACCTTAGTAAGATCAATATTAGCCTTATCAAATCGATGTTCTTCAAACTTTTGTTTATTGAAAGCTCTTACAACCATTAAACCCGACAAACTCTCTCGAGCTACGAGATTAAGGCGATCTACTAACTTTTGGATGCTCTTGAACTTCGGTAAGGCTATGTAAAAGACTACAAGGATCAGGGCAAGTAATACCCCCACCGCCATTGCTAGTATCCACCACATCGAGGGAGCTAATTCAAGGGCGTGGATTACTCCACCAATCCCCAAAATAGGAGCATAAAACACTAAACGGATGATCATCATTATGGCCATTTGGACTTGAGTTATATCATTCGTTGAGCGCGTGATCAATGATGCTGTGGAAAATGTATCAAATTCAGTACTCGAGAATTTTTCAACCTTCTCAAATATATCCTTTCGCATATCACGAGACATTCCGGTGGCAATTTTAGCGGCAAAATATCCGACTCCAATTGTGCAAGCCATTGCAAGAAATGTAAGAAGAAGCATCAAACCACCGTAATAGAACATGTAATCAAGTTGCATTTGATCTACATTTATGCCAAGTTTTTCATACTCAACTCTTACAACTTGAATTGCTGCCTGTATTAAAAAAGCTTCTCCAAGAGCGCTAAATCGTGAGTTAACCAGAGCAGTTATCAATCCCAATTCTATAGGTTGTGTTTTAAGATATTCAAATAAATCTGTACCACCAGGGAGAGAAATATTTAATTGAATATTTACAAGCATACGTAATGTGTCATTAACCATAAGTAATTCGACGAAGGATACCGATAAGAGCCCCCTGGCCATAACTGGGTTTAAAAGTGTGATTGTCATGCTATCAGAATCGGTCAATACATAAATAGACTGGTTATGCAGAGCGGGGTATTTATTGACATATTGATTAGCTTCTATAGTGCCATTTTGCACCAGAGTATAAGCATTAAGCACGTCTGTCTGATTTTCTGGAGTAAGAAATAGCAGAGTATGGTTCATTTCGATCCCCCGAATTGCTTCGGGTACCGCATTCTCTATACCCTTCTGTTGAATGCCTACATTCACTATCTTTGCGAGATAATCAGGTAGCGTTAGGTTAAAGTTTGCTTGTCCAAATAACAACGCAATAGAAACAGCAATCATAATAAGATAAGGTTTTGAATACTTAATCATTCTGACTTTCATTCTAAAATCACCATTAACTTATTTAGTTTCTATTTCTTTGTCTTCAGCTTCTATAGAAAGAGGATTGTCCATTAGATATTTCCTTAATTCGTTTTGCCCTTTTTCCATCTTATTAAGAATGTGAGTCAAGAAATCTGCTTTGAGTAAAAGAACTACATTTTTTCCCTCTGTCCCCATTACAATTAATTTCTCTCCTGCTTCAAGTTGTATTTTCTTTCTTAATTCAATTGGTAAAACGACTTGTCCCCGTTCACCTACGGTTGCACTACCATAAAATTCTAATTTTCCAAAAATAATTTTTCCCCTAAATTAACTAATTAACAAGTAAAAAGATATCAATTAATTAAAGTTTCTCATATAATTCATATTTTTCATACATATCAGAAAAATTGTAATGTATGCAACTATATACAGAGAGAATGCTAAATGTAATAGCTGAAAAAGCCAATTTATCAGAAGGAAGTGAAGGTCTAAGATAGATCTTATTAACTATGTTTCGCTTTCCTTCTCTAAAAAATAAAAAAGTTTTTTCTCAGAAAAAAAACAATTTTAGGTGAAAAAGGTAAAAAGTAGATTCGACAAAACCTCAATCTTAAATCCGAATATGATCCCGTTCCAAATTATGATTCTTTGAATTTAACCATTTAAATTTCACAATTGAAGCCTTAATAATCCAAGCAGAGGAAGTTAGAGCAAAAGTAATGTTTAATCAGAATATTTTCTATGTAAACCTTTAATAAAATTATCTAGCTCTTTCATTAATTTTTTTCCTTTTTCATAAGCCACTTTACCGCATTCATCTTCTAGATCAAAACAAGATTTAATATAACGTTTATTCATAATTGCTAACATAGACTTAATAAAAAATAAAAACTCAGTTTTATATTTGGTTAACTGTTTAACAAAAGAAAGGGTATCCTCTTCAAGGGTTTCTAATGGAAATACTCGGGTTGGAAAATTAATATTTTTAAGTTCCTGAACTCCTACTGTATCTGTAGTGAATAAAAGATTTTTCGCTATTGTCAGCCCAAAAGCCATTAAAGGAAGAAAAGTTGCACCAGTTTGAGGAAAGGCTGAAATAGCTATTTCTGGTAGCCTTAAATATAACTCCTCTTTAGATCTATCGGCAAAAACACGTAAATCCGATGCAAGTGTAATTAAAACACCAAAGCCAACTGCGATACCTTGAACTTGGACGACCACTGGCTTTTTTAAAAGAACAATTGTTTCATTCACATTTCTCCCCCATTCTGTAATCATCCTTGCTTGTTCAGGAGAACCTTGAATGTCTTTTAGATCATATCCAGCTGAAAAGAACTTTTCACCTTTACTTTTAATGAGAATACATTTTACTTTCTGATTTTCATCAGCTTCAATTAAGCTCCTATGTATCTTCTTCAACATATCAACATTACAAGAGTTAGCTTTATCTGGTCTATTTATTGTAATTGTAGCAATACGACTCTCCACTTCATATAATATTAAATCTTCATTATTCATAATATGATTCTACCCTCAAATTTTCACTCTAAATTAAATAAATTGTATTAATAAACTAATATATAATTATATTAAATATTCTATAAGAAAATAGCTAAAAGTGATTGAAAATAGAAAGAATAATCTTTCATAAAATTGAATTAAATTGTGATTTAGACTTAGCTTTTAAGATGTTTACTGTAAACTCTTTACTAGAAAGTTGGTTACCTGAAAAAGCTGATGTGGAACCTAGAGTTGGAGGTAAGTATGAACTGTTTTGGGACCCTACTAATCCTGATTTGAATAGTACAATAGGTTGTAAAATTACAGGAATTGAACTGAATAAATTTATATCATTTGATTGGAAGGGACCTGAACAATTTCATTCATTTATGAATTTTGCTGATCCATTGACTCATGTTGTGATATTTTTCTTTCCAAGTGATAACAAGAATAATACTATTGTTTATCTCTTCCATATTGGTTGGAGGAAAAGCTCAGAATGGGAGGAAGCCCGTAACTTTTTTGATAAAGCATGGAAAAAAGCCTTTGCAGATTTAAAACAAAAATTAAGTGAAGGTGTATATATTAACAAATAGTAACGGATTAGATTTCTCCTTCATTTCTCATTTAATAAATCCAAGATTCTCCTTCTCTCTCCAGGTATATATGATAACAATTTACCATCAGAAAAAATGCAATATGTTCCATATGGATGTATTTGATTCTGTTGGGCTTCTTTACAACTTTTTAAGTTAATAGCCTGAAAGGACAGAGCCTTAGTTTCAGCAAAATCTCTAATTTCTTCAATTGTACGTGAGATATAAGGACATTGATGAGAATATAGGACCGTAACTCTCGTATCATACTCCTTTATCTTATCGTTAGAGATGGGAAAAAATTTTGGTAATCTTGCTTTATCTGAAAGTGCTTTGGCATATAAACCGAAATAGGGTTTGAATTCATCAACCTTTTTAAAGCCATGTTTTTCAAAAAGTCTTTTATTCGGAAGCCAACCTCCTTTTTCAGCAGTCATACATACGATTCCTTGCATACCAACTTCTGCTGCATCTTTCATACATTCTTCTAAGAGCCTAGATGCATACCCCTTTTTCTTAAATTTTCCCACAATCCAAATGCAATGAATAACCATCCAATCATCTGCTGCTATCCCTCTCCAATTATATTTACCAGGAATATATTCGATAAATCCTCCTAATGATACTTTATTTTGCTCTCTTATTCGCAGAAGTTTATACTTTAAACCTTCCTTAAATCTCTCCTTTATCCATTCAATTTTATTTTTGTATCCTACTTCTTTCTTCTGAGATTTCTTACAGAATAATCCATACTTAACTAAGTTTGTTGAATTTATATCTATAATTTCAAAGTTCATTTTTTTCGCACTTAGATTTTCAATAAAAGGTTTAAGTATGTGAGTCTTTTAGAGAAATTCGAGTTAATCTTCTCATCTCTCTCTATAACCAAGTATACTCACTTTTATCAAGCTTTTTATGAATTTTTTTATCATTTTTTTTTAATTGGCTTACTTTAATATTACTCGAATATGATTTTATTTTTTCTTGATGTGGTCTTCCTTCTTCATCATTTTTATGATCTTTAAGACGTTTTACTCTCTTTTGGTATTTTTTACTCGTATTAATCATTTTATTAATTTAATGAAATTAAGTAACATAATTATATTTCTTATAATTAATTTTCTAGTATTACATCATTTTCATTGATTGGATTATTAAAACTTAAAAATTACTAATATACATGAATCTAAGGAATGGAAACAAAGAATTTTATAAGAATATGACTATCAACTATTATTATTAAAAAGATGTAAAAAATGAAGGAATATAGCATTAAAGAAATTAATGTATTAATGAAAAGCGGGGAAATTTCTGCTAGAATACTTACTGGATTGTATTTACAGCGCATCCATGAAATTGATAAATCTGGACCAAAAATTAATTCTGTAATTGAACTGAATCCTGATGCAATAGAAATTGCAGAAAATTTAGATAAAGAATGGAAGGACAACAATATTCGTGGACCATTACATGGTATTCCAATCATCATTAAAGATAATATTAATACTGCTGATAAAATGCAGACTACAGCGGGATCCTTAGCTTTAGAAGGACATTATGCATCAGAAGATGCTTTTATAGTTAAAAACTTACGGAAAGCGGGTGCTATTATCATTGCGAAAGCTAACTTAAGTGAATGGGCTAATTTTCGTTCAACTCGTTCTACCAGTGGTTGGAGTAGCCGAGGTGGGCAGACGCTCAATCCATATGCTCTAGACAGAAGTCCATGTGGTTCAAGCTCTGGTTCTGCTGCTGCAGTAGCAGCTAATTTATGTCCAATAGCCATTGGTACTGAAACTGATGGATCAATCATATGCCCATCACATATTAATTCAGTTGTTGGAATTAAACCAACAATCGGATTGATTAGCAGAAATGGAATTATCCCAATTTCTCATCATCAAGATACTGCTGGACCTATGGCGAGATCTATTTATGATGCAACAATTTTATTAAACGTGTTAGTTGGAACTGATCCAGATGATCCAAGCACAATCGATAACAAAACTAAAATTCATGATTACATCCAATTTTTAGATCCAGATGGAATGAAAAATGCTAGAATAGGTGTAGCTCGCAACTTCTTTAGTAAGAATGAACATATTGATAAAATTATGGAAGAAAGCGTTGATAAAATGAAGGCTTTAGGTGCTGATATAATAGATCCCATCGAATTTAAATCTCTTGATAGTTTAGAGGAACCTGAATTAGTAGTTCTTTTATATGATTTTAAGCATGACTTAAATCAATATCTACTTAAATATGGACCAATAAATTCTATAAGAAATCTCGAGGATTTAATAAGGTTTAATGAAAACCATAGGCAAGATATTATGCCATATTTTGGGCAAGAACTATTCCTTATGGCAAATGAAAAAGAGTCAATAACGAGTGAAGAGTACAAAGAAGCAATACAAAAATGCCAACGTTTTGCCCGAGAGGAAGGAATTGATGCCGCTATAAATGAGTACCAATTAGATGCAATTGTTGCTCCAAGCGGAGGTCCTGCTTGGTTAATAGATTATATTAATGGAGATCACTTTACAGGTGGCAGTTCCTCTTTAGCAGCAGTTGCTGGGTATCCCAATATCACTGTTCCAGCAGGTTTTGTATTTAATTTACCCATTGGAATTTCATTTTTCGGGGGAGCATTTCAAGAACCGAAACTACTTCAGATAGCCTATTCTTTTGAGCAAGCAACCAAAAAACGTAAAGCACCTAAATTTATACCAGCTATAGAAATATAATAATAATTATTACTAGATAGATTAACCTTTTTTACGAAGTGTTAATACTTTTATAATATCCAACTAAATTTTTTTTGTTTTGAATTATGTTAACTTGGATTTTAGGAATTATTTTTATTATTTGGATAATAATAAGACGCTTTAGTATTGAAGGAAAAGTCGAAGGAGAACCATTATCACTACCAAGGGGTACAATAAGAGGATTAATAACTCTACTAATTGTTTCATTTCCATTGAATAATCTACTCCTTTCAAAAGATGTACCTCCCCTCATTATTAATGGGATATTTATTTTAGTTGCTTTTTATTTTGAAGCCAGAAAAGGAATTAAAGAAAAATTAATTCAAATTGTTAAGAGTATACAGCATCCTGATGAGATTCTCGAAGAAAAAAAACGGAAATACTATCCCTTATACTTACCGAAATATTCAGTAAGAATTTCATTAATAATAATATTAATTATAACTCTAATTTATAATGAATTAGGACCTAAAATTCCTTTTGTAACAACGAATACGTTGCAAGATCTTTTGATCATAATTGTCCTATTTATAATTGGAGCTATTTTTAGAGCACTAGGAATGGCATTAAGAAAAGGAAAGATAAAAGACGAAATTGAAGAAATTCCCGATTATAAGACGCTATCTGCTGACATTATAGTAGAAAAAATTACAACCGAAAGGTCAAGTGGATGGAAGACTTTTGGCAAAAGTTTAATATCTATATTATTATTACTAGCAATTGTATTTGCCTTAATATTGTATTCCTTAAATATTGTCATCTTAACTATTCCTTTTATCAACTTTTCTCTAAGAGACACCTTATTACTCTTAATTAACGTATATTATGGCTTTAGAGATTAAATTTTATTTATTATTCTTTTTTTTTCATTGTAAAATAATTTAAACAAAATTAAAGAAAAAATTTTCAAAAATTTCTATAAATTTAAACTCTTTCAGTTTTTCTGATAATTTCACAAATGACAAAGATTAAGGGTGTAATATATTTTAATAAAAAGATTGAAAGATAATTAAGTAGTAGAACCTTTTTAACAGCAGGAATCACATTATTCATTCTTTTTTAGCAAAAATCCAATATTGAAATTCTGCACCTCTCACAAGAACTCCTTCAAATGATATTGAAAATCCAATGGATTTAACTAATTCTAATGTCTTTTTAGGTTCATAATTACTCCAAAACATTGGTTCTCCAAAAAAAATACTCACTCCCTCTAATTCTGAAACCCCAGTATTAATCAGTAAAATGCCCCCAGGTTTTAAAATTTCGAAAAAACTTTTCAAGATCTTCTTATGTTGCTCTTTGGGGATATGAAACAGAGTATATACTGAAATGATTCCATCAAAGCTCTTTTTTTTAAAATCAAGCTCGTTCAAATCCCTATTAAGAAAAATCGCCTCTGGTACATTTTTCCTAGCCATCCTTAACATAGTATCTGATATATCAATACCAGTCACCTTTAATCCTTTGTTTACTAAATACTTGGCTGTAGGTATTCCTGCTCCACATCCTGCATCTAAAACATGTGCATCTTGAGGTAAGAGTTCAATAAATTTATCTAATTCACCATTAAATTTGTTTAAATCTCTTTGAGTATAATATTTAGAAGCAATCTTATTATAACTCTTTTTTACCATCTCAGTTTCAAACATAAATTCTCAACTCCTTAACATTATAACAAAAATATTAATCATAAAAGTAGGTTTAATACCTCATAAGAACAATAAAGAATTCTAAAATTTTTCAGAAGTAAAATATAATGTTATTTAGTAAAAAATAAATATTACAATTTTTTCTCTCTTTCTCTTTTCGAATTAAAATCTTCTAAAGAAGAATAGCCTAATTTCTTAATAAGATATTCAAATCTTTCTTGTGCCAGGTTTCTGTCTTTTTTTTCAGCAATTTTTATGTCATGGAAATATGAATCAATTGAATTATCTGAATAGGTCTCTAATTCACAAGATAGATATTGCTTAAAATAATTCGGTTTGTAATTTGCTATTAAAGGATACTTCTGAGAAAATTCTTTTATCCATTTTGATTCAATAGATACAATTTCATAAATAAGTGGATTAAGCTTAAGTACAGGGATTAGATTATTCATTCGAGCATATTTTTCTGTCATAAGATTCCTTTTACTTAACTTTGCAGTTTTTAGATCCTCCAGATAGGATTTAAGAGTATTTATAGATAATACATTATGATTCATTTCCCTCATTAGCTTAAATGTCTCTGATCTTTCTTGACATAAAGATGGTTGAATTGTTCTTACATTTTCAAACATTTCAAACTCTAATTTTACAATTTTTTTAATCAGAGCTCTCTTAGTTTTAAGCATATCAACTTTTAGATTCTAGATATATAAGATCATTTTAAAACTAATGAAATTAGGAAAAAAAATCTTTCAATATATTTGATATTAAATTATAAGTATCTTTAATTTTCCCATCATTACTATTTTCTAATTTTAATGATAAAATTTGAGTTCCTGAGGATAATTTAATTTTCAACTTTTTAGTTCCATTAGACCTTTTACCCCACATATTCTCAAGACTATCGTAAAATTGTTCTTTCTTCTTTTCTTTCAACAAAGTTTGTTCATTCATAAGCATTCTTTAAAGAATAATAATTAAAAATTAATTAATTAAAAACTTTTTAAAGTGAACAAAAAATAAAATTATCGATTTTTAAGTATAAATGATATTTTTGTCGAAATGTAATACTATTCCGTGTTATTGACACAAACAATGATATATTTATTAAGTTATTTATTTCACAAAATTGATTGTTACTTTAAGAAACGGAAGGATTCCATTTATTCGAGCTAAACATTGGATTTCGCCCTCTATTAAGCATTATTGCTTAATTATTTCTAAACCTTATAAATTTTGCTCGAACTATGGATCTCTTTCGCTTTTTTTAATATAAATTTAAAATAACCATAACTAAATAATGTAAACGTTAAAAACGTTCAATTACTTATCCACATATAGTTAATTAAAAAGATCATTTTAGTAATGAAAAAAAGATGCAAAAAATGTGGAATGATTAGAGCCATCAAAGACGTGGTAAAAATTGATAAAGACAATTTTATCTGTTTTTCATGTTGGAATAAATATCTTAAAGAAAAAGGTCTAAATAAGTAATTGATTTACAATTCAATTTCAATTAGGAAAAATCATTAATCATATGAAACTAAATAAGTATATTTGGTTAAATCAAATCTCTTTATTTTTATATCTTTCTTGATGTCTTTGCTAGAAATTAAAGGCATTTTAATAACAATCTTGTAATCCTCTAAGTAGATATTGTTATAAAAGCAATTCTCAAATTTGTCCCAATCAATGAACTTACTCATAGTTAACTTATTACTTTTTATGGTTGGGATTAGTGACATGCGATTCCTCCAAAATTTAATTATTTAAGCCTTAATATTTTATTAATTAAATTTCTTGGCAAATGTTTTTCAAAAACACCCTTTAACCATTCAATTCTATTAAACTAATGGCTCTATCCAAACATCTTGTATATATGTTCGAACCACTATTATAGAAAAAACGACATATTTATAAGTTTCGATGAATAAAAAAAAGAGTTAAAGATTGAGTTAATAATTGAATTCTTATCCACACTTAACAACGCTTCTGATATAAGAATATATATATTGAATTGAACCTTGAACAATTTAAAACCAAAAAATAAATCTTACTTATGCCTAACGGATACTATGGTAAAATTTTATGGGTAGATTTGTCAAATAGTAAGTTTGAGGATCGAGAAATCTCAGAAAAGACCTATCAGCAATTTTTGGGAGGATATGGTTTAGGTTGCAAAATAATCTATGATAATATGAAACCCCGTGTTGATTCATTTTCAAAAGATGCTATTCTTGGTTTCATTCCAGGATTGTTTACTAGTACAACAGCTCCTTTATCCGGGAGATATATGGTGGTGGGAAAATCTCCACTGACAGGAACTTGGGGTGATGCGAATAGTGGTGGAACATTCGGACCTGAAATCAAAAGATGTGGTTATGATGCTATATTAATTAAAGGTAAAGCAGAAAATCCAGTCTACATCACAATTAGGAACGAAGATAAGGAGATATTAGGAGCATCTGATATATGGGGAAAAGACATTGTCAAAAGTGAAGAACTTTTGAAAAAGAAACATGGGACTTCTACAAAAATAGCAGGTATTGGGCAAGCAGGCGAGAATTTATCAAAAATCTCGGGAATTGCTAATGATAAAGGCCGAATTGCTGCTAGATCTGGTTTAGGAGCTATAATGGGTTCAAAGAATTTGAAAGCTCTCGTTTTAAAGGGAAGCAAGAGATTGGATGTCTTTAATAAAGAGAAATTTATGAATTTAGTAAAAATGTACAATAAAATAGGACAAAATAAAAAGCCCGGCAGATTAACAAAATCTATTTTAAATAAGGCTCCGAATCTGGCTAAGATAATGCGTCGTTTTAAATTTAAATTTTCTGGATCTGCAAGCATGGTGAGATATATATATCAGAATTATGGAACTAGTGTAGCTAATACTTTATCTGCTGAAACAGGAGATTCACCAATTAAAAATTGGGCTGGAATAGGAATGTATGATTTTCCTTTTTCAAAATCAAGACAGCTTTCAAGTAATATCATTCATAATTATAAAATTAGAGGTTATGGATGTTTTAGCTGCCCAATTCAATGCGGCGCAATATTAAAAGTTCCAGAATTAGAATTAGAGGAAATGCATTTACCTGAATATGAAACTTGTTGTGCATTTGGAGCTTTACTACTGAATAACGATCTATTATCAATCTTCGAACTCAATGACTTATGTAATCGTGCTGCGATTGATACTATATCAACAGGTGCCACAGTAGCTTTCGCCATTGAATGTTATGAAAATAAGATACTAAGTTTGGAAGATACAGATGGATTAGAGTTAAAGTGGGGTGATTCAAGAACTATTGTTGAATTAGTAAAAAAAATTATAACTCGTGAGGGAATAGGAGATATCTTAGCCGATGGATGTGAAATTGCTGCGACTAAAATTGGGAAGGCAAGTCGTAAATATGCGATGGTTTCTCACGGTTGCGAAGTAGCTATGCACAATCCCAGATTGTTTCCTTCATTAGCTTTTACTTATGCTTATGATCCTACTCCTGGTAGACATACGGCCGCAAGTGTAGATTTCATCGATATAGGTCCTATTGATACTTTTCAGAAAGGATTTAACCTACCGAAAGGATGGAACAAAAATGAAAGAAAAAGATACGAGGCTCAAAAATTAGCTACATGCTTCCATCAAACTCTAAATAGTACAGGTTTATGTATGTTTTCTACGCTTTTTGGTCCTTATCCTTTTGTCGACTTAATTAACTCACTTACGGGCTGGGATATAGATGCAAATGAATTAATAGAAATCGGATGGAGAATTCAGACTTTACGACAAGCATTCACGCTAAGAGAGGGTGTTAGAATTATCGAAAATGAACTACCTGGTAGAATTATCGGAAATCCTCCTGATGAAATTGGTCCAACTAAGAACATCACTGTTGAATATAAAGATTTTTATAAAGGTTATTGCCAAGAAATGGGCTGGAATCCAGAGACGGGAGTTCCTTTAAAAGAAACGTTAAAAAAACTTGATCTAGAATTCGTACTTAAGGATTTATATTGAATCTTGGTTTTTTATTATTATAGAGGGAAATAAAATTTGGATGAAATTAAAAAAGAAAAATTATCAAAGCGTAACTCCTTAGACTCATATCTCAATTCTGAGGTAATTAAAAATGCAAAGAGGTTAAAAAACAGATATCCTCCGATTTCAGAGATGGTAGATGGTGCAAGAAAGGTTCTAAAAGTCCAGGATCTCTACGAATTGAGTAAACAATATAGAAATTTCTATATAATTAAAGTTCGAAATTACCAAGATAATCCAAAAGTTAGATATTTCTTAGCAATTATATTAGCATCTCAAAGCTCTGACTTTTTAGTGATTATAGCAAAAGATTATATTAAAGATAAGGATAATATCAAATTAATCCAATTCTCTATTCATCCTAAGAATTTACGAATTAGTCTATTAGCATTATATGAAATTAAAAATCAAGATGAATTTTCGAATTCAATTGAATTATTAAGAGATTTAAGAAATATTTTTAGAAAAAGAATAGCAAATATAAAGAATCTACTATAAAATTATTGTTTTTAATCAAAAATAATATAAATGTGTTAATTATCTTTCTTATAATAGATTATTAATAATAGGAAATTAGATATTTATGTCTTTTCGAGAAAATACGATTAAAATTATAGCTACTTTAGGTCCTGCTTCAGATTCAAAAAACATGATTAAAAAATTAATTGATGCTGGTATTGATATTTTCAGATTGAATTTTTCTCATGGCACGCATGAAGAAAAAGGACAATTAGTTGAGAAAATTAGAGGGATAGATGACTATGTGGGAATTTTAGCAGATATACAAGGACCTAAAATCAGAGTAGGGAAATTCAAAAATGACGAGGCCTATAATCTAAATGTAGGTCAGGAAGTAAAAGTTTACGAGAGTGAAATTGAAGGAGATCAAACTCAATTCTCTATACCTTTAGCAGGTTTTCTAAAAAGCTTAAAGAAAGGTGATCATTTCTATGTGAATGATGGAATAATTAAAATTAAAGTCAAGAATAAAGAGAAGGATCATCTTGTTGGAGAAGTAATTGCAGGTGGTTTAGTCAGTAATAATAAGGGTGTTAATATCCCTAGTGGTGAATTAATCACAAAAGTACCCACTGAAAAAGATATTAAAGATCTTGAATTTATTGCTCAGCTAAATCCTGAATATGTGGCAATATCATTCGTATCCAGTGGAGATGATGTTCTTACTGTAAAAAAACTTCTTGAAAATTATGGGAATAATGAAATAAAATTAATTTCTAAAATCGAAAGACCTGTCGCTTTGGATAATTTTGATCAAATTTTAGAAGTATCCGACGGAATTATGATAGCTAGAGGAGATTTGGGGGTAGAAATCTCTCCAGATCAAGTTCCTATTAAACAGAAAGAACTTATTTACAAATGTAATAAAGAAGGGAAACCAGTTATTGTTGCTACACAAATGTTAGAATCAATGGTAAACTCTCCCATCCCTACTCGCGCAGAAGCTAATGATATTTATAATGCAGTAATAGATGGCACTGATGCTGTTATGCTTTCCGCTGAGACTGCTGTGGGTAAATTCCCTATAAATAGTGTTGATTATATGAATAAAATCGCAACCACTGCTACTCAACATACACCATTAAGGTCTCCAGATGACTATGATTCTGATAGACTAACACATACTCAAACACTTGGTCATGCAATTCATGCGTTAGCTAAAGAAATGCAAGAATTAAACTTTCGAGGAAAGATTTTAGTAATAACCCGCCGAGGTTTCGGAGCAAGAATGATATCGAAATTTCGACCTCCATTACCTATAATCGCTATGACACCTTTTAAACGGACAGCTCGTGAATTACATTTGGTTTGGGGCGTTCAAGCTATTCATATTGAAAACATTGACTTTTTCAATTTGGATGCTGAGAGTTTAATTGAGGAATCTGTTAAGTTTGGTGTAGAAATAGATATATTAGATGAGAACGAACACGTTATCATTTTACTTGTTTCAAGGAAATTTCAAACTAGAGGAAATCTAGTAGGGCTTTACTATGTAGGAGAGATTATTGAACCAAAGGAGGCTTAAAAATTTAAATTCTAAGATTTAATTTCAGTACGTTAATCAAACCATAATAATAAATTATTAAAATAATTAAAATAAATTTAAATGCATAAATATGAGTTTTTATCTAATAATAAAAAAAATATTTAACTTTAAAAATTGAGGCAGATAAATATGGGAGAAGAAGCTGAGCCAGCAGCTCCAAAAAAAAAAATTTCAACCTCGGAATGGAAACACGCATCATGGGTATCTCCTCTTGGCAAATGGGCTTGGTTGGTTGTACTTATTAATGGGATTATAGGTATTATTTATGGCATAGCGTGGCTAGCTACCTATATATCTTGGTATGGACCTTATCTATTCCTTGCTCCATTATTTTTACCTATATGGAATATGATTTGGGGAGTAATTATAGCAATTCTAGCATTTGTCATTATCAAGCCAAAGTTTTCAAATAAATGTGCTGAAAAGGATTGGGATTCATTATATGGATGGGTTTTAAACCTGGGCAAACTTAGATTTCCTTGGATGCTATTTTGGGGTGCATTTATTGAAATATTTGGTTTCTGGGGTTGGGGTGGTTTAATGATCTTAATTCCAGCCTTTGTATTACTGTTTGCTGGACCAAAAAAATATGAATGGACAAAATAGTCTTTTCATTCAAATTTTTTTATTTTTTATTCTTTCATGATTTTTTCATAATCTTCTTTTTTTACCGCCCTAAAATTACTTAAACCACATTTTTCACAATATTCTCTTTCCGTATTAGATATTTCTCCGCAATTAACACAAATAAATGGATATGTCTTTTTAAATTGTTTCCAGTTAAGTTTCATGCTCCTATACCTAATTGATCTTTAAGATACTAATAAAGTGTACACTTATAAGTCCATTGATATTTTTAAGTGATATTTATGATAACCTAAAATATCAAAAACTTATTCTAAACAAAATTGGTTAAATTTGAACAAAAAAATCATACAAATGAAATTTAGAATGATAAAGAGAGATTTTACGTCATTACTTCTGATATTTTTTTACTTTGTGCGAAGATTAAGTCTACTTTTTTCAATTCTTCAGGTATATTAATTTGCTGAGGACACTTTTCAAGGCATTCTCCACATTGTGTACACACACTCGCATTCCCATTATTCTCTTGCTCTATTTCTTCTGCATTACATAAAAATCGGTTATAAAAACCAAGATATTTTTCTCGTAATTCTTCTCCATACCAGATAAAATCATTTAGGATTCGAAAGTTAAAGGGAATATTCACAGAATTAGGACATGGAAGGCAATACTCACAATTTGTGCATGGAATAGAAATATATTCTCTATAAACGGCTCTCAAATCTGAAATAACCTTTAATTCATAATTTGTAAGTGCATTAATTCCTGAATTATCAGCACTTTCAAGATTTTCATCTACCATCCATTTAGCACTCATTCCACTTAAAACAACCGATACTTCAGGTTGATTCCATAGAAATTGAAGTGCCCAATCAGCTAACTTTCTTTTTGAGTTAGCACTTTTAAGAATACCATCAATTTTAGGAAATACTTTAGCAAGCTTGCCTCCTTGAATGGGTTCCATAATTATAACCGCAATTCCTTTATCAGCAGCATATCTTAAGCCCATAGTACCCGCCTGATACTCAATATCCATATAATTATGTTGAATTTGCGTAGCATCCCAATCATAATAATCAACGATTTCTTTAAATGTCTTAAAATTATCGTGAAACGAAAAACCAAAATGTTTAATCAACCCTTTCTCCCTTGCCTCCTCCATTTTAATTATTAAGTTCTTCTCTTTAATAAGTTTGAATCGACTTTGATTTAACCCATGAAACAGATAAATATCTAAATAACTTGTTTGTAATTTTTCGAGTTGTTTATAAAGAAAATTATCAAAATCTCCTGCCTCCTTAATTAACCAGGTAGGTGATTTAGTAACTAACTTCACCTTTTGTCTATATCCATCTTTTAAAGCTTTACCTACAAGGATCTCGCTTTCCCCTTCATGATAAGGCCAAGCAGTATCAATGTAGTTAATCCCATTATCAATGCCATGACGAATAATTTTAATTGCTTCCGCCTCATCGAGTTTTGTTTTTATTTGATTCGTTTCTTCATCCTTTATCTTATTAGTAGGTAAACGCATACAACCAAATCCTAATGCTGATACCTCCCAACCAAGTGATCCCATTCTTCGATATTTCATAATTTAATTCACACTTTCAATTTATTAGAGTGAATATTAATAATACTATTCTCGAAAACATTTAAGTGTAATTTTTTATATAAATTATGTTTAAATCATTTTTTTGTTAAAATTGTATTCCTAATTCTAAATTCCGTTCACTTCGAGGAAGTATCAAACAATATCCTTTTAAATCTCATCGATTGGTTATTTTTAAGGATCTATTATTTAAAATCGAAACATTTAAATTGGTCAGTCAATATATGTAAATTAATAGTTGACAATAAATAGTTTATTGACAAAAATAAATTGAATTTAATTATGGTATTTGAAGATTTTTATGATGATTTTATCAATGGTCGAAGGTCATTAGAGAATCCTTATAATAAGATAACGATATCTAGGTCTGAATATAAGCAATTAATGGAAATTGCTGAACGATATGAAATGCTTGTGAAAAAATTTAAGGATGTTGAAGCTAAGAATACCGAAATGCATAAATTGCTTGAAGACATGAAAGATGATGGGAGGAAGCTTAAAGAATTAGAGGAAAAAACTGAAAAATATTTGAATGCACTAGTCAGAGTTCAAGCAGATTTTGAAAATTACAAGAAATCAAATCAACGTGAAAGTGAGCGGTATGCTTTAGGAGCTAAGGAGAATATATTGAGAAAAATAGTCAAACATTATGAAGATTTACAAAGGGGATTAAAGATTTTAGAGACATTGCAAAATGATGAGCATATTAAAAAGGGGTTCGAGATGATTGTAAAAAACTTTAAGAAAATTCTTGAAGAAGAGGGAGTAAGAGCAATGGATTGTGAAGGACAAAAATTTGATCCTTACAAGCATGAAGCTCTCCTGGTTGAAGAAAATGAAAATCTTCCTGAAAATACGATCATTGAAGAAATTGATAAAGGTTATTATTTTAATAACATAGTTTTGAAACCCGCAGGGGTTAAAATATCAAAATTAAAATCTAATTAAAAAAATTAAATAAAAGAATAAAAAGAGAGTGAAATTTATGGGAAAAATAATTGGCATCGATTTAGGAACTAGCAATTCAGCTGCTGCTATATTAATTGGAGGAAAACCTACAATAATACCGAGCGCTGAGGGAAATACATTAGGTGGAAAGGCATTTCCATCTGTGGTTGCATTTACGAAGGATGGACAGAGATTAGTTGGTGAGCCTGCAAGAAGACAAGCCATATCAAATCCAGATCGTACAATTACAGCAATTAAGCGAAAAATGGGAACTTCTTATAAGGTTACCATCGACAGAAAAGATTATACTCCACAAGAAATTTCAGCAATGATTTTACGAAAAATCAAAGAAGATGCAAGTGCTTATCTGGGTGAGGAGGTAACAGATGCTATAATAACTGTACCTGCCTACTTTAATGACAATCAAAGACAAGCTACTAAAGATGCGGGAAAGATCGCGGGATTAAACGTTAAACGTTTAATTAACGAACCAACTGCCGCAGCTGTAGCTTATGGATTAGATAAGAAGAATGCCCGTTTAAAGATTGCAGTTTTAGATCTCGGAGGAGGTACTTTTGATGTCACAATAATGGAGATGGATAATCAGGTATTTGAGGTTATTTCTACTGCTGGAGATACTCAACTTGGAGGTACTGACATGGATAGAATTCTAGTTGATTATATCGTTGATGAATTTAAAGCTAAAGAAGGAATTGATTTAAGAAAGGACTCTATGGCATTACAAAGGGTTAAAGAGGCTGCTGAACAAGCTAAAATTGAATTATCAACTTCAATCACCACTGATATAAATTTGCCGTATATTACTGCTACTAATTCCGGTCCTAAACACCTTAATTTAACATTGACAAGAGCAAAATTAGAGCAATTGATTGATCCTGTGTTAAAAAGATTGGAGGCTCCAATTATTAAAGCTTTAACTGATGCAGATATAAAGAAAGGCGAAGTCGATAAAGTCATATTAGTGGGTGGACCTACAAGAATGCCTAGTGTACAAGAAAAATTTGAAAATTTCTTAGGGACAAAACCAGAACGAAGTATCGATCCTATGGAATGTGTTGCTATGGGTGCTGCTGTTCAAGGGGGAGTCCTAACTGGTGAAGTAGAAGATTTATTATTGTTAGATGTAACTCCCTTATCCTTAGGCGTTGAAACGCTAGGAGGCGTCTTTACAAAATTAATTGAAAGAAATACAACGATTCCAACCCGAAAAACTGAGGTGTTTAGTACTGCTGCTGATAATCAACCCGCTGTTGAGATTCATGTTTTACAAGGAGAACGACCTAGAGCTGCTGATAATATAACTTTAGGCAAATTTCATTTGACTGGCATTCCACCTGCGCCAAGGGGCGTACCTCAAATCGAAGTGACGTTTGATATTGACCAAAACGGTATATTAAATGTCTCAGCTAAAGATAAGGGAACTGGGAAGAGTCAGAGCATAACTATCACTGCCTCAACTAAAATGTCTGAAGATGAGATCAATCAAAAGGTTAGAGAAGCTGAGAGGCACGCTGAAGAAGATAAAAAGTTCAAAGAATTAACAGAAACCAAAAACCAAGCGGAAGCTCTTATTTATCAAACAGAGAAATTACTGAATGAAAATACTGCTGTAATCGGTGATCTCAAAACAAAAATCTTAAGTAAAATCTCAGATTTAAGGAGTGCTATGGAATCAGAAGATGTTTCAAAAATAAAGAAGTCAATGGAAACATTACAGAAATCATTACATGAGGTTTCAGCGCGCATTTATGGTCAACAGCAAGGTCCAACGCAAGAGGCTTATCAAGGAGCTCCTCCTGGAGGAATGGGAGGAACAAGTGGTAACTATGGATATCAAGAAAAGTCTCAAGATGAAATCGAAGAAGAGCAATTCAGAAGAGCTACAGGCCAAGATGATGTAGTAGATGCAGAATATGAATAGTTCTTTTTTTTTTTAATTTTTTTTATTTATTCACGATTATTATGATTATTTTATGTAGAGGGGTTTAAAAGATGGGTAAAGATTATTATGAAATTTTGGGAGTACCAAAAAATGCTACAAAAGAAGAAATTAAAAGAGCATTTAGGAAAATGGCTCGTAAATATCACCCAGATGTGAATCCGGATGAGCCAAAATCAGGTGAAAAATTCAAAGAAATAAATGAAGCTTATGGTATTTTAAGTGATGACAAAAAAAGGGAAATGTATGATAAGTTTGGAGTAGTAGGAGGAGATCCAACTTCTTATCAGCAATGGACGGAAGGTTTTCCAGGAGGTGGAAGAGTCCACACGAGTCCTGATGGAAGAACAACTTACTATTACTCAACATCAGGGAGCCCTGGAGGTTTTGATTTTAACGAAATCTTTGGAAATAGAAGATCCTCCAGAGGAGGTGGATTTGATTTTTTTAATGATTTAGGAGATATTTTTGATGTTTTTTCAAGAGGAGGCACTGGAAGTACAAGAGCTCGCCCATCTTCATATAACTACCCAAGAGAAGGAGATGATTTACGATATGACATGGAAATCAACTTTATGGATGCATTTTATGGCGGTAAAATAAAAATTCAATATAAAGATCCTGTATCCGGTGAAAATAAGAACTTAACAGTGAATGTTCCAAAAGGCATTAAAGATGACCAGAAATTAAGATTAAAAGGAAAGGGAATGCCAGGTGAGAATGGTGGTGCTGATGGAGATTTATATATTGCAGTACATATAAAACCACATCCTATTTTTGAGAGAAAAGAAGATGATCTTTATATAGAACAAGAAATTCCTTTTTCAGTTGCTGCGTTAGGTGGGAAGATTACGGTTCCAAGTATTGAGAATAATCTAAATGTAACCGTTCCACCAGGGACAACAGATGGGTCTACTTTAAGGTTAAAAAATCAAGGATTTTCTATAATAAATTCTAATGAAAGAGGCAATTTATTGGTTAAAATAAAAATTAAAGTACCAGAAAAGATAAATAAAACCCAAAAGCAATTAATTGAAAAATTACAAGCAGTAGGATTATAGAATATAGGTGATTTGAAAAATGATGAAATTTGATAAATTTACGATAAAAGTTCAAGAGGCTCTTATGGCTGCTAGAACATTAGCGCAAACGAATGATAATCAGCAAATTGAGCCCGTACATCTATTAATCTCAATGATAGAACAACCTGATGGAATAACAACTCCTTTATTCAACAAATTAGGAATAAATACTTCACAATTGCTACACGACTTAAGTAGCACTCTAGAAAGGATACCAAAAGTTACAGGAGCAGGAGCAACAGATGTTGTTTTGTCAACAGTCTTAGGAAAAATTTTTGATAATGCATGGAAAGAAGCTGAGGCAATGAGAGATCAATATTTAAGCACGGAACATTTAATCTTAGCACTGTCTAAAGAACAATCTTCATCTATTTACCCTATTTTAAAGAAGAATGGTATAACTCATGATCGAATTTTGCAAGCATTAACCTCAATACGAGGGAATCAAACTATTAATGATCAAGATCCTGAAGGAAAGTATCAAGCAATTGAAAAGTATAGCCGAAACCTAACAGATTTGGCAAGAAGAAATAAAATTGATCCTGTTATCGGTCGAGACGATGAGATAAGAAGAGTCATGCATATTTTATCAAGAAGAACAAAAAACAATCCGGTTTTAATAGGAGAGGCTGGAGTGGGAAAGACTGCAATCGTTGAAGGATTAGCTCAACGTATAGCAAATAATGACGTGCCAGAATCATTAAAAGATAAAGATATAATTGCAATGGATTTAGCCGCAATGGTGGCTGGTGCCAAATATCGTGGAGAATTCGAAGATCGCTTAAAGGCTTTTCTCAAGGAAGTTGAAAAAGGAGCAGGAAAATATGTATTATTTATTGATGAATTACATACTTTAGTTGGAGCAGGCGCAGCTCAAGGAGCAATTGATGCTTCAAACATGTTAAAACCTGCATTAGCAAGAGGAGAATTACGAGCAATAGGAGCAACCACTATTGACGAATATAGGAAATATATTGAGAAAGATGCGGCATTAACTCGTAGATTTCAAACTGTATTTGTGAATGAACCAACAGTAGAGGATTCAATAGCCATTTTAAGAGGATTAAAAGAAAAATATGAAATTCATCATGGTGTAAGAATAACAGATTCAGCAATTATAGCCGCTGTGACCTTATCGCATAGATATATTGCCGATCGATTTTTACCAGATAAAGCCATTGATCTAATGGATGAGGCCGCCTCAAGATTAAGAATTGAGATTGATAGTATGCCAACTGAAATTGATGAGATTGAAAGAAAAATTATTCAATTAGAAATCCAGAAGGAGGCTTTAAAAAAGGAAAGTAATAAATCAATAGAAGAAAAAATGAAAAGGTTAGAAGAAGAACTAAATAACTTACTAGAAGAAAGTGATCACTTAAAATTACAATGGAATAATGAAAAAGAGATAATTTCAAGAATTAATGAAATTAAAAAGAAAATGGAAGAAGCTAAGATTGAAGCTGAAAGAGCAGAAAAAAGAGGGGATCTAGGAAAAGCCGCTGAATTAACTTATGGTGTTCTAAATCAACTTCAAAAGGATTTAGAGAAATATAATAATGAATTAAACGAAATTCAAAAAAGTAAAACAATGCTAAAACAAGAAGTTGATGAGGAGGACATTGCAAAAATAGTATCTCAATGGACAGGGATTCCTGTTTCAAGAATGTTAGAAGGAGAACGTGAAAAGTTATTAAAGATGGAAGATAGATTAAAAGAGCGAGTAATAGGTCAAAATGAAGCTTTGAAAATAATCTCTAATGCTATTAGAAGAGCTAGAGCTGGAATACAAGATCCAAATCGGCCAATAGGAACATTTATCTTTATGGGTCCTACAGGTGTAGGAAAAACTGAAACAGCAAAAGCGTTAGCTGAATTCCTTTTTGATGATGAAAATGCAATGGTGAGGATTGATATGTCTGAATTTATGGAAAAGCATAGCGTCGCAAGATTAATTGGTGCTCCTCCTGGTTATGTAGGATATGACGAAGGCGGATATTTAACAGAAGCTATAAGAAGACGACCTTACTCTGTAATTTTATTTGATGAAATTGAAAAAGCTCATCAAGAAGTATTTAACATATTGCTCCAAATTATGGATGATGGAAGATTAACCGATGGACATGGCAGAACTGTTGATTTTAAAAATACTATAATAATTATGACAAGTAATATTGGAAGTCAATACATACTTGAATCACGAAAAGATAATAAAATAGAAAATAAAGAATTGATTTTGAATACTCTCAAAAATTACTTTAGACCTGAATTTATTAATCGAGTAGATGAAATTGTCTTATTTAACTTTTTAGAAGAAGAACAGATTAAACATATTGTTGATATACAAATTAACAACTTAAATAAAATCCTCTCTGAGCATAAGATACAGATCAAACTATCAGAATCCGCAAAACAGATGCTTGCTAGAAAAGGGTTTGACCCGGATTATGGAGCAAGACCCCTCAAAAGAGCTATCCAGAACTATATTCAAAATCCTTTATCACACAAAATTTTAGAAGGAGATGTAGATGATGAGGATTTAATTAAAATTGATGTAAATAAACATGAATCCTTAGTTTTTGAAAAAGTAGGAAAAATTCTGAAGGAGTAAATGCTAAAAATTGAATTTTTTTTATGTTTTAATATTTATTTTTATAAGATATTTAAAGTGATGAAAAAATGAATGCTGTTTATGTAAATAAAATTGTTAGTTTATGCCCAGAATGTGGGGGCAATATCATTTCAATCCAGGAAACTGGAGATATTGTATGTAATCAATGTGGTTTAGTTATTCAAGAAAAAAGTGTTGATTTTTCCCATAATGGGAGAAGAGCGTATAGTACAGAGGAAAAATCTCAAAGAGAAAGAACTGGGTCCCCCATTTCAGGGTTAGTTCCGGATATAGGATTAACTACTACAATTGATAGAAAGAAAATCAATAATCCTGACTTAAAAAGAGCAGCAAAATGGGACACTAGAATGACATGGGAAAAGCGTAATCTCTTAATTGCGACAACAGAATTAAAAAGAATTGCAAATAATTTGAATTTACCTAATCATGTTAAGGAAGAAGCTATGCGACTCTATAAAGAGGTATTTAGACGTAAATTACTTCGTGGTAGGTCTATAAATTCTATGATTGCTGCCTCTCTTTATTATTCTGTAAGAAAATATAAAGTATCTAGAACACTTCATGAAATATTAAAGGAAACAGCAGAAAAAGATAAAAATGTTAGAAGATGCTATCGTGTTTTAATTCGGGAATTAAACTTAAAGGCACCCAACACTAAACCAATTAATCTCGTTCCACGATACATTGCAGAACTGGGGTTGTCATCAGAAATTGAAACTATCGCTACAAAAATAGTCAAACTGTTTACTTCAAATTTTGGTACTAGCGGTAAAGATCCAAAAGGCATTGTAGGTGGAGCAATTTATATTAGTTGTAAACTTAAAGGACTATCTTTAACCCAAAAACAGATAGCCGATTTAATAGGTATTACTGAAGTCACCCTACGTTCAAGGTATAAAGAAATCACTCAAAAATTAAAAATAAAATTTGATTAAGATAAAATTATTTTTTCTATTTATCATTATATAATTTATGGTTTCTTTTAGAGAGCTAGGATTTTATAATACTAAACACATGTTTGAAGTAGCTTTAGAGAAGAAATTCGCTATACCTGGTTACAATGCTAGCAATCTAGAGCAAATTCAAGCAATTATATTAGGATGCTGTCAATCAGATTCTCCAGTAATATTACAAATTAATCCTAAATCCTTAAATTATGCAAATACGATTATTTTAAGATATTTGGGTGAAGGAATTATTAAAATGGTAAAAAATTTAGGTTATAAGATTCCAATTACCCTTCATTTAGATCATGGAAATTCTTTTGAATTATGCAAATCTTGCATTGATCACGGATTTTCAAGTGTCATGATTGATGGAAGTCATTTAGATTATGAAAAAAATATCTCAATGACAAAAGAAGTTGTAAAATATGCCCAAGAAAGGGATGTGAGCGTTGAAGCTGAATTAGGTATAGTAAGTAGACCAAATAGTAAACAAAAAATAGGTATACCACAATTTACTGATCCCTTACGGGTAAAGGACTTTGTAAATAGAACTGAATGCAATTCTTTGGCTATAGCTATTGGGACTTCTCATGGAGCATATAAGTTTAAAGTGGAAAATGAACAGGACATACCCAAACTGAGATTTGACATTCTACAAGATATAAGAAGAAGATTAGGTAGATTTCCTATAGTTCTTCATGGAGCCTCATCTGTCTTAAAAGATTCGATTGAACTCATAAATTTATACGGTGGCTCTATTAAAAGAGCTTTTGGGGTCCCCGAAGCCCAACTAAAAAAGACAACCGAATATGGGGTATGCAAAATTAATATAGCCACTGACAGTCGATTGCTTTTCACTGCTATAGTAAGAAAATATTTATTTGAACACCCCGACCATTTTGATCCTAGACAATATCTAGGTTTAGCACGACAGGAATTGATTAAAATGGTAAAAAGAAAAAATATAGAAGTTTTAGGTTCAGCTGACCAAGCTAAATACATATTCGCTTGAAATTGCTATAGGATAAGTGAGAGATATTTTACGCGAAGTGATTATAGTGAATTCAGTTATTTTTATTTTTCTGCTTTTTTTTCTAAAGCTTTTCTTGGAAAAAGGCGTCTTTTTAATTTAACAAGAGATTTTTCTTCATTATATTCTAATACATCAATATTAACTAATTCATGAACTGCTCTTAGAACCATTGCCCCAGAAATCCCAGTAGTATTTTTTATTTCATCACGTGTCATTTCCTCTTTATCACCATGGAGAGTTAATAATATCCGGTAATGTGGCTGACCTTGCCATATTTCTTGTATTAAAAGCATAGTGATAGACAACAATGCCTTAATTCTTTCGAAGTTATATTCAGATTCTTCTTGATCTTGAGCAATTTTCATAAATTTCTTTAATTCAATCTTTAAATTTTTATATTCATCTAATAAACGTAATTGTTCACTTGTTAATTCTCCTATCTTTTGTTCTTTTTCTTCCTTCTCTAGCTCTAATTTTTTCTTTTCTGCTTCTAATTCTCCTTTCTTTTGTTCCAGCGCTTTTTTTTCAGCTTCTAATATTTTTGTTGCTTCTTCTAACTGGCTTTTTTCGTTCTCTAAAAGATTTTTATCTTGATTTAATTTAGTCTTTTCTTTCTCTAAAACAATAAGTTCATTCTTAGCTGTTTCTAATACATTAATAAATTGCTTAAAATTATCTTCGACTGACTTAAGCGTTCCTTCAATTACCTCTAATGTATTTTTTTCTGACATTGGATCACAAATTTTTTTTTTCAATTAATTTTAATATATTCATTCTTTTAAAAAATTTTTTTAGTTTCAAGATACAAGTAAGATGACATATCAAAAAAAGAGATTAATCCTCGGTGTTTCAATTCAAGTCTTCATAATGGGATTAGTATCTCTTTTTACAGATATTTCAAGTGAAATGATTCAAAGTATTCTACCGGTATTTATTTTATATATTGGGGGGGGTGCTGTAGCTCTTGGTTTGATTTCGGGAGTCACTGAAGCTATAGCGAATATTTTAAAAGGAGTAACAGGTTGGCTAAGTGACAAGTTTAACAAAAGAAAACCCTTTGTGGTTGCTGGTTATGCGTTATCTAATATATCAAAACCTTTTATAGCTTTTAGCCCATCCTGGGAATATGTTCTTGGCTTAAAGTCAATTGATCGCTTTGGAAAAGGATTAAGAACTTCTGCGAGAGATGCATTAATCTCTTATTATGCGACTGAAAAAGGAAAGACATTTGGATTACATAGAGCAATGGATACCATAGGTGCTGCCATAGGTTCACTTGTGGCCTTTTTATTTTTGTTTTTGGCATGGACTTATCCACAGATCATACTTTTTTCTATTTTTCCGGGGATTTTAGCAATTGCTCTAATCTTCACTGTAAAAGATATAGATCCAACTAAAATAGATGAAAATATAGCTTTTAAGAAGCGTTCTATCGAAAATGATAGAAAAATTGACAAAAATTTTATTAAATTAGTAATTGTTTTAGGAGTAATTGAATTTGCTAGTTTAAACATAGCTTTCCTTCAAATAAGAGCTCTATACTATATTCCTCTGGAACTTTTTATCCCAATTTTATACTTAGTGAGTAATCTCATTTATGCGTTGTTTTCCCCCCTAACTGGAACTTTATCAGACAAAATTGGTCGTAAACCGGTTATTTTAATCGGTTTATCAATATTACTACTATGCTGTATTATTCTAGCTTTCCCAATAGATGTATCTTTATATTCTATTATATTAATTTTTATTATTTTTGTTTTATATGGTTATTATTTGGCATCTGTTGATCCTATTTCAAGAGCATATATAGCCGACTTAACGGGGGCAAGGAAACGTGGACGTGCATATGGATATTATTACCTATCAGTAGGTCTTATCTCCTTGGCAGAATCTTTTATTTTTGGATTAATTTATGATTATTCATTTACATGGGCGTTTATTTACATCTCTATTTTATTACTCTTCTGTATTATTGTATTTGCGATGACAAATTTCACAAAACTCATTAAAATGTAATTATTGCGTTTCTTTCTACTTTTCTTTTGACCATAATTCTGCTAAATGAATTATAGTTTCAGTAGCTTTCTGCAACGATAGGGTTGGAATATATTCTTTTCTGGAGTGAAATAATTCTCCACCAGTGAAAATATTCGGTGTTGGAATTCCTTTGGCACTAAGTGAAGATCCATCCGTCCCTCCTCTAATAGAATGAACTCTTACATCTAATCCCGCTAATTCTATTGCTTTCTTAGCTAAATCAATCACTCTTTGTTCTTTCTCCACATATCTAAGCATGTTTTCATATTGATGTGTAAAATTTAATTCAATTATAAGACCAGGATATCTGATTTCATATAAGTTTTTTAAAATCTTAAGAAAGTTTATTCGCCTTTCGCTTCCTTCTAATTCAAAATCTCTTAACATTATTCTTGCTGAAGATTCCTCAGCACTTCCAGTTATTTGAGCAATATGAAAAAAGCCTTCTCTTTCTTCAGTATGTTCTGGTGATTCGGATTCTGGCAGTTCTGAGAGAAATCGACAAGCTATATGGATAGCATTAATCATTTTATCTTTAGCGTATCCAGTGTGGACACTTAATCCTTTAAAGTCAATAATTGCCAACCAAGCATCAAAACACTCATATTCTAATTCACCAATTTCACCTCCATCAATGGTATAACAAATCTTAGGTATTCGCTTCTCATCAGCTCTGAGAATTGCTTGTTTTCCTGTCTCCTCATCTGGTGAAAAACATATAGAGATTGGACCGTGCTTTAATTCAGGGAATTTCTTCCAAGCTGCACAAGCAGCCATAATCTCAGCAATACCTGCTTTATCATCAGCACCCAAAAGAGTGTCTCCTTCTGAGGTTACTATATCAAGTCCGATATAGTTAGCTAAATTAGTTGAATCGTTCATAGTTATGCTTAAATTTTTTGATAATGTTATTTCCCCTCCTTTATAGTTCCTATGGATAACGGGTTTTACATTCTTTCCACTTACGGCAGAGGATGTATCTAAATGTGCTAATAAACCAATATTAGGTGCCATTTCACGGTCTTTACTAGGTGGAAAATTCGCATATACAAATCCATTTTTATCTTGAATGACTTCTTTTAACCCTAGTTGTTTCAATTCATCTAATAATATTTTACCTAACTCAAATTGATTAACTGTTGATGGAAAAGAAGTAGAGGTAATATCTGAAGTAGTACAAACTTTGACATATCTTAAGAACCTCTCTAGCACATCATTTAATAAAAAATCCCGAATTTCTTCTGATATGGACATTCTGATTTATCCTTAATTTTAATTATAAGAATCCCTTATTTTCCTTTAAATTTAGGTTCTCGCTTTTTAATGAAAGATTTCATTCCTTCACCAAAATCTTGAGTTCTTATATTCTTTAAATATAACTTAAACTCATATTGTAATGACGGAAATAGTTCATTATATTGTGAAAAATTTAACATAGATTTGTTATAACCCAAGCATATTGTCGGCATATCAGCCATTTTTCGTATATAATCCATAGTTTTTGCTTTGAAATTTGAGACAGGATAAACTTTATTTACTAACCCAATTTCTAAAGCCTCTTGAGCATCGAGAAGTCTACCAGTCAAAATCATCTCTGTAGCACGACTAAATCCTATAATTCTTGGGAGGAACCAACTTGCTCCACTCATTACACAAATCGCTTTTGAAGCGCGATAGTCTCCAATCTTTAAATTACTGGCTGCTAACCTAAAATCACAAGCGAGAGATAGTTCGAATCCCGCTCCGATACAATAACCTTGAATTAATGCGATTACAGGTTTTCTAATTTCACGAATAAGTCTGATTACTCTATGATGAGGCATTCTAGAACCATCTTCTAAAGGCTGAAAACGAACACCTTCTGGGCCCATGCTTTTTAAATCATCACCAGAACTAAAAGCCAATTCAGAACCTTGTATTACTAAAACATGAATTGATTTATCCTTTTTCTTTGATTCTAATACGTCTATAATTTCCATTAATAATGGATAACTTAAAGCATTCATAACGTCTGGACGATTTAAACTAATTGTGGCTATTCCCTCTTCTTCATTATATTTTATGAATTCATAATTTTTCAAGCTAATTTTAATCCTCTCAAGATCCTACAAATTCTAAATAAACTAAACTAAGACTTATTTAAAGATTAAGTCCGAAAATTATAAAAAGATATTTAAACTCAAAAAAAAAAAGAAGAAAAGTAAGGTTACCAAATTTCAAATTTTTGATCTAATCTAGCTCCAAAGGTAACCGCATAAGGAATCAATAAATCCCACAAACTAGTTTCAGCATTTATAAGAATAACTACTATAATAACTGCAGTCCATCCTGTTACGTCACTCATGCCTAAGAATCCTAGATTTGCATATTCTAAAGGAAATAACGTCAAAAATAGTAATACATTGAAGAACATCATCACTACTATTCTTAGAAAAATACCCAAAATACTTGTTATTATGAAATTTGAGCTATTCTTAAGTTTCTGACTGTTTCTAATCCCTTCCTCTGTTTTATATAATCTTAATAATATAATTGGAATAATTATTAAAGAAAGTGTTGCAAAAAGTTTCATCAGAGGACCTATTGGAGCGAAAGGATCAAAAGGCATTAAACCTAAAGTTCCTATTCCGCAACATAATAATCCAGCTTTTGTGCCAAATATAAAGAAACACATAACCCATACAATTGAAACTGGGTCAAAGTATGCGATACCCCACCCAGGAACTCTTGGAATTATTGGTGCCAAAATTGCTGATAAAACAATAGAAAGAGCACCAAAATATGCAGCTCCACTAATTTGTAGGTTAATACGAGAACTTCTTGATATCTTAGTTTCTTTTTCTACATTAGTAGTATCATTAAGTTCAACTACTTTCTTTTCTTTTAATTCTGCCATTTTAAAACATAATGTTATATTTTTATAATAACCTAAGTCAACTCAAATATAAAAGCTTTATTTATATTAATTAATACTGAATTAGGTAAAGAAATGACCCAAATGAGTTACTTAAACTACTTATTTGAAGAATATACTTGTCTAAGGAATCAATCCCATAATTTGGATTAAAATTTAAATGTTAATAGCACAAAGGTTTCGTATAAGATAAGATAAGATCTACTCAATTTTGAGGGATTATCCCTGACTCTGATTGAAAACCTTTCTATACATTGCTTCTTCTTTTCTTTTAGTATACATTCCTAATAAAATTAGAAATATGGAAAGAATTAGCCATATAATCCAGAAAGTTAGACTTAAGCTATACCAGAAAGGATTAAATATCCCTTTTAACAAAGTAGTTACAATTATCCCTGAGATTGAAAGTGATGAGCAAATTATCCCACAGATACAATCAAAATAAACTTGAATTCTAGCGTGCTTTGGTTCAACTGCCATACTCTTTATTCAAGAAAATAATCAAGATTAAGTTACTATAAATAATAAAGTCCATCTTTATAAATTTCATGTTACTTTAAAAGCTTCTTCTCTTTAGCATCTAATTCCAGCCAATCACTTATTTCTTTCAGATGTTTTCTCGAACTGCTACACAATATTCTCAAAAATGGTAAAAAATTCTGAATTATTTCAATTTCAGAAATAGAATACTTTTCTATAACTTTTTCAGTAAATAATTTTTCTGTTGCACTTAAAGAAAAAAATGAAGATGAGCTGTATCTAGGGAATTGAACTCTTTGAAATCCTGATTTTGATGCCTTATCCGCCTTAGATAGGGCTACACCTCCAGCAAAGAGATCGTAGAAATAAGGTAGAAGTGACCAGTATTGATTTTTCCTTATTCTTCCAAAAACTTCATCTGCTATTGAAAGATTTTCATACGCGTCAACTATTTCATTTTTAAGCTCAATAAAGTTAGGAAGATTTTCATTAATCCATTTATATAGGAAATTATAATCAACATCAGATTTATCCGTTAAATTACGAGCTTCTCTAAGTGTTTTTACTTCTTGAAATAGTTCTCTAATTATAGTGAAAATCACTTCATAGCTATCTCTATTTAGTTTTAAAATTAAATCTTTATAATTTTTATCCATAGCTCCATGGCTCAATGCTTCGAGATCATTAATTACACCCCGAAGATCTCCATTATTTTTAGAAATTACTAAGCTTAAATCTTCATCAATCAAATCGAAAATTTTCTCTTCTTTAAGAATACTTCTTGCCACCTTTAACATTTCCTGAGTTGAGAGAGGATTAACTTCATACCTTTTGATTTTATTATAAAGTGATTGTAAATTTTGTTTATATTCATTTGAACACAAAATTATAGGAAACTGAGTTTCTTCAATTAGATTTAAAATTGTGGGTACTGCACCTCTGTCAGAAACACCGTAAATACCATCCACTTCATCAATAAGTATTAATTTACGCTTGCTATCAGTTATAAAATCCATGATACCTCTTGATTTCACAGTTTCTTTTAGTTTAGCTTCCAATTTTGCTTTTGTTCTTGTGTCAGAAGCATTAGTCTCAATTATTTCCATATTTAAATCATTTGCTAGCGCATATACTATTGAAGTCTTACCAACTCCTGGGGGTCCTTCTAAAAGAACTGCTGCTTTATCGGGAGCAATTTTAATTTCCTCCTTTTGTTCTTTTTCTATATGCATACGATTAAACTGTCTAATTTTTCTATTCTCGATGTTAATTCTCTCTATTTCCGTGAAAAATTCATTGACAAAGGACCGTAATTCTTCATCAAGTTTGATTCTATGTCCTTTTAGCTTAGCCATTGGTAATGCCATAGCTTTAATAGATTGGGGTCGATATTTTTCCACCCAAGGAAGATTTCTTACTTTTCTTGGCAATTAATCACCTATATAAAGTTTGAGAAGTAACATATTTTTGCTATGAGATTAGAAGTTTGGATATCCACATCTATTCCATCTACCGCTCTAAAATCTGCTTTTGAAATTAAATCCATTAATTTGCATTTGCTAAATGTGCTAATAGGCAACTTTAACAACTCAAGCATTAAAAAATTAAAAATTTCATGAGCTGAATATCTATAACTACCCTGAATTTTACGAAATAAATCTCTTGCTTTTAAAAAATCTCCTTTAAAGCATAAGAGTAACAGACTTCTTACTAAATCTTTTTGTGAGCTGATTAAATTATCGTATAGTTTGTTAATATCAACAATTTTGCTTTTTATACTGCTCAGTTGTAATAAATCTATAGCGTTGGCTATTTTACCTTCAGTATATCTGTAAAGTAATTTAATTGCTTCATTATCAATCTTTAATGATTCCTTAATTGCAATATCAGATATTAATTCTGTAAATGATTTAAAATCAGGTGGAGGGACTAGAAATATTTGACAACGGCTAATAATAGGATCTATAATATTGGAAATTTTAGTAGTTATTAATATCATCCGGCAATTAGTCCCATAACTTTCCATTAATCTTCGAAATCCTTGTTGGTTTGATCCCAATGATTCAAAATTTTTTATAATTAAAATTTTAAATGGAGCTCCTCCCAAAACCTTCAACTGAATAAATGGTTTAATTTTTACTTGTAAAAATGCAGGAGTAGTAATTGTTTTTCCAGCTAAACTTCCTATCCTACTTGTAGAAATATAAGCTTCAGAACGAGCCTCTTTTAGTTCTTCACTAGTTAAAGGGACGTTTGCATAAACAATTCTAAAATTAACATCGAAAAAATCCCCCAGAAATAATTTTGAGAACAATCTGGCAATGGTAGTTTTTCCTATACCTTCTGGTCCAAAAAATAGAAGATGAGGAAAGTTTTTTGACTTGATGAAATTATTAAGTCTATCTTTTATCACTTCTCTTCCGCATATTTCCTCTAATGTATAAGGCAAATACTTAATACGCCAAATTGGAGGTTCTGTACTCATACTTAACCCTATAAAGTCTTAAATATTAACATTCTTTATTATTTCTGCTATTAATGAAGTTAATTGAATGTTTTCATCAGCACTCTGACTTAACCGATAATCAACAGTTCCAATATGGGATATTACAGAGCTTAAGTTTTTAGGGTTAATTTTAAGTTGAGGAAGAATTTCTATAATTTGTTTTATCAAATTTCTACTGTCAAAGTTAATGATTCCATCTACAATCTCTCTAACATTCGCCATATCTCGTTCAATAATTTTACTAGCTAACTTCTCTAATGTCTCTTCATCCAGAAAACCTGATATTCTTAAAATCTCATCTAAATCTAAATCATCTGTTAATTTTAATGCTACAGACATCTGTAAAGTGTTTATAGCTTTCCTAAGATCTCCACCTGATATAAAGAATAAAGTTTTATATAATAGGTCTCGTTTATCTTGTGAGATCTTAATATTCTCTTGCTTAACGATATATTTCAATCTTTCAATTATTTTTTTTTCTGAGAGAGATACAAACCTGAATACAGCACATCTAGAAACAATAGGATCGATAATTCTATTAATGTAATTACATAATAATATGAATTTAACATTATTAGATGATAATTCAATTATCCTTCTAAGAGCTTGTTGGACTTGTCCTGGAATATTATCAGCTTCATCTAAAATTATAAATTTTAGAGAAGCATCATCAATTATCATTTTCTGACTCACGAAATCTTTAATAACGTTTCTGACATAATCCATCCTTACGGTATCCGAAGCATTTAGTTCAAGAACGTTTCTATGATATCTATCTTTCGTAATCATCTCTCTTGCGACAATTAAAGCTGTACTAGTTTTTCCAGTGCCAGCAGGACCAGCAAAAATCAAGTGGGGCATATCTCCCGATTTAGTAAACTCTCTTAAATTGTTTACAGCAATGTTTTGACTAACTATATCATCAAATGTTTTTGGACGATATTTTTCAACCCAAGGTGTTTCTAAATCAATCATCTATTTAGTGCTTTTAATCTAATCTTCAAATTTTTCTTTTGATAGATCTAGTTCTAAAACTTCATAAACTTTTTTAAAATGCATTTTAGCATAGAGATTGGCTGCTAGTTTAGCTTGTTCTTTAATATTTACCTTAATTTTTTCCACTTTAATCTTACGTAAATGTTCAATAGCTTTTTTTATAAGTAATTCTCCAATTCCTTTACCACGGTATTCCTCCTTAAGAAATACTTGTTTGATATATCCTTCAGAGGTTCCAAAAGGATCAATACGTAACTCAGCAATAACCATCCCTACAACTTCATCATCTTTATCTTCATCTACAGCAATAAGTATTCCGTGTCTCTGCAATTTATCATAGATTCTTCGAGAAATCCCCCAATCGAATCTTTTTGGGTCAAAATCTTGTCCTAATCCCTCTACAAGCTGCTTAGTAAGCTTTCTTAACGCGTCAATTTGCTCAGGAGTCGCAAGGTCTATCTTAATTGACATTTTTAAATACTTAAATGTTTATTAATTACAATATAGTATTCAGTATATACCTATTTAAAAAAGTATAGGTTAAAAAAATAATTAATAATTACTCTGATTAAAACTTTTTTTTGAGTTAAATGGACTAGTGGTTCTTCTTATAACCGCCTTTCTCTAAGTGTAAAATTTATATTTGTAAAATAATATACTTTTTATATAATTCTTTTGAAAAGATGGTAGAAATGGAAGAAAATGGTAAGAACTGTTCTCAGTGTGGTGGTAATACCTTTCGCTTAGTACACGACGAATGGATGGCTCGAACTTTTAGGTTCGTTGAAAAAGGGCAACTAAAGATGTGTGATAAGTGCGGTGCTAAATATTTAGTTTGTCAGAAATGCGGATCTCTATTTACACGTGTACATCCTGCTCTAGAAGCATGGGAAGTCAATCAAAAATGCCCTGTTTGTGGATACGAGGATCCTGAGGTTAAAGCCTGGGATGGAGTATCTGCTCGTTGATTATTTTTCTTTATCCTTATTATAAAATTAAGACTATAATATGGAATAGGAAAAAAACAGTTATTTTGAAGTAAAAAATTACATTTCAAGTTTTTTAGTGGATTTAGATTTAACCTCTTTCGGATTAACCTTTTCTATTTCTCCAATTAATTGAAAAACTTTGTCATCATTCAAAGTTTCACCAAACTTGATTAACATTTCTTTGGACCCTACAAATAAACCCTTCCTTTTCATGGGTGTGCCATCTTCATTGAGTGGATTAACCTCTATAAATAATAATGAAGGTCTGGTCTTAGTAGCAGGAACTTTCACTACGAATACACCGGGGACCGGAGTTTCCATTTTTGCCCAGTCCGTAGCTTTGTCTAAATGCTCTTTTAATTGAGATTGAATACTTGACATAATATATCTTCTTACTTTTTTTTAATTTTAATGTTACATGTTACATATAGTGTTACATATAAATATTTTACTAAATTTTTATATAAAAAAGTTAAATTATCTATGGGATATTTGAAATATCTATTAATACTAACTAAATCTAAAAGATAGTAGTTAAAAGTTATGATATTCTTTTTGTCGGTTTTCTTGGGGTCAATTTCCATTGAAAGGTTTATATATGTGCGTGATAATAATATAATACGTCAATAATATGATATATATATGAACTTACATAATAAAATGAAATAATATGAAATTAATCTCAGTAAATTTACCAGAATCCTATTTAAAAGTATTAGAAATACTAGTTGCTGAAGGTAAGTTTCCTAATCGATCCGAAGCAATACGTGTCGGAATTCGGGATTTAATAAAAACAGAGTATTTAATCGAAGAATCTGTAAAAAGAAATATCGCCTCAACTATAGTACAAACGGAAGTTGAACATCAAATACAAGAATTATTATAATTTTACTTCTTTTTTTTTAATCTTAATTAACCAATTTGAGAATATCTACATCTTTCCGAGTAATTTATTGACTCTCTTCCTTCTTTCTTCTCTCCGAGCTGTTATCTTCTCTCTTAATGTATCCTCTTCAGCTAAAGGTTTTTTAACTTCTAACTCTTCTTCTGGTTCTATTTTAATGCCTAAAATCCTCTTGTAAACATTAATTTTTTCCTTAATTATTGGAATATATTTTTGACCTACAATCGTATTTTTCAAATTAAATTTTGCCTCATTAAATTCTGAAATTGCTTTCATAAACTGATTTTCCGATATAGATATCTGTGCTCTATCTAGGGCTTTATAAGCAGTAGAAAATCTTTCAAGATTTTCATTCTTCTCAAAATCTTCTATGGTAATTAAAGGTACTTTACTTGCATTTTCTAAATCTTCAATTTGTTTTAATATCTGTTTAATTTGTTTTTCTTGACCAATTTTTTCTAACTTTCCAATCAGTTTTCTAAGTTTTAAGATTCCTTCGTTATATTTTAAATCGTTTATAATATTATTCGCTTCCTCTAACTTTTGATGCATCACTAATTCTCGCTTTTCGCGTTTCTCTTCTTTTTTTACTTTTTCCCCCTCTTTACGTTTTTCATCAGCTTCTCTTAGTAATACCTCAATCTCTTTTTCTTCTTCTAGTTTTCTTTTCTGCATCACTTTTATCCTTTCAACTTGCTTCATTTCCTTTTTTAAGATAAATAGTAAATCATTATTAATACGACTTACCTCATGGACCCAACCAATTTTTTCGAATAAGTCCCTTCCCATTATATATTTTTCGTATGCTTGTTCAAACTTTTTCAGATTTTTTAATTCAGTACCATCTTCTAATAATTTATATGCTTGTTCTGACACTTTCCTTTCATAGTCTTGTTGTTTTTGGATTGCTATTAGCTCTTGTTTTCGTTTTTCTTCTTGCATATCCTTTAGATCCTGAGCTTTAGCAATTTGTTCCTCTAACTGAGCTTTTACCTTTATCTCTTCCTCTTCTTTAATTTTTAATAATTGTCGTTCTCTTTCCAATGCTTCCTGCTTCTTCTTGATCAGATTAATAGATTCATTTACCATCCGAATACCCTCTGGCCAATTTATTTCAGAAAAATTTTTTTCACCATTTTGATAAAATCTTATTGCCTTCTCAAAATGATTTTGTTTTAATTCTTTTTTGGCTAGATCCATGAAATTAAAAGCCTGTTCCTTTTTTGCTTCGTACTCTAAATTCTTTATTCTCTTTAATTCAAGAGCATGTACTTTCTGTTTTAATAATTCCGCTTCTGCTTCCCGTGCAAATTTAGCTTCCAATTTTCTTTTTTCCTCTAAAGCTTCTTCTTTCTTTAATTTATGAAGCTCAAAATCTCTAACCTTTTTGTCTGATTCTAATTTTTCTTTATAATAGTTAATTGAATTAACCAATTGAATTGCTTCTTCATTCCATTCAATTTTTTCAAATTGAGCCTTAGCTTGTTTATATAAATCAATTATTTCTAGGTATGGGGAGGGAACATTCAAAATGCCCTCTTTCTTTCTAATTTCATATTCTTGAGACATTTTCTCAGCTTTATTTATTAACTGGAATATTGGTTCAGAAACTTGAGCTTCCTCTTTCTTTAATTTTTCAAAATCAATGACTTTTTCTTCCTGAGCAAATGGCTTATGTTCAGGTATATATTTAACTCTAGCCTCTTCCATTTTCGCTTTCTCTAATTTAGTTTTTTCAATTTCTCTTAAATTATCATCCCTTTCTTTTTTATCTTTATAAAAGTTTATTGTATTAAGTAGGCGATTACTTTCCTCCACCCATCCAACTTCTTTAAATATCTTTCTTGCCTTTTCATAATTAGATAGAGCTTTTTCATAAGGACTTTTGTAAATAAGGATATCCTTTTTCAAACTTAGTTCATAACTTTTTACTTCATTCTCAGCATCATTTATAAGATTCATAGCCTCATCTAGCAATTTTGCATTTTGGTCCTTTTCCTTATCTTCTGGTAGCTTTTGTGGTTCAATTTTATCAATCCTCTTAAGACTCTCTTCAAATTCTTGTTTTTCTATTACTTTCTTAGCTTCTAATTCACGTAGTTTACTGTCTTTCTCCAATTTTTCTTGATAGAGAATGATTTGATTAGTATAGATCTTTGCTTCCTCCGTCCAATCTCTGAGATATACTTTTTCCCTTATATCCTTATACATCTCTATTATCCTAGGATAAGGACATTCCTTTTCGAAATTACCGCGTTTGATGGTAAGTTCATACTCACGTGCCATCTTTTCAGCAATATCTACCAATTGATCTATTTCTGCTTCAAAAGCTTGTTCCTCTTGTTCAAATTTTCTTCTAACTTCAACTTCTTTAATCCTTTGAATATCTGATTCAGGAATCTGATTATCTTTTCCTCGTTTTTTCATTTTTATAAAATTTTCTTGCTTTTTAGCCTTCTCAACTTCTATTTCATGTAACCTTTTTTCCTTCTCTAATAACTCTGAATATTTTTTGATTTGATTTGAATAAACAGTTGCTTCTTTTTCAAATCCTTTCTTTAATACTAAATTTCTTGCTTGTTCATAGATA
>JBHLOY010000001.1:0-366348 GCA_048939995.1 Promethearchaeota archaeon | reverse complement strand
TCAAGTTCTGAATCTGAAACTTCCTTGCTTTGGGCTTTTTGCGATTCATCGTACTCTTTTTGTTTCTCAACCTTTTGGGCTTCTATTACGCGTAATTTATTATCTTTTTCTAGTAACTCTGAATATTTTCTGATTTGATTTGAATAAACAGTTGCTTCTTTTTCAAATCCTTTCTTTAATACTAAATTTCTTGCTTGTTCATAGATAGCTATTACGTCGGGATAAGCACACTTCTCTAACAATTGTCCTTTCTTAATTACTTTCTTTATTTCAATCTCATATTCTCGAGCTAGCTTCTCCGCCTGAGTGATCATTTGATCGATTTTTGCCCTGAAAGCTTCTTCTTCTTGCTCAATTATTCTCTGCTGCTCTAATGCTTTTAATCGTTCAAGTTCTGAATCTGAAACTTCCTTGCTTTGGGCTTTTTGCGATTCATCGTACTCTTTTTGTTTCTCAACCTTTTGAGCTTCTATTACGCGTAAATTACTATCTTTTTCTAATAAATCAAGGTAATGAGCAATCTGATTAGAATATATAGTCACTTGATCTTTCCATCCCTTTTCTGCTACTAATTTCCTTACTTCCTCATAGATAGCTATAACCTCGGGATAAGCGCAGTTTTCCAACAATTGTCCTTTCTTAATTGCTTTCTTCATCCCTAAATCATATTCTCTTGCTAACTTCTCGGCTTGAGTGAGCATTTGATCGATTTTTAACTTAAAATTTTCTTCTTCTTGTTCCACTCTTCGTTGTTGTTCTAATATCTCTATTCTCTCTCGTTCTAGATCCAAATCAGTAATTTTTTTGCTTTGAGCTTTCTGTAACTCTTCATATTCTTTTTGTTTTTCAGCTTTTTGAGCTTCTACTAATCGTAATTTACCATCTTTTTCTAATAAGTCAAGATAATGGGAGATTTGATTAGAATATACATCCACTTGATGTTCCCATCCTTTTTCCGCCACCAATCCCCTTACTTCTTCATAAATAGCTATGATTTCAGGGTAAACACACTCTTCTGGCAAAATTCCCTTTTTAATTGCTTTCTTTTTCTCAGTCTCGTATTCACGTGCTAATTTTTCAGCCCTATTAATCATTTCAGTAATCTGCTTCTTAAATAACTCTTCCTCATGTTCTATAGTCCTTAGCTGTTCAAATGCTTCTTTTCGTTCCCGCTCTAAGTCTGAGATCTTTTCTCTTTGAGTTTTTTGCAATTCTTCATATTCTTTCTGTTTTTTAAGTTTCTGAGCTTCTATTTGTCGTAATTTTTTATCTCTTTCGTATAAATCATTATAGTGAATAATTTGATCAGAATATGCAGTTACCTGATCGTCCAATCCTTTTTCCGCTACCAAATTCCTCACATCTTCATAAATCTCTATGATTTCGAGGTAAACACACTTTTCTGGTAAAGTTCCTTTTTTAATTGCTTTCTTTTTCTCAGTCTCGTATTCACGTGCCAAATTTTCTGCCTTATTAGTCAATTCTGCGATTTTTTTTCTGAATAATTTTTCTTCCGCCGTCTTTTTAGTAATTTCTGCTAGCCTTTCTGCTTGCATTTGAATTCTAACTTTTTCTTCCATTTTAGCTTTCTCAATAAGTTCCACTGCTTTCTCTTGCTCTAATTTCTTCTTTTCTTCTTGAGCTCTTAATTGGGCCATTTCTGCATTCCATTTTTCTCTTGATATTTCTAACTCCTCAATCGTAGTTTTAACCTTCTTAACTTCCTCTTTCCAATTAATCTCTTCAAATAATTTCAGAGCCCTCAGGTATAGGTTTATTGATTGATCATATTGGTGAATTTTCGCAAATTCAGATGCCTTATTTAATATTCCAAAAGCTTTATTTGATATTTCTTCCTCATGCTGTTTTGTTTCCTTAAAGATTCTAATTCTTTGTAGTTTTAAATCTTCTTCACTGAGTTCTGGTTTTTCTTCAATTTGAAGCTCTTTAGCTTGTTTAAGGTATTCTGCTTTTCTATTATAACATTCTTCAATCAACTTATTAACTTCCTCAATTTCACCCATTGCCTCTAATATTTGAAAGAATTTTATAGCCTCATCATAATTATCGAGCGCTTCATTAAATTTTTTCATGGCTAGAAGCTTATTACCTGCATCTATTAAACCGTAAGCCTTAGTATAAATTTCATTCCTTTCATCTACAGCTGGTATTTCAAGAATTGACTCAGACTCAATTTTTCGAAAATATTGCTCCTTCTCTAAATAAATATCTGTAATCTTTTTATTTAGAGCTTCAATTTCAGCAACCTTATTAATTTGACTATATAAACCTATGGCTTGGCGTAATATTTCTATGGCATCATCATAGTAATGGTCTTTAATTAAAGATAGCGCATGAGCCACTAATTCATAGGCTTCTGATGAAACTTCTTCCTCTGCTTTATCTAAATCATCAAAAAAAGTGTCGAAATCACTTTTTCTAAGTTCTGTATCCTTTTCCTCAAATTCCTCTTCTGAATCTTTATTTTTGTTTTGATCATCCATGATTATCATCAAATTTGAAAAATGGTATTAAAAAATTCTACAAAATATCATAAAATAATTAATATATATAAACTCAATTCAAATTACTTTCTAGAAATTAGAGTTATCATTATCATTATAATTCTTATTATGATCCTACTCTATTGAAATTTTTATTAAGGTAATCGTCACAAATTTTACCCCCTTCATTCGTTAGTATCCACCCGTTAACATCCTTTTTTACCAATCCTAATTCTTCAACTTCAGTAAGGATTTTCAAAATCTCCTCCTCATTCATTCGAATATTGAAATCAGTTTTTAGAGAAAAGGCGATTTCATCGATAGGGACTGGAGTACCAAGTTCATCTTCCATAATTCCCAGAGCAGAAATAACTTGATGCTGATCTCCCATTGCTTTATTCATTTCAGTTGACACTTCATCGAGTAACCACGGATATTTATCCAACATTTTCTTAATAACCTTTTCGTTACCACTTTTAAAGACCTCTTCAAATTCCTCCCGAATTTTCTTTTTTTTCCCCATACACACCACTTTACATCTTATAACAAAAATCCTTAATAATGGTAATCATCTTAATTATTAAAGCATTTAATAATCTAAAATAATTTGATATTTTTATTTTTAAGTAAAGAATTAACCTATCAGTGATTTAATAGATATGAATAAAAACGAAGAAAATAAAGTTTCTCGATTTAAATATATCCCATTTAAAAAAAAACCTAAACTAAAAAAAATATTTTTAGGCCTCTTAATTATTTTTGTAATACTCATAATTTTGTCAATTTTTTGGTTTTGGCCAGCCTGGATTGGACCAATTAACCTTCAAGTTCAGCTATATGAAACAAAGGCAAATACCAACTTCATAGAGGTGCATTTTATAAACTTTTGGGGTTCAAATTTCTTTTTTAATAAAACTTCTTTAATCGGAGCTTTAACTGGCTGTATTATCATGAGTATACCTCCAGATAGAACATTACTTTCTATAATTGGTACACGACTAGGTTTTGGAAAACCTTCTTATGTTAAATCACTTATTTTTTGGTGGAGTTTTGGATTTATCTTATTCTACTTATTAGGTTTCATGCTTAATCTAAATGGACAATCATTTGCTTGGACTGCTTATCTTATTGAAAATGGAGAAATACAACTAAGCCCTAACATCATAATTGATGCTTTTCAAGTAATTTTTAATCAAAATAATATGGACTTTATAACTATATTTATCTATGGAACTTTAATACTTCCACTTATTACCCTTTCATTAGGTATTATTATTTTTAGAATAGTGCTTAATATTGCAAAAAATCTTTATCTCAGAAGAAACGATTTTTATGTCTTAGCAAATACGTTATTAATATGTGGTTTGCTTTTTGGACTCTGGTTCTTTTTTTTACCTACACAAGCATTAAATGGAATAAATCTTATTCAGATCTGGTCAATTATTTTTGCTTTTGTTACCTTTAATGCTATAGGTATCCTCATCTATGTATTTGGGAGATTATCATATCGTAAGAATTCTAAAAATTATATTCTTAAAAGACAAACAAGGAAAAAGATTATTGTCGTTGGTGCAGTAATAGTAATTTTTATCATAGTGCCTTTAATGATAAGTATCGGACCAGCAATTAGTTTAAATAATACTGAAGTATGGGTCGAACAAGAGTGGAATAAAAAAATTCGTAGAGAAATAGATTGGACAAGAGAATGTGCTGGATTAAGTATATTTGAAGAACGCCCAGTTGAGAATTTCACAGAATCACCTATAACTGATGATGCTACAATTAGATCAAACATTCGGCAATTTGACCAAGATTTCGCTGTGCAGTATTTAGCAGCTTCAATAGGATCTACTTTTGAGGGTTTAGCAGATTCAGATATAATTTATATCAGAAATCCACTTACAAACCAATCCAGTGAATATTGGGTCGCTCCAAAAACTATTAGATTTTCTCAAATAACGGGGGATCCCGTTCAAACAAATACAGAATTATACGATCACGTTGAAGGTTTCTTAGCAATGGATACATTTTCTGGTAATTTAGTTAATTTGAATTCTACCTTTAATATCCCAGAGAACTACCCAATATTTTTCGGTGAAAGTGAAAGTAAAAAATTTTTAGAAAAAACTCAAGGCTATTATGAAGAGGGGTCTTTAGGAGCTTATGATTCAGATATTCTATTAGGAACTGAATGGGCCGAAGGTATTCCAAATAATGAATTTCGCTATACAGGAGATCCGGATGGAACACTCACTGGTCTAGAAGGCTTTTGGAAAACCATAAATCTGGGCTTAATAGCTTATGCAACCCAAGCAGTACACGAATATTTAATTAATCGGAATGTTAAAACAAGAGTAGGAAATACGTTATTTCCAAATCTTAAGATTGATAGTGATCCATATCTAGTATTTGATATTAATGCAAGTAAAATGTATTATGCTGTCTCTATATATACGCATATAAATATTGGCTCTTATGCCAAATTTCCTATATTAAGATTTTTGGGTGTGTGTTTGATAGATGTTAAAACAGGAGAATTAGAATTTTACAGAAATCCTAGTTTAAACACTAGCAATGATCCTACATATTCTCTTTGGAGAATATATACCTCTATTTCTAGATATAATTGGCAAGATGCTCCTGATTGGTTAAAAGAACAAATTAGATATCCAGAAGATTTATTCGAATTGCAGTTAGAAGCAAATTACATATATCACGTTCAAAACCCTACCACATGGAGAAGAGAAGATGATTTTCATGAAAGACCTGCAAATGGAGATCTATTTTATATTGAAACGGATTTAGGTCAAGGGATTGAATATGTTGGATTAGATCTAGTTGAGTATAAAGGACGTTCAGCCATAGTACTTGCTGGTATGTATGTTGTTAGACACGGAGTTCATTTTGGAGAAGCTATATTTTATACGACAAGAAACTCTGATAAAACTTTAATAGGTCCGAAATCAGCTAATGAAACATATCTCTCTGAAGCAACCCAAGAAATAACTTTAATTTCAGGTGCTCGAAATGGTAATATACTTTTATATCCTCTTGGAGATTCAATTTATTATTACATTCCAACCTATAGTACGGCAGGAGATTTACAACAATTAAAGTTAGTTGGTTTTGTAGAAGCTTTTACTCGAAAAGTTGGATATGGGAGCAATGTTGAGATCGCTTACAATAACCTAAATATCTCAACAAGTATTCCTTCAAACATATCACTTTCTTATGAATTTAATATGGAACCATTAATGACATACCCTGATGATCCCGCGAAATTTATTATCCAATTACAAAATTTAGATACAAATTTTTCAGCCCCAGGATTAAACATCATTGTAAGGTTATCAGTATACACTTCAACAACAAGTAATGTTAATTACAGTTTAATATTACCTCTAGTCTATTCAACCACAAACACATCATTTACTATAGGTGAATATAGTGGAATTAATTTTACAATCATAGATAAGATTCTCTATTTTGGAGAAGGTATTACTCTAACTGGATTTTTAAACACATCAAAAGGCAATATTATTGTCTATTATAAATGGACTTTGATTGTTAATGGTGATATTATTTATGAATCACTAGTTGGATTAATTTATGTGTACGAATAATGCCTTACGATATAATTACAAAAAATGCTTAAATTAAAATTTAATTTTATTTTTTTTCTAAGTCGATTAAGAATTTCTCAACTTCTTCTTTCGAGCACATATGAAACTTTTTGTCCTCTGATTTAATATAAGCTAACCGAATGTTCTCTTTTGTTGCCTCTTCATCTATTGATTCTTTTAAAGCTTTTAATGCCAATTTAACTAATTCTTCAAATAGCATTTTTTCCTTATAATTTGCGATTAAATATTCTCTGGCAGCAGCTTCTCCGCTTCCTAAGGCATATGCTCTAAATGAACGATAAATTCCGCTCGGAGAGGTTGTGTAAATCTGAGCTCCTGCTGGATCAATAGCTATAAAAAAGAGAGCACATCCAAAAGGTCTCACACCTCCAAATTGTGTCATTTGTTGTTTAATATCTGCAAGAGTCTTTACTAACATACTAAGCCGGACAGGTTCATCATAGGTTAATCTAAATGATTGTGCTTGAACACGAGCATAATTGATTAAAATTCGAGAATCGGCATGTAAACCGGAAATTGCCACACCTATATGCTCATCAATTTGAAATAATTTATCTATAGAATCTGCATCCATTAAATTAGAAGCTATCTTAATTTGAGCCGCAAGACATACAGCATCATTAGATTTCACAGCTACAGCTAGAGTTCCACGCCTAACGGCCTCCAATGCATATTCTACTTGGAATAAGCGCCCTTCTGGACTAAACACAGTAAGCGCACGATCGTACTTTACTTGACCTCCACCAAACATATTTACAACCTAAAAAGATCTAAAGCTTATTTGTTAAAAATATAATACTTAATTTTAATTTAATCATTATAGAACATTAAATTTTAAATCTTACCAGAGGTTTTCAAAATTTCAAGGGTTAGGAGTTTAAATACTTCTTCCACAGAATCCCCTTCTTTTGCACTAGTTTCAAAATACTTAGTTGCATTTAACTCTGATTTTAAGGCTTCTCCTTCTTGAAAAGATACTTCTCTTTTACCTTCTCTGGCTAAGTCAATCTTATTACCAACTAATAAACTTGGTTTTTGAGAAACAACTTTCTCTACTTCACTTTTCCATTCAATTAGATCAGAAAATGAGGATCTTCGTGTTAAATCAAATACATAAACAATTCCAGTAGCTCCTCGGTAGAATGGTGGGCGTACAAAGCTGAAATGTTTCTGGCCAGCGAGGTCCCAAATTTGAAGTTTCACCTGCAGTTGAGGATAGGCTGGCAAATCGACGGTTTTAGTAGAAAAATTGGACCCAATAGTCATAATGTAATTTTCCTTAAATGTGTTTTCGCAATAACGCAATACCATTGAGGTCTTTCCAACACCTCCGTCTCCGACTACACAAATTTTATAAATATAAGATTTAGAAATTTGCCCATCCCACACTTCAGTTTATCTCCTTTAAGTATATTAGTAAATACCTCTTATATTAATAGATATAATGAAAAAAATTTGCTATGTTATAACTTAATCAATTATAATAATATATATTATAATCAATAAATAAAAATAATAATATTAAATATTTTTTCTATTTTTGTATCAATTTTCAAATGAATTAGGGGAAAATACATAGATGAATAATTTGGATGAAAAGATAAGAAAATTTGCCCAATTAATCATAGATGCAAAAAAAATAGTAGTGTTATCAGGTGCTGGGATGAGTACAGAGTCCGGTATTGCAGATTTCCGAAGCCCTGGGACTGGTTTATGGGAACAAGTAAACCCAAATGAATTTGCAAGTATTCATTCTTACATATCTGATACTCAAAAAAACCTAAAATTTATGTTAGAAATGGGGATGAACATTTTCAAGGCAAGACCAAACAATGGGCATAAATCTTTAACGAAACTCCAGAAATTAGGAAAACTTGAAGGGATTTTAACTCAAAATATCGATGGACTTCATCGAAAGGCGCATACTAAGAACATAATTGAACTTCATGGTACAGTAAATGAAGCCATATGCATGAGATGTAAAGAGATTTATCCTATTACCACCATGATAAACCAGGTATTGAAAGGAAATTATTCTCCTTCCTGCGAAGTTTGTGGAGGTTTATTAAAACCAAATGCAATTTTTTTCGGTGAACCCTTGCATTCTGAAACACTAGTACAAGCAGATGAGATGATCTCAGATTGTGACCTGTTGATTGTACTTGGAAGTAGTCTTTTAGTATATCCTGTTGCTTTTTATCCCAGAAAAGCTCTTTCTGCTGGTGCGAAATTAGCGATTATCAACATTCAGCATACTGATATGGATGACAATGCTGAAGTGGTAATTCATGAAAAAATTGGGGATATTTTTCCTAAGATCATTCTACTCGTCGAAATAGAGCTAAATAAAACTTAGATTTTAATAAAAAAAAATATTATGAAGGAAAGTTTATTCTCTTAATACTTTTTTGTCAACTTTCCCCACAACAGTTAGTGGAAGCTCTTTCATAATTTCAATATATTTTGGTACTTCATATGGGGATAAGTTTTCTTTAGCAAATTTTAAAATCTCTCCGCTTAAGGCTTCTTCAGTTCCATCATAATCGAATTCGGGATTTATTTGAATAAATGCTTTAACAAATTCAGAACCTGGTCTATCGGGATTAGGAACACCTACAAGAGCAATCATGCCGATAGCTGGATGTTTCGAAAGAATATCCTCAACTTTACTTGAAAAAACTTTGAAACCTCCCACGATAATCATATCTTTTGTTCTATCAACGATTTTCAAATAGCCTTTTTCATCCATCACTGCAACATCTCCAGTATGCATAAACCCATCTAGATCAATAGCCTTTTTTGTTTCCTCAGGTTTATTATAATACCCATTCATTACCATTGGGCCTCTAACACAGATCTCACCAGGTTCTCCAAGGGGAACTAATTCATTTGTATCAGGATCAACTAATTTTAACTCTGTATTCAATAATGGTAATCCTATTGATCCTAGCTTACGCTCACCTCTCGAAGGATTCATAGTTGTCAATGGTGAGCATTCTGTCATTCCATAAACTTCTAATAATTTTCCTTCCCCAACAATTTTTTCTAAAGCTTTCTGGGACTCAACAGGGAATGGAGATGCCGCTGAAATACAAACTTCCAATTTTGAATGATCTAGTCGGCTAAATTTGCGAAAATTAATTAAAATCTGATATAACGATGGTACATTTACTAAGGTATTGGGTTGATACTTTTTGATTTCATTACAAATATGTAATGCATCTCGCGGATTTGCTATTAAAATCTGGCTCCAACCTAAATAGATACAATTTTCTAAGAAGAAAGTACCTGCAATATGAAAGAAAGGAAAACCTGATAAAGCAACCCCAGCCCCTCTCTCCCAATCTAACCATCTTTGCACAATAAGAAGATCAGATACGCAATTTCTATGTGTTAGCATTGCTCCCTTTGGGGGACCTGTAGTTCCTCCGGTATATTGTATAAAAGCAATATCATCGGGAGTTACATTAACATTTGGTAAATTTTTAGGATATTTAACTAACACATCATCTTGAAAGTCTAATACTATTTTATCCTTTAAAGGAGTAACTTCTCCAAATGGTATTTCTCTTACAGCTCTTATTTTTTCACGAGATTCTTTATCGAATGATCCAATTACGCTGGTTGTTACAACCAATTTAAGTTGTGGTAATTTATCAGCAATATTTTTTAATCTATGCTGAAATATCGCATCTAGTGTGACCAACGCAACATTTTTACCACCACTGCCTAAATCATCTATTTGATAATGCATTTGAACATCGGACATTAATGGACTTACTCCAGATACAATGCATCCTGCTTTAAGTGTCCCAAGCAAAGCATAAATATATTCCGGAATATTTGGTAAATTAATCCCCACAACATCTCCTTTCTTAAAGCCATTTTCGACCAGCATATTTGCAAACTGATTAGAATATATGTCAACATCTTTATATGGAATTTCTAAGCCTTGATATGCTAATGCCATCTTTTCTGGAAATTTTTCAAATGTATCCCTTACAGCATCACTATAAGATGTTTCCCAAAGACTTGAATCTAAGTCTGCAAGACCTTTATCCCAGCTCTTACGCCAAAAACGATTTTCATAAGGATTTTCCATATCATATACACTTTTGTATGAATTATTTCAAATGTAATTTGAATTGTGATATTAATTAAGCTGCTTTCTATTAAAAAGGTTTATCAAAAGATAATTTCTAAAAAAAAGAAAATTATTATTCTTTCATTTACTTTTACTTATAATCATCTCTCTCTGCCTCCATGAAATGATCCTATCTTTAAAAGAAAACCAATTCCTATTTAAATTCCTTTTAATTGACTATCAATTTGAAGAAGATGCATTTTAGAAAATTGTCGGAGTAACCCAACTTTTTTTTGAAGAAAAAGATATAATATCTGATGTCATTCAATTCGGGGTTCAGATTTTACAGAAAAAGTCGAGAAATTCCAATTATGTCAAGTGGAGATTCAACTTTAGATGAACTACTGGGAGGAGGGTTCCACAAAGATCTAGTTTATCTTCTTTACGGAGATAAGGTGACAACTACTAACATTTTGCTAACAACTTCGGTGATATCACAAAAATCATATGCGCATGGGGGTTTAAGAGGTAAGAGTGTAAAGATAGCCTTTATTGATGGGAATAATCGATTCAATCCTTATAATATAAGTAAGTTTGCGGTATCTCAGAATTTATCGCCACGCATTGTTTTAGATAACATCTTAATTGCTCGTGCTTTTACTTGGGAACAAATGATCGAGTTATTGGAACACAAACTTTCTGATCTCGAGAAAGTTAAGGTTGTTTTAATTTCGGGGATAACTACATTACTTCAAAATTATGAAAAGCAGACATTTGAAGACATATTAAAAGCGATAAATGGTATTAAAAAGATTCTTCAAAAGACAAAGCCACTAATCGTGATAACTGCTCCATTAAACGAATATAGCTCTTTCCGTCCCAAGGGAGGGAAAATTCTTTCCCATTTTGGAAATGTATTAGTTCTAATAAACAATGAGGAGCGATATGTAGAATATATTCTTGTTCAGCATCCATTTCTATCAGAAAGACACCTTTTGAAATGGAGACCTCGAAGACCTAAGAGAAGTCTTGCTAACGCTACAAGAACTAAAACATTAGATTGCTGGTTATCCTGAGTTAATATCCTCTATAATTCCCCAACTTATTCTTCTTTCTTCTTTTTATACAAATTTGGATTTTTTTCTTTAAGAGTTAAAGGATCGCCACCATAGCGAATCTTTCGTCCTTTATAATATAAATCTGATACTTGATCACAGATTTCATTCCATGTCGTAATTCCTAATTTTTTTATCATTAGCAAGTTATATATTTTAGAATTATGGGGTGTAAATATCTCAAAATTAACTATAGGTTGTAGCTTTTCACATGGAAAATCTTCACATTCATAACAGAAATTAAAACCTTTACCTGTGACGCATTCATAAGTCTTACAAACCGGGAAATCTTTTATCTGACCTTTTTGGTTTCTGCATCCTTTACAATTATAAAATTTAACTCCTGGACATCTGGAACAAAAAATTCCACAAGGAGCATGTTGTTCTAATGACATATTAATTTATTTCTCTTCGTTTAAAATTTTTACAAATCAAGAAGATTATAGATCTTAGAAAGTTAAAGATCTATATATGGTTTAATTCTTCTCATTTTAACAGTTGTGTAAAAAATCAGTAAATACTTTTAGTATCTTCTTTTTAATTATCCGAATTACTTCCCTTCTAAGGATTTAAAAACAAGTTTTGGTTTGAAAAGATGGGTAGAACTGTGCCTTCATTCCGACCTGCACTTGAACAAGAAATCGAGAGTTGGAAAGATTTCAAAAGAGCACTTAGGCCTGAAGAGCGAAAGATTTTTGATAAATTAGTGAACTATTCGCGAATTCATGCTGATGCTGGTAGTTTAGGAGGACGGCCCTTGCTCTCAGAAATTCTTTTTATGTCTTTTGCCATAGAACAAGAGAAAAAAATTGAGTTTTTGGAGAATAATATAAAGGAATTAGAAGAAAAAATAAGAGACAAGTCCTAAAGTTGATTTTGGAAAAGATTTTTGATGGCTGGCTTTTAGATGTTTCAACGTTTAGCGAGGGGGTCATTCTCTGGGTAAAACCCTTTAAAGAGCAGAAGGTTATAAAGCTATATCATGATTTTTGCCCTGAGTTCTTTGCAGTACCAGAAGCAAGTGCTGGAAATGACCTTGAAAGATTAAAGCATATCATTCAACAAAATCATAACGTCAAAAAAGTGAGAATATGTGACAAATATGTGAAATTAGAAGACCAAAACAAAACTCAAGTCTTAGGCGTATCAGTGAAAAAACCGTCGTTATTTAAGAAAACTATTCAGGAAATTGATGAAATCGATCTCTTTACCTTATACAATACAGATTTGCCTATTGCTCAAATGTATTTCTACGTTAACGATTTATTTCCAATGTCTTTTTGTCATTTTAAGATAAAGAGAACCAGAAATAAAAGGGGTTATTTAACTAAGCTTGTTTCTTTAGAATTGAAAGATAACAACGAAAAACTATTTTATGATTTACCTCCCCTAAAAGCTGTATGGATTGACATTAAGGTTCAATATGAAGGAATAAGACCATACTATAACGATCCACTTGATTCTATACAAATTAGCATTGTTGAAAATGATGAGAATAATGTTCCTCGGGCAGATGGATACAAAAAGAAAACATACTTAATAGATCAAGGTAGTGAATCAGAAAAGTTGGAAAATTTAAGCAAAGCCATTGAGAGGCTTGATCCTGATATAATTCTCACACAAAATGGGGATGAGTTCATGTTTCCATATTTAGCTGCTCGAGCTTCTGTAAATGGCATATCAAGAAAGCTTTATTTCTCTCGAGATAAAACTCCACTAGAGAAGAGCCTTTTTAATCTCTCAGGAGGATCAAGCCATTATATGTCATATGGCATTATATTCCATCGTTCGAAGACGCAAGTATATTTTACAGGCAGGTTTCATTTAGATACTGCATCCTATGCCAGCCTTCATTTCACCGAAGGTAATATTCCTGGCGTTATTGAAGTTGCCCGTATTTCACGAGTGTCCTTACAACGACTTTCTCGAATAACAATTGGAGGAGCGCTCCAGTCCATCCAGTATTACAATGCGTATAAACTTGATCACTTAATTGCCCCATTTAAAAAGAGTCCTGAAGGATTTAATTCAGCAATGGACTTAATAAGAAGTGATCGGGGAGGACACATCTTCGAACCGATGATTGGTGTCTTTGACAATATTGTTGAACTAGATTTCTCTTCTATGTATCCTTCCGTAATGGCAAATTATAATATTTCCTCTGAAACTCTCAACTGCAAATGTTGTAAGGATGATGGAACAGGCATAAAGGTACCGGGGTTGGATTTCCATATCTGCTCAAAAAGAGAAGGAATTATCGCAAAGTCGATAAAGCTTCCCTTGTCTAAAAGATTAAAATATAAAGAGTATGTACGAAAGACAGGAAATGTTCGTTATAAGTTCACTGATATTGCCTTAAAATGGGTTCTTGTCGTAAGTTTTGGATACTTAGGGTTTAAAAACGCACGTTTTGGTAAAATCGAAGCTCATCAAACGGTATGTGCATTTGCACGTGAATTTCTTATGCGAGCAGTCGAGATTGCTGAAGAGTATGACTGTAAAATCGTTCATGGCATTGTTGATTCCATCTGGCTTCAAGATACAAGGGGAAGAACAGCAGAAGAATTCGAGAAGATATCAAAGGAAATTGCTGATAGAATCTCAGAACATACAAATGTTCCAATGAGTTGGGAAGGTAGATATAGTATAATTGTATTTCTCCCTTCAAAAGCTGAGCCAGGAGTTCCAGCTCTTAGTCATTATTGGGGCATAAAGAGCAATGGCGAAGTTAAAGTTCGGGGTATTGAAGTACGACGTAGAGATGTGCCTACGATCGTGAAAGAAGCCCAGTATGCCTTTATTGACATTTTCCAAGGTGCAAAAACTATTAATGAATTTATAAAAAGAATTCCATTGGCAAAAACGAAATTTCATGAATTTGCTGATAAAATTTATTCAGGAAAGCTATCAACACAAGACCTCACAATTCGCCAACGAATATCTCGCAAACCCTCAGCTTATAAAGTGAATTCATATCAGGCTATTGCTGCTAGACAATTGGAAGAATCTGGTTCTATAGTAACACCTGGAAAGAATGTAAAGTATATAATTCTTAATGCCAATGCCGACCCAGATTTTCCCGATCGAAAGGTTATTATCTCTGATCTTTATAATAAACGGATACATCACTACGATAAGAAAAAATATATTGAACTATTAAAAAGAGCCTTCGAAAATATATTTCCGTTCGAATTTCCTGAACTTGAAGAAGTGCTCAAACGAGATTACTGGAAAAAATCTTCTCAAAGAGATTTATCTTGTTTTATTGGTTAAAAATTTTAATGAAAATGTTAACTATGAATGATAAGTCGACTAAAAAACCTATTTTTCCAAATATAGTTGGTAAACTAATAACCCCTTAATAGATTTATTTAAATATAAATTTATCACACTAATACTTGTTCATATCAAATGCTGTGAACATCGAGAAGCAGTAATGTAACCTCAATGCATTGGTACTAAAAAAAGTTAATAGCAATATGAAAAGAGGTTGTGTGTAAAAAGCATAATCAGGACTTAAGATGCAAGCTTTCCAGTTTGTATTTGACGTTCAATCTTGCCGATTCTAACGAATTGGTAAAATTATCAAACGATAAGAACGTTCACAGGTATAAGCAATTATGCTTATGAATGAAGATTCTTTTCATAACGCAACATAACTTAATAAATCGATCATGCATAGAGATTTCCAGACCTAGGAACGGAAGCATTACTACGCAATGATAATCTTTTGGCTGTCCGGAAAACCTTTTGATAGTCATTGCAGCTTCTCGAAACCTTTTCACCTTTTAAAATTCTCTCTCATGAACTCATTTCATATAAAAATTGAGTCTATTCTTATTTTCTTAAGTTAATAGTAAAATTGAAGTTTAAAATTTTGCAAAAATAAAAATAAGATAAATTTAGAAGAAAATTTATTCAAAAGGTTGTCTTATTATAGTTTTCATTGTTGCCGGATTAGCCTTTCTTGGATCGCTAAGATAAATTTCATGATGCTTATGTTTATAACCATCAAAATTGCCTCCCTGCTCCTTGATATAATTATGTAGTTTCATAATTGTATGATGTTCTTCTGAATATGGTCCAATGTGCATAATTTGTGCAGATTTACCTTCATGATATTTCTCAAGTCGTACCTTGGTAATACTTTCTTTAAGTTCAGACTTCTTCGCTAACGCGAATCTCTTTGCTTCCTCATACATTCGCGAGGTCACCCACTTGGGAGTCATAATCATCATTGTCCATTTCCACTTGTCCCTATTTCCTTCTATAAAATCTTTCATGTCATCAGCCCACCATAAACCTTCAAGTGGAGGAACTACATAATCTTTACTCTTCCCTTTACTTAAGAATTTTAACTTATATGCTATTGGATATAGCGTTCCAATCGCATCACTATATTGTTGTGAATCGCCTGGAGATCCCTTGCCTTCTATCATTATGAATTGCATTTCTGGTACATGAATCAATACGGGCTCTTTCGCACTTGGTTGATATAACTCTTTCATTGATTTCTTGAAATCTATTTTTACCGTCATTTTTTATCAACTTCTAGTCTCTTGGTTGAAAACTATTTGTAGGGCAATTATTTGTATCAAGTGTCGCAGGAACCTCATGACCAAAACAGTCTCCTTTAGTATCATTTATTGGTTTATAAAATTTACAATCTTTACATTGAGCCAAAAAATATCACCTCATTAAATTTTTATTATTTTTCAATTTTAATTGTTTTTGTGTTATTTGAGAAGTGTATTTAACACCATAAATAACCAATATATTTTAGAAATTACTTTTTAATTGTGTCACATAATAATTAGATAGCCAGAGAGTAATAATTATAAAAATGCTTAAAAATTACCATAGTTATCTAAGAGATATCGGATTATCAGAAATTCAGATTCAATTATATGATTATATAATCGAAGAAAAATCGGGAACAATTCTTGAATTCAAAGAAAAATTGAACCTATCATATGCTCAGGTTAATTACAATTTATCAATTTTAGAAGATATGGGACTAATTTTCTCATCTAAAAGTGAAAAGAATAAAAAATATTTCAGAATTGATCCTCAGATTGCTTTAACCAAATTATTGGACGAAAGAATCAAAGGATTTAAGGAACAAATTAGTTTGATCGGAGAAACAATTAAAGCAGAAGAAAGTACCTCGGGTAAATGTTATGCAAATATAACATTTTATCATTATACAGATATAAACCTTGCTGCCGAATATCATTATAAGTTAATAGAAAATTGCAGGAATGAAATATACATGTCAGCACTTCCCCCGACTTTATTAAAGAAGTTAGAACCTGCTTTTTACAATTCATTTTTGAGGGGGATTCATTTAGTTCTATATTTTTCTAATGAGGATTTTGATTCAATAAATAATTATTTTGATCAAATTACTGATATTCTTAAGAGAATCAGAATTGAAATAATTCAAGTTAAAGAAAGAACATGTCAACAAGTTCGCTATAATGATTTAATAGTGAACAATGGAGTCTTTTTAATAGATGAAAAATATCTCAACACAGTTCTCTTCTTAAATGATGATATTTTTCACTTTGATGGATTCTTTGGTAGTAATTTTGTACAACAATCAAAACGATATCTTGAAGTAAAAACTATTATAAAAAGAATAAAAATCGAATATCCAGAGCCCTTCCAAACTGTACTAAATATAATTCAAGACAAAGAAAATATCTCAACAAAAGAATTAAGCATTGAATCAAAAATTGGAGGGGGTAAACTAAGAGAAATATTAAATTATTTCATTAATCAAGGAATAGTTAAAGAAATCGAAATTAAAGGAGACAGCGGTAAACCTAGAAAGGAATATATATTAATTGAAAAAAAAAAGAGCTAAGAAAAAAGGTTATGGAATTAATATAATTTCAAAAAAATCTAAGATTATACAAAATAAACATAACATTTCCATTAATATCCATAAATTTCTCTTTAAACTTCTAAAACTCTTAAGTGGCCTTCCAGAGTAATTAATAGTATTATAAATAAAGATCATTATCCATGTAACGATCATAAAACTAATTGGTAGAATTAGTGCTATTAAACTTCGACCTGCAAAATCTATGAAATATTTATAGCCAAGAATAGAAAAAGCAGTTATTACAAGAGTAAAGCCAAGACCAAAAGTGTATTCCGCAAATGAAACAAATCTAAAGATCTGTTTTTCTTTCATTCTTTTTGACTTAATTTCAAAATTTGCTTTTGAATTTGCTGACACAGAATTTACAAACAATATGAAAGAAAGCAATAGAAGAAAAGTTACGGTTATAATACCATAAGAAGGTTTAAATTGCCATATCAAGGCAAGAATTGTTAAAACAGCTCCGATCATTGTAGTACTGAGAATGATCCAATCTCTTACATTAATTTTTGTATTATTTTGTTCATTTTCCATAATATTCCCCTTTTGAGTTTATTTAAATTAATTATTTTAAAGTCAATCAATCATTCTTTTTAGGTTTTTATATTTGTTTTAATCCATTCTTAGCCTTTTAATATTTAGAAATTTAACACTCTCTTTTGATTTATCTTTCGGTACATATATTGTTTAATTATGTCATCAAAAGCAGTATCTTATTATGATTGGACATTAAATTTTAAGAAAAATGCTCCCAATCATAAATCGTCCAGTCATGTTAATGAAGTAAATACAATTGGCATGAAAGATGACGAGTTTAAGTCTTATATAAGAAAGTGGAAAAAGAGAAATCTTTAACCTAATTCTTTAATAAATTTTTCATTGAAACCTAAATCCTTTAAACACGAATTTCAAAAAAGTACCAAATTAGAATAACTGTTACCCAAATAACAAATATTACTATTGTAGACAAGGTTATAAAGAACCTAGTTTTTACCGAAATTTTTTGTTTAGCCTCTTTTCGATTAACCACCCAGATTAAAATTGATCCTAAACCCCAAAATGGTATTAAGATAAGAAATAATGAATAAAGGACAGAACCAACATAGGGTAGTATTAATGTAAATATAAAGACGGAGAAGCTAATCCAAATAATTATAAATATCTTTAACTTTTGTCTGAATATTTGTCTTACATCTCCAAGCTTTTTGACGTAAAAAAAGTACCATAAATAGTCAGTAAAAGCATAAATAATCCCAAAAGAAGCTATTGCTAACAGAATTGAGTGATATAGATTTAAAATGACTAAAACAAACTCAGAAAAGATAAAACCCATCATTATTCCAAAGATTATACAAATTAAAATTCGGACTATCTTGAAGTTGTCTTTAATGAATTTAATCAATTTTTTATAACCAGCTATTATGATATATTTAATTTTGATTATAAGCTTCTGAAGATAATCTAAGAAATGATTAAATAATTCTCTCAACTCCTCAAGCATGAAAATAAACGGATATAATAGTATTCCAAATACAACTACTGTAAAACTCCAAAGATTCAAATAGGCGTAAAAAATGATAAGGCTAATGAATAGATATATAAAGAACCAGTAAAAGAATGAAATAAGTCTACGCTTTTTAAAAGGCTTTATTAAAAAACCAATTACTATAATAAATACTAGACCTGCTATTGAAAGATTTAATGGTAAGTTTGGTTGAATTATGTATTCTAATAACGTATATATCTGTATTGATAATATTATATCAAAAATTGTATAACCAACCTTAAAGATTGTTCTTCTTAGACTCGGTTTAATGGCTTTTATCCGAATATCAATCAGAGAAATTATTATTAATATTATAAAAAATATCAACAAGATATTCAGAAAATTATAAATTTGCAAGTTTAAATAAAAAAGAGGCCAAGTTATGATATCTAAATAGAATAAGATAATGAGGTAATTTCGATTCTTAGCAAACTCACTTTTTAAAATATTCCACAGATGTAATAATCTTATCAAATAGGTTACTTCAAGTAAAACTATGAGTATTGTTATAGGAATGATTTGTATAGAAATAGTTAAGATCCAATTCAACGAATACAAAATAGAAACACCTATAATTAAGATCCCAGAAAATATAATTAGATATTTTGACCAGGTAGCTAAAAATTTAGACACATATTTATCTAAATACATTAAACCATGAAGTAATATACTTGAGATTAAAACTACTAGCAGAATATCAGGAATAAATAGAATTAAATACTGCACAATATATACTAATAAAGCAAGGTAGAAACAAGATCCAATTATTTTTTGTCTAATTAATTTCCATTTCTTAAAATTAGGTTTTTTTGTTGGATTAAATTCAGCTTTAGTAATAAAGTATAGGTGATTCGTATAAAATTGCATTAAAATGAAGAAAATGATATTTAAATTAAAATAATTGTAAGTAAATTGAAATATAATAACGTATAGAGCCCAACTAATGTTAAAAAAGCTAATCGTGTGAATAAGAAGAACATAGGAGGCTTTTACTTTTTTTATAAATTTTAATTCGATTAAGGAAATTAAACTTAGGACTATTTGAGACGTTAATATACTTTCGAATATATTGAAATAAACGGAAAATTGACTATAGAAAATCAATGAAATTTCTAAGTAAAGAATAAATTGTAAAAATGAATAAACTTTCTTTATCATCTCAGTCCCTAATTTTTCTATATATATTTTGTTTAGCAAGGAGATAAAGTAAGATAACAAACTAGTGATAATAAGAGAAAATAGACTCAGATATAAGATAGTAATAAGATTGAAAATCATAATATAAGAGGTAAAAAATGAAACAAAACTTACTATAAATATTAGATAATAAACAAATAACACCTTTAGCTTAAACCTAATCTTTACTAACTGATTCAGATTAAACATTAGAAAACTAAAAATCATTAGAAACAAGAAAATAGCAGAGAATCCACTAAGCAATGGTGAAACATTTAGGAATATTGATGTGAAATAAGATGATCCAAATAAACTAATAACAACGAATATAGTATTAAGTAAAATCGTTTGAAAAATCTTTTGTAAAGAGGTTAACTTCTCTCTATCATAACGTTCTAATTGATTTAGAAGAGAAAATATGATTTTTATGGTATAAAATTGCATCGCCAATAATATGATTAGATTTAAGAAAATAAATTGTATATCTATAGCTAAAAAGCGATTTAGAAATATAAATAAATAAATTGAAATTAAAATGTAGCAAATCACATTAATTGGATAAACTAACTTGCTACTAACTTTCTTAATAAGGAAAATATCTAGTAATGATAATAAAAGTAAGGTTCCAAAAAAAATCAAAACACTACTCGTGAATTCAGGCACTATAAATTCATTTAATATACCTGTAATTAGAAGAGAAATTTCAAGGTAGAGGAATAATGCTATATAACTACTAATTTTAAGTAAAATGGTAATTGCCTTATTTTTGAGAAGTTCTTGACCCCCCTTCTCTATATATCTAATACATAATAAAATCAAAATTGACCAAATTATAAAAAATTCAAGAATCTTATAGACGATAAATAAGGGACTGAGAATAGCAATAAATAGGGATATATAGGTAGAATTTAAAACAAAAGCTAAAAGATTTATACTCCTGGCTTTACCATAAAATAAATTCGTAAGTATTTGAAATATCGAGGTATATAAAATCAATCCAACCAAGGTTAAATTAAATATTGATTGGAACGGCCCTAGTAATGATAAAAAGTGCAAAATAAACAAACAAAAAGGCAAAGGAACAGAATACCATAAAATGTGGCGAATATATTTTAAAACGGGATAATTAATCAATAAAATTATCGAAATGAACGCAGCAGATATAAGGAAAAAAGAATTTGGTAGAAAAATATAGATTAAAGTAGAGAATGTTAAGGATATTCCCATAGATAAGATAGATAAAGGAATGATCATTTTAATCGGAGAAAACATTCGAAATCGATTAAATACAAGAAGAGATCCTCCACAAACAGTTATAGCTAAAAATAACGCGAAAAATTCAAAATGAGGGATCATGATAAAAGTGAAGAATGTTAAAAGTGAAAAATTCACAGTTAACATTGTAGAAATTAGAAAATTGAATAATTTTTTATTTAATTTCAATATACGTGAACTAAATAGACTAAAACCAATTATAATGAAAGAGATATTGATTGATACAGGAATATTATAGGTTATTGAAACCATAAGGATATATAGTATCCAAAAAATACCAATCATGGCTACGGAGTAAGCTGTAATCAATATTATGTATTTCATAGCTTTCAAATTTGGAAAAAAGGAAAATACTATGAAAAGAAATCCAACCACGACTAAATCAAATGGAATAATCTGGTTTAAAGGGAAATTAATTCCAACAAAAATGAATGTTATAAAAATGGTTAGAAGTGAAGTGAATATTAGCCAAAGAATAGATAGAATTTTCCAAAAACCTAATCTATAAAAAATTGGCATAAGGAATATTATAGCAATTCCCAGAAATGATAAAATAATTAATATATCAAATCCAAAGAAAGCATTTTGACTAAACCAAAATATTAAAAACAAACTAAAACCCCAAATCGTAAACAAAACTACATTAAAGTGGTCTTTAATCCATGTATACCAGAAGGGTAATGATAATAATAAACAAATGACAAACGTTATTAAATACGAACCATAAATGTTTAAACCAAATAAATTTAGAGCATTTGTATAAACATCAATTCCTGCGAATGATTGAGCGATTAAAAGATAATTAACGATCGGAACAAATATCCAAATCCAATACCCTGATTTCCAAATTGCCCATGATATTTTCCATTGATAAATTCCAATGGAGATATATAATAAGATGATAGCCATATTTCCAGCAATCAACCATGGAAAAATAAAAGCTAATGTAAATGATATTTCTATGATTAGGTAAGAAAATATAAAGGAACTGATGACACTTAAGATGAGAACAATTGATATTACTTTACTTTTAAATTTCTTTTCTAAATTATGATAAAATAAAGCAAAGCAAAAACCTATAATACTAAAAGTTAGGGTGGAACTTAATATCAGATTGTATTCAAGATAGATGGGTAAACTAAATATTATGAAATAAGAGCCAATACTTATTAGGTTAAAGAGAAATAATAAGGCGCATGGACGTATAAACCAAATATATATGTCATCTTTTTTGCGATAAAAGAATAAGCTTATTAAAAATAGTAGAATAGTAATAGAAATTGTGATGTTATAAAAAATAGGAATCGGAAAGAAAATTAAAATCGAGGTAAAAATTAAACAAGGAATTAAAAAATCCAATAATAATTCCTCAAGAATATTGATTCTTTTAAAATTAAGAATAATTGAAATAAATAAAATAGAAATAAAGGATATAAAATATATCCAAGCAAAAATTCCTGGGTGGATATAAGTAAAAGGAAGAAGATTAAATTTTATTATAAAAAGATTTAATTCAATTAAACAAAGAAAACTAATTACGAAATAATTGATTAGATGCCATATAAAATTTCTATTCTTGTTTCGAAGAAGTATAACAAGAACACCAAATAAAAATATTAGAATAAATTGAATATTCATCAATAGAAATAGAACTAATAACAGAAAGGAGATTAGATACAATCTGTATATTCTAAATCTCCCTCCTTTTTGGATAATTTCATTAAAATGTATAATGTAATAATTAAAAAATGTAAAAATTAAACATATAAGAAAGCCAATAAAAATTGGAATATTTTGATTAAAGTATAATATACTAATATTAACACTCCATAGATTTTCCATAATAAACCCTAAAGCTGCTACAAAAAACAAAAATCCTATAACTCTATTCATGAGTAGCTTAGTATTTTCTAAAAACATCATATGTTTATCGAGATAGTTAATGGTAATTGGGCTTTGAATAGCAAACGCTAGGATTATTAGAAAAATTCTATTAGAAATTGAAATTTGAATGGGCAATAAAGAGAGGAACAATAAAATACTGAATTTTATAGTTAACCAAATTATTAATTCAATTATATCTCTTGTTTTAACAAATTCTAATCTAATTATCTTACTTGTAAAATGTAAGAGTAATAAAGTAAATATCAAAAAAATTACTAGGTTAAAAGAACCCGTTAATAAGCTATCAGTTGATTGAAAAATTATATAAACAAGATTGAAAGCTTGGAAGATTGAGTAAAAAAAGAAAGATATTGAAAAAATTAGTCCAAAATAAATAATATTTTTATAATATTCATAAATTTTGTAAATTTTATAAAAATCTAATTTGCTTCTTTTGTTTTCAAAGACTTTTTGCTTGAAACTCTCTAATTGAGGTAGATTTGCTATATTCAGGATGAAAAAAAGAATTAGTGTACAACTTATTGTAAATAGATTTAACCAATAATATTGTTGGAATAAAAAGAAAAAAGGAATAATTAATGAGATCAAGACTGCAATACAAAACCAAATGCATATTTGCATTATTCGTATTTTATAATCAAAAGATGCTCTAAATTCAAGCGATTGTGATATGGGGGATAGAGATTTTAAAAACCCATAAAATATTACAACTAATAATGTTACCATGAGATAAGTTTGAATAAAATTACCTAATCTTATAAATTCTAAGCAAAAAACAATTGGAATAGATATTAGCGCTCCCCAGAGAAAAAGATAGTTTAAAAGGATAAGGATTTTACTAGTTTTAATTTTAATAAATTGATACTTATATAGTAATATTAAAGGAACGAAAAGAAAAGCTGAGCTTGCGATTAAAGGAACTGTTTCTCCAAACAAAGTAGTATATAAAAATAGATTTGAATAATAAAAAACTGTGGTTCCCGCTAAAATGAACAGAAGAAGAATCAGCGTAAATAGTACAAATCGCTTCCTTCCTTCTCTAATTTTAAATTGTGGCGAGAAAACAGTGATAAAAAACAATATTCCAAGAATAATGTAAAGGGTTGAATTAAATACTGTAACAAAATCAACAGTTAATCCTAACTTAATGCTTTCTAATGCATAGAATGACGGTATAAGAGATAAGGAGATGAATATGATTATTGTATTTATTAAAAAAAGGTTTTTTGGTAAAAACCCATGTATTAATGATTTAAGATAAAAAATGAAAATATAAAAGAAAAGGCATGAAGATAAAATCGGAATAATAATAACAAAATAAGATCCAAGAGTATAAGCGTATAAATTGTAAAAAATTATTCCTGTAGAAAACAGTAAACTAACCAAATTAATCATTTTTATTATTACCATTGAAATAATCTTCCTTAGGAATATATTTATTAAAATTGCGATTGAAACCAATGAGAAATAAGAAGAAAGCAAAAGGTTATGTGAAATTTCTAAAAAAATAAGATTCGAAAAAATAATTGAGAATGTTAAGCAATAAAGCTCTATAAGGATAAAAATTGAGTTAAGACTCACAATTTTTTTGAAGATCTTAATATTTACTTGCTCAATTTTCACTCCAAATTTAAGTAAAATCAGGGAAAAAATAGAGAGATATAATAAATCGGCTATTAGGAACATGTAATTATTTAGGGAAAAATAAAGTAGGGTACTAAATATTGTTAAAATTAAAATCCAACATGAGTAGTATAATTCCTTCAAAGAAATTTTTTTAGATGTGATTCCAAGGAGATAGTTAAGCCCAATAAACAAATCAAAAATTATTGGTAGAAAAATAGCACTTATTATAACATAATTAATATATACATTAAATTCTACAGAAAAAATACTATATAAATTTATAAGAGCAAATGAAAGAATTTCGATTAAAAAGATAACAATATTTAGAATTAGACTAAAATTCTTCCATTTACTTTTTCTAAAGTAACGGAAATATAAATAATAGAAGGTACCTAATAATGCTAAACTTACTAATAATATATAGATTAAGATATTTATAAGATTTAACAAAAAAGGGTCAATAGCTAACCCTAAATAGATTAATGAAATGAAAGGATAAAATAATTGAGAAATTACTAAGAAGCATATGAAAGCTATTAAATGTTGGGTCAAAATGATTTTATTTTTATCAAAATACTTATAATGAGAAAAAATTTGTAAATCCAAATAGATACTTAGGAGAAATAGAATTATTTGAAGTTCGAGATAAAAAACTCCTAAAAATAATATTGAACTTAATATAATAATACTATTGAATAAAAATATATAACGACTATATCTCTTTGGGCAAAAGTTAGCCTTTTGTTCATAATACGTTGCTATAATAATAGCTGGCAAGGAAATAATGATTATTACCGGAAAATTGATCCCTAATGAAAATAAAAGCACGAAAATACTGAAAAACAGAGATATTATCATATTCCATTTTTGATATTTCATTAAAATTCTTGAAGAATCTTCATTTGATTCATTCATTCCCTGATTAGATAATTTAAAGACTTCCTTCTCGTAATATATTGAGGCATATATCCGTAGTTTCAAGTATAAAAAGAAGAAGATCATTGAATAGAATATGATCATAATATAATCAAAATAGGTATAGATGGCACCAGATAGGGTATTTATTAGATAAAAATCAAATGGTAATTGAATTAAGAGCACAAAACACAGGCTAATAATCGATATTGTGAACTTTTTCTTAAATTTTATTAAATAGTTAAGAATAGATTCCCCTTTGTCAATAGCAATTCTAAAGTTCTTCCTTAAATTTCTTGTTGTTAATATTGTGTAGATATAGAAAACAATATTTGATATTAAAGCAAATAGCCATGATAATCTCGTGTAATGGGTATAGGTTAAGAAAATAATATGAATTATGTAATTTAATATAACCACTACATTGTGAAACTCTTTCAACGATGATTTAAAACTTATTCCACTTTTAAATCTTGATTCAGAGATATCATAATCTTCAATAGGCTTATAAAAATAATAAAAATAAATGATATTATATAAAATACAATAAGAAATTAAAGGAAGTAATTCAAAATAATATCCCTCAGGAGTTATATAAACAAATATAGGAGTAACTATTAAAGCAAGGCTACTAATTATATAAAATGTGTGAATTCTGGCGCTAAAATTGTTTTTATTATTAAGAAAGAAAGGACTATTTCTGTATTGGTCAAAACTTTTATAAAAAATGAAAATGGCGAATAAATAGACAACCACTGAAAGTCCAATAGAGATATAAATATCTCTTATAATGAAGTTGAAAATATAGAAACTAATAGTGGAAATAGTTACTGGAATTCCTATTAAAAAAGCAAAAAACCACCAAAGTTTCGTAAGAAAGGTAGTTGCACGTTCAATTCTCTCACTAGATTTTTTCTTCTCATTGGATCCCATGAGCTATTATATAGTAATATCAGTAAATAAATGTTTAGGGTTTTTTCATTAATCATTCGTAAAATATGCCATTCACAAGAAAATAATAACAAATTTCTCTACTTAGTCTATTTAAAATAAATGTAATAATTATTTTTGCTTTTTATCTCATTAAATATCCTTTCAGCCGCTTCAAAATTACCTACATTAGGATCTATTGCTAAACAAGTTATTGCTAGTTCTTTAGATTGTTTCAGTATTGCTTCAACACAAATGTCCTGTATTGTTGCTTCTATATTCAATATCGCAGCAAGTTGTTTTGGAATTACACCTATCCTTATTCCATGAACCCCTTCTTTATTAACAATAGCAGAACATTCTAAAATCAAATCCTGAGGCAAATTATCAATAATTTGGTCATTTGGAATATTCACAGCAACTTCATAGGCATTTTTATTTTGAATAATTTCTTCGATAATTGGTATAGCCCTCTCTCTGGAAGATATTTTAGGAAGTATGCCTTTTCTGGGGAATCTGCCTTTCTTAAATTTTTTATATCTCCACATAATATACTCAAAAATTAATCTTCCATTATATTCTGTTTGATCAATCCAATCAATCATATCTTGGCTCTTAATAAATTCTTGACCAAATTGAAGATGCTCTCCTAAATGGTTATCTCCTACGTAGGGGAAGAAACCAAATCTTCGATAAACCTCAAAAGTCAGAGTTGAATACTCAAAACGATCTTCCTTCTGTCTGAAATAATTTAATGCTCTTGAATTGAATTCAGGCATTAAATCTTTTCCAGTCTTTCTCTCCTCTAGACCTAGCAGAAAAGCAAAGTGATTTAAGCCTCCCACTTTAATCTTTACTTGATCTAAAGCCTTGTTTATTAGGGCAGGTAAATGCTTATTTAAAAATCCAATTTGATGACATAGCCCAATAAATTTTAGATTTTTAGTTACTCTTTTAATTGCTAAGCATACTCGTGCAAGGGGATTTGAAAAGTTTATAAAAAAAGCATCGGGGCAAATTTTCTCGGCATCTTTTACAATATCAATAATTGAAGGAATAATTCGAAAGGCATGAATAGTCCCTCCCGGTCCTCCACATTCTCCCAAAATTTGTGTTGATCCATTTCTTCTTGGAACTTCATAATCTTCCCTCCACAGTTTGAAGCGTTCTCCAACTTCAATCGAGCTAATTATAAAATCTGCTTCCTTGAAGGCTTTAGATCTCTCTGTTGTGTATTCAATTTTGAATTTATTATTTTGATACTTATTTTCAGCAGATATTAATTGGAAAATTAATTCTAGATGCTCTTTATTGATATCGTGTAATATTATAGTAGATCCTGTTAATATCCTACTATGAAATAAATCTGTTAACATAGTTAGTCCAAAAGATGTACTCCCTGCTCCAACTAAAACAATCTTTTTGTCCATAATTCATTAAAATTATTAGTCTCTTTAAAGAATTCTTAAACAATATGATTTATACAAAACTGTGTAGTCAAATGTCGGGATAATTTAACAAATGGGAATGAAATGGGTAAATTTATAAGTTTACACGATTTCATATTTCTAACAATAAAAATGATATTTTCACAACATAATACTACAATCTCATGGGGAGGCTATAAGAGAGCCTTTATCCCAGTTGTAGTGTTATGAAGAGAGAATAAACCCCTTTTTCTGACCTTTTTCTAATAATTTTTTGGGATTTGTTCTCTCAACATAATATTTTACTACATTTTAAGAAAGAGGTTGGGGTAGGGTTTCTCTCTCTGCGTGATAAATAAATAAACAAAAGGAGGTGAAAAAAATGCAGAGGAAGGCGGCAGAGAATTTAGATCCTAAAATGATATTAGATTATTATAAAAATTGGGATTCTGATAGGGCTCCTGTTATGATTTCTTTAGACTACTTTGATTCCTCAGAAGGAAAGATAGAAATTGAGGATCAGAGAAGAATTGGATACCTTAGGAGTAAATATTCAAAAAAGAAATAATAAATTAATATTTTATTTTTATTTAATTACTTTTTCAATTCTTTTTAAAGCTTCCTTTATTTTCTCAGGAGGTTGAGTTAATGCAAATCTAACAAATCCTTCTCCATATTTTCCAAATCCAATACCAGGTGTGACAATTACCCCGGCATTTATTAATCTCTTTGTAAATTCCATACTGCTTCCTTCTTCTTTTGGTATTTGTGTCCAAACATAAAATGTCGCTTTAGGAGTGTCAGTTTTCCAACCCATGTTATTAAGACCTTTTACTAAAAGATCTCGCCTTTTTTCATAGACTTCCATGATTTCTGAGACGATCAAGGGTTTTTTATTAGAATTATATTCATTAAGGCCTTTAATTACTGCCTTTTGAATAAAGATTGGACCTCCTGAATCGATTTGAGATTTTATATTTCTTAAACCCTCAATAATATCCGCATTTCCCGCAATCCAGCCACATCGGAAACCTGTCATATTAAACATTTTTGAGGCACTGTTGATCTCAACATGATCTAAACTAAACTGCAGAAGAGACGGTGCGATGTAATCATCAAAAGTGAATTCAGAATAAGGATTGTCGTAGATTATGATGAATTTATAATCCTCCGCATAATCCACTATTTTCTTTAAAAATTCTTCAGAAACAATTGCCCCTGTGGGATTATTTGGATAATTTAAGTACATTATTTTTGCTCTTTTAAGAAGCTTAGTATCGACTGATTCAATATCAGGTAAAAAACCATTATCTTTAGTTAAAGGGAGTAAATATGGTTCTCCATCACACAATTTTGTCGCTCCATTTTCATAAACAGGGTATCCTGGATTTGGACATAAGACTAAATCTCCTGGGTTGATAAAAGCTCTTGCGATATTTGCTACTCCTTCTTTACCACCCAAAACATGTGATACTTCTGTTGCGGGATCTAAATTTATAGAGTATCTCACTTTATTCCATCTTGCAACAGCTTCCCTAAAATCACTTTCACCCATACTTGAAGGATAGTTCTGATTTTTAGATATTTTTACCTGTTGAATTAATTCATTAATAATTAGTTCTGGCGTGGGTAAATCTGGATCTCCAATCCCAAGGGATATTAAATCCATACCTACTCTTCTTTTTTGCTCCTTTAATTCTTCAATAGCAGCAAAAATATACTTAGGTAAACGTTCTAACCGATTAGCATATTTTATCTGAATGTTGTCCACCCTTAAAATATTTATTCTTGTTTCTCGACTTTTTTAATCATCTCTCTTTTAGTAAACTCATGACCACACATCCCGCAAATATATTTAAAACCATATATGTTGGGATTCTCCATTATAACATTCTCACGGTCAATTACTTCTCTTATTTTATTCCTATCATTATTCAGACAATTAGGGCATTGTCTTCTAATGCCTTTCTTAATTTCTTCAATGATTACCTTAATTACTTCAGTTTTATTAAGAATTGGTCTTTGAATTTTTTCAGATTTGGAAGTTTCTAAAATTACTTCTATTTTTTCCTGATATTGTTTTAAATACTTAAAAAATAATTCAGATAGTAATTCATCCACGGTCTGACCAGTCTGTAATTCTTCACTAAGAGATAATTCAATTTCTTTTAAGGCTGTCAGATCCTCATAATCTAAGAAAAAAACCTGATTAAGTTTAAGATCTGAATAGTTTGAAGATATTGACTTAAAATGAGTTAAAAAATAATGTGAATATTCCCTAATTAAGAAAGGCAAGTTCATTTTAATTTCTTTCAAATTTTCAAGTTTGAATTCGCCACCATACTTGGATACTAATGCCTTTATGTCCGCAAGATTTTCTAGCATCTCTTTATTTGCCTTTAATTTGGCAGCCTTTTCTTTATTTTCTAAGAATCCATAAACTAAAAAGGGGGCTTCTTGATTTGTCTTTTGAATAAATACGTCAATCATCTCTGCTAATCTTATATAATTTCTATCGATGTTTTCATCTATTAAAAAAAAGAAAACTCCCGCAACAACCCCTATAAATAAGCCCTTTTCAAGTTCATATGATTTATTTTTTTCTTCGTCGATGAGTTCTTTCCAAGAGAAAGCAGTTTTCCATTTTATAACATCAAAATTATTGGCTTTATAGATTAAAGAAAAATTCCAAGCATAAGCTTCTGTTGAGAGATGATGAATGATCCCCTTAGGGAAGAGTTTTGCTTCCTTTTTTGCTTCATTAATATATTCCTCAATATGATCAATTCTTCCGGGAGTAGCACTATTTTTAATATCCTCAATTATTATTCCAGGAGGTGCATCTCCAATTATTATTTGATATTCAATATACCGAATTTTGACCCACCAAGTAATGATTTATGTTATTTACTAATTTTTATTTAATTCTTATAATCTTTTTAGATAAGATTATTTTTTAAAATTATCAATCTGAAAAAAAAAAGATTTTAAGATGAGTTACAATCCTAATTTTTTAACTATTTCTTGATTTTCTTTAACTTTATCAGGAGTTAGTTTGAAATATTTTAGAAATATAATGCTACCAATCAGCATTGCAACTCCAGGAATTAAGGCAAAAAAGAGGTCTATTCCGAAAAGAGCAGATCCAGAATAAGGATCGACATGGAATGAGGTTATAAGCATAATGATTGTAAAAGAAGCAGCTTGCATAAGAAGCCCAAGTCTACCAAAGAACTGAAGAAACCCATTATATAATCCCTCTTCTCTCTTTTTAGTGAGAGTAACACTCTCATCAATTACATCACCTAACACTGGAGCTATCATCGCCCAGTATCCACCTTCCCCTACACCCCATAAAACGATCGGAAAAAGCATAAAAACCCAGTTATCAATAAACATTAATGGAATTGTAGTAGCTACGAGCACAAAACTTGAAATAACCATAACTTTTTTATTATTATTTGTTTTTTGTGCCAATAAAGCCCATAGAGGGGAGCTGAATAGTGCCCCTATAAGAAAACTCGCTGAAAGATAAGTCATTATTTCTTCTTGTTCGCCCATGATAAATGTAACTACGTAATAAATAGATGCTTGAATAGAGATAATTAGAAAACGATATAGTGTGTAACTAATAATGAAAATCACAAAGTTTTTTTGTTTAAACGCTGTTTTTAATGATTTAAAGAATGACGTCTCTTTAACATAATCTTTATGTTTATTCAGATATTTATCAATAGTTATTTGGTCTTCTGTACATCCTGGTATTGCTAAAGCTAATACTTCTAGACCTATCGCACTAATTATTGCTCCTTGAATGATAAAAGTAAAGGGAAAGGCATCATCAACTATTAATGGCGGTATAAGAAAGCCCAGAGCAATACCAATGATTCCAATAGGTGTTTGTATTGCTGTTGCAGTTCTACGTTCTTTCACAGAGCGAAATTTATCAGGAAATAAAGATACATAGTTTATAAAAAATATTGAATTAAAAGTGTCGTATAGGCATGTAGAAAAAATTAGCCAGACAAAAAGTATCCACGCATCAGACACAGGATCTACATTTATAGGTAAAAAAATTAATGTATAACTTAAGATATAAGGAATACCTCCGATTATAATCCAAGGAAACCTACGTCCCCACTTTCTAGTAAATTTAAAAGGTCTATTTGTGATAAAACCTAAAAGAGGGTCATTGACAGCATTCCAAATAGCGAATAATGCAAATCCTACTCCCACATAGATTGGATGTAATCCAAGTACACTTTGATAATAAGCAAATGCCCAGGTCGCAAAAGCCATCTCTATAAATTCACTTAAAAATTTCGCAAATCCATATGATGCCATGTTTTTCTTTGAGTGATGTATTTCAACTTCTTTTTCGGTCATATATTTTGTCTCTTTTTTTTATTAAAATTAGATATAGATTAGATTTATGTATTTTTAAATATAATGATGAATCTGAGAATCAATTAAAGTGATTATGATTCAAAAACAAAGGATTAAAATTTTCATTATTATTATAAGAAATTTGAATAAGTAAATGAATAAATATTTCAAATATAAATAATATAATAGTGATTATTATGGGCCGCCGAACAAGAATGAGAATGATAAAAAACCCCCCTGATAATCAGTATTTTCATAGGATGATAGAGAAACGCCCATCTGAAAATCAAGTAGTTATAAATATGGCTGAATTTGAGGCTTTACGCCTCAAACATTATATCAAGTTGAATCAAAAAGATTCTGCTGAAAAGATGGGAGTATCTCAACCTACTTTTTCTAGAATACTAGAGGGAGCTCATCAAAAAGTAACCCAAGCCTTAATGGAGGGAAAATTTATTACGGTATATGGTGGTAATGTTGACGTTAAAAAAGGTTTTATTGGATATGGATGTTTAAATTGTAATGAAGAGTGGGAAGATAAAACAGCTTCAAGGGAAAGCAAAACTATATGTCCAAAATGTAATTCTGAAAAAACCTACTATTTAGTAAGAGAACCTCTATAAACTGATTTATTATCTTGTTCTATAGTGGAAATTATAACATTAATTATAACAGGAAAAATTCATTTTAAAGATAGTTTACCTTTTTCCATCACTCTTCGAGAACGGCCATTAGAGTAGATAATATCTACTGATGGTTTATTAATTAGAAAATCTTGATGATTTGCTGAATTATTTGCTACTACCCCTGGATAATCTATATTATTGCCGAAAGCAACATGTACTGCATTTCCCACTTTTTCTGATTCAAGAAATTGTTCTACTAGTCTGGCTTTAGGATTGAGACCAAAAGCAAATTCCCCTATATACTTTGCCATCTCATCAGTAGCTTGAGTTTCTTTTACTATCTTTAGGACATCCTTATCATCACTTTCAATTTTCTCAACACGTCCATCTTGGACCTCTAACTTCACTTGCTTCTTAATAGGCCCAATACCACCTATAGCTAAATCACATACCAACGTTCCATTCATAGAATTTTCAATAGGGCCTACAAGAACTTCACCAGTAGGTAAATTCATCCATTTCATCTCCTTCCAATTAAGGAAGGTGTCACTAAACCATGTACGTTCTTGAACACTCAATTCAAAATTTGAACCTGCTGGGGCCTTCACAAGGACCTTATCAACATCTTGCAATATATTTAATAGATTTCGAGCGTTATTTTGCATTTCAGTATGCTCTTCTTTTGAAAGGGATAAAGCTCCCTCTGATAACATATCCATTGTTATACCAGGACAATGACCCAATCGGGATAAGTGCTTTCGAGTTTGTAATTGAATAATTTTAATTCTGAATGGGGTTTCTTTAGCCGTATCTCTTAACGTGTTAATATAAATGTCTGGTTTATAAGATGAGTTTAACATTTCTAACAAATTACTTGGAATTTCTGTTCTGAATAAGTTTAATTCTGTATTTAAAATGACCAAGCGAGTCCATAAGCCTAATTCAATCGCTCCTTTAGCAAATGCTTGACCTACTTCTTTTTTCACATCATCAGAAATAATAAGTATTGATTCACCTGGTTTTGCTTCTAAAACATATTTGAGGGCATTTAAGGCTGCAATGTTTGGTTCCATATTATAAGACCAAATTTTATTCCATTATTTATTTATTAAATATTTTAATCAACTTTAATGAATTTTGTGATATTAGTATTTATAAGCTCCAGTACTTTTTGAGACAACTCTTCGGGAATATATTTAAATGAAAACTCTTCTAATGTGGGCAAAATATTTTGAAGAGTTAATCTTGTTAAATAATCCAACTGATCGCATAGAGTAATTAATTGAAAATTAGGAGAATTCTCAATTAGAACTGCTCCTTTTTCTGTATTAAAGTAATTTTTTGGTTGATTAATATCAGTTCTCCTTAATTGTTCCCACAAATCACGAAAACCTAACAAATAATGGGTATATTCAGAAGATCCCACTTTTTCATTCTGTAATACCAATTTCCAAGTTGAATCTTGATTTGCAACAAAAATTGTATACACTACACCTTCTTGTTTAGGTTTTGCTTCTTCAGCTTTCCTGAATGATAATCTATTAAATAATTTTCGTAGAAATGAACTTGCTGATTTTTCAATTATTCCTTTATCTAATTGATCAAGTTGTTCAACAATTTGGGGCTCTAGATTTTGCAAATTGTGCTCTTGAGCAATTTTTAGCGCATTTTTTAGATTTAATTCTGCTTGATCAGTTACTTTGCTTTCGTTTGCGAGTAGTCCCTTAAGTATCTCTAATCTACATAGGTCTAAATAATTTTGACGTTCAAATGCAATCATCTTAGCAAGATCTAAGTGACTATATGCATGATTCAGATCCTCAAGTTTTTCAAATTGTTGGTATAATTTAAAGTAGCCTTCAGCGAGCCTAATTTCGATATCGCTAGCATCTTCAATTAAATTGTTACTAAACATAATTTTGCGTTCTTTCTTCAACAAATCAACCAATTCATCCCATTTTTCCTGCAGCTTAGCATCAATAGCCTTTAAATCATAATTAAAGATTTTATTAACTGGAGATTCTAAAAATTCTTTATCATCTATTAAATGATTTTTAACAAATTCTAATAATTCAGGAGAGTCAGTCTTACCAGCAATCTTTTTAAGAGTAGAAAGCGTATCAAATTTATAATTTGTAGGCATATTTCTGTCAAAAATTAAAGTCTTACATAAGTCTATTGATTCCTCATAATGCTCAGCAATAAAGAGAGTCTCAGCTATAATACTCTGGAGAGACATTTTTAAAAAGTACTCATCCTTAACAATGGGTAATTCCAAAATAGCTCTCTGACGCTCTAAAGCTTGATCATATAATCCTTGTTTTGATTCAACAACAGACATATTTGATGAGATTACTGCTTTTGTTCTCTCATCTCCCATATCCTCACTCACATTCAAAACAATATGGTAAGTCTGCAGAGTTTTTTCTAACTCTCCGCTAGACTGAAGTACTGCTGCATAAAAATTCCCCACAACATTAATTATTTCACGATTCTCAATTATTTGTCCAAAATTAAAAGCAGGTTCTATTAATTTTATAGCTTTATTTATATTTCCAAGAAAATAAAAACCAAATCCATAATACCCTTGAATTAACATCCAACCACTCTTCATTTCAATAGACGTCTCATGACCCCAATTTTTTAAGGACTCATTATATAATTCTTCTAATAAATTGTATTCACTTAAACGAAGATATATTTCCGCTTTGGCAATTGCTACTTCTAATTGCATTAAAGCTGGGGCTGAACTAAAATCCAAGCCTTTTATGATCTCCACCAGTTCTGGCTTAGGGGAAAATCTTGCTTGCAAACGTAAATATATTGGATAACTCCAAGAATTAGAAAGATAATTCTCTTGTAAAAGTGACTTTCCTGTTCCAATTATAAAACCCCATTTCACAGCTAAAAAGCTTAACAACTGACTAAATGGATTTTCGAGTTTTAATCTTGCTAAATTATAATACAATTCAGTTGGTGACTTATTTAACGGGTCTGTAATTGAGGATAAGATTCTCTTTTCATTATCATTTGCTAAAGTTAAATAAGATCTAATTTCTATTGGAATCTGGTGCAAAAATCTTTCCCATTTGTCAAAAGATTTCTGCTTTAATTCCTTTTCTTCGTAATAATCTTTATGGGCTCGATACTCTCCCTTTTCATCAATAACAACTACATTGATATGTATTAAACCTCTTTTGTATTGATGTCCTACTCGTATTGTATACAATTTTCCAATTATTGGATTTCCAGTTTCGCTTTTATGTAAATAAGACTCCTTATCTTCAATATTAAAACTAATACTTTCATTACAAAGCCTGCAGGTTATTTCAGTCATATAATGTTATCATCTATAAGTAGTTAAATCGATTACTTCATTGCTATGAACTAGCCTTTCATGTATGTGTTAAGAATGTTTTTACCGATATTTGCTATTCCATCCAATAACTCATCAATTCCTATTCCTTTTGTGGCACTTGTTTCTACATAAGAATGAAAGTACTTATTGTCTCCTACTATCGATTGGATTAAATCTTTCGATACATTACTGCCTAAATCTATCTTATTTCCAACAAGAATTAATCCCGTTTTATTTTTGTTGACATAAGAATTATCCAAATGCATCAATGTCATCCAATTATTAAGATTTTCAAAAGATTCATATCTATCGACTGAAAAAACAAAAATGAAAATATCAATTGAACTTATCACTTGATTTTGTAAAATATCTAAAGGATGAGCTCCTGGACTCCTTTGTCCTGCCAGATCATAGCATTGAATTAATAGATCTTTATAATTCCATGATTCTATCTCCATGAAAGGAGTACGGTTTATTTTTTTTGTATTCATAAAATTAGTAATTGGGGGATTTTCAGCACAATTTAGAGCGATTCTCAGAATAGCTTGAACCAATGTGGTCTTCCCTACAGCTCCATCTCCCACAACTGTTATGCGAATTAAATTTCGCATCTTTTTCAATTGTTCAATGATCCTATTTAATTGAACCATAAATAAAGCATCGATCTTATGATAGTTTTATTTAAATTTAAGCTAATTAGTGTAGACTAGCTCATTGAAATAATATTAATAATATAAATATAACTTTATAACAATTCACTTTTCGTATATTGCGATATCACGGATTATATTTTTTCTTAAATAAAATAATTTTTCAATTAAAAGGTGACTGATGAAATATGATTACTTTAAAATCTCCAGTAAATAATTATCAACAGCTTCTTTAACACCTTCTTTCCATGAGTAAATAGGATTAATATTATATTTGTTTTTCAATTTTTCATTTGGATAATGACATCCAAAGCGACTAAACAAAATCATTAATAAATACTGCTTGTCATGAAAGTTTCTAATAATGCTTAATAGTGGTTTATTTTGTTCAAGAATATTAATATTTAAAATATTTGCATACTCTTTTATTAGTTCTCTCCAAGTAATTTGAAAATCAGTGCAATTAAATATGTCACAAGATGGGCGATTCTCAATGATCTTCTTAAGAATTGGTCCAAGATTCTTTATATATAGCGTGGAATATTTATGATCTTGGTTACCACAATAATAAAACGTTCCGTCAAGTAGATTAGGGATAATAGAAGGAGAAAGATAAGTATCAGCTTTACCTAAAACTGGGGGTAATCTTAAAATAGTATAATTCAAACCACTTCTTTCAACATATCGTTCTGCTTTTGCTTTTGATTTCATATAAGGAATTCCAAATATCCCCCTATTTCTTTTAGTATTCTCTTCAGAGCGATTTTCTCCTAAAAGCTTGATTCCATAAGCTGATACAGAACTAATAAAGATAAAGTGTTGACAATTATGATTTAAAGCCCATTCACATATGTATTTTGTTCCTCTGGCATTTATTTTCATGATTGTCTTTTTTGAAGCAGTTTGATCTACGATACCAACTGTATTAATAATAGTAGGATAATTACTTTTTGGTAATTTTTCAAATTCCCTCTTTTCACGAAAATCAATTTTGACTTCATTCTCAGCTGGTTCTTTCATAAAAGTGGTTCCAATAACTTTATAGTCATTCTCAACAAAGAATTCTTTCAAATACGAGCCAATAAAACCATCAGTTCCAGTAATCAAAATTGTATCTGTCAATGTTAGAGTAGTATATTAAGCTTTTAATTTAAATTATTTAATAATCAAATAAGGGATCTCCCCACGACACTTTTGTGTGGAGTTTTTCCCAGCATTCTTAGTAAAGAAGGTACAATATCAGTTATTTTACAATATGTTATTTCTTTCTTTGGAATTTGATCAGTACCGGCTAATATTAAAGGCACAACAGAACATTTTCTAAGACCTATATCATGTAAGTAATAATTATTACTTGTTTTTTTACCATGCTTTATGTTATAGGCGATTCTCCCCTCAGTACTTATAATAATATCAGAACTTCGAGGGTTTTTAAAATGTCTAACTAATAGATCAGGATATAATGGAAAATCTAAATGATAAGTTGCTTCTAGCCATTCATCGATTGTATGATATTTATTATCCATCAATTTTATAGCACTTTCATCATGTAAGTATCCGAAAATATCATGATCAACATCCTCACCAACACTATATTTTGTTTTAAGATTATTAGAATTACCCTCATATTCGATAAATCCTGTAATAAAGCCTTCTTTATTCTGCTTTTTTCTCTTTAAAAAAATCCTCCCCTTATTTATCGAATTTTCAGAATCTCTGTAATACATTAATTCAGTTCCTTCAATTTTAAATAATTCTTGGAATAGATTCACTCCATTTGGACCATAAGTTCTAAGTGTTTCTATTTTAGGAGGTATCCAAACTTTATTTAAATGGGGATAATTTTCCTTAAAGTAAAAAAAACCTAATCCACCGAATTCTGCTAAATCTATATTCCCTTTCAGGTTTTTACGAGGATGAAATTGAGTTAGCCTATTTTTCTTAAAAAAAGTATCTAAGTTTCCAATCTTTTTAGTTTTGTAATTTCCATGATCAGAAGTAATAGCAATTAAAGTATCGTCTAAATAACCTAATTTGCTAAGCTCTTCGATTAAATAACCGATAACCTTGTCAATATGTCTAAGATTTAGCTTATAAAGCAACGAATCGTAACCAAATATATGCATTAGCAAATCAGAGGTCATAAACCATAGAAGTGAGACAATAGGAGGTTCTTTAGACTCAAAAAAGTGTTTTGGATTTTCAAATGTTCTTAATAGCTTTTTAATAATGATTGTATTTGCTCTAACAAGCATTTCCTTGATTTTGGGGTAATATTTGATAAAAAGATAATATAATATCATTTTTGGTCTCCTTTCTGGGAAAAAAAAATTGGTTCCTCGGTTTATAAATTGAGGAATGCTTACTGAATTTCCCTCATCGATCATTTCAATTAAGGTTCTACATTTGTCTCCCATATCTTCATTGATATTATAGATTTGAATTCTTTTTTTAGAACCATATGTTCCATAAGATCGTAAAATAGGAGGTACGTAGCTTCTGTCCATCCAATCATACATCGGAACCCCATGGCAATATTCATTTCGATGATCTCCTGTATAAGTACCAGTAATTGTTGATACTTGAGCTGGAAAAGTTATTGCTGGGAAATCAGTTATGCAATTTTTTGAAAAGGTTCCATTATTCATTAATTCTTCAAAATTTGGAAGGATTCCCATATTTATTAAGCTAAAGAAGTGCTCTGAACTTACATCGTCAATAATACATAGTATTACTCTATTAATTTTGTTCATATTATTTTAAGTACCGTCTTTAAATTCTATAAGATTAGGTAAATTAAGTATATGTCTAAAATAATATTCAAAACAATCTGAGAAAGAGCTTTGTCTTAGAATGAAAGCCCCCGGGGGGATTTGAACCCCCGACCTGCAGATTACAAGTATCAACAATTATTAGAGATTAATTTAAATACTGCCGCTATACCGCTAAGCTACGGAGGCATTTCTGTAATGATAATTTAAAGATAGGGCAATATTAAATTTTAATTTTATGATTTTTATCATTATTCCTATTGAGAAATTTGATAGAATAGTTAAATAATCTGAAAAGGAAGATGTGAATAAAGGATGTTAGGTATACTTTCTTTATTTTTGAATGACAATACTTAAAGCTTAAGTTCGAAAGTTGTAATTAAATGGATATACGTGAATTTGATGGCCTTTTATATCAATTAAGCATTTTATAATTTTGGAATTATTGCGTGATCTTTATAGCCATTTGTCTTTTAAATTAACTCCAAAGATGCTCATTTTGGAATTTTGGCTTTTTTGAGAAGTAAATAAAGCTTATTTAGAATCTTCTCTTTAATCAATTAAACTAATATAAACAAATTAAATCATGGTAAACTAGTAAACAATGGTAATCATCTATCATCTTGCAAATCCAGATATCGTTAATATTATTCTTATAGTTGATTTCACAATTCTCATATTTGCTGGATTTCTATTAAGGAAAAAAATCGAGAGTGTTAAAAAATCTTGGTTGTTCATTTTAAGTGGATTTCTTGCTGCAGTATGGTACTTTATTTTTTTTTTTATTCCTGCAATTATGTTTACATCACTTCCATCAGCAGAGGAAATTCAATTTCTTGAAATATATTCGTTGATTTGGCATAAACTAGTTCCAGGAATAATTCTTATTGTTAGTCTTGGAGTTTCTAATATCATTATAGGGTTATATAACAAAAAGAATTATGGAAACTACTTAATAGTTTCAGGGGGATTATCTATAATTTCTATTCTACTGAATAGTTTTGATTTTTTTCCTTTGGTAATTAATACCATAGCATCAATTATTATGGCAATATCAGTAGTTGTTTATTTGTACTTCGCTATTAAAATTAAAGCAATTTATCTTTGTATATTTTGTATAATATTTATTTTTTCTATAGTCTTCCCTCTTATAATGCCAGATCATTATATAAAAATCTTTTAAAATGACTCTCAAAGATATCATTTTGTGGCTTTGAGAGCTTTTTTAAACAAATACAGTTTGCTGATGCGAAATTAGAAATTTGGTGAATATAATCTATTTTCCATTCATGTTTAAAACTATTAAGGCAATTAGAAGGAGCAGAATGATTTTTTTTGTTAATGCTTTCTTTTTCATAAAGTACTTCACTTTCGTATTCAAATTGAAATATCTAAAAGTGACTAAATAGATTAGAGCAATTGTTGAGATCTAACATTTATGTAAAACTGTTTGGTTTTTTCTTATAAGAATTGATTTGATTTTTATATTTTATTTTATTCATTAATGTTAATACTTAATTCTAAATTAAAAAAGTGAAGATACATTACTCCAAGCAATATCGAATATTTTAAACCTCGACTTATTAAGGAAGATGACTTATATGGCACGAAGAATGGATATACCTTAAACTTATTAAGACCAAATGTATATCAATTTTATTCAGGAGGATCAGGTTGCCATGTTTATCTCCTTGTAGGGGAAGATTTGAACGTATTGATAGATACAGGTATTATTACAAAATTCAACAGTTTTAATTATTTAATTACTACAGAAGTAGGTTTAAAGATCGAAGATATTGACTTAGTTATTAATACTCATGAGCATTTTGATCATATTAGTTCTAATGCCTACTTTCATTGTCCCGTTGCAGCCCATAGATGGGCAGCAGCAAAGATCCAAAATAGTGATGAATTAATTACTAAAGGCAAAAAATGGGGCATAGATTTAACTGATCTTCGTATTAATATTTGGTTAGAGGATAGAAATATAATAGATTTAGGTAATACGGTTCTAAAAGTTGTTGAGACTCCTGGTCATACCTCTGGATGCATATGTCTATACGAACCTTACCAAAATTATATATTCTCAGGTGACACTTTATTTAAAGGGGCTATAACAAATATATATGAATCTGGTTCAATTTCTGAGTATATAGATTCACTTGAGATTTTAAACACGCTAAAGATTAAAGGCTTTTATCCTAGTCATGGAATCTCTGTTTTAGATGAAAAAGAAGTTAAAGATGAGATAGATAATTCAATAATCAACGCTAAAATGGAACTTGAAGCATTCATTAATAGAATTAAAAGTAAACCATTAGAAAAAGCAAAACCACCTCCTTCTCTTTATAATAGAGAAGAAGAAGATTTATAAAAAAGTTTAAAGAGGTGATATCTCCATTTCTACTTTTTCTCCACAATGCTGACAATGTTTCAGTTTTCGATTGAAGACCTCTCCACAAGTCTTACAAAATTGCAGATTATTCTTTATAATCTCTTCTGCCACATGCAAAAAAGCTTCTTCGACATTCTCTCCAGTCTTTGCAGAAGTACTAATGAAATTTTCGAACCAATTATACTTTTTACAGAAATCTGTAGCATCACTTTTAGAAACTTCACGGATACTTTTTAGATCAATTTTTGTTGCAATAATGATCTTTACAACGTTTTCCAATGCATTTTCATGAATAATTCTTATCCAATTATCTATGCCATATAAAGAGTTTCTATTAGTCGTATCAAATAATATCATAGCTGCTGCAGCTCCATTTGCATAAGATGGGAATAATGTACGATATTTTTCTTCACCTCCAAAATCCCATATATTTAAATCTAAAGAAAAATCTTTATGTTTACCCTTGAGATCAATCACCTTTCTCTTGAAATCCACACCTATTGTAGCTTTCATATCCTCTTTAAAAATATTATCACAGAATCTTGTTATAAGAGAACTTTTCCCAACATTTTTATCTCCAGCTAAAATGATTTTATATTTTAACATCCCTTAAACTAACCAAATTTTATAGTATTAAAGTTATTTTATACTTGATTAGTATAAAAGATTTTTTGTTGATAGAGATTAAATGCTTGAATTAAGAATAAAGGTTAAATATGATAAATCTGGGGCATTGAGAGCTTTTTAAATAATGAAATTATTTGAATACAAATAATTAAATGTAAAATTATCTTTTTTGATAATATATTACCTTGAAAAATTATATAAATAACGGAGTTGTTTAAAAACTTGTTTACAAAAGAAGATGTTGAGATATTGGCATACCAGAGATATAAAACCGACGAGGATTATGATAAAAGTGTGTGGTATCTTGCAGAATTATGTGTAACAATTAATGACAATATCAAAAACGGTTATGACGTTAAGCCCCTTGAAACAGATAATTTAGTATTATTAATAAGAGAAGATGTAAATGGGGAAATTATTAAGCCTCAAGAAGAGGATGTTAAAGAAATTGCTAAAATAATTTACCAAGAACATCCCGAGAAATCTAAACTACATTGGTTTATTGCTGAAAAGCAACTCCTCTTAGAAGAGATAAAAAAAGTCATTCAAGAAAATAGAATGCCTCATTAATTTTTATGTCTTTAAATAAAGCTAGTTAATTAAAGTTATATTTAGTCTTTTTTCTTAGGGTGGGATTATTAAATTAAAAATAGTTGAGAATATAATAAAGATTAGAATATTATTAAATAATAAGTGAAATTTAATTTTTAACGGTAATTAAATTGCCCAGCTCGAAAAAATCGAATAAAAAGGAAGACCAAAAACAGAAATCTCTTTTTCCTTTTGTAGAGAATAAAGAAAAAGAAAAAAAAGCTACTAAAAAACCTCCTAAAAAGCAATTATTGAAAGAAGGGCAGCAAAAAAATGTGAAAGAAATAGTAATTGAGGAGTCTAAAATGAGAGAGATTCCTAAAGAACTATTTTTTAGAGCAGATGATGAGCCAATCGGATTGCAAATAGGTGGTATAAAATTAGAAAAGGTCTTACGTGAATCAATGACTTCAAAGTATATTCGTCACTTAATTGAGAAAGGTGAAATTGTAAAAAATTTAGAAAGGGGGTTGCTACTTGATGTTGACTATGACGGGGGTCAAAATAAAGCTTACTGTAAATTTTATGATTTAGATTCTGATGACATAAAAATATGGATTGATACAACTGGACATGAACCATATTGTCTAAGTAAAGAAACAATTTCGAATTTAAATGATATTTATTATGAAGAGAAGGTTAATGAACATGTAATAGAAAAAAAATTAACTGATTATGATGGATTTAAGAGATTTGAAGAGATAGAGCGCTATGATTTAATAAAAGATGAAAGCTTAAGGATGACTAAGCTATATGGTAAGACACCTACGAATATCGGGGGATCTGGGTTAAATATAAAAAACATATTAGGAAAAAATGAAATTAAAGCATGGGAAGCAGATATTAGATATCATTTGAATTATATCTTTGATACTCAACTGATACCTGGATTAATTTATAAAATTAAAGATGGTAAATTAGAAAGAGTGAGCTTTGAAAAAGAAACAGCAGAATCTGAAAAAATTGCTAATGAATTACGTAGTCTATTTAAAGACGAATCCCAAGAAATCCAAGAATTCTCAGATCGTTTTCTAGATATTTTTCTTACTCCAATTCCAGAAGTCAAGCTGTTAGCAATGGATATTGAAGTGAACTTAGAACAGGAAGATATAATTATTCCTGATCCTCAACTTGCGAATCAAGCAATTATCAGTGTTTCATTTGCGTCTAATGATGGACTTAAATTGGTATATGTATTAGAACGTGAGGGCTTCTTTTATCGTAAACCTCATAAGGAATTTCCGGTTGATGCTAGGATTGCTTATTTTAAAGATGAAAAGGAATTAATAAAAGAAACTTTTAGAATTTTATGGAAATACCCAATTATTATTACATTTAATGGAGATAATTTTGATTTAAATTATATGTTTCATAGGGCAAATAAATTAAAAATAAAAAGAAGTATAAATCCAATTCATGTTAAAAGGGGATTTGGACTCTTATCGCAATCAGATTGTGATTTAAGAAAGGGAATTCACATAGATTTGTTCAATTTTTTCTTTAACCGAAGTATTTCAGGATATGCATTTGGAGGAGCATATGAAAGCGCCTCACTTAATGCAATAAGTGCGGCGTTATTAGGCAGGAAAAAATATGAACATGAAGAAGAAATCCATGAAATGGAATATGATATCCTCTCTTGGTACAACCTTAAAGATTCAATTTTAACGTTGGAATTGACTCAATTCAACAATTCGTTAGTTTGGAATTTGATAGTCCTATTATGTCGAATAACAAAAATGCCTATCCATGAAATGGTTCGACGTCAAATTTCAACTTGGATACAAAATATCTTCTATTTTGAGCACAGAAGAAAAGGATATCTGATTCCAAGAAGGGCTGAGATTTCTGAATCAAAGAAAGGAGGGGCATTAATGTCAAAATTCGATGATGATAAATTCTTAGGAGCCTATGTGGTTGAACCTGTACCAGGAATTCATTTTAATGTAGTAGTAATGGATTTTGCGTCCCTATATCCTTCAATAATTAAAGAATATAATTTATCTTATGAAACGGTATTATGTCCACATAAGGACGATAAAGACAATCTTGTAAAAGGTACACCTTATCATATTTGCACACATAGAAAAGGAATATTTGCATATGTAGTTGGATTCTTCCGTGATATTAGAGTTAAATACTTTAAGCCTAAATCAGGAGATAAAACTTTATCTGAAAAACAGAGAAGTTATTATCAAACAATTCAGCAAGCGCTTAAAGTTTTTATAAATGGATCTTATGGTGTTTTTGGAAGTCAAAACTTCCCTCTCTTTTGTTTACCTGTAGCTGAAAGCACCACTGGAATAGGCCAATATTCCATTAAACAGACAATTAAAAAGGCTGAAGAACTAGGAGTAACAGTTTTATATGGTGACACAGATTCTGTTTTTTTATTAAACCCTACAAAGCAGCAAATGAAGCAAATCTCTGATTGGAGCAGAAATGAGCTTGATTTAGACCTAGAAGAAGAGAAGACTTATCAATTTTTAGCACTTTCCCAAAGGAAAAAGAATTATTTAGGAATATATAAAGATACCAAATATATCGATGTTAAGGGATTAGTTGCGAAGAAAAGAAATACACCTGAGTTCATTAAAAAGGTTTTTAATGAGTTACTAGAAATTCTTAAAAATGTCACCAATAAAGAAGAATTTAAGCAGGCTAGGGAGGAGATAATAAAAAATGTCAGAGAAAATTTAAAAAAAATTGGAAAACCCGAAACATTTACCTTGGACGATTATGCAATAAATATGACGCTACAGAAACCCTTAGATAGATATAAAGTAGTTCCTCAACATGTAAAAGCCGCATTAGAAGTAGAAAAAATTACGGGGAAAAAATATCAAAAAGGAGAGACAATCAGTATTGTACTTACAAGAGGAAGTGTGGGTGCTAAAGCAAAACAGATAGCAAGTCTTCAAGATATAGATTCAAAAAAGTATAAAGAGCGGCTGCAATCGGCTTTAGAACAAATTTTAGATGCTCTTGGTATAACTTATGATGAGATACGTGGGATTAAAAGGATTGATGCGTTTTTTTAAATGTATAAATAGAGAAGAACCATAACTAGCCCACAAAATATTGGATTTAGAATATTATCATCGACTTTTAGACTCATTAGATCTATTATTAAAAAAACTAATGCTCCACTAAGAGCTATAATCATTAACTTTATTACTGAAAGTAAGGGTTCAAATATCCAAAACACTAATAAACTACATATAAATGAAGAGGAAAATCCTGCAACATATCCGATTATAGTTTTTTTACTAGATTTAGGGAAATTCTTTTTACCGAAACATATCCCAAAGATAGATGCTGCAGCATCTCCCAAAGTAGATATAAGGGCAGCAGCTGAAAATATACTAATTGGTAAGAAAAAAATTGGTACAAATGATAATACTAACGCAACTGGTTTAGTGAACTCATAGATTTCATTAGGCTTTAACGTTTTTACTAATAAATTTGAAACAGATTTTGGCATTAGGTGATATATGCTCCTATTTTCAAATATATATGATAATCGAATATAGTCTAATGCTGCAAATATAATTAATCCGGCATATCCTACAGTTAGAATTAAAAAAATACCATATTCTTCACCAGTGATCCCCCAAAAAAGATCAGCATTCCAAATTCCATCCCAAAGATAAACCGCAAAAAACCACAAAAAAATTATAACTACTGCTGGAATTAAATGAAAAGCCTTTCTATGCAAATCAGTAATTAATGGATAATTCTTATTATTCACCTTCTCATTATATAATAAAATCATTTTGTTCTGAAAGGACTCAATAGTTCTCTCTAATTTTAAATCTTGATTTTTCTTGACCACAAACTGATATTGGTAGAATAATATCCCAAGAATAAGAAGTGGGGCGTAAATGCAAATAATTTGCATTGATAACGCCTGAAACCACCTGATTTGGAAAGTTTCTCTTAAATAGAAATATGGATATAGGACCCCTGCAATGATCCATAAAAAAAATACCAAAATAGAATTTTGAAAATTATGTTTTTGAGCAAACTTCTTCCTTAACCTAATTGCGTAGTATAATTGAATAAATCCATTTATAATAAAAAGGATAGTAATAGGTAAGGTAAAGAAATTAAATACCATAATAATCTAATTTAAAATTTTATTTCAAAAATAGGTTTTGGAAATAAAATTAAATTTAAACAGAAATCGAAGATGAGAAGATCTTTACAACATAAAGTTCCTTTAAAATATATTTATTATCATTACAGGGAAATTAATACATAATAATATGAATTAAAAGGAAAATCAAAATAAAATAAAAAAAGTATCAAAAAGTAATTTATAAGCCAAATAAGAGGATGTTGTCTATTACATCATGAATTTTTTTTAAATTTTCCTCTCCTATGGCTTTATCTATGTTTATCTTAAAATCTAAAGCAGAACTGAAGGCTTTAAAAAATGTGTTCTGCAAAATACTGTTGAATCCGCTTTTTGCTTCATTTTTCTTCTTAAAGTATTCTACTCGATTTAACATCGCATCTTCATATTCTTTTGCTGTCGAGGTCTTTAACTCAGCCAATTTACGAAGTTTTAGTCCATCTTTTGTTTCTATTAGCTCTTCTGACATCTATTCATCCTCCTCTTCTAGTTCATTTATATCAATACCACCATTTTGAGCGACCTCAGGCTCTATTTTCTGTTCAAGGTCTTCTCTAGCTTGACCAACTGAGGTATCAAATTCGTCTCTAACTTTTTGGGTAACCTTTTTAGCAACTTGCTTTTCTATAATAGGGCGATGTATTGTATTCATAGTGCAGAATGAAATTTCATTTACTGTTCCATCGGGCATAGCTACTCCAAAATGCACAATACATCTTTTAGTTCTTTCAAGATCCATATTATATGCATCTTGGAAGTGCATACTTGATAGTAAAAGTGTTCCATGACTGAATGAGCTAATACTCTCCCAATCTCCGTTCATTATTAGTCTACCAAACATTTCCATAAGTTTTCCCGGCTTCTTCATATATTGCAATACACCTAGTAAAAACCTTGCCCGAAGCTGCTGTTTATCCAAAAAGTTGAGCCCTTTATCTAAGGTCTTCCCAAAATCACCAAGAAAGTTTTCAAAGAATTTGATCTGCTCTTTTTCTTTATGTTTTACTTTTTCCCAGAATCTATTTGCAAAATCAATTACTTTCAATGGATCGAAGTAATCCATGATGGGGACCATCTCGTTCGTCTCAGGATCGACAACTAGATAGCTTGCAAAACCGCAATCTGGGTGGCAGGTAAACTCTATAGCTTCTACATCAGCTAAATATGCGACAAGTCTGCCGAATTCTACAATGGTTGTTAGTGGGTACCATGCATTATCCATGCTGAGTTTTCCACCAGTTTGTTCCTCAATTGCTTTTAGAACATCTGCATTTGTTATTCGGAGATTGTCCATCTCTTCTGCTGTAATTCTTCCACAGAGTGAAACTGGTTGAAAAGTAATACCTCGTACAACATCAATATTATCGATCGCATATTGGATAATGTTTCCAATTTCAATATCAGTGACACCCTTAGCAATTGTAGCAACTAAAACAACGGAACTAAGACCTACCTCTCGACAGTTATCAATGACTCTTTGCTTATATGCCATAAGATTTTTAATACCCCGAGTTTTTTCATAAGTAATATCATTAATTCCATCAAATTGGAAATATAAGGTATCTAACCCCAATTCCCAACATTTTTTAGTAAATTCTAGTCCACCTTTCTTACGTTGGAATCCATATCCGTTTGTAGCTACAATGACCTCTTTAAATCCCTTATCCTTTGCCATCTTACAAATTTCAGGAAAATCCTTTCTGACTGTTGGTTCTCCTCCCGTAAACATGATAGCAACGGCAGGAATAGGCTTATTTCTAAAGTGATCCATAATTCGTCCGATTTCTTCTAATGTTGGCTCAATTAAATAGCCAGCTTTCTCAACATTCGCGTAGCAAAAATTACAAGAAAAATTACAGCGATTAGTTAAGTCTATTAGAGCTAAGGAACAAGTAGATAAATGTTCGGGACAGAGTCCACAATTATAAGGACAACCTCGTGGATCTTCTGGAGCACAATCAGCAGGATTAGCTTCTCCATCCTTATCAAATTGCCATACAATCTTTCCATCTTTATCTTTCATTGCATGGTGTGTCCACTTATAATATTTAGCAGATGAACTGATCTTGTCTTTAAAATCTCCATGTTCGGGGCAATTTTTCTTCATCCATATCTCTTCATTGTCATCTTCGTATACTTCAGCGGGGATACGTTCTAAGCATTCAGGACATATACTGAAAGTCTTTCTGTAGTATTTAGCGTCTAAGACATCTGTATCGTCTAAATGATACATACTATTTTTACTCCTTTTTTTAATGTTTTATTCAAATAACTAGTTAAGTAATTAAAAAGATGTAGTTTTCAAATTATTTAAACATTTTACTACTTTTACTATATTTAATATTATCAATAGTTCATACTCTTAATAGTATTATTCATCTCTTTTAACTTTCTTTTTTTTTAAGTAAAATGCTAAAATTCTTTACCATATCCTCTAAGTTTGAGAAGCTGGGTATGTTATGCTCGCTTAATTGTTGAGAAATTAAGCGGACTTCATTATAATCTCCGACCAAGAAGAGAAAAACAGGTTTAGGGTATGTATTAATAATATCAATCAAGTAATTTACATCATTCACTACTCTAAATTGTTTAGAGCAAAAGAGCATGTTAAAAATACCTTCTATTTCAGGTTCTTCTAACAAAGCGTTGTAGACCTTTCTTACAACATCACCAGGATTAATCCCATTTGTCATTGCCTTTTCCATTGCCGGCCAAATATCTACAAATGCAAACTTATTAGGAGGCATCCATTTTGGAAATAAGTCGAGAAGCACTGAATATGTTTTTTCTTTAAGGAAGGGGAGTTTTAAACCATATTGCATTGTAAGATCTGCCGAAATAGTACCTGCTCCTCCTGACCCAAAGATTTGCGCTATTCCGCCTTTCTTAGGGAAATTCTTCTTAGTATTATACATCCATGAAAAAGTTCTGGCAAATTCAAATAAGTCGTAAAAGGTTCGAGCTTGAATTATACCTGATTGTTTTATTGTAGCTTGAATTAGTTTAGAGTTTTCTGACAGCGAGGCTGTATGGCTTAAGGTTGATTTTTGACCTTGAGATGTTATTCCTCCTTTAGTTAGGATTATAGTTTTGTTTTGTATACCTTCAGCTTTTTGGCATAAATTAATAAATTTTCTTGAATTTTTAAATGATTCCAGATATAAAGCAATAACATTAATTTCAGGATCTTCTAAGAAGTAATCCAAAAAATCTATTTCATTTAAATCCATTTTGTTTCCGATGGTACAAATATATCTGAAGCCCATATATGGATATTTAGTCACAATGTGAGTGAAATATCCTCCGTTAAGCATACCAGATTGACTTATTACAGCGATATTTCCTCTTTTATATTCATTAAATACTAAAAAAGAGGTAAAGAGACCACTTTTTCTTTCGCTGTCACTGTCCTCATCGATTCTTGTTAGACCCATACAATTAGGTCCAACAACTCTTATCTTAGAAAAGTTAGCAGTTATATCAATAATCCGTTCACTTAATTCAATTCCTTTTTCTCCAACCTCTTCAAATCCAGAGGCTTCAATGATTGCTCCTTTTACACCTTTTTGTATGCATTCTTCCAATAATTTCGGAATAGATTGATTTGGTACATAAAAAATAGCAATATCTAAATCATCTTCTATATCAAGAACAGACTTCTTAAATTCTAAATTTAAAACCTTACCGGTCGAATTAATATTGACTGGAAAAAGCTTTCCATTGAAATTATTATCAACAAGATTTTTTAAAATACGATGTCCTCCTTTTAATGGATTTTTCGAAGCCCCAATTACTGCCACAGACTTAGGGTTAAGGAAGGTATCAACAATATTATTTGCTTGCAATTTTAACACCTATGATTCATTTCCTAACTAAAAATCAAGATCTAGAAATATTACTTGAATTATAAATTGTTATTTAATTAAACTAAAATCAAAAGTGAAAGAGATAGAGAAAACTTAATTAATGTAATACTTTTGAAGCATGTTTTAAATTATTTAATTTAGATTGATAATCTGGACATATTTTATATTCAGGAAAATTACATACATTTTGAGATTTTGGGAGGCTACAACTATTTAAGAAAGGACAAGAAAGAATATGCAGATTTGGAGGTAAATTTGATTCATTCTCCATATGGTTACCTCACTCCTTAAGTCTTATTTATACAAAAATATTATGTCGTATATTAGATATCATCCAGAAAGAAGAAATAAAAATTTGACTCAAATAAAATATTAATACATAAATATTTTTTAAATTAGTATTCAAAAAAAAAAAAATTAATCTTCTATTATTCTTCTCAATTCTATTGTAACCGTATTTATTTTGTCAATGCATCCAAGCTCGATTATATCAGGATTTCCCTCCCAGTCTGCTGGGAAAGCTCCTCCAAACTGCAACATTATAATATAAGGGAAGATATCGTGGTAAAAAAATCCACACAATCCTCCAGAATCATATCCACTGAGTTCTATACTATCTCCTGGCTTATGGCCCGCTGAACAAGTGCCTTTAACACTTTTTATAGTACCGATGATTCTGTAACCCAATTTTGGATTTTCGGTCAAATTTTCTAACCTCAAAAAGTTTTAATATTGAATTTTGTTAATTATTCAATTACCCTAATATTACTTATATTTTGCTTTTAATGAATTTGTCAATGTTTTTAGTTCATCAGAGATTTTTAATTCAAAAACATGATTTTCATTAAGTTCTTTATATTTAGTTGGTAATTTTTCAATATTTTTTAAGTAATATTGACGAATTTCATCTAAAAAGGGGAGTTTACAAACTATTTCCCCTTTTTCCATAATTGGGACTAATAATGGCTCTGAATCAGAAGAAAATTTTTCTGTTTCTAAAGCTAAGACATCTTGTCTAAACATTCCTTCTTCGTCATAAAACCTAAAAATTTGTTTAATTCCTGGATAAGTGAGCTTTTCTTCACTAATTTTAATTCTTGGTTTTCCATCATACTCAATTAATTTATATACTCCTGAGATTGTTGGGTCATCACTAGAAGTTGCTAATTCAGTGCCTACTCCAAAAGCATCAATAGGTGCATCTTTTTCAATAATTTCTTTAATTTTATATTCATTTAAATCTGAACTTGCTACTATTATAACATCATTATAACCATGAATATCTAAAATTTTCCTAACTTTTCTAGAATGGTCAATAAGATCACCAGAATCTATTCTAACTCCCCTTATAATATTTCCATATTTAACTGATTGTTCTGCTCCTTTTTCAGTATCATACGTATCAATTAACAAGATTGAGTCTTTTTCATAGAGTTTGCAATATAAATTAAAACTTTCGTTCTCGTTATCAAACCTCTGAACGAAACTATGAGCCATTGTTCCAGTAGAATGAATTCCTAATTCTAGATCTGCGATTACATTGCTAGTACCATTGAAACCAGCAATATAGCTTGCTCTAGCAGCATAGACTCCAGCTAGTGGGCTATGGGATCTTCTGGTCCCAAATTCAAGGAGAATTTTATTAGGGGCAATATTTCTTATTCTCGATGCTTTGGAAGCAACTAATGTTTGATAATTGATGACATTCAATAAATATGTCTCAGCTAATTGAGTATGAATAATTGGGCCTTGAACACGAACAATTGGTTCATTTGGGAAGAAAAACTGGCCTTCTCTTAATGCCCATACATTAAGTTTAAATCTAAAATTGGGTAGATAATCACTGAAAAAACTTGAATCGATATTTTTAAACACATCTTTTTCTTTCAAAAAGTTTATCGTGCGTTCTATAAATCTTGCATTTGATAAATAGTGAATTACTTGTTCTAAGCCAGCAAAAACAAAATAATTTCGATTCTTAGGATAGTGTCGTATAAATAATTCAAAAGTGGCATTTTCATCATTCTCATTAATTTTATTTTCAAGATTATACTGATAATAAGCCGCACTCATCGTTAATTGATAGAAATCCGTTGATAAAATCATATTGAAATCATCAATAAAACCAGATTTTACATTATTCATATATCCTACAACAAAATTAGTAAAATTATTATCGAATCTTTAGTATATATTAGTCAGAGATTATTAATCTTTTTGGGGATTAATTTTCGTAATTTTTCTGATGTTTTTCAATATATACAGCCTAAGGAAGTCATCCCTCGTTAATTTTCCATTTACTGTTATTTTGCCCCCAATATTCAAGTGACTTTCTTCATATAATTTTTCGCTTAAGCGAATATATAACTCATCTAAATTTTCAATATCTTCTTCTTTAAAATCACTTTTTCTCTTGACTCTTGGACCAAATCTAACATTGGTTAAGGAGACCAAATAATATATAGTTTCAATATCTTGGAATTGTTGTACTTTCTTATCGATCTTTGAGATCTCTCCTTCATAAATTGTAATACTTTTATCCAAATGCTTCATATATTCCACACGATCTGATTCAGAATCTATTAATGTTACAGTTTGATCTTTACCTTTTTGTGTTGATAACGTTGAAATTTCTATTGATTCTATCATTTCTTTAAAGTTACTTGGCAATAAAGTTAGATTCCAATCTGATAAAGCAAAATAATTATGTTTTAGAGATAAAATAAAACCTACCCAAAAATGACTACACAGTCCCATGTTACTCCCAATGCGACAATCACAATCTCTTTCAGGGTTATTAATATTCTGAGGATTAATAGCCAGATAAGAAGAAGTCTCCCAGTTAAAGCCCTTAAAATCTAATTCAACTACATGCTCTTCTTCATTTACTATTCTAATTTCCCTTAATTTTTCTCTGCCCTCACCTTTAATCATTTTTATTGCATCTTTTATCGAATTTGATACAATTTCCGTTTCTTTTTCTTTTATAATGGATTCTATTTCTTCATCGGATAAAAAGCTTAATAGATTCTCAACTAATTCAGTTTTTTTCCATTTTGAAAAACCTTTTATCTTGTAATCTCGACAAATTTGTTTTAACTCATCTAAGTTTAGAGACTGCAATAAATAATTTAAAAATATCTTATTTTCTATTTTCCTATTCATATTCCTGGCAAATTTTTTTTATAAAAATACTTAAAATTGTAAATTTTTCTATAATAAATTTATTCTCTGATATTTATGATTTTTGGGCTATCCTATCGATTATTAATTTTGTCAATAAATTAACAGAAATGGATAATAGATTTTGCTAAAGTATAAAATTTTTTGCTATCAAAATCTGTAAAATCTTCCAAATTCGAAATGAATTTATCATGATAAACCAAAGATTTTTGTCGAAATTGATCTTATCATTGGAGAAGGGAAAGTGATTTTATCAAAAATTAAAAAACCTAACAAGATTCCTAAAAAGTTCAATGTAAGACAAGTGGGAATCTTTTCCGAATAAAATTTTTTCATAGGTTTATTTGTATGAAAATATTTAAATAGTTGAATTGGATTTATTTATGTTAACATTTATTTGATTAAACAAACATTTGAACAAAACTATATAGTGATAAAAAAATGAGTGAACCAGATCCTGAATATCTGAAACATTTTGGTGAAATCAAATTTGCTGAACAAAAAAGTATGAGTGCAAGTGATTTTGAGAGTTCTCTTAAGAAACACTTTAATAAAAAGGAAAAACTACCACATGGTCGTTATAAATTTGCTGAACTGAATAGTGAATCTGTTGATGATTTTGAGGAATCATTCAGAAATTATTTTGAATAGGTATGTATAATTTTTTTTGTTGAAATTATTTTACTGTTTCTTTTCCCTATTTAAACTAAATTATTCAAAATCATTATTTATTATCATCAAATAGATTATTCCTTGGTTAATACTATGTGTTTTTCTTCCTAGAAAGTCTATATTTTAGGAAAATTTATCCTTTTTCCTATAACTTTTGAATTATAGCCAGATAATTTTTAGATAAAAGGAAGATTCAATAAAATTAACTATCGGTGATAAAAAATGGACTGGATAAATGAAATTGAAACCAAATTCATCACAACCAATGGAGTTAAGTTGCATACCGTGATTATTGGGTCTGGTGAACCTTTGGTTTTACTTCACGGTTTTCCTGATTTTTGGTTTGGATGGGCTCCAATCATTCCGGAACTTAAAAAATCCTACAGATTAATAATCCCTGATATGAGAGGTTATAATTTATCAGATAAGCCTCAAGGAAAGGAAAATTATCTAATTGAGATTTTAATAGAAGATCTAAAAGGCTTAATTGATGAACTTAATTTGAAGCAAATTTACTTAGGAGCTCATGATTGGGGAGCTGTTGTTGCTTGGGTTTTCGCAGAAAAGTACCCTGAAAAGGTTAAAAAGTTAGCTATTTTGAATGGACCTCACCCTAAGATATTTCAACATAAGTTAAGAACTGATAAGCAACAGCAAAAAGCTAGTTTTTACATTTTTGAGTTTCAAAAACCCCAAGGAGAGAAATTTGTAATTGTCGATAATTTTAAGGCGTTAAAAGCAGCAGTTTTTAGAGCTGCAAAGAATAAAAGTGCTTTTGATGAATTTACCAAAGAAAAATATATAGAAGCGTGGTCTCAACCGAATGCAATAATAAGTGGTGTAAATTATTATAGAGCAAATTTTAATTTCGATAAATGGACAGGCATTATAAAAGTCCCCACACTAGTGATTCATGGAATGCAAGATACTGCAGTTTTACCCCAAAATCTGGATGGATTATCGGAATATGTAGAAGATTTAAAAATTATTCGAGTAGAAAATTCATCTCATTGGGTTATTCATGATCAACCAGAAATTATAATCTCAAATTTTAAAATGTTTTTTAAAAACTAAAATCTATTAAAATCTTTCTTTTAAACATTGAAATCAAAGTATGTAAAACTTTAATAGATTACAAACCATAAATTTATATCAATAAACTGTCTTTATAAACAAAAAGATAAACATTTAACAAGTATCCAAAATTTTAAAATTTGAAAACTAATTTTTTATGAAAAAATGTCAGAAGAAGAAACTTGGACTCATCAATTAGATTGGTTAAATATTATAACAATTCTAGGTTTAAAATCAATTAAACAAATACCAGAATCAAAGAAAGAAAAAGCTTTAAAAAAGCTTACTAAACTATATGGAGTAGAAATGCTTCTGAACTTAACACCAGAAGAATTGGATGAACTAGTCGCGGATCAATTAAGAGAGCTTATGAAAAAAGAATTAACGTTAAATGCTAGAAGACAAGAAAAAATAGAAAGAGAAATTAAAGCGAAAGCTATTCCATTTAAGAATGGAGGGATTATCCCTATCAATCTAAATGATCTTAAAGATTTTGATCCCGATATGGATCCAGAAGAGATTTTGAAATTTCTTTCAAAAAAATTTCTGAATGATGATGACGAAGATAAAGATGATGAAAAGGATAGATACGATGATGACAAATCTTTTTATTACATTTAAAATAAAAGTTGTAAAATAGTTTTTAGTTAATTTTCCGTTGTAATAGGCTTAAATCTACTTTTTTAATTTTTCTATAAAGGAGGAATATTATTAGATATATACTCCCAGACCAACATATCCACGAAATACTCTGATATGTATTCATATTTAGAAAATAATTGATGAACTCTTCAAATATATAGAACCCAAAATCATTTAAGTCATTAGAGAAATCAACTAATTTTGGATTTAACTCAATAGCGATAACTTCATGATTCGTATTGTTTTTCAAAGTTTCGAAAATATTTGCGATTGTTAAATTTGAAGGATCAGCTAGTTTAATCTTAACAAATGTATTTAATGGTTCATTGGTATGAATATCACTACCTCCAATACAAGTTAAATTATTTAGGATACAAAAGTCTCTTACTTGTTGATACTTTCCCCCGTAACTACCGCCATTAATAATTTCAAAGCCATCCACACCCCAATCGCGTAACTGAGTCAAATTATAGGGAACACCGTACCCTCCATTGGGATTCGGGTCAAAATTATAATGATTTACTACGATATATCCTCCTTGACTTTTCACATAATTTATTGTGTCTGTAATGTTTAGTGCTAAAGGTCCTCCGGGAGTATAATATTGAAGAGGCATCAATTCTTCTGCTATACCATAATAGTTCATATGAATATCATTACCATTATCGGTCCATTCTTCGGCCATTAAGACTAAAAAGTTAAGTCCATTCTCTTCGACAAAATTTTGAGCTGCTAAAGCGCCCCTGATATTATCATGATCTGAAAACGCTGCTCCCGAAATTCCTTGCTGGATATACCATAACACTCTCTCTTCAGGAGTGAGCCAACCATCAGAATAAATTGTGTGAACATGAAAATCAAAGAGAAATTCATCATTTTCAAGTGGAGTTGATATTATTTGAGTGGGAAATGGGAATGAAATGAGTACAATATTGGTCCCTAAAAGGATTGAGCCAATCCCAATTAAATATATAACCTCTTTCTTAACATTTCTTAATCTAATATTCTTTTTACCAACACTCTTCTTTCTAGAGTAACGAAATTGTAGTTTAGGATGAATTAATTTAAGTAAAACATAAAAAGTCTTAATAACAATAAGGATAATACATAAATGCACTCCAATTTGAACTGGTATCATAAAGTATCTACTAACAAAAAAATATCCCTGAATTAAATAACCAAATAGCATTATTACCCCAATTATGAATATTGCGGTTGTTAAAATTTTAAAAGAGAATGTTAAAATATCTGTTAGTGGAATTGCTAATAATTTATACTTTTGAGATTGAAATCTCCCTTTCTTTCTTAATACTAAATAAAGAATACGAAGGATAGGATAGGATATGAAAAAGAGAAACATCCAAGTGAATTCCATTTCTAAAGTAAATGACAATTGTGCAATCGGTTCTAAAATATATCTTAGTAATGGTAATATAATCATATAATCGGAAGAAACATCCGTATTGGATATATTTTCCCAGAATATAACCACTTTTTGATTTCTGATGGCTAAAATTATCAGAAATATGACCCAAGTAATAAAAAGTAAGGTTAGGATGCTAAACATTTTGTTTTTCTTTATATAGATTTTTAAATTCATAATTATATTTTTAATCGTTTAAGTTTAAAAAGCTATTACTAAAATTAGAGATAAAGATATTGATTTAGACTTTTGGTATATTCACTATACTTCTGATAAATCCTAGCCTCTACAATTGGAAGTATTTTTAATAATTCTGTTTTAAGTTCTTTTTCATTGAATCTGCGTAATAAGGGTTTTTTACCCTTTAATACAAGATATAGTATAGGTACCTTAGGATTTGAAAGATTATTATGATTGTTATCTAAATAACTCAACTCAGACTTAAGTTTATTTATGATAAAATTTATCAATTCACTCTTATTTTTAAAAGGATGAGGGAGATGGATTGTTTTCCAGATATGGTTCCTATTAAGGAGTTTAATGGGATAAACCTCTTTTATAAAATGTTCATTCCCCTTTATTTTTACAATAAAAATTCCACGCTTAAATTTGGAATCAATTGAACAGACTGCTTCTGAAGAACCGGGATTATAAATCCAATTATCCAATATAAATTGTAAATGATAATGACCTAATGCTAAATAATCCACTTTTTCTCTCAATGGGTATAATTTATTCAATTTGATACCAGGCACATGTTCCATCTGACCAGCAATACCAAAGTGTTGTAGAAGAACACAAAATGAATCTTTTTCTTTCTCTATAGCCTCTCCTATTTTCTGAATATAGTCTTCTGGGTTCTCACCAATATAATGATTCCCATAGATAATTACATTTTTCCTTCTAATTTTTCCCCCTTTTTTAAAGTAATAGTCATATGGTAAGTAAACTGAAGATGGTGGGGCATCTAAATCTCCATCAAGGAGTATTACTAAACCAAGACTAGATAAAAGTTTTAACCACGATTGTCCGCGTTGAGAGAATTTCACTCCTCTTGAAAACCGACGAATATCATGATTTCCTTCTATTGCAATAATTGGGATAGATTCATTAGTATAGACTTTAAACTCTTTTAATATATCAATAATCTTAACTAGTTTTCCTGGAAGCATTTCTAGTGAAGTAAATACATCTCCACCTAGTATAATAAAATCAGATTGACTTGATATAGAAATTTCTAAAATTTGTTGGAAAGCTTTAATAAAATCATCTGCACGAAAGTCATTCCTATATTGATGGCTTCCTAAATGTAGATCACTAGCATGGATAAATGTAGTTAGTTCTGGATTTTGATTTTTAACAAATCCTCCAAGCTTTGTATAAAATAAGTTTGTTTTTAACATTAGAAAACAAGATACAAAAATTTAATAATAAGTTAAAAAGCTTATACATCATTTAAAAAATGAAAAAGGCTGTGAAAAAAGTAATATTTCATTTAAAATAAAAATAGAAATATAGAATTAGAAGTCTAAATTGTGGTTTTTTAGTATTCGATAGATATATTTTGAACTTCAATTTGATTTTTAAAACCCTCATTCACAGGCGCAATATACATTAATCCATCTTCAGTAATATACTTATTAATAATCCCTTGACAATTCTTTGAACCACAAAGACAAAGGAAGCTCCATTTATCATCCCATTGTCCTGGATTTTCACCATTATGGACAATATTATAGCAAATTGTGAGCTCTTCTCCTTTTTTTATTGTAAGCTTAGTTATTATTTCTAAGTTATCATTAATATAACAATTTGGAGAACATGAATGGTTAATATATCTTGCATTTGTTTGAATTACCATCCACATTCCCTTATCGACTAGAATTGCGTGACATATTTCGTCTGGTGGAATTTCTCCTTTTTGAACATAATAGCCCTCGAGTTTTTCAACCACAATATTTGGGGATAAATCCTCAGTTGCGATTAAACACTTTCCATAAAAACAAGTATTAACATCTGATTGATACTTCAATCTAAGTCACTTGCCAAAAATTAGCATAATGGCAAGCTTATAACTATTTTATATTATTTATAAACTTTTCCTCCGTACTTTTAATTATTTTAGTTAATTTCCTTAAAGATAAAAGATTACGGATACTCCTCAATCAATGCACCTAAAAATTAAAATGTATCATTATTTTGAAAAAAATCATTAGATTTTTTATAATGAATTTTTATAATAAATATAATTAAAATGTAGTTTAGCTTCTTCTAACCAATGCGAAACGAGGATTTAATGAAACTTTTAGGAGGTATAGGTGGAGCAATCTCATTAATCGAAGCAATATTGGGATTCAATCAAAGAAATTTAGATCTTATACAGGTAGTTACCTTAATCGCTGCTATAGTTATTGCTGTAATTATACTACTTAGTATTATTCGTCCTAATAATCCTATCCCTTTAAATTGGATACTGTTTGTAGTTTTAGGAATAATTATGATTGTATATACAAGTTTAATTGGTGGAATACTAGTACTAATAGGAGGTTTTATCGGATATACAGAAAGATAGTTGAGTTTAAAGAAATACTCCTATATATAGAATAAAAAAATAAAAAGAATTAATTTTTTCGATATTTAATAACGTGTTACTGCAAGACCACTGCTTCTCATTAAGTTTCCCGCAGTTTCAGAAAATACTGTTATGCTAATATTATGAAATCCAGCGGTTAAAGCCTGAGAATGTTGTAGCGCGACAGGATAATATTGATAGGTTGCATCTCCTTCAAAAGGACCAGCACGAGTGAATGGATTAGTTAATCGGACCCCATCAATCCAGAAATAGAAAAGCATGTCAGCAAAACTGAATGGATCAGGAAGTATTCTTGTGCTTGTAGTAAATAAAAGATGGACCGTAGCAGCGACATCCAAATAAACAATTACATATAAATCAGGAACGTTTATATATACACCACTTGTGGGTGTAAAAATATCTTCTTTATAAACATACCAGAATTCTGGTGGCAGTCGAATTACTTGTGTGATTTCTTGATTTATTTGTATATTACCTTGGTTTATATATGTAATCACCCCTAAACCTAAACCACTAGCACCTAATAATAGAGCAATCATTCCTAAAACTATTCCACCTTTGCCCATTAAATCTTTCAACTCCTCTAAATTCCTTATTCCTAATTAAATTTTGATTTCCAATTTAAGTAAATAAGAAATAGGAGCTCTTAATAAATAATAATTTATTTAATAATTTATTAGCTAAATTAACTAAATACTTACTTCAAATAATATAAAAAGAAATAAAAGTAAAATAAAATAGATTAGAAAATTATTTCTTCTTTTTTGAAGGTTCTATTCTTTTAATGATTATTGATTCAGCATGTATCTTACAATTCTTTAAAATAATTTTAAAGCCACCTGCCCCACCAACGCCTGGAATTGTCATGCCAACAGTACCCATTGGGACCATTGCGCCTTCCTCTGCCCATTCCTCCTCTTCTTCTTCCTCCATTGCTTCAAGCTCAGTCCAGGTTTTAACTACAGGATGATTCTTTTCTTTTAGAAAATCACGTAACTCATTAATATCTTGGATATCCTCTTCTGTAGCAATCTTGGGTAAAAGGTCCTGTGGAAGTAGCTCTCCAAGCCTATCCTTAACTGCTTTTGGCATCCAAACAATTGTTTCTATTCCACCATCATATTTTTGATATTTCGGGCTTGCAATATATTGTATGCTTACTCCATTGAAACCAGGCATTTGTTTTCCTCCACCAGTCTGGTTAGCCATTGCTGAGAATGGTAAACCATTTATCGCGACACCATCAAAGTTACGATCAACAATTCCATGACCATTCACTTCAGGGATGTAGAAATCTATCGCCTCAAAACATCCGCAAGAAGTATGAGGGAATTCCATTCCGCTATAAAGATAAATTCTTTCAATCTCACCAAGGGAGCGTTTCTTAATCATTTCATTTACACCAGAAAACTCTCCTGCTAGCTCATTTAGGCATTCACCGGGGGGGATCTCATAGATAGGACCTTTAGGATCCACTTTAGCAGCTGCACGAGCGTCAAACCAATTTATTGAACCACATAATGAAGTCCTATCAGGAGTGATGCAACATGCGTGAGTTGGCGCAAAAGACTGGCACAACACACAACCATAAAACATATCGACATCTTCATCATGGATAGTTCGAGCTCTTTCGTCTCTTTTATTATAAATCTCAATTGCCATATCATAAGGTCTTTCAATTTCTTTTTCGTCAGTAAAGAAAGTCACTTGAGCTTGCTCGATAATTGGTAATTCTGCTTTATATAATCTAATTAAGATAGTTCCAAGTAAGTCGAATGAATTAAAACCTTTCTCAAAAGCAGATTTCGAAATTCGCATCCAGTTAGTATAACGTTGATTTAAATGCATAATACCATTAACGAAGTTACAAAATTCATGAATTCTTCTTTCAAATACGGCTTCTAAATCTTCTTCTAATTCAGGTCCAGCTACTTCTACCAAAATACCAATAGGATATCTTTCACCTTCTTTCATGTCTTTAAGATCAGGACCATGAAGTGTAACTTGACCATCCTTGATCTCTTTTGCTGTTTTTACTCTAACCAATTCAAAATGCTTCTCGATCTTGGGTCCGCCGAGTTCTACAAACATTTGGTTTGCTCTGATACGTTCTCCCTCATACACGGGGCCAACATCTACAGGCATATCTGAAAAACTCATTTTATACTTCTCCTCATAAAGTTCCTTTTATATTTCTTATTATAATAATTCAATTAATTTTTCTAAAAACTCTTTCCAATCGTTATCGCTAAAGTTAGGTAAGCTAAAGCGCGCATTTGGGTGTGCATATTTATCTAATTCAATTGTTTTTACCCAATTTGAGAAATTCTTGATTCGACTTAGGGTTTGACTGACATAAAATACGAGATGACCTCCGAAAATCGCCATATTATATTGACCGTTTCCATCTAATCCTTTCCAATCTTTGTCGACTAATCTTGCGGTGATATTGATTAATGACATTTCCCAAAGTTTAGTAGTGTCGATCTTTTGCTTTAGATATTTGTATGTGTGTCCAGTAGCGACGATATGCCCATCTAGCTTTTTCGCAATATCAACAAAATAATCGACAACTTTCTTGCCATTGAGTTCCCATGTTAGTGATTCAGCACCAATTACAAACACTTTCTTCTTAGGACTCTTCAGTAAATTAGCCATGACTTGCGGTTCAAAAACAGTAGTACCCATTTCTGGTCCAGGAATATTCGCTTTTTGGTATGGTCTTGCCATAATTCCACCAATTTCCTCTGTAAAAGTTTTTACGTATATGTTTTAAAATAATTGCTATATTTTATTTTATTAAGCGTATTTTAAAAAATTTGGTTTTATTTAATTAAAGTAGATATAAGGCTATTATAATTAAAAATTTTGAGATAAGTCTAATATGTGTGAATTTAAGATTATAAAGAAAAATGATGGGGCTCAGATATTGGAGGATATAGTCATTCTATCTTACAATGAAAATTATGAATTATTATGTAAAGATGTATTAGGTATAGGAGAAATCTTGAAATCAACGTTAATTTTGAATGTTAATACTTTGAATCAAACATGTATTGTTTTGGAAAATCCAATTATTCAAGATTTTCTAAAACTAGTAATTGATATAAATAATAGGACAATTACAAAGAAGCAAATAGAAAAATTTCAGAATCAATTAGAGGAAATTAAAGCAGACATTTAAACTGACACTTGAATTATTATAGATTCAAAAAACTGTAAAAAATCATAACAAAATAGAAAATAAAAAAAATAAACGAGAAAGTCTCCTGATTTTCTCCTGATTATTTAGATTTTACTTGTTATTTTTTGGGAGGGATTATTTCAATTTCGATAGATGATACGTTTGTTTGAGTGTTGTCATCATTACTTAATGTTTCGGTATCAATTTTTATCTCTCCATAAGTACTTCCAGGCACAAATTTATTAATGAGAATTTCAGACACATCTACTGCTCTGGATATTGATCTCCCTCGAGCAAGAATTCTTACCGGTCTATCATTTAGAATGACCATTGCTGCCATTACATAACTCATAGATTTTTTTTTACCGATAAAGACTTTTTCTGTATCATCTTCAACTTTCTTTTTCTTTGCCACTTTCTATCACCTACAGGTAGATTGTTGATTTCTTTCGATTTTCAGCTTTTTTAGTCAAAGATTGATTTTTAATATAGAATATGTAAAGATAGTTATGGGTAATTAACTTAAACCATGATTTAAAGATTATGTAAATTAACCTATCTTGTAAAAATTATGCTAATTATCAAATTAGCTGAGAGTTATTTCTTAAAAAATATACATGGAAATAAGCTAACGATTATTCATGGTTTCCAGTTGAATTTTTCCCTAAGATTATTAATCATCTCTTCTTTTCTTTCGAACTTATACCAATCAGAACCAATTTTTTCTAATTCATAGCCGATTTTAAAATTTTTATCAAGTAAATGATTACTATACAATTTAATTGCATTTAAGACAGTTTGATTTTTCGAATAAAGAAATTGTACTTTTTCCATTGTTGACTTTATCAAATCATCTCTCGAACTAACGATCTTGTCAATTAATCCAATTTCTAAGGCTTTTTGAGTGTCAATTTTCTCAGAAAACATTAACATTTTCTTAGTCCAAGAGATTCCAATTATTTTTGAAAACAAGACTATACACCCTGTACCAGGAAATATAGCAGAGTTAATTTCAGGCATTTGGAAGTAACTACCCTCTACAGCGATGCGATAATCACAACAAACCATAAATACTACACCTTCCCCCAATGTTCGCCCATTTATAGCACAAATAGAAGGCTTTCCATTAAATAGCAATTCACATATTTGAGCCGCTAATTTTTCTAACTTTTTAACACCTTCATAGTTGTATGATGTCACAGCAGATAAATCCATCCCCGTGCTAAAGCTATCTCCATTAGCTGTAAGTATTAACCCCTTAATTGTCTTTTTCTCTTGGCAATAAATCAATACCTTTTTCAAATTTTCTAATTGCTCAATTGTAAACGCATTCGATCTATTAACCCTATTAAGTTTTATTATTCCAAATCTTTTTTGCGTGGAAAAGTCAATATATTGTCCGAAATCTAAATCATTAGAAGACATAATTTAAATTAATTTTCTTTTAATAAAAAAGAATAATAATTTGAATAACAATAAAATGTTATAGTAAAACTAAAAGGATGTTATAATAAAGATTAAACATAATTTTTAATGAAAACTAAAATAACTGATTACCTAGTGGAAAAGCCGAAAGTATTAAGGAAAAAAGATTTAGTAAAGGTACCAAACCTAAAAAAAATCTTTACTCAAATAAATCAACATCTTTATGGAAAATTAAAATATACTCATACAGACACGAGATCAAGGTCCAAAGAAATTATAAATTTGCTTTTATGCAAAATAATAGATGAGAAAAATACAAGCCCCGAAGAACCTGTTGAGTTTTGCGTTAAAGAAGGAGAAAAGGCATCTAGTTTATCACTAAGAATAAAGGATCTGTTCAATAAGAGTGTTAAAAGAATATATCAAGATGTAATTGAAAGAGATGAAAAAATTAATTTAAACAAAGAACTAATCTATCTAATCGTTAAAGAGTTACAACATATCTCTCTTTTAAATTCATCTCGAGACGTTTTAAGTGATGCTTTTGAAATATTTGTGAGTAAAGTTTTAAAGGATGAAGGTGGACAATTTTTTACTCCAGCTAATGTAGTAAAATTTATGGTAAATTATTTGAATCCAGACATTAAAGATAGGGTCCTTGATCCTGCTTGTGGGCATGGCGGTTTTTTACTTGAAACCAAGGATTTATTATGGTCAAAAATCGAAAAAAAATTTAAGGAAAATGAAAAAACTTGTGAAGATAAGAAGTTTGAAGTTGTCTCAAACCTGTATGGGATAGATAAAGATTCATTCTTAGTCAACCTATGCAAATTGTATTTAGCAATTTTAACTGGAGGGATATCTAATATATTTTGTGAAGATTCTTTGGATGCTAAAAATTACCAAACCCAAACTAAAGAAATTATAAAAAACGACTCCTTTAATTACATTATAACCAATCCGCCTTTTGGGTCAAAGATTCCCATCGATGAAAAATCTATTTTAAGCGATTACCAGCTTGGTCATATTTGGAAAAATACAGGAAGCAAATGGCGAATGGAAAAAAGAATTGCAAAACAACAACCCCCACAGATTTTGTTTATTGAAAGATGCATTCAATTACTTAAAGATGGAGGAAAATTGGGTATAGTTTTACCGGAAGGATTATTCGGTAATCCCACAGATCGGTATATCTGGGACTATTTAAATTCAAATGGTAAAATTTTAGGCATCGTATCCTTAGATCCGAATACATTTCAACCTTATACATGCAATAAGACTAGCATTCTATTTTTTCAAAAATTAAAAATTGTACCTCCTGACTATAAGCTTAATTTTGCAATAGTTGATAATGTTGGTCACGATAAGGATGGCAAAGTTTCATATAAATTACATAAGGATGGAACCAAGATTTTAGATAAGGAGGGTTTACCTATTGTTAATGATGAATTAGTTGATTTACACGAAATATTATACAATTGTGAATCTTTTGACTATAATAAAGAGCAGCAGGTATTTAAAGTCAATTTTAGCCAGATAAAAAATAATATATTTATTCCTTCTTACTATACAGGGGTAGAAAAAACACTTAAAAAACTTGAAAATGATCAAAACATCATTTTGTATTCAATTAAGGATTTAGAAGTAAAAAAAATCATTTTTACTACTAAAACTGGTTATCTCCCCAGAGGAGATGAGATAGGATCTAATTTATATGGATTAGGGGAAATCCCTTTTATCCGTACAAGCGATATAAACAATTGGGAAGTAAATCTAGACTCACATAAGAAAACTAGCAATGAAATATATGAAATTTATAGAGAGAAACAAAATATTGAAGTTGGAGATATAATTTTAGTTAAAGATGGTGGACCTCATCTAATCGGTAACACTGCATATATCACTGAATTTGATACTAAGATAATTATACAAAGCCACATTTTTCAAATTAAAACCCTCCCAAATAAAGAAAAAATTAACTCCTTTTTGCTTTTATATTTGTTAAACCTTGATATTGTTCAAAAGCAGATCCAAGCAATTACATTTATACAAGGTACTATTGCAACGATTGGAAACCGAATAATGGAAGTCATATTGCCCTTTCCAAGAGATATAAATAAAAGAATAGAAATTTCAAACGTGATAAAAGAAATTATTAATAAAAAAGTAGAAATCAGAAAAGAGATGCATAATCTCTCTATAAGTTCTTTTTTTAACTAAACTAATTTAATTATAAGTTAGAATATGAATTATGAAAATTGAAAAATTTACAATTGAGGATTACGAAAATGTTGTTCAACTTTGGAAAAAGACAAACCTAACAATTACATCATCAGATTCAAGGGAAGAAGTAGAAAGAATGTTAAAATGGAACCCAGAATTCTTCTTGATTTGCAAGATCGATGAAAAAATTATAGGAGTTGTAATGGGAGGATTCGATGGTCGAAGGGGCTATGTTCATCATCTGGCCATTGATCCAAAATATCAAAGAAAAGGATTTGGAAGAATGCTAATCGCTGAATTAATAAAAAAATTCCGTGAAAAAAAAATTCATAAGGTTCACTTGTTCATTGAAAAACGTAACAAAGATGTAATAACTTTCTATCAAAAATTAGGTTGGGAAATAAGAAATGACTTAGTTATGATGAGTTTTATCCCAAATCATAATCTATATTAGCCCAAAATTTAAATTTAAATGCTGATCAATATCTTTATTATAGAATTCTTAAAATTTTAAATAGTAAGGAAAGAAATATTAACATATTTACATAAAAATCAATTTAGATAGAAAATGAGTAAAAAAGATTTATTCACATTTTATGGAATTGGCCAAAATTGGCCAGAAGAAACCCCAAGACACTTTGATTATGAAAATATATCACTGGGTGAAATGCTTAGAAAAACGGCAAACGAAAGTCCAAACAGTCAAGCTATTTATTTTGAAGGTTTTCGAATGACTTATGGAGAATTAGATACTCTAGTAGATCAGTTCTCGACAGCACTTTCAAAGATGGGAATCAAAAAAGGAGATGTTATACTTATAGATCTCCCAAATCTTCCACAATTTGTAATATCATATTATGCCATAATAAGAATTGGAGCAATTGCTAATCCCATCATTCCTTTAAATCGATTTAGTGAAATCATTCATCAAGTGAATGATTCGAAAGGGAAAGTAATGATAATATTAGACGTACTTTATGAAGAACATTTACATAATAATGATTTAAGTAAAATGCCCAGTTTAAAAGATATTATCTTAACAGGAGTCGGTGAATATCTTCCAAAACTCAAAGCTAAATTAGGAAAGGCATTAGGGAAAGTACCTCGGATGAAGGAGTGGCCTATGAAAGTTGGAGATATTAATTTTCATAGCTTTCAAGATGTATTAGCAAAAGGGCTTCCTATTGAATTACCCAAAGTTCAGATAAATCCGAAGCAAGATGTCTCAACTCTTATTTACACGGGAGGAACCACAGGACTTCCAAAAGGATGTCAATTATCACATGCTAATTTTGTAGTTAACGCTCAACAAGGGGCTCTCTGGGCGAAAACGCAACTACCAGAAGTAGAAAAGACTTTTGGCTCAGGAGGAATGTTTGTAGTTTTACCATTAGCACATGAATTTGCCTTATCAATAGCTATGAATTTCGGAGTTCAAATGGGATATAAATTAATCTTATTTCCCCAACCTCCTGCTAAACTTTCTAAAATTTTAGATGTTTGTATGAAGGAAGGTGCAGTATTTGGACCTGGAGTTCCAACCCTCTGGCAAAAAATAAATCTTGATCCAGATACTCCAAAATATAAAGGAGAATTAACTTCCTTAATTGCTTGCTTAAGCGGTGCTGCTCCTTTACCATTAGAGGTTAAGCAGCAATTTGAAGAGACAACTGGTGCTTTAATTATAGAAGGTTTTGGTATGAGTGAGACTAGTCCCCTTTTAACTGCAACTCCTTTTCATAAATATAAAGAAAATACTGTGGGATTTCCAGTTTCAGATACTCTTATAAAAATCGTAGATCTAGAAAATGGCACTAAAATTTTATCTCCATGCCCCAATGAAAGTTGCGAAAACTGTGGTGCAGATGAGACAAAATATATTGGCGAAATATGCGGATGTGGCCCTCAAGTATTTTTAGGTTATTTAAATCGCCCAGAAGCTACTGAATATGCTTTGAGAAAGGACTCAGAAGGAAGAACTTGGTATTATACCACAGATATTGGTTGTATTGATAAAGATGGATACCTGCATATAAAGGATAGGAAGAGAGACATGATTAAATACAAAGGCCATTCTGTATTTCCAAGAGAAGTAGAAGATTTAATGTATCTTCATGATGCAGTAGCTGAAGTTGGAGTTGTTGGAGTGCCTGATCCTGATGCAGGGGAAAATATAAAAGCATACGTGGCGCTAAAGCCCGAATACCAAGGAAAAATAACTAAAGATGATCTTATGGAATGGTGCAAGGAAAATATAAGCGCCTTCAAATATCCACGAATAATAGAGATTATTCCAGAGTTACCAAAATCAGTAGTAGGTAAAATATTGAGAAGGGAATTAAGAGAATAACAAATTTTTCATTATTTTATATTTTTATTTAACCTAAGGCATATTATTTATTATGAATTTAGCTGAATTAATAGGTTGGATAAACTTTGTAATCTTGAACTTGAGTGTTATTTTAAGCTTCTTGTTTTATGGTTTAAGTGTAATCCCATTCACTCGTGAAGAGAAAATCGGAGCAAAAGTGTGGAAACAGAGCAATATCTTTAGATTACTATCAGATATTCTATTTTTAATCCTTATCATAACAATTTTTATATGGATTTGGTTCCCTATTTCTTCCCTTAATTGGAAAATTCTAGATAATTACCTAATTTTAGTAATAATATCTATTTTAATTTCTATTCCTTCTTTTTATATTCTTATAAAAGCATTAAGAGACGCCGGAAAAGAAAGTGTTGAAACATCTAGAGAAACTCAAATGTATGGAGGTATTTATAAATATATCAGACATCCTCAGATTTCTGGTTCAATACTAATGTTTTTTATATTTTGTTTAATAATAAATTCTCTATTCCTACTAATCTGGATCGCATTATTAATGATGCTTATTACTCCCATTGTTATATATTTTGAAGAAAAAGATTTAATAAAGAAATTTGGCCAAAATTATCTAATATACAAAAAAAATACAGGAGCTCTATTTCCTAAATTTTGGAAGAACTTTTAATTGCATTCTTTTAAAATAAAACGAGTTTGGTGGTAATAGAGAGTTAAGAAATTTGAGAGCATAATCTCTTTAATAATTTTTCTGCTCCATCACTGAAACTACTTATGATGTCATCCACATCCATTATTGAATCAATAAGGCCACATGTTTGACCGACGGGTACTGCTCCACTCTCCACATCTCCTTTGGTATATACTATTTCGTAAGCATAAAGATCTTTTAAGTACTCATCCATTTCGTATGCTAATTCTTGAGAAATTTTCTGCTCTTTTGAAATGACCTTTCCATGCTCTAAAGCATATTTATTTTTTAATAATCTAATAGGTCCAAATCCTCCAGTTGTTAATAACGTATCCTTAGATGATGCTGGAGGAATAAGAGCCTTGTAATTTGGGTGAAATTCACTTTGATTAGAAGCAATAAATCTAGTACCCATTGCAATAGCATCAGCTCCCATCGCTAATCCTGCAGCCACTCCCTCTGGACTAGAAAAACCCCCACAAGCGACTAATGGAATATTAGGATATTTCCTAACTGCTTCTTGTACTAAAACAAGAGTACTAATACCTTCATAACTTTGATGTCCTCCTCCTTCAGTACCAGTAGCCACAATTCCATCACATCCTACATTAACAATCTTATCAATTAACCATAAAGCAGGTCCTACGTGGAAATGTTTAATTTGCGGTGCTTTTTCCTTTAAAATCCGACTAGCAAATCTAGCCCCTCCTGCACTTGTAAGAAAATATACTAACTGCTCACGTAATCTAGAGTTCTCTTTACACCATTGAGTAATCTTTCTTAACATAATTTTATGATCTGTTTGAATTCTCGCTGTTCGAACATTTACCCCAAATGGTTTGTCAGTATGTTCAATTACATATTCCAATTGTTTCTTCATATCTTCTAATGAATTCTTTCCTCTTAGTGTAGCATGACTTACTACACCTAAACCTCCAACCTCAGAAATAGCGACACATAATTCAGTCGTATAGAAAGGACCCATTGGAGCACTAACAATAGGATATTTTAATCCAAACATTTCTGTTATTCGCGTTTTAATCATTTAATATTCACTTCTAAAATACCAATAATTATGGTTAAGATTACACTTTAGCACTTAAAAAAATTATCTATATAATACTGATAATTTGTGACATCTTAGTGAATGAATTACGAATATTAGCAAGGTATTGTTGATCATACTACTAATTAAAAATAATCTATTTGATAATTTTCTTTATATAATATATAGGATCAAAATAAATGAGAGAATAAACTCATTGAAATTATGGATTCGTATGATTATCTGCCTGATGGTAAGATAATACCTCAAGGAGAATTATCGAAGAAGTTTTTAGAGTTGGGTATTAAATCGTTTAAGGAAGCGTGTAAATATATTCATGAAATAGAGTATGGCTATAATTCGACCTATGAAGATGATTTGATTTTATTTAAGGAAAATAAGGGTACATGCACCACCAAACATGCTATTATTGCGGGTCTTGCCAGAGAACTTGATATTCCACTTCATAAAAATGTGGGTGTATATAAATTTACTGAAGAGATTACTACAGGAGCTCAGGAAATTTTAAAAAAATATAGCATCCCCTATGTTCCTATGGTCCACTGCTTTTTAGTCTACAAAGAATATAGATTTGATCTCACAGAAGGAAATAACAATGGTAAAAAGACCTCAATTGAAAAATTCATTGAAACACGGAAAGTAAACCCATTTATTAGCAGAAAGGACGAGTACTTATGGTATAAAAAGGTATTGAAAGAAAAGATTTTACATAAAATAGAGATGGAAGGTATAGAAGAAAGAACTTTATTAAAGGCAAGAGAAGAAAGCATTCTACTCTTGAAAAAATGCATAATGTAATGATAAATATGATATTTTTATTAAAAAAACAAATTTTTAATGAGAGAGTGTTAGCTATCCCAGCCGCCTTGTGCTCTTGCAGCTTGAACATCCTCATCAACTCTAGATTGTAAGGCTACATAATCCGTTTTTGCTACACGATTAAGCGGAAATTCATCCAAAAATACAACCATTGAGGGTCTTTTATAGGATGCCATCCCCTTACAGTGTTCCAATACCTCTTGTTCTGTGAGGGTTTGTCCTTTTTTTAATTTAATATAGACGACGATTCCTTCAGTAAAGATCTCATGTTTAGCACCAATTGCTCCCACAAACTCTACTTGTGGTAATTCTGCGACATAAGCCTCAACTTCCGGAGGAAAGACCTGATACCCTTTCGGTTTAATAAGAAACTTTCTTCGCCCTGCAAGATGGAGCCCTTTTACATCAATATAGCCCATATCTCCTGAATAGAGATACCCATCTGTTGATAAGGTCTTACGTGTTGCCTCTTCGTTTCCGAAATATCCTAAAAATGTTTGAGGTCCTTTATAGCAGATTTCTCCAATCTCTCCTTCTTGTAATTCTTCTCCAGCGCTTCCATCTACTTTCATTGGTTTTCTAATAGACATCGGGTAAATTGGAAAATCATAGCCTAAAGTACCCGTAAATTCATCCAAAGTAAGATCTGTGGGGGTATAGGAACAAAATCCCGAAGTTTCAGTTAATCCAAGCCCAGTAAACAAATTTGGAGCCATTTTTGTTAATCGCTCCAAGAATGGTTTATCAACTGGTTGACCTGCTGCAATCGCATATTTTAAAGAACTAAGATCATACTCATCAAAATTAGGAAGCCTCCATTCCATTACAAATAACGCAGGAATTTGTCCCATAATAGTAACCTTATATTTTTGAATGGCATCAAGACTTTTTGCGGAATCAAAAATATGAAGTATAACCACTCCTCCACCCTTAAAAATTGGAGTCATAAATTGTTCTGTTGTCCCTCCTACATGTGACGGTGGTAAATTAACTAACATGATATCATCCTCTTCGGAGTAAAGCCCCTTTGCTAAACACATATTCTGGCACGTGATTCCCTTGTTTGTTAACATAGCAGGTTTTGGATATCCCGTAGATCCTGTGGTAAATATGATTAATATTGGATCATCCTCCCCTACTTTATCACATTCTACTATAAATTCTTTCATAATTTTAGAGTCCGTTTGTGCTTTTTCAAAGTCCTTTTGGGCTTCTTGTATTAACTCAAATGCGGGGATAATTCCTTTCCGATATTTATCATCAGGAGAACTAAATTGGATGACGTATTTTAGCCAGGGATTATTTTTCATGACAGCAGCCCCAATCATACCAAAGTTTGCAACAGATGTTTTACCTAAATGGCAATACATTTTACATTTTTCTTTCAATAAACTCAAGTTCCTCATAATTTCAGGGGGCTTTAAGCGTAAATCCATAGGACACCACATTACTCCTAGTTTTGCACAAGCATAGCCTAATACTATATGTTCATAAAGAAAAGGTAAGGAGGTTGCGATTATGTCTCCCTTTCGTAATCCTAAATTGTAAAGTTTAAATGCCATTATAGTTATAGCATTGTTAAAATCTTTAAAAGTATATTTCTTTTCTGTATCATAAAAAATTAACGCAACTTTATCTGGCTTTTCTTTAGCCCATTTCTCTACAACCCCATTAATTGTATGAGGAACCGTTTTAAATTCTTCCCAAGACATTATAATTACTCATCTATCATTTTAATTATGCATTATTGAATCTTTAAATTTTTAAGTATTTTGTTTTCCATTTTTCTTTTTGAATTCAATCTAATTATTCGAAAAAATTAGTCTTGACTATTTCTTGCTTTTCTTAATTCTTCAACAACGCTTTCAACTTTTTCAAATATATCTTTCATTTTAGGTTTCCTTTTTATATTTTGTTTTCAACTCGGAATACTATCTAACTAAGAGAATTTTTCTTATATACTTTTTAATCTGCATCTTCCTAAAGAAATATAAATATAACGATGTCAACTATAATTAGGATATTCACTAATTCTTAATTCAAAAAATCTTGTACATTCTTCATAAATGCTTTGAAATTTTCTCGATGTATATGGTGCCCTGCATTTTCTATAAATTGATATTTAGCATTAACAAATTCAGTAATATATTGTTCTACTTCTGGCCTTTGAACTATACCTTTTTCAGAAATAAGAAGTAAAGTGGGTGATTTCACTCTTGGAAAAATTTCATGCCAATTCCTTTTTGGATCGAAAGATTTCGTCTTAGATTTATTTTCAGCCCATTCTTTTTGAGCTATAAGCCATAGTCTCTTATCAACCTCTTGCCAATCTCTGTGAATTTTATCGCAAAATTCTCGAATTTGAACGAGAGAGCTCCTTTTAATTCTTCGAATTCTCCGTTTATAATACCATAAATCTAAAAATGTTGGATTTTTGAAAAAATAGCCAGGATCTTCTAAAATGAGTTTTTTTACAAAGTTTGGGTATCGGGCACCAAGTTCAGTAGCCACCTGTGCTCCCATAGAATGCCCCATAACAATTGCGGGAGTAAATTTTAAATGTTTAATTAATTCTGCTGTGTCATCAACTATATCCGATAAAGTGAATTCTTTTTGATAAGAAATAGATTTCCCATGTCCCCGCGCATCTGGCATTACAATGTCAAAATCATTTTCTAATGCTTTCGCAACTCTTGACCAACACAAACCATTATCCATTGCCCCATGGAGTAATATCATTGATGGTTTATCTCCAGCAGTGCGAAAATACCGAATATGACTTCCTTGGGTATCAAAATAATGTTCGGTCCAATTATTAAGACGAGACATAGATTATAATTCTCATTATTCGTTATTTTGTAAAAATTTTATTAATGTAATGAAAAAAAAACCCTTCTTTTAATAATTAAATACTATAAAAACCAATCACTAATTATTCTAAAAAAATAATTGAGTGAAAAAATTTTGCAAAAAGTAGCAATTATAGGTATAGGAATAACTCCTTTTAGAGCAAGATATTTAGATAAAACTTACTTTGAGCTTGCTTATGATGCTACAAAATTGGCTTTAGAAGATGCAAATAAGAATGGAGCAGAAATAACTCACAATGACCTTCAATCTTCTGTCTATGGTATTTATAATGAACTCTTTGAGCGTCAATTTATGCCAGATATCTTTACTAACAGTTATTTAGGATTGAATAATAAACCCGGCACCAGAGTAGCAACTGGTGGAGCAACTGGAGGATATACTGTGAGAATGGCATTTGCAGAAGTAGCATCAGGGTTGAGTGATCTATGTTTATGTATAGGGCTTGAGAAATGTAATGATTGTTATGATGAACAGACGGGTACTACTACTCCTGAAGTTTTAAATGCTATTGCTTATTCAGCTGATATGACCTATGAATATCCAATGGGTATGATGGCAGCAAGTTCATATGTTTCCATGGTAAATGCACATTATGAAGAATTTGGGAACCCTACTGAAGAACAAATGGCATACGTCAGTGTTAAAAATCATAGTAACGCTATGTTAAATCCAAAAGCTCAATCTCCTATGGAAATAACGGTGGAAGATGTACTTTATTCAAGAATCATATGTTATCCTTTTAAATTATTGGATTGCTGTCTTTATTCAGAGGCTTCAGCAGCATTAATTTTGGCAAATGAACAAAAAGTAAAAGAACTTAAGGTTGAGAAACCAATTTGGGTTACTGGAGTAGCTGCAGCAAATACTGATTGTTTTATTGGCAATCGAGAAGATATGGGCAGATTGTACTCAAATATCTATGCTGCAAAGGCTGCATATAAAATGGGGGGTTTAGATTATAAAAACATAAAGAAGCAAATCGATTGCGCTGAACTTCATGATGCTTTCTCGGGGCAAGAGGTAATTTCCTATGAAGAGCTTGGATTTGTTCCATTTGGAGAGGGTGGCCCTTGGATTGAGAAAACCTTTGAAAAGTCAGGCGAAGGTCCCTGGTTAGAGGGAGAACTCCCATGTTGCCCTTCTGGTGGTTTAATTGGATGTGGACATGCGGTTGGTGCCACTGGTATTATGAGTACTGGGGAAGCTGCTTTGCAATTAAGAGGAGAAGCTGGTAAACATCAAGTGGCAATTGAAAAAGGCAGATCAATTGCCCATTCAATAGGGGGTCCTGGAGCGGCATATGCCGCAGTAATTGTAATGGCAAATGAGGAGGGGTTGAAGAAATGAGTAAAGAATTTCAAGATCATCAAATCAGAGATAAAATAAAAATTGATTATAAATATACAATGGGAGGACAATCCAAATTCTTTATTGAACTAATGAATAACAAGAAATTATTAGGCACAAAATGTAATAATTGTGGTAAGACATGGATGCCTCCGAGGATCAATTGTTCAGATTGCTATTCTCCCGCAGATTGGGTGGAACTAAAACAAACTGGAACCATAGAAGTCAGCACGATAGTATGGTATACTACTTCAGCGTTTATAAAAGCAATACCATATGGTATAGGATTTATAAAGCTAGATGGAGCAGAAACAGCTCTACTTCAAGGCATATTTTCTGAAAATCTAGTTCCATCAAAAATAAGAAAGGGGAAAAGAGTCAGAGCGGTTTTTAGTAAAGAAAGAGAAGGAAAAATGACAGATTTTTTCTTTGTACCTGAAGATGAATATGATAAATGGACATCAAAACCGGAATATGAAGGAGGAGATTAATTATGGAAAGAGCAATAGATTATTTAAATAAGATAATTGATAATTTGAATAAAAATCCAAAAGCACAAGATGTTTTTGTTACTAATATTGCAGGAAAAGATATTAGCTGGGAAATGTCATTTCAATTCAATCTTGATAATGAAGATCCTTTCTTTTTAGAGATCATAAATCGGAAAATCAAATTATCTAAAGGTATTAAACCCGATGCAGAAGTCATAATGTCTGGAGATTCTGCGGCAATAGCGAGAATTTGTGAAGGAAAAGGAGATTTTACTCATGCTATTTCCCGAGAACAAATTACTGTTGAAAAAGGTAAGGTTATGGAAGTGATTCGTCTAACAAGAGCAATAGCAATTGTATTAAAAAGTAAATAATTTTTTTCATTTTATAACTAGATCTTTCTATTGGGAATTCAAATCTTGAATTAACAATAATTGGTATATTCAACCCAGTAACAGAAATCTTTATATATCTACTTGAGAATTATATCCCCATCAGAATTTATCCAAAAATTATAATTATAGAAAATTAAAAAAGTAGAGATGATAATTATATGAAAAGAGAATTAGCAGTGCTAGGAATGGCCATTTGTTTAGTTGGAGGACTACTTGGCGGTTGGTTTATTCCCTCACCCCTTATTGGTGGTGCCCCACGCACTTCATTACTTGATACAATTAAATCCCGAGGTTATATGATAATTGGAACCAGTACTGATTATCCCCCATTCGAGTTTGTAAACATTTCTACAAGCCAGATTGAGGGTTTTGATGTAGATGTATGTAACTGGATTGCTGATGAAATTGGTGTGACTATTCAATGGAGTGATCGATCTTTTGGTGGATTAATTGCTTCTTGTGCTGCTGGTCAAATTGATATGATTGCAGCGGCTATGACATACACCGAAAATCGATCCACCTATCTTGCGGCATCAATCACATACATTACTGTAGGTCAAGCGGTTGTCGTAAAGAATGATTCAGTATTGGTAATAGGAAATTTATCTGATCTTGAGGGAACTAACGTAGGTGTTCAATCTGGTTCAACACTTTTAGCAGATATAATAGCTGCTGGAGTGACTACATATACAGAATATATTGCAGTTGATGCAATGATGTTAGCTTTAATTGGAGGAGCAATCGAAGCGGTATATGTAGACGAACCTGTTTATCTTTCTTGGTCACAAACGTATGATCTCAAGGTTATTCTTCGGACAGGGACAGAGGAGTTTGCACTTTGGACCAGATATGGAGAGCCAGAACTTATGTATGAGATCAATAACGTTATACTTGATAGTTTTTTAGATGGAAGGATGTATGATAGTCTCCAGAAATGGTTCAATTTTACAGCCTAATTGTAATTCCAAACTTTATTAATTTTTTTTTATTTATTTAGTTAATATTCATCAAATATACATAAAATTAAAAACTCTAAGATGTTATTTCAAGTAAATTTAGGATATATTGCTTTAATAATAAGTAATCTTAAAAGCATTATCATTCCGTGTATTCTCTTTTTGATTGGAATTTTATTAATGAGATGGTATGCTAGGAAAAAGCATAAGCCCTATTCAAATGTATGGGATACCTCCCTCAAAACATCAGCTATAGTCAATATAGTATGGTTAATAAAAGATATTCCAACTCTTTATGCACTTTTCCCACTATTCTACGAGAATATTATTCCAGAAATAATTAGTACTAGTATTAACATTTTAATTGGCATTTTTGTCATTATGTTGATTTATAAAAAGGAATTTAGAGAATCAATTGTTTTTGTTATAGTCATTCAATTAATTCTTTTTTTTATTACACTTATACTAGGGTTTGTTTTTTCCTTTATTGCAACCCCTCCTTACATTTTTTTATTTATAGTTATAAATGGTTTACCTCAAACACTAATCCTAACTGTTTTAGGTCTAATATTCGGATTTCTTCTTGGCATTTCATTAGCAATTATGCGTGTTTATGGAGGTGTAGAATTACGTATAGTAGGAATCGGTTATGAGAAGCTGTTTAGAGGAATTCCACTTCTAGTTCTGATTTACCTATTCTATTTTGGAATTCCAAATATTTCTCCACTTAATAGTGTAGTTTTAGCATTAGCTGTTCGCAGTGGTGCTTATCAATCTCAAATCTTTCGTGGGGCTATATTATCAGTGAATCCAGGGCAAATAGAGGCTGCATATTCGGTGGGAATGACCCGATTCCAAGCTTTCCGGCACATATTAATGCCTCAAGCACTCAGACTCGCTTTACCTAGCTGGTCCAATGAATATGCTGTCGTTATTAAAGATTCTTCGTTTGCATTTGAGGTGGGAATTATTGAGATGACAAGAGCAGCTTATTATGTATCTGTGAGTTTTCGCGAGTTATGGGCGCTATCTATGGGGGTTGTAGCAATTACTTACTTTCTTTTTACTTTTCCAATAACTAAATTATTTGGCGAACGCCAAACTAAAAAACTTAAAAAGTTAGGAATGGGAGGTGGTTAAAAATAAGTGAATCTGTACTAAAATTAGTTGATATATGGAAATCCTATGACAATTTGCAAGTTCTGAAAGGAGTTTCTTTTGAAGTAGCTGAAGGAGATGTTAAAGTTATATTCGGACCGAGTGGTTCTGGGAAAAGCACATTACTGCGTTGTATCAATATGCTAAATCCTCCGGATAAGGGTGAGGTATATCTCCGCGGACAGAACATAAGAGAAAAAGGAGTTAGTATTAATCAAATTCGAGCAAGAATTGGGATGGTATTCCAACATTTTAATTTGTTTGCCCACCTCACAGCAATAAACAATGTCACTATTGGACTTCGTCGCGTAAAATTTTTACCAAAGGAAGAAGCTAGAGAAAAAGCACTTAAAGCATTAGAAAGTGTAAAAATGGCAAAATGGGCGGATCATTATCCCGCGCAGCTATCAGGAGGTCAACAACAACGCATAGGCATAGCACGTGCTTTAGCCATGGAGCCTGATGTAATACTATTTGATGAGCCTACTTCTGCATTAGATCCAGAATTGATCGGTGAAGTACTTCAAGTAATGTTAGATATTGCTAAATCAGGAACTACGATGGTGGTTGTAACTCATGAAATGGGATTTGCTAGAGCTGTTGCATCGGAAATGATTTTTCTTGGAGAAGGTATCATTTTAGAACGCGGTACCCCACAGCACTTTTTTACAAACCCAAAGTCTGAAAGGGTTAAAACTTTCCTCAAGCAACTCCAAATTTTATATGGAAGCCATGAAGAACTTTTAAAAATATCAGAGGAGGAAAGATAATGATTATTCAAGCAAATCCTATAGAACAAGTATTAAACCGTTGGAATTTCATTCTCTCGGGTTTCATAGTGACCATGTGGTTATATTTATGGGCACTTATAATAGGATTTTTCCTTGGACTTTTACTTGCTATTCTTCGGGTATATGGTAAAAGTTTTCACCCTCCATATACTACCCCTCTTTCTTGGATTGCATCCGGATATATTGAAATTATACGTGGCACGCCGTTACTTGCACAAATATTCTTCTTCTATTTTCTCCCCCTTAGTTTAAATCTCCCCTTAGGAAATTGGGAATTAAAAACTGTATCCACATTCTTAGGCAAGAACATTTCTGTCATATGGTTAAACCCACAAACCTTGGTAGCCATTCTTACTTTAGGTCTTAACAGTGCTGCATATCAAGCTGAATATTTCCGAGGCGCTATTATTTCTATTAGTAGCGAACAACTAATTACTGCTCAATCTTTAGGTATGTCTCGAGGAGCTGGCATAAGGCGAGTAATTTTACCACAAGCTTTACGTCGTGTTATTCCTGCATGGTCTAATGAAGCAGCATATCTCCCAAAATATACAGTCGTTGTATATTTCATTGCTGTATCAGACCTCTTTGCTCAAGCATATGCTGTAGCTTTCGCAACGTTTGCAGTAATATTTACATATATTATTGTAGCTCTACTTTTCTTAGTAGTGATCACTCTCGTTTCCAAAGCCTTAGATATTCTATACAAAAGAACAAGGATTCCGGGCTTATAACTAGTTTAAAAAATTGACAAATTAAAAAATTTAAAAAATTGATAAAATATTTATTATCAATTACTTTGATCAATCAAAAATTAACTTTTAAAAATGAAAAGAGCAAAATAAATAATAAAAAAAATAAAATCAAAAATGTGTTATACAAATGAGTAGTGAAAAATTTTGGTTGAAATCGTATGATAAACATGTTCCATCCACTTTAACATACCCAAATAAGGATCTTGGGACAATTTTAACTGAAACTATGACCACATATTCTGATAGAATAGGATTTCATTTTATGGATCGTTCTTTCACTTTTTCTGAAATTTTAGAATACGCTCAGAAATTTGGGACTTTTTTACAAAAAAATGGGCTACAAAAGGGTGATGTAGTTGCTATTTGTCTTCCAAATACACCTCAATTTTTATTTGCCGCTTATGGGACCTATATTGCAGGTGGAACAGTCTCTGGGTGTTCTCCACTCTTAAGTCCCGAAGAGATGGCTTATCAACTTGGGGATTGTAATGCTAAAGTTGCTGTAACTATGGACATTATTTATGAAAAAATCTTTAGTAAATTTTTAGACAGGTTACCAAATTTGCAGGTAATTGTTCCTACTAATGTTTCTGAATTCATGGGTTTTTCTGGATTTAAAGTATTCATGGGAAAATTGATAAAAAAAATCCCTAAAGGAAAGATGACACCATGGCCAGGGAAAACAGTAGTTCCATTTTTAGATGCTATTAATATTGAAATAGATTTAAAACCAGTGAACATTGATCCCAAGACTGATTTAGCATTAATTCAATATACAGGAGGAACGACAGGTCTTCCTAAAGGAACTGAAATAGTACATGCTAACTTGGTTTCAAACATGCATCAATTCGATACTTGGCTTAATAGAGAAAAAGGAAAAGAGATTACGTTATCTGCATTTCCTTATTTCCACATTGCAGGATACTTTATTGGATTGTTCTTGAATTATATTGGCGGAACTCAGATTATAATCGCAAATCCGAGAGATACTGATCACATTATTAAAGAACTCATTGATAAGAAGCCTTCTAGTTTTGGCAATGTACCAACTCTCTTCTTAATGGTTCAACAAAATCCAAAGTCAAAAGATATTCCACCTGAAGTATTAGACAATATCACTCTGTATGTTAGTGGAGCCGCTCCATTTCCTCCTGAAGCGATAAGACAATTTGAAAAGCAGTTTCATTCTCAGAACAAATTTGTTGAGGTCTATGGAATGACTGAAACAGCAGTACTGGCTACTGTAAATCCAATGTTTGGAGAAAAGAAAATAGGAACAGTGGGGTTACCTCTACCTGATACGGATATTAAGCTTGTTGATGTAGAAACAGGTGAAAAAGTAGGTATTGGGACTCCTGGTGAAATCCTAATCAAAGGACCTCAAGTCACAAAAAGATATCATAATAAACCTGAAGCGACAGCGAAAACCTTTGATAACGAGGGCTACGTTCATACTGGAGATGTAGGTGTCTTCGATGAAGAGGGATATTTGAAGATTGTAGATCGTACAAAAGATATGCTAATCGTTAGTGGTTTTAAGGTCTACAGCGTTCACGTAGAAGAAGTTATGACTAAACATCCCGACATAGCTATCCTAGCAATAATTGGAGTACCGAACCCCGATCGACCCGGAGCTGAAATAGTAAAAGCAGTTATTCAGTTAAAGGAAGGTGTGACTGCAACTGATGAAGTAAAAGCAAGTATTCAAAAGTACGCAGAAGAAAATCTTTCAAAGTATGAAGTCCCAAAGATTTGGGAATTCAGAGAAGAGTTGCCTTTAACTACGGTAGGAAAAGTTTTGAAAAGAGCATTACGTGAAGATTAAACCAATTCTTTTAATTTTTTTTATTTTATTGAAATAGTATATACATTCTAGTTTTTATCACAAAAATGAATATTGATGACTTTCAAGACATAATTTATAAAAAAGAAGATAATGGAATATGTACTGCAACCATTTCTAAACCTGAAAGAAGAAATGCTGTTACTTACATTACATTTCTGGAACTATACACTATTTTAGAAGATATGGAAGGAGATAAAAGTAGTAAAGTCTTGATAATTACTGGAGATCCTAAAGGGAAAGCTTTTACTTCTGGTGGTTTTTTTAAGCTTGAAATGTTTGAAGAAATGAAGAAATATCCAGAAATTAATATTATGGATATTGCACAGAAAACATTATGTATGAAACTTTGGGACTTCAATAAGCCCGTTATTGTTGCCATTAATGGAATGGCAATTGGAGGGGGCATTACTATGCCACTTGCTGGTGCTGATCTAATTTATATGTCTGAGGATGCATGGCTCGGATTCTTTTTTGTTAAAAGAGGGATAATTCCAGAATTTGCCAACTCTTTTATACTACCATTTTATTTAGGTTTTCAAAAAGCTAAAGAAATCGTATATTTCGGAGATAAAATCACAGCTCAGCAAGCATACGAGCTAGGTTTAATAAATAAAGTATTACCAACTGATAAATTGATTCCTTACGCTAGAGAACAAGCTTTACGATTAATTCCTCCTAAAGGGCCCTACTTATCGATAAAATTAATGAAAAAAACAATGCATAGTTATTTCAGAGAAATCCTTTCAAAGACCCTGGATATAGAGAATAAAGCTCTAAGAAAAAGCTTCACGTCGAAAGACTTTAATGAATCAATGCAAGCACTAAAGGAAAAAAGAGCTCCCAATTTTATTGGTAGGTAGTTTCTGATTTCCTAAAATGTAAAAATCAGAATTAAATCTATAATTTTATATGTTATCTGATAGAATGATCTTTAATGATAAATAGTACTTATGATGAGAATAGAGTTATTTCTACATATCCAGTTATAGTTGTTGGAGCTGGACTTGGAGGACTTGGTGCAGCATGTCAATTGGTATTAAGAGGAGAAAAAGTTTTATTACTCGAAAAACATAATGTTCCAGGAGGTTTTGCTACTTCTTTCGTACGAGGAAGATTCGAATTTGAAGGTGCACTTCATGAACTTAGTGATATAGGCACAAAAGATAATAAAGGCAGTTTATATCGCTTTTTAGAGAGATTAGAAATTATTCCGGATAGATTACAATTTAAACAAGTGCCAGAATTTTATAGAAGTGTATTTCTCGATGGATTTGACATTACAATGCCATTGGGTGTAGAAGAATACACTGCAAAATTAATTGAGCTTTTTCCTTCCGAAAAAAAAGGTATAGAAGAATTCATGGAGATGTGTAAAGCGGTATTAAGAGGAATTGAATATGTTGCTTCAAAAAGAGGGAAATTCAAGCCTCAAGAAGTTCTTAAAGATCATCCTTGGCTTCCACGTGTCTCTGGTATTACCTTATCTGAATTATACTCAAAATTCTTTACTGACAAGAAGTTGATTGCTCTAATTTCACAACTTTGGGGATACGTTGGATTACCACCAGATAGATTAAATGCATATGCCTTTATTGCCATGTTAATCTTTTATTTAAAATGGGGCGCAGCATTTCCTATGGGAAGATCTCATTCATTAGTAAACGCAATGGTCGAAGCATTTGAAAAGTTTAGCGGAGAAATAAGATATAATGCTTTAGTAAATAAGGTATTAGTAGAAAATGGAAGAGTTTGCGGTGTGGAATTGATTAATGGAGACATTTACAAGTGTAAGGCACTGATTTCTAATGTTAACCCAATATGTACTACAATGAAAATGTTACCACCTGAGACTGTTCCTGAAGAATACAAGAAAAAAATTTATACCCCTGAGATTGGACCCTCAGGATTCTCAGTTTATATTGGACTGAACGCTTCTTATAAAGACTTGGGCTTAACTGCTCACGAGACCTTCATCAATAATAGTTACAATATGAATGAAGCATATGAAATGTTTCACAAATTAGAGGTACCGAAATATATCGTAGCGGCCTGCTATAATCATATTTATGAGGATATATCACCTCCTGGGACAACACAACTTGTATTAACTACTTTACAAATGGGTAAACTATGGCAAAGTGTCCCCCCAGATCAATACTTTCAGCTTAAGGATGAAATCGCGGATGGTATGATCTCATTAGTGGAAGAAACAATATGTCCAGAAATCCGAGACTATATAGAAGTTGCTGTAGCAGCAAGTCCTCTAACATACTACCGATATTCGAAGAATCTTGAAGGTGCTATTTATGGTACAACTCAAGATGTCACTAACGGGCCATTATTTAGATTAACTAGTAGAGGGGCAATTCCTGGACTTTATCAAGTAGGTGCATGGACAAATTTTGGAGGTGGTTTTTCTTCCACCATACTTGGAGGTAGGATTGCTTCAGGGATTTATTTAAAAGATAAAATCGAAGGGAGATGGTAAACATGATGGAAGATATAAAGAAATATCAAAAAGCTGAAAAATTGAAAAAGTTGCGTGAAGAAATTCAACCAATTCCTTGGTATTTTGATGGTTTAGAAAATTTATGTGAAAGAATACATCCTGGAAATCAATTACTAAAACTAACTGATATTGAAGACCTTTCTCATGATACAAAATTATTTCGATTTATATCAGCGAAACCAAAAAAGGCTTTAGCACCATTTCGGGCGGGCCAATACATAGGTGTTACTTTGGAAATTGATGGAGTCAGAACATCACGTCCTTATTCATTAGTATCATCACCTAATCAACTTGCTTATTATGAGTTAGGCATTAGAAAGAAGCAAGGTGGCTTTGTTAGTCCTTACTTATTCGAATCTGCAAAGATCGGAGATATTTATGAAGCAACTGAACCTTTAGGAAACTTATTTTATAACCCTCTCTTTCATGGAGATCATCTTGTATTTATCGCTGGAGGATGCGGGATAACTCCATTTATTTCGATGCTAAGAGACATCTCTGAGAAAGCTTTACCATTGAATATTTCACTGATTTATGGCTGTTTAACTGAAAAAGATATTCTCTTTAGAGATGAATTAGAAGATATTCAAAAAAGAAGGACAAATATAAGGATAAAATTCATATTATCTGAACCAGAGCCTGATTGGAGTGGAGAATGCGGCTTCATTACAAAAGATAAGATTTTAAATGAGATAGGTTCAATAAAGAACAAGTATTTCTATGTTGTAGGAAATCTTCCTATGTATGAATTTATTAAAGCTGAAATGAGTACTATAGGGGTGCCAGAACATAAAATCTATTATGAAGCATTTGGAATTCCAGAAGATATAGCCCAAATTATGGGATGGCCAAAAGAAGTTGATGCTTCACAGGAGATTAAAATAGAAATTGATCTTAGGAAAGGTAGTGCTGCTGAAAAAATAGAATTTAAAGCTTCTTGTATAGAACCACTTCTAAATAGTATAGAACGTCTAAAATTACCGGGGATTGGAATTGCAAATGGCTGTCGTTCAGGAGAGTGTGCATTATGCAGAACAAAATTGATCTCTGGAAAAATTTTTGTACCTCCTTGGGTCACTATCCGTGAAGTTGACAAGGATTTTGGATTTATTCATCCCTGTGTCTCTTATCCTTTAACAGATATCCATCTTGATTTAACTTTAACCTAACCCATTTTGATAAATACTATAAAATATTAAATATTTAAAAATAAAATAAGGAAATATATTTTATTAGGTGGATATTAATGAAAATTTTAACAAAAGAGTGGTTAGATGATTTTGGAAAGGCCATTAACGATAATCCTGCCTATAGTGAAGCCGCATCATGGTGGGAAGGAGATATGTTATGTGTAATCGAACCTAGTGGTCCCTTAGATCATGAAGTCAGATTTTTTCTTGGACTTTATCACGGAGAATGCACTAGTGTTAAACTATTAGAGGAAGGTGAGAAAATGGATGTAGAATTTACACTTTCTGGACCCTATGATAACTGGGTTAAGATTGCTAAAAAAGAATTAGATACTATTCAAGGAGTAATGTCTGGGAAACTAAGACTAGTAGGAAATATGGCAAAATTGATGCGAGCCACTAGAGCTGCTCAAGAAATCGTAAATAGCTTACAAAGAGTCGAAACTGAATTTTTATAACTTTTTAAACTATTTTCTTTTTAAATAATTAATTTTTATGAAAATTAAAATTGATGAGTGATATTTTATATGTGGTTTTTTAATAGTCCTAATATTGTCTATGGAGAAGATGCGTTAGATTTTTTGGAAAATATTGCAGGAGGTAAATGTTTTATAATTACTGACAAGAATATAGAAAGTTTAGGTTATACTAAAATTTTGACAAATAAATTGGATAAATTAGGAAAAGTTTCCGAATTATTTACTGAAGTTGAACCTGACCCAAAAGAAGAAATACTGCTAAAAGCTAAGGAATCCTGTTTAACCTATAAACCAGATTTAATTATCGCGTTGGGAGGAGGGTCTGTTATAGATACTGCAAAGGGAGTTTGGGCCATGTACGAGTTTCCAGAATTTGGGATAGATGATCTTCATATTTTTAATATTTCTCTATATGAATTGGGGAAAAAAGCTAAATTGATCGCCATTCCTACTACTTCTGGAACAGGAGCTGATGCAACTTATGCAGCAGTTATTTCAAGATATAATGATGGTGTGTGGCAAAAATTAATTCAAGCTCATAGAGGATTAGTTCCCACTTATTCTATATTAGATCCTATTTTTCCATTAGGTATGCCTTCGAGTCTAACTCTAGATACTGCAATGGATGTATTAGCACATGCAATTGAAGCATTGATTGCAAATGGGAGAAACGAATTTGGTAATGCTTTAGCTACTAAAGCCATAGAACTGATATTTAGTTACCTACCTATTGCTTATAAGAATGGAAAAAATAAGGAAGCTCGAGACTATCTCCATCAAGCTGCAACAATGGGAGGATTAGCATTTGGGAATGCTAATTTACATATAGGGCATACTACTGGACATTGCCTTGGTGCTGTATTTCAAACTCCTCACGGTAGATGTGTAGGACTAATGTTGAAATATGTAACGCAATATTGTTTGAACAACCCTGATAAAACCGATCCATCAACTGAAATTTATGCGAAACTGGCAAAACAACTTGGCTGGGCTAAATGGGACGAGGGTGATAAAACAGCGGCTAATATGGTTCTAAAAAAATTAAAAGAGCTCTATAGAGAGGTGGGATTTCCAGAAAAAATTCAAGATATAGGTATTTCAAGAGAAGATTTAGATAAAAACCTCGACACCTTAGTTAATTTATGCTTCCAAGATGCCAGCGGCTCTATGTGTCCAAGACTACCTTCCAAAGCGGACTTTGAAAACATCTACAAATATGCATTTGAAGGTAAGGATGTTGACTTTTAATCTAAAAAAAAAAGTATAAAAAAAATTATTTCCATTTCCATTTTGGTTTTGTTTTCTGTAATCTTGCTAAAGCTCCAGATACAGCATCTTTTGTTTGAAGCAATTGTGAACTTACCAAAGTTTCAAGCTCTAGTCCAAAAGCAGTATCCTTGCCATAACAATCATCAATTAATTTTTTAGTAAGCCCTACAGCTAGAGGTGCGCTGTCTATAAGCTCATCTGTATACATTTTAATTATAGAATCTAATTCTTGGTGTGTTTTAGTTACTCGATTTACGACTCCTAATCTATAAGCTTCATTTCCATCAAACATACGTCCAGTTAAAATTATATCTTTAGCATTTTGAATACCTACAAGCCTTGTTAACCTTATTGTACCCCCCACATCTGGGTTCATACCGATCTTACTTTCAAGCATGTGAAATTGAGCCGATTCGGTGCAAAATCGAAAGTCACACGCCAAAGCAAGCTCAAATGCCATTCCAAAGCAATAACCGTTGATTTTAGCGATTACTGGTTTTTCCATTTTTTCAATTTTTGTGAATATTGAATGAATCCATGTATTAGCAAAGTATCTGAAATTTCTTGGAACTCGTAAATCAGGTATTACGCCCTCAGGATCTTTTTCTTGCCCAGTTAGGAAGTTTAAATCAATTCCAGAGCTAAATAATTCATCTCCACCAGTGATGATGACAACCCTTGTATCAGAGCGTTCCACTTGATCTATAGCTTTTTGAAGACCTACCATTAAATCATAATTGATTGCATTCTTTTTCGCAATCCGATTCATTTTTATGGTTGTAATAGTTTTATCCTCATCCTCTTCAATTAAGATAACATTTTCACTCATATTTGATCAAATCTAAATTTTTATTGATGTTAATTTAATAAGATAAAAAAAAAAAGAAATTAATCTTTTATTATATTGGTTTAAAATACTCAATATCTAAGATTCTTTTTCTTGGTTTTTCTTTAAAAACAGCTTCAACTTTCATACCAACGCGTAACTTATTAGGATCACTTTCATTTATCAAATGTACAAAATCGGTATCTGCGCCGTTTAATCTAATTCTGGCATAAGCAAAGGGGGATTCCAATGGCAACACAGGTGTAGAATGCGTAATAACAGTGAAACCTGTCACTGTGCCAATATTTTCTACTTCAATCCATTCTTCCATTTTTTCAAAGCATTCAAAACATATCATTTTTGGAGGAACAAACACTTTTTTGCATTTTGGGCACTTAACTCCCATAATTTTATGTTCCTTTCCAATATGTGTAATAAACTTCTCTACATAAGCCCCAGCAGTATGTTTGTAAGGAACTTTAATCCTTCCTTTAAATATTTTCTTTTCAATCTCTTCTCCCATTAGATTCACCTCGTTATTTTTCCTCCTTTATAATTCTAAAGTATGGAATATCACCGATATTTCCTTCTCTTTCCTCTTTGAATACAGCCTCAACTCGCTGGCCAACACGCATTTTGGTATGATCGGTTTCATCCAAGAAATGCATAGTATATGTATCTGCCCCATCTAACTTGAATATAGCATAACCATAAGGAAATGGGCGCATACCACCTGTATTGGGGTCAATAAAAGGATAATTTACAACTGTAAACCCTGCTAAAGTACCTCTTGTGGACAATTCCACCATATCTTTAATAGTCATCTCAACTAAACAATCTGCGCATACGGCTCTTGGAGGAAAGTGAACCTTACCGCATTTTGAACACTTACTACCTAAAATTTTCTTATTCATTTTTAGTTCTTCAAAAAACTTGACAGCGAGTTTTCCAATTGAATATCGATATGGTAGATCTGTTTTCCATTTTATCTCAAATACTTTTTCTTGGTTTTTCTTTTTACTCATTAAGTTCACCTCATTGGTTCTTTACCTAATATTAATAATTCAGTCCATAAACTTCCTCCAAATCCCATAGAAAGAGCTTTCTCTACTTCTGGGACTTGTCTCTTTTCACCTCTACCCATTACTTGGGTTGCTGCTTCTGCTACTCGTACTAAAGCTGTGGCCCCAATGGGATTAGTACTTAAAACGCCACCTGATGGATTAACAGGTAATTCACCGCTCATTTGAGTAATTCCTTCATCTAGTATTTTCCCACCCTCTCCCTTTTCACAGAAAAGTAGACCTTCTGTCCATGCTAACTCGCTCCAAGAAGTAGGTTCATAAATTTCAGCAACGTCTAAATCTTTAACGGGATCTTTAATCCCAGCCTTTTTATAAGCCACTTTTGCAGCTATGGTTGCTGAAGGCAAATCGTACATTAATGTATCGGTTCCATAAGTATAATAATGAGCTGTTGCAACTGAATGAACCCACGCGGGGTTGTCTCTTATCTTCTTCGTTTCTTCCTTATTAGCATAAATAATTGCGCAAGCACCTTCACTCTGAGGGCAGCAATCATGCAGTCTTAAAGGAGGAGATATCAATTGAGAGCTCATTACATAATCTACAGTGATATTAGGCATTTGTAGATGAGCAAATGGATTGTTTGCTGCATTACTTCTATTTTTAACTGTTACTTTTGCAGCTTGTTCTGGTGTTATTCCGTATTTTGCTGCGTAGGTACTTGCCATAAGAGCCAAAGGACCTAAAGCTCCTGCTAATGATGGTCTTTCCCAAACGGGATCAAAAGCGGTAATGATCCCTGTTGTTGCTCCTCCTTCATTTAATTTTTCCCACCCAATAACCAGTACTTTATCATAAATTCCTGAAGCAACATTATAATATCCGCAAATTGCTAATGAACTTCCAGTTGTACCACCTGTTGCAACTTTAACAACTGGCTTTAAATAACCTGGTGCTGCATCAATTCCACACCACATTTCTGAGAAATTAACTCCTTCAAAATGGTCCATATTGCCAATAATTATGGCGTCAATATCTTTAGGTTCAAGTTGAGCATCATCCAAAGCCATTTTTGTGGCTTCATAGATCATTTCAGGAATATTTACATCTCTCCGTTTACTTCTAAATTTTGTTTGCCCTATCCCAACAATAGCCACATCATTTTTAGCCATTCTCTTATTCACCTCCAAAAATTAAAACGCAATTTCCTTGGGAACATATTCCATTCATGCCATTTGCTAAACCTATTTTAGCACCATTAATCTGTCTCTTATCAGCTTTACCCATTAATTGGAGAGCAATTTCTGCTACGCGAATCAGACCATTTGCCATTGTTGGATTACTTGAAAGCACACCTCCTGAGGGATTTACTGGTATATTTCCATTCATATAAGATTGACCACTATCCATAAATTCACCACCCTTTCCCTTGTTACAGAAACCCAAAGCTTCATAACTCATCAATTCATGAACCGAAAAAGCATCATAAACTTCAGCAACATCTAATTCTTCCACAGGATTTTTAATATCTGCCATTTTATATGCTTCTTTTGCAGCTAATTCAAGTCCAATCAAGTCTGTCATATTACGATGTCCTAGATAATATGCATCAGTACAATTTCCATATCCTTTTAACCATACAGGAGTATCTGTGAACTTTCTTGCTATTTTCTCATTAGTTAACAACATTGCAACTGCACCATCTGAAAAAGGTGGAAATTCTAATTTTTTTAAGGGATAAGCCATCATTGGTGAATTGAGGACTTCCTCACGGGATACTTCTTTCTGTAAGTGAGCATAAGGATTATTTAGAGCATTTTTTCTGTTCTTTACTACCACTTTGGCTGCCTGTTCTTTAGTTATGCCATATTTTGTCATATACATATTTGCCATTAAGCCAGCAGAAGAGATTTGATCTAAACCTAAATGTCTTTGATAATATGGATCAAAAATAGTATTATTTACAAGATACTGATTCACTTCAGAACACTTACAATGAGAAACAACCATTACAGTGTCATATTCTCTAGATAGTATTCTCATTGCAGCATAAACATACGCAAAAGCACCATCACCAGAGACTCTAGATTCTGATTTTCCAATTGATCCTACAGCATCTTGAATTCCCATATTAGCAATAGTTCTACCATCATTAAAATCGTTTGAACTTGTTATAACAGACCCAACATCATCATTAATTATTCCTAGATCATTATATAATTTCTTTACAACTTCAAAGACAAGCTCCATATATGTTTGATCTATCTTCTCTGCTTCATATTTAGTTTGAGCAACTCCTACTATCGCAACTTTATCCATCTTGACTTACCTAATTACTTTTTAGTCATTTAAATTGAAATTAATATATTATTGATAGAATCTTATATTAATAATTTTTAATTAGATAAATAGAATATGATAAATCTGTGATGATTTAACTTTCTGGCAAGATCTTTAACAGTTTTGTTTAAAATAAAAAAAAGAAAAAATCTCCTAATTTTAATAGTTAACTTTATCAAGACCTTTAAGTTTGAGCATTTTTCTTGCTTCATCAGGAGTAGCTACTTCACGCCCCAAGTCATTAACTATTCTTACCATTTTTTCAACTAATTCAGCATTACTTTTCGCCAATATTCGTTCCTTCTTTTCAACATCATATCCTAAAGAGATATTATCTTCTAAACCAACTCTTATATGGCCACCCATTGTTGCTGAAATTGCTCCTAAATGAAACTCTCTCGGATATCCTAGCCCAATCACGGACCAAGTGAAATTTCTCTCTCCAAGAAGTCTAAAAGCTTCAGTATGTAAATGCATCAATTCCCAGGGAGTGTTTCCTGTTCCACCTAATACTCCTAATACAAATTGCATATGAAGAGGAAGTTTTAACCATCCAAATCTAACCATAGCCCCCGCATTCCAGAGACCACTGGTGCTGTAAATTTCAAGTTCAGGTTTAACATTATTTTCATACATGGTTTTAACAAATTTCTCTAAATCTACAAAACTATTCTGAAAAACTAATCCTTTACTCATAGTTACAAGTGCTTTTTCCCAAGGATACTTCCACTCTTGAATTCTTTCCAATAATGGAAAAATTGAAAAATTCATGGATTCACAATTAAATGAACACATCTCTGGTTTAAATTCTGGCACTACAGAAATTCTTTCTTCTGCCGTCATTCCAGCACCTCCTCCAGTTGTGCAACAAACTATCACATTAGTTTTAGATTTAATTTTCTCGAGAGTCTCTCTCCAAATCCCCAAATCCGAAGATGGCATAGCAGTTTTAGGGTCTCTAACATGAACATGAACAACAGCTGCACCTGCATCACATGCTTTTTTAGCTTCTTCAGCGATCTCTTCAGGAGTTATTGGTAAATAAGGTGTTTGAGATGGTATTGTAGCTGAGCCCGTAAGAGCACAAGTAATTATACACTTATCACGCCATGATGTCAATACATTAGACATTTTTTTATCACTCTATTTTAATTTTATTTTATAATTAATCTTATTTCAATATATAGGGTTTATAATTTATCGGATTTAAAAAATATAAAGGTTTCTTTAGAATTAAGCTATTTAGATTACAAAATTGAAAAAGAATGATTTTGAAAGCCTTAAAATAAATCTAACTTCGAATTCAATCGTAAAGTTCTTTAAAATAACTAAATACAGTATCAGTAAATAACTCTAACGCCTGAAAATATTTCCCTAACCCCCAAACTTCAATTAAAAAATGTTCTACGCCAGCATTGATATACTCATCAATTTGTTCAATGCATTCTTCTGGGCTTCCAGAGATAATCATTGAATCAATAACATCTTGAGGTATGTATTCTTTAGCAAACTCAGAAATCTCTTTTGCTTTTTCCTCACTTTCTAATTCTCTTATTGTTTCCTTGTAATAACGACCATGAGGAATGTTATCAGGGATTTTTATATTCAAATCTTCAAGAATATATGGATTCACACTTATTGATGCGCCTCCCAATCGAGCCATCTGTCGTGCTAATTCGGGATTATCCTTACTAATTACTACAAAAACTTCACAAGCTTTCTCAATTTCATCTAATCTCCCTCCCTTTCCTAAAATTTTCAAGTTCTTTTTATATAGTTTAGCATTATGAGCAGAAGGAATCCATCCATCAGCAATTTTTCCCGTAAATTCAATCAATCGTGGTCCATTTGCAGCTAACCAAAGCTCAGGTAGTTGATTCACTGAGTATTGTAAACGAGCATTGTCTAAACTAAAAAACCTGCCAGAATAATTAACTGCATTTTCTGATTGAGTTGTACTCCATAATTTCTTTATGACTTCTACAGATTCTTTCAATCTTAGAGCTGGTTTATTCCAATTTATTCCGAAATTGTTTAAATTCATAACTTCTCCAGCGCCTAGACCTAAAATAAACCTATCATTTGATATTTTTTGTAGCGTTAGTGAATCTAAAGCTATTTGAGAAGGATGTCTCCTATATGAATCACAAACACATGATCCTATCCTTACTTTCTCTGTTTCTAAAGAAGTGACAGTTAATAAAACACTACAACTTGGAACTTCTTTAGTATTAGTCGCATTTAAATGATCCCAAATAAAAATAGAGTCGTATCCCGCTTTTTCAACATAATTTATTGATTTAATGTAATCCTTAGTTTTTAACTCTAATTCTCCAACATTAGCACCATGTTGAATCCCAAATTTTATACTCACTTTTATCTACTTCTAATTAATTGGATTGGATTTTATTAAAAAATAAATTATAATCTATTTTATCACTTAAAATCTTTTAGATACAAATATTCTACGATTAGAAAATAGAAAAATTAAATTAAATTTTTAATTAAAGTTTAGTTCTTTTTACTAGAAAGTAAATCCTTCTGGTAACTCTGCCTCAGATGTACCTTTAATAACAAACATTAAATCCATAATTGTATAAGTTGGGCTTTTGGTTCGGAAAATTGGTACGACTCTTTCTCCAATTTCAGGCTCTCCTACAACTAATACACTCATAAGAATTGTTACTACTTCTTCATCAAACTCAACGTTTATGAACTTTATTGGTTTAGGAAGTGTATTAAAAGCTCCTGAACGATGGGTGATAATAAATGAATGAATCTTAGCAGAATCTTGAGCTTTTTGGGTAATGTCAACAACAGTAGCTTTTCTCAAGCAATCAGGACAGTAGATTCTAAAAGGTTCAAAGATGGATCCCTTTGACTCGCATTTATCATTATCACAACGGGTTGCCATTAATTTTCCTTTCCCCAATGATTCAAAAAAGATACTTTCTCCACCATATGAATGAATATAGGTCATATCTCTTGGATTTGTAACTCCTGCTAACATTCCTGTATCTTCATTATAAATTGGTTGATTTTTTTCGATATTATGAAATTTCCCTCGAGGTTTATACTTTCCTTTCACAATTTTAACAAATCCCTTTTCATCTTCTAGTTTAGGCATCTTTTCAATCCTCCTTAATTAAATGATTTGGATCCATTAAAATAGTACAAGTTACATGAGAGCCTACACCTGCATGACTTATAGCTAATCCACGCTTAGCACCTTTGACTTGTAAACTCGTCCAATCTTCTGGCTTTTCACGATCAAATGCTTTCCATTTTTCTTTTGGTTCATGAATTTCATCCCATCTATTCCATATATGATAACCGATTTCAGCTATTTGCATTAATCCAGTAGCTCCTACAGCGTGCATGCAACCTATTAGGCCCCCACATGGATTGCTAGGTAATTTTCCAGGCTTATTGGTTTTTGGATTAATAACATAAGCATCACCAGATTCAATATATTCGCGCCCATGACCATATGGTCGTATTCCTATATCTTCATAGGTTTGAATATCACTGATTGTAAATGCATCATGCAATTCAACAATATCTAAATCATCTGTTGGATCCATCACACCAGCCATTCTATAAGCATAATAGGCTGCCATACGAGCAGCCAAAAAACCCGTGAAACCAGGATATCGATCTCCTCCTGGAAATTGCTTACCCAAATTGTCATATTGACCTGGTTCTTCATTAGGTAATAATGGGATATTCATATTTCTTCGATCAGCCACTCTTAGTGTGTGACTTCCGGCAGCAATATAAATTCTGAGCGGTTTGTCTGTAATCTCATAAGCTGTCTTCTCATCACAAACGATTCCACATGCAGATCCTACACTCATTAAACAGCAATCTAAAGCTCTTAGAGGATAAGCTACTATGGGCGAATTTTTAACATCTTCTATTGTGATCTTCATAGGACCTTGAGCATGAGGATTCATTCTAGCATATCCACGATTTTTTACTGCAATTTCTGCCATTGTATCTCTAAAAGAAGGTTCTTCTTTGCCAAATATTTTCCAATACCTCTGAGCCATTACAGCATAATAGCCAGTATAAATATGACCTAATGGAGTTTCCCAATCCTTGTCTGCAGCACATGAAATTAAATGATTTCCCTCATCCGTAGGAACTTCATCCATCCTCTCCCACCCCAATGCTAGAGCACAATCACTATACCCTGAGGCTACTGTCTTAACAGCTTCCCACATGGCTGATCCTCCAGTTGCGCCACCTGTTTTTACACCAATATTTCCCAATGGATCTAAACCTAATCTATCATGAATAACAGCCTCTCCAAGGAGTTGATCACCAAAATGATCCGCAAAATGACCATAATAACATGTATGAATATAACTTTTTAATTCAGAAGGGGTCATATTCACAAAATCAGCAGCAGCAGTAAATGCATCAACGCAAAGCTCTTCAGTGCGAGTCTCTGGAAAAGCTCTATCAAATTTAGACATTCCTACTGTAGCCAGATATACTGGTCTCATCAATTTAGGTATCTTTAATTGTTTATCACTAAATTTTATCATTATTTTTCACATTATATTATTTCTTTCTTTAATTTTCTTTCATTTGGTTTTTGTAGTTATATTTTTAATAGATCTGATATTTTATTGTTATGTTTTATTTTGATTAAAACATTTCTAATAATTAACATTCTAATTTTAAATTACAAAAATGTTTATGATCTTTTATGGATACAAGAATCAGTGAATTTGAAAAGATAAGAATTCAAAGATATGTCCCTGAGCTAGACTTATTGAACAATCCAGTTCTAAACGATAAGGAAAAAGAATTTCTAGCAGAGTTTTATGAGTTCCTCGAAAATAGACTTGATAAAGATTTAAGGAAATTAGAGGAATTAAACTATTACATAGAACAACCTACAGAAGATAAGAAAAAAGAGATTGTTATAGGCATTATGAAGAAACTAGCTGAAAAAGGTTATTATTCAACTATTTTAAATACTGAAGAATTTGAAGTGGGACGAATTACAAGAAATGCTTTAATTGCTTATGCATTATGTGGAGGGCGTTGGAGCGAACATAGTGAAAAATATATTGCAGGTAATTATAGCGTTGAGATGGGAAGATTAGCAGGAGGTACATTATATTGCAATCCCGTTAATTATGCGTCAAACAAATGGCAAAATGAAAGTTTTCTAGTTCCTGTTGCAAAAGATGGCCAAATTGGAGCCTCAGCAATGACAGAATTCAATGCAGGATCAGATATCTTTAGAATGGAATTATCTTTACATGAAGAAAATGATAAAATAATCGCAAAAGGTAAAAAATTATTTATCACCAATGGTATGATAGCAGACTATATCATTTTATATGGTAGATTGGATAATGGCGAACTTGGGGCGGTGGTACTTGATACTGAACATCAAGAATTGAAGAATTTTAAAAGCACAAGAATCAGTACTTATGGAATGACTGATGCTTTTGTAAGTCGTTTAATCTTTGATGGAACTGAAATTCCAAAAGAAAACCTCTTAAACGGACATGGCTTGGATATAGCCTTTCATCAACTTACAGAAGAGAGACTAGTTATCAGTGCTGAAGCGTTAGGGGACGCAATGAAAAAGTTATTATATTCTCATGCATATGCCTTACAACGTGTACAATTCGAAAAAAGATTACATCAATATCAGGTTATAAGATATCCTATTTCGGAAAAAATTCGCGAATTAAACTTACACATTTCTGCTTTATTTAATTATGCACGACAACTTGATGAGCATCCCGAATTAGCGAGTTCAAAATTAATGGCAGTAAATGCCATGGGTCTTAAAGTTAGCGCTACGGAATTAGGGTTTGAATCCTCTATACATTGTTTCAGAACTATGGGTGGACGTGGCTTTACAAGGCAATATGCTAATGAAATCGGACTTCTTGACCCCTATTGTATGGTACATGGAGGGGGATCGAACTATGTTCTAGAAGATAGCGAATCAAGAAGACTTTTTAGATATAAGCAATAACACAAGCATCTTTTCTTTTAATTTTTCATTGTTCCACTTCATAAAGAATATTATTAATATATTCTATAGGATAAGAGCTTTTTGGTCGCATCTTAATGATCCTAGTCAAATTAACTAAATATTAAATTTTATCTCTTTTCAGTTTTACTATAAATCTCAACAGAATTACTTTTTAAATAAACCTAATTAATTAGAACAAATAATGGACTCTTATTATAATTTTGAAGGTTTTGATATATCTCCTTTAATTAATGGAGGTAAGGAAACAAAATTAGAAGATTTATTTCAGAATTATAAGATTACAAAAAATGCTATGGGCGAATTTATGGAACTTACATGGAATGAATCCCTATGTGCTTGTAATATTAACCTCAATAAATTAAAGATCAATTTACTGCAAAACCTTAAAACCGTTTACTATATTGGAGATAAAATCGAGCAAAAACTGATACGACGAGGGGTAAAATCATTATATGATTTGAAGATTAATTTTAAGTATATGCATTCAGTGAATAATCTCTTAAATCTTATTAAAAATAAAGATTATTTCCGTTTATGTGGGAATCGATACATTAATGATCTAGATGTAGCTTTTTGTTTTGAGCTAGAGGATTTACTTTTTCTTGATATAGAAACAATGGGCACATATAATAGTCCAATCATAATAATAGGAATTGGATTTTTCAGAAACCAAACTTTTGAGATTCATATCCTATTTGCTCGAGATTTTTCTGAAGAAATTACTCTACTTGAGCATTTCAAGAATGAAATTATTCCTCATTTTAAGTGTTTTGTGACATATAATGGTAAGAGTTTTGATATTCCTTATATTGCTAATCGATTTCTTTATTATTTTGACAACAATCCAATGATCACAGACCAAGATACTCCCTATGAAGACTTTAATACGAAATTTCATCATATTGATTTATACCATAACTGTAGAAGGAAATTCAAAGAAGATTTTGAAGGATTTACTCTCACAAACATGGAAAAGGAACTATTAGATATAAAAAGAAACCTTGATATTCCAGGAGTTTTAGCAGGTTTTTTTTATAAGAAGTATCTAGAAGATCCTTTTAGAAATGGAGGATTAATTAAGAAAGTTATAGAACATAATTATTATGATATCTATTCTATGCCGTTACTCCTTCATAAATTAATAGAAGAATGATTTATTTTTTAAGATTTCTTAAAAAATAATATGAGAGACAGAATAGATATCATATCATTAAATAAGAGAGCATGGAATAATCTAGCAGAACGGTATGAAAAAATAGGTTATGGGAAAATTAATCCGTTAGTTGAGTTATTTTGTGAAAAACTTCCCAAAAATGGTTATATTTTAGATTTAGGCTCTGGAACAGGAATCCCCTATGTGAAATTTATGGTAGAAAGAGGTTTCAAAGTACTTGGTATTGATATATCCGAAAAGATGATAGAAATCGCACAAAAAAATGTGCCTCAAGCCTCCTTTAGACAATTATCCATAACCCTCATAAATTTTGAGAATGAATTTGATGGAGTTTTTTCTTCTTATTCAATGCTTTTACTTGATCCACCATATTTTAGGGATGTTGCGAAGAGAATAGTTTGCTCACTAAAAAATAAAGGTTTATTTTATCTGTCTTTAAATGAACCCCGTGTGAAAGGAGTAAATGTAGACAATGAAATTTTTATTGAAATTATGGGAGAAAAAATGTATTCACGTCCGTATCCTGAAGAGGAAGTTTTAGAAATATTTAAACCATTAGGGATGAATCTTCTTAAAATTTATCGAGAAGTTCAAAGCTCTAAAGAATTTGGGGTTGAGCATATGATTGCATTTATATTTGAAAAAGTCTAATTTTAACTATTAAAAATACCAAATCTTTGGGGATAATATGTCAACAAACTTAATTTATCTTCAAATATTCTTATAGATGATATTCATGAGCAATTTAGAAGAAAAACTTTTTGACCAAACTTGGAATCAAAAGTCAAGAGATTCAATTTTAAATAATTTGAAAAGAAGAAGTTATGATATTGTAGTAATTGGAGCTGGAATTACAGGTGCAGGTGTAGCAAGAGAAGCTGCTATGAGGGGATTGAAGGTGGCGATTTTAGATATGCAAGATTTCTCTGCTGGGACCTCTTCGAGAAGCTCTAAATTGGCACATGGAGGTATTAGATATCTTAGTCATGGTGATATAGATTTAGTCAAAGAAGCGACGAGAGAAAGGAACTGGATGAGAGCACATATTCCTCACTTAGTTCGTCCTATCCCTTTTCTTTTTGTAACTTTAAAAGATGGGAAATACAAGAAGCGTGATATAGTGGGCGCATGCAAAATTTATGATATTTTAAGTGATAAAGATTCAGAGTATAAAAACTATAAAAAACATAAATGGTATTCTCCTGAAGAAATCTTTGAGATGGAGCCAGAATACATAAGAGACGGAAATTTAGGGGGAGCTGTTTATTATGATAATAATGTTGATGACGCACGATTGACTATAGAAACTATTAAAGAAGCAGTAATAAGGGGAGCAGATGCGATCAATTATTGTGAAGTGATTGGTTATCTTAAAGAAAACGGTAAAATTGTAGGTGTTAAATGTAAGGATTTAGAAAAGAGTAGTGAATTCGATATAAAAACTACATTAGTAATCAATGCCACTGGAGTCTGGACTGATGGTTTATTAGAGAATTATCCTGAGGAGATTCCAAAACCCTTAATTCGCCCTACAAAAGGAGTTCATTTGCAATATAGGAGAAAGCATATAAGAAATAATATGGCAGCAATAGTGTTCTCAATTTCGGATGGAAGGGCATTTTTCGTATTACCGCGTAATAAAGAATTCACAATAATAGGTACTACAGATACAGATTATAAGGAAGATTATGCAGATCCTTTTTGTTATAAGGAAGATGCAGATTATTTAATAGAATCTGTTAAGTATTATTTTCCAAATGCAGAAATAGATTATAATAATATTTTATCTACATATGCAGGAATAAGACCCTTGGTTATGCAAAAAGGTAAATCTGAAAGTGAAGTTTCAAGAAAGCATATAATTTTCTTTTCTGATGATGGGTTGTTAACTATTACAGGGGGAAAACTAACTGAATGGAGAGCCATGGCAGAAGATTTATTTAATCACATTGAAGAAAAAAAAATATTTCCCAATATTCAGAGACCAAAACATTTTTCCAGACAAAAATTCATTATAGGATTAGAAGAAAGGGAATGGTATGAGAAATTGAAAGCGTCTGGAATAGAATTGCAAGCGGATGTCATTGAGCACTTATATCAGCAATATGGAAAGGGTGCAATTAAAATCCTCGAACTCATCAAAGAAGATGAAACCCTCAAACAAAAGATATTAGAAGATTATTATTTCATCTGCGCTGAAATTATCTATACACTAAGGTATGAATTAACTACTCATTTGATTGATGTTTTTTGCAGAAGATCTGAGATGTCATTATGGGTAGACCATCGAGAGGCCGCAGAAGCGGCTGAAAGAGTTGCAGATCTAATGGCAAAAGAATATCTCTGGGACGATAACAAGAAAAATAAAGAGATCAGAAACTATTTAAATTATATCAAAAAAATAATGGCATTCATAAAAGATTGATTCCTAATTTCGAAGTTAATTCTTTTTTAATATTCTGAATTATTGGACTCCACTAAATATATATTTTAATCATATGATTATCTATATAATAATAAATCTTAATTCAATTTATGGAGTGAAATAAGGTGTTTTTTGAATGGAATTTTGTTGATAATTTCTTTAAACCTTTAGGTGCATTTGCAGGTTTTTTCCTATTGATTTTAGGTTTAATGTGGTTGATTTATGCCATTTACGAGACCAAAAGAAGAGGCTCCTTTGAAAAAAGAAAGGTAGAAGAGTGGGAGCATGCTGAACCTACAAAGTTTTTAAAAATACTCACTTATTTTGGATTTGTAGTAGGAGTTTTTAGTCTTTTATGTGGAATTTCTGGTTTAATGTATAATATTGCACCAAGTGTAGCATATATAAGTGGCACTGGAGATCAAGTAAGTATATTTACTTCTGCTTTTTTAATAATATTTGGTATTCTAACATTTTTAAAACCTATTAATGATATGCCTATTGCAAGTGTTTTAGGATTGCTCGCTGGCTCCGCAGTAGTGTTAATACTTATTTTTGTAATGCCTGAAGAAGCATACATTATAATTGGGCTTGCCATGAATCCGAAGTTATTCTTTATTATCCTATTTATCGTCATTTTTGCGATTGTTGCACTTACAACTAAGTTCTATATAGGGGGCTTGATGAAAATTTCTAAAGGTGTGTCTTGGCCACCAATAGCATTTGTGATTTCAGCATTTTGCATACTTCAAGGATTTCTGCTTCTAGTGGTCGGTGTTTCAATAACAGGAATTTTCTAAATTAATTTTTTCTTATATTTAGTCTTATTTTTTCTCATTTATTTTATAAAAAATTAAAAGATGCTAAATCTAAGAGAAGAATTCCTATTAATTTCTCCCTTAATCTCTTGATTTAAATCATAACCACAATTTGAGCATTTTTTATGGTCAGTAATATCCATATTAGTAAAACTATATCCTCTTCTACCAATAATTAAATGGTTACAATTGGGACAATATGTATTTCCACCTTTTTCATGAGAAATATTTCCTACGTACACATAACTCAATCCAGACTTTTTTGCAGTATTATAAGCAAGGTTTAAGGTTTGATATGGAGTGTTTTCCATTGAAGGCATTTTGAAGTCAGGATGATAAGCTGAAAAATGGAGGGGTGTATCTTTTCCCAAGTTTTCAACCAACCATTCAGATAACTTCTTAAAATCCTCTTGAGTATCATTTAATTTTGGTATTACTAAATTTGTAATTTCTACATGAATTCCACCAGTTTTAAACTTTTTTGCTGTATCTAGAACTGGTTGTACAGATTTTACTCCACATATTTCCTTATAAAAACTATCAGACATCGCTTTAATGTCAATATTTGCAGCATCTATTCCAACGTCAATCAATTCTTTTGTAGCCTCAGGCGTGGAATATCCATTAGTAACTAATATTACTTTAATATCTTTTTCCTTTAATAGTTTAGTGGTGTCTAAAATCCACTCATGCCATATTAGTGGTTCATTATACGTGTATGCTAAAGTCTTAGCTCCACTATTTACTACTCTCTTTACTAGCTCATCTGGTTTCATCTCTACTAAAGAAATTCCACGATTTCTATAACCTTCAAGGTCAAAATGCCCATTCTTTCCATTATCACTTGGTGTAGCCTGCGAGATATTCCAATTCTGGCAATTTTGACACCTAAATGAGCATCCTATAGATGCAATTGAGTAAGCTATAGCACCTGGCCAAAAATTGTAGAGTGGCTTTTTCTCTATGGGATCTAAGCTACCTTTAGATATTAATGACCCATATATAAGTGTAAATAGTTCACCATCGAAATTTTTTCTAGTACGGCAAATTCCTAACTTTCCAGACGTAATAATACATTCATTTGCGCATACATGGCATTTTACTTTATGATCTCCAATTTTTTCCCATAGTCTAGCCTTCTTTTTCATAAGTAATTTACACCAAATATCATTTATTAAATAAATATTAGTTAAGGAATGTTATAATTATTTGTTCATAACGTTAGTTTCAAATTAAAAATTAAAGACTAAACAATATTTTAATGGTGATTGTGTTCTATTTACATTAGAAAAGACTTTGCTCTGAATCAAGAGGAAATAGAAAAATTAGTTGAGGAATCAAAAAATAAACTTGAAGAATTAGAAAAATTTGGTAAAGATTCCAACTATATCAAAGAATTAAGTAATCTAGCACTTCTTCAGATTGAGTTGGAGAATTACACTGAAGCTGAAAACAATTTGTTATTGTGTTTAAAACATTTTAAAAATCAGCGTGATAGATTAGGACAAGCTGCTGTTTTAGGATTACTTGGTGTTTTATTTTATAAGAAAGATGAATATGAGAAATCAATTGAATTTTATACAGAAGCTTTCGAAATTTATAAAGAATTGAATCAAATTCAAGAGGAAATAACTTGTTTAAAAGGAATAGGAAACAATTATATTAAACTGAATACATTAGATAACGCATGTGAGATCTTTTTAGAATGTAGTGCTATTTGTTCAGATAATGACGATATTTATAATTTATTAGATTGCTTAGGAAACTTGATATATATTTATGAAAAGAAAGAAAATTGGGATATATTAAACGAATTATATCTCAAATCATTAGAGGCTTTCAAACGATTAAAAGATAATAAAGGTATAATTGTAACTACATTTAATCTAGGTATTCTTCAAAAGAAGGAAAAAAAGCTTATAGAAGCCTTGAAATATTTTAAACAAGGTACAGATCTTGCTACAAAAAGTAACTTTTCAGAATTAATCATTAAAGGTCTAAGTTATGTCGGAGAAATTCTATTTCTTCAAGGTCAAGCTAAAAAAGCTCAAGGAAAGTTTATCAAAGCCCTACATTTGGCAAATCAAGTAAATGCTAAAAACGCAATCATGCAATTAAAAATTCTCTTAAGGTCTCTTGGATTAAATAAGGAGGATTTTGAGGAGATATTAAAAAGTAACAATAATTATAAATAAAGAAATTATCTTTTTTCTAATATCTGATGACTTATACATGTCCTTATTGTAAGGAATTAATAGAAAGTTATTGGCTATATTGTCATAAATGTGGAAAACCATTAATTACAAACTTAGATGATTTTTTATTTGATGATTCTTCCTCCTCATATAAAGATAAATCTTATTTTTATACTGATTTTGAACAAGAACCCGATAAAAATTCGATAGAAGATAAAGAAATTGAACTTAAACTATTAGAGATTGATAATGAGTTAAGGCAAAGAGAGCTTCAAGGAGAAATAATGGGTAAATTATTATTAAAAAAAGCCAGCCTATATTATAAAGTAAGAGATTTTTCAAAAAGCCTTTCAAATTTAGAACTAGCCTTAAAAAATTTCATAGAAGAAAAAGATTTGCCTCAGGTGGCAATCTGCCATAATGAAATAGGGTTGATCCACGAGGAAAGAGGATACTTCGATCAGGCTATCTTTCATTTTGAGGAATCCCTAACAATCCTCAAGAATAACAAAGATAACATGAAAATTGTTCATGTATTAAACAATTTGGGAAATGTATATTATCTTCTGAAGGATTTAGAAAAATCATATGAATATTACCAAGAAGCTTTAACCTTAGCTGAAATAAACCACTTTGAATTAGAAGCTGTAAAATCAGCTAGTAATTTAGTTGAAATTCTTTTTAATTTCAAAGATTATGATAGAATCTCAAAAATTCTAAGAAGAAATTCTGAATTTTTTGAAAAAAATCAAGATATATATGGTTTGATTCAAACTCTCATAAAATATGGTAAATTAAATTATTTACTTGGAGAAATTTATTATGAGGAATCTTACCAATATTTTAATAATGCATTAGAGCTTATAGATAATATAAGAGATAAAATATCTGTCTTTTTGAAAGCTAAATTAGAATGGGAATGTTACCTTTATATAGGAAAACTGAATCTCATATGGAACAATGATGAATTGGCAGAGGTTAACTTGATTAGAAGTTTAGAAGCAATTAGAACTTTTGAAGAAGAAGATCACATAAACCAGGGTATAATTTTAGAAAGTTTAGCGCAATTATATTTACTTAAAGGAGAAGATAAGAAATCTATTGAATTTTTGAATTATGCAAGTAATATCTATAAGAAATATGGAGATAAAGTTAAAATTGCTGAAATAAAAAGTGAATCAGCCAGAATTTATAACACACACTTACAAGATCCTAATAAAGCACGTGAATATTATGAAGAAGCATTAGAAATATTTGAAACTTTAAATTACATAAAACAAGCGGCAGAAATATTAAACAAATTAGGAGATTTATGTTTGGATAACAATAAATTTCAAGAAGCTTCAAATTATTTTAATAGGTCGCAGTTATACTATCAAGATTTGCAAGATCAATATAATCTTGACTTAATTTCGGAGAAGATAAAATCATTGAAAAAGAAATGAAAAAAGTTAAATAACTTCTTCATTTTCTTTTCTGCTTATTATTCTTATTAACCATTCAATGTTATATTTCAAATTAATATTTTTTTCCCATAAGTAGATAATCAATCCAATAATGATTACATAACTCAGTGAAATTGGAAGATATATATAATAAGTTAATAATTGATTGAATAATGGTAAAAAAAGCCATTGAAAAAATAATAAAGTTATAGCACTCTTACCAAAAATAGTTAAAACATTGGAAATTTTACTCTTTTTCTTTCTAATTTCCCTAAAATAAAAAGTTAGACCAATAATTAATAAAGAAGTTCCAGTTATGAAAAAAATATTTTGAATAGTTCCTTTTATTAGAGCTTCTGGTATACCTGGAACATAAATGATGGTCGTTCCTCTTAGAATAGGTAAGCTATCGATAAATGGATATGCATTTGGATCATAAGTAAATGAGTCGATAAATGGGAGGAATTGTATTGCAGAATAAATAAAACTTAATATAATAAAGATAAAAGCGTATTTAATAATTGAACGTACCGCATTTAATGGCGCTATTTCCGACTCTAAGAGAAAAGATTCGTAGATTAATTCGGAAAAAATAGTTGAAAAAAACCATAATGAAGCAAAAGGCAAAAATGGATAAACTGGGGTGCTAGATACTAGAATTTGATGGAAAAAGTAAACTATGATATTACTTTCCTTCCAAAAAAATAAGACTTCTCTTATATATGGTGTAATTAATATAATAATGATACCAATTACAATTCTCGCCCATCGTAATAATTTAAATATATAATAGCATATAATTTGACCAACTCCAACAAAAATTAAAATATTCCAACCCCAAAATACAATCGATCTATTTCCAAGATAATTGAAAATTAAGTTATATGCAATACCTAATAAAATTAAGAGAATAAATTGTTTTAACAATTTATTGCGGTTTTTTCTATCAGCGAAAATCCCCATTTTCTTCCTTAAAGCAAATATAATTGAAAATGAAAATACAAATATTAATAAAGAAGAGCCAAATAATTCAAAAATTGTTATTAATAAACTCAAGAAATAGCTGAATTCAATGCTATAATTTAACCAATAGTTTATTGTATTTGTAAATATGATAATGATAACTGCAATTCCTTTAGTTATCTCAATGCTATTAATCCCCTTCAAAATAGTACTCCTACAAAACTTATCTATTATTTATTTCAAAATCTTCACATTTATAAATTTTAGTGTCATATTCTTCGAATCCTAATGATTTAATAAAATTATATGAAACTTGATTGTCTTTATAAACCTCACATCTAAGTTCTTTAATTCCTTTTTCCTTAAGATAGTTCCACACTGCCATCCCTAATACAGTCCCCAATCCTTTACGTTGAAATCTAGTAAGAACTCCTAATCCTGCAATAATACCATATTCATCATTTGGACCTTCAAAATCTAGAATTACAAATCCAGCGTCAATACCATATACTTTAGCAATAAAAATTTTGATTTCAGGATATTCAAATAAATTCTTTAATGACTCAATAGATAAAGGTGAAAATGGTTCATTTGATGTCATCCAAGCCCTATTATGTAGATACACAACACTTTCTAAGTCATTTTCTGAAGCTTCTCGGATTTTTGCTTTAAGAATATTTCCTTCTACCCTTTCTTTTATTTTATTTTCAAATTCTGGGGTTATTTTTTGAATTGGTAATCTCATCTGAATATATTCCAAACCTTTTGCTGTTAGTTCACTTTCGAGATCTTCTTTGCACGCCTTTTTTTTATCTGAAGCTAAAAATAGACTTCTAATTTTTCTCTTCTTAAAATTAATCCTTGACTTTGACATTATCAAATATAGATAATAAATGGGCTGTTTAAATAAAAAATCAGATTTTAAAAAAATCTTATGTGTTTTCTAACTCAAAATCGCTTTTGTGATAAGCCTTTTCCCCATATATTTCAAAATTAAGTCCTTTTATAAAATTGAAAGATCTTTCATTTCCTTTATAAACCTCGCATCTAAGCTCTTTAACACCTTTATTCTTAAAGTATTCCCAAGCTGCTAACCCTAATACAGTTCCTAATCCTTTTCTTTGAAAGCGGGGTAATACTCCTAATCCTGCAATAATACCATATTCATTATGTTCACCTTCAAAATCTAGAATAACAAAAGCTCCATCTATTCCATAAACTCTTGCAATTAAGAATACAGTGTCGGAGTCAGCAAAAATCTTTTTCATGGTTTCCCTCGCTATTGGTCTAAACGGTGTATTCGCTGTCAGCCAAGATTTATTATAGATATCAACAATCGTTTGTAAGTCTTTCTCGGTAGCCTCTCTAATATTTGCATGGAAAATGTTATGCTCTATTTTTTCTTTTAGTTGACTCTCAAACTTTTTTGTTATTTTATCTACTGGCAGCCTCATCTGAACATATACCATACCTTCTTCAAGAATTTGTTTTTCAAGATCACTGGCTTTACCTTTTTCTTTATCTTTCTCAATACTTAAAAAAAGAGATCTTAGAAATTTCCTCTTTAATACTACTTTTTTACTGAATTTTGTTTCTTTAGGATTCATAATCTTAGGAAGAGAAGTATATTAGTCTAATGATTTAAGTTTTTCTCTTATTTTATCCTCAATCTGATTATCTATGATACCATTTCCCCTTAAAATTGAAACACCTTGTTGAATCTTTTTTATAAAGCTTAAATCCTTGAGTAAATTTTTATTTTCGCACGAAAATTCAAAATTAGATCTTAATGCCATATCAGTTTCTATCTTTTCGGAAATTGTAGTGTTCAAGCTTTTCATCGCATCTGATAATTCTGTGTACAGATTCGAAATATCTGCCTTAATGTTACCCGGAAATACAAATTTCAAAGCTTCTTCATTAGTATTCGTATTTTCAATAAGCATGCCATATAATGGCATATAAACCCATTGGATTGGTCTAGAAAATAATTCTGCTTGCCCATCGTTTAAGGACCAAGCAATTAAATCTTTAGCTTCTTGTAAACATATTCCCTGTTTGTTTTGGATGATAATCTTCAATTCTGAAAATAATTCTTCAATCTGACCTTTCAAAATCATAATTTCTGAAATTTTCTCTTCTTTTTCTTTCTCAAAAGCAGAGAGATGTTCATTTCTATCTCTTAATTTTACATTTAAATCTTCTGAAAAAGTTTCTAACTTCTTCCTTGCTTCTTCATTAATTTGATAAGTACGTTCTTTTAATTCCATATATTTAGCAGTAAGAGAATTTACATCTTCCAAAAATTTATTACCTTGATCTAATAAAAAGGCAAAATGATTTTCAAAAGAATCTGTAATATCTTCAAAAACTTTAGTTTTCAAAGTTTCTGTATTAGTAAATAATTTATTTTTTTTAATAATCTCTTCAAGCTGTCTTTCTATTGTTTTAAATAAAACCGATATATTTTCGATTATGTTTTTTTTTTCATTAACCTTCCATTGGTCAATTTTATCACTCTCTAAAGCAATTAGTTCTTTTATCTGATTAGCATCGATTATTTGAGATGTTTTAGTTATCTGTGATGTAAATCTAGTTTTGAGATCCTTTAATTTAACATTTAAGTTTATCAACCATTTTTCAACCTCCCTCTCAATTAATTCTATTTGAGTAATCCATCTATATGCATTTCCTTTCATATAATCAATCAAATTTCTGTACTTATCAGCTACATCCAAAGCTTCTTCGGTAGACAATCCATAATCTAATGGCATATATTCTGAAACTGGTTTGTATTCTACTAGATTGATGAGTTGTACTAGCGATTGAAGAAAATCTGGGTTAACCAAACCATTGATTTGAAGTTCTTGGAACTCAGACTCTTCTCCCTTTCCGATCTCCTCTGCACCCACATCTTTATACACTAAGATCTCTTTTATTTTATTTAACTGCTCAATTTCTGATCTATTATCAATATTTCTTAGAATATGCCCAATTAGAGGTTGACGTGGTGGATTTGTTAGTTTTCCTTTTTTAATAAATACCTTAATACCATCCAAAATGATATGCGTACCAATTACGCCTTGAATACACAAAAAAGGCCATAATAATCTTGAAAAGGAAATAGCCTTTTCATAAGGTTGTAGATTTTTCGATAACAGATAAAATGCTAAAGCTAATTCATCATTTTCTTTAATTGGAGCTATAGTTGGTGGGGTGTTGAATAACGGTAAAATATATTGATTTCCATGAATTGACATAAAATAAGCCTCTTGAACTATATTTAATAATAGGGGTTAAAAATACCAAATTAATTATTACTAAAAATTTTATTTTTTTAGGAAAAAATTTATCTTAATTGTTCATAGTTATTGGCTATAACGATAATTAACAATGAAAGTAATATAAGCAATGGAGGTAAAACCGCCCTTACATGATGCCATTCGAAAGTATCGAGAACACCTTGAAGTATTCGACCAATAAAATAAATAAGAAACCCAATGGCATTTAAAGCATAAGATCTCCGCAGAACACCAAAAGTCCTTATCGCAAGATTTATAAATAAGAACGGAATGATTGCAACAAAAACAGGCAATAAAATGAAATTCAATACAGCTCTTCCAGCAGGATATCCAAATATGACCACCAAACTATTTGGATCAACCCCATATCTATCTACAAAGTCTGGATCCATAAATAGTGAATCTGGTAGAGTTAAAGCAAGTATACCTATTATGATTGGAATTATTATTAAAAAAATTTTGAAGAAAAATCTTACTTTCTTATTCTCTGTAAATCTTTTAAAATCTTCCTTAAATCCTTCTTTATTAGTTGCTACTTCAGCTCCAGTTAGTGGAGGAAAGATTAGAATTCCAAATACTCCCATTAAACTAGCAATCCCTAACCAGGTTGAAAATGTTGCTAAACGATATTCTATCATTAATAAATTGACAAGTTCAGTGTTAGAAATAAAGCCTTCCAGTTCGGGTGCATAAAAATAATATACTATGAAAAAAACACGTCCACCTGCTAAGCATAAAAATAAAATTGAAAAATATAACCAAAAGTATTTCTTTGAAGTTCTAAATCTCATCAATAAGAAGTAGGCAAAAATTAGAAAATAATATCCTACTATTACATAATATAATCCCGATTCAATTGCATCCCAAATATCAAAAAATTGGAAATCTTGAAATATCATAATTATCAGTAATAATTATTTTGTTATTTCAACTTAAATTATAATAATACTATCTTTTAGTTATATAAAAATTTATATTATTAGAATAGATATCTTGAATTCTTAAAATACAAATATAATTAAAAATTTCTAAAATCAATACAAGAAGAGAATAGAGATAAAATGAAAATAGATGATAATATCGAAACTTTTAATTCATTATTAAAACGAAGAGGATTCATATGGGGCCCCAGTCCCGAGATTTATGGTGGTTTAGCTGGTTTTTATTCATATGGTCCGGCGGGAATGGAATTAAAAAACAATATCTTGTCAATGTTTAGAAGAGAATTGAGATATTTTGGATTTGGAGAAGTTGAATGCCCTACGATTATGCCTGAAATCGTATGGAGTGCTTCAGGCCATCTAGACCGTTTTATAGATCCAGTAGTAAAATGTAAAGATTGCAATTCTCTCTATAGGGTAGATAATTTACTTCAAGATGTTCTCCCGGGAACTATGATTGACGGCCTCTCAATAGAAAAAATGGAAGATTTAATAAAAAAGAATAACATCTCATGCCCAAAATGTGGTAAAGCTTTTCAAAAAATTGAAGAATATAATTTAATGCTTAAAACTGTAATCGGAAATGATTCAATTGCATACTTAAGGCCTGAAACTGCTACTACAACATACTTACTTTTCAATCGATTAAACCAAGATGCTAGAAGGCAATATCCCATTAAGATATATCAATTTGGAAAAGCATATAGAAATGAAATCTCTCCAAGACAATTAATATTAAGAATGAGGGCTTTTGATCAACTCGAACTTCAATTATTTATAGGTAAAGAGCAAGAAATGGATTTTGAAGATTATCGAGAGGTAGAAAATAACAAATTACCCCTTTTAGATTGGAAACTTCAAGAAAAAAAGTTGGAAGCTCCAAAATTAATCTCTCTTGAACAAGCAATAAAAAATGGAATAATTAAGAAACCTGCTTTCGCATATTGTCTCTTTTTGGGCTACTATTTAACACAGAAAATAGGAATTCCTGATAACTCAATAAGATATAGACAACACTCCCCACATGAGAGGGCTCACTATGCTGATGATGCTTGGGACTTAGAAATAAAAACTAATCAATTTGGGTGGGTTGAGATCTGTGGTGTTCATGATCGAACTGATTACGATTTACAAAGACATGCAGAATATTCAAAACAAGATTTCAAAGTAAGTATGGGGCTCGATCCAAATATAAAAGAAATACCACAAATTCTTGAAATCGCTTTTGGAATCGATCGAATTATGTATACATTACTGGAAAATGCATTCAATGTAGAAGATGGCAGAATAAATCTAAAATTAGAGAAGGAATTAGCACCTAATACTATAGCAGTCTTTCCATTAGTAAAAAACAAGGAAAACATAAGAAATCTAGCCTTAAAAATTCATCGAAATTTGCTTGAGCATCGTATTAAATCTTTTTATGATGAATCAGGTTCTATTGGAAAGAGATATCGTAGACAAGATGAATTAGGAACTCCATTTTGCATAACTATAGATTATCAATCTCTTGAAGATAACACAGTCACAATTCGAAATAGAGATTCTATGGATCAATTTAGAGTGAGCACTTCTGAAATTCTAAATATAATAAATAAATAATAGGTTGAAATTAAAGTTAAAATATCTCAAAAAAAAAGAGATTTTCAGAAAAAAATTTTAAAGAGAAGAAAATTTTTTAAAAAAATATAGCTTTAATTTATAAAAATTTAAAATCTAAATAATTTTCAATATGAAACTCATGAACACATCTGCTTTTCGGAAAAATCGTGGAATACGCACAGTAAAAATGAAGCAATTTATCAGTTTGCTCATAATTTTCACTATTACCATTAGTGCTATATTTTTTCTTAAGGATTTCTCTTGGCCTAATAACGAGGTGACTTTTTTAGAAGATGAAAATAATAACAATGAAATTATAGAAAAACAATTTCCAAACTCAGCAGATATTGGATATCTTTTTCAAGATCCTTTTAAAAAGAATTTTGATGACATGTGGCAATTTTTTGGAAATAAGTACGTATCTGAATTAGAATTGGATATAGATACCTTCTATAGAGAAGGGAATAATTTGGGTACGATAATTGATGATAAAGTATATCCACTTGATAATTTATTGCTTTATAAATCTCTATTGAAAGAGGATATCACTCCAATTGAAACATATAGTAATTATTTAAAATTAAAAGAATATCCTTTATGGTTTGAGGGAAATATTAACCAATATAAATATGGATTTGTTAATTCAGCTGATAACAGCACTAAAGATGTTTTTAATGATGATCGATATTTGATTGATAATTTAATGCCAATTTTTCTTATGATTGAGAATATTGGTTCTGAGATAAACAATATTAATATTGGAGGAAATTATCCAAAAGATTCTATTGATGAATTATTTTTCCTAATAAATTCTTCAGAATTTTGGGATTCTACAAATGAAGGTTTTTACCATCATAACTCAACAACTGATAAATATACAGAAAGTAACTTATATGCAATCCTGGCAAATTTAGAGTTGCATAAATTGTATAAAAAGCTAAATATAGCCCCTACAATAAGAAATAGAGCTTTCTTTTTAGCAGATACCACAATGAAAAAGCTTTTATTGAAATTATGGGATCAAGCAAATGGCGGATTTGGATATTATGCATTAAGTAATTGGAATATAGGTAGCAATTATAAATATTTACATGTTAACGCTCTGGGAATAATAACATTAATCGATTTTTGGAAAGAATTCGGTCTACAAAACGATACATATCTTCAATTAGCGGAGAACATTTTTAATAAGCTAGAAGTGATGTGGGATGCCGGATTTAACGGATACGAATATAGTCGTGATGGCGTATGGGATATCTCAGGAGCTAATCCTGCTATTGAACTAGAAGCAAATTCAATAATGTTAACTGCTTGTTTAAAATTATTCGAAACTACTGGAAATTCTACATATTATAATCGAGCTTGGCAATTACACGAAACTTTTGAAAATAGCTTTTATGATGGAGCAGTAAATGCATACAGACGTTCTATAGACTCTCCTCTTAATAATAATAAGGATTTCTATGCAAATTTAAAACTGAGTGAAGCATACTTATATGCATTTGAAATTTATAATAGCACAGTTATTAATGCCCAATATAATAGATCAGAACCTATACCAGACTTTATATTTAATCAAGATAATATGAATATTACTTGTAATTATGCTTTTGAGAAAGAAATTGAATATTATAATTTTACTGAAGGTAGATATAAGACATTCGAGAGTATTTATTATATTAATAGTGCAGACATTTCATACTTATTTAAATTTCCAAATGGTACACTCCTAGAAAAAAGAGAGCGTCAAATATTAGGTAATTCAATAACTCTAATATATAATATAAATGATACCATGCCAATTGGGAATGATTATTATCTTTATATATATGCAAATAGCTCCATTTTTGCAACAGCATTTGCTTTGAAACGTTATAATATAGCCTCTGGATTAGTTAATGTTAAGATATTGGGATTACCTAGCACACTTTATCAGGGTCCCACTCTAAATATAACCCTTCAAATAAATAACACGCGAAAAGATGATGTTACTTTAAATTTATCCATGCAGGGTTATGACATATTCAATGAATCAAAGGTAATATTCTTCCCATCTCAAGTTTTAACTAATATATCATTTAACCTAAAGACAGTACTCGACGCAAAATTAGGTCCTAATCAGATAACATGGCAACTTAAAAAAGATAATATCCTCTACTTAGAAATTATTAAACCAATTAATATCGGATATTCTTTCGATTATTTTAACTTCTTTTATGAAGATAGTGCAATAAGTGGAGGAAATGTAAGAGTTGCTTTAACACTTACGAATTTTTTACCAAATAGTTCTCAATATGTAAACATAAGTTTCTCTGGAGATTATTTAGCTCAAGAATTATTAGAAGAGGTTATTTTGTTAAAAAGCGAAACTAAAACTTTATACTATACCCTTAATTTAGCAGAGAACATCATATTTAATAGTATTGATATAGAAATGAATATTAAAAAAGGAACTACAATTTTATATTCAAAATTATTTACTATCCAAATCATTAGAAAATTTGAAATTCTAAGTGTTCATTTTCCCGATCTTGTACCCCAGGGAGAATATGCCTATTTTATTATGGTTATTCAAAATAATCAAAAAATTTCAGAATTAATTTCGTTGTATGTTAATGGGGAAAGAATAGAAACGAATATAAATGGATTAGGGCCTGGTGAAAACAGAATTATCGCGAAAATATTACCTACCATTAATCCCTATGATTTTGAAACCAAATCATATGGTTTCATATTAAGAGATAATTCAAATGAAATTATTGCCCAGTATTACTTTAAAGTAAAAGTTGAGCTAACTCCATTCAACTTTATTATATTTTATCTATTACCCATAATTATTCCGATTGGAATTGTTATATTTTATAAAAATAAAGAGATCAAACATAAACTGCTAAGGAGATGACCATAGTAATGGTAAAGTACGAAAAATTAGTAGTTACTACATTTATTGGAATTCTATTCATAGTAATTGGTTGTAATACTACTGTTATTCAACAACAATCTGACCCTATATATACCAAAAATCCTGACGATGATATTTCTATCGATTTAAAAACCGCTCAAATTAACCATTTAGCCCTAAATTATTCAGATATCTCTCGAAATACTACAGAAATTTATCGAGTCTTTGAATCGATTGAATTTACTTTGGATACATCTGGTTTCAACGATGTAGATTATACAATCATGCAAATAGATTTTTCTAATAATACTATAGAAAATTATTATATGTCCTTTATAGGTATTAATCAATATCAATATGTTTATTCTCCTAAATCTTATGCTCCATTAGGGTTCCAGAATGTTAGCTTTTTGATTTACAATACATCAGATCTGGTAATAAATGCCCATACTACATACTCAAATTTTACAATTAAATCGAATTACTTAGCGTATATTAATAGTTATGAACAAAACAGAGGAGAAACACTCTATGCTGAATTTTATATAGATGATTATGATGTGTATAATTTCAATTGGAATATAACTGTTGTTGATACTATATCTGAAACTAGTCAATTGAATCTTCTTAATTTAGGAAATAATGTTCAGCAAGCTTCATTTCAAATCGATGAGAGATTTACTCAACCAGATAAAGTTTATTATATTAAACTCAATATGTCAGATAACTCACCATTTATAAGGAAAGCTGCCTATATTCCGTTCAAGGTTATGAATTCCGTTCCAGAAATCATTATCTCCTCAGTTAATTTTTCAAAATTCGAATTTAAAAGAACCGAAGAGTGTCAAATATCATTGAATATTTCTGATATCGATCCAAATGCAAAAGCAGGACGAACTAATGTATCATTAATATTAATCACTCCTATGGGATTAAGAGAAAGCCCTATTCTTTTGACCAACAATAAAGATTGGACATTTGAAAAAACTTTTTCTATTGCTGCTGATAAACCAACTGGAATTTATCAAGCATTATTGGAAGCTAAAGATCAATATAGCGGAAAAGAAAAGTATAACACTACCTTAATTGTCGTAAATAATCCACCCATAATTCACGATTATTGGATAAATGGCAGAACTATTCAAGAAAGTATTGCAATTAATTATGGTGAAAATATTCTTTTCACATTTAATATTTCTGACATTGAAGATACAATATCTTATGTAACAATTGGATTATTAGATGAAAACGATGAATGGTATAATGTATCAGAAGTTTTTTCTGATAATATGGTGATTAAAGTGAGTTCTGTTAATCTAATTACAGGGATATGGTATATTTATATTTCTGCAACTGATATAGATGGCGGTGTTACACATCTTACATCTGATTATGGCTTAGGGCCAAAAGAAATCAGGATCATTCCAGATACTTTAACTCCAATATTGCCTTGGATTACATTAAGTATTGGGATAATATTTGGGTTATTATTAGGAATCGCATTTTCTTATAAGCGAATAAAAGTTAAATCCGTTGAGATATCAAGGAAAAAAGAAATTCCTTCAAAAAAGAAGGAAGTTAAGACTGTCGAAAAAGAATCGAAAAAGGAAGAAGTTAAGGAGATAAAGCCTGAAGTAGAACCAGTAAAACAACCTCCTCAGAGAAAAATAAAAAGAAAATTAAAATAAAAAGAAAAAATTTTATCTGTTTAACTTATCTTAATATATCATGCAATTGATAGTTAAACTTTCCTAAATTCCCACCATAATTTCCTGCAGTAATTTTATTAACTCCAGGAACCTTTACAGCAGCCATAATTCCTAATCTCATCGCTTCTTTAATCGAATTCTCAGTGGCTCCATCCAAAATTACTTCATAAACACAATTATCATTTTCATCTAGTTGCGAATTATCAATTTTTGTTCTTAAAGTAGGACAGAGAGGATCATTTGTCGATGCGTTGAGAAAAGAATACTTAGACCCTACTTTCGATCCAGATCGTGCAATTCCTCCTGGGAATGGAGCAATGACATTCTCAATATCATTTATTGAATCAATTGCGGCTTCAGCAGCTTTTAATCCTGAATCCTGATTTTCTGTAAGTATTAAAAAGTTCCCTCCCGCAATACCTTTTCCAACCTTGAAATTACTTTGAACTATAAACTCACCATCCATTACTGGGATTTTCCATACTTCGAAAGGGTAAAGCCCTTCCACTTTTTCTTCAAACTTATCCCCAAAAAATTTCAATTTATAACCAGTTTTAATTTCAAACTCTTTTTCTGGTTCAACGGAACCTTCTAACGCATCAAAACAAGCAGTTGTTGGACATGTTAAAATGCATTGTCCAATTCTGTTTAGTAATACATTATCCATCTGATCCTTTTTGGTTTTAAAAAACATTAAAACGACTCCCGGCCGCTTATCAGGCGTTTTTTCAGCAGGAACAAAAACATCAATGCCTGCTTCAGCATCACAGTGTATAGTAGAAGTTCCATACCCAGTTGCTACTTGAGCTGCAATTTTTACCCATTTTTCATTTTTTGCAGTTACTAATATTCGGGTGAATACTGCGGTAAAGGCCTCACAAAAAGTATCTACAATTTCAACTCCATTTATTTGCATTTTCATAACAGTCTTATTTTTTCATAGATTGTATTAATAATTAGACATTGATTTTATATAAAATTATTAAAATTGAGAGTCAATTAAAAAAATATTAAAAATAGTGGGTAATTGTAAGTAAAATAACAGCTTAAATTAATATAATATTTTGGCAAAGTGAATAAAGTTGAGTGAAGAAGGTAAAATATTAAACATAGGCATCCTCAAAAATGGAACAATTGGGTCTTCTCTTTTACTTGCTTTTCTTTTGGATGAGCGAGCTGAATCAATAAGGATAAATGTCCGGGAAGTTACATCTGGAGCAAAAATGCATCCACCAGAAGAATGTGTAGAAACAATGAAAAAACTATTAGAATTTAATCCAGAATTAATCTTAATGTCAAGTCCTAATGCGGCATTAAAAGGACCAAAAGCTGCTAGAGATTTAGCAGGGAATATTCCAACTATTATAATCTCCGATGCCCCTGCAAAAAAAGCTATTGAGGAATTCAAAGAAAAAAATATGGGTTATATCATTGTTGGTTGCGATTCAATGATAGGAGCAAGAAGACCTTTCTTAGATCCAACAGAAATGAGCTGCTTTAACTCGGACCTGTTAAAAGTTCTTGCTATTACAGGAGCTTTAAACGTGATTGTAAATGAATTAAATAAAGTATTATTAGATATGTTAGAGGGAAGAACTCCAGCTTTACCCCAAATTGAAATTGATGCTACAAATGCTACTGAAGCTGCTAGGTTTTCAAATCCTTATGCACGCGCAAAAGCAATCGCGGCTTTTGAATTAGCGGCTTCAGTCTCTAAAATAACGGGGAAGGCTTGTTTTGTCTTAAAAGAGAGAGAAGATTATATGCCTTTATTAGCTGCAGCTCACGAAATGATGCGAACAGCAGCATTAATGTGCGATCAAGCAAGAGAGATTGAGAAAGTAAATGATAGTGTAGTTCGAACACCACACCATGCAAAACAACATATCTTAATTAAAAAAGCACTTATGGATAAAGAACAATAATAGATTATACTTCTAATTTTTAAAAATATTTCTTAAATTCCTATTTTTATTTTTAATTCAAAAATCAGAATTTTCTAAATATTTCTTCAAATTTTCAAAATCTTCCCCTGTTAGACTATCCATGACACCGGTAAAAACTTCATTTTTTTTGTTGTGCGTGACCGCCATTAAAACAGATCCGTTACTTACTTCCCTGACGAGGATATAATTGTTTTCACTTTCATATATAATAGTTGTTAATTCTAAAGGTGTAACAGAAGTACTCATAAGCTCCATAATTTTAGTGAAAATTTGGTATATATTCGAATCAAGTGTTCCAATCTCAAATTTCATGAATTGAAGAGGTTTTGTTTCGATTTTTCCGAGAGTTGAAGCAATCAACAAACCATCAGGTTGATTGAATAAAAGATACTCTGATAAAGTATTTACCTTAAGTTGATCTAATAAATGTCTTATTTTTCCTAACTTTTGTAAGGCAAGAGTATTCTTTTGGATTTCATAATCTAATATTTCTATTAAACGATGTTGAGCAGTTCCTTCTTTTACAGAGACTGGTGTGAAAGCTAACTTCACTCTTATGTCATCTGATACTCCTTTAATTAATAATTTATAGAGCTCATCTTCTTTTGAGTCTTGTAAATCTATTTTATTTAATAATACGTAAATATTTTCTAAATGAGGGCTAAATTCAAAAATATAGGTCAAAAATTTATCAAAAATCTCCTTCACTCGAGGTTCAATAACAGTAGCTTCAGCCATAAATACTGCTGTCGTAACTTCAGAAAATATAAGTTCTCTCTGTGTTTCGGAAAAGTATCTCTCCATATAGCGTTCTTGACCTCCACTGTCCCACACATTGAGCTCCATGATTCCACGGAATATAAAATTCTCTCTTGAGATCCCTTTAGTTGGTTTAAGATTCAAAACTTTCATGAAGTTGTATCCCAAGCATGTCGTTCTCATCAGGCTGGTTTTACCTGCGTTTTGAGGTCCAAAGAGGAGTATCTTAATTTTAATCAACTCATATAAATAATTGGATTGCTTCAGTAAAGCAGAGAGATACAAACTGCTCTGCTGAAGGAGGTTTTTTTTTTAAAAAATTTACTATATAATATATTTGTTATAAATTATGATTTATTTAATTTTTTCTAATTATTATAAGATTAATTGAATTTTGATTAATTGAAATTTGAAGTTTACCTATGGACGATTCAATTAAATATAATTTTTAATTACTCTTAATAGTATAAACATTAACTAAAATTAAATTTGATTTGAAATATTTAGAAAAGGTCTATATTAATGGATTTAGAAACATATATCAGGAATGTTCCAGATTGGCCCAAACCTGGAATTCAATTTAAAGATGTTACTACCTTATGCAAAGATAATAATGCTTTCAAAGAATCATGCAATCAAATAATTGATTATTATAAGGATATGGGAATTGATAAGGTCGCAGCAATAGAAGCTAGAGGCTATGTTTGGGGTGGTGTTATAGCCTATAAATTAGATGCAGGGTTTGTTTTAATAAGGAAACCAGGAAAATTACCATATAAAACTATTAGTGAGACTTATGAGCTTGAATACGGTACAGATACTATAGAAATGCATATCGATGCCATTGAAAAAGGAGAGAAAGTTTTACTTTTTGATGATTTACTAGCAACTGGAGGCACTGCCAAAGCAGCATGTAGTTTGATTGAAAAATCTGGTGGGATAGTGGTTGGGATTTCATTCATAATTGAACTTACTGGAAGTTTACATGGACGAGATCTAATACAAGGTTATGATATATTATCATTAATAAAAATACCCGTAGAAGAATAATTAAATCCTATTCTCACAATTTTTTTCACGAATTTAGTTAAGGCTGAAAATTTAAATAATTCTTACTACTTTATACTCACAATATTAAATTCAATATACAAAAAGGTGTAGATCTAACGAAGGAAAAGACTGAAAACATTAAGAAGACACCACTTTATGATACCCATGTTAAATTAGGTGCAAGATTGGTTGAATTTGCGGGTTTCTATATGCCTGTACAGTTTGAGAGTATTATAAAGGAGCATAAAGCCGTCCGCTCAAATGCGGGTGTATTTGATATCTCACATATGGGTGAATTTTTACTGGAAGGCAAGGATGTCATTCCATTTCTCCAATATATAATGATTAATGACTTAAGCTTACTAGAGCCATCTAAAGGGCAATATTCAATAATGTGTTATGAAAATGGAACAGTTGTAGATGATTTAGTGTATTATGAGGAAACACCAGAAAAATTTAGAATGATTGTAAACGCTGGGAACATAGAAAAAGATTTTGAGTGGTTACGCAATCATATAGGAAATCAAGATGTTAAAGTTAGCAATTTATCTAATAAACGTTGTCGATTAGCATTTCAGGGACCAAATTCAGACAAACTACTACAACCCTTAATTGATGTGGATTTATCAAAAATAAATCGATTCTACTTTGCTCATTGCAATCTAAAGAATATCCCAATTTTTCTTGCTAGAACAGGATATACTGGAGAAAAAGGTGTAGAAATATCATTTGAGAATGAGTTTGCCGATAAGATATGGAATATTTTATTAAATACTGGAGCTAGGCCAGTGGGTTTAGGTGCAAGAGATTCTCTAAGATTAGAAGCATGTTATTCACTTTATGGGCATGAAATAAGTGATTCAATAACACCCATAGAGGCTGGACTTAATTGGCTTGCCAAACCCAAGCCTGGGATAACATATATTGGTAAAGATATTCTAGAAATGCAAAAATCTCAGGGTACTGATAGAATTTTAGTAGGTTTAAACTTATTAGAAAGAGGTATAATTAGAGAAAGATATAAAATTTTTAAAAATAGTGAAGAAATCGGATATGTGACTTCAGGGGGTTTTTCACCGACACTAGATAAAACTATTGGATTAGGATTGGTGAAAACTGAATTCAGCCAAGTCGGAACTAAACTGGAGATTGAAATACGTGGAAAATTATTGAAAGGACAAATAATATCTATACCATTTTTTCGAAATATATAAGAATTGGACGTGAAAAAGGATGGATTATAAATTCCCTGCTTATTTAAAGTACACTAAAACTCATGAATGGGTCAAATTAGAAAGCAATATTGCTATAGTTGGAATAACTGATTATGCTCAACATCAATTAGGAGATGTAGTTTTTATTGAATTACCTGAAATAGGAATCGATGTTAAGAAAGAAGCTACAATCGGGGAGATTGAATCTGTCAAAGCAGTTGGAGAATTAATTATGCCGTTATCTGGAAAAATTTTTGAAATAAATCAAAATCTAATTGATCGACCAGAACTCCTCAATACTTCGCCTTTTAATGACGGGTGGATTGTAAAAATAAAATACTCTAATTCTGATGAAATAAGTAATCTCCTGTCTGTTGATGAGTATAAAGTACTAGTTAAAAATGAAGAGAAATAACTTTTTCTTATTCAATTAATTCATTTTTTTATTACAATATATGAGTTGTTAGATAATGGATTATATACCTCATAATGAAGAAACTATTAATGAAATGCTTAAAGCTATAGGTGTGAATACTTTAGATGATTTATTTCAAGATATCCCGAGCGATTTGAAGATTAAAAAGTTAAATTTATCCTTGGGATTATCAGAACCTGATTTATTAAGGCATTTAATAAACCTTGCTTCAGAAAATAAAATCTATTCTAATAATTTTTTAGGAGCAGGTTGTTATTACCATTATATTCCCTCTCTTGTGGATTTTATCATTCAACGCTCAGAATTCTATACTGCATATACGCCATATCAAGCTGAAGCAAGTCAAGGATTCTTACAAGCCATTTATGAATATCAAACAATAATTTCAAGATTAACTCAGATGGATATAGCAAACGCAAGTATGTATGATGGTTCAACCGCTTTAGCAGAAGCGGCGATAATGGCTACAGCTATTAGCGGTAAAAATTTAATTTTAATTTTAGAGGGAATTCACCCTGAATATCTCGAAGTGGTTACAACATATTGTTGGGGTCAAGGTATTAAATATAAAATAATTAATGAAAAAAATTTAAGTGAAGAGATTACGGAAGATGTAGGGGGATTTTTATTTCAGAGCCCGAATTTTTTTGGTGAAATTGAGGATATCGAAAAATTGGTTGAAAATGTTCGCAAAAGATCAGAAAAATGTTTAATAGTCCAGCTAATGACTGACCCTACTTGTTTAGGGATATTAAAGCCTCCTGGAGAATTAGATATTGATATATTTGTAGCCGAAGGTCAAGCTTTTGGTATATCCCCTTCTTTTGGAGGTCCAGGATTAGGTATTTTCACAACTAAAGAAAAATTCATGCGAAAAGTGCCTGGTCGGTTGGTTGGGAAAACTAAAGAGCTCCATGGAGAGAAAATTGGTTTCATATTAACTCTTCAAGCTCGTGAGCAACATATACGAAGAGAAAAAGCAAGTTCAAATATTTGTACTAATCAAGCTCTATGTTCATTAGCAGCTTTAGTTTATCTTTTATCGCTTGGTAAAGCGGGTTTAAAGGAAATTGCTCTACAGAATTTTCAAAAAGCTCATCATCTTAAAAATGAACTTAAAAAAATATCAGGTTACGAGATATTAAATAAAAAACCTACTTATAATGAATTCTTGTTGAAATGCCAGAATATTAAAGGATTAATTAATGAGTGCAAAAAGAGAGATTTGCTTCCTCCATTAGACTTATCAAAATATTATCCAGAATTAGATAATACCGCTTTAGTATGTGTTACCGAGACCTGTTCTCAACAAGCAATCAATGAATTCATAGATGCCGCAAAAAGTGTAGCTAAAAATAAAAAAGGGGTAATTTGAAATGAAATCAGACAGTAAATTGATTTTTGATAAGAATATTGAATATTCTCATAAAAACTTCATTCCAGAATTAGATATTGAGCCTATAGATATTAATAAAATAATCCCATTGAATTATCAAAGGACTGAATTAAATATCCCAAATATTCCTGAAATTGAGATAGTAAGGCATTATATTAATTTAAGCCTTAAAAATTACGGAGTGGATAATGGTATTTATCCACTAGGATCTTGCACAATGAAATATAACCCCAAAGTTAATGAAATTGCGGCGAGATTACCTGGTTTTTCTCAAATACACCCTCTGCAAGAAGAAAACCAAGGCTCATTAGAACTTTTAAATGATATTTCAAATATGTTAGGAGAAATAACGGGTATGAAAGGATTTACTTTACAACCTGCTGCTGGTGCTCATGGCGAATTAACTGGGTTATTGATTATAAAGAAGTACTTTCAAAGCAAGAATATCAAGAAAACCAAAATAATTGTACCGGATTCTGCCCATGGTACTAATCCCGCATCAGCAAAGATGGCAGGATTTTCAATTGTTGAATTAGAATCTAATATGTACGGCGAACTTCCATTAGATCAACTTAAGTTTGCTATGCAAGGAGGCGATGTAGCAGGAATTATGCTAACTAATCCAAATACTTTAGGTGTCTTTGATCGGCAGATTAAAGAAATAACTGCTATAGTACATGAAAATGGAGGGCTTTGCTATTATGATGGAGCAAACCTAAATCCAATGTTAGGAATTTGTAGACCAAAAGACATGGGATTTGATATTGTTCATTTAAATCTACATAAAACATTTTCAACTCCTCATGGAGGTGGTGGTCCGGGCTCAGGACCGGTTGGAGTAGTAGATAGCCTAGTTGAATTTCTACCTAAACCTTGTATTATAAAAACTAGTGAAGGAATTATTTGCCAGTCAGATAATGAAAATTCTATAGGAAGAGTAAAATCATTCTGGGGTAATTTTGGAGTAATTGTTAGAGCATATAGTTATATTTTATCATTAGGACGTGAGGGACTTAAACGAGTTGGTCAAATTTCTGTATTAAATGCAAATTATCTAAGAGTAATATTACAAAAAAAATATAAACTCCCTTATAACAGAATCTGTCAACATGAATTTGTATTATCAGATCAAGGTATGCCAAATGAGATTACAACAGAAGATATAGCTAAAAGAATCTTAGATTTTGGAATTTACGCACCTACCGTTTATTTCCCTCTGATAGTTAATGGAGCTATTATGATTGAACCTACAGAAACAGAATCAAAAAATTCCCTTGATAATTTCATTAAAGTTATGTATACGATATATGAAGAAACATATAATAATCCTGAACTTGTAAAAAATGCACCCCATAACACACCAATTGGGCGGTTAGATGCAGTTATTGCAGCACGAAGACCTGTGTTGCATGATTGAAGTATTTTATAATGAAAGGTGCAAAGTTTTATTATATTCTCTCCAACTCTGGTGGAGTATAACCATAGGTTTTAAAAAATCTTTTTCTAATTTGTTCAATATTAAAATTTTGAGTTTGAGCTCCACTTGTTTCAATAACAAATGATCCAATTATAGAACCTAATCTGCAAGAATCTAAAATGGTCATATTTAAAATTAAACCACTCAGTATCCCTGCACGGTATCCATCTCCTGCCCCAGTAGTATCTTCTATCCTCTCTGGAGTCGCTATAGGAATCTCTATTCTAAATATCCTACCTTTATCATCTCTATAAATTAATTCAGAACCTTTTGAACCTTTTGTTACTATAACGGCTTTAACAAACTCCATTATTTTTTCTTCAGTAAACTCAGTTTTCTTTTTTATTTGTTCGATTTCATAAATATTTCCGATTATGATCTCTGACTTTTTTATTGTATTAATAAGAATTTCTCTTGGGAAAAGAGGTGTTACTTGACCAGGATCTAGGATTGTTGGAATTCTTAAGTCAAATAATTGTTCTGCAAAATTACTCATAGCCTCAACACTCTGAGTAGAATTAATAGCATAGGCGAATTCATCTGGATGCTGTATTTTTTCCTTTAACTTAATATCCTTGCATTTTTCTAATGCCCCACCATGAAAAACTATCATTTGATTTGACTTAACATCATTTACAATATAACAAGCAGCTGTAAATAAATCATCATATTCTTCAATAGAAAGTTCAATATTTTTAAACTGCTTAATATGATCTTTATAGCCTAAACTCTCAAAATCCTTTCCTACTGATCCTACTAATACAACCTTGGCAATGTTTAACAAACCCAAATTATAAGCAATATTTCCTGCAGTTCCACCAAAATGTAAATTACGGCTATCAGCAGTAATAGTGCTTTGATATACTTCCTTTTCGTGATCAATTGACACAGCATTAACGAAATTTTCCTTAAAGCTCATAATGTAATCAAATGCTAATGATCCGAGAACTAGAACCTTAGTTTTTGCCATAAAACTTCAAAAGTATAGAAATTAATATATTATATTTAATACATTCTATATTAAAATCTTATTTAGATGATTATTTTTTTTATAAGTAAATTATATTAAAATTAGAGTTTTCAAATATATAACTATATTAATTAAATTCTCTAATTAATGATATATTATGGTTAAAATAGGTATTATTGGGGGATCAGGACTAGATAATCCAGATATTTTAAAGGATGCAATGGATTTAGAAGTTAACACTTCTTATGGAAAACCAAGCTCATCTTTAAAAGTAGGAAAGATTCACGGTGTGGAAGTTGTTCTTTTAGCTAGACATGGTAGGGAACATACAATTCCTCCTACTCAAGTAAATTATAGGGCAAATATACAAGCACTAAAAGATCAAGGTTGTACACACATTTTAGCTACAACTGCGTGTGGAAGCTTGAGAGAAAAAATTGGAAGAGGGGATTTTGTGATTATTGATCAGTTTATTGATTTCACACGCCTCCGGAAATTAAGTTTTTTTGAAGAATTTCCTCCTCACGAGCCGAAACATGCTACTATGGCTTATCCGTATTCAGAAGAGTTAAGACAAATTCTAATTGAAAGCGCTAAAGAATTGAATCTTAAATATCATGAAAAAGGAACAGTAGTTACTATTGAAGGACCGAGATTTTCCACAAGAGCTGAGTCAGAAATGTTCAGAATATGGGGTGCTGATATTATAAATATGAGTATTGCTCCCGAAACTATTTTAGCAAATGAAGCAAGCATCCCTTATGCTGCGGTAGCAATGTCTACTGATTATGATTGTTGGAAAGATGATGAAACTCCAGTAACTTGGGAAGAAATTTTAGAGATTTTTGGCAAAAACGTGAATAATGTTATCTCTTTACTCACTAATGCTATAAAAAAAATCAAATAACTTCTCTACTAATCTTTTTATTTAATACTTTCAAGAAATTCTTCTTGAATATAAAGAAAAAATTGATAACTCTTGAAGATTTCAAATTAATATTGATCATTAAAGTAACAACAGACAAGACAAATGGTAAAAATTTCATTTTTGGGAGGGTGTAGGGAAGTAGGACGTTCTGCGATATTAATTGAATCTGATCATGGTGAAAAATGTGTATTAGACTATGGTGTAAGATTTACGGAAAATGATCGTTTACCATATGATTCAAATTTAAGTAATCTTAAAGCAGTTGCTCTAACTCATTGTCATATAGATCATTCAGGAGGGCTACCTTACCTTTTTAAGAAATTTAACGTACCTCTTTATATCAATCCATTAACTTTGCGAATCACTGAAATTCTATTAAAAGATATGATAAAGGTCTCTAAATTTCCATATCCTTTTGGATATAGAGAAATAGAAAAAATAAGACAAAATACTCTATTTTTAGAAAATCAAATTACAAAAAAGATTAGTGAAGACTTTTACATTACTTTTTATAATGCTGGCCATATACCAGGTAGCGTTTCAATTTTAGTTGAGGTAGATGAAAAAAAAATTCTTTACACTGGTGATATTAATTTGATTAATACCAACTTGATCTACCCAGCAGATACATCAATTGATAAAAAAATAGATGCTATAATAACTGAATCAACTTATGCTTTAAGAGAACATCCATCCAGAAATGAACTTGAAAAGAAATTTGTTGAAGAAATCTTAAATGTTAGTGAAAATGGTGGCAGAGTACTCATTCCTGCTTTTGGAGTGGCCAGATCACAAGAGATTCTCTTGATTTTAAATAAATATGGCTTAAATGGCCAAATTTATATGGATGGACTTGCAAGAAAAGTGGGAGTGGCATATTCAAACTTTCCTTTAGCATTTAGAGACTTTGGTGCATATAAAAGGTCATTAAAGAAAGTTCAATTTGTTTCTGAAAAAATGCGGAAGAAAATAGGAAAAAAATCTAGATCTATAATCATATCTCCTTCTGGTATGTTGAAAGGTGGAGCAGCTATTGATTACCTCAAATTGATATTGGATGATCCTCAATCTGCGATCTATATGGTTGGATATCAAGTCGAAGGAACTCCTGGCAGAAAATTATTAGAGGAAAAAGTTTTTGAATATCAATCTAACAACATAAAAAATGATATGTATAAAATAATAAAAAAGGCAGACTGTATTATTGATTATTATGATTTCTCGAGTCATGCTGACAGAACCCATTTATTGAAATACCTATATTATCAAAAATTTAATAATAATTCCAAATTTGTGTTTTGTGTGCATGGAGATGATAAAGCTACAACTTTATTCGCTCGAGATTTAGCTAATGAAGGCTTTAATTCAGTTGCTCCTGAAACTGGAGAAATTTATAAAATTTAGTATCCTAATTGCTTTTTTACTATAATGTTACAATGTTCTAAAAACTCATCTACCCTATCGAGTGGAATTTTAGCACCCGCAGCGAGGGGATGACCTCCACCAAGAGTGTCGATATTTGTCAATTTTAAGGCATCTCTTATGATTTCTGATAAATTTAAACCTTTGTTTAATAACTCCTCATCAGCTCTAGCTGAAAGTTTATATACATTCTCATCCGTTCTTTTAGCAAGCCCAAATAATGGTTTTGAGCTCTCAACCATTTCATTTTCATCAAAAATTAGCATGGAACAAATTGTTCCTATGAGGTTGTCTGGAATTATATCTTCACCGAAAAAGTATTGTATATACTCTTTTTGTTGAATTTTACCCTCCTCGTGAATCCATAATAAAGCTTTTAATATAGATTGTTTGTAAATAATTAAATTTTCTTGTGATTTTTGGAATGCTGTCTTTCTATCACCCATAGCGACAGCAATCCCTAAGGCTCCATTATCTGTTCTTCCACAAGAATTCAATAAGTTTGAAAATTCATTCAAATCATTAAGTTCTGATGCCTTGATTTCATTTTTAAATACATATCTGTTAATAATTAATTTATCCACAATTTCATTTGGATTAAGATTTAGTTTAACTGATATATATCTTATAATAGCTGAAGTAACCTTTTGTTTTTCATTTTGATTTAATTCATTTAAAGTTTTGACTCTACCATCTGTATTTTCGACTAAAATACCTAATCTCTGCAAAAAAATTAATACTTTATTCGGATCTCCTGTTAAACCTGGAATATTAAAATCTGAAGAATAGGCAATTGCTTCATTTAATGGCTTGATTGGAGAAAAATTTAAATCATTTACCTCCTGTAGAAGATTCATATTTATCGCATCATAAAGAATTAACTTATTAATCCCAATAAATGACTTTTTAGCTCCTTTGTTTTGTATATCTCCTGTAGCACCAACTAAAGCTATAGAAGAAAGATCTTTATTCTTTTCATTTAATATTTTGGCAAAAAAATAACATAAACCCGCCCCAGAAACCTCAAGACTGCCATCAATGTCATGAAAATACGGATTCACATGCCAAGGTCTAGTCTCCTTATAAACTTCATGGATTCGTGTATCCCTTTTATCGGTTATATTTTGAGGGATATGGTGATCAATTATAATAAATGGATTTAACTGATTCTTACCGATTTTAAATTGTTCAATTAAATCTAAATATTGACCACTTCCAAAGTCACAAAATATAGGAAATTTACCTTCTTGTACACATTCTCTAATCTTTAATATTTCTTTTTTCTCTAATTGTTTTAATATTGTAATATGAAATGGCAATCTTTCTCTATATAGCGCTTTGCCTAATATGGCACCCGCAGATAAACCATCTGAATCCAAATGAGTATAGATTTGAATGGATGAATTACTTTGATTTAATACCTTAAAAAAAAAATCTTTGGTTTCTATTAAGTCATCTTTTAATTTTGTTAATTTTGAAATTAATTCATCCATTTTTATATAATTTTAATATGAACTTACTTTAATATATTAAAATAAGAAATTAATAATATATACTCAATTAATATTGTTATTTAAGTGATGATAATGCAGCATATTAAAATTAATAATCTTGCATTAAAAATAGTAAAAAAGATTATAGGAAATAAAGACTACTATAAAGCAGAAATAACCAAATTGAATAATGACTCTACAGTAGTAGATATGACTAATGCATCATGGTTGGGAGGAAAATTAGTAGCAGAAATTTGTATGGGTGGACTTGGAACTTTGAACTTCACATCATTTAACTTAGAAGGGTATTATTTGCCTGCTGTAAATGTATATACTTCTGAACCTATAATTTCATGTATGGCATCTCAATTGGCAGGATGGTCAGTGAAATTGAAAAAAGAAGTTGAAAAAAATGGAGAACTTAAGAAGAAAGTGATATTTCAATCATTGGGTTCAGGACCTGCTCGAGCAAAAGCTAAAACTGAAAAGATTTTTGAAGAAATAAATTATATAGACGATTCCGATTGTGCTATTATAATTTTTGAGACGAGAAAGATGCCTAATGAAGAAGTCATGGCTATTGTTTCAGAAAAATGTAATGTGAGCCCAGAAAATACTTATGCGATTTGTGCCCCTACAGCATGTTTAACAGGTTCAATTCAAGTGGCAGCAAGAATAGTAGAAACAGGTATTCATAAGCTTCATGAGATTCATTTTCCATTAGAAGTAATAAAGAATGGATTTGGAACAACTTCAATTGCGCCTATTGTTGCTGATGATTTTGCAGCAATGGGTACGACTAACGATTCTATAATTGCTGGAGGAAAAACATTCTATACTATTGACGTCGATAAAGAGAGGGAAGATGATTTATTTAACCTGCTAAGAAAAGCACCCGCTAATCAGTCTCCTAGTTATGGTAAACCTTTTAATATAATTTTTAAGGAAGCAGGTTATGACTTTTATAAAATAGATCCTGGATTATTTGCCCCCGCTATTTATACGGTAAATAATATTAAAACTGGAAAATCTTTAACTGTTGGATCCTTAAATTACGAATTATTAAAGAATTCTTTTGGATTCAATTAAAATTTAACTTTTTTTTAAAAATTAATAATTAGAAATTAGTTAATTCCTCTTGATATTTTGATATCTCATCCAAAGGAATATCCCTGTCAAACTTTATCTCAGTTTGAATTCCTAAGTATGCACACGCAATTTTAGCAGCAGCTACTATCTCCGCTTTTTTAAGAGTAAGAGAATATTCATCAACAGCTTGGATTTTGTCATCATAATTATTTCGTCTGGAAAGATTTGATACAGAATCGTCAACATACATTCTTTCTTTAAAAGCTGATTGCTCATATTTCTTTTCATGTATTTGTAATGCCCTTTCGGATTTCATTTTGTAAAGAAGTGAAGCCATCTTGTCAGCCACTTTAAATGGTAATTGATTTTTAACTATTAGTCTAATTATATGATTAATATCAAAATAATTAAGCGTGTCAAATCTTGCACGTAAATAGTTTTTCAAATTTTCTGAATCTCTTTGACATTCAATTTCAGTCCAATCATGTATAGCTAACTTTCGTCTAAAAAATATTAATTCCCAATCAATGCCTAATTCCTTTAGAAATTCCAATAATTTATCATCATTTTCTTTTCTAGATTCCAAAATAATAAATAACTGAAGTCCATAATATTTATGTTCTTGCTGTAAAAAATAACCTCTCTGCTGCAAAGAGGCAAGAATAACTATTTTTAAAGAAAAAATATTATCTGAAACATTTTTTTTTCCACAACTCAAATATATAACATTTCCTTCTTCACTGATATATTCGCTGTCCAAAAAACCTAAAATGCTTTCATTATTTTCTTTGATAAAGTCACTCAAACCGGTTAGAGTGGGTTCTACGTCATATTTTATTAAATCATTTTCTCTAATTGTAACATAGTCATTGTAACTTCCTCCAATGGCTAATTTGATTGAATATAGGTCTATTTCTTTCTCTTCACCAAAGACAGTTTTGTATGCTTTAATTAATGGGAAAACTTCATCTTCTAAAATTTTAAGATCAGCAATAGAATTCTCATAAGGCTCAGGAGTTTCAGCCATCTTATTAAGAATTGGAGCTTCTGAGGCATCAACTTCAATTTCATAGTCTTTTGCTAAGTTTTTTTTTATTATACAAATGGACCTTTTCTTTTCATTATACATAGATAATGAGGTTGACCCATCTATTACAGCTCGAAATTTTTCTTTTAACTTTCCTTCAGAACTCTCTGATTTAATTTTTCTCCTTCTCATGAGTTTTTCTATTTTCTTATTGCTATGAATAAAAAAAAATTACAATCTTATAATCTTAACTATGAATATTCAAATGATTCAACAGATTTTTATTATTTAATATATATGGACTGATGAAATTAAGTGAAAATTAAAAATTATAACAAGTAAAAATAACTATTCAATTTAAACTAAGATTTATTTTTACAATTCCTCAGTTAAAAAGTAATGTTCTCCTTTTTTATGATAGGTGATTGTTGTGCCAAAATTATTACGAACAACATATTTATCTCCTTCAGCATCAAGTATTTCAATCGAATAAGCTAACCTTCTATCTTTTAAAATTTCTTCGACTATCTTTTTTTCTTCCTCAGAATCCATAAAATAGAATAAAATCTCTTAAGAAAAAAATTTTATTATTTTAATATTGCATTTTAATCTTTTCAAGTAATCACCTTAAAAGAAGCGATTTTTGTAATGATATAGTAAAATATAAAAAGTCTGAATGAGATTTTATTAAAAAATCAATGAAATTTTATTAAACAGTTATCTTTTTTAATAAAAGAGCATCTAGATAAATATATACTTTTACTTATTTTAGGCTTTACTTTATGGCAAAAAATACGCTAGACATTGGAATCTTTAGCGTTATGTACAGTCAAATAAACGGAACTGCTCATGCCGTCAGATTTTTAAGTGAAGCCTTAGCAAAATTAGGCCATAATGTACATGTCTTCGCTCCAGGTATTAAGGATGGCTATAAAAAGCCAAAGACTCTCCACTTTCACGATCTAGGTGGAGTTCAAATTGGGCACAAGACTGAGTTTATTTTAAGCGTCCCATTTCATAAAATATTCCTTTGCCAAGAGGATTATTTGGATGTTGCCCATGTACATACACATGAAACAATAGGGGCAATGGCAATCAATTGGGCTAAATATCTGGGAATTCCTCTCGTTGGTTCACACCATAGTCCTATGGCTTTTTATACAGCACAATATATCCCAATCTTTGGTAAATTCTTAAGTAAAAATGATTTTATTTGGCGTTATGAACGCCATGTTTTAGAGAAGTATGACCTAACCCACGTTCCTACTAAAACAAAAAAAGACTTATTGCTTAACTATAGATTTAAAGAACCAATTATTGCTTTATCCAATGGAATAAATGAATATTACTTTAAAGAATTAAAAAGGAACGGAATAAGAGAAAAATATAATCTAGAAAATAAGAAAATAATGTTATATGCTTCAAGATTATCTCCAGAAAAACATCCAATAAGAATTATAAAAACTTTTGTAAAAAAGATTCATAAAAAAGTTCCTGATTCTCATTTACTTCTAGTAGGAAGCCCAGGACCTTCGACTGAAGCTGTAGAAAAAATTATCAAAAAGAAAAAGTATAGAGATTGTATATCATATGCCGGTCAAGTACCATTCGATGATTTATTAAAACTATATAATGCTGCTGATTTAACATGTCTTTGGTCTTGGATAGAAGCTGAAGGTCTTGTTTTAACCGAAGCTATGGCTCAAGGTACTCCAAGTGTAGGAGCTAATGCGACTGGTATCGCTAATGTAATTAGACATGGGGTCACTGGCTATTTAGCAAATAACTTAGATCAATTCAGTGATTATGTCATAAAATTATTAAAAAATGATACTCTCAGAGAAGAATTCGGAAAGAATGCTAAAAAAATAGCTCAGAATTATAGAATTGATAAAATAGCCAAAACATGGGTTGAACTGTATAAATTTGCTATTGATCAATTGTATCCTCTTCGCTATCACAGAGAAGAAAGACGGCATGGAGTAAATCTCGTCAAAGAATTTGTTAGGAATTTACCTAATGTTTACTTTTAATTCAAAATCTCTATAATCTCTTCTAATTTGCATTTACATTCTTTGCAGAAATCTGAAGCTTTTTTGTCAATATCTGCGACACTTTTAGAAAAAGTCATAACACATAATTTATTTCTACAATGGCTTGGGCCTAAAATAATATGTCCAACTTCATGAATAACTTCTTTAATAACTCTTCGCTGAAGTGTATTTGATGAAGAGTTTAATTCATATTTCAAATTATAATTAGAAACGATTGCACAATTATGGTTTAGGTGGGCTTCTCCGTACAAAAATACTAGATTATTAGCACTACTCGAATAAATTGGTAAATCTGTTATTCCAACTCCTATTTCAAAAGCCGCTCTTACTTTTAGTTCAGAGATTTTTTCATAAAACTGATTGGTAGGATATAGAAGCACTTGTTTTGAAATTTTTCTTGATATTACTCTCTTTTCTATAGAAAAAGGATTCTGCATTATATTTTTTTTAATTTTAGAGAAATACGAATCAAAAATAGTATTTATTTCTATTTTTAATTTTTCAAACAAAGAATGGCTCTCGCCGTCAAAAAATATAATGCCTAATTGGCATGGATATAACAAATTGTGAGTTAAGCCTCTAATACTTTTCTTATAAACGGCTAGGCTAAGATCCTGCGTTTTTCTTGCATAATTTTGAAATTTTGACATAATTTTAGATAGAAAACCTATGTTTTTCAAAATAGTTTTCTATAAATAACAGATATTTAAATTATTAATTATATTATAACCTTAAATAATTAATTCCTAAAAAATACAAAAAATCAATATGTCAGATAATCTCAAGAGATTACCAAATAACGATGAAAACAAAGTAAATAATCAAAAAGAATCAGATCATGAAGATTCTAAAAAAGAAGTAATAGAAAAAGATTTTATTCCACATTTTTTGCCAACCTATCGAATTAGTTCTAAGTTTTATGCATTGCCTATTATAACAGTAGTTATAATTGCGGGATTATTATCTTACCTTACATACGTGATAGCTGAAATCCAAATAGATGGTGGTTATATTCCCGAAGAGGAATTTGGAGCATTAGCAGGAGTTTTAAATGGGATAATATTTACAACTCTGGCTGCTGTTTCAGCATTTATAATAATATTTCTTGTTAAAAAGCGAGGAATTGATATTTTAAAATATATTTTCGGAGGAAGCTTAGCATTTTTAGGATTTTTTTTATCCTTATTTTTTATTTCAATAATAGTAGATATAATCTTTTCAGTATTCCCCGCGTCTGAGCTATTAAATCTTATTTATTTCATAATAGGGTATGTAATTTTGCCGATATCTATAGGTATTTGTACTGTTCTGATTCTATATAAGTATTTCACCTCAAGGTCTATTAAAACCAAGAATATTATCGTATTATATATGGGATTGTTAATCGGAGCTGCCATGGGCGTATTTATGCCACTTTGGACTACATTAGCTATTCTAATAGGAATTTCGATTTGGGATATGTTTGCTGTACTTTATAAGAAAGGGCCAATAAAAGAAATGATTGATATCACCTCACAAGGACTTGAAGCAGAGACAAATGAAAGTATTCAAGAGAAGATTAAAAAAGGGGAAGCTGTATACGATACTTCTAAATTAGAAATTGGAATTGGAGATTTAGCTTTTTATAGCATGCTTACATCAAGTGCACTTCTTCAATCAAATAGTTTACTTGTAATGATTTTTACGGCTATAGCGATTTTAATTGGAACTGGTATAACCATAATGGGACTGAAGCGGAATAAAGTTTTGCCGGGGCTTCCCATTTCAATTTTTTTGGGTATAGCGACAATGCTACTCTCATGGTATATAATTTCAATAATTTAATCGAACAAATTTTCTCGTTTCAATAATCAAAATTTTTAAAAAATCTGTAACTTTTTCTATAAATTATCTAAAGGTGAATTTCATTTTGGTAAATATCGATAAAATTGAAACATTTGTTGTAATTGGAGCAGGCACGATGGGTCGAGAAATCGCTCAAGTTGCTTTGATGTCTGAATTATTCAAGAATGTTATATTAAATGATATCAATAAAAGTATCTTAGATAATGCAACAATCTATATTGAAAATGGAATAAAAAAAATGTTATTGAAAGGATTACCCCGTGAGAACGTATCAAGCGAGTCATTAATGGAGCCTCTCATTAAAGATTATAATTTAGCTAAGTCTATTCATAGAGCAGACTTTATTGTAGAAGCTATTCCTGAAGTAATGGAACTAAAGCAAGATTTATTTCGAGACTTAGGAAATCTAGCGCCTAGCCAAGCTATTTTGGCTACAAATACGTCAACAATGAGTATTACTAAAATAGCTGAAGCTTCAAATCGTCCCCAGCAAGTTGTAGGTATGCATTTCTTCATACCAATACCTGTACTTAGATTAATAGAAGTTATTAAAGGAGAAAAAACATCGCAAGAGACATTTGATACAGCAGTTGAGCTAGGAAAAAGAATGCCTGCTTTAAAAGGAAAGAGATATATAGCCAAAATAGATAAGGAAAGCCCAGGATTTATTGTAAATCGTCTCACTATTGCTTCAAGTCTATTATTAAATAGGTTATTAGATATAGCAACTGAAAGAGGAATTGCTTATGAAAAAGTAGATAATGATTTTGTAAGTCCTCCAGAATGGGGACCTTACATAAAATGGGACTATTTAGGTCTTGATGTGATATGGGATAGTTTGAATTATTTTGCTAAAACCCTTTCACCCGAATTTGCACCTGGGAGGACTCTTACAAATCTAGTTAAAGAAGGAAACCTAGGAAAGAAAACAGGTAAAGGTTTATATGAGTGGAAGGAGGGAAAACCAATTATACAAGGTAAAGGGAAAGCTAATTTAGCTAATCCTGAATTCTATTATGCAATTCAATTGAATGAGGGTTGTAGGCTTTTAAAGGAAGGGATTGTCTCTAATTACAAGACAATTGATGATACAATGCTCGCAGGAATGGATATGCCTGGGCCATTTGGACCTGGGAAAAATAATTATATCAAATGGTCCAATATGCTTGAAGAACTTTCAGATAAAATTGGAATAACCTATATTAAACCTTGTGAATTAATGAAAACGGGTAATTTTATTAAAATGAAGTAATAGTCTTTATTTTTCTAGTTTGGCTAATGAAACAGGCAATTTTCATAATATTAAGATTGATATAACAATCTTAATTTGTATTAAATAGTAGGATAAAATATATTATTAATTAAGAAGAAATTATGGTTAAGAAAGACTCCTCTCCGAAAACGGGATTAGAAAGAATAATAGAATTTTTTAATAATAAGTTACAAATCAATCACCCAATTGCTATTTCTGAATTAGTTGAAAAAACAGGATTTTCTTGGAGTTTTATTAAAAAAACATTGAAAAGTATGGTTAACAACTATGATGGATTTAATTTCGAGAAGAGTGGTGGCACATGGCTAATTTGGAAGGATAGAGATCGAATAATTAAGAAATTAGATAAGACTTGTTCTCAACTGTTAAAAGATGAAGAAAAAGAATGTTAACGTCAATATTACCAATCTTCTAATAAGTATGTTAGATAATTGCTCTCAAATTCTTTTCCTGTATAAGATTTTCTAGTTTTATTGATTTCTAAAAAGAATTTTTGAAAAATTCTAACATCGTTTTCATATTTTTTATTTTGAATCTCAGGAAAAAGTTCTAAAAATCTAGTGGTAAAAAACTCAAGTTCTTCTAATGCTTTATTTCGATTCACATTTATTAAGGAGATTCCAATGAATTGTGTGTCCGATTTGGTCAAAAACATAATTCTATATTTAACTCCTTCTATTTGATATAAATCATCATTAAGAGAAATATTATAAAATGAGTTTAATGCTTCAATAAAACCACCAAATAAAAGAGTATCCTTAATTAAGCCTGAAGTTGTGCTAAAAATCACTTTTCCTCCTTCTTTAAACACGAGAAAGTCTTTTAAGTATACTGCCAAGATCCGTTGTCCAATTGTTATTTTTACTGAATATTAAGATGAAGGCATACTTAAAATAAGGTAATATTATCATGATATTCAAAAAACTTTGGTGCGAATTCGATATTTTCTTTGATGTTTTTTGATGAAATGCAAGAAATGAAATTTCACACTAAATTTATTTGCAATCAAAAATTTAACATAATAACAAAAAATAACCCATTTTTATGAAAAGATGACATGAAGATTGAAAAATCTAGCCAGGATCTCGAAAATGAGGTAATTTATGCTGGTTTATGCATTCATTGTGGTAGCTGTAATGCATTTTGCCCGCATATGGATTTTGATGAGAAAACTGGTGAAGCTTATGTAGTAGATGAATGTGCTGAGACTGTAGGATTATGTTATAATGCATGTCCAAGGACTTTCTTACCAGTTTCCGAAATTGAAGAAAAATTATTCGGTCAATCAAGAGTTGATCTAGCAGTAGGAGTTTATAAAGATATTATCCAAGTTAAGTCGAAGACAAAAGACAGTATTCTCTATAATTTAGTTTTAGCCGCTTTCGAGTCGGGAATCGTTAAACATTTTGTCTTAAGCGAAAAAAAAGATAAGACTTCTCCCGCATTTCCAGTAATTATTGATAAAGCGCAAGATGGTAAAAAATATGTTCCCGAAAAGACACCTCAAAATGCAGGTCCATTAATTACTGGTATTGGAAAAGCTTATCTTGATAAAAAAAGAGATATTGGAATCATTGCTAACCCTTGCCATTTTCAGGGATTAGCCAAAATACTTGTTAGCGATTTCAATACTGGGGCAGAAAGAACTTCCCTAAAGATAGCAATGGCATGCTCAACAGGAGGTATGGATGCTTGTAAATATTGTACTGATTTCTCTGGTGAGTTTTCTGATATTTCATATAGTTCATGGGGAGCTCCTAAAGGTTCAGGTGAAGCTTTCCTGATCATTAGAACGGATATTGGACAAAAAGTAGTTGATCACGCAGTAAAAAAGAAATATCTTGAAATAACAAATAAGGAACCAGATTTAAGCGAAATGAAAAAATTCCTTAACAACAAACGAAAAAAGAATTTTAAAACTCTTATGGGTACAGATTTAATCACTGCCAGATATTTGAAACTAAACTTTAATGAATTTAAGGATTTATTGGAATAAGGTCTGAGTAAATTTCTTTTACTTTTTTTTCTCTTAAAAATTAATTTCGTGATACTTTTTCGTATAATGTCCTACTTAAAATTTCAAAGATTTTTTCATTTTGATATCCTGTTTTGCTTGAAGTTTCAAAAAAGTATGGAATATCATATTCTTGTTGAAATTTTTTAGCTTCTTCAATAGAAACAGTTCTTTTTAACTCCGCTAAATCTTGTTTGCATCCGACTAGTATAAAACTGGGTTCTCCAGCATTATTTTTAACGATGTTATACCATTCAGGTAAATTCTGAAAACTAGAATATCTTGAGATATCATAACATAATAGACATCCTTTTGCTCCCCTTGTGTAATTTGGTAAGAAAAATCGGAACCTCTTTTCTCCAGCAAAATCCCAAACTTGGAGCTTTATCTGATTAGAATCTACTTGTAACTCTTTAGTAGCCAGATCAGTGCCTATTGTGATCTTCATGGGCACAAACCTCCCTGTTATCAGTCTCTGAACCATAGTGCTCTTTCCAACACCACCATCACCGACTACTACAATTTTAAAAAGGTACCTTCGATTCTGATCAGCTATTTGTGTCATGTCTAGTTAATAAAATTATATTAAAAATTATATAGATTTATACTATAAATTTTTATTCCCTTGATAAAGATTCTTCTAATTTTTTATTTAAATTTTTAAGATTATCCAATATTTGTTGTTTTGAGTTTTCAGGGACATCTTTTAATGCATTATATAAGTTTTCAGTTGAGAAATTGTTAATATCTCTATAAATTATTATGAGTAAGAAGGTCGTTAACAATGGAGAAATTAAAAGAATAAAAATTGAGATGATAGTAATTTGCATTGGCCCAGAAGATTCTATTCCTGTTCCTGGCAAATAAATATTTATTCCTTTAGTTAAATTGGTTAGAATGGCTAAAGCATATAAAACATTTGAAATATTTAGAGCGATAAATGTTGTTAGACTTATTATTAGGATTTGGTTATACTTTTTCCTATTTAAGAACGAAATTGAAGTATCTCCTAAATCAATTTTACAATGTTTCCAGGTGTCTGAAATTATCCAATAAAATCCAAATGAGTAAATAAACAAAAAGAGAATATTGAAATAGATATCATAATCATCTATCAATTGTGGATGGTATAGAGATTCTGCACCAATCCATAACAATAAGATGAGTTGAATTAGAGTACAAAAAACAAGTCTATTAGCATGCTTTTTCTCTAATCCTAACGGATTATAAATAATTGAACTAGAACGACCTTTAATCCTCCAATTATTCGTGCTAATAATTCTAAAGAAAATTGTATAGGCAAAACTAATAATTGGAAATAAAAATAGAAATATATTATCCCAAGACTGGGCTAACGTAAATAAAAATAGAACTGCAAAAAGTATAATGTCTCTTAGTAAAATTTCACTGAAAATTTCCCTCAGAAGTAAATGAGGTTTTTCAGAACTATCTTCAGTCATTTTCTTACTATAATCTTATTAATAATTAAAATTTTATACTCCCTTTCCTAATATAAACTTTAAATTATAATGTTATTAAAATATGACGGATATCACGGTGTTTTAAATAAACTATCTTGAATTTTTTCCTTATGAAAAATTTAGACAAGAACAAGAGAATATAATAAAAAAAATTGAAAAAACTTCAAGGGAAAAGAAAGTCGTACTGCTATCGGCTCCGAATGGTACAGGTAAGACAATTATTGCACTTAGTGCATTATTACCCTTAGCCTATGAAAAAGAATTGAAAATTATATATTTATGTCGAACACATGCCCAAAATACAAGGATTATTAAGGAATTAAATAAAATCTCGAAGTTATTGGAAAATTCTAAGTTAGAGAATAAAGTTAATGGCCTCTCAATTAGGGGTCGCAATGAGATGTGCCTAAATAAAACTTTAATACAGCTTAAATTAAACCCAAGAGAAGCTATGTCCGTTTGTAGTGATTTGAGGAAGAATAGAAATTGCGTTCCTTACAATAACTTAATTAGAAAAAAAGAACAATTAGATAATCTAAAATTAATTGTTCCAGAAATAATAAATAAACCATTAGATGCTGAAGAGCTTATCGATTTTTGTAAACAAAAAGTATTCTGTCCTTATTTTTTAAGTAAATTCCTCTTAAACGAAATGAACTTAGTTATATGTAATTATCAATGGCTTTTTAATCCCTTTATCAGAGTTAATTTTTTAAATTTTTTAGGTAAAGAACTAATGAATTGTATTTTAGTCATCGATGAATGTCATAATTTGATAGATGTAGCCACTGAAATCAATTCAACCCAAATCACTCCATATTTATTAAGATTAGCCTTGAGAGATTTAGAATTGTACAACTCTCCTATATCTTTACAAAGTTTTGTTAACTTTATGCTTGACCATTTAGAGAAAGTATCTAAGACGCTCAATAATTATGAAGAGGAGATCAATCCAGAATCATTTCTTCAATATCTCATTAAAAGCCTTGGCTTATCAAGTCTAATGCAATTAGAAAATCTTATAAGAGATTTGTATGATTTTGGAGCTTCAATACATGAACAAAGGATTGCTAATGGAGAGTTTTCAAGGAATCATATTGGGAATTTAGCAGAATTTTGGATTAAATGGTTCCAAACTTACTCACTAGCTAATTTCTTTTTTTGTTATACTCGAAGGGAGAAAAAAGGAAAAAAATCAGTTTTATTAGAAATCGTAGCTTTAGATCCAAGGGACCTCACAATCCCTATTTTAAAAGAATGTTTTACTTGTCTTAATCTATCAGGAACTGTTAATCCACATGTTTATACAAATTTAATAGGTTTTAAGGAAAGTGGCAAAAAATATGAAGGCATTATTGCTGAATCCCCTTTTAGCAAAAAGAACATCTGTGCTTTAATAATAGATGGAGTAGACACACGCAAAGTTAACAGAACCTCGGCAATGTATAAAAAAATGATTACTAAGATTGATGAAATTATAAGCTGCACACCTGCTAATATTGGCATCTTTTGTGCCTCTTATAAAGTATTAGAAGGTTTAGTTTCAAATGGTTTAGAAATTATTATTGAAAAAAACAATAAAAAATTATTTGTTGAAGATTCAGGCTTGTCTGCTTCAGAAAATTTTGCTTTGGTAAATAATTATAAATCAATGGCAGAAGTTAATAACGGAGCAGTCTTATTAGGTGTTTGTGGAGGGAGAAACTCAGAAGGTGAGGATTATCCTGGAAAATTTATGAACTGTGTAATAATTGCGGGATTTCCGTATCATTTACCCTTACCACGGGTTAATGCTAAAATAAAGTATTATGATAAAGTATTTAATAAACAAGGTTGGAATTTTGCTTATCTTTATCCCGCTGTTCAACGAGCAAATCAAGCGTCTGGGCGTCCAATAAGAAAACTAAGTGATAAAGGAGCAATAATTTTTATGGATAGCAGATTTAAGGCAAAACATAATTGGATTTCTGAATGGATAAGGAAAGAATTAGAAATTGTTCCTGATAAACCTAATGCATTAAGAGAGAATTTATCTTCTTTTTGGAATGTTAATTAGATGAATCTTTTAATCGAAATTTAAAAATTATAATAAATGTGGAAATTATTGGAAATATTATCATAAAATACATAGCAATGTAATAATCTGAATTATAAGCTAATAATAAGACGCTAAATAATATCCCTCCTAGAAAACTTCCTGAAAAGACACTCGTGTTAGCTAAACCTATATATCTTCCTTTATTTTTTGGAGTCGTATTCTGAGCGATATATGTGATAGTGGCAGCCCAATGCAGGGAATAACTAAAGGAGACCAAAAATTGAGAAAATAAATAACTCCAAAAATTAGTTGAAATAATATACCCAAAAATACTAACTGCACTTAACACATACCCAATAATCATGAATGATTTGATATTTTTAATCGTCATTATCTTTCCTACTAATAACATTTGAAAAAATTGTAATAGGAAATTGATACCAATCAAAAATCCAATTTCTGTATAAGTTCCTAAATGAAAACTCATAATCACAGCAAGGATTGGCATAATAGGTTTGATACTAAAATTTCTGAAAAATAATCCAAAAAACACAGATTTTGAAATGGGTTTTTCTATTTCAGTACTATTGAAAACAAGCTCACTAGTCCTTTTCTTCTCTTTTTCTTGATAGGTTTCTAATATTTTAGACCTATTCTCCTTTATAAACACTACAGTTACGATAGCAGGGATAGAGACTATAAATATAAATAAAAATAGATTTTCAATACTATAAAAACTAATAAAAATCCCACCAGATTGAGCTCCAACAAACCAAGCAGCCACGATTGTAGCATTGTAATAAGAAATGAGTGTTTTATCATCTTTTACTAACTCTGCATATAAAGTCATAAACAAATTGGATGATGCCATGAAAAAACCAAATATAAATAGTAGTATGACTATATATAATAAATTTTGAGTCAGTAATAGGAATAAATAAGAAAAACTCATTCCAATGGTTCCAAAAACCATAAATATAAAACGATTTTGAATTTTATCAGAAAAAAATCCATATAATGGGGGAAAAATGAAAGCAGTTAAGGGAAAAATTGTAATTATAAGCTGCATTAAGGGTTTCCCTGTACCTAAATGTAATAATAAGTATTGAGGTACGTAAGTAAAAGCCATTATAGCTGCTGTATTAATAAAAAAGATTGAGAATAAAATTAGGATTATAGATTTTTTAGATAATATCAAGGTCTCTACCAGTATATATTTGAGTATAAAAATTACTAACAATTTAATTAGTTTATTAAAAGAAATTATACATTAAAATCTATATTTGAAAAAACTAAGTAGATCATCCATTTTAAAAAATAGAGTGCAAGCTTTGAATCTGAGAATATAAATTAATTAATTTTTTAGAAACTATCTTCCAAGTAAAGTGGTTTTTCACTCTATTTAGACAATTTTTTCTAATAACATTATAATAATTCGGATTTAATAAAACACAAGACTTTATGATCTCATCGGGTATTTCATTCACTAGCTTTAAGATGTCTGAATCATAAATCGTATTCGTTTCAGATCCTTTAACTTTTAAAGCTACTTCGGCGGCTTTAAAAAGAGATATCGTGGCATTGATGAACTGGGTTAGATTATCCTTCTCTATTAAGACCCCTGTCCCTATTTCAGTAAAGGATCTCATATCTACTATTGTTTCTTGCAGACCTCCGACTTTCGAGGCAATTATAGGAATTTTAGATGCCATTGCTTCTAAAGCCATTATTCCAAAAGGTTCCCATCGTGAAGGGGCAGCGTAAACATCTGCAGCTATATGAGCTAAATAAAATATCTCAGGAGCAACTCCAAAAATTACTCTTATATTCTTTGGGTGTTTTTTAACATTATCCGCATAAAGTTTAATTTCATTAAGGCTATAATCAGTTGGTAGGACTAAAAATAAGAATTTTGCGTTAGGAATTGCTTTAATTATCTCTGGTATTGACCTAAAAATAGTCTCAAATCCTTTTTGTGGTGAAATTCTGCCTGTAGTGAGTAATAATGGACCAGTTTCAGAAAAAGCCTTAATTTCTCCGTTTTTAAAAAAAGTAATCCCATCACAAACATTATTTATAGTTTCTAAAACTTTTTGAGAACTAATAAGCGGGCTTTCACTTAAATGTTGTATTTTGTATTCAAGTAGATACTTCTTATAGTCTTCTCGCCTAAGACTTTTACCAAAATGAATGTTAAGTATATCATGAATCTCATTACCTAAGCTTTGGAGTACATCATTCAGTATGATATTATAATCCCAATCACAACCATCCCATATAAAATCAGACTTAAATTCAATTAAATTTTGCCCGCAATTAGGAATTATATCCGAAATTAAATAGGACTCACTTACAGTTGTCACCAAGTCACAAACTAGAGCACCCACCTTTTCTACAGTAGGTATAATTTCTGTGTTCCTATCTAAAGCAAAAATTTCAGTTAGAGATAGGGATTTTAATCCATTTGATAAACGTACTTTTATTGGGGTTTCATCAATACCACATACCTCATAAAATTTAAAGTCAAATCGAGGCCACGTTAGTAAATGAATAGTAAGTAAAGACGCGGTTTCTAAAGCATTCTTAGTTAATACTTGTTTAATACTTATAAATGGTAAAACGACATGATAATCGTGTAAATGAATTACATTAGGTAAATCTCTTCTTTCCTTATCAATTAAATATTCTATTAAACACTTGATTCCAAGGCTAAAAAAACAAATTTTACCCTTAATCGTATTAGGATTATAAACTGTCTTATCATCTAAAAATCTCGCAGTAAAGGAATTCTCCCCAGAAATTAGGATGATATTCACATTATCTATTTTAAATTTATAAAATGAGATACAATAACTTGATTCCGGCTCCATAATACCAAAATTAGATGGTTCTATAAGACCGATACAAGTAATTGGCAACTTTTTGAATTCCAAATTCTCTTTCAATCTTTCTAATTGCCCATGAGAAGGTAAAAGTACTGTAACATCAAAATCTTCAACTAAATGTTTAGCTTGATTTGCGGGTACCTCCCCTAAACCACCAAATTTCACTATACCAGCATATTCGAATGTAAAAATCCATAACTTTTTTTTCTCGTTATGCAAAATACCACATTTTCAACAGTCAATTTAATTGACTATAATTTTAGTTAGAAATAATTTCTATTAAAACTTGATTATGAGCATTTTTTACAAATAACTAATTGAGACTATAGATACATAAATTTTTTATTTTTTTAAAAATTCTAAATATTAATTTGGCTATAATTGGTTTTTTTCTTGACGTTAAATAAATTAGAAATACTAGGTATGGAAGGAACAATCTCTAATTATAAGAGGGGTCGCCACAAGATACATCCTAAGCACTGTATAATAGTTTTTCCACACATCAAAACTAAAAATGAAGCAAATAAGTTGGTTGGAAGAATATTAGTCTGGATAAGTCCTACTGGTAAAGAATTAAAAGGAATAATAACGCGCTCTCATGGAAATAACGGAGCTGTAAGAGCTCATTTTAAAAAAGCAGGAGTTCCAGGCCAAGCTCTTGGTACAACAGTGAAGATTGTAAAATGAATTATCTTAATATATTCCTTCTATGACAAGTTACAGTATTTAATCCACACTAGTTAATATTTCAAAAATTATATTATTTGAATATTATAAGTATATCATACTTATTTTAGTAGTACATTTTATCTACTATTCTTGATAAAGCGATCAAAAATTGGTTTTTTGATAAATTAAATTAGGTTTAATAATTACAATGTTAGACCAACATATACAAATATGTCGTTTCTGTCAACGGAATGTAAAGCTAGCTTATTATTGTGAAGAATGTGGTATTAGTTGTTGCAATGATTGTTTGCATGAAGAAAAATATGATTTTTATGTTTGTCAAGATTGTAATTCAAAAAATATTGAAATTTTAGATTCTGGGAAAAAGAAAGTCTGTAAAAATTGTGAGAAAGAGAATATAAAATTAATTAATCAACAATTAAAATCCTGTCCTAAATGTCACTCTCATCAAATTATTAACATCTATGAGAAAAAAGAACAATTGGAAAAGAAATTCTTAGATTTAATCAAGGATGCTCGGAATTTCGTAGATCCCTTAAGAGATGGTCTCAATAATTTATATTTATTAAGGCAAAAGATTGAAAGAGCAAGAGCACCTCCAATTAGATGTTACCATTACCCTAATATGGAATCTGATTTATTATCTTTATTTAAATTATATATCTATGCTAAAGAAAATCTACTTGAAAAAATTCGTATTCTTTTTCATCATTTTTCTCTTAATAAAGAATATTTTTTTAATATTTATGACCAACCAAACTCAAATGTAAAAATTATTGAAGGAATTTTTGAAAATTTAAACACAAATTATCATTCTATTAATGAATTTATCACCAATAACTTAATCACTATCACCAATAGTATTGAACCTATTCAAAAAAATCTCTATTTCATTGATAAGATTAATTGTCTTTTTGATTCGTACAAAAAACATTTGAATTTAGCAGAGGAAGAAAAACCAGTATACTCTATATTTGCTAAATTAACAAATGGTTTAAATAACCAAGATAAATTTAAGAAAAATAAAGGAATTTTGTTTATAACCAATTTTGATCTATCTTTTGTACGAATTTATGGAAAAATAAAAAAAAAGCAAAAAACTATCTTTAAAGCTCCAGTAAAAGATTTAACTAGAATAAAAATTCGGGGAAAGCTATTTAAAAAATTGTATGTAGAATTTGAGTACGGTAGATATGAATTCACACTTCCTCCTAACGCTCTTACGAAAGTTATGGATTATATACTTCTAGCAAGAAATTTCGATGAATGCGTAATCTATGATGAGCAATCGGCAAAAATACTGTATGAAATCGATATAGATTTTACAGATCTTATAAATTATATTGAAGAAGCAATTAATTCTTTTTTCAGTTTAAAGTGTAAGTATAATAATATACAGCATAAAGGCATTTTCAATAACTTGCAAAAAGTAGACAATCCTTTTGCTCAGAATTTTAACTTTCCTCAAAAACAATTCCAATTTAATACAAGAGTAAACCAAAATCCTCAACAATTTGACAGGAATCCACATTTTTCGATTTACCCTCAAGGATTTTATAATTATTATAATACTAATTTTCAAGAACCAGCGCTTTATCAAACTAATTCCCAAATACAAACCCCTGGTGATATAAGATATTATAGTAATGCCTTAAAACAATATCTTCCACCAAATTATAATGAAAATGACTTCTTTCTTCAAAACTTTTGCAATCCTAATCGCATCCAAAATTATCGCCCAAAAAATTATGAAGATCCTTATTATAATAGTTTGCCTGATATTGAAGATAAAAACTTTTTAATGAGAAGATTAGAGCAATTACAACGCCAAAATCAACCAATATTGCGACCTCTAAATGAAGCTAATCGTGACATAGATAGTGAATTACTTATGCAACTAAATTCTAGAAATAACGAAGTAAATGCAATGCCGGTATATCGAGAGTATGCAAGGAATCATTTATCAGATTTATTTAACTCAAATTATACTTTGTCTCAAACAGATTACAAACCAAGAACTCAGATATCTAAATACGAAAAATCTAAAAGAAAAAAAATGTTGGAATTGGAAAAAGAGAAATATAGCCTTGAAGAAACCCTAAAAACATTAGATTCAAAATTCGATAAAGGAATAATTTCTGAAATAGATTATTTCAGGACATTCAAAAACCTACAAAAAGAAATCTATTTAATTGATAGAAAAATAGAGAATTTAGAGGAAGAAATCAAAGAAAGTGAATATCTAAAAAGATCTAATCGGGAATTTGATAAAAGAAGATACTTTAGTTAAGAAGATTAAATATTTAACCGCCTTCTAGTTCTTTTCTTAACTTTTCTATTTCATCTTCTAGTTTTGCTTTAGTCTTAATTTCGGGTTCCTCTTCGATATCAAATTCAGAGATATACTGAAGATCGTCTATAGGGACTTCAGGCATTTGACCTCCTTGTTCTAATAACATTTCAGTTTCAAGTTGATTTAACTCATCTGTAACATCAATTGCTAAATCGATTTCTGGATCACCCGCTAATATATCAGCAGATTCCTCAATCTCTGCAACATAAGCCTCAGAATCTTCTGCTATTTCTGCAATCTTAGTAGGCGACGCTTTTGTAGCGATAGTTTCGAGTTCATCTCTAATCCCTCCCATTAAATCTCCAGTCATGGAAATCATTTGGCCTTCTTCAATAGCTTCGATTTGACGCTCTATTTTGGCTCTAATGTTGTTTGCTCGATCAACTTTTTGCTGATATTGTTTGTATTGTATCAAATAATTTTTTGCCCTATCACGTTCACCCCTTTTTAATGCAATTTTTGCATTTTTCCTCGCAATTTCAGATCTCTGATTATAAGTTTTATTTGCTAATGCAATTTTGCGAATATGTGATTTAGCTTTTATTACTAACTCGTCTTTTTCTTTACCTTTCCGGGGGAATAATTTTTTCTTTAGGCCCACTTGCTTTTTTCAACTCTATTTAGAAGTTTATATTAATGTTCTCTCTTTTATATTAAATATGATTTTTTTGACTTAAAAATTTATTAGAATATTATTATTATAAAATTTTTTAGCAATAAATCTTTCATAGTCCAGAATTTATCGGTGTTGTATGAAAAAAGTAATTCTAAAATTTGTACAAAAAACTCATAATCTCAAAGAATTAGTTCAAGAAGCTCTCAATCAAAATTTTCTTAACTTTTTGATATCAGCTGAAACAATCAATTTTTTCAAAAATCTTAAGCATGTTATCTTATATTCTAAATCCCCTGAGGACTTCTCAGAATATGTTCTATTTGACTCTAAGACTGCCTTACAAAAATATAACGAGAAACACCCTCTAAAAAAAAGAGGGTTTTATAAGATCTTAAATTCAAAAGAAGATGAAATCGAAATTCAAACCTTAATTAAAGAAGAAAATCTCGATTTTATTGTTGTTTTTGCCACTGATTGGAAAATCATTCCCTTTGAAAATTTGATTTCTTTTTCTCAGTCGAGTAATGTTGAATTAATAGCTCATGTTGATGATATTAAGGACGCAGAACTGTTGTTAAAAACTCTTGAAACTGGCGTCAACGGGATTATGTTTACTCCCAAAAAAGTAAGAGATTTAATTAAATTAAAGAAGTTCTTAAATACAAGCTTTAAAATAGAATTAAAATTAGCGAAAGTTCTTAAAATTCAAAACTTTCCGGAAAGTGATCGAGTTTGTGTTGATACTACTTCTCTCTTAAAAAGAGGGGAGGGTATGCTGATTGGAAGTACTGCACAAGGGTTTGTATTAGTTCACTCAGAAACTATAGATACGAAATTTGTGAGCTCCAGACCGTTTCGAGTAAATGCAGGTGATGTTTCTGCCTATATTTTAGTACCCGGAGATGACACAAAAATATTTAAAACTAAATACTTAAGCGAAATAAAAGGGGGAGATAAAGTACTAGTTGTTAATACTGATGGAATAGGGAGGATAGTTTCTGTTGGACGTGTTAAAATCGAAACTCGCCCTATGTTGAGATTTGAATTAGAAACCAAGATTAATTCCAAAAAAATTTCCATAAGTTGTGTATGCCAAAATGCAGAAACCATTAGATTAGTAGATTCAAATGGTGATGCGATATCAGTAGTGGATATCAAAGTAGGAGATGAAATCTTAGTCCATCTTGGACCAGGAGCAACTCATTTTGGTACGAAAATAAAAGAAACAATAATAGAGAAATAGTATTTTAATCTTGATAAACAGCTAAAGTGTCTTTACTTTCTTCTAACTTAACAATGACTTTCTTATTCTTATAATGTTCTTTAATTTTATCATAGATGTATTTAGCTAGTAATTCACTGGTAGTTGCAGGAATTGGTAAAAATACAACCTCAGAAATTGGAAAAACATATCGTTTATTTGACGTTAGAACTTCTAAAGAATTTTGATCACTATTAAAATTAAAATCAGGAGATTCTTCGGGAATTAGAATGAAATGATCTAATGGTTTGACAATTTCTTTAACCTTACTCTTTAATTTGATGAAATCCTCTACAAAATAATTTTCATCTAATTCTGCCTCTAATTCAACTGACACATAGTAATTATGTCCATGAAGCCTTGAACATTTTAAAGGTTCTTTTAAAAAATGACATGCACTGAATTTAATTTTAGTTGAATTAATAATTACTTTATATCCCATGGGACCTAATTTTAAAGGTTGTTTTTTGAATTTTAAAGAGTTGCATTGAATTTCATTTGAATCCTTTTATATTTTATCTTTAAAGATTATAAATCGAAAAGCTGTAATTTAATTTTTAAAATATATAAATTAAATATAAATTTATCTGACGAATATAGCAATAAGAGGATATTTATGAGTAAACTAAGAAAATTAGCAATAATGGGAGCAAATGGATATCTTGGACAGAATGCTATTCGAGAAGCAATAAAATCTGGTTGGGAAGTTAATGCTATTGTTAGAAGAGAAGTTGTTTTGGAACTTGTCAGAAAATTAGGAGCAAATGTTTTTCTTATAAAAGGTTTCAATGTAGAAGAATTAAAAGAAGCATTTACGGGATGTAAGGCAGTGCTTCACTTTGCTAATATCGTATGTGGAAGTAAAGAACTTTTTGAAAAAGTAAATGTTGAAGGGATAAGAAAGATTATTGAAGCTGCAAAACAAGTAAATGTTGCCAGAATAGTTTATCCTTCAGGGTTAGGAGTCGATAAATATGGTGAAGTAGAGTGGGCTAACAATGAATATTTTCATTCAAAAAGGAGGGCTGAAATGGAATTATTCAATGGAAAAGTACCATATGTCATATTTCGCCCTTCTTATATTTTAGGACCCAAGGATGAACTCATTCCTGAATTAGTTCAGCAAATTGGAGATGGGGTTGTAAAAATAGCTGGAGATGGTAAAGTACCTATGCAACCTATTTTTATTGAAAATGCTATGAAAGCATTTTTGGCAGCTGCAGATGGTAAAGGAAATGATAATTCAATTTATTCCCTTGTAGGTTTACAAACTGTTAATATGATTAGTATTGCAGATATGGTTGTCGAAATAATAAAGGAAATTGGATTGAATATCCCGCCACCTAGGTTTGAATTTATATCTTATGAGCAAGCCCCCGAAATATTAGAAATTTGTGAAGAAATGGTGGATGTTATGAAATGCGATCTCTTAATGGATGGAAGCATCACTGCTAGTGCGTTAGGATTTCAAATCTCACCAATCAAGGATGCAATAAGTGCAGCTGTTAAAGCTGAATTATCGTTAAGAGCTGATAATAACGATAAGAAAGCAATTCTTTTATTATCTGGAGGATTAGATTCTGCAACAGCGTTATTCTGGGCGTTACAGAAAGGGTATAAAATAATTGCTCTTTCCTTTAATTATAAATGGAGACCAACACAAGAAAAAGTCGCCACTCAGAAAATTGCAGAGTATTCAGGAGTAGAATTAATCGAGGTTCCGCTTCCTTTTGTTCAACAAGCAACCGATTTACGTTTAGAAGGATATCCTATACCATCGGCTACAAATGCGCCAGAAGGATTCATACCTTTACGAAACCTTTTATTTTATTCAACAGCTGCTTATTTTGCGGAAATTTACGGCTGTAATTATGTTATTGGCGGCCATATAAAGGAAGATATAAATACATTTACAGATGCAACTCCTTCTTATTTTAAGCAACTATTAAAATTGATAAATCAATCAAAACATAAGCTAGACAAACAACGTATTGAATTAATTTTTCCTTTATTTGGAATGAATAAGATTGAAATAATTGATCTAGCCTTAAAAATGAAAGTTCCTGTAGATCTTACTTGGAGTTGCTACGGTGATTTTGATAAACCATGTGGCCTTTGCAAATCTTGTCAAAAGCGTATAAAAGCTTTTAAAGCTTTTAAAAGTTGAATTATAATCTCTAGAAAGCGAAATGAATTAGTTTAGCCAATAAATTATTCCATCTTTATTGTATCTGCCCCATTTTTGGGTGGCTCGTCTTTGAGCTATTATATTTTCTTTTGGAGTACCTAATGTTTTGTTAGCATCGTATTCATAAATAGCTAACCCGCCATATTCTTTTCCTATATGTTTAATGTAGTATTTTATTTCATTTTCTACCTCATTAGGCGTTCCTAGGATATATGTGCTTTGTATATTCGAAGAAAGCCAAAAAGAAACTTTTTTTTCTTCAGCAAATATCCTGAAATTCTCAACACCAGCCATTAGTGGACTATCAAATTGAAAGGCATTAATTCTTGTGTCTATAATACTTGGCATTAACTCAAAAATTTGACCACATGAATGAAATATAAAATCCATTCCTAAATCATGAGTTAAGTTAACAATCTCTTTATAGGGTTCTTTAAAAAAGGAATCAAATATATTTGGACTAACAAAAGGGCTCTTTTGCGTTCCTAAATCATCAGCAATATATATTGAGTCCAAATTTGGATATAGTTCTTTAAATTGCTCGATCTGAGCCAAGTAATATGGTGTAATAATCTTAATTAATTTACTTATTTTTTTAGGATTTCTCTTAAAATCTATCAAAATGTTATTAAAACCTCTAATCTGTGAAATCAAATTAAAAAAGCCATTAGCTCCTAATACTCCTACTGTATATCTATTTCTAGCTAAGATTTTCCATAATTTATTACGTATTAAACGAAACTTATCCAGATTTGCTCCATCAGGGATTTTAAAGTGGTCTAGATTATCCCAATTCTCTTGAAGGGGTCCTAGGAAAGGATGACCTTTTGTGATATCATTACTTTTGGTTCCAGCGGATTTCCATAAAATACCCCATTCATCAATACTTATATGTGGAGCTTTCCACCACCTTTTTGCTTTTTTTGCTTCTTTCCTAAATTTTTTTTTCCAATTATATACAAAAAGACGATAATATAACTTAGATATTGAATTTACGCCGCCAGGAACATGAGGGGGGTAATCTGTAGGCTGCCAAAGCTTTGGATTAAATAAAATCCCAAATAGAAAATCTGATTTTAGCAAATTCATGCAAAAAATTGGTACACGATCTGGCCTTTCATAATGGAAAGCCCTTTTAACTCTCTCTTTGCAATCCATATTAAATTATTGAAATTATTTGATAATTAGTAAAAATAAGCATAAACTATATAATTTTTAATTTATATTTTTATCTAAGTTGATACACTATCTAATGCTTGTTCATTTTAGTCTTATAAAATAAAATCCTAAATTCTGTTAAATAATGTCAGATAATAATCAAAGCCCAGAAGTAAAATATTGTGTGCACTGTGGAGCAAATATCGATAAAAATCAGGTCTATTGTCCAGAATGTGGTAAATTAGTTTTTAAAGTGAAATCTGAGAAAATCTCGCCTAAAGATACTTCAACCGAGAATTATTCTCAAATAAAAACTAAGGAAGCAATATCAAGAAAATGTCCCGGATGTGGTTCTATAATTAGTTCGCCAGTTTTAGAACAATGTCCCATATGTAATACTAAATTAGAAAAATTGACTAAATCTCAACAAGTAACTGTCTCTCCTAGTCCTCAGAAAAGCACAGGATATGTTTTTACTGATAAGAAACTAATACCAGAACGAAAACTTCTATTAAGTAAAGATGTCTGGAATTTACGGGAAGGTATTGGAGTATTTGGAAATTCTTTAATGACATATATAGTAATCAGTATAATCATCGTATTTTTAACAGGATTTGAAACACTTGGAGAAATTAATATTGGATTAATCTTGTTAAGCCAAATTCCTCAAATGGTTTTTGCGGTCTATCCTTTATGGTATATATATTCTAAAAAACATAGTTTAAAGAAATTAGGATTTTATTCTGGAAAAAAGATGTTAATCATAGCTATTGTTCTGGCACTAATTACTACCATAATTTTATTCGAAATAAATTACTTATCAAATTTATTTATTGATTTTATTTATAATTCTGGGATTACATTTGGAATAAATGATCTCCCCGGTTATCTTGCTGCTGAAAACCAGACTATTAGAGATGCTGGATTATTATGGATTATTATTCTATTTGTTTTTCTTAGTATTGTTACCTTCTCAACTGAAATCATTTTCAGAGGAGTTCTACATAATACACTAAGAAGTCATTTTGAAAATAATTTTACAGGTAGAAGCACTATCATTATTCTTGTCGCTTTAGTTTACGCTGGGCTATATTTAGTATTTGGTCTTCCCTTAAGTATCTTCTTTTTCCTTCTATATTTTCTAAAGTCAATCTTATTAGGAGTTGTTTACGAACTGAGCAATAATATTTATACAACGATTCTATCGGGGATATTCTATAACATATTACTTATTACCCTTATTGGTTTTTTTTAGAAAGCGATTTTTACCTTAATATATAAATTTAATAATAAGAAAAATCAAATAACTCTAGTGGCATTATTAGCACTTTTAATTCATTCTTATACGGTAAAATTGAAATTTCTCGGAGAAAAGAAAATTGGGTAAGATTGCATATAGGAACAAGGGTACTAAACAAAATATTGTGATTTCAATAGCTGGTGCACATGGAGTAGGAAAAACTACAATCTATAATATATTAAAGAAAAATCTAGAAAATAATCATAAATTTAAATTCTTCCCTGAAAGATATAAAAAGATTCCTCCGTTCCCCTTTGGATCATCCGATAAGCAAATTGCTTTTCGGAGTGAAATGCATTTTCTGCAACAATTTATCAAGAGAAATCAAAATGTTCTAAATTTTGATAAGAAATACAATGGTAGAATCATTATCCTTGATAGAACCCCTATATGCGTTTTAATTTATTCAAAAACTCTAGGTCTTAAAGAAGATGACTATAGCCTTATATCTGATATGTATAAATCTGTAAAATGGCGTGAAGACTATATAATTTACTTAACTGCCCTTCCAGAAACTATTCTTAGAAGAATAATACAAAGAGGTTCCCTTGAAAAAATTAGAAAGCAATGGAATGAATTTGAAAAAGATTATTTAATTAAAATTCTCTCTACTTACGACCAAATGTTATTATCCAAAAATCATTCACATAAGCTCTTTATTATTGATACAAATGATCTATCAGAAGATGACGTAGTCAAGGAAGTGAAATATATTATTACGCAAATATCAGGTTATGCTTTCAAAAAATTAGATAAAATTCCTATTACTCAAAAAACTCTAAGTGATTTTTTAGTTTGAATCATAAAAAAATATATTAGGATAAATTTTATTTGTATATTTAAGAATAAGTAATCATTATTGAGTTTAAATAAAATCAAATTTACTGAGTTTTTATTATAAAATGTCCACCCTTCTTCCCGATATTAGAGAAAAAATGATGACGATTCTTAAAGTTGAAGAAGATAGAACAGATTTAGAAAATTTAGCTGTATTATCACGAGTTGGAATGAAAGTTGCTTCTGCAATGTCATCAGAGTTAGATGCGGATGCTACTTCTGCCTCAAGTACCGCATTGATTGATTTAGGCCTAAGATTAAGCGAAGCTACCGCTCATGGAGCTTTAACAGAGATTATTCTTCATAATACCTCAGGTTATAGCATCCTGTTAGCAATAAATGATGAATATATTGTATTTGGGGGGTTAAAGAATGTTTTTCGGATTGGATATTATTTGGGATATTTACGTGAATTAGCAAAAAAATTAAACCGCTTGATTTCTGGGGATGAAATAACTGAAATGACGCTTTCGTTGGAAGAATCCGAACGGAAGAAGTTATTAAAAGAAGAAGAGATTTCAGAAATAAAAATTCCTTCAGTAGAAGAAGATAAAGCAGCATTAGATGATCTACTGGGATTCTTAGATAATTGGGAGAAAGAGGGAGTACAAGCTGAAGAATTTGAAAAAGCTTCAGAAAAGAATATCGTTTCAATTCCGAAATCACTCGGATTGGAATATGAAAGAATACTGGAGCATCCAACAGAAACAGTCCCAGAAGTTATGGAAGTTTCAGAAGAAAATGGAACACAATTTAAAGTATACGAGGATGAGATTCCACCAGTTCCGCTTGAAGATTATACTCCTATGGAAATTGAGGAGGATACAACAGTTGAAGTACCAAAAATCGTTCAAGAACAGCCAATCTCAGAAGAATTACCTTCTCTTGACGATTTATCGCCTCCATCCTTAGAATCTCAAATTATTGAAACCGCTTCTGAATATGATACCGAATTTGTTTTGGATAAAGAATCAGAGACTTTTGAATCGGTTCTTAAGGATTTAGGATGGGATGAGGAAGAGGATTAAAACACGAAGTACTTTTTTAAGCTTAAAGAAATCAATTAATCAATATTAATAAGCTTTAAATAGAGATCTCTCTAAAATATTAATTAACTTCTTTTAAAAAAATGAAGTGAATTAAATTTGAATGAATCAGTAGCTTTAAGAGAAGAGACAAGCACTGGTAAAAAATTATTATATGCTTTACCTAGATTAAGTACCTCAATTGTCCTCGGAATCGAAGGATTTGCGTTATTAACCTTATATACATCTGGTTTTGGATTAGAATCAATATTAGTTGGATTCGCTTTAGCAATGGGTTATTTAACTATAGCCGGAGCTCAATTTTTATTTGGATGGTTAAGTGATATAAAGTATACTAAATTAGGAAGAAGAAAACCCTATATTTTAGTGTTCTCCCCCTTATTGGGATTATCAATAATTTTCCTACTATTACCAGGATTAATACTACCAGATTTGGGAGACAAACAACTATTATTTTATTGGTTGCTGATATGGGATATTGTTTTTAGGGCTAGTTATGCTATGACTACACCTTACCAGGCTTGGATGGCTGAACTATTTAAGGTTGGTGATAGACCCAAAGTTTCACAGTATCAAAATACTTTTAATTTTATTGGGAACGGTATAATGTCAATTTTCACATTGCTAATTTTAACTACTTATAAAGACTTAGTTGCAGTAAATATTAATGCGCAAACTCCGATTTTTTACTCGCTACCTGTAATAATCTTTGGTATATTAGTAATTCTTCTATTTTACTTGTTGAGTTTCTTGATGCCATCAGAGCCCCGTTATGAATTAAAAACAAATCTGATTGGAAGCCTTAAAACAACTGTAAAAAATAGAAATTTTATGCTAATTGTCTTAATGGTTGGTATTTCAGGATTTGGATGGACAATGATTTCAACTGGAATGTTAAAATATACCGAAGATGCGTTAGATTTAGGTGGGACTGATTATTATATTATTGCAGCTGGTCTACTTTTGAGTATCTTTATTTTTTTATATATATGGAGGAAATTGATCGAGAAACGCGGTAAAAAGAAGGTACTTATCTACGTACTGTTATTAGCAGCCTTTTTTCTACCGATAACAACATTGGTATTAATCCCTATGGGGGATTATTTAATTTTAGGGATAATTTTTATAGTAGGAATTGGAGTAGTACTTGGAGGATGGTATTTATTTCCATACATCGTATATGCTGATGTTGCAGAAGATGACGAAAAATCGACAGGTGATTTGAAAGCTGGTATCTATGCAGGATTTCCTTCCATAATTCTTAACATTTTTCAAGCTGTAGGCGTATTTTTAAATGGTATAATTTTCGGGTTACCTTTAGTTTCAATTGGAGGAGGTCCAGCTTTTACAGGTGGACTAATTATTTTTGGGCCAATATGTTCAATAATTTTATTAATTTCATACCTTTTTACTGATAAATATGTGACTATTGATTTTGAATGGGAGTCAAGGTAAGGAAACTAAAAATAATTCTAATTCTTTTTTTTTAATATTTATCTAAAAATATCTCCTATCTTTTAGTAAGATTTTAACATTTAAGGCTTCAGGGCCCTTTCCGTCTTTAGATTCTTCTAAATCAAATTCAACCTGATCTCCAATGTCGAGTTTCTTAAATCCTTCCATATTAATGTTTGAAAAATGAACAAAAACGTCCTCTTGATCATCAGTAGTTATAAAACCATAACCTTTTTGATAATCAAACCATTTTACGAAGCCGGTTTTTTTTTGTGTCATAAAAAAGACTCCAATAATGCAAACAATAAAAACAACTTGAATATGAAAATTAATTAAAAAAAGAAATTCTAATTTTAAAATTTTTTTAATGAGAAATACGTTTAACAACTAAAATCAATAAAAACAAAAGTGATTTCTAATTATATTTATTGAATATGAGCATTTTTGGAAAAGTTTTAGAAATATATAATGAATATTATATTTGTACTCATTGTTTAGGTAGGATGTTCTCGCTATTAGGGAGTAGTACTACCAATCAAGAAAGAGGATATTCTTTATTATTATCACTGACCATGGAAAATCACAGAAATTTCATTAATAGAAATGAAAATCGTGAAAATTTTGCTAGAAACTTAAAAATATTAGCTGAAAATGCTCATTTTCGTCCAGCTCAGAGTGTATTGAACAACGAGGGACTAGTATATGGCCATAATGATGATTCCTCTTGTTATTTGTGTAATGGCATATTTTCTAATTTACAACCTTATGTAGATGAAGCTGTAAGCAACCTCAAAGATTATGAGTTCAATAATTTCTTAGTTGGGACTGATCTAGACTCTCAAATAATAAATCGAGAAGATATATTCAAAGCTAAATTTAATTTACTTGAAGCTGAATCTTTTAAAAGTCATTTCAATAGAGAAGTTGGAAAAAGTTTAATGACTGCCATAAATAAACCACCTGAATTTGCCAATCCCGATATTACTATTATATACTCATTACAAATCACCAATTTTAATGTAAACTTTCTAGTTAAGTCTCTTTTTATCTATGGAAAATACAATAAATTTCTAAGAGATATTCCGCAAACTCATTGGAATTGTCGGAATTGTAGAGGTAAAGGATGTGAACTATGTGATTATTCCGGAAAACAGTATAAGATAAGTGTTGAAGAACTAGTAAGTCCAGAGTTTATTAAAAAAGCTAAATCAACAACTTCAAAATTTCATGGTGCTGGTAGGGAGGACATTGATGCCAAAATGCTAGGTGAAGGAAGGCCATTCATTCTTGAATTGAAAAATCCTAAAGTAAGAATGCTTAACTTGGAAAAAATACAAAAATTTGTGAACAAAAAAAACAAAAAAAAGGTAAAAGTTTCTAATTTAAGATATAGCAGTAAAAATGAAGTTAAAGAAGTAAAATTGAACTCAGAAAAAGCAAGAAAATTATATAGAGCATTGATCGAAAGTGAAAAAAACCTCTCAAAAGAACAATTTAATATTTTGCTAGAAAAATTAAAAAAATCGTTAGAAAATAAAATAATCGATCAAAAAACACCCTCAAGGGTTTCTCATAGAAGAGCAGATAAAATCCGAAAGAAAAAAGTATATAGTATTGTAGGAAAATATCTTAAACCTTCTATTTTCGAATTTTTGATTGAGACTCAGGGAGGTACTTATATTAAAGAACTAATTAGTGGAGATGGAGGGCGTACTCAGCCCTCATTCACCGAAATTTTTGAATTTCCTCTTATTTGTAAAGAATTAGACGTTTTAAAAATATTTTAATCTCAAGATTGTTAAAACATGAAAAGAAGTTTCTAAAATTACATATAGATATTAGAAAAATAAATAAATTATGAATAATAAATCAACCTATCTTTGTTTTATAATAAGGTTGACATAAAGTGACGATCCATAAAGGTTTCAGGAACAAAACGCGTAAAAGGCATAGGAAGAGAGTTAGAGAGAAAGGTTTAGGATCTACTGAAATTTATTTAATTGATTATCGGATTGGAGATAGAGTTGATATAATCACAGATCCTTCCAAACATAAACGTGGTATGCCTCATAGGAGGTATCATGGATTAACTGGAACTATTTTGAATCAGAGAGGGCGTTGTTATGAGGTTCAAGTGAGATTAGGTAATTCCAAAAAATTATTAATCATTGGTAGAGAGCATTTAAGATTAAACAACGTATCAATAAAACAAACCTAAAACTTAAAGGTGGTTATTATATCTGGTAGGAGAGTTGACGAAAAAACATTATCGATTCCAGAAGTAAAAAAAATAATGGAAGAAGTTAAAAAAAAGATCGAAGAAATTGATCCTGAGGAAGGACTATCCCATTTCCAAGAAATAACTTATAATTACGTAAATCGATTTGCTAGGATGAGTGAAAAAGATGCTAAAAAAATTCAAAAGTTCTTAATGGAAAAATTTGAGATTGAGGACATATATGCAGTAAATATTGTGAATGTTGATCCCAAAACTGTTCCTGAATTAAGGAGTATATTAGAAAAAAGTTTTATAGGGAAAACATTCAGTGATAAGCAGTTAGAAGATTTAATTTATCAAATCGAGGAGTTAAAAACATCATAATTCAAATATATTAATGAAAAATTTATAAAATCCACTTTAAATAACGAAGAATTTATAAATTCTTATTGTTTTAAATTTTAATGAGTACTACTTCTCAAAAAAGAGAAATTCAAAAAAAAAATTCAACATGTATATCGGAAAAGTAAAAAAGATAAAGGTTGGTGAAAATGGAAAGGCGTTTAGATCGATACAGAAGGACTTCACGCAGACCACCCTATCCACGAAAAGGTCCGAAAGAAAAGAAGCAGTTCATAAAGAAATTCCGAGAAGTGGTAATTCTTGATATATTATTACATGGACATCCAGAGGAAGATAAGCCAAGTTGGTCTAAAATACCGCTTGCTCAAGTACTTACTTTTCCAGATTTTGTCCTTTATGAAGTAAAAATTAATCGAGATTCTGATATTAGAGTCCAAGAGAAAAATACTTATGAAGAGTTCATAAGGCAAAACAAATTAAGAGACGTAATTAAAAAAATAGATTATGATGATCTAACAAATACTTCAAAAGCACTAATTCAACCAATTCTTGAAAAAGAAGTCTTGAATTATGAGGAGGAATTTATTGCTTTTTTTAATAGTTCTACATCAATCACACCCAGAATGCATGCATTAAAGTTATTACCTGGTATTGGGCAAAAACATATGTGGGAAATTCTTGAAGAAAGAGGACGTCAAAATTTTGTCACCTTCCAAGATATAGCTGATCGTACCAGTATTTCAAATCCAGCTAAATTAATTGCACAAAGAATAATTAAGGAACTCCAACGGGAAGGCGTAAAATATTACTTATTTTCGAAGACTCAGAAGTATGAATGAAAAACATGAATAAACAGCAAGCTCAAGAAACTTTATTAGAAATAAATTTAAAACCAAAGAAATCATTAGGTCAAAACTTTTTAATTGACCCTCGAGTGGTAAATAAGATAATAACTACTGCCAATCTTAATAAAGATGATATTATTCTTGAAGTTGGAACAGGTTTAGGAGCACTAACAACTGAATTAAGTTTAAGGGTTAAAAAAGTATATTCCTATGAGATTGATTATAAACTATTTCAATATATATCTAAAAAAGTATCATCTATAAGTAATATCGAATTCATTCATGGTGATATTTTAAAGTCAGAACTCCCAAATCACAATAAAATTGTGTCAAATATCCCATATACCATAACTGGCCCTTTATTTGAAAAGGTCTTTTACAATGAGCACCCTCCTGAAGGAACTTTAATAATAGAGAAAAGCATAGCCGATAGGATTTTTAATCCAGAAGATTACAAAAAATTCTCAAGAATATCCGTATCATTTAATGCTTTTATGAATCCTGTCAAAAAATTAAAAATCTCTTCAAAAAGTTTTTATCCTTCACCTAGAATCGAACTTTCACTCATTAAAGTAAAAAAGAAGGAAAATATACATCCTTTTCTATTAGAAAAAAAAAATAAAACCTTTTTTTTGAATTTTGTTGCTGGAATTATACCGTATAAAAATAAAAATATGATTAACGCATTGGAATTATTTTTAAAGAATAAAACAGAAGGTCCTATTACGAGAATAGATTTATTAATTTTTTTGAAGGATCATAACATTTCAAATTTAAAGCTTTTTAAATTTAAGACAGACGAATTAATTGAAATATGCGTCAATTTATTTAGTTGGTTGAATATATAGGTGAATCAACATCAAGGAAATACCTGATCCTTTTATTTCTAACAAATCAGAAAATGTTTATAGCCCCTCTGATGATTCTTATTTGATAATCGATTATTTCAAAGAAAATATAACCTCTACTCATTTTGATAGTATAGAATTTGATTCTATTACAAATGTTTTAGATATGGGGACTGGCACAGGAATTATTGCTATTTTTCTTTTATTGATAAAAAAAGTTTATCCAAATTTTAAACCACAAATATACGCTTCTGATATTATAGAGGAAGCAATCCATTGCGCTAAATTAAACGAAAAATTAAATAATTTTGAAGAAGACATAATATTCCTTCAATCAGATTTGTTTAAATCATTCCCTCAGAGATTAAAACAGAAGTTTAACATTATCATATTCAATCCCCCCTATCTACCATCAATTAAAGGTAATAAAATACCTTTTGACCTTAGCTGGAATGGAGGAGTAAAGGGAATTGAGATCTTAGAAAGCTTTCTCGACGAAGTCATTGAATTTATCGAAGGGAATAAAAAAAATTATATATATTTCATCAGTTCGAGTATAGTTCATAGTAAACAAATAAATAAAATTTGTCGAGAAAGAGGGTTTATACATAAAATATTAAGAAAAAAGCATGTTTTTTTTGAAGATATAATACTAAATCGGCTCGAAATCTATATAAAGTAAAATAATTAAAATGGTCTTCTCATTCTCCTCTTTTCTTTCAGGAATATTCCATTCTTACTTAATGTTCTAGTTAAATTGTTAAATAAGAGACCCAATTCTTGAGGTTTAAATGCAGCTCTTCTATGAGCCTCGACTTGTGGTATTGGAAGTCCATAAAATTCATTAAGACTTGAAATTGGTAATAAAATTGATGAAATTAAGTCTGCTTTTTTTGTAGCTTCTTTATTCGAACTTTTATAATCCATAAAAAATTCAAATCGACATGGAGAATCGTGTAATGCTGTTTTTAAATAGAATGCGTAAAAGTTGAAAGGAAAATAGTATGGTATTTCTTTTTTTATGCCAGTATCTCTTATTTTATCTACTTCTCTTTTACAATTAAAAATACAACTTCTTTCTGATTTGTTTAAAATACGACTAAATAAGTCTAAATCTGAAAAATATTCCATTAATTGGCGATAATTTATATTAAGGAAATCATGTAATCTTGTTGTGCTTGGTTTTAGCATCTGTATGGAGCTTCTAAGCGTATTTGTTAAAGCAGATGTTCTAGTATCTTTAATTGAACCGATTAATATAATTCCATTCTCTTTACAATTATAATATAATTTTTCATATTCCTTTAGTAATATGTCATATCTTCTTGAAAGTTCAATATCTTTTGAGAATATATAATTTATGGGCATTATTACTATTGATCCATCTAATATGATAAGATCAATATCAGAATTTTTTGAAATGAGATTATTTAGCAAATTCAATTCCATGTATGTCATATCCATTGAGACAGTAGTTTCAACTTCGCTTTCTTCACGATTTACATAGGTTCCTTGTACTTTATAGTTGTTATATCCACTTATATCTGGAAAATAATCGATTTTGGAGGAATCATTTTGATAGAAATGATATTTAACCGCAATAGCCTTCAAGAAAGAAAGGTCAATATTCATAAATTTTTTCAATACAGAACTTCCATCCACACTTACAACGTTTAACCCCCGAATATTGGCTGGAAACACTGCATTTTTTATTAAATTTTCTTTTATATCATAATTAGGATATTTTAACAATTCAGAAAGATCTAAATCCTTAAGATTTTTTAAAATAATATCAACAAATTTTTTTTTTAAATCTTCGATTTCTAAATATTCATGGGCAATTTGCTTAAGATCATTTAATAAAATTTGTTCCTTAGTTAAACCTATTGAATCTTGAACTTTTGGAACGTTCTCAGTCTTAAAAAAATTACCTTTAATTGTCATTAGAATTATAAATCGAGAGAATAAATATTATAATAACGGGTTAATTAATTTTATAATTTTCAGAGGTCGTTAATATAACAATTCAACTAGGAGAAGATTTTTGGCTTCTCATCCTATTAATGATTCTTGAGTTAATTATTTTAATCATTCCTTTGGTTATTTCTGCAGTATTAGGAAAAAAGCCACTTAAAGCCGAATTTAAAGAGATTGGTTTTGTTAGAGACTCTAAAAGTATTCTAAATAGTTTTTTAAAAATAATTATAGGTATAGACCTAGGAATTTTTTTATACTTATTTGCAGGATTATTATTATTTTTATATAGGGATATATTAATTACAATTTTACTTGGAATACAATTTGTAGAAGAAGGGATCTCAAATAGGATTATTACAGAACCTATAAAACCAAATCTTTTAGAAATCACTCTTCTAATCATTATACAGGTTTTAGTTACAAGTCCTTCCGAAGAAGGATTCTTTAGAGGTTTTTTTATTCAGAAATTAAAACGAAAATTAAAATTGATTTATGCGGTACTAATATCTTCGACTTTTTTCACGATTTATCATTTACCTCCCTTCTTAGTTCCAGTACAAACAATTATTGCATATTTTGGTTATTATTTTTTATTAGGGTTCTTACTTGGTCTTATTTTTATTTACTCAAATAGATCTTTAATGGTATGTATAATTGCTCATTCTGTATTTAACATTTTAATCTTAGTTATATGACCACTATCATATCAGAAAAAATCCCTATTAAAAAGAATTATTAAATAATAATAGATATAATTCTTATTAAAAGAAAATAATAAAATCTTATACTTTATTAATTATTTAGAGTAATTTAAAAAAATCTAATAATATTTGCTAAAGAATTTCCATTGTTGAGATATATGACGGATTATGATTTTACTTTCAAATTGATGATGTTAGGAGACGCCTCTGTCGGAAAAACATCACTTACAATTAGATATATCTCCGGATTTTTTTTAGAAGATCTCAAGTTAACCATTGGGGTAGATTTTTATTCAAAAACTACATATTTTCAAGAGAAGAAAGTAAAATTACAAATATGGGATTTTGGTGGTGAAGAACGCTTTAGATTTTTGCTTCATCAGTATTGTAAGGGTGCAAATGCAGCGTTTTTTCTTTATGATATTACAAATCGTTTATCATTGGATCACTTACCGGATTGGACACAAATTATTCGAGAACATTCAGGTGATATTCCCATTATGTTAATAGGGTCTAAATTAGATTTAGAAGAATATAGATCTGTACCAAGAGAAGAAGGAATATTAGCTGCCAAAAAGTATAATCTCTCCTCGTTTGTAGAATTATCCTCAAAGACAGGTCAAAATGTGGAAGAAGCTTTTAACGTAATAACAGAAACTCTCTTCGAACGATATGGAACTATAGAGAAACATGAGGATTTTTAATTTTGATACAATAAATCAGTAATCGCAGTCTGGATATAAGTTTTATAATTCCTCATCATTCTAATCATTACAAATAATATATTTAGGTTAAAGTATGCAATTTAAAGAGTTAGGGAGAACAGGATTAAAGGTAAGTGAATTAGGAATAGGTACTGAGCATTTATTCGGACAAACACAAGCAATAGTAGATTCAGTGATTGTCAGTGCTATTGAAAATAAAATCAATTACTTCGACATTCTCTTTTCTGTTCAACATTATCTTAAGAAGTTAGCTTTCTCCTTAAAAAACTATAGAGATGATTTAATAATAGCAGGACATCTTGGAACTATTGAGATAGAAGGTAGACCTAAAAAGAATAGAAACTTACAGGAATGTGAAAAAGCATTTCTAAGGATATTGTCAATTTTAGGAACAGAATACGTTGATATTCTAAATATTCAATTTGTCGGGAAAAATGAACTTGATAAAATTATGAAACCCAAAGGTTTATTAGACATGGCAAAATCATTTCAAGACGAGGGAAAAGCAAAGCATTTAGGATTAAGCACCCATGATATCACTGTAGCTAAACGAGCGATTAAAAGTGGAAGTTTTGATATGATAATGTTTCCTATTAATATAGTAAATCATGGGTTACCAGGAAGAACTGAGCTCCTTGAGGAATGTTTAAAAAATAAAGTAGGATTAGTAGCAATAAAGCCGTTTGCAGCAGGTAGAATTTTAATGCAGAATAAAACTGTGAGTATTGCAAAATATCAAACAGGGGGACTAAGCCTTAAACAGAAGATTCCTAAAGAAATCACTCCATGTAAATGTATAAGTTATATTAAATCCCTTCAGGGAGTGTCTTTAATTCTTATGGGAGTGAAGAATGTAGAAGAGTTAAATGAAAATGTTAGTTACTATGAAAAACCACAAGAAGAATTAGATTATGCTCCAATCATAGAAATTTTTAGAAGTGAGGCATAGATCATCAAGTAGATGTATTGAGGTTTTATTATTAACATTTTGACTTTTTGTCCAAAATGCATCATTTATGTTTATATTAGAAAGGGACATAAGAAAAGTCAAAAATTAATTCTCTGATTTTTTTCCCAATCTTTCTTTTAATCTATGTAATTTCTCTTCATGTAAAACTAGTACTTGCTTTTTGATTTCTTTGTAATCTTTTGTTAAAGGGTCTAAAGGATAATACCAGAGAGAGATTAACCCTAAAATAATAAAAATTGCAGGAATAATTCCCAATAACAATTTTATGCCAATAATCGCACTTTCGGGTTGACTTTCTCCCTCTGCTAGACTTTGTTGAAAATTTGTAAGAAAAAAGATTAAACCTGAAATTCCTGCAGCTAATGACTGAGCTGGCCTTGTAATCAAGGCATCCGTTCCAAAATACGCCCCTTCTCTGCGAACACCAGTCTCTAATTCATCTTTATCAATAATGTCACCTAATAAGGTAAAAACTAATAGACTTTGACCTGAGAAACCAAATCCAATAATAACAAATGAGATATTCACAAGGTATATATTATCTGCAAAAGTAAGAAGAATGAATCCTGTTAAACCTAGAATCGAAAGGTAGAAAAGGGCTCGTTTATTTCCTTTCCTTTTTGTAAGTGCTAATCCTACCGGAAGTCCTATTACCGTAAAAATAAGAAAAAGTAGTAAAGGAGTGGATGAGATAATGTTTTCTAATGAAAGATTTAACACATATTCTAAGTAAAAGGGTAAGTTCGAATTCACAGAAAATAAAACATAAGCCATTGTGAAGTTAAAAATCACATACGTTTGGAAACTCTTATTTTTTAAGACATTTTTTATAGAATGCCATAAGTCTAGGGTTTCTTCTTTTTCTGGTAGTAGTTCAGGACGTTCTTTAATACCAAATGACGTAATGGATAGAAATATTGCTCCAGATATAGCTAAAATTAATGCTATAATTTGAAACGTGAAGATTTCCTCAACAAGTGGCATTGGATTAAAAAATATGAATAAAATAGGAAGAGCATAAGTTAGCGCAACAGCAACTCCTGCTCCTAATCCTGAAAAGATGTTAATTAATGCTCTCTCCTCTGGATTTATCGACAATTCTGCTAATAATGAACTAAAACATAAAGAGACCATTGTAAAAAAAGAATCATATAATAATAAGGAAATTAATAACCAGCTAAATTTAATCCAAGAAGAACTATAAGCTGGTACAAGATATATGCATATAAAACTAATTGATAATAAGGGACCGCATATCATTAAATATGGAATTCTCCGTCCGTATTTAGTTCGGGTTTTATCTGAAATATGACCAAAAATAGGGTCGTTAAGCGCATTCCATATGAAATATATAATCCAAGCAAGCGCCCACATCAAGGGATCAATTAAAATCATATTAATGTAAAAGATTTGAGTCCATGTTAAAAATAATCCTGTCGTTAAATTAATCCCAAACGCTCCAAATCCTCCAAAAAACTTAATTTTTAGAGGGACTTTATCATACGTTAACTTTTTCATTTTTGTATTCTAATTTTGTCAGCTTCACATAAAAAAGAATAAATTATTTACATAATATAATAGAATCTCTATAAATACAAACTATAAAAATAATTAAAAGGGTTATTGTAAAATTTAGTATTTTTTTAATTTTTAAAAAAAGAGAAATAGATTTAATATTTAACAAGAATCTTGAACATTTCTTAGCTGAAAATATTCCCTACTTAATCTGTCTAAAGTTTCTTGAGATGCCCCCTTTCTCATCATAAATTTGATCAATTTCAATTTTTCTTTTATAAGTCGTTGTTTCGTTTCTTTTGGATTATCTGAATTTAAAATATAGGACTCTAACTTCTGTTCTAAAGAAAGCTTTTTCTTTAAGAAAGCTTTAAACTCTCTGACTATTTCTATATTCCAATTATCATATAAAATCTTTTCGTCTTTCTCATTAAATCTAATGGTTTTGGTTGGAATAATTAAGCTCCTCCTCCTATCTATAATAAAATTGTCTCATAGAAAAACAGAAAGAACTCAATATAAACGAAAAGATATTATTAATTTAGTAATTTTTTTTATCATACATTTTTCATTATGAATCATAGTACAACATTTGTAAAATGTTAAAAAGAAAGTAATAATGAGCAAATAGTCCATTGAAGGGGATTAAAAGCTGCTATTGAGTTGAGAATAATTTTTTATACCCAAAGGAATGTCAATTGCCGTATTATGGGGATTATACTTTTTTTCCAAAAAATGTTGCACGAAATTTCAAATAGTAAATTTCAATAGTGTAGAGTTAATTCTTTCATATAATTAAAAATTTGTATCATTAATTGAATTATAGTATGGAAGAACCAAGCGATCAAAATCTGCCAACTAATCCTATTGAAGCTCAAGGAATAATGATTAAAGCTTTTTATAAAAAATTTGGAGAAGAAGCATTACCCTTGATCACAGAGGTATGTAGAAAGCAGGGACGGGCTCTGGGCTTAAAAATTAAAGCTAAACTATCTGATAATAAATTAATAACTGTTGCAATGGCTTTTTCAAAAAGTTTTGATCAGAGATATGTTAAGGTCGTATCAATTTCAGACAATTTATTCCATATTCAAGGTACCAAATGCCCTTTTGGATTAGAAAACACATCACGAGAATTATGTGAAGCTGTGATGGAAATAGATCATGAATACTTTCGCACAGCTGTAAATGATAATATAAAATTAGAGATTCTAAATACTGTTGCAGAAGGAGATTCTTGCTGTGATACTATATATAAATTTTAAAAAAAAAAGAAAAAATTATTAAAATTTGACCCAAATTGTTCTATCGGTTTACATCATACCGATAGCAAGTTTCATATCAGCCTGAGTTACCTTCTTTCGGCCAGAGTGCTTTGCGATGTCTAAAGCGCAAGTTGTAAGTTCCTTTGCATATTCTTCTAAATAATCCATTAATTTATCAACTGCAGCACGACTCACAATTTCAGCACCAGCTTTTTTCATTAAAGAACGTAATGGTGACCAGGCAAATGCAGCCATTTTCTATTCCTCCACTTTTTATTTGTTATTTTTTTTAGAGAAGAGTTAAATTTTTCATACAATTTAACGTTCTTATTTCTAAATTGGTATTACTTCTATTTAAATATGTTGGTTGAAGATATGAATTCCAATGATAAGATTATCCACTTTTGATCGACAAAAAAATTTGGGGATACAAAAAATATTTTTTTTAACTAGTGAAATGGATTGTTAATTTTTGATCAATTTTTGGGTTCAAATAGTAATGTTTTACTTTTAGATATCTTTAATATCAAATAATTTAATGGAACCTATTGACTTAAACTTAAGATATATGCCTTCTAATAAAAACTTTAATATATCTTTGTTATCTAGCTTGACGGTAGCTGACTTATTACTGAAATCTTCTGTAGAAAATCAATAAAAAGCAAAATACAAATAGAAATAATTGGGATCATACTCAATTTTAATCCATATGGAAACGATAAATGTAATAAGATTTATTTAACTAGAGGTAATTTGCAATAGTATTCAATTTTGCTTATTAGTTCAAACTTAAAAATAAAGCTAAAACTTTTTTTCTCCAATTACTAAACATCAATCATTTTTTTATGACCTTTAGGACATATTCCATAGACACAATCATAAAAATAAGAAAAAGACATAAAGATTTAAAATTAAATATATTGTTCTATCTATAAAGAAAACTTTTTTAATTATAGGCAGAATTGTGAGATAATATAATGTTTCAACAAGAGGAAAAACCCGCCTATATATTCAAGATTTGCCTACTGGGGCATGCTTTCGTGGGTAAAACATGCATAGCAAGAAGGTTATGTTTTGATACTTTTGATGCAGATACTAAACTTACAATAGGAATAGATTTCTACACCTATGACATGCCTATTATTATTAATGAGGAAAAAAACTTTTTACGTTTCAGTATCTGGGATTTTGGAGGACAAGAACAATTCAAAAAAATGTTTAGCTATTATATACATGGAGCAAATGGTATTTTTTACGTATTCAGTCTTTATAATCTTAATAATACATTACTTGGTTTAGATTGGTGGAACGAACATTTACAAAAGCTGATGCCTCAAGATATTCCAAAAGTCTTAGTTGGCTGTAAACTTGATTTAATTAAAGATAAAAAAAGAGTTGATGATTTAGTAATTGAGAGTTTTCGAAAGAAACACAATAATATTCCTTATTATGCCACCTCCTCAAAGGAAAACATCAATATTAGAAAGATTTTCGAAGAAATGGCAGCTCTAATTTTAAAAAAGAATGAATTCGGGTATGATAAGATTCTTTAATATTTTTAACATTTCTCAAACTATCACTATTATCACTCCAATAATAGTCAGTAATACACCTATAAATCCTAGCTTAGTAATCTTTTCTTTATTGATCCAGTAAGCAAAAGGTAAGGAAAAGAGAGGGCTTGCACTTGCTATTAGAGACATCACAGTTGCTCCCGCTGTTCGAGCAGCTTCAGTAAATAAGTAGGCTCCTAAAGAGGTGCCGATTAATGATGCAATTATTAAAAATGCCCATGTTTTTGGGGTTCTTTTCTGAAGAGAATTAATCTTTCCTTTTTTATGATATACTTTTTCTGTAAAAACCATTAAGGACAAAATTAGTAGAGCAAAAGGAAATCTAATTAAATTTCCTATTACAGAACTTAAGCCCTCTAGGTTAAGGATTTCATTAATTTCATTTGTAGCAAAATCTATCATAACTAGTCCCATTGCCCAAGTTAACGCAGCAACTAAAGCAAAAATTACTGCTTTAAATGACGCTTTTGATAAAAAAGCCTTAATTTTTTGCTTCTCTTGGTGATTAATTGATTCAAATTTTTCTCCTGAAATTTTTGTTTTACTAATAATTATTATTCCACTACTAATAAAAATCAAAGATAATATTAAATTAAACTTAAGCGGACGATTTAAGAAAATTAATGAGAAGAGGATGGTGAAAAAAGGAAAGGTCATTGAGATAGCTAATGCCATTGTAGTCCCTAACCTTTTTTGAGCCTGAAAGTAAGAAGTATCACCTATAACTTGTCCAAATAAGAAACTAACACATAATAAAACCCATAATTCAATCGGTAATAAAAAAATTGTAAAGAAAATTTGCGAGATAACGGCTAAAATTACGAAAGTAATTGTACCAATAGCAGTTCGAATGAAATTTATAAAAATAGGACTGGTTTGCACTTCAGTCTTTCGAAAAAGAACACTAGATATTATAAAAGAGAATACTGCTAATATAGCAATCCATTCACCAGCCATTTGTTTCTTTCTCACTCGTTTCTTTCTTCACTTATTAATTCTGAATTACAATTATAGCAATATTTAGGAATTGATTTAAAATGGGTTCCACAATTTGGACAAGTAATAGTAGTTTGTTTTTGAATGAGCTCAAAATCTTCTTGTGTTATTGCATAATCTTCCTTGAATAATTTTGCTACAAGTAAAGACGCTCCAATTGAAAAAATGACAATAACAATGCATAAAACAATAGTTTTTGTCATAAGATTAAAAAGTTCTAAGTTAAAGTAGTTGGGGGAGTATCTACTCAAAAAAACATAAAAGAAAAAGTTTGGTAAGAAGAAAGTTAACAAATTTATCGAATAAACTTTCCTAAAATTCCTATAAATGAAAATTGGGATTAAGGAAACTAAAATCCATATAATATAAATTAATAATAAACTTGACCAATTATCATACATTATATAATTTGCTAAAAATTGGATAATTTGCCGATGTATATCAAAAGTAACAGAATCGAAGCTTATATTAAAATTATATCTAAAAAGGAATAAGATTAAGCTTAAAATTAAGAACTGAACACAAAAAAGTACAAATTTATTCTCAAAGATTCTATTTAATTTCATTTTTCAAAAAAAATTTTCTCAAGATAAGTTAAATCTTAATTTTCTACTCATAATCCTTAAAAATTTTCTTTAAAATATAAAATATATTATAAAAAACTAAAAATAAGGAATAGAATGAATGAGACTGATTTTCTCGAATTTTTAGAGAAAAATAAGGTTAATAGAACTACAATAAAAAATTATCTAGCTAGAATAAAGGATTATGAAAAATATCTTAATAATTTAAATCTAACACTTGAGAAAGTCAAACCTAATAAATTAGTTGAATATACTGAGCATTTAGTTTCTACTGATAAAGATGCTGTTATAGATTTTCTTAAAGCAATTATAACTTATGCTAACTATTCTAAAAATTACGATTTTATAACAGAAGCTATAGATATTGTTGAATCTTATAATGCAATGGATACGCTTTATTCAAGAATAGCTGAATTTTATGGTGAGCAGATAAGAGATGAAATTTTTAAAGATTTAGTAATCCCCCCATTAGGAACTCATCCTGAAAATAAACCGGATTTTACTAAAGAAATTTTGAAAAGAGTGGAGGATAAACTTGGAGAGGATAACACAATTAAGCTTCTCTCACCTTGTCTTCATGGACGCCCTCCAGATGATATTGAGGGAGATAAAAAAGCTCTTAAGGAATTAGGGATTGATGGTTTTCTTTTAAAGAAACACGGAGATTTAATTGCAAGGCTAGAAGAACATAAAGAGGCAGGTACTTTAGAGTTCGCTCAGTATATTGATGATGATGTTCTAGAGTTTGTAAAAAACAATCAAAAATTAAGTCAAGGTGTAAGAGAAGGAAATAAGATATACGTAAGTAAACTCCCTTATCAAACAAGCAATTATTTAAATACAAAAGATGAAAAAATGAAAAAATTTTTTCTATGTTACTGCCCTTGGATTCGGGGAGCATTTAAGAATGGAACCGAGGATCATCTCACCAAAAATTTCTGTCACTGTAGTGCTGGTTGGTATAAACTCTACTGGGACCAAATTTTCGAACAACCTGTAAAGGTTGAACCTGTTAAAACTGCTTTAAAGGGTGCCTTGGAGTGTACGTTCTCTATAGAGATACCTAAAAAATTTTTAAAATAAATCATCTTCAAATATGTTTGGAATTTAGTTGAAATGGGATTATACTTCCTTATTTATAATTTATAAAATAAGTCATGTCCCAGGATTACTATATCAATCTTAGAAAAGAAATAATTGATATTTCAAAAGGAATTGATTAAAGTACTCAAAAAAATAATTATTATTAATTATTTAATGGTGTGATTTGCAAAATGTCAGAATTAGTAAATATTGAAGTCCATGAGAAAATCGCAAAAGGCACTTTCAATAAAACTTGGGATTATCTTGATAAAAAAGATAGAACTGATGAGGATAATGTGAATATGGTTCATACGGCTCATACATCAAGATATCATTGGGGTATTTTAGTATCTAAAGGAAAAGGTGGACCAATTAATCTTCAGAGAGGAGAATGGATAATTTCTCGTGTCTATTCAATTTTAGGAAGAGGTGAACCTGCGTTATATCATGCAAAACAATGTTTAAAGCTAACAGAAGAGAATGATATTGATGATTTTGATTTAGCTTTTGCTTATGAGGCTATGGCTAGAGCATCAGCTTTATTAAAAAATAAAAAAGATTTTGAAAAATATCATGAATTAGCTCTTAAGGCAGGAGAAGAAATCAAGAAAAAGGAAGACAAGAAATATTTCCTTGAAGATTTAGACAGTGGCCCATGGTTTGGGATGAAATGAACTTACTTTTTTTAATTTTTTTTAAAAAATGCATTAAAATAATGCCTAAAACGTAAAATTTTTAATATTTGCATACTTTTTTATCTTACAGTGCTGGGTTCATTAAACTATTTCTTAAGAACCATATTTATTACAATATTAAGAGGATGTTATCTTCTATGATATTTTCTTATTTTTTTCAGAAAAAGATTCAAATTCATATTTATAATTAAATTATAAGAGGGTTATATCGAATGAGTTATAGTTTTTCAAGAACAAAAATGATTGAGAAAATAAAATTTGGGCTTCTCTCTCCTGATGAAATACGTAAAATGTCCGCAGCAAGGATAATAACTGCTGATACTTATGATGAGGATGGACTCCCCATTCCTAGTGGATTAATGGATCAGAGATTAGGAACAATAGAGCCGGGACAAAGATGTCAAACATGTGGAAATTTAGTGAGTAATTGTATGGGTCATTTTGGCCATATTGAACTAGCCAGACCAGTCATCCATGTAGGATATTCAAAAAAAGTATTAAAAGTATTGAGATCTATTTGTCCTGAATGTTCCAGATTAATGTTAACAGAAGAAGAAAAAGAAAGGTTTAGAAAAGATCAAGTAAAGCATCGTAAAATGTTTTTTGAGGGAGATGAGGAAGTTTCAAGATTGGTATTCAAGCGAGCAAGAAAATCTAAAGTATGTCCTTATTGTGGAGCAAAGAAAAAGAAAATAATTATAGAAAAACCTACTACATTTTATGAAGAAGAAGAGACAAAAGGATCTCGCAGGTTAACTCCAATCGAGATACTCGAGCGTTTAAAGAAAATGAATGACAATGATCTACGGATTTTAGGAATTTCCCCTGAGAATGCTCGCCTTGAATGGGTAGTTTTTACAGTATTACCTATTCCTCCTGTATGTGCGAGACCTTCAATTACATTAGATAGTGGCATCCGTTCTGAAGATGATCTAACTCACAAATTAGTAGATGTTATTAGAATTAACCAAAGATTAAGAGAAAATATTGATGCTGGAGCACCTCATTTAATTGTAGAAGATTTATGGGAACTATTACAATACCATATAACTACATATTTTGATAATCAAGTTTCTGGAATTCCTCCTGCGAGACATCGTTCTGGAAGAGCCTTGAGAACGCTTACCCAAAGACTAAAAGGGAAAGAAGGAAGATTCAGAAGTAATTTGAGTGGGAAAAGAGTAGACTTTTCTGCTCGAAGCGTGATTTCTCCAAATCCTTATATAAGTATAAATGATGTAGGAGTTCCTAAAGATGTAGCAAAGATTTTAACTATACCTACAAATGTAAATGATTGGAACATTGAGCATATGAAACAACTGGTTTTAAACGGACCACATATACATCCTGGGGCAAACTATATTATTAGAAACGATCGCAGGAGAATTGATCTGCGTTATGTTAAAAATAGGCAGATGATTGCAGATATGCTAGCCCCTGGTTATACAGTAGAACGCCACTTAAATAATGGTGACCTTGTATTATTTAATCGACAACCCTCCCTTCACAGGATGTCAATCATGGCCCATGAAGTTAAAATAATGGATGGAAAAACCTTTAGACTTAATTTAACTGTGTGTCCCCCTTATAATGCTGATTTTGACGGGGATGAGATGAATTTGCATGTTCCACAGAGTGAAGAAGCCCGTACTGAAGCTGAATTATTATTAAAAGTTCAAGAACATATTCTTTCACCTCGTTTTGGAGGACCTATATTAGGCGGTATTCAAGATTTTATATCCTCAGTTTTTCAATTTACAAGTAAAGATTCTCTTTATAATAAAAAAGAAACTTTAAAATTGTTATTTTTAGGGGGCGTTTTTGATTTTAATCCAGAATTTTCCTTAGATCATCTCAAACCTGTAAATCTGGAACCTGAACCCATGTATTCAGGTAAACAAATTTTCAGCACCTTACTACCTGACGATTTAAATATTAGAATCAAATCGAAATTTTGTAAAAAATGTGAAGTATGTGAGGAGGAAGATTGTTCATATGATGCTTATGTGGTAATTAAAAATGGTGAGTTAGTAACTGGTACAATTGATGAAAATTCATTTGGAGCAATGCAATCGAATAGTATTCTGCAAAGAATAATTAAAGATCATGGTAATGCAAGGGGACGTATATTTTTAGATAACGCTACTAAAATGCTTTTATATGTGATACGTAAGAATGGAATGACAATGGGTTTAGATGAAGTTTATGTAAAGGGGAGTGATTACAAATCAATCAAGAAAATTTTAGAAGATGCTGATAAAGAAGCTGATAAGTTAATTAAAGCATTTTATGAAAATGACACAAAAATCTTAAAACGAGCTCCAGGGCGTTCTATGAGAGAAACACTAGAGTTAAGAATTCGACAAGTATTAGCTGAAGCTCGTAAAAAGGCAGAAGAAACAGCAGCTCATTATATTGGAGATGAGGCTCATTCTGTTATTATGACGAAATCTGGAGCACGAGGAAATATTTTAAATCTTGGGCAAATGTCTGCTGTGGTAGGACAGCAAGCAATCAGAGGTGAAAGGATAAATCGAGGGTATAGTATGAGAACCCTACCTCACTTCAAAATTAATGATCTCAGCCCAAGATCTCGCGGTTTCGTTGAATCCTCATATCGAAATGGGTTAAATCCTGAAGAATTTTTCTTTCATGCCATGGGTGGAAGAGAAGGATTAGTAGATACTGCAGTTAGAACCAGTACTTCAGGTTATATGCAACGTAGATTGGTTAATGCTTTGCAAGACATGATTATAGAAAATGATGGGACAGTTCGTAATTCAGATAAAAACATTATTCAATTTAGTTTTGGTGACGATTCTGTAAACCCACAAATGACTGATCATGGGGCTGCTGTTAATCTAGATGTTCTTCTACTTAAGGCTAAGTCTCTGGATGTAACTGAGATTCGGGAAGAATTAAATAAATTACCAAAAGAAGCTAAGAAAGAAACAAAGAAAGCAACAAAAAAACCCAAACAAGAGGTGGCTCAACCTGATAAGAAGAAAGAACCTGAAGCTAAAAAAGAAAAATTAGATGAAGATAGTAAGATGCAGCTCTATGAGAAAGAGACGGGAAAAAATGCTATTTGGAGAGGAAAAATCACTAAAGGATATCTCGAATGGAAAAAAGAAAAATTTGGCGAAAAAGTATGAGGTTATAAAAAATGACCAAAGCAACAAAAGAATTATTAGAAAAGAAATTAAGTGAGTTACAAGAAGATGGAATTCCCTTAGATTTGATAGAAAAAATAAGAAACAGAATAAAAGATGAAGATTTAGAGGAGGAACAATTAGAATACTTATTAAATAAAATTTATATTAATTTTAATAATGCAATTGTAGAATCAAGCGAACCAGTTGGGACTGTTGCTGCTCAATCAATTGGAGAACCAGGAACCCAGATGACCTTAAGAACCTTTCACTATGCCGGTGTAGAAGAATTTTCAGTCACCCAAGGTCTCCCTAGATTGATTGAGATTGTTGATGCTAGAAGATTTCCAGCAACTCCTGCTATGGATATCTATCTTGAAAAGGGATATCGAGAATCAGAAAACAAGGCGATCCAAGTTCATAATCGCATTGAGCAAATCCGTATAGAACAGATTGCCTCAGATGTTGATCTTGATTTTATTGATTGGAAAATTGTAATTCATCTTATTCCAGAACTCTGTGAAAGCAAAGGGATTGAAATTGATAAAATTCCTGAAGTTTTAAAGAGATATAAGAAAAAAGGAACAATAAAACGGGAAGGAAATTCAATAATAATTGATCCCGGAATTGAAGATTTGCAAAACCTTCAAAAATTAAGAGAAAAAATTCTAAAAAAAGTCGTAAAAGGGATAAGAGGAATAAAAAGGGGGTTACTCACTCCAACCGATCAGACTCACGAATGGGTTATAAAAACTGAGGGTACCAATTTACAAAGTGTTGTTCAGATTGAAGGTGTTGATACAACCAGGACAGTTTCGAATCATATACATGAAATTGAAAAATTATATGGAATAGAGGCAGCTCGAAATATGATAATAAAAGAATCTCAAAAAGTTTTAGAGCAACAAGGTTTGGATGTAGATTTAAGGCATTTATTGATTTTATCTGACTTAATGTGTGTAACTGGCTCTATTCAATCGATTGGCAGGCATGGGATTTCGGGTTCAAAATCAAGTGTATTTGCTCGAGCTGCTTTTGAAGTTACAGTTAATCAGTTATTAGATGCAGGACTTTACGGAGAACAGGAACTTTTGAGGGGTATTCCAGAGAATGTAATAATAGGACAAGTAATTCCTATGGGAAGCGGAAGAGTCAATGTTCGATTCGATCTCGATGAAAACTTAAGAATTTTGAAAGAACTAAATCCATCACAAAAATAATCCCAATTTAAAAGTTCTAATCAAATTTAAAATTAAATTGAAGAAAATATTTTAATTGTTATAATGTTTCTTTATCTAATAATACACTCTTATTGTAAAGAAAAAATCGATTCAAGAAAATAGCGTTAAAAATTTAAAGCATAATGTATTTACTTTATTACCTTATTATTGATTTATTAAAAGGATAATTACTTGTGAAACTATGCCAAAAAAAAGCAAAAAGATTAGCGATACGATTGATTTATCCCGTAAAAAAGAAAAGGAATTTGATATAGATACAAATATTAAAGTAGTCTATAAAACGGGAAAAATTATCTATGGTAAAGAGCAAGTTTTAAAACAATTGCGACAAAATCCTTTTAAGATGTTAATTATTGCTAATAATTGCCCAAAGGAATTTGAGGACCAGATAAATTATTATATTTCGTTGATGAAGGATGGAACATTTGTTCATAGATATAAAGGTTCTTCTTGGGATTTAGGTCTTGCTATGGGTAAGCCATATATGGTGTCAGTAATTGGTATAAATGATTTTGGCGACTCAGATTTGACGTCTTTAAAAACAAAGGCAAATTAATTTAGTAAGTTGATTCCTTAAAAATGTTAAAAAAAAATATTAGATTTGATAGACAATCAATGGAGCTTATTTCTTTATTTAATAATATTACAGGGGCTATAATCAAGGATTGCTTAATATTTCAATCTCCCGAAAATGATACTGAGATTGTAATATTTCTCGTAAAAAAAGAGGATGTGGGAAAGGCAATTGGAAAAGCTGGAGAACACGTAAAGGATCTGATGGCTAAATTGCAAAAGAAAATTGATGTCATCCCTTGGTCAGATAAGCTTGAAGAATTTATACAGTTTATATTAAATACTTCGAAAAATTCAATCAAAATGCTGAATATAGAAATTAGAGAAAATAAAAATCAAAAGAAGACAGTGATTATTTCAGTACGACCTCAAGATAGAGGAAAAGCAATTGGAAAAGAGGGTTCAATGATTAGGAAAATAAAAGAATTAGTACTAAGGCATTTTGAAGTAGATAATGTAATAATTAATACTAAAAATTAAAGGTCTAAAATTCCTAATCCAAAAATTTTAAGTTTAAAGCTATACTCATCTTTGTATTACATTAATATCAAAATTAGCTATAATTCAAAACGATTTATATGAGTAAGCCTAAAGGTCTATTTTCAGCAAGAAAACTTAGAACTAATCGAAAAAAACTCCGTTGGTCAAAAACGAAATATAAACGGAAGAAACTTAAATTAAAGAAGAGGGTTGATCCACTTGAAGGTTCTCCCCAAGCTTTAGGGATTGTTCTTCAGAAAGTTGGACGTGAAAGTAAACAACCTAACTCTGCTATTCGAAAATGCGTGAGGGTGCAGTTAAAAAAGAATGGAAAAGGTGTGACTGCTTTTCTTCCAGGCGATGGAGCCCTTAATTTCATTGAGGAGCATGATAGGGTTACCATTGAAGGAATTGGTGGAGCTAAGGGACGCTCAATTGGAGATTTACCAGGAGTTCGCTATAAGGTTGTTAAAGTGAATGGGGTTTCTTTAGATGCACTAATCAAAGGTATAAAGGAAAAGCCAATGCGCTAGAGGGAATTTCAATGAGCAAACAAAAAGCAGAAATCAAGCTATTTGATAAATGGACTTATATCGATATAGAAATCAGTGATTGGACATTAGAAAAATACATTAATTTAAAACCGGTTATTATTCCTCACTCAGCAGGCAGACATGAACATAAAAGGTTTTGGAAAACCTCTCGAGTTTCCATCATTGAACGGTTTGTTAATAGACTATTAGCACCTGGTTTTATTGGAAGCAAAATAAAGGGACATAAAAGCTCATATAATTCAGGCAAAAAAAGTAAATTATTAAATAGTATTAAGAATGCCTTTACTTTGATAGAACTAACCACTGGGCAGAATCCGATTCAAATACTCGTTGATGCAATCTGCAATACAGCTCCAAGAGAGGAAACTACAAGGATCGCGATGGGAGGCATAAGCTATGCTTCAGCTGTAGATGTATCACCTCAGCGCAGAGTAGATTTAGCACTCAAATATATAGTTCAAGCTATTGGCTCTAGATCACGTTCGAATGTGAAACAATTTGAAGAAAACTTAGCACAAGAGCTAATTTTAGCAGCAAAGAATAGTCAAGATTCGAGAGCAGTGAAAAGAAAGGATGAAATAGAGAGAATAGCAATCTCAGCACGTTAAAATCTTTAAAATTTCTTGATTTACTTGTTTTATCATTTAGTCCTTTAAAAAGTAAAAAATCTTATAATTATCACCTAGATATTATCAGAATTAGTTTTAGGCAGTATTTCTACTAAATTTTTAAATATCGCGAAATTCATAATTTAGTTAATCAAATTGAAAGAAATCTTACGATTTTAATAATAACTTGGGATTCCGACAAAAAGATCTCTATGATTGAAAAGCATTTACGGATATTGGGACAGAAGGTTAGAATTGATATCTTAAAGAAATTAAATAATAGCTCAATCCCGTTATCTTTTTCGATGCTTCAAAGAGAAATCTGTGATATAAATCAAAGTAATATTAATTTATCATTCCATCTAAAAACTCTAAAGGAATCTGATCTAATAGAATCGATAGAAGAGGGTTATCAAATTAGTATTTTAGGAAAAAAAATTTTGAATAACATTATTTTAATGGAACAGATTCTTAATGCTCAAAATAAAACGATTATGATAAGGACATCTAAGTATTCTAAAGAACCATTTAATATCAAGAAGATAGAGGAATACTTAATAAAAGAAGGATCAATGGAAAAATATCTGGCAAAGCAAATTGCACTTGAAGTTCAGGAACGTTTAACGAAGACCAAAATAGATTACCTTACTACTCCTCTAATGAGGGAATATATTAATGCTGTATTATTAGAAAATGGTTTGGAAAAAGTAAGGCATAAGCTTACTAGGTTGGGAACACCTCCTTACGAAGTACTTACTTTATTTGAAGATAAATCGGTTAATCCTATTCAATTCTTAAAAAGACTGGGTTCTGATGTTTCTGAGCAATTTCTTTTGCTGAATCTTTTGCCAAATTCTTTAGCTGATCTATACTTATCTGGAGATATAGTACTTCTAAATTTAAACCAGTGGGGTTTAAGACCTCTGAGTTTCTACGTTAATGTTGAATCTATATTAAATTATATTGAGAGATCTCTTTCGATTAAAATCAAGAATGTATCAGATTTATTTGATTTTACAATCATAATTTTAAAGTTATTTGAAGTTATCTCGTTATTCAAACCATTTTTTTCAGAAGATATTGTTCTAGGAGATTTTAGTAAACATCTTCTCTCGCTTATTCCTTTCAAAAATATAAAATTACTTAACCTATTAATAAATCAAATTTTTAAATCAAAAACACATTTGGCTTTAGACTTTTCATGTCAACATGCACCTTTTCTAAATGAACAATTCTTTACTTCTTTAAGCTCGCATTTTGATTCTGTGGCTAAAAATAATATGCCTTTAGTTATATTAGACTCTTCTAAATTAAATATACTTGACTCTGATTTTTTATGTCATCATATAATCCCCAAATTAAGAAAATCCTTATTATTTTGTAATAAAAATTCGAGTTTATTGAATTCCTCCATTGTTAATTTAAAATCAAACGATAATTGTAACCTTAGAGACAATAGAGTAATTTTGGATAAAATTCTAATCAATTTGCATTCTATAGCTTTACAAAGTAATCAAAATGACGATAAATTTTATGATTTAATTAGTGAAAGATTGAAAAAAATATTCGAATTTTACAAAATTAAATCTAAATTAGTTTATAAGAAATTGAATCAAATAAGAGAATGGGATAAGATAACCGAATCATTTTTTAATGAGAAAGGAGAGGGTTTATTAAGGAATTCTATAAAGTCTGTATCCTTTTTTGGACTGAATAAGGCGATTAAATTACATTGCGGAATTGAACTTGATCGAATTGACACAAGCCAAAAATTTGCATTAAAAATTATTTCTTTAATGAATAAAATTGTTGATGAAAAAGCTCAAGATGAAAATCAAGATTATATCTTGAGTCAACCACATGAAGATGAGTATTTATATCCCCCAATAAGTACAATAAATCAAGGTTTAGAAGAAGAATTTAGAGGTTATTCTATGAATATCATAAGAACAGAATCAAATTTACCACTTGAAAATCAAATTTCAATATTTAAAAAATTCGAAGTAAAACTAAAAGGGGGGGCTATTTTTAATTATAATTTAACAAATCAAAATTCAGTTAGAACAGTAATTGATGTTCTACCAAAATCTAAGTTATCTGCATTTCGTTTTAGTTGATTATTCTGATAGAAGTTCAGCTAAAATTGCTTTTCTCATAGGTATACCATAATAAGCCTGTTTAAAGTAAATTGCTTTTTCTGAACTATCTACTTCAGGAGAAATTTCAGTCACCCTAGGTAAGGGATGCATAATTTTAAAATTATTTTTGGTTATTTTTAGATCTTCATTAGTAAATATATAGAAACCTTTTACACGATCGTATTCTTCTACATCAGCAAATCTTTCTTTTTGAATTCTAGTGACATATAAAACATCTAGGATTTCTAAAATATCACGATATTTCTCAACTTCTTTATACTTTACTTGTCTTTGTTGTAATAACTCCTTATCTCTATTCCTAAGCATCAACTCTTTAGGACTTATAAAGTAGATATTAACATCGTAATTAGAGAGCAAAATTGCAAGAGAATGAACGGTTCTCCCATATTTTAGATCCCCCATGATACCAATATTTAATCCATCCAATTTACCCCCTTCTTCAATAATTGTAAGTAAATCTAATAAGGCTTGAGTTGGATGCTCACCGCTTCCGGAACCTGCATTTATTATTGGGATCTTGGCAAATTTCGCAGCTAAAGTAGCAGCCCCTTCTAATGGGTGCCTTATAACAATACCGTCTGAGTAATTTTCTACAGTTCTAATGGTATCGGCGATACTTTCTCCTTTCTTTATTGAAGAAACACTTGCTGATGAAAATCCAATTACTTCTCCTCCTAATCTGTGCATTGCAGACTCAAAACTTAATCGTGTGCGAGTAGATGGTTCAAAAAACAAAGTAGCAAGAATCTTACCCTTAAGAAGATCAAGATGTTTATCATTTCGAAGCATTTCCTTAGCCTTATTTAATATATATTCAATATCTTCTCGATCGAAGTTTCTAGCGCTGATTATCCCTTCATGAAATTTCTCTTTGAACATAGTTATACCTAATGAAGTTTTATTCAAATTATGAATGAAAAATATAAATTCTTTTTTATTGAATTAGACCTAATTTATTAAGAAATTAATCAGAACTAATAAAATTTAAAATTTATAAAGAATTATCTATGTCATTCTAAAGAAAGAAGGTCAATACAAATGAAATATCCTCGAACTGTTCAGAGATATTGTAAAAACTGCAGAAAACATACTAAGCATAATGTATCCATATATAAAAAAGGAAAAGAAAGGATGCTAAATCACGGAAGGCGAAGATTAGAAAGAAAGAAAAAAGGATATGGGTCATTTCCTAAAGAAATCTTTCATAAAAACGCAAAAATCAATAAAAGGACAACACCTTTATTAGAATGCAGCGAATGTGGTAAAAAACAATACGCTAAATCTTATCGTGTTAAAAGATTAGAATTACAAGCAGCATAGTGGGTTATTTAAGATGCCGAAAAAGAAAGCACAAAAAGACTTGATTCCGGGTCCAAAAAGCAGGTTTTTAAGGGTTAAATGTCTTAACTGCGGAAATCAACAAATTATATTTGGATGTTCCGCGACAGATGTATCTTGTTTAGTTTGCGGGAAACTTTTACTTCAGTCTACTGGGGGAAAAGCACGCATACTAACAAAAATTTTAGAAGTTCTTTCTTAAATTAGTATATCCTTAAATGCATTAACTGGATTTTTCTCATTTAAAAGCAGTTTCTATAAACTTTAAATAATTTTAGCTTTTAATATTTAAATGGGTTTGAAACTTTCAAAAATTATCTTATATTGTAGATTAATTTAGTAATTGGGATGAGTAAAAAATGGATGAGAATACAAAATTCGATCAAATAGTCGATAGAAGATTGAAGGAATACTTTAAGCGTAATCCAAGAATGGCTGTTAAATTAGGGAAAGAAGAGTATGAAAAAGTTGTAGAATCGGGAACAAAAGAACACTTAGAAGAGAACCTAAATTGGTTTACTAAATGGATTAATGAACTTAAAGAATTAAAAACCGAAAAATTAAATTTTGAAAACCAGATATCACTAAAAACCTTGGAATACTATCATAACATCAATTTATTCATGCATGAGGCTTTCCCTTTATGGAAAAAACTCCCCAATGGATTAGAGTATTTTCAAGAAACCAGCTTCCTTTTATTCCAACGAAAGGGAGCAACTACTGATGTGGCGGAAGCTATAATAGCCCATTTAACAAATCTACCCAAATATTTAGCAGAATTTCAATCTAGGTTTGACAAGACTCCTATCCCAATAGTATGGCGAGATTTAGCATTAGAGCAAATTCAAATGACTCCTAAATTTTTATTAAATCTTATTAAAGTTTACAGTGAAACATCAGAAGTACTCCCAGATCTTAAAGATAGGCTTGTTAATGCAATTAAAGAGAGTGAATCAGCAATATCTCCCCATTTAGAATGGATAAAAAGTTTACCAGTAGATAAAGACGAATTTGCTTGGGCATTAGGACCCGAAAAATTCGATAAACTATTGGATTTAAGGAAACTTCCTTGGGATCGAAAATTGATTTTAAAAAAAGGAACCAAAGAATTTAATAATCTCTATAAAAAGGTAGTCGAAATAGCGAAAGAAATTAATCCTAATAAGCCACTTAACGAAGTAATTATAGAATTTTTTAAACAGGATAAAATAAGCAATTTTCAAGAAGTACTTGAATATGCACGAAGTGAAGCTGAAAGAGCAAAAAAGTTTATTGAATCTCATAATCTAGCTACCATTCCTCAAGAGAGTCTGTCAATAATTGAGACTCCCCCGCATCTTATCCAAACCATTTCTTCAGCAGCTTATTATGAAGCGCCCTATTACAGTAAATATCAACCAGGAGTTTATATGATCACTCCTGCGCAGAATGAAGGAGAATCTACAATATATTCTTACACAACATTAGCAAATGCAGTGGTTCATGAAGCATATCCCGGCCATCATTTAGATTTTGCATGTAATAATGAATTTGCTCCTATCACGCGATTGATGGGTGATGCATTAGAAACTATAGAAGGATGGGCTCATTACTGTGAGGAGATGATGCTTAAGCAAGAATTTCATAAAGATTTCAATAAAGCCAAATTTTTAGTAACAGGAGGGCAACTTTTTCGGGCAATGAGAATCAATTTAGATATCCAATTACATTGCAAACAGCGTACTATTGAAGAAGCTATTCAAATGCTAATGAATATATTACAAATGGGAGAAACTGAGGCTAGGGCAGAAGTTTTACGATATACTTCTACACCTGCTTATCAACTTTCATACCTAATTGGAAAACTTTTAATTAATGATTTACTGAGTGAAGTAGAAGAAATAATGGGACCTAATTTCAGTTTAAAATTCTTTCATGACACCATTCTTAGAAGTGGGGATTTACCTTACTACTTGTTAAAAGTATATTTTGAAGAAAAAATAAAAAAATTATAACTATCTAATATTGCTTGACTTTTCAGAAAATTATCGTGAAACTAAACTTTCACGAATTTAAATATATATAATCAATTTTTCCTCCATGTATATTTACATTTAAGACACTTAAAGAAAGAGGTACTTGGCTCATCTGCACTTCTGATCTGCCTTTGCCAAGCCTCTGCCTTAGTATGCCCACACTTAGGACAAATTTCGTTTACTTTAACATGAATAGAGATTTTATCTTCTTCAGATAATATTAATAATTTTTTTTCCAAATCTTTTTTCTTTTTATTTATGATTCTTTCAGTATCATCTGCCTTTTTCTTTGCTTCTCTTTGATAACCGCATTTACAAAAAAGATAAACTCTTCCATCTTCAGTTTTTTTCCTTAAAAGACTCGAACAATCTGGACAAAAATCAACCATTTTAAAGGAACCTAATTTAGTTAATTTAAATCACTAAATTATTATCTTTAAAAAATTTATGGATTAATCATATTAATATAAAAAACTTCTAAATTCAGGTCTATAAATTTCCAATCCCCCAAATTTAAATCAAAAGTTCAATATATATCCATTTATTCTTTCAAGATCCTAATGGTTATACATTAGAAATACAAAAATTTTTAGACTAACTCCTTTTTAATCTCATAGATTTTTTTATAATATTCAAAATTGAGACTATTCATATTCTGTATAATCTCGGCTTCAAGTTCTTTCTCTCCGTTCACTTTTATAATCAAATCACCAATTACATTTATTAAATCATTTTGTTTGAACTTAAAGTCAACATCCTTAAGATTTACTTTAATATCTCCTGTTTGATCATTTAAAACAATTAAATTCTCATCAATTTTTTCCTTAAAATAACCTGTAACTTGAATTCGTAAATCTTCATCAAAAATGTCTTTTATCATTCTCTGTTTTGCATAGGGTTGGTCTTTTCTATTATATTCCATACAAATCATTAAATTTTCTATTTATATAGATTTAAAAATTGAAGATTATTAATAATAAATAATTGAAATATTAAAATTTTCTATTATTAAACCTCTAATACTGAATTTTATAAACAGTGTGGTAAAAAAGATATTAATATCAAATCATTATAACTATTAAAATAAAAGAACGGATTAAAAATGTCATTTTCACTAAAATTAGAAGATAGTCGGATTTTAAGAGGAATTATTGAAACCTTTGCAAGTTTTAGCGATGAAAGTGAATTTAAAGTCAATTCAAAAGACTTTGAAATTACCTCCTATGACGAGAGTATGGTTAGTTTAATAAAATTTACAATGGATAAAGATAAGTTTGATGATTATAAATGTGTTAAACAACAAAAAATTAGTCTAAATATTGATGACCTAGATAAGATTTTAAAAAGAAGTACCGTGGATGATTCGATTGAGATACAATTCCAAGAAAGTGATCAGAAAATAAAAATTAAAATGAAAAATAAAAACTCCAATCGTGTTCGTACATTTAGTTTATCAGTATTAGGAACAACCAGAGAAGAGGTTTCCATTGATAAATTACAGCAGATTGAATATCTTGCTACATGGGCCATGACACCTCCAGATTTCTCTCCAGATCTATTAGTAGACGCTATAAAAGATGCGGAGATATATTCTGATATATTAAACATAAAAGTTGACGAAAGTAGTGGATTAACGTTTAATTCCTCCGGTCAAATTGGAGAAATGGAATATAATATTGAATTAAATGATCTCCCCGAAAAGAAGATAGAAGAAACGGAAATTGGTGCATATTCAATATCTTTCTTAAAAAAAATACTTAAGCTTGCTTCCATCACAGAAAAATTAGATATTTTTCTCAAAACTGATTATCCATTAAAAATGATATTTAATCTTTTGAATGGAGGAATATTGTACTATTTCCTTGCTCCTCGCGTTGATAAAGATGAATTTCAAGAAAATGAGGATATGGATGAATTTGATGAGTTCTAAGTTTTTTAATAATCCTTCTTACTCATAACTTATTTAATTTCTACTCAACTATTTAACCTGAAACAAATTTCAAATGAGGATTTGGAAAAATGGAGACTCTCTTACACTTAACAATTGATTATCCATGGCTTAATTCATTTGAGAAGTATCACAAAGATTTGGCACCTCAGAATCCAGAAGATTTTATTTCTAGAGTTTTTTTAAAATATCCTCAAATAAATCTATATGAAATGATATCTAAATTCTTTGCTGCTGCTTTTGAAAATCTTGAAGAGATAGCTGATTTTAATCTTGATAGAATCAGTGTTGAACTGTACTTAATTTTAAGGATTCTTATATATATATTTTCTGATAATAGAATTACAAATAGAATCGCCAATCTTTATTCTAAACTCATCTATTCTAAACTAAAAAATGAAGGCGATTCTAACCTCTTCTACATATGTCAAGACTTAAATATTAATATCAAATATCTTGAAAATAAAAAAACTTTCAGGATAATTTACGATAAAGATCAACATGAAGAATTAAAAACTAATTTTTTAATCTATTTCCTTGATTATTTGAAATTGTCGATTAATTTGAAAGATGACTATAGAAGGTTGATAAATAACCCTTTAGAAAATGGTTATATATATGTACAAAAAAGAACTTTAGCTAGACTTCTACAAGAGTATGTGAGAAATAAATTCTTAGATATAGAAAAAGATAATAAAAAATCAATAGAAAAGTTCAAACAAAAAATGCTAGAAGTTAAGGATTTTAAAGAATTATACGATAATATCTTACATTTATGGGATTTGAAAAAAGAGAGTTTTGAATATTCAATTAATCTAACATATCAAGAAGGTAAAGATGTTTTATTTAACTTCCCTCCATGCATAAAAGAAATATTGAATAAAGCACAAGACCATCAAAATTTAATTCATATTGAAAGATTGTTCCTTGTATTTTTCTTACATGCATTAGAATATCCTATTGAGAAGATAATTGATGTTTTTTCTACATTACCAGATTTTGATCGTGAAAAGACAAAATATCAAGTGGAATTTGCTAAAAAAAAAGGTTATGTGCCACATTCTTGTTCATCGTTAAAATCTTTAAACTTATGTATGGCTATTAAATATAAAGATGATTTATGTCTAAATGGATTTACTTCTAAAAAAGATAAATTAAATAAGAAAATAACTCATCCATTATTCTATCTCCAATATAAACAATTTATAAGTAGAATAAAAGGTATTGACTCTTATAGTAAAAAGAAAAAATGAATACAAAAACTAATATCTTCTTAAAAAGACTATTTAAAGCTTATTATAATGAATACAAGACTCAGATTCCAATTGTAAGTTCTTTTAATCAACGCGAATTTGGATTCATTCCTTGGGATAAAGACATAATGATCCGGCATGTTGGATTTGAGTCTGATGAGTTTTTACGAGATTATTTAGTTAAAGAATCTCCTAAACATGTATTTTCCAGCGGAACAATTTACCAGAAACCTGATTTCCCAGAGATGCAGTTAAAAGGGTATCAAGGCTGTGATTTAATATTTGATATTGATGTAGATCATTTTTATACTCCATGCAAAGAAGAGCATGATATTTGGATATGCAAGGAATGCAACAAAATAGATAAAGGTATGACTGAAAAGTGTTCTAAATGTGGTTCATTAAAAATAAAAAGAATAGCTTGGATATGTGAATCTTGCTTAAATAGAGCTAAACAAGAAATCAAAAAATTAATCTATGACTTCTTAATACCAGATTTTGGGATAACTATTGAACAATTAAAAGTAACATTTTCGGGACATAGGGGTTATCATTTAAAAATAGATAGTAGCAAAATTAGAAATCTTTCAAGTAATGAAAGAAGAGAGATTGCAGACTATATCACGGGAACTAACATATCATTAGATATTTTAGGTTTAAGTGTTAGGAGTGGAAATATTTTTGGCTTTTCAAGGGAGAGTATTGGATGGCCTCATAAAATATTAAGTGGATTTGAGAATCTATTATCAAAAACAGATTTAGATATTGAACATTTTCTATTTGAAAATGAATTTACTAAAAACCAAGTCAAAAGCTTTTTAGATTCAAAAGAATTGGTCAGGAATAATATTTTATCCCGTGAAGGTAGAGTTTGGTCTATTGAAGGCTTTCATACTATAGATCAATGGACGAAATTTTTAAAGGGTATAATTAAAAATGTTGGAGTTCAAATTGATGAGCCTGTTACTATAGATATACATAGATTGATCAGGTATCCTGGCTCACTTCATGGGAAAACAGGATTTAAAGTTCAAGAGGTAGACATTAATCACCTCAATAACTTCAATCCATTAAATGAAGAAACTGATAATCTTGATCCAATAGTTTTTAAGGTAGATGACAATGTAACTCAAAAGTTAGAAATCGTCGAAGAACTAGTACCTTTAACAGAATTAAAAGGAAAAAAATATGGACCTTTTGAAAAAGGTGAAATAGTGGAAGTTCCTCACCATTTTGCTGTATTCCTTTTATGTAAAGAAGTTGCAATAAAAATATAAGGAAAACTTTTTTATTAAAAAAGTGTAGAATATTCTAAAGCTATAAATATTTTCTATAAATAGAACCAAAGTTCCAGAACTATGGATTTAAAACGTGAATATACGAAGTTTTATCAACACTGGCTTAAAGAATTTGAAGAAGCAAATTTAACCCGTTTAAAGCAAGTAGATTTTAAAGATTATAACAAGTTATTAGCTGACATTACCTCATTTCAAGTTGATAAAAATGATAAAATTCAATTCCAACTAATTGAATCCTATAAGATTAATATAAATTTTTTATTTAATGATCTTTTAGAAATTAGGAAAAATAAAATTATAGGTGCTGCATTGGCAAATCAAGAAGTTAATTTGGAAGATCTACTCGAATCTGAGAGATTCCTTTATCAAAACCTGATAAGTACGTTCAAGGGTTATGAAAAAGTAAAAAACCTTTCATTAGGTGAAAATCACTATACACTCGAAGAAATTTTTGATAAGACAATAAAGCCTACTGTTTTAGATAATGAATTCGACTTAGAAAAAGCAGAAGAAATCGAATCTAAAGAACTTAAGTTACTTAAAGAGGCAAAAATCAAAGAAAGGGAAGTAAGCTATAATTATACACTTATTAGGTTTCTTAAAAAAGCAGAGGCTATCGTGGGGATTGACCTTATTAATTATGGCCCCTTTGAGAAAAATGATGTTGCAAACTTACCTGATAAAAATGCTGTGATTTTTATAAATGAAAAAGTAGCTGAAAAAATAGACATTTCTTAATCTTGTTTATACTTTTTCTTAAATTCTTCTTTAAAATACTGAATACGGTATTTTCCATACTTATCTGTTAATGAAAATTTAGCCGGATGGGGATTTATTAGTTCTCCTCCACAATACATACATTTAGATTCTGGATTGTGTAAGTTATATCTATTGCATTCTTTGCATTTTTTAAGATATTTTGTCATTTTTTTTCAGATTCGCTTAATCTCTAATAAATTCATAAGAAGTGTTTGTAGTTTTTGATCTTTGCTCTAAAATTTCAAGAGCATCAGAAAGTATGTTTTCAGCATCTAGATAATCCTTAGAAATTATCTCTAATCTATAGAAAGGGGCACCTATGTAAGATAAACTTAATTTTCTAGTTTCTTTTGGCTTTTGCACAATCTTCTTTACATCTAATAATGCTTCTTTAATCTTTTCGATTCCGTCTCCATCAGTGTTCATTAATTTTATTTTTCCAGTGATATTAACGGTTGAGATTTCAACATTATCATCAACAATTTTAATGAATTCATTCTTTATATTTTCAGGAACACTCTTCAAACTATTCATTACTTCTTCCCCATTTTCTTTTAATGCCTCAACCGTTTCTTGGAAATCAATATATTGATCAACAAGTGGCCAACCAACTTGCTCATAAGCTTCATCCAAATTAAGATGTATATCCTCATTTTCAGTTAAAATTTGTAAGAGATTATCAAATTTTATTTTATACTTAAATTCCTTTTTCTTTTTTGCTCGTTGGGCAGAATTTACTCTTCTTAATGAGCAATCAATATGACCTTTAGAAGGATCTACCCTTAAAACCCTTGCAACGACTATCTGATTAATTCTAACAAACCTTCTTATATTTTTAATCCACCTACTTGATACTTCACTTATATGAACCATACCTCTTGCATTATTTTCCGATGAAAGCCCTTCATACTCTAATAAATCTATATAAACATATTGATCTTCAATATGATTAACTCTTCCAACCACAAATTCCCCTTCGTTTGGAAATGATGACCTACTTCTTACCATAATAGTTCCGAACTAATTCTTTTTCTGATATAGTTATTACAATGAACAATCCATATTTCATTATTTTTATTATCTTTGAATCTTAAGATTTATTTTTTACGTTAATTTTTAGACAAATATATTAGAAATTTCTTCAAAAAGGTTATTAGCATACCAAACTGGGTTATTCATAATAAATGGACAGATAAAGCAGGAATAGATCGCTTAATCGCTAATTTTGTGGATAGAAATATTGACTATGGTACAGAGTGGACCTTTAACGAGAAATTAAAACACTTATTTGATGAAGAAGATTCTATTGTCTTGAAACAGTTAAAATTTTTTCATTATAAAGATTTAGAAAAGAAATATAGCAAAGAACAATCATATGTTAAAGCTTTTTATCTACATCATTTATTAGATTTTTTCATGGAAACGCGAGTAAATATTTATAATATCCAACAAGTATTTCATGAATTTTTAGAGAGAAAAGTTGTAATTGAATTTACTGATAAAAATGGCGAAATAATTAACTTTCAAAAACAAGTCAATGGAATATTCAACTTATTATTGGAGAATAAGGGAGAATTGTACCTAGATCTTAAAGGAAATTCTAAAAAATTATTGAATTAAAAATATATAACAACTGTCCAATTAAAAAGTTAAACCACAGTGATTCTACTAAAATCTTCACTTAAAGCCAGAATATCATACCGTCTTACTTGAGTGTTTCTAAGCAAATCATCTATATTAATTCGGGTTGCCATCGTATTCGATCAGGGATTTTTATTATTAACTTCTCTTTTTTTCTTACTATCTAATTCTTTTAAAACAGAATTATCGAATCCCCTTCTTTTTAATTCTTTCTTTAACTCTGCCATTTTTCTACTCTTTTCAGTAGTATATACAATCTCTTCATAAAGTAAAATGTGACATTGAGGACTGCCCAGAATCCAATAATCCTTTATAGGTTTCATATATATCCTTTCTGGGACAACTTGATTCTTACAATTTGGACAAATCATTTTTCTATCTTAAAATTGTTTCATCTATAGATCTAATTGACAAAAACCTTAACGTCTTTAATTAATTTTTCTAGAAGAAGTAGTTTTCTCTAACCTCTTTTCTTTTGGAAAGTTACTTTATTATATTTAAATCCAAAGACTCTTTATAATTCTATTGTACATTAGAATCAACGTATTTCCTCACGATGATCATGGTTTCACCTAGATCATCAGCGATTTCTTGGATAGTTCTATTTTTTTCATGATATTGGGATTTTACCCACCTTATTCTATCTTCTGGGATACTTCCTATTTCTAGTTGCACCCTTCTTAATTTAATTTTCCGAGCCGCTTCCATTAATAAATCTATTTCCATTTCTTTCAATTGTACAGATTGTGCAATTAACCATTTAGATTTCATTTCTCTTACAAGTCTATCTAAATCATGTTTAATATTTATCTCCCTTGACTCTAATTCTTGGATAGCCATTATTCTGACTTTATTTTGGAACCCACATTTCTTACAGGTTTTATCTAGTAATTTAATGGCTGATCCACATTCTCCACAGAAAAATGTTTTTTTATCACTGAAAATAGATTTTATTTTTAATGCTTTTGGTTTTTTCATTAGATTTTCGCTACTTACTCTTATACATTTATGTAGAAGAAATTCTAATGATTTATAATATTTTAGCATTTATCGTTGAGAATTGATTTTTTATCTTGCAAATTCAAACTCGTTATTATTAAAATCAATTAATTCTTCAATTTTTTCATACCAGTTATATCCTAATTAAGAGAATTAATGGTTTTTTTTGAGAAGGTTTTTTCTTTAAATATAGAGGTTCTATAATATCAATATGGCTGAAATTGAGGAAGTTCGGACTAAAAGTAGTGAAACTAGAGAGGAATGGGGTAAGAGTGACTAGCGAAGAGTTCCCGAATCAGCAGAATTCATTATGAAAAATACTTTTAATAGCTATTTTTCAAACAATATTGAGGAATGTGACGCAAAAGGTTTAGGGTACATTATTTCGGAACAAAGACCATATCTTCTCTATGATAGCGCCATAGATTCTGCAAGAACGAAAATTCTTTTCCGCTTAGGCTATCCTAGTAACGAGATTTTTACAGGAAATTTGAGGGAAAGGGACATGCTCCTTAGCCTTCGAAATAGATACGCCTTAGTATTAAACGAAAGTGAGCGATACTTATGTAAAACAGCTAATGATAAGGATTCATTCCTTAATTTTTAGTTTTAAATTAAAAATAAAAAGAGAAAATGGTTAAAAAAAAATGAGTTTTAAAACAAAGAACAATAACTCTGTTAAGAAAAATAAAACAGATAATGATATTGTGGTTGATTATAATGATGATAATGAAGAAAAAATATTGAAAGATAATAAAAAAAGAGAGAGAGTAGACAAAGAGAGTAAATTTGATAAGATAGATTGGGTAAATAATGCTCCTAATGAGAAAAATACAACTAAGTTTGATAAGATAGATTGGATAAATAAAGGCTCTCAAGAGAAAAAAGTAAAGAAATGTGATTCGATTCATTGGATGGGAGATTCTGAAGATAAAAATACGATATCGAAAAGAAAGGAAAATAGAGATGTACCTATCAAAAGGGGTGTAAAAATTAGCAATATTAATTATGATCTTGAAAGTCAGCCAAAAAAAATTGGAAAATACCCCACAGATAATTTCATCAATGACTTACTTAAAGCAGTGGTACAAGTAGATCCAAATCTAGATTCACTTTCTATTACAAAACTTCGAGAATATGTAAGTATTAAATATTTTGGTAGAGGGAAGGAATTCTTAAAACATATTTTTGGGAGACTGAAAAATCCGAATAATTCTGGATACAATCCTGATTATAAGTTTTCTAAGAAACAAATCAAGATGTTAGAAGAGAATTTATTATCCTCTAATAAAGAGATTGGAATAAGTTCAAAAATAGTTGAGAAGTATCAAAAATGTAATCCTAATTTAAAAGATTATTCACATCAGCAGTGGCAAGTAAAGGAACCAAAGCTAAAATATGATTATTTTAAAAGAATAAATACAAAAGATAAAGCATATTGGTTAGGCTTTTTATTTAGGACAAAATTCATTTATTAAAATTTTGTGAAGTCTTAGGATTAAACCCTAAAAATAAATTGAATGAAAGAGAAAGAATAATTGATTATCATGGAGAGAAAAAGAAATTCACACTTATAAATGTACAATTTACATGTAAACCTTTATTTAAAGATTTAGAAAGAATTAAATTTAAGGAAATTCCCGACTTTGTATTGAATCTTAATGAAAATAATAGAGAACATGCTTTATCTTGGTTATTAGGTGTATATGATGCCGATAGGATAGAGGGGACTACAAAGATTTGTTCATCGGAAAAATGGTTTTTAGATAAAATAAAGGATGTCTTTGACATTAAATACAAAGTCTATGTTAAAAATGAACCATCACCGGATGACATTATCAAATCTCGAAGGATAGTATGGGAACTCTCATTAGGAGCGGTTTTATTCAATGAAATGATAAGTAGTACTGAAAATTGTGTCGATTCCCTTGAAAGGAAAAGGAGATATTTTGATACTTATCGTGAGGCTTATGATCTTCTAAAGTCAAAAGTAGAAAATGAAAATAATCTTCAATTTTTGGTTGATAGATTTTCTGTCCAAGACGTAGCTAATGGTTTGGAGGTAAATATTAAGACCTTACGTAAATTAATGAATGAATGGAATATTTCAGCTCCAATTAAGAAAAAAAGTTGTAATAAAACTTTATCTGAAATAATTCAGTTAAAAAATGAAAAAAATTAGCTTACCTTCTTATTATATACAAAATTACCTTATTTTTATAGTAAAAAATAAATATTGAGCAAGACTTAGAACTAATATCTTTAAATAAAATCTATATTCAATTAATATTATATTATCTAAAAAAAAATTAAGTTGATAAAGAAATGTCTTCAAAACAAAAACAACATCTGAATCTAGTTATTATTGGGCACATCGATCATGGAATGATTAGATAACCACTTAGGTTTAATCCCATATAGTCCACAATGATGGGTGCCCTGTTAATAGAGACAGGAGCAGTCACCGATAGAGAAGCTCGCGAATTAGAAAAATTAGCAAAAGAGTTCGATCGAGATTCTTGGTCCTATGCATTCGTATTTGACAAATTAAAAGAGGAACGCCAAAGAGGTATTACTATCGATTTAGCTTTCAGAAAATTTGAAACTCCAAACAAATATTTCACAATAATTGATGCTCCTGGTCATGCTGATTTCGTAAAGAATATGATCACGGGTGCTTCACAAGCTGATGCTGCTATTTTAGTTGTATCTGGTAAAAAAGGTGAAATGGAAGTTGGAATTGCTGCCAATGGTCAAACACGAGAACATGCTTATTTAGCTCAAACTCTTGGAATAAAACAATTAGTTGTAGCAATCAATAAAGCAGATAACTATGACTATAGTGAAGCACGCTTTAATGAATGCAAAGAAGCAGTTTCAGATCTCTTAAAAAATATAGGATTCCCTGTTAAAAAGATTCCATTTGTACCTGTCTCAGGGTTGATGATGCAAAATCTTTCAAAGAAAAGCGATAAATTGCCTTGGTATGATGGTCCAACCCTCATTGACGCAATCGATCAATTTGAGATACCACCAAAACCAACTGATAAGGCATTACGACTCCCAATCCAGGATGCGTATAGAATTAAAGGAACCGGTGTTGTTCCAGTTGGTAGAGTCGAAACTGGTGTACTTAAGAAAGGTGACAAAATTATCATTATGCCAACTGGATTTCAAGGTGAAATCCGAAGCATTGAAATGCATCATGAGGAAATTCCTCAAGCTGAACCAGGTGATAACGTTGGATTCAGTATTAGAGGCCTTGAAATGAAGGATGTAGGGAGAGGAGATTGCCTTGGTCACCCAAACAATCCCCCTAACGTCATATTCCCAAATGGCAATTGGACAGGGCAAATTATAGTTATTTGGCACCCAACCGCTATTGCTCAAGGATATACCCCTGTAATTCACGCTCATACTGCTCAGGTCGCAGCAAAGTTCATAGAAATCAGCAAAAAGCTTGATCAGAAAACAGGAGCGGTCATAGAAGATGCACCGAAGTTCATAAAGCGAAATGAATCTGCTGTCATTAAACTACAGCCTATAAAAAAGATGTGCTTGGAGCGCTATGACCAGTTTGCGGAGATGGGGAGATTCGCCGTTCGTGATATGGGCAGGACTATTGCAGTTGGCATAGTCAAGGATATTGAAACTGGAGCATAAAGCTATAATTTATTCTGTTTTTTTATTAAATTTTTATATATAAATATTTTTTAATTCACTATTTCTATTAGTATTTACCATTTTTATTAATATTTTAATTAGTAAGCAATTATTAGATCTGCGCTCGATCATGAAACTGGCGCGGTCATAGAGTAGTCTCCCACTTAAAAAACTATAATATAAACTCTGATATATGCTTTTCTCATATTTTGTTAACTTAATACGCTGTTTTGGTAGCATTAATGCATGTCTATTTCATATTTCGGGAAAATCCAGAATGATTTACTTCTAAACTTCTCATGTTATGCGAATATTATTTTAATTTTTGAACAGAGGTTTATCCTTTCTATTTAAAGCAAATTAAGTAGAAAGGGTCGGTTAAGGTTTTCACAACTAAATCAAAGATTTGTATTGTGGGGGAAGGTGGAGTAGGGAAAACTTCTTTACTGTCTTTATTACAAGGGAGGGAAGTTCCAAAGAAGCGGGTTCCAACTGTGGGATTAGAAGTTGAGGATTCTATTTTAAATGGAAAGAAAGTAAGTATTTGGGATTTAGGGGGTCAACAGCGGTTCAAATTTATGTGGAAAGACTTCCTACGGGGTGCGGGATTAGCTGTGCTGGTGTGTGATTCTACAGAGGAAAGTGTGAAGAAGACTAAGGAGATCTATGATAGATTTGAGCGGAATTTGGGCACTAAAATCATTGCTATAGCAAATAAACAGGATCTCCAAGGAGCATTGAGTGCACAAGAGGTGCAAAGGAGGTTAGGCGGGTTAAAAACCTATGGGATGACTGCTATTCATCCTGAGTTACGAGAGCGAATGAAGGAAATATTAGAATATGAAGTCGCTACGTTTTAAAAAGCCTTCCCAATTAGATGAGCAATTCTTACAGGTTCTGGCATTTTTGAATCGATGCATAATCTTTTTAGTAAATCTTTAGCTTCATCAAATATTACTCCCTTTAAGTGAAGATATATTTTTGAACGACCACCCGCAGTTTCTACTGTAGTTTCAAATAATTCTCCAGCATTTATAATATATTGGAGCTTTTTCTTATAGGTTTTAGGAAATTTATTGATTAAAGCTACTTTAACCGAATCAAGATCTACTTCTCGTTCTGTAACTGCTATAATCGGTTTTTTTAGCTTAGTATAAATCTCTTCTAAATCTATAATATTAAATCCTCCAAAAGTTATTGTATCCGTAAGAACATATTGAATATGTTTTTCATTTTGTTTAGCAAGTTTGATTAAACTAATAGTTGCATCATCTCCATCAATAGAAATTGGACTTATTAATACTCTAACTAGCCTCATACCTTGACAGACTACTCCGATTAATTGAGTTGTTTTTACTTTTGATTTCAACTCAAATTTAGCATCATCAAATCCTATTGTAATTGGAAATTGTTTCATACTTTAGAGGTAGGGAGATAAATTTTTATTGATTCTAATAATTGTGTGAATGCTATAGTAGCATTTCGGATTTCTTCTGTTCTAATATCAAGATTACCGGAAAGATTTTCAAATATAATCCTGATCATAGAATCCATATTCATTTTTCCTGATAACCAGATATATGCTATTATTGCTTCAGCTGTGTCTGCCAGATCATGAGCATCAGCTCTAGTTTTTGCGCAGCTCTTTAAGTTAGCGTTTTTTAATGCATTAGATAAAATAGTTTTATTAACTTTTTTACCTGTTCTAATTATTTTATTGTTGAAACTCTTTTTTGTTAAATAGATAGACTTTGCTACCGAATATACAAAATTTACAATACCATCTCCTATTTTAGCTAATCCTTTATCTGTACCAATAGCTTTTTGAGATGTTTTCAGTGTTAAATCTTTAATTAAAAAATCATAGGACATTAATGTTAGTTCAAGATTAAACTTTTATAAATTTTATATATAATCAGAATTAAAGTTTATTTTATAATTGGTTTAAATACCTTTTCTACTTCGTTTACTTCATTCCTTAAGGATTGTATTGCTTTCCGAAGGACATTTTTTATTTTATTACCTTTTTCTAATCGTACAAATACCTCGGGGGGATCAATCCTAGTAACTTTATAAGCTGCTGAATTTACTCCTTCTGTATTAAGGAGATGTTTAACCAAAATACTTAAAAATCCATGAGATTGACCTTCCACACTCAGGTGATAGTCGTTCTCTTGTTCTCCTTTTACAATAGCCAAATTTAAATATTTATATTCTGGAGGCTTAGGAATTTCTTCCATTTCATATTCAAGTTCTTCCTCTTGAAGTCCTTCATCTTCAATAGCAAGATCCAAATCATTTTCCTTTTGTTCCTTCGATTTCTTCAAAGTTGGATAAACGTTTTCAATATCATCGAGAAAATCATCATCTAATCCTTCAAGATCATCTTCTTTCTTAGGTTTTTTTTTTGCCATAGTAATTTCACCATAACCTTCAAATCTATTATTTCTAATATAGTATAAAATAAATTTTTTTTGTTTTGTTAAAGTAATAAAAAACCAGAAATTTTTGGGAATACTTTTTATGATAAGAACTGATTTGCTAATTCTCTTAATCTACCAATTGCGAGATATTGAAGGTCTTTCGGCCCATATAAGGTTACTTTTATTGTTTTTCCTTCTACTTCACAATTTAAATTGAGATAATTGACTTTTTTTTGAATATTTTCCAGAAATTTGATAGTATTATCTAAATTTCCGCTTGGATTATAAAAATGAATTACTCGTCTTCCTCCACGTTTGACCAATATTTCTCTCCTTTATTTTCATAAATTAGAATATAATTAAGGGTGTTGTCTAATACCTTAAACTCTCATTAACGTTCCCGTAATCATTTGCTAATTTTCTCGTTTCCGTATTACCACATCTATTGCAACGTAATTTATTATGACCAATTTTTTCAAGTGTAGTACCACATATTACACAATCAGCATGGATTACACCCAAATTGTTTCCAACAGTACTTAATTTAAACTCATTAGTAGTTTGCTCGACTACTTTAGCACGTAGAATATCTGTTATTTGAAATGCATCAGCAATTTTTTCTACATATTTATGGGAGATTTGTGAGACATGAATATTACCAAAATAAGAACTATTAAAATGAAGTTTATTATTTATGGTATGGAAATTCAATCCGATAGAATATTGTCTTAAAAAAAGGACAGTTCCTATAACAATATCACCGATCTTAACAGTTTTTCTATCCTCTTCTTGATGACTTTTAATTTCAATTCGTTTTTTATTTTTATCAATTAAAATTATACCCGTTTTAGTAGCATAAATTTTACCATCCTTTACGTAAGAGGATTGCTTATCAGGAAGGAATTCCTCGACAACACCTAGATATTGACCAGTAATAACGATATCTTTATTTTTAATCGCTTCTTTCATATATTTCAAAACATTCTTTTAATTTCTCTATTTAATTATTATTAAATAAATTAATTAAATTTATCCATACTAATTTATAAAAACTCTAAATTTAAGTTTCAGGCGTTTAAAATTAAGAAAAAAGAAATGACTTCTATTATTCAAAATACAGCCACTTTTTCTGATCCCAAAATTGAATTAGAACAATATTGTATTGATGCAGTTAGTGCTGTAGATATTACTTTTTTTGCCGGGTTTGAATTTAATGATATCACAAATCACCTTATCTTTGATTTTGGTGCTGGAACAGGAAGATTATCAATAGCATCTGCCTATTTTCATCCGAACTGTATAATAAGTATTGATATTGATATTTTAGCTATGCAGATCCTCAAAGAAAATGTTAAAAGACTTCAACTTGAGCACATAATCTTTCCTTTGTGTGCAGATATCAACAATTTGGAACTCAGCTCAGAATTTTTACCCAAAAGTAATAGAATTACTACTATCATGAATCCTCCTTTTGGAGTACAAAAAAGTAGAGCAGATAGAAGTTTTTTAACAAAAGCATTCGAATTTTCTGGCGTAGTATACTCAATCCATTTAGCTAATAGAAAAGTCCATAATTTTATTGTAAATTTCATAAAAAATTTGGATTGGCGGATTGATTATTATTTTCCTTTTAAATTAAAACTTGATAAAACCTTCGAATTCCATAATCAAAAAACTAAAAGTATTGATGTGAATATTTATAGATTTATTAAAAGTCAGTAACTTTTAATCTCGTATATTTACTGATAATGTTTCCAGGAGGAAAAGCTTTCTGGGTAATTTGCATTTTGACCTAAAAGTTCTTCAATCCTAAGTAATTGGTTATATTTACTAGTTCTGTCGCTACGGCATGGTGCTCCACTTTTGATTTGTCCAGAACATAATCCAACAGATAAATCTGCGATAAATGAGTCTTCAGTTTCACCAGAACGATGTGAAACCATCACATTGTATCCATTTTTAAATGCTAGTTGACAAGCATTTATAGCTTCAGTTAATGTTCCAATTTGATTTACCTTAAGTAATAAAGCATTCCCCGCCTTCTCATCAATAGCTCTTTTTAACAAGTTCATATTTGTAACAGTTAAATCATCACATACCACTTGAATTGTTTTATCCAATTTTGCTGTAAGGTTTGTAAACCCTCTAAATGACTTTTCATCAAAAGGGTCCTCAATGGATTTTAAAGGATAATCATGAACTAAATCAAGATAGAATTGTAAAAGTTCTTCTTCGCTGAGCTTTTTTCCATCGATAGAGTATAGATCTTCTTTAAAGAATTCACTTGCTGCCGCATCGATACCTAATACGAAATCCACGCCAATGAGAAATCCTGCCTCTTCAATAGCCTCTATGACAACATCAAATGTATCTCTCGTGTCTGATACATTAGGCGCAAAACCCCCCTCATCACCAACATTAATAGCAGACTTACCATATTTTTTATTTAATATTTCTTTTAAGGTTTGGTATACCTCAACTACATTTTCAATTGCTGTCGAAAAATTATGAGCTCTCATGGGTAATATCATAAATTCTTGTATTGCCAAATTGTTTCCAGCATGTTTTCCTCCATTAATGATATTACAACAGGGTATCGGTAATAAAAAGTTCTCATTCGATTTATGATAACTTAAATCATAAATATATGAAAATAAGGGTTTATTTAATATCTTTGCAGCCAATTTAGCAGTACTAAGAGAAACAGATAAAATAGCATTTGCACCTATATTCCCTTTATTTTCTGTCCCATCTATAGAAATCATTTCTTCATCTAATGCTTGTTGATTCCTTACATCAAAACCAATTAACTTTTTTCCCAATATTTCGTTAACATTTCTCACAGCCTTAGTTACGTGTTTCCCCAAAAAAGCATTTCCTCCATCGCGGAGTTCTAAAGCCTCTAAAGCTCCTGTTGATGCACCTGAAGGAACTGCTGAACGAGCGAATCCATCTTTAGTATAAACTTCAGTTTCTACTGTAGGATTACCACGTGAATCTAAGATCCACCTTGATTTTATTTTATTTATTAGATAATTAGACATCTCTTCTCAAATTTATTTTATTTTTTTTTACTAATATAGAAAGAAATTTTAATTCTTAAATAGTATTTTTTAATAATATTATATTTTTAACTAAAGTTTTTGTTTACCAATGTCCATTGAAAACCGTCCATGGGTTGAAAAATATCGTCCAAGAAGATTAAATGACGTTGTAAATCAAAAAGGAATAATCAATAGACTTCGACAATTTATAAAAGATAAATCAATGCCACATCTTATTTTTGCTGGACCAGCAGGCACAGGAAAAACAACCTCCGCATTAGCAATAGTTAGAGAATTGTTTGGAAGAAAAATGGCATTAAATTCAACATATCTTGAATTAAATGCAAGTGATGCAAGAGGAATAGAAGTTATTAGAACATATATTAAAGATTTTGCAAAGACGAGGCCTCCAATAGACATTCCTTTTAAAATACTGATTCTTGATGAAGCTGATAATATGACAGCACCCGCTCAACAAGCACTTAGAAGAACTATGGAACAATATACAGAAAACTGTAGAATGATCTTAATTTGCAATTATTCTAATAAAATTATCCCACCAATCCAATCAAGATGTGTAGTTTTCAGATTTTCTTCACTGCCCAGTGACGATATTAAAGATCGATTAAGATATATAGCGAAAGAAGAAGACATTACAATAACTGACGATGGCTTGAAGGCATTAGTGGATGTTTCTAAAGGCGATTGTAGAAGGGGAATAAATTATTTACAATCTTGCTCCACTATTTCTCGAAAACTCGATCAGAATATTGTATTTCGAGTTGCTGGAGAGGTTCCTCATGAACGAATAATAAATATACTTCAAACTGCTATTCAGGGTCAATTAGAATTCTCAATAAAATTATTAAATGATATAGTTGAAGAGTATGGGCTTTCAGGGATAAATATTATTAAAAGTATGCATAGGGAGATTTACGATTTAAATATATCTGAAGATATGAAAATAGAACTTTCTAAACTTTTAGCTGAATTTGAATACCGTATAAGCCAAGGGGCTACAGAAGAGATTCAAATAAAAGCGCTTTTAGCCAATATTGTCATGTTGCAAGACATGAAATAAAATCTTCTGTAGATCACTTTCTTCTTCTCTTTGATGAAAATATCGAATCATTCTCTTATTTGAAGCTGGATCTATCACAAATTGATGAGTATTATTATAGACTATATCCCATAATATCAATCCTTCTGGATTGACTGGTTGGTACGAAATATTTTTAGAGGTATTAAATAACTCTAAAAATTCAGCAAGTTCAAGCTCTTTCATCCCAACCTCAATTAATTTTTTAACCATTCTTCTAACTTGTTGTCTTAAGTAAGATTTACTTTTAAAACCTAAAATTAAATAATCTTCCTTTACATTAACTGAAACCATGTTTAATGTTCTTATTGTGTTTATATTATCTTTTTCTCTCTTCGCAAAATTTTTAAAGTCATGAGTTCCTTCGAGTATTTTACATGCCTTCCTTATAAGGGAAATATTGAGAGAGGTTCTGCTTCCTAAAGGTAATATATATTTGTAATAACGATATAAGGCATCAAACCTTGAAGAGAAGTCAAAGGGAACGTGAGCATATGCCCATAATCCAATCTCATATGGTAATTCAGAATTTAATTCCATCAGTATTGGTTTTTTATTTATTATAACTGAGAAAGCAGCTCCTCTGGCAGAGACATACTTATCAGTTCTACTTGCGACATCAAAATTAGCTGTATTAACATCAGTTATATATTTTTTATTTAACAGAGCTTCAATTAAATAACTTTCAATAGTCGGAAAATTTATTTGTCTCTGAGATCCATAAAATTTTTTTGATCCAATATAATAGAATTTAAAAAGAAATTTTCTCTTTTTTGATGACATAAAATTCATTAAATTGATATCTTGTTATAATATCAAGACCGTTTAATATATTAAAAAATAATCTTTTAATGATAAGGATTTTTTTTATATCTAAGTTTAATTTCTAATTTCATATTGAAATTAGTATTTAAAATAAAAGAATTTAAATTAAAAATATGCCTAAAATTTTATCATCACTCCGAAATCTAAAGGATCGTTTCAGAGCAGGTGTAACTATTAAATCTCAGAATGTTTTGCTTTTTATTGCTCTCCTTTTAGTTATTGTACTAGCAATCGTAATTAGGTTATCTCCTGTTTATCTAGGTAATAATTTAATTAAGGCATTTGATCCATGGATTCAATATTATAATGCAGAATATCTTTCCCAACACTCATTGTTTGAATACTTCAATTGGCACGACTATAAAAGTTGGTTTCCTCAAGGATTTGATAGATTTAATTTACGACCTGGACTAACCTTCACAGTAGTAATAATTTATAACTTTTTTAATTCCATTGGAATACCACTCTCTCTATACGATATATGCTTTTACTTCCCTGCTTTTATGGGGGGATTGACTGTTTTTGCCATGTATTTATTGGGAAAAGAAACCTTAAATCGACAACTGGGTTTAGTTGCAGCATTTTTCCTTGCCTTTAATCCTGGTTATATGCAACGTACAGTTGCTGGCTTCTTTGATAATGAAACTATCGGGGTTTTTGCCACTATCATGACACTTTATTTTTTTGTAAAGGCAATCCGAACCGGTAAAATCACCCATGCTCTTTTAGGAGGATTATTTTTAGGTTATCTTTCCCTTGGTTGGGGTGGTTATTATTTTCTTTATTACTTAATACCAATTACCGTTCTTATTCTAATCATTACGAAAAAATACACTCCAAACGTTTTAATCGCTTATTCAGGGGTGATTGGAATGGGATTGCTTACCTTTATGTTGTACACTAATTTTAAATTTAGCTCATTTTTTACAAACATTGTATTAGGTGGTACTTTTTTATTTGCAATTATTCTAGTAGTTTATCATTATATCCATATTAAGAGGAATCAATATCCTCGATTTTATAATAAACTAATAAATTTAGTTAAATGGGGACTAATACCAGCTATACTAATTCTTGCAATAATAGTTTGGATCGCCCCAGATATAATTCCTTTTGGATTCGGCAAGAGATTACAGAGTGTTCTTAGCCCATTATTACGGGATGCGTTTCATCTTACAGCATCTGTAGCTGAACATGCACCAAGCTCATGGAGTGTATTTTATTATAATACTTTAATTCCACTAATGCTAATACCTCTTGGTCTATTCTTTTTATTCAGAAGATCTCAAGCAGTTGATATCTTATTGATAATATTTGTTTTATTTTTGTTTTATTTTACAGGGAGCATGATTCGTATAATTTTATTATTTGCACCTGCAGCTAGCATAGTCGGTGCATATGGGTTAGTGAATGTACTGAAAATATTTGGAAGTTTCATTGGAGAAAAACGTATTAGTATAAGTAGAAAAAGAAAACGACAAGTGAAACAGATGATCGGTAGAGGTGAAGTTGTAGCTGTATACTTTATTGTAGGAATTATGTGTCTTGCACAAGTCTGGCACGCTTCAAATTATTCAGCTACGCAATTAGGACAAAGTCAACTAGCTCCTGGAGGTTATTATCACGATTGGGAAGAATCGCTTACTTGGATGAAAACAAATTTACCAGGCTCGACTGTTGTTGTCAGTTGGTGGGATTATGGATACTGGATAACCCCCATCGGAAATATGACCACGGTAAATGATAACGGGACAATTAATTCAACCAGAATAGGTTTAACTGGTATGGCATTGATGCAATCAGATGAAATTTATAGTGCTAAAATATTGAAACTTCTGAAAGCAGATTACGTATTAGTCTATTTCGGATATCTATTTAACCAATTAGGCGGAGATGAAGGAAAATGGCCTTGGATGATGCGTATCTGTAATGACCATTACGAGAGATATAAAAGTTGGGGATTAGAAGAAGACAATTGGGGTCCAAATTCAGTATTTGTTGAGGATGAGATTTATAATGAAACCTCCGGACGTCCTACAAAGTTATGGTTTCAGTCTCAAGTGGTGCGATTAATGTTTTGGAATGTTTCAACCGCCCCCATTTCTAGCGATAACATTCAAACCTTCGAAGATTATTATCGAAACCAAATTAATAATGTAAGAAAGGATAATGATGGAGATTTTTGGGTTAATAGTATCCCAGAAAATGGAGGATACTTTTCTCAAGTATTTATACCATGGTATTTCTCTCGAAGTGGATTTGTTAAACTATTTAAATTAGATTATACAGCATTAGAATCATCGTTCCAGATTAAAGATCCAGAAGTCTTTGACACCGGATATGCCACTTTCAAACTCAAGAATACAGGTTCCAAGGATTTGGAAATTAGAAGTGTTTTAATAAATGGTATCTCTTATGATCATTATCTTGGAAAGGGTTTGGATACCGATATCATACCTGCTGGTGAGGAAGACTTAGCTTGGGTTGATATTAAGTCAAGTGGCAATCCTTTTGAGAAGAATGATGTGGTAAATATTTCGGTAATAGCATATTCTGAAGCTTTAGAAGGTAGAACATTTGCATTTTCCAATACCACTAAGAAATTCTTTGTAAAAGAAGCTGTGCCAAGTAAGATTAAAATTAATGAACTAAACAGTAAAGTCTTACAGATTAATGAAGATCAAGCAGAAATTTATCTTGAGGTTGAAAACACTGGTGATTCTGTAGTAATCTTAGATGATTTTTATGCTGATTCAGAAGAGAATATTTTTACACAAAAAATCTATTTAGAAGGTTCTCCTATATTAAATGTTGGACAGAAAGCATATGTTAAAATAACTACAGATCTCAAATTTTTTCCATTTGATCTTGATTTTGGAGAAGTGCATAAAATTGGAGTCATCACCCCTGGTGGGGTAAAAGATGAGGTCTTGATGGTGCCTAATTCTGAGAACTATGATATAAGCCTTTTACCACGATATAGAATACTTTCACCAGAAGCATCAGTTATTTCATCTAGTTCTCTGAGGAAGTATATCCCAATTGAGTTAGATAAGACCTATGCATATACTTATGATAACGGAACGACATTATTGAATATTAAGATAAAAAATACTGGGAACTTAATTATGGCTATTGGTTCAGTATATTTAACCCAAACTGATGCTTGGACTGCAGACGATGAAGTTAATTTTTATCCTAAGAAAGTAAATATCTTCCCAAATGAAGAGAAAACAATAAAGGTCATTGTTTCAGATTACTTCGATGTTGATGTAAATGAAGACATTGGTATAGTTGTGTCTGCATCATTCGATGGACCTATAAAAGCAGCGGATGTTGGTTTTATTCGAAGCGTAAATAGTTCAGCAGATATTAAGATCATAAAGAGTGTTCTTGGTACACAAGCCTCTTTTATAGCTGCGAATGAAACTGGCCAAATCTTGATAAAAAATACAGGAGTAGAACCCGTTAGGTTAAGTAACCTTTACATAAATGAAACTAGCATATTATCTTTTGAAACGGATGTAAACTTTATTTATGGAGATGTTGATTTAGATTTTCAAGAATGTGCACTTGTTTCATTTAATATTCAAGATTTCAAAATAAATGCATCAAATACATTTGATATAAAGATAACCACTAATACTACTGCAGTCTCTTTTGCAACATTTAATGCTTACGTTAATTCGACTAATTTTAATATAAATATTGATGATATTACTACAGAGGCAGATAGAAGCGATGATGAGCTAGTTATCAAGATTGTAAACAACGGATTATTAAATGTTACCTTAGATTCAGTATACATAAATAATACTTACGTACGATTAACAAATTTCAGCTTTATAGATGGAAGTTCATTTGAAATACAAAACTCTGGTGGTTTTATCACTATTACAATTTCACTTACAGATGTTGAAACATTTCTGGGACTAAGTCCCGGAAGTATTATTACTGGAGATAAGTTAATAATAACCGCTCGTTCTATGGAAGGGGCTGAAGATACCCATCAAGAAATCGTGATAGCTTAAATTTTTATTTTTCACTATTTCATAAAAATCATAAATTATGCTACATTAGAATATTTGTAGTCTTATTAGTTATATATTCATTTTATACTTAGTTTATAACATCTTTCTGATTTGTGATTCATCCTATGAGTATTAGTTTTAACATAAAATCTGAATTCACTCCACAAGGAGACCAACCATCGGCCATCGAGGCCCTTAAAGAAGGTATTAAAAATAACAAACGATTCCAGACTTTATTAGGAGCAACTGGGACTGGAAAAACCTTCACTATAGCTAATATTATTCAAGAAATACAGAAACCCACATTAATTATGGCTCCCAATAAAACTCTCGCGGCACAACTTTATAATGAATTAAAGGAACTGTTTCCTGAAAATGCAGTCCATTATTTTGTTAGTTACTATGACTATTATCAACCTGAAGCATACTTGCCAGTCACAGCTCAGTATATCGAAAAAGATTTCAGTGTAAATGAGGAGATTGAACGTCTTCGACTTGCTGCTACCCATGCTATTAGAACCAGAAATGATGTTATCATTGTAGCTACAGTTTCGTGTATTTACGGAATAGGTTCACCTGAGGAATGGGAGAAAGTTTCAATCTCTTTAAATGTGTCTCAAAGAATTAATCGAAGAGATATTATTAGAGGCCTTATTAAAATGAATTATGAGAGGAAGGACATCGAGTTTCGACCAGGCGTAGTAAGAGTAAGAGGAGATATAATTGACATTTTTCCAGCATATCTTGAAACTGCTATTCGAATATCCCTTTTTGGAGATGAAATCGAGTCTATTCAAGAAATCCATCCTATATCTAATGAAATTATAAAGGAACTTACTAATTGTAGAATTTTTCCAGCCACCCACTTTATTATTCCTGAGGAAAATAAAGTGAAAGCACTAAAATCGATAGAAGAAGAGTTAGAACAACAAATAAAGAAATTTATGGATGAAAAGAGGTATCCTGAAGCTCAATGGATAGAAAAAAGAGTAAAATTTGATCTGGAAATGATGAGAGAAATGGGATGGTGTAAAGGTATTGAGAATTATTCTAGGCACTTAGATGGGAGACCTCCTGGTTCTCCTCCTATGTGTTTAATAGATTACTTTCCAGAAGACTTTTTGATTGTCGTTGATGAATCTCACATTACAATACCCCAAATCCATGGAATGATTGGTGGAGACCGTTCTCGTAAGAAAAACCTGGTCGAATATGGCTGGAGACTTCCTAGTGCTTATGATAATAGACCCCTTACGTTTGAAGAATGGGAGAGTAAAATTAAATTCATTATATTAATGAGTGCGACACCAGGAGAGTGGGAACTTGAAAAGTCTCAAGGAATTTCAGCAGAACAAATTATTAGACCAACAGGATTAGTAGATCCTGAGATTGAAATTCGTCCAGCAAAGAATCAAATTGATGATTTATTAGGTGAAATTAGAAAAGTTATGGATAGTAAAGGAAGAGTTTTAATAACTACCTTAACTAAAAGAATGGCTGAAGATATTGCTGAATATTATTCTGAATTAGGAATTAAGATTTCATACCTTCATTCAGAGGTTGATACTGTGGAAAGATTTGACATTTTAAGACAATTAAGAGATGGAACTTTTGATGTAGTTGTTGGAATAAATCTTTTAAGAGAAGGTCTTGATTTACCTGAAGTCAAATTAGTAGCTATTTTAGATGCTGATAAGCTTGGATTTTTAAGAGATACAAGATCATTAATTCAAACTATTGGTAGAGCTTCTCGAAATGTTGAGGGGAGAGCTATATTATATGCGGAAAAAATTACCTCAGCAATGAAGGCTGCGATTAACGAAACTAATAGAAGGAGAAGAAAGCAACAGAATTTTAACAAAGAGAACAATGTCACACCACAAACTATAAGAAAGAATATCCTAAATTCTCTCTCTGAAGAACAGGAATATAAAGAAAAAGAAGTGAAAAGACTAAAAAAGATAGTAAAAGAAAAAGTTAAAGAATTGGAAAGCGAAGGAGATATAGAGTTAATAGTCCAATATTTAGAAAATAAAATGTTTTTAGCTGCTAAAGAACTTAGATTTGAAGATGCGGCATACTTGAGAGACAAAATCAAAGAATATAAAAAAGATTATGCGGTATAAGCATGAAACTTTTCATTAATCGTAAATATAATAAAAAAGGGATATGATATGAATAACAATTCTATTATTATAAAAGGAGCAAGGCAGAATAACCTTAAGAATATTGATGTCACAATTCCTCGTAATAAATTAGTTGTGATTACAGGAATCAGTGGTAGTGGGAAGTCCAGTTTAGCTATGGATACATTATATGCTGAGGGACAAAGAAGATTTTTGGAATCACTATCAAGTTATGCTCGGCAGTTCTTAGGTGAAATGGATAAACCAGATGTTGATTCTATTGAAGGATTGTCTCCAGCAATAGCTATTGAACAAAAAGCCTTATCTAAAAATCCGAGAAGTACAGTAGGGACTGTAACTGAAATTTATGATTATTATCGATTACTGTTTGCAAATGTTGGAATTCCACATTGTCCTAATTGTGGTAAAGAAATCAAACCTCAAACGCCTCAACAAATCATAGACCAAGTACTGGAAATAATTCCTGAAAATAAAAAATTTATAATAAAGGCTCCAGTTATTCGAGATAGAAAAGGAGAATATAAAGAGTTATTGCTGAGCCTCAAAAAGCAAGGGTATCTTAGAGTAGAAGTTGATAATATTCAATATACGTTAGATGAAGAAATATCAATGGATAAGAATGTGAAACATAATATTAAGGTGGTAGTTGATAGGCTGATAATGAAAAAAGATATCAGGGCGAGATTAGCAGATTCAATAGAGACAGCATTGAGTTTGACTGAAGGCATTGTAGCAATAGAAGTACTTGGCAAAGGAGAGCAAGTATATTCAGAGCACCTTGCTTGTGTTGATTGTGGTATTTCTATTCCACAATTAGATCATAAAATGTTCTCCTTTAATATTCCTCATGGTAGCTGTAAATATTGTAGTGGATTAGGAACTGTTATGGAATTGGATTATGGATTAATATTAGGAGACGATTTAAATGTTCCTCTTCAAGAGACTCCAATAAGAGATATCCCTGGATTTGGGTCATTAACCAGTTATTCTTGGCAATTATTAAAGCAAGTTGCAAAATATTATGGATTTGATACAAATAAAACCAAGATTAAAAATATTGATCCAGAAAAATTAAATAAAATTTTGTTTGGCACTGGTGATGATACTATTGAATTTCATTTTAAAAGTGAAAATAATGGGTATAATAATAATGATATAAAGACCTCTTCTTGGAATGTAGTTAGATCCTTCGAAGGAATTATTCCCTGGCTTCAGAGAAGGTATATGGAAACTAATTCAGAATGGGCAAGAGAGATATATGAAAGTTTTATGAACAAAGTGAATTGTCCGCAATGTAATGGGCAGAGATTAAAACCAGAGAGCTTAGGAGTAACTATTAATGATTTAAATATAGCAGAACTGTCAAACTTATCCGTTATTGATTCTATTATCTTTTTCAATGAACTAGAACTTGACGAAGTTCAAAAAGCAATAGTCAAGGAAGTCTTAAAAGAAATATCAGCTAGACTTTCATTTTTAGATAACGTTGGATTGGATTATATTACATTAAGTAGAAGATCAGATACTCTTTCTGTAGGAGAGGCAGAAAGAATTCGTTTAGCCACCCAGCTTGGTTCAAGTCTAGTCGGAGTACTATATGTTTTAGATGAACCAAGTGTAGGGCTCCATCAGAGGGATATTGATCGCTTAATCAAAATGTTAGAAAAACTAAGGGATTTAGGAAATACGGTCATTGTTGTAGAACATGATGAAGCAATTATGCGTAATTCAGACCATATAATTGATTTAGGACCATTAGCAGGTGAGAAAGGGGGAGAAATAGTAGCTGAAGGTCCTATTGATACAATTTTAAGTTCAAATACATTAACGGGTGAATATCTTTCAGGAAAAAAGAGAATTTTACTACCAAGAAAAAGAAGGCAAATTAATAATGAATATATTGAAATTTTAGGTGCTAGAGAAAATAATTTAAAAAATATTAATATAAACATTCCTTTAGGAGTGTTCACCTGTATTACAGGAGTATCTGGGGCAGGTAAAACCAGTTTAATTATTGATTGCTTATTTAAAGGGCTTCACAATTTAATAAATAAGAGAAGTTCAAGAATGAGTACTGGAGATTTTAAAGAAATAAAAAGCTTTGAAAAAATTGATAAAATTATAAATATTGATCAATCTCCAATTGGTAGAACACCACGTTCGGTACCTGCAACATATACTAAAGCATTGGATTATATTAGAGATATTTTTGCCGGGCTTCCTGAAGCTAAAGTAAGAGGGTATAAGAAAGGGAGATTTAGTTTTAATACGAAAAAGGGACATTGCAAAAAATGTAGGGGTACTGGTTATATCCTCAAGGAGATGTATTTTTTACCCGATGTATTTATAAGATGTGATTTATGTAAAGGAAAACGATATAATGCTGAAACTTTAGAAATTACTTATCGCGAAAAAACAATTTCTGATGTATTGGAAATGACGTTTACTCAAGCCCTAGAATTTTTCGATAGTTTTCCAAAATTAAAGAGAACATTAAAAACAGTTGTAGATGTGGGATTAGGATACTTAGAACTAGGCCAATCATCTACAACATTAAGTGGTGGAGAATCTCAAAGATTAAAAATTGCTAGAGAGTTAAGAAAGACAAGTACAGGGAATACTCTTTATATATTAGATGAACCAACAACAGGTCTACATATGTATGATATTCAATTCTTATTAAATGTACTCCAAAAATTAGTTGATAAAGGGAATACAGTAATAGTTATTGAACATAATATGGATATAATAAAATCAGCTGATTATATCATTGATCTAGGTCCTGAAGGAGGAGAAAAAGGGGGTTATATTGTAACTGAAGGTATTCCAGAGGAAATAATTAATGATGAGAAAAGTTATACTGGAAAATATCTTAAACAACATCTTAATCACAATTAACCTAAATTAACTTATATCTTATTTTATATTATAAAGAACATTTAGATCATTAATTGAAAGAAACTAATTTTACTTGGAGTTAATAATGACAGAAATCGAAGAATCTAAGGCTATACGAGCCCCTATAGCGTGCATCCTAGGGCATATAGATCATGGAAAAACATCACTTCTTGATTATATTCGAGGTACGGTAGTTCAAAAGAGAGAAGCAGCAGGCATAACTCAACATATTGGGGCATCTTATTTCCCAACTGAAGATATTAAAGAATTTCTTAAAAAATCAAAACAGGAATTTGCTGAAAAAACTATAAAACTTCCAGGAATACTCATTGTAGATACTCCTGGACATGCGGCATTTTTAAATTTAAGGAGAAGAGGTGGTGCAGTAGCTGATATCGCAATTTTAGTCATTGATGTTACTGCTGGAACACAACCTATAACGTGGGAATCTGTGAGAATACTCCGAGAAAGGAAAACACCCTTTATAATTGCAGCCAATAAAATTGATAGAATTTCTGGATGGAAATCAAAAAAAGATGCTGATTTTCTTGATTCATATAATACTCAAAAATCACATGTTAAGGAGTATTTAGATGAGAAAATTTTACAAATAATGGGAAACTTTCTAGAAGAGGGCTTTAAGGGTATTGATAGATACGATAAAATTAAAGATTTCACTAAAAAAATAGCAATAATACCTACAAGTGCTAAAACCGGTGAAGGAATATCGACATTACTGATGATCTTAATGGGTTTAGTTCAACAGTATTTAACTAAGAATCTTAAATTTTCTGAAGGTCCTGCGAAAGGAGTGGTTCTAGAAGTAAAGAAAGAAAAAGGACAAGGGGTAACCTTAGATGTATTAATCTACGATGGAATTCTCAATAAGGGAGATGAATTTATAGTAGGTGGTTTAGAAAAACCAGTTAAATCAAAAGTTAGGGCGTTATTAAGACCAAAACCATTAGATGAAATTAGAGACCCTCGTCAGAGGTTTGATTCTGAGGACATGGTAAGTGCAGCTGCTGGTGTAAAGATTTTAGCACCTAATATTGATGATGTAGTAGCAGGATCACCACTAAGAGGTATTGGCAGTCCTTCTGAGGAAGAAATTATCTATAGACAAATTGAAGATGAAGTACAAAGCATTAGAATAAAGACAGAAAAAGCAGGAGTTGTGTTAAAAGCAGACACACTTGGATCTCTTGAAGCCTTAAATAATCACTTTACTCAAAACGGTGTTAAAATAAGCATTGCCGATGTCGGATCCATTAAAAAGGAGGATATCATAAATGCAAATATTGTAAAGCATCTTGATCCATATTCTGCTGCTGTTTTAGGTTTCAATGTCGCGATATTACCTGAAGCTAAAGAAGAAGCCTATATTGATAATATTAGAATTTTTACTAATGATGTAATATATCGTCTATTAGAAGAGTATATAGCATATGCTGAAACAAGAAGGGCGGAGGATACTGCTAAAGGACTTAGCGAATTGATTTTGCCAGCGAAACTTAAAATGATGCCGCAATATATCTTTAGAAATTCTGATCCTGCAGTATTTGGAGTACATGTAGAAGCGGGTACTTTATATCCAAAAGTATCTTTAGTAACTGATACTGGCAAAAAAGTTAGACGAGTTCATCAAATTCAAGACAAAGGTCAAACTATAGAGAAAGCTACTAGAGATTCTGAAGTAGCTATTTCTATTCGTGGTATTGAGATAGGAAAAGACATTGGAAAAGATGAAACTTTATATGTGAACGTTCCAGAATCTCATGTGAGACAACTCATGGGTAAATTTACTAATGAGTTGACTTCAGATCAAAAAGAAGCATTAAGAGAGTTTGTTATCTTAATGAGAAAAGTTAACCATCCCTGGTGGGGGATGTAACCTATCTAAGTTATTTTCTCTATTGTACACTTTCTGTTCATTTATTTTTCATTTAAATGTTCGTTGCATTTAAATATGATAATATTTATTTCATTTCATGAAATGGAAATAATGCACGAAAAAGATAGAAATAGGATAATTTTAGAAGCAAAAAAATATGGAGGATTAGGACTCAGAAGTCAAATGATTCGTGTACATAAGAATGGAGCTAAATTTACAATAAGTAAAGTATATCTCGAAGACAAATTAATAAATCCGGACGCTTCATACAGTCTAATTCTAATTCCAGAAGCAAAAGTATCATCAAAATTAGGAGTTATAATTACATATTTTCATAGGAAAAAAGGACCACTTATTTTTTATTCATACCCAGAAGATGTGTTTACCGAGAGAGAAAAATACAATGCAAGTAATCTCATTGAACCAGCAATAAAAGAAAAATTTTTTACTTATCAAACGGTATTTTTCTCTTCGATGAATTACTATTTCGAAATAGATTCTGATTGGTCCTGGGGGAATAAGGAAATTCTTATGGTTACAATTGTTTTAAACACTTCAATAAATGAAGTCATTGAAGAAAACATTGAATTGCTTTGCCAAGAATTGGAAATCAAGTTCCAAGACTCTGAACATATTTATAAAGGATTCTGGATGGAACGTTTAGATGAGATTAAAGGGGTTGGGAGTAATAAACAAGAAATTGAATCAAAAGCTAAATTAATTCGGGCATATATAAAAGAATTTTATAATGAAATTCAAATCTCAATTAGCACAATCAAAGGTTAAAATAATTAAATTAAAAAAAAAATAGAAGTTTATTATTAATTAGAAAATTTAACCTCTTAAATCAATGAATTCAATTAAAGCAGTGTTTGAACAGATACTTAAGGAAATCACCCCTACAGAGAATGAGATTAAAATAACTAACGCTATCACCATCAAATTAAAAGAATTACTATCTAAAACTGCGAGAAAGCAAAATATCCATTATACTAGTATAGAAGCTCAAGGATCTACTGGAATTAAACAGACTCAATTGCAGGGAGATTATGATATTGATCTTTTTATTGGCTTAGATTACAATTTTTATAAATTAAAATATCAAGGCTTAACAAAAAATAGATTAAAAAGTGAATCAAAAAAAGATTTCCTAAAACTCTGCCAAGAATGGATTATTAAATCACTAACCCATAAAGAATTTCAGAATGCTCAATTACTTTATGCTGAACACCCCTATGTTTCTGTTGATTATTTTACTGATAATCTAAAAATTAAAATTGATCTTGTGCTCTATTTCAATTTAGATTTAGATTATATACAACAGAACGGACCAATAACAGCTGTTGATAGATCTCCTTGGCATGGTAAATTTATTAGGGAAAATCTATCAAATACTCAAAAAGATGAAGTAAGATTATTAAAACAATTCTTTAAAGCATGCTATTGTTATGGAGATAAAAGTGTCATCGGTAAAATGGGTTTTTTTGGCTATAGTGCTGAACTTTTAATTTATTACTTGAAGTCTTTAATAAATGTGTTTAATAACTTTGATTCTCTAAGGAATAAACCTTTAGATTATTTTAAGCGTCCTTCTGATGAGTTAAATGAAATTACTCATTTTCAAAATGATTATTTTATTATCATAGATCCTATTGATAAAAATAGAAATGTGGCTTCAGCTATTTCAGAACAAGCCTATAAATATTGCAATTATAAAATTCTAGAATTTCTAAAAAATCCTAGTAAACAATTGTTTCAGATTTTTCCCATACCTGAAGAAATCCTTTCAAATAAAAAGGATTCATTTCTTTCAAACATTTACATCATCGAATTGAAAAATAAAAACCAAGAAATACATTACACCATTAATCGCGATAAATTATATTCTTTAGGAAATAGCATTAAAGCTAATGGAGAAAAAGAGTTTACTCATGAAGATAGGTTTGGACAGATTGAGTTTGAAATATATTTCGAAGAAGAGATAAATGAATATAATATGGCTATTTATTGTGAAAAACCAAGAATATCCGAAGCTTTTCTAAGAAGAGGACCTCCTTTGGCTTCGAAAATCCATGCTGAACGATTTAAACAAAAAAATCCAGACTTTATTAAAAAAGATCATTATTTATGGGTTAAAACAAAAAGAGAATATGTTGATTTTTTATTTTTTATTAAAAATTTTGTTAAAGAAAAGATGCCTAAGAATTTAGAAGTTACAAATGTTTCAATCTCATTTGAAGCGAAATCGAGAAGTGCTAAACGAACTATCTATGTCTTGAAAAATTATATTTTGGCTCTATGATTTTTTTCTTCATTTTCAGTTCTAAACTTGAATGAAGTTCAAGAATATAAACTATATATTAACAAAAATCATTAATTTAAATACTTCAAATTAAAGGTGAACTATCGGTTTGTCAAAAATTAAGATTACTGTTGTTAGGAAGTTCAACCCAATTGATGTTTTTGGGCATGATATATTCTCCACATCAGGTACAAAGATCACTTCTTGTAGTGCTTTTGATGAAGGTCAAGAATTTATAGTGGAGCATATCGAGAAAATGCCAGAAGGATTCTGCGGTTGGGCATGGCGAGATATTTATAAAGACTTATCTGTGCTATATTTTAATGGAAACTTTTATGGGCATGAGGAAGGAACCCAACACACTTCATGTTCAGATGGAAGAAAACCAGTTTGCTTTAAATTAGAAAGAATTAAGGAGTTTTGAGAAAATCGTGAACAAAGTAAAAATCACAGTTGTGAAACAATTTGGTCCTGAAGATGTACTCGGTTATGAGTTTATCCGGCCTGATGGAACCCCTATAAAGAAATGTGGGATGACTGAAGGAAGAGAATTTCTTGTTGATGAAACAGCAAATATGCCGGAAGGCTTTTGTCATCATGCTTGGTTTGGATTATATAAAAATGTGTCTATTTTGCAACGTGGTGGGGGCTTTCCTACTTGGACTGGAGAGAATATGATCTATACAGCGTGTCCAGACGGAATACGACCTGTTTGTTTCAAATTAGAACGCATTTCTGACTAAAATTATATTTTTATCTTTTTTTTAGTTTTTGTTGATTCAAATTGATTTCATTTTCTAACGATCTCAAATTTATACAATCAAAACATAAAATTTTTATGATTTGACATATTTTTTTTCACAATTGCAACATTTTAAATCAATTAGAATTAACTTAATGTGAACTTTTAATGGTTAAAGTAAAGAATCCGGAAGAAATCGCGAAGCTGGTGACTTCTGGTTCATATGAGAAGAAAAGAATATTCAGTATAACTGCTCATATCGATCATGGAAAAACCACTGCTACCGATTACTTATTACGACGAGCTGGTCTTATGCGTCCAGAAGATGCTGGACAACTCCAAATGACGGACTCAGATGATGAAGAGCAAGAAAGAGGTATTACGATTTTTACCAGTGTTGTTTTATTAGCATTTAGAGATGAAAGAAATCCTGATGATAATGAGCCATATATCCTCCAATTGAATGATACTCCTGGTCATATTTCCTTCACTGGAGAGGTATCTCGAGCTTTAAGAGGTAGTGATGGAGCTATGATTTTAGTTGATGCATTAGAAGGGGTTATGACTCAAACGGAGACGAATATTCGTCTTGCAGTTGGAGAAGAATATTGCAAACCTGTACTTTTTATCAATAAGGTTGATAGATTAATAAGTGAATTAAAATTAAGCCCAAAAGATACATACGCAAAGATAGACGAAATTACAAGCCAAGTGAATGAACTGATTAAAAAAGTAAGACCTGAGGGATCAGACTGGGGAGTTGACTTCGCTAAAAATAGTGTGGCCGTTGGATCAGCAAAACATGGCTGGGGGTTTACCTACGAGATTCTAAAAGAAAAAGGTCTAACCCCGGTAACCGTTTTTGAAAAATATAACGAAGGTGATATTCAATGGCTAAGAGATAACCTCCCTCTTGATGAACCAATGCTAAGAATGGTTGTTGATCATTTACCAGATCCAATCTCAGCATCGAAGTATAGAATTCCTCATCTTTGGGGTGGAGATTTAAATTCAGAACTTGGTCAGGCACTTGTAAAAAGTGATCCAAAAGGGCCATTATATGGTATGATTACGAAGATATTCTTAGATCCCAAACGAAATTATCAAGCTACTTTAATTGGTCGTGTTTTTTCAGGAACTTTCGATCAGACAGATAGTATTTATCTTCTCGGAAGCCGTACTTCAAATAGAGTTAAAAGATTAGGGGTAATGGAAATTACAGATATTTTAGATATTCCAAGAGTTCCAGCAGGCAACTTATTTGCTCTATATGGATTTATTTGTCCATCAGGTGAGACCTTCATTCATGCTGATAATGTTCCGAAAGATAAGGAAGATATTTCAAAAATTCCAACGTTTGAGAAGATACATTATGCTTGTAAAGCGGTTGTATCAAGAAGTGTTAAAGCTAAAGATGCCCAGGAACTAGCTAAATTAGGTGAAGTTGTCAATAAATGGCTACAAGCTGATCCAACTGCCGAATTTAGATTAAATAAAGAATCAATGGAGTATATTTTGAGTGGGATCGATCCATTACAGATTGAAATCCTTACCAAAAGAATTAATAACCAAGTTCAGATTGATATTGGAGAACCTATTATAGTTTATAGAGAAAAAATCACTCACCGAAGTAAAGAGTTTAACACAAAATCATCTAACGCACATAATCGAATCATCTTATATGTTGAACCTCTAGATGATAAAACAGAAGAATTAATTGATGAAGGATATATTACTGATTTACAAGACGAAAAAGAACGTGCTCAAATATTAAGAGAAAAAGCAGGTTGGGATGCAAAAGAAGCACGACGTATTATTGATGTATATAAAGGGAATCTACTCGTAAATGGAGCAACAGGTCTACAAAGATTTGATAGAATTAAAAATGATCTTATCAGTTCCTTTAGAAATTGGATTGATGAATGTATTATAGCAAAAGAACCAGCAATGGGTATTAGAGCTGTGTTTACAGATTTAGTAATTCACGAAGACCCACGTCATACACAATTTGCCCAAACAGCAGCTATGACATACTCTGCTCTCTCTCTTGCGATGCTAAATGCCGATCCACATCTCTTTGAGCCAGTACAAAAAATAGATGTAAAAACACCTCAAGGTACGGAAGGATCTATAAGCTCAATCATCAGTAAACATAGGGGTAGAATTAATAATGTCATCCCAGAAGGAGAATATGTAAGAGTTCAAGGACAGATTCCTGCTGCTGAAATTGTGGGTATAGCTGATGAAATTAGAAGTTCAACTCAAGGACGAGCCTTCTTTGGTTATGAATTCAAAAATTTTGAAAAAGTTCCTCCCTCTCTAGAAGAAGATCTAATTTTGGAGATCAGAAAACGTAAAGGTATGCCCGAAGAAATGCCATCCACAAAATCTTGGGAAAGGTTTATCTATAAACGTACTTAAATTTTTTAAATTTACTGTTTCTTTTACAATATTTACTTTTTTAATGATTTTTTAAAGAATGTAGTCTTTTTGCTAATGCGTAAAAAGCTTCGTACACTCCTTGACCTGTTAATGCACTTGTTTTATAATATCCTAAGAAATCATTATCTTTAACATATTTCTCTACGTTCGGATCAGAACAGTCTAAATTCTCATTTCTGCGCAATTCGTTTTCATCCACCAAATCAATTTTATTTCCAAATAATATTATTTGAATTTTTCCACAATTCTTTCGGATTTCTGAAAGCCACTTATCTACATTTCTAAAACTATTTTGTTGTTCGGGAGAATGTGAAAAAACAATAATTCCACCTTTACTTCCAGAGTAAAATTTTTTACGCATTTGTTCGAATACTTCTTGGCCAGCTATATCCCAAAATATTAGTTTAAAGTTGACATTCTCGATTCTCTCTTCATATTGAGTAAACTGGGCTCCAAGCGTTGCAATATAGTCTTCTTGAAAATCACCCTTAGTATACTTTCTTATTAATGAAGTTTTTCCTACCGCCGCATCTCCAATAACTACAATTTTGAATTTAATTTCATCCATTTAGAATTCACTATCTTGTGGTATATCTAGTTAATCATTTTTATTGTATTAAATTTAGTTTTTTAATCCATAATGGAAAATAATTCTTCATTATAAGAATCTTAAAATTTATAGAATTAAAGAGATATTATTAATATTAAGGATCCTTAAGATTTCATAGCATTATCTTCTTATTTATTGAATTATGCCTGAAAATCAAAACAAAGATGAAGATAAGTTAGAAGAAGAGGAGGGAAAGCCCAAAAAAGATGATTTAGAGGTATACTTTTCTGAAATGGAAAACCTCGAAAGTGATTTTTCCGATTTAGATGATATTGATCTTGAAGAGTTAAAAGATATACAACAAGCTATCTCTAAAGTAAAAGAAATGGCTTCAACTTCTGCTAATGAAATTACTGATTTAGATATTGTTGAAGAGCTAAAAACTCAACCAGAAGCTGATAGTGGACAGTTAGATGAATATTTATCTCAAAGGGAAGCGATGGCTTCAGATTTCTCAGATTTGGAAGAAATCCCCTTTGAAGAATTACAAGATATGCGAGAAGCGATTGAATCTGTTAAAAAGGAACAAACTGAAGAAGCAAGTGAAACAAAGGATCAATCTGTATCGATAATATCTTCAGATTTAGAAGAACGAATCAAACAAGAGCTTTTAGAAAGGCGAATCAAGGAAGAAAAGGAAGTAGTGACCGCAGAAAAGTTTCTGGATTATATAAAAGAAAAAAAGGATAAAGTCTGGTACCATGCACTACATTATTTGGTCTTTCAAGCGGAAGATCATATAGCTAGTAAAGAATTATTGTATGACATTTTAAAAGAAAACACAAGCAAAAGCCCAATTGATCCTATACCTGAACATCAGTTTTATTTTGGATTAGGTTATATTTTAAGGCTAACATTAAATGAAAAACAAGTAGTTCGGTTTCTAAGTGGAGGAAAATTTAAAGTAAATATAGGAGTAAAAGTATTGAAGGAGTTGTTAGAACAAGCAGGAGAACCAATAATAACTAAACCTGTTATAGAGGAGGAAGAAAAAAAGAAAATATTTTCAGATTTTCTCAAAGAAGATTTTAAGGATATATAACTAACTTTACTTATTTTATGAGAGATAAACCTTTACTATTAATCATTGGAAATTCAAATGTAGGAAAAAGTGCAATAACGAAACTTTTGATACCCCAACCTAGTAAATATAAAGGTAAATCAGGTAAAAAGCCTGGCAGTACCTTGCTAATCAAACGAATTACCCAACCTGATCTTCCTTATACGATTGTTGATTTACCCGGATTTGGCTATATGGAACGATCTAGTCAAAGGCGGGAAGAACATATTAAAAAACAAATAGTGATTCATATAGAGAATCATTATTTTGAATATTTTCTTGGCTTGGTGGTAGTTAATATATTAAGAATTGAAGATGAACTCCGTAAATATTTTGTGAAAAGCCAAGAAAGTATTCCCTTGAGTTTTGAATTACTAAAATTTTTAAGTGAATTTGAGATTCCACTTCTATTAATTATTAATAAGATAGATAAAATATCCAATAGAGATAAAGAACAGATTATATCATTATTAATCGAAGGTGCTAAAGAATTTGGAATAGAATTAATTAATCTTGACGATTATCTTCGAGATGAAAATAAATATAAAATACCTTTTTTAGAATTTTCTGCTTTGAAAAAAATTAATTTTGGCAAATTAAATCAGTTTATTTACTTCTTCCTTAGAAAACGAGCTAGTTTAAAATGATTAATGGATTTATGGGATTTTAATTGAAGGATCTTCATCTTTATTCCAATTAACAGCAAAAAGGAAATCCCTGCTTGCTTTATTGGTGTAAATTAACGGGAAATTACCGATTGATTCAAATTTATGGGCGATTTCTTGTAAATATTCGTAATCTGGGAAAAAATTCTGGATATGCGTATCAGTCTTAAGCCTATCTTTAATCATAAGTGCTTTAGCCTGTAGAGTAAAACCTTTTAACTCAAAAAAGTTTGGATTTGCTTTTTCGATTAGTTTTGTATAATCTTTAATAAAACTCTCATTGAGATTCAAATCCTTAACAGCTGTCAATCTCACTAAACTTCTACAAGATAATGAATCTAATAGCTCTAAACTTCTATTGATGCTGTCCCAACCATTTTTGATCATTGGACGGCAAATTTTTTTGTACAGCTTTTCATTAGGGGCTGGTAAAGTAAGATAAAGTTGACTAGGTAATGACATTAAATTTTCTAACTTATCTGGTAGAGTACCATTAGTTACTAGGAATGTGGTCATTTTTTCATTTCTAAATTCTTTAATAAGATCACTCATCAAGGGATACAATAATGGCTCACCATCTAAAGATATGGCAGCATGATTTGGATACATTGCTTCACTATGAGCTTGCATGATATCATCAGGAGAAGTTAACTCTCTATTAATTAAAATTTCAACTTCTTCTCTGGAATCTATACAACACGAAATCTCTTGATCTAAAATAAAACTCTTTAAGGTGGAATTAACTGGTCTTATGAACTCTTGGTTTTTTAACAGGTTTATTGCTCTTTCAAGCTTACTTTTGCTTATTTGAAGAGAATTGGAAAGTGAGTTCATGTTTTGTTGAGAGTTTTCCGTTAGTATATAATAAAGAAGATCAATCATAATTTCATAATTTTCTAAATATCTTCTTAATGGGAGGTGATTAGTAATAATATCTTGGTGGTGACGAATCATTTCTTCAATTAATTCTTTTGGATCATCTGGTTCAACAATAAATTCGCTTCCAAGGCTCCCTATTTCAATGTCTCTCCAACAAAAAACACATTGATGATTACAGAAAGGTAATGATGGTGTATTCTGCAAGCATCTGTGACTCTTAACTCCAAATACTCCTTTATAACAATTCCTATTATCTCTCCCTGTCATTAATCGTTGTTCTAACCAATGGCATGGTTTAATTGCTGTATGTCTATGTGGCCCAATTATTCGATAAGTGGTTTTAGTATAAGTTTCGACGAATTCATTTGTTATTTCATTATCGACAATGAATTGTTTTTTCATTTTAAGGAGGCACCTAAAATTCTACGTATCCTACTAATTTATAACTATAGAGTAATGTATTTTATTAAGATATTAAAAATTATTATTAAGAAATATAAGTCCTAATCTAATTAGCAAGCCGCTTATAAAATATAATTAAAATCTAATTAATATATAAATCGAATAAATAATGTTTAATAAAATAAAAAGTGAGATACTAAATTTTGGATTAAAATTTGTTAGTGTTGATGAGAAAATCGTGAGAATGATTTTAGAAACAGCCTCCTCTAATGTTAATGAAATTGTTATTTTACCAGCTACAAAAATTGTAATGAAAAAACTAATTCAAAAACTACAAAATAAAGTTACACATGGTAGAGTTTATAATGGCTTTCTAAATGGAATAAAAGTGAGCATAATAAGATCTCAAATGGGATGCCCCAATACTGCTCTTGTTATTGAATGTCTAAAAAGATCTAAAGCAAAAATAGTGATTAGAGTCGATATCTGTGGAGGAGTTGTAAACACAGAAGATATTATTGAAGTAGGGAATATAGTAATACCAAGATTGGCTTATTGCGATGATGGAACTAGTCCACAATATATCCGTACAAATCCAAGCATCGTAAACCAATTAGAATCAATAAACAATCCTTTATCTTCTATTCAAAATGTTATTACTGGCAATCAGACAATTTTTATTTCTAAACCTAATCAGATCTTAAATGAAATATTATTAAGAGAAGCTAATTCTCTAATCAAAGCAATTGAAGCAGATCTCTGGACAACGGATGCTTTATTTTGTGAAACTTTCGAATTTGTAAGAGTCTTGGATTCAATTAATGTTAAGGTAATAGACATGGAATCATCTATACTATTTTTACTGGGAATGTTATACAATCTTAAGACAGCATCAATCCTTTCAATCTCAGATTTACCAGGACATCCTGAATATGATTTACTCCACTCGAATGAATTGCATCCTAACATGGAGAAAGGGATTGAAACTGCCATAAAAATACTGATAAGCTCTTTACCCAAGATAAAATCAGTTTTAATTTAAAGAACAATTCATAAGCCATCCAGTAATTTTGAAAAATCGGGTTCCTTGAAGATATTATTGTATTTCTTTAGTAACTCAATGTTTACGATATGAATAGTTTGATTTTTTTGATCTTTGCTAGATTTCACTAAATCTATCTCCTTCATCTTTTTAATATGATATTGAATAGTTCCAGAATAGACATCAAGAATTTCACCGATTCTAGATATTGACACGGTCTCATCTTTAACGAATTCTTCTAAAATATCCGTAATTAGAGGGTTTGTAAAAATCACTTTTAATTCATCAAAATCCTCTGGAATATCTACCACAAAATAATGTAATGATTTTCCAATCTTTTTTGAACGTATAAGTTTGAATCGCTCTAAGGTCATAATATGTTTCAAAAAAGGGGTTCTTGTAATATCTAATTCCTTTTCGACTTTTTCATCCCTTGCATGAATGCCGGGATTAGATTCAATAAAATTTAGGATGGAAACTAATTTTTCATTATTTAGAATTTCTAATTTTGTTCTTCTTTCATTTGTGACAATCCAAGTTTTATCTTCTAAACTCCTTATAGCTAAAAATATATCCTCTTTACTATATCCTTTTTTATATGCTAATTTTGCTATACATTTGGCATATAACTTCTCAATTATGGGATATTTCTGTAGCTCTGCTTCTGTTTCGATTTCTAAATCAAAATCTGCATCATATCTTTTTAATTTTAAAATATTCTTTGCGATTTTTAAAACATCTCTCTCAATTTCAGTTAATTCATCAAATTGGGGGGGAACTTCCCTCTTTTCTTCTTCTTTTAGAGGAGTAAAATCTAGGCGTCTAAACTTACTTTCCTGTAAGATTTCTTCTTTCCTAGTTTCTTTTGGTTCCTTTTTTCTTTCAAGAGACATTGTAATTCATTACTTTTTACGCATTTTCCTCTAAAAAATGTATAAAATTAACTTGTTCCTCTGCATTCATATATCTCAATTGTTCAATAATCTTGTTATAATGCTGAGGTTTCACATTTGGAAGTTTCTTAATTCTTTCGATTAACTTTTCTGGAAGTTCTTTATATATCTCTACTAAACCTTCAATATATTTAGCTTGTTCCTCTTTCGTTAAGAAAGCTAATTCTTTTAGAATATCTTTCTTTTCTTTTTTAGGTATTTTGAGGTCGTTTATTTGCCTTCTAATCTCCTTTGATAGAACTGTAAAGATTTTCGAGAAGTACTCCTTAACAACTTTTTTATCCTTTTCATCTTTTACTGGGAGTAAAGAATCGTGGAGCCTTAATTTATCTACATCTGTTTCTGGTTCTTTCGTAACTGATTCAATTTCTATGGGTTCTTTCTCTTTAATAACCTCTTCTTCGATCTGAACAGATTTCTCATCTACTTTAGTAATAGGGCTTTCTTCGACTTCTTTATCGGGTAACTCCACTTTTGATTCTACTCCACGTAACTCTTCTAAACTTTCAACTTTCTCTTCTTTAGGAATAATATAATCTTCCTTAGGGATTAATTTTTCAGGCTTTTCTTCCTTTCTATCTTCCGGATACTTAACTTCTTTCATACCAACAGCTTCTTGAAATTTTGAATAATCTGCTGGTTTTCCAGCAGCTAAGAAAAACATTAGTATCCCTTTTAATAAAATGAAAATTCCTATGGCGAAAAAGATCGTACCAAAAATTCCTAAGATAATCGTACCGATTGCCATTTTAAATGAGATTAATATCTTCTCTCTAATTTTCTCTCTTCTTCGCGTATCAATAATAAGAACTAAGAATGGAATGAAGCAATATATTGCTAAGGTTATCGAGATAATTGTAAATGCTACCCATTGATCCAAACTACTAATTCTCTGAGAAATAAAATCAACTATATTTATTATAAATTTAGCATCAAAGTTTATTAGAGCGAATCTATATAGAACCATAAAAGCAATTATTATTCCCGCTTTAGCAGAAAATTCATTTAATGAATTCTTTAATTTTAGCCCAAAATTGTAAACTTTGTATGTTTTTTCTTTAGAATTTAAGATCACATAGATAATTATTAAAATCCCCTTTACCAAAAGAAGAACCCCTACACCAAAAATAATACAACCCAATATACCGAAACAAAAAGCATCTAATAAGATCTCATCATATTTCTCTGATTCAATTCTGGGTGAAATATAATTAATGTCATATACAACTATTAATAATCCTGCTATACCAAGAGATAAATGACTAATTAGAATGTTAATCCAGTTATTTGGATCAATAAATATCTCAAATAAAAAACCAATAAAAATGCCGGAGAATATCAAAATGGGCAAGTAAGCAAACTTATTGAATTTCTTAATAGCTTCACTTAATTTTGATTTACTCTTATCAGTTATTAGGTATGTCGGAGATTTTAAAATAGGCTTTTTAGGATATTTTAATTCTGGTTGTTTAAATGTAATTCCCTCTAAGGAAAATGGTGTACCACAACTTTCACAGTAAACTTGAGTTCTGGACTCAATGAGTTCAGACAATTCCTTAGGAAATACAAATCCGCACTCACGACATACAAATAATTTTTCTTTAACCATCCGAATATCACACTAATATATTTATAATTGAATTTATTTTTTTTTCATTTTTAAAAACAGACTAATCGATCGTTTTAGAGATACTATTTTATATAAATAAAATATATATTTTCTGAATTAAAAAAAAATTGGAGACCAATTTTTAGGACCAATTTTTTAAACGTTAACTCTTATGATAACATACTAAATTCATAAATTAAATTGCGTGAACATATCTCTCCAGTTTATTTGTTTGAGAGTGGAGTGAAGATAATGATTGTCGTCGACTATATTATAATCAAGATTTCTAAACAACTTTTTAGCTCTTGCCATCACTTCATCTATTGGAACCACATCATCATTTTTGCCATGATATACAATAACAGGAATTCGGATTGGCTCTAATTTCATATCTATTAATTCTTCCTCTACTAAAAATGGGGCGAATAAGATTAAGCGCTCAACTTTTTCTGGATTCTGCAAGGCATATAACGCACCCATTAATCCTCCAAAACTGGATCCTATAATTATCCAATTATTTTGTTCCTCTAAAATAGTATTTAATTGCATCATTCTTTCATATAATATTGATTTTAGACTTTGTTTAGAATCATAACTTTTGAAATCTGGTGTAAGAATATTTGGAAATATTGATTTTAAATACCTCCCTTTAAATCCTTTACCAGAACTTTCGAGTCCATGAATAAAAATAATATTATATTCACTTGTATAATAACCAGAATTTAGTTCTTCACGAAATTTTTTTAATTCCTTTCTATATCCAAAAAACATTAATAAGAAAAGAACAGAAAAATATACTGCAATAATTGTTATGGTTATAAAATAGTATTTATAAGTAAAATTAATTAAATTAAGTCCAATACCAATTATAAATCCCGTTAGCAGTCTTGAAGAAGTCGTACTTTTTCTCAATAGTAGTCTTTGGGTACCCCAGTCTATCAAACCGGGAATAGGAATGCAAATTACTAGAATTAAAGCAATTTCAGGACTAATCGATATATTAAAAATCAAATCTATTAAATGGAAAAAAAATACTGCGATTATCCCTCCAATAATTACACCCGAACACCTAGAACAAAAATAAATTTTTGTTCTTCCAAATTTTAAATAAAAAGTATGGTCACTAGCGGAGATTGGATGGTGAGTTAAAATCAAATTATACACGTGTCGTTCTTCCTTGGCTAAATACCAATCATATATGTATAATAAAATCGGGATAAAAAAAACTACAGAAATTAAAGCCAAAATTAAGAATTTAACACCATAATTAATCAGAACAACATAAAAGTTAATTACACCTATATTTAAGATGAATTGAAAGAAAATGATTACTAAAAAAGCGATTAAAGAAGAAATAATTAAAATGAAAATTGTATTCAATATTTTTTTAGGATTTTTATATATTAATGGTTTGTATTGGTAAGATCCACAAATTAAACCATATAATGAAATTATTATTATCCAATCCAAATGAATGGAGGAATAGAAAGATAATTGAAATAATAATTCACTTATAAAACCAGAAATAAATCCATGCAAAGAACCTGCTAATACTGAAAAGAAAGAAAATATAAATAAAGTTAAACTAAAGTTCACTGAAAAATTGTGAGATGTAATAAAAGGGGTGGAAATAGAACCAAAAAGCTCTGATACATATAAATAACACATAATAATAAAAATTTCAATAAAGATATTCACAAAAAACTTACGCTTAAAATCATTTTGGTCATGATTTTTCTTTTCTTCATTATTTATTGAATGATCCAAAGTTTAACCATTTTTAATTTTTTAATTAAATATTGTATCCAATTCCTCTAGTAAATTTTCCTTTGTTAATTCGAACCCTCTACGAAGAACCTTTAAGATTATATTTTTACCAGCTAGTACTTTTAGAATGGAAGGATCTTTTTCCACTATTTCTATACCGGCCTCATTAAAATCTAACTGTCTTTTTAAAGCATTAAATGCTTTTTCTTTTGTTTTAAATGCAGCTCGGGATAACTCATCATAAGTTTTTACATTATCTTCCTTAACGTTTAGAAGTAAAATACTCTCTTGAACTTGTGTAATAAAGCAATTCTTTGTAATTTCTTTTAAGTTACGATAATTCTTATGATCTCTTTTACACTGACGATCAGTCTGATCATTCTGAAGATAGATAATGAAATTTTTATCAATTAGTTGATTAAATTTTTCTTCTGAATAATTACCATCTTCTATAAGTGCCTTAGCAGTATTTAGAGTTACTTTAATTTGCTCTAATGTACCCTTTCGAGCATCTTTACCCCAATATTGATAAAAAGATTTAACAACTGGTTTAACAACAACATTTAATATCCCTAAATCTAACTCGCTATCTAATAAAGATTTTCCAAAATTTAAAGAGATTTCGGTCTGTTCTTTCATTCTTTCCTCTAAAATCAAATAGTTACGTTCTAAATAACTCATTTTAATATTTCAATTCCAAGTTATTGTTAAACTCCATAAATGCCATAGATTGGTAATTATTATAGATTATAAGATTTAAAAAGATTCATAAAAAATTAATATTTCTAATGTTCTTGATTATAAGTATCATTTAAGGCTTGCATGAATTCTTTCCTTGTTCGTTCAAACCCTTTCCGTAAAACTTTTACGATAATTCTTTTAGCCACAGGTATATTTAGAATACTTGGATCTTCTTCAATTAAACTTATTGCCTCATCCGTGTAATCTAATTGTCTTATCAAATTCCTTTGAGCGTTTTCTTTGGTAGTGAACGCCATTCTGCACAGATCACCGTAATCTTTAACTTCTTCTTTAACCTCCAAAAATGTGGTAACTTCTTTTACATAATTAATAAAAGTTTTTCTTGTGATCTCAACCAATTTATTGTAATTTTTGTGAGATTTTCTACATTGATGTGTAGTTTGATCTGCTTTAAGATATTTAGGAAAAAGCTCTTCTATTACATTATTGAAATCATCTTTAGAATTTTTATCAACTATCAATCTTTTTCCCGCTTCTAGAGTCACTTTAATCTGTTTTAATGTACCATATCGAGCGTCATTTTGAGTCCAATAATCATAAAAAGTTTTTACTAATGGTTTGACAATGAAATTGAGGATCCCAGTATCTAATTCAGTATCTATTAATTCTCTTCCTAACTTAAAAGACTTCTCCATTTGTTCAATCATTCGTGCTTCAACTATATGCGAATTGCGTTCGATGTAAGTCATTATTAAATCCCTATTACTGCAAATGATAAATATATTAGATAAATAAAAGGAAAAATTAATTTAATAATTTTTAATAATTATAATAGTTTTAAAGATTTGTTAAGTTAATTTCTATTCATTCTTTTATAGTTAATTTGAAATACATTCTAATACATCCTAATAATTATAGGAAAGAAAAAATAGATTAAAATGCGCTATATTTTCAAGATATTAATTTTAGGGAATGTGGAATATACTCCCTATTTCATTTCTAATGCATTTATTGAGAATGGTGAAGAAAAAGACAATATTTTATTATGGTATAATGAAATTAACGTGTTTGAAGATGTTTGCGATTTAGAAGTTGATCTCATCTGTGATATGATAAATACCAACTTTGATGATATTCTTCCAGAGGCTGATGGTATAATATATTTTCTAAATCCACAAAACAACGAGGAATTAGAATATTTTGATCTAATTCTTCCAATTATTGATTCAGTAAAAAGAGATATTCCCATGGTTATATTATATTATAATCCTGATGGGATAATTCCCATCTCGACAAATGAATTACTTGAAAATTTATGGTTAAAATATCCTCAATTAGAAGGTTTTGTCAATGTTTCCCCAAAAGAGTTTTATCAACCCCTTCAATGTCTATGTTTAGCGATGATAACTGGGGATACACCCTTGAATATTGAAAATGCTTGGATGCGATTTCCAATTTTTATCTTATTAGCAAATTTGTACTTTGAAAGGCAACAGTATTTTTATGCCGCTCAGACTATTCGAAAAGCAGCTATGATTGCGGATATTTTTAATAAAACTGAATTTTATGTCATTAGTGAGCAAGCTGCTCTACTCTTTTCAAAAGTAAATTTATATTTAGAAGCCTCGAAAATTATAAGTAATATAGATAAAGAGAAATCTGAAAACTTTAAAAAATTATATGCTGAATCAATCATTTTAGAGGGAAATAAACTATTCAATAAGAGAGATTTTGAATCTGCAGCTAAACAGTATTTAGCAGCAGCTCAATGGGCAACGTTAGAATTAAAAGATATAGAACTTAGTAATGAAACCTTTAAATTGGCAATCAATTCATGGATATCTGCTTGTAAGGTTGAAAACTCTTTTAAAATTCTAAATAGCTTGCCACATAATAACGTTCTTACGATTTTAAACGAGATTGATGATAAGTTAATAGCTGCTGCTAATTTTTTAGTTAAAAATGAAAAATTAATTGAGGCAAAAGATCAAATCTATAAGGCAATAACAGTTTATCAAAGAGAAGGGCTTTTTGATCTTTTAGAGAAGTTTACCTATAAGCAAGTAGATATACTTATTAAACTTTTAGAAGTACAGATTAAAGAAAAGGACAATTATGCTGCCAAATATACCTATGATGAGATAGAAAATCTATGGGAATCTTATGGAGTAAAAAAGGCCAACCTTGATAAATTATTAGAGGAATTAATTAAGATTTTTCTTAACGAGCTAAATTTTGGGTCGGCTACTGATTTAATGAACAAGTTAAATTCTTTATCAGTAAAGAAGCAATTAACCATGTTAAGGGAAAAAATAGAGGAAGAGGCTAAGGAATTTAAGAGAAAGGAAATACAAGAGAATCTTGAAAACGCAGTCAAGGTTATAAAGGAATTTGTTGAAGAAGAATCGAAAATAATAACAAATATGAATGAGCAGATAATTAAGGAAGCTAAAATACTAATCGAGAGTAATGAATTCATCAAAGCAGCTGAAAGAATAAGATTTCAAGCAGATTTAATGAAAAGTATCGGAAAAGAAGAAGTTCAAGAAGAATTGCTTGGAAAATCACTTGATACCCTACTAATGGGAAAATTTATGAACCAATTCTTTCCAATATTTACAGAGTTATCTGAAACAACAAAAGAGAGATACTTGATAAAAAATTTTCAAATTATTATTAAAAAATTAAAGGAAATAAAAAAAGAAAAAAAATATCAGGAATTAGAACGAATTTTTGAAAGTTCAATAAAGATATATAGAGATCAAGAACTATATGAACAAGCACAAACCATTGCAGAAGAATTTGTTGAAGTGATAAAGTCAAACGCCCTTCAAATCTTAGAATCTGAAAAAACAGTGCCGGGAATCGAACAAACATTGAATTTAGTAAATAAAGCATCAGAAATTTCCCTAGCCTATTTAGAAAATATAAAAATTGATCTTAATGAAATCTATAAGATCATCGCTGAAAGATATATTGAATTTGGAAATTTATCGGGAGCTCATGCTATTAATGACCGAATTGATGATAGCAAAATTAAAGTAGAAATCAATAAAAAAATCGAGAAGTTAGAGTCTGAAAAGAGTGCAATTGAGATTAGGAAGGCAGAAGAAGATTTCAAGAAAGAAGCTCTAAAAGAAAGATTATCTTTTATTGAAAAGAAAGCAAGAGATGCTTTAATAGATCGTCATAACGAACTTCGACAAAGAAAAGCATATAAAAGAGCATATTTTGACGAGGCTTTAAAATTCCTGATATCTGAAGAATATGATAAAGCCATTGAAAAATATGAAGAGAGCGTTAACCAATTAATTAACATAAGACAATATAACCTAGCTGGAGTATCCTTAGCGATAATTGCTCTTATCTTAATTAAACAAGATAAATTTGCTTTAATTGAGCCTTTTTTAAAAAGAATCAAAGAAAAATTTCCAAACTTAGTTAGATTATTGTCAGAAACATTTTCAATCACATTAATTGAATATCTTATCGATTTAAACAAGCTACTAAAAAGTTTCAATCTTAAAGACTATGTAAATTTCTTTGAAAATTTACCCTTATTTAGAGAAGAAGAAGAACTTTTAGAGAAAGATAAAACTGTGGAAATAAGCAAAGCTATTATAAACAGTTTAGTCGAAATAGATAAATTAAAGGAAAAAGTCAATAAATTGGTTGAAAATATCCAATTAGAAAAATCTGACATTGCAAAGAGAAAACTAATGAAAAATCAATATTGGAGGCATGCTTTGGAAGACCTTTTAAATAAAAAATACCAAAAAGCAGCAACAGATTATATTAATATTATCCCCCAATTAATGGAAAAAAAATTTTATAAACAAGCAACAGTTAGCCTTATAATAGGATCCCTATTAATAATTAAAGCGATAGATATTATTAGTGCTAAAACTGCATTTTATGATAATTTAACTAAAATAGAAAAATATGATTCTAAAATTGAAGATTTACCAGAAGTCAACATTCTAAAAGAGTTATTTTTTGCAATGGAAAATGATTTAAATGAATTAGTAGAAATTATTTTGAACGGTTTGATTAAAAAGCTGGCCCTATTTGGACCAGAAAGTGAATATATAAAATCATTAATACCTGAAGAAATCTCTTTGCAAAAGGAAACAGCAGGAATTTCAAGAAAAGAAATAGGACAACAAACCATTGCTTCAGTACAACTTGAACAAAATCTTGCTAATCTACGACAAACAAAATCAGAAATTATGAGAGAAAAAGGAGCTTTTTTAAAGAAACGCACTGTTATGAGAAAATATTATTATGAAGATATCCTAACTGCATTAGAAAATGAAGATTTTAAACTTGCTGCTGATTTATATTTAAATCGTGCTATATCTATCTCTGAAAAGAAGGATTTTAATATAAGCTCATTGTTAGTCCTGCTCCATGGATTAGCTTTAATAAAAATTAAGGAACAAATAAGTAATATCAAGTTAAAGATAGAAAAGTTTCTTAATTCTCTCGGTTTAAATAGAAGATTGGTAGAAGAAACTTTTTATATTAAATTAATAAATTTCATTTCAGAAGTGGTAGAGAATAAACTTGAGAAATATTTAGCCCCAATAAATGAAATGTTAGAAGTTTTACCTTTATTCAAGGAAGAGAATAAACTAAAACACATAGAACTTTAATTCATTAAATTTAATAAAAATTAAATGTCCGCATATCTCATTAGATCTTTAACTCTCATTCGTAAAGTTACTTCAGTTACGCGAGCTAGCTTACTTATCTCTTTTTGCGTTCTATTTTCATTACAAATTTTTGATCCAATATAAATTGCCGCTGCTGCAATACCTTTTGGATCTTTCCCAGCTGAATTAAATCCATGCTCCTTCGCATTCTCAATAATTTTTACCGCTACATTTCTACATTGCATAGATAATTTTAATTCGTCATTAAACTTATCAACGTACCGATCTGGTGAGAAATGTTGGACTTTTAAATTTAAATTAGGTAAAACTTCCATGAGAATTAATCTATAACTTTTTATTACTTTTTTTTTGGGAATTTGGGCCACTTTTGTTATTTCTTCTACAGTTCTAGGAATACCATGAACACGTAAAGCGCAAAAAATTGAAGCTGAGAGTAACGTATCAATGCTTCTTCCCATAGTCAGTTTCTTCTTAACAGTTTGAGTATAAATCCGTAGAGCATCTTCAGCAACCGTATCCGGGATTCCTAATCGCTTTTGCAATCTTTGGAGATTTGGTAAAGCAATCCATAGATTCCGTTCATAACTCGTAGTTAAAGACCGATGAATTTTGGCTAATCTATTAAACTTTGATTTAAATTTTGGACTAAGTAATGTTCCCCTTGCATCACGACTTCCCCGGATGATAGTTCTGGGTCCTATAGGGCTATAAACACGTTCGTTGCTTTTTCTTTTCTGAATTTCCTCTTGAGTAAATGCTCTTCTTGGTGAATCATCCAGTATTCTACTATATACATAACCACAATTTAAACAAACGTTAAAGCCATCTTCCTCACTGATTTTCGGGGAATCACAACACTGTTCAACATCTTCTTCAAAAAAGTTATCTTCTTCAAATTTTGATGGCATAAATATTGGATTAATACATACTTTTATTGGAATTTTTTATTCTAGTGTATAGTATTTAAAATAAATCAGATATTTAAATTTTAATTAATTTAAATCGGTAGTGAAAATTTAAATCTTAAATATTTAACTATTATCATAAAAAGTAAATAGATAATAATAAAAATTTATCAAAACTACTAATATTTAAAATTAGGAGCAAAAAAGACAATGTCAACAGATATTTCAAATATTATTAATATATTTTCGAGATTCTTAGACCCTAAAGAAGCCAAAATAAGTAAATTAACCACTATGGATGATATAAGGCAATTACCCATTCATTCTTTTAAATTCTTTGATAAAATTATCTCTAAATTCTTAGAAGAAATTTTTAATGTCACAAATATCGAAGAACTCTCAAAAATTAATAAAGAAGATCCCTTTGAAACTATAAATAAGAAAAGTGTTGAAGATCAATTAGAAATTAACAAGATAATTGAGGATCTAAAACAAAATTACCCTGAGTTCGAAAAAAACTTAAAGAAAGCTATTGCTATTAGTTCTATAATAATTAATGCAAAAGATAAAGAGATTTTTGAAAAAAAAGCTCAAAAGATTATGATCATCGGGTTAGATAATGCTGGTAAAACTGCCATATTATCTAAATACGGAGGAAAATTGGGGATAACTGGTTTAGTAAATCTAAAACCAACCAAAGGGGTACAGCGTCAATTTATAAAAACCGAAGAATCTGCACTTGATGTTTTTATATGGGATATGGGGGGTCAAAAACAATATCGTAATAAATATTTAAAACACCCAGAATATTATTTCCTTCAAATAGATCTATTAATATATGTTATTGATATTCAAGATTCAGAAAGATTTGCTGAGTCTTTTGAATATTTTGAAGAAATATTAAATGTGTTATTAACTTTAGAAGAAAATCCATTTATTGTAATTTATATTCATAAGGTAGATCCAGATATAAAAACTGAACCTGAAATCCTGTTGAGCATAGAATTGTTAAAGGATAATATTAACACATTAATGAATCAATTTGGATTTGATTATGAAGCTTATCTTACATCTATTTACTCATTAATATCAAATGAACCTCAATTTTCAAAATATATTAAAGATGTTATGAAAACTACGGATTCATTAACAAATCCAACTTTAAGAAAAGTAGAAGGCTTAGGTAAAACTTTGGAAGAAACAATGAATGCTGTAATTCGCCTTTCAGAAAGTATATCGAAACAATTAAGTGATCTTGACAGTAGATTGAGAGCAATTGAGAGTGGAGCATTTCAAGTTGCTCAAAGTGGAATTCCAATTAGCATAGCTAACCCTGATCAAAGACAAGCACGAGTTAATCCAGCTGATTCTCGACTGAAGGTTCTTGATGAATTAAAACAACTTTTTGATAAGAAAAAAAGACTTAATCTTTAAGCCCTATTTTTAAAGAAATTTTTTAAAATTTTATAACTAGAGATAACAAATATTAAACAAAACATTCCTATACACAAAATAATATACCAAATATGTTCAAATAACCAAGGATTAATTCTAAAATATTGTATTTCAAATGGTATAATCATCTCTAGAAGCTTAATTAATTCAAAAAATAATGGTGAAAACAGAAATACTGATATCATAAACCCGATTAATCCTATAACATATCCAAAAATAACATCACTAGGATAATGAGCGCCTAGTTGAATTCTTGAGAACCCAACGATTACAGCAAATAAAAGAAACAGGATCATTATAAATAATGAATTCAACAGATAACCAATTAACAATCCTTGCGATGTAACGTTATAAGCATGCCAAGATGGAAAACTTCTTGAGGTGGGCTTCCTCTCCAGAATTTTGATACTTTCTAATTGCTCAAATGGTCGAGATCGATTAAATATTCTTTTTATGGGAGTAATAATAATGAGCCCAATTAAAAAAGTTATGCTTATATGAGCCAATACATAGGGATCATACCAAATAAATAGGTAATACACCATTAAGATTAACCAAATAGTTTCTCGTCCAGTAAAAGATATAAGTTTTAAGGTATATGTAAATCCTTTTCCTCCTATTCCATTATATCTTAAAATAAACCTTTTATCCCATTGATTTAATCGATTTAAAAACTCTTTTGACTCCATTATATGCTAAAATCCTTTTAATCTCTGAAATGACTTAATTAAATCATATGCTTTTATAACATTTGGGATTTGATCTTTGAAATGTTTTATTGAATGAGAATCTGAACCAACAAAAAATGATGCTCCTTCTTTTAAGAGATTCATTACTATATTTCTCGAAGGAAAGGTTCGCCCTAGAGAAAATCTTTCACCTGACAGATTATATTCAATTTGAATCTTATTATTAATACATGAACGCCCTAATTCTAAAATTCTCTCATCTGATGTATCACAATCTTCTGTAGGCTTTATATCATTCTCATTAATATAGCGAAATATTGTATCTATGTGACACACATTTTTAAAGATTTTAGAATTAATCATGTCTTTAAAGACTTCGAAATAGTCATCAATAATTTGTTTTATAGTTAATTTTTTAGTCAAATCTTCTAATCTATCCCTATTTGTTATAGGATAATCAATAATCCATTCATGAATTGAACCTCCAATGAAATCTAATTCTTTACCATAGTCATCCATAAATTCCATTAATTCGATCTCTTTATCTTTATAATACTCAATTTCAAGGCCTCCAAGTATAAAATCATAGGATTCTTTGAGAATATCTATCTCCTCTAAGTAATCATTAATTCTGCCATTATAAAAGGGATTTTTTTTATCATTTTCAACATAATAAAGTTCAAAATGTTCCAAAAAGCAAATATTTATGCGCTCTTCTTCCGCAATCTTAATATAGTCTGCAAAAATTGGTCCATCTTCACTAACATCTGTACTCCAATTACGAGAATGAATATGATAATCAGTATACCTAAATCTCATGTATTTTCAAGTATAAAAATTTAAAAAGAAAGATAAAAATTGTGATTATCTATTCCATTGAATTTTCTTTATCAAAAAAGACTTCATAAAATAATTCTTTTTCTCCTTCCTCGGGTGGAGTTATTTTTGTATAACCACCGGTCCCTATAATTTGAATTGTCTTTTTATTCTGGACATGTATATTTCCAAAAAAACCTTTTATTCCCTTTTCTTTAGCAATGATTATTAAAGCATGGTATAAATAAGAACCAATACCTTTTCCTCGATAGTTCTCTCTTACCAAAAAACTATATTCTGCCATATTATTATTAGGATTCAAATAATAAGCCGCATTTCCTACCATCTCCTCTTTTCCAATATCTCCTACAAATGCCCCTATAGAAAAAATTTTATTATAATCAATGTTAACTTCATTCTGTGTTCTTGAATGAGTAAATTCTTTTCTAATTTCAAAAAATCTTAAGTATCTATCCCTTTCATTAAGCGAGTAATACAACTCTTTCAATAAAGGCTCGTCTGTAGGCTTTACAGGTCTTATCTTTACTTTTATATTGTCTCGAGTTGTGAATGAGGTTTCATACTCAATTGGATATCGACAAATTTTACCATCTTCATCACAAGGTAAAATTTGGTCGGAATAGACATAGTTTAGTTTCTTAGCATGTTCCAATAATTGTTCACGAAATTTAGGATGGGCAATACAAATTAATTCAAGAACTCGTTCTCTTATGGTTTTACCATGTAAATACGCTAGACCCCATTCAGTTACTACATAATGGATATCAGCTCGAGATAACATAACTCCTGCTCCTTCATCCAAATGAGCTACTATTGTAGATTGTTCTCCATTCTTTGTTGTTGAAGGTAATATAATTATCGGTTTTCCTCCTTTAGAAAATGCCGCACCGCGCATGAAATCAACAGTATCTCCTATTCCAGAATAAAAATCATATCCTTTAGTAGAGGCATTGACCTGTCCAGTCAAATCTATTTGTAAGGCTTGATTTATTGACACCATTTTTTTATTCATGCCAATATATTTGGGGTTGCATACATAATCTGATGGATAAAACTCAATATATGGATTGTTATCGATGAAATCAAATAATTTCTTGGTACCTAATGCAAAGCTAGTGACAATCTTCTCAGGATGAAAGTTCTTTTTTCTTGAGGTTAAAACGGTATTTTTAATTAAGGGTATTATGTTATCTGTGATATAATGGCTATGCATTCCAAGATCTTTTTTATTCATCAAATATTTCAAACAAGCATTAGGTAAATAGCCATTACCAATATGTATTGTTGACTTGTTTTCAATTAAATCAGCGACATTTCTCCCAATACGATCCATTACTTCTGGATTTTTCTCCTTAAAATGAAATTCCAATAATGGAGTATCATTATATACATAAAAATCTATTTCCTTCATGTGGATAAAACTATTTCCTAAGGTCCTGGGCATCTGGGGATTAATCTCTGCGATTGTAATATAAGCTGATTTAGCAATCGGTTTAGCAACATCTACATTTGTACCAAAAGAACAGAAACCGTTTCTGTCAGGGGGAGTAACTTGAATGAGTGCTACATCACAATTTTTTCTTCCAGTTACGAATAGAGAAGGAATTTCATTGGCAAAAATTGGTGTATAATCTGCTTGTCCTTTATTAATCTCTTCTCTTAATGTTTTTCCGATAAAAAAAGCATTATGTCTAAATAAATCTTCTGCTTTATCCTTAAAGTACTTCTCGGGAAATATTGTTAAAAAATGAATAAGTTCCGTATCTAATAAACTCTCAGAAGATTTTATCAATTGATTGGTTAGAGCTTGGGGCTCAGAACATGCTGTATCGATAAAGACACGATTTCCAGGTATAATTTTTTTGATTGCCTCTACTACCGTAATTTCCTTATTCTTCCATTTATTTCGCCAATCTTTATCTAATAAATCTTTTTTTTCCATTTTAAATAAAAAATATCAATCCTAATTGTTACTAAAGAGTTCTATATTTCTATTATTTATTTCTGTATTCATTTAACTTTTTTTGAATTCTCAACAAACTAATTTATATATTATTTATAAATAAAATGTTTAAAAATTATTTAGAATTTCCTTTTTTGATGGTCTTATAACGTCTTAAGTGTTATAAGATCGAACAAAAAGCTTTAATTCATTTTTAAAATTAAAAAAACTTGTAAATCATGTAAAAAAATAGAAATTCAAAATTGTGAAATTTTATGTCAGAAGAAGATAAAAAGATGGAAAGTATACTTATTGAAACTCGTGTTTTCGATCCTGTTAAGTTAAACTCGAAATTTGCTGAAACTGGAATGTCATTTAAGGAATATCAAGAGTTATACAACAAATCTATTGAAAACATGGAAGATTTTTGGGCTGAACAAGCTAAATCACTCGATTGGTTTAAACCTTATGAAAAAGTATGGGAAGAGACAGACTTATTCCCAGGAAAGTGGTTTGTTGGGGGAAAACTTAATGTGGCATATAATTGCTTAGATAGACACGTAAAAAATGGGAATGGTGATAAAGTTGCGCTAATTTGGGAGGCTGATGCTCCAGGAGAAGTCAAGAAATACACTTACAATGAATTATTAAAGGAAGTTAATAAAGTCGCAAATGCTATGAAAAAAAATGGTCTAAAGAAAGGTGATAGGGTCACAATTTGGCTCCCAATGATCCCTGAATTAGCCATTATAATGTTAGCCTGCGCAAGAATTGGCGTCATTCATTCAATTGTTTTTGGTGGATTCTCTAAAGAAGCTGTAAAGGATAGAATCGATGACTCTAATTCAAGACTTTTGTTTACTAGTGATGAAACCGTTAGAGCAGGTAAATTCTATCCTAAAATGAGTGATGTAGTCCAAATTATTGATGATGTACCCACCATTGAGCATGTTATTGTTGTTAAACGAACTGGAAATGAAGTATCTCATACCAGTAAAGATATTTGGTATTCAGACTTCATCAAAGATATGAGTGAAGATTGTGAACCAGAACATATGGATTCTGAAGACACTCTCTTTATTCTCTATACGAGCGGAACCACCGGTAAACCAAAAGGTGTTAAACACACTACCGCAGGATACATCCTATATACCTCCTATACCCATAAAGTGGTTTTCAATTATCAAGACGGAGATGTTTGGTATTGTACTGCAGATATTGGCTGGATTACTGGGCATTCATACATCGTTTACGGACCATTAGCTAATGGAGCAACATCTCTTATGTTCGAAGGAGTTCCTACGTTCCCCGAAGTAGATCGATTCTGGGATATTGTAGAACGTCATAAGGTAACTCATTTCTATACCGCCCCGACGGCAATTAGAGCATTAATGAGATACGGAGATGATCCAGTTAAAAAGCATAATTTAGATTCACTGAAAGTCTTAGGAACCGTTGGCGAGCCAATCAATCCCGAGGCTTGGACTTGGTATCATCGGGTGGTTGGCAAAGAGAGAGCGCCAATAGTAGATACTTATTGGCAGACAGAGACAGGAGGCTTTATCATGACTCCCATCGCTACTGCGACTCCAACAAAACCAGGTTCTTGCTGCCTACCCTTTCTCGGGATAAAACCTGTGATATTTGATCTTGAAGGAGAAGAAATCACTGAACCAAATGAAGGTGGATACTTTGCGATAGCTAAACCTTGGCCAGGTATGCTAAGAGACGTATGGGGTGATACGGAACGTTTTAAATCCACCTATCTCAATAAGTATCCCGGGTATTATTATACAGGGGATGGAGCTCGGCGAGATGAAGATGGCTATTATTGGATTCTTGGTCGACTTGATGATGTCATAAAAGTATCCGGGCATAGAATTGGGACAATGGAAGTTGAATCAGCGATCGTAAGCCATCCTAAAGTCGCTGAAGCCGCAGTTGCACCATTTCCACATGAGATAAAAGGACAGGCGATTTGGGCATTCGTAACGCTAATCCAAGGAGCTGAAAAGTCTGCAAAGTTATCTAAGGACATTAGAATGCATGTTAGGAAAGAGATTGGTCCGGTATTTCAACCAGATGTAGTACAATTTGCGGACGAGTTACCGAAAACAAGGAGTGGCAAGATAATGCGGCGAATTCTGAAGGCAATTGCGACAGGTGGAGATGTTGGAAATGTCACGACTTTAGCTAATCCAGAAATCGTAGAACAGCTTATAGAAGAACGCAAAAAGATGGATGTAAAAACAGCTTAACTGAAATTATTATTTTTTATTTTTTATTAAATTAATCCTGAGTTCGTTTATTTTGGTATATATTTATAGAATAAGAGTGATTTCTACTACTTTAAAATACAGACTATTCTAAAAAATAGAGTTATATAACATTTTATCCTTATTATTACTTGAGTTCGAATGCAATGACATAATATTTAAGATATGGTAGTAAAATGGCTCAAGACTTGAAAAAAACAGGTTTGTTTATCATTGGTTTATTACTCTTCTTTATGATTTTTACAAATAATATTATATTATTGAAAACTCAGCCTAATGGGATACCTTTAACCATTCAAAACAAGTTTGCCATTAAAGAATCATCCAATATGAAGTGTACAGAATTAAGTGCGCAAGCATTTAATTTGGGTTTGGTCTCTACAGAGTGGAACATCGCAAATAACGTTACCATAACACCACCAGATTTCACGTTACTTATAATAATTGGAAGTATTATTATTGGCGGTGTGGCTATAGGTTACTCGAGTTATGTAGTGTTTAAGAAGAGGGAATCTCGTAAAAGAGACAAGCTACAAACATTTATAGAACAATATAATGATGTTATGAATTTAAAATATATAATCGTACTGCATTCAAAAACCGGAATCGATTTACATTCCCAATCCTTTGAGGAAAAAGAGCTAGACCCCACTTTAATATCGGGTTTTCTACAAGCCGTTCGTGCTTTTGGTTCAGAAATCTCTGCTGATAGAGAGTCTAAAACGATACAAATCCCTTATAAAGATTCAATAATAATAATGACTGAATTTGTAAATATTCGCCTCATTTTAATCATGAAAAAATCACCCTCAAAAGATTTTATTCATGGTGTCGAGTTATTAGTTTACGATATTTATAAATACTATGGGAAGCTAATTGAAGAGTTTCATGGAAATATAAGAGACTTTAGAGGAATAAAAGAGCTTATTGAAAAACATCTCAATGTGTCATTTATATACCCCCCAAAGGTAGAAGTACCTAATAATGTAAGGTTAAACCCTGCAGAAAAAGAAATGGTTGAAAAAGCGAAAAAAATTATGGATGAATTTGATAAGGATGATAGAGACGATGATTTATTAGGTTCTTTGTATGGTTACAAGCCTCCTCCACCACCCGATGATAGAGATGATCGATTTCCATATCCCTATGTGTACAAACCACCCGAACCGCCTGATGATATAAAGCCTGCACCTCAAGCTCAAAGAGTAATCATTAAGGAAAAAGAACCTAAAAAAGAGCTTATTTGTCAGTATTGTGGGTATAAATTATCTAAAGGGCATAAATTTTGTCCAGTTTGTGGAAAAGATATATTTTAATAAACGGATGAAGAAATCTCTAGTCTTTACCTCTTTAAAATTTTAAGTGATTCATTCATAATCCTTTTTGTATTCGGTAGTACTTGGTCTTCTAAATCTCTTGAATAGGGGATGGTAGTTTCAGTACAAACACGACCGAATTTAAATGAGATGTCGCTTTCTAGAAGCATCGCACAGATTTCTCCAGAAAGTCCGAAGTTTTTGTAGTCTTCATCAATTATTAAAAGTACTCCAGTTTTTTCTACGGAATTCTTCAATCCTTCTACATCTAATGGAACCACACACCTTAAGTCTAAAACCTCAGCAGAAATACCTTTCTCTTCTAATTTATTAGCTGCTTCTAAAGCACGGTGAACCCCAACTCCAACGCTAACTAGGGTGATATCACTTCCTTCCTTCATTCGATTCAGTTTACCTAAAGGGATTGGTTCCCATTTATCAGGTATTTCTCCTTCTAGTCCTTTTTCTGGAACATCATAAGAAACTGTGGTTCTACCACCGCTTCCCATAGAGTCTAACCAGTAGTCTGCAAGCAATTTATGTTCAAAATAAATTACTGGGTTATTTTCATATATGGAAGAGAGCATCAAGCCTCCTGCATCTGCAGGGTTGGATGGGATGACAATATTCAGCCCAGGTATGTGTGCTAGCCAACCCCATAAACTCTGTTCATGTTGTCCAGCATCACCATAGCCACCACCACAAGCAGTTCTTATAACTATTGGAACATTCCATTTATTTCCCGAAAAAAATGCTATTTTTGCTGCATGATTAAGGATGGCATCCATTGTTACACCAACGAAATCCACTAACATAATTTCTACAATGGGACGTAGTCCTGCCATTGCAGCTGTGACTGCAGCACCCACAAACGCACTCTCACTTATAGGTGCAGACCTCACTCTTTCTTTTCCAAATCGAACAAAAAGATTTAATCGTAATCCATGAGCATCTTCTCCCATAATAATAATATTTTCATCTTCTTCCATAGCTTTAGCAATTACACTTTCTATTGCTTGTGCGAATCCCATTTTAACCATTTTTCATCCCTCCTTCAAAAATTTCTAATGCTCTATTAATTGACTGCTCAACTTCCTTTGTTACTTCTTGTTCTATTTGTCTAAGGCGATCTTGTTCGTTCTTCAACTTTTTCTGAACATCAGCTATAGGATCTAGTTTTTTCTTAGTTTGACCCCCTATTTTCCGTAACAATAAAAGAATCTCATCTAAATTTTTCCCAGCATACTCTTTAAGAGAATCAGCAACTTCTGTTAACAGATTAGGATTTCGATAATATCTGAGTAGTGGATCCCCAAGAAAATGACCTTCTGTGTGTACACAATGTGCATGAATAAACTTAGGTCCATCATCATTACGTATTTTGGAGATTGTTTCGTTTGCTACTTTCCAAACTGCTTCTAAATCTTTCCCGTCAACTTCATATCCTTCAATGCCAAAACCCTTTGCTCTATCTATTAAATTACCTCCTGTAACTTCATTTGTAATTGTAGTAACTGCCCAATTGTTATCTTTACAGACGAAGAGGACAGGTAAATTCCAAACAGAAGCTAAGTTCATTGACTCAAGCATCATACCTTGATTCATTGCACCTTCTCCAAAGAATGCAACAGCGATATTTCTTTGCTTTTTGTATTTTAAAGCTAAAGCAAATCCTGTAGCTGCTGGACCTGATGCCCCCACAATACCTGATGATGCGATCAAATGTTCTTTTGAAAAGAGATGCATGTGGCCTCCTTGCCCAGCGCAGAGCCCTTTAGGATGACCTAAAAATTCTAATAATAACAAAACTGGATCAACTCCTCGTATTATAAATGCTGCTGTTCCGCGATGGTCAACTGCTATAGCATCCCCCTTTTCTAAATGTGAAACTACGCATGCTATAATAGCTTCTTCTCCTGTTCCAAGATGCATTTCACCGGAAATCTTTCCCTTTTCCCATAAATCTTTCACAGCATTCTCAAAAAAGCGACTATATAGCATGCTTTTATAAAGTTTCCATATTTCAAACTCAACCATAACTTTCACATAAATTTTCTTTTATTATATTGTTTTTACTATTCTTACTTTTTTACTTTTTCTTTAATTTTAATTTGCTTTATTTCTTTACTTTTTTTATTATCAGGATGATTTAATAGATTAAATACTAAATCTCATATTATTATCATAATAAAGCAATGTTAGATATCAAATTCGAACTTTTGGATGAAAAAGTGGATATTGAAACACTATCTAAATTTATTTTCAAAGTATATTATGATCGACGTGAAATCAATGAATCTATAACCATTGAGGTAATCAGAAGAGACCTAGATGAACTTAGAAATTCTTATAGATTCATCATATTTTATGCATATTCTAATGACGAACTAATGGGCCTGCTTTTATTATGTACTAGTTATCCAAAATTTGGTATCATCTGGGAATGGCAACCTACAGTTTTACCTAATATTCATGAAGATAAGATTGCGCAAAAATTAATAGACGAAGCTATTAAATATGGTGAGGAAAACGATATTATCCGATTTGAAATATGTTTTCCAATGGAGCATGATAAAGATAAGAAAAGGTATCAAGGATACATTAGATGGTATGAAGCATCAGGTTTTTATAAAGTAATGGAAGAAGTCTCAATGAGTTTAGATTTAGATACAATTAAAGTTGAACCATTATCGTTTTCTGAAAAGATCGAAATTAAAACTATAAAATATGTAGATATTGATGAATTAATTACTGTGTCTCAAAAAATATATGAAAATAGCCAAGATGTAATGTATTTAGATTTAAATAATGAATTAAAAAATACTGTAGCAACTGAATGGTTTAACATAGAAAAAATTATGATTAACAATTCTTCAATATTATTTGGAAACGAAAAAATTATTGGATTCTTAATATTACGCCCCTTCAAAAATGGTGTACAAATTAATTCTTTTGGGTTACTTCCAGATTATCGCAAGAAAGGTTTAGGAAAAAAACTATTACTCTACTGCTTAGAAAAGGTAAAACAAGAAGGTTATAAATATATAAATTTAGATGTGGCACTGGAAAATGTTCCTGCACATAAATTATATTCTAAAGTAGGATTCAAAAGAAATTTTTCAACAATAATTCTTGCCCTTAATTATAATCAAGAATAAAGCTAAATTTGTTGAATAGAGGATAAGATAAATTATTTCTTTTGATGAGAATTTTTATATGCTTTTGCGCAGTGTATACAACAAAATTTCATCTCTTTTGCTCCAATTTTTTCAGTATGAAAATCATTATACAATTTTACTCCACAGCTTGCACAAACTTCCAATTTTGATTCTATAGCAGCTTCTATTAAATTACTAAAACGTTGAAAAATATGCTCAGTAAATTCATTCCCTAATGAAGTTAATTGAAATCCTTTCGACTTTTTTGATTTGGGATTTGGGGTGGGTTCAATATATCCTTCTTTTTGAAGCTTATTCAAGAAGTTGTATATATATGTTGGACTTGCAGTTATCCCTAAATCCGACTTGAGTTGTTTTAAAATATAGTACCCACTAACCGATTTTTTTGACTTTAATAACGTTATGGTATAAAATTTTGTGAGATTTTGAATTTTTATAGTATCACTCAATTAAAAAACTCCTTAATTTCGTATTTCTTGGTTTAATAATAGAAATTCATTGTATTAATAATTGTTGTTATAATTTATAAATATATATTTTCAAATAGCAACATTTAAATATATACTCCTCCATATATATCTCAGAATAATATTTTTTAAAATTTAATTAAAAATTAATGGACAAAGGAAGAAAAAATGGTAGAAAAAGTTGAAGAAGGAAAAGTAACCTTTCTAAACATACAAGGAATGCATTGCGCATCATGTGCTCAGACTATCGAAAAAGCACTTAGCAAGCATGAAGGAATTAGAGATGCAAATGTTAATTTAGCCTCTGAAAAAGCCTATTTCACCTACGATCCTAAGATAATAAAAAAATCAGAAATTATAGAAATTGTGAATAACACTGGTTATGGAGCGATACCAAATTCAACTAAAATTGTCGTAAAAATTGAAGGTATGACATGTGCATCTTGCGCTCAAACTGTAGAATCGGCACTTAAGAAAAGTGAAGGTATAATAAGTGCAACTGTAAATATAGCGACAGAAAAAGCCACGATTGTATATGATACAGATGAATTGGGATATGATGATATGCTTGCAATAATAAATAATACAGGATACCGTGCTTTGGATATTGAAGAAAAAGTTTCAGGAAAGTCAAAATATGATCGTGAGATAGAACAAGAAGAGAAAAAATATAGAATTGCTAAAAGAAGAATGTTAATTTCTTGGATTTTTACAGTACCTATAATTGGTTGGATGCTTGTAGAAATGATTGGAGGGATTTATTGGCCAGATGAATTCATATATAATTTCGGAATAATCCTGTTATCCTTATTTCCCCTATTTATAGTGGGATACAGTACTTACATCTCAGCTTTTAAAGCTGTGCGTCATCTTAATGCAAATATGGATGTATTAATTGCTCTTGGAACAATTTCGGCATTTATAACCGGTCCTTTATCCTATATTTCACCTCTTTTCAACTACTCAGGAGTAGCTGCAATGATAATGACTTTTCATCTAACAGGAAGATATATTGAAACTAAAGCTAAAGGAAGGGCTTCCCAAGCAATTCGTAAATTACTAGAGCTTGGAGCAAAAAGTGCCTTTATTTTAGTAGATGGAAAAGAAGTTGAGATACCAATTGAACAGCTAAAAGAAAATGATATTATGATTGTAAAACCAGGAGAAAAAATACCTACAGATGGAATCATTATTGAGGGCCAAAGTGCTATAGACGAATCAATGGCGACTGGAGAGTCGATGCCTGTTAAGAAGAAAGTTGGAGATGAAGTAATTGGAGCTACAATTAATCAAAGAGGATTACTGAAAGTGAAGGCCACTAAAGTCGGTGAAGATACATTTTTGTCTCAAGTTATTAAATTGGTGGAAGAAACTCAAGGATCAAAAATTCCTATACAGAAATTTGCAGACAGAATTACAAGTTATTTTGTGCCAGTGGTTTTGCTTCTTGCTGTAGTCGCATTCATAATTTGGATATTTTTGCCTTTAACGTCAATTTTAGCTGCGGTACAACAATTTATACCTTGGGTGGATCCTAGTCTAAACATTATAACTCTTGCGTTTTTAACTTTAATAGCTACACTTATTATAGCATGCCCTTGCGCTCTTGGATTAGCAACTCCCACAGCATTAATGGTTGGGAGTGGGATGGGTGCGGAACATGGAATTCTCATTCGACATGGTGAGGCTATCCAAACTTTACGAGGAATAAACACTATTGTATTTGATAAAACCGGAACTATTACAAAAGGAACACCTGAAGTGACTGACATAATTACAACAGAGAATTTCTCAACTGAAATGGTGCTGAAATATGCTGCAAGCGTCGAGGCTGGATCTGAACATCCATTAGCAGATGCTATTTTGAGGAAATCAAAGGATTATAATTTTGATTTATTCAATATTAGTAATTTTGAATCCTTGACAGGCAAGGGTGTTCAAGCAAAAATTGCCTTAAGTGCTGAAAAATCAATTCTTATAGGCAGTAAGAAATTGATGATTGAGAATGATATTGACTATAAAAGTTATAATCATAAAATTGAAACCTTAGAAAGCGAGGCTAAGACGGTGATCTTAGTTTCAGTTAATAATGAATTAGCTGGAATTTTAGCAATAGCAGACACAATCAAAGAGGACTCAATACCTGCTATTAAAGAATTGGAAGATTTTGGAATACAAACCGTCATGTTAACAGGAGATAATGAACGTACAGCAGAAGCAATTGCAAAAAAAATAGGTATTTCACAAGTTATAGCGGAGGTGTTACCAGATGAAAAAGTAAATGAGATTCTAAGATTACAAGAGAGTGGAAAACAAGTAGCTATGGTAGGTGATGGAATTAATGATGCTCCTGCTTTAACGGCTGCTAATGTAGGAATAGCAATTGGCACTGGAACAGATATCGCTATTGAATCAGCAGATATTACATTAGTTAGTGGAAACTTATCTGGAGTCATTTCAGCAATAAAATTATCAAAAAATACTTTTAAGAAAATCAAACAAAATTTGTTTTGGGCATTCTTTTATAATTTAATAGCATTACCAGCTGCCATGCTAGGATTAGCTCATCCACTGATTGCGGAAATAGCTATGGCTACAAGTTCGATAACGGTAGTATCTAATGCAAATCTCCTTCGCAGGTCAAAAATACTTCCAAATTATAGTAATTAAAATTAAAAAAAGAGGTGTATTATGATGGAAAAGTTAAAATGTTCTATGTGTGGTTATGAAATGGATATACCACAACATTGTGGTGTAGTTATGCATAAAGAAGGCGATAAATTGATTTGTTGGATGGGATCTCACTGTGGAACTAAACCCATCCCTGAGCACTGTGGTCACCAAATGAGTATTATTTAATAATAAAAATATTTTTTTTAATTTTTTAAGTTAAAATGCTTGAAAGGTGTTGTATTTTTGAAAGAAAAATTATGTCCCATTTGTAGAAAAGTTATAAGATCTGATGCAGATATACATGAATCTTGTACATTATGTGGTATGGGAATTCCAGCTTATCTATCGGCACCAAGATATAGAGATAAATATGGAAAAATTTCATATTTCTGTTGCTACAGATGTCTTTCAATCTATGAAACCAAAATAGCTAAATTGGTCAATTCCAATCAATCTAAACTAGATGGGGTGTGAAAATTATTATAATTACAAAATTTTCAATGGAATCGACTGAAAAAGTAATTAATAACTTTGAAAATATTAAGGATGCCATAAAAGGGCTTCAAGCAATTCTAAATATTATGGATTCTAAAGAAAATGATCTGTTTATTAAATTATGTATGGATAATCTTAAGATGCTATATCAGAATTTTCTAGAATTGATATTTAATGATTATGGTCTTAGACAACTCATGAGAAAAATAAGAAGTTCTGAAATTGAACTCAATATCCCCTTAGAGAATAATGGATTATTAAGTGAAAAGGATATGAAGAGGGAGTGCAGAAAAAAAAGCGTTCAGAATAGGAGGGAATAACAATAATGGGAATTATAACGATAATTATATTTATAATAACTCTTACTGCAAGCATATTGCTTGTGGGAGGGTTGATATTTACATTAATCATGCCAAAATATAGAATTTGGCCTCCACCCAGTAAAAAATCATGGCAATTTTGGATCAGTTGGGTTGTCACAATCATCTCATTCGTAGGAACAATCATATTGAGCGTTTTAGACTGGAAAAATTTCATTTTTATACACTGGTTTCGCTACCCAATAGGAATATCATTAATCGTAATTGGATTATTTATTCTTATCTGGGGTGTGAGAACTTTAAGTGTTCACTCAACTCTTGGATTAAAAGGGAAATTAATCAAAGATGGTCCTTACAAATATTCAAGAAATCCCCAATATTTAGCTGATATAATATTATATGCCGGATTGATAATTCTTGCCAATTCTTTTTTTACTTTGATAACAGGTATTTTAGGAATATTGTGGAATTTCCTTACTCCTTTTACAGAAGAGCCATGGTTAAAAGAGCAATTTAAAGAGGAATATGATATATATTGTAGAGAAGTTAGACGTTTTATTTGAATTTTAAAAAAGTATAATTAAATATTTTATATCCAGAATGCTTAATGACAAATAATTACCTCAAGATTTGGGATAGATGGGCAAAAATATGGGATATTTTACTTTCAGTAGTAGGCTATGATGCAATGTTTCGTGAACAAGCTGTTGAGAAATTAGAACTTAACAAAGGTGAAACTGTTCTAGATCTCGCTTGTGGAACAGGTCTTAATTTTGAATATCTTGAAAGAAAAATAGGAAAGGAAGGGAAAATCTTAGCTTTGGATTACTCTCCAGAAATGTTAAAAAAAGCTGAAGATAGGCTGATCAAATTTGGATGGCAGAACATAAGTCTTCTTAAAAAGGATGCTTCAAACTTTAAGCTGAATGAGAAAGTAGACGCTATTCTTTGTACTTGGGCGATGGTATCTATTCAAGATTATGATATCTCGTTGAAAAACTCTATTGAATTCTTAAAAGAAGGTGGAAAATATGTTGTTTTAGATTTTCAGCTCATTACTGGGAATAAGGGTGTAATTTTAAATCCCATATATAAATTACTATTCAGAATCACATATCAAGACGTAACCCGTGAAACTTGGAAGAAAATGAGGCAATACTTAAAGAATGTAACAAAAGTAGAAATATCCGGATTGTTAACTTCCTACTATATAGCTACTGGCACCAAATGATGATTTCCTACCTGTTTTAAAGACAGAAATATTTGCCAAATTTTTAGATCATGATACTTGATAATCATAATATTTAATAATACCAACTTTTAAATATATACTATTACATATATATCCTAAGATTATATTACAATAAAAAGTCAAACAAGAGGTCTTAAATTGTATTTCAATACGTATGGAGATTTGCACATGATGGATTGGTGGTTTGCTAAATTTGGTCCATTTTCATGGCTAATAATGATATTTGGAATGAGTCTTTATATAATAACTAGCGTCATTATTGCCTATTACGTTCACAGGGATGCTGTAAGAAGGGGAATCATTAATTCTGAGGTATGGTTAATAATTGCTTTGATTTTTAATATTTTTGGTCTAGTTCTTTATCTAATTATCAGAGGAAATTACAATCAAAGGCAATCAAGTGAAATAGCTAAAAGGGAATAGACTTTACATAATTATTGGGTGAGTTAATAATTTTGGATAATGGTTATGATTATATGAATCATATGATGGATTTGGGTCCAAATGGATGGATATATTTACTTTTAGGAGGGCTTCTCTTTCTTTTTGTGGTTTTAATTCTATTGTATTTTCTATCTCGAAATCATAGCGAAGAAAATATTGATAAAAATTCTAAAATAGCCGATCAGGATTATCAAAAAAATACTTCAGTTAAAAATGATGTAGAAAATTCATATAGTACTACGCAGTTCTGCCCAAATTGCGGAGAAAAAGTAGATAGTGAGACATCAAAGTATTGTCCCTTCTGTGGAAGCACTATATAACTATTACGAATACTTTTTTTTTTATGTTAAACTAAATTTAACGATTTTTCATAAATTGTGTTTTTAACTCGAAGAAAAAGGTTAGAATAAGTACATTCTAATCAACTTTGGAGAATATTTTAAAACCAATTGATTATTTAAGCCGAAGTAAAGTTCAAAAAAAATAAAATTTTTAGATTAACTTTTTAACTCATTATCTTCATGGGATTACATATCATGATGTTTGTGCATATTTTCCATTTCTTTTTTATCTTTATGCTCATGCATATGTTCCATTTTTTCTTTATCTTCTTGCTCTTTTTCTTCATTCTTATTCATAATTCTTCCTCTTTTTTTATTTAATTTTTCTTTTTTTTGAGGGTATATACCTTTAAGTATATATTGCATCATATATATTTAAATGTATTTCTTTTCATTAATAACTTTTTTGAAATATAACATAAAGGGTTTAAAATTATGAATATATCAAGAACTTGAATATAAAAAATCAAATTGGATTTCATAAAATAACTAGACATACTTTTAAAAATAAAATAATTATAAAAGAAATATAAAGGGGTATTGAAAATGATTAATCTGAAACCAAAAATATCTATTATTGGATGCGGGAATGTTGGTACTCGATTTGCTTACGCTTTAATAATTAAAGGATTAGTACGTCATATTGTGATGGTCGATATTGATAAAAAACGGGTAGAAGGTGAAGTAATGGACTTATCCCATACAGGTCCTTATGTATTACCAGTAAAAATTGAGGCTGGTGATTATTCTGATATTGAGAATTCAGACCTAGTAGTAATAACTGCTGGAAGAAATCAGCGCCCTAACGAGACAAGAATTGATTTGATTAAGGATAATATAAAATTATATGAAAAGATTATTCCAGAGATAATGTATATAACTCCCTCTGCAAAATTTTTAATTGTCTCAAATCCCGTTGATATATTATCGTATGCAACTTATAAATTTTCAGAAAAGTCTGAAAATGAAGTTTTTGGATCTGGTACTGTATTAGACACAGCTAGGTTTAGATACCTTTTAGGAATGAAGTGTAATATAAATCCTCAAAATATTCATGCTTACATTATCGGAGAGCATGGAGATACTGAATTAGCAGTTTGGAGTAGTGCTATGTTTGCAGGTATATTAATTAAAGATTACTGCTTAAACTGTAATAAACAGAAATTCTGCGATAATGAAAAAGAATTGAATCAGATATTTGTAGAAGTAAAAACATCAGCAAATAAGATTATTGAACGGAAAGGTGAGACATCATATGGAATTGGTTTAGCTCTTGCCCAAATAACACAAGCAATTCTACATGATGAGAATACGATTTTACCTGTTTCATCCCTAGTAAGAGATTATTTGGGAATAAACAATGTTTATTTAGGTTTACCTGCGATTTTAAATAAATTAGGTGTATCAAGTGTACTAAAACTTGATCTAAATTCGGAGGAAGAATATTATTTAAAAAATTCTGCTCAAAAGCTGAGAAATGTAATTGAACAAATAGGATTAGATTAAAACTATTTTTCAATCTAATTAATTCTAAAATATAAATAAAATATTTTTAAAATATTAAAAAAGGTATATTAATAAAAGAATTGAAAAATAATCATCGAATGCATTCTCATAATACTCACGTATCGAATAAGACAGAACATAAAAGCCATAAAGATCAATCCGCTCATCATAGAATGATGATAAAAGAGTTTCGACGAAGATTCTATGTTTCTTTAATCGTCACTGTTCCCATTCTTATATTATCTCCCACAATACAGGGTTGGCTAGGATTTAGTTTTAGCTTTCTTGGTTTAGATTATATTCTTCTGATTATGGCTTCTTTCATTTTCTTTTATGGTGGATGGCCATTCCTTAAAGGAATTATAGATGAATTAAGGAAAAAAGCTCCTGGAATGATGACTTTGATTGCCGTGGCTATTTCTGTTGCATACATTTATAGTGCTGCAACAATTTTAGGATTAGAAGGAACTCCATTTTTCTGGGAATTAGCAACATTGATAGATATTATGCTTTTAGGGCATTGGATTGAAATGAAATCAGTTTTAGGAGCTTCTAGAGCATTGGAGAAGTTAGTGGAACTAATGCCATCAACAGCCCATTTAATGAGAGATGGAGAGATTGTGGATGTTGAGATTAGTAAATTAAGAATACAAGATAAGGTTTTGATAAGACCTGGTGAGAAAATACCATCTGATGGCTTAATTCTGAATGGTTCGAGCTATATTGATGAGTCTATGTTAACAGGAGAATCAGTACCTGTTGAAAAAGAAAGCGGAGACAAGGTGATTGGTGGTTCTGTTAATGGAGATGGGTCTCTTGAGATTCAAGTAGAAAGTACAGGAGAAGATTCATATTTATCAAAAGTTATTAACTTAGTGAGAAACGCACAGGCCTCTAAATCAAATACCCAAAGACTTGCTGATAAAGCTGCCTTTTTGCTCACTGTTATAGCATTGACTGTTGGATTTACTACATTACTAACATGGTTGTTATTGGGAGAATCTTTTAATTTTTCAATAGAGAGAATGGCTACTGTGATGGTTATTACTTGTCCACACGCACTTGGGTTAGCGATTCCATTAGTTGTTGCAATTTCTACTTCCCTTTCCGCAAAAAGTGGATTATTGATTCGAAATCGTACATCTTTTGAAGCATCTAGAAAAATTTCCACTATAGTATTTGATAAAACTGGAACATTGACAAAAGGAACTTTCGGTGTAAATGTTGTACAATCTTTTAATCATAATTATAACGAACAGAACATTATTCAAATAGTTGCTTCGTTAGAACAAAATTCTGAACATCCAATTGCTAAAGGAATTGTTGAAAAAGCACACAACATGAATCTTTCTCTGGAATCCCCCACAGAATTTAAAGCTATTAAAGGTAAGGGAGTTGAAGGAATTGTCAATGGAGAGATGGTTAGCGTTATTAGTCCAAACTATCTAAATGAACTGAATATTCCTACCCCTGAAAATATGAGACGGGGTCCAATAGATACTATTGTATTTGTAATCCTTGGTGAGAATAAGTTAATTGGTGCTATTAGTCTTTCAGATCAAATCCGGGAAGAATCTCATGATGCTATTAAGAAATTAAAGTCTATGGGTATTAAATGTTGGATGTTAACAGGAGACAATGAAAAAACTGCCAAAACAGTCTCAGAGGAGTTGAATCTTGATGGATATTATGCTGAAGTGCTTCCTCATGAAAAGTTAGAAAAAATTAAAGAGCTACAATCTAAAGGTGAATTTGTAGCAATGACTGGTGATGGAATTAATGATGCTCCTGCATTAGCTCAAGCAGATGTTGGAATTGCAATTGGATCTGGTACTGATGTTGCTGCTGAAACTGCTGATATAATCTTAGTAAATAGTAATCCAAAAGATGTGACTTCTTTAATAGGATTTGGTAAAGCGACCTATAAAAAAATGATTCAAAACCTTATCTGGGCTACGGGATATAACGTATTCACGATTCCTCTAGCTGCAGGAGTGTTATTTAGTCTTGGAATATTAATAAATCCTGCTATTGGAGCCATTCTTATGTCTTTAAGTACGGTGATTGTTGCTATTAATGCCAGATTTTTAAAATTAAGGAAATAAAATTCGATTTTATCTGATGATTGAATAGTAGAAGAATAAGTTAAAATAGTTAACTTATAAAAGATTGGAGTAGTATATAGAAATTAGTTGTATGGGATTATTTCTTTTTGTTTCAGCAGTAAAAAATAAGACTCCAATTGAAATCACAGCTTCAATTAAGTCATATTTGGCTCGTGCTAATATGGTTACTAGAATTATGTCTTTTTCTGATTGGATAGATTCTAAACAAAAAAAAGACTTTGATATTCATGATATTATCAGTCAGCCAATTTCGATGACAGCAATTTATCCAATGCAAAATAATTGGTCTGTAGTTATTTATAATAATTGTCATTTTGAAGAGAAAGAAATCTGTAAATTTACGTCAATTCAATTACAAACCCTTGTTTCTTTAATCGAAGTATATGATTCTGACGTCTGGTATCATTACGTATATTTTAATGGTAATCAAGTAGATCAATTTTGTTCATATCCAGAGGAATATGAGAAAAAAGGAGATTGGCAATCATTCAAAGGGAACATTAAAAAAATAGCTTTTTATTTTGATACTGAAGAGAAGATTATAGAACCCTACTTCGTGCAATTCAATTCAGAAAATCGACTTGATTATCAATTTAGCAAAGCTCATGAAGCAGATCAGTATCCACTAGGGAATGAATGGGTATTTATTGACTTTTGGAAACAATTAGGAATACTTTATCCTTCAATAACTCCTGAAATACTAATTATTCATGAGTAAACTCAATAAAAAAATTTCCATTCATTTCTCTCCAATCTGTTCCAAAAATTCCTTACAAATTTTGCGATTTCTTTATCAGTTATCATTACTTCTTTTAGTTTGAGTAATAAGCTTTCTTCTCCAAATTTTAGGATTGGAAAGAGTGATAATTTCTTTAAATTCTCATCTTTAAAAAATAAAAAATTATCGAGGCAATATTTAACTAGATCATCTTTTTTTAAATCTATGATAAGCTTTAAGATTAATTCTTTTTTCTTTTCCAAATTTTTTTCTGTTTTCTCGAATAATTCCAAAGTTTTTATGAATTCATTTTTTAAGCTCTGCCAATTATCAAGGATTTCAGAATTGTTCACCAGAAATTCTCGAATAAAATTCAAACACCAATTATCTCCGGAGTTAAAAAAATTAATTATCATGTTTTCATTTAAGAGATTAGCTTCTTGCATTTCTACAATAAGTGGTCCATCAATAATCTGATATTTTTGCATATTGTCAATAATTAATTCCTTCCAGTTATCAATATTTTCTTTCAATATTAAAATTGCCATGAGAATATCAGTTATTAACCGAGCATTACTGCTTTCAGCTAACTTGTTTAAAAGAATCGTTTTAAATTTGTCATTATTTTTATATTTTTTAGCGATTTGCTCTAAAGAATCAAAAGGATATTTTAATGAACTTATAAAATCTAAAGTCTCATTTTCAAAAGGGAGATCTAATACAGCTGCCGCTCTAAAAATATTCTTTTCAAGCTGTAATTTGTTGGTCAAAGTATCCTGATCATTTTTATTGTGCTCTTTAATTTCAACTAAAAAATTCTTAAATAATTCCGTGATAGAGCCCTTTTCTTTCAATTCAACAGATTGACCTAATTTTTCAAAAGCTTTAACTATATGAGATTTTAAGTTATAGTCTCCTTTACTAACTTTTTTAGCATATCTTAGAATCAGCGGTTCTATTGTTGGATCTGTTGAATTAGCTAATATATTTTCTAATAGTTCTCCTATAACATTATCTATTTCACTTTCATACGATTCGCAATATTCAAGGACAGGTTTTAAGATTAGAGTATTATTTAATTCACAAATTCTCCTAACATGGTGTTCTCTTAGAGGAGTGTGTATCTCACTTGAACCCCCGTAATAATATACTTCTCTTTTATCATTTAAGATTTCTAAAACGATATTTTGAATTCTTAATTGCTTATCTGTTTGCTCAATTTTGATCTCCTTTAAAATATAATATATCCCTAAGAAACTCCAAGCCCTTAGAATTACATCATTAGTTTCGAAAAGGTCAAGAAAAAAGTCTAAATCTTTTCTATTTACAATAGGCTTAAAGATATTTTTAAAAGTGGAGGTAAGCTCATCCTTTGGGCTAACTTCTATAGGAGAATAACCCTTTCTTAGTTTATTGACAATCTTTTCTTTGTATGACATCTTTATACAAATTCTATTTTATTAGCTATATTAATCTTTTCATTTTTTCCATTTCTTGTAGAAATTGCTTTAATAAAACGAAAAATTGATTAAAAAGTTAATCGATATAGATCTAATGAAATCAATTTTAGTTTTTATTGATGGGACTATTTGTGATACAAGGCAGAGACATCATTATGGAGTGGAATCACTAGAATTTAATACACGAGAAGCCATCCTCAAAGATAAACCGGTACCTAATAGTGTAACTTATTTAAACACTTTATCAAATCATTATAAAATTGTGTATATTGGTGCAAGACCAAACTTTACCATAGATTTCACAAAAGAATGGTTGGATCAAGAAGGATTTCCTGAAGGTGATGTGTATTTAGGAGAAACTCAAACAAAACGTCTTAAAATTATAAAGGAAATAAAAAAGAAGTATAATTTTCTCGCAGGAATAGGTGATCGATGGGATGATAATGAACTACATTTGGAATTAGGATGTTTAAGTATTATACTAAAAGAATTTGAAGGTAATTGGGATTTTGTCTATAACTATATTATAGATTATGAAAAGAAAATGAAAATTAAGCATAATGAAATTCATTTAAAAGGAAAGATTGAGGGGTTAGCTCGTGTATTACCAAAACTCTACAATAAATATAGAGATGAATTGTGGGAAGTATATTTCAATGCTGTTCTTAACATGGCAGAAGAGTCCAGAGAAGAAAGAAGAAAAGAAGATCTTGAATCATTTGATAGATTTAATCTAAATCCTGAAAGTTTAAAAGATTTTGCTAAATGGGAAGAATTAATAAATGAAGAAGGATGGGAGAATAATGAAGCATATGGATTACAAGATATTGAAACAGTAGAAGCAACGAATAATCGTTTTGTAAATAAAATAACAGGTTGTCGATATGCTGAAATTTGGCGCGAGTTGGGATTTCCTGAAATCGGCTATGAAATTCATTGCCACTCAGACTATGCGTGGTGGGATCATCCTGCTTGGAATCCTAAAGTAAGATTTAAACAACCGAAAACTCTGATGAAAGGTGATGATTGTTGTCTATTCATTCTATTTTTACCAGATGATATCTGAGTAATTTTTTAGATGTCATTCAATTTGCCGACGCTTTACCTAAAACAAGAAGCGGAAAGATAATGCGGAGAATTCTTTAAGCGACATCCCCCTCCAAATTCAATTCAAAATCCAAGAATACCAATTTGGGTGGTAGGTGCGTGACCTTATAATAAATCCATGCAACGAGCATTGAAATATGATGGATTAATTCCTACGATTAAATACAAACAAGGCAAGTTCGAGGATATTACGCCAGAATGTATACGAGAAATAAAAGATTATATTAAAAAGAATCGGACTGTAGACTCACCATTTGACATAATCGTTGAAGGCGAAACACTGATGGATGATTTAGGCACCACAGAATCAATTATTAGACCTTTTGCTGAAGCTGGAGCTACTTGGTGGATCGAATCAAACTGGACTACACCTGATTTGAATAAAATCAAAGCTCGCATTAAAAAAGGACCTCCTCCCTTAAAATGACTTCTTTGTAAAAATAAATGAGAAGTAAAATTATTTCATTATAAAGATATCTGTGTAGTGAGTAAATCTTCATTATTTGAAGAAGATCCAACGTAAATAGTATATTTGATATCCTCAACTTCCCATTTTTTATTATTAGGATTGTACCAAGCTAAATCTTTTTTCATTACTTCAATTGATATGGTTTTTGTTTCTTTTGGTTTTAAAGCAACTCTCTTAAATCCACGTAACACCTTATGAAGGGTGATCAATATTGTTTATTTATACAATACTTAGCTGATAAAGAATAATAACATCTAAAAATGAAATTAATTAAATTTCCAAATAGGTTTTTATGGGGTGCTGCTACTTCTAGCTTCCAAATTGAAGGTGCTTGGAATGAAGATGGTAAAGGGGTAAGTGTATGGGATGATATATGTCATAATACCAAAATCATAAAGAATAGAGACACTGGAGATATTGCCTGTGACCATTATCATCGATATAAAGAAGATGTCCAGCTAATGAAGGAATTAGGTCTTAATGCATACAGGTTCTCGATATCTTGGCCTCGTATCTTTCCGTCTGGTAAAGGCAAAATTAATTCTAAAGGAGTCAGGTTCTATGATAATTTAATAAATGAATTACTCGCAAAAGAAATTGAACCTGTAATAACTCTTTATCATTGGGATTTACCCCTTGAATTGCATAAAGTTGGATCATGGGAAAGTAATGAAGTAGTAGATGCTTACGTGGATTATGCCTCTTTTATGTTTGATCACTATGGGGATCGCGTAGAAAAATGGATTACATTTAATGAACCCTTAGTGTTTACTCTATGGTTTTACTCTCTCGGCCTCTATGATTATAAGAGAGATGAACGAGGTGGAATTATTGCTTCTATTAATGTTAATACTGCTCATGCTAGAGCCATAGAAGCATATAGACAATCAAAAAACTCTCAAGGAAAAATAGGGATAGTGCTTAATTTGGATCATGTATACCCCGAAAGTGATTCTGAGCTTGATAAGAAGGCAGCCAAATTTGTCGATGGGAGGTATAATAGATGGTTTTTAGATCCTATATTAAAGGCTTATTACCCTTCAGATATAATGTCTTATCTAACTAAAACTTTTAAAATTCCTATTCCTCCAAAGACCCATAAAAAATTATTAGAAAGTAACCCTATTGACTTTTTGGGAATTAACAATTATACTTGCACTCGTGTTGGTGTTAAAAAGGAAGAGGACTTTCCCAACCTTCAAAAAATGATTAGAAGAGAAAAATTTCAGGGACGGGATTATTCTCAAATGGATCAAGAAGTATGTCCAAATGGTTTATATGATCTTTTAGTTCGAATTGATAAAGAATATAATCGACCTCTTATCTATATTACAGAGAATGGTATATCATGCAAGGATGATGAAATTATAGATGGAACTATTCAAGATCATGATAGAATTAATTACTTAAAAAGCTATCTTGAAGCAGTACATCACGTGATAAATAATGGGGTAAATATCAAGGGTTATTTCGTGTGGTCTTTAATGGATAACTTTGAATGGGTGTATGGCTATTCGAAAAAGTTTGGATTAATCCATATCAATTATAGCTCTCTTGAGAGAACTTGGAAGAAAAGTGCATACTGGTATCGGGATATAATAAAATCTAATGAGACTAGCCATTAAAAGAAATCTGCTAATTATTTTCAAATTTACCTTTATGTCTTTTCCTCGATATTAAAAACACAGTTATCAATAAACTAATCCCTATTAAGAGAAAACTCATAGAATTAAACACTTCAGTGGCTTCTGCTCTCCAAAAAATAGCGGAATCTATCAAATCAGGCATAAATCCTTGGAAATAGTGAAAATTAAATTCACTGATAAAAGATAAAATAATAAGTAAAATACCCGTGAATAAAATAACTTTTTCAGCTAAATTAATTCTTTTCCCTAATGAAACCATAATTGAATATTGGCTAAAAAAACTTTAAATTTTTTATTTATAATATATAATAAATTAGGGCAATAGAAGAGGGCCTATAAGATTGTTCCACAGTAAGTATCCTACGGTAGCACCAGAAAGAGCTCCTAAGATAGTGAATAAACGATAATTTGTGGGAATTTTATAAATTGTAATTATCAAGATTATTAAACTTACAACTAAAAATAAAATTAAAAATGTTTCGGGATATATATTAAAGTAATCTGCCATTTTATATTCATCAATTGCATTAGATCGGGTGATTATATAGGTTATTGCAGTGAATATGAACCTCCCAGCCATAGAAACGAAAAAAAGAAGTACAATAAAACCTTTATTCAGAAATTGATTGTGTAGAATTTCTCTTTTACTATTTTTATTGTATAGTATTAATAATATAGCAAAAGGAATTAAACACAGCATCCATGTTGAAATAGGTCCTCCTAAAATAAAAATAAAGTAGAGTAATGGTTCGCTAAAGGCAGGAATTGTAGATGTAGTATAATTAAAATGAATTTGAGCTTGATATCCACTTAATATTGCTACTGCATAATGTCCTAATTCATGAAGTAGAGTACCAACAAACGGAACTAGTAAGAAGACACAAATTATTTTAAGTACAAATATTAACCGATTATTCCATTTAATTTTATTACTAATAGATGTCACCTTAAAAACTATGTTTTAGCAAAAGTAGCAGTTGCATATACTAAATCCAAGCTTTCTAATATCTTATCACCATATATCATTCTCAAATTTGATCCATTTTCAACCCTCGTTAAGTTAATTACATCAAATATCTCTTTAGGAAGTTTATTATGTTCTGTTAAAATAATCTGATTAGCTTGTAATTCTATACTTTTCGCCATAATCTTTAAGGCAGGATCCAAACTCTTTGATATTAATGGCCCCAGTCGTAAATTGTCTAACACTTTTGATAAAAACCCAAAAGCTTCTTTTTCAATAACAAAAACTTTCGAACCTAAATCTATCAACAATTTTAAATATTCCTTCCTGTCAAACCCTGTAGCTTCTTTATCAAGATCTAAAAGCCAATTCGGAAGATGATTCAAAAATTTAACTTTTTTATCTGTAGAATCTAAATTTGGGATAGTTTTTGGTAAATTATACATTGAACCATAGTATGATTTTATAAATCCAAATTTTCTATATATTGGTTCTCCTAACGGTGAAGCATAAAGAATCATCTTCTTACATCCCACATCAATTGCCGTTTCAAATAGTTTTCCGAAAATTTTGGTTCCTAATCCTTTCCATCTATAATTATGTAATACAGCCATATAACCAAAACTACATACATTCCCAAAAAAAAACACACCACCGATACCAACTATATTCTCATTTACTTCAGAAACGATAAATTTCCCGAAATTTTGTTTCATCATCTTCTTCCAATTTCGTTTTTCATCAATTATTTGATTCTTGGTGATGTTTCTACCAAAAGATGAATAGACAACTTCTATTCCTTTTGTGATATCTGTTTCTTTTAATTCTTTAATGTTGAGATTCATTTTTTATAAGAAATATTTTCAATCATTTATCAATTCTTTAATATGATTAATAATTTCTTTTTCCAACTTAGAATCATTGGGATATCCTTTAACTAAACCTTTAGATATTTCTTTATCTAAATAGTCCTTAAGATTATTTTTTAAATATTCTAAAATGCTAAAATCTTCTTTTTCTAAGATTTCTTTAAGAAAGATAAACATTATAATGTCCTTTGCTTCTTGTAAATAATTTGATCCCACAACAAGAATATAATCGTCAAGAAAGAGTTTTCCTTGATAATAGAATAAATTTGAATTACCCCATAATTTCAATTTATATTTTAGGAATTCTAATACTCCAATAATATCTAAAGGATTTTTCTCTCGTTGAAGCTTGAAGCATATTCCAACTTTTTCCTTAGCATCGTACTCAGAATATAAATCCTTAACTTGTTTTATTAAATCAGTTGAGAGGTTTTTCATTTTTCCTTGCTATTCTTCTAAAATAGATTCTAATATTTCTGCAGAACTTTTAATAAATTTTGGACACAATTCATCGAATAAATTGTTTTTTTCAGCTTTATCTCTTCCTTCTAGAGTGCTGATATCACAACCAAGAAGCTCTCGGCAGATAATTGTTCCATTAATACTCTTGAACTGATCAATAAAAGTCTTCCCAACCTCGTATGTAAAATCTTTATTTTCTTGATCCTCAATATCCAAATTTCTATACTTTAGACCTATAACCATTAAAGCCCCTGTAACTGCTCCACATGTATTTCCAGTTCTCGCAATTCCTCCTCCAAAAGCACTCGCTACTTTATATGCTAAATTTTCATTAATACCATATTTTGGACCATAAGCCTTAAGTATCGTTTGAGAGCAGTTATGACCATGACTAAAAAAAGTAATTACCTTATCCATTTGGTTCATACTTCTTCTAATTAAACAAAGATTCATATATTTTTCTAGGAGAGTTTTCACTTGCTCTGAAAATTAAAATTAATATTATAAAAAAATAATATTTTAGTAGAGAGAAAATGAAGAAATTGAATCTAGATTTTCGTGGAATGAGCTTTCTTTTTAGAATTCGAGACAAATTTCATCCTCCCCTAGAAAAAGTTGAGAAAGCAGGAATTAAAGCGGGAAATTTTGTACTTGATTATGGATGTGGACCTGGAAGTTATACAATAGTCGCTGCAGAAAAAGTTGGAGGTTCCGGTAAAGTATTTGCTGCAGATATTCATCCATTGGCAATTGAGAAAGTTGAAAAAAAAGCAAAAAAAAAACATTTAAACAATATAGAAACTATTCAAACTAATTGTAAAACAAACATTGAGGATAATTCTATTGATGTAGTTATATGTTTTGATGTATTACATGGGATTGGTGATAAAGAATGTATTTTGAAAGAATTTCTTCGCGTTTTAAAACCCGACTCCATTTTATCTTTTGATGATCATCATATGAGAGAAAACGAAATAATTGAAACATTTACTTCAAATAATCTATTTGAACTAAATGAAAAAAAGGAGAAGCAATATAATTTTAAAAAAATTAAATAAATTTTAATTTCTGGAAAAGATGGAAAAACTTGATGATAGTAATGAATAAAGAGTTAAATAAGTATATGTATCAAATTATTGAAGACGTCTGTACTGAGATTGGGCCAAGAGAATCTGGAACAGAACAAGAAATAATGGCAGGCAATAAAATAGAAGAGGAATTTAAAAAATTCTGTGATAATGTTTATCAAGAGGAATATATTAGCCATCCTCATGCTTTTCTTGGTGGAATACGCTATGGTGCGATTTCAGTTTTGATTGCAATTGTTTTATATTGGTTTTCATTATTAATTGATATAAATATTTGGCAAATTGAATCATTTTATAGTATATTGTTCATTATTATTGCGCTTATACTGGTTACAGTAGCAATTTGTTACTTCATTCTAAATGTGATGAAATATTATGAAGCTTTTGATTTCCTTTTTCCAAAAAAGAAGTCAAAAAATATAATAGGAATTATGAATCCTTCTGAAGAAATAAAGAATACCATAATCTTTTCTGCTCACCATGATTCTGCGTTTGAGTTTAATACATTCTATTATTTAGGTCGAATTGGGCAAATTATAATTAATTTAGGCTACTTTGGAGTAGCGATAATATTTATTATTCTTATTATCAAAATGATATTTCAATTTTTAACATTTGAATTCGAGATTTTATTCTTCTCTTTTGGAATTTTTTTTTTAGCTTTTACTCCAATAGGATTTGTTTATATATTTTTTCATAGCTATCAACCTGTTCCTGGAGCTGTTGACAATTTATCGGGAGCTGCTATTCTAATAGGAATAGGAAAATCTCTCGTTGAAAATAAAAGTATATATCCTTTAAATACTAAAGTCATTCTTGTATCTTTTGCAGGAGAAGAAGCTGGATTAAGAGGATCCAAAAGATATATCAAATCGCACTTTCAAGAGTTAAAAGAGAATAAAACAATTGTGATTAACTACGATAGTATAGCTGAAAAAGATATTCTTTTATGCATAGATAAAGAACCTGGAATTGGTGCGAAACATGATCCTAACACCTTTATGCCTTTATTTAACATTGCCAAAAGTATTAATAAAAATGCAAAAATTGGACCACTTCCTTTTGGAGCGACTGATGCTGCTGCATTTAGCAAAAAAGGGATTCCTGCTACTTCGATCCTTGGTCTAAATTTAAAAGAAGAACTTGCTCCTTATTACCATACCAGAAAAGATAAACCCGAAGTTATTGAAGAAGAAGCATTAGGTCAAGCAGTCCAAATAGGTATAGAATATTTAAGCCTAATAGATTCAAAAAACCAGAACTGATCATATAACTTTTAATATAATAATTTAAATTTTTTAATATAATCTTCAATTTTGGTAAAAAATGAATTGGGTTTTGACTTTTCATCTAAAATGAATGAGATAAAGGTTTTTTCGTCGCACTCAATAAGAATTATAGTAAAATTTTCTAATTCTGCAATCGTTTTATTAATTGTTTTTTCTCCTATTGTTTTTCCTAAACCTATTATACTTTCTATTACAGAGGCAGACATGGAGGAATATTCTTCAGCGTTAAATTGTGGAAATTCTTCAGCTAAATTTTCGGCAATAATGTTTCCTTCTCTGAATGAGAATATTATTCCTTTTAAGTTACCTTCAGTTTTTATTTCTTTTAAGATCTGGGTTAAAATTTTCGATTTTTGTTCATTTGTTGGTTCAGTATCATTCATTTTTCCTAATGGAGAATATTTCTAATAAATAAATTAATTAATCCTTCTATAAATTTTTAATATATGGAGAATGATAAGGATGACGAAGAAATAGAGAGATTATTAACAGAATCAAACAGTAGATTTATAGAAGAAGATTTAATTAATTTCTTAAAAATCCCGAGCAATACTCTCAATAAAAGAGGGATAGAACAAACAATAGAATACATAATCAAATATCTATCACCATTTTGCCAAAAAATTGAAGAAATTGAGGGTAAAATCAACCCACTCGTCTTAGCAAAGATAGAAGGTCAAAGTAGGACCCCTCTGCTAATTTACATGATGTATGATACTCAACCTGTTAATGATGCTTCTAAATGGATTTCTAATCCTTTTGCTGCTGAACTGCGATATTTGCCAGAACCATTAAACGTGTTAGGGAAATGCATTATCTCAAGAGGGGCTTACAACTCAAAAACTCCTCTTATCTGTTTTTTGAATGTAATAAAGATACTACAAGAATATGAAAAATTGCCAATTTCTTTAATCTTAATATTTGATGGAGAGGAAGAGGTTGGTTCCCCCACATTAATAAACCATTTGAAGACTAATAAAGAAGTATTTAAAAATTGTGTCAGTGCATATTATCCTGCAGCTAAACAAGACTTAGAAGGTAAAGCCGTACTTAAATTAGGATATAAGGGTATCCTATCAATCAATATTAAGCTATTTTCTGACAATGAAGAAACCCACTCAGCATATAGTTCATTCATACCAAATCCAGCAGTTGAACTAGTCAGTTTGATAAATCTTATTTATAGCGAGAATAAATTCAATGTTCCCTCATTAAAAAATAAATATAGATTAAATAATCAAGAAGAAATGATGATTGAAACTCTAGGCAATCAACTCGATATCAATAAAATCAAAATGAAAGCAGGCATAATTCAAACTCTAAAAGAAAATGCAAGACAAGCATTTACAGATCTTCTATTTGAACCAACATTTAATATTTCCACTTTAAAATCGGGCTATTTAGGAGAAGGTATAAAAAATATAGTTCCTAATAATGCAGAATGTAATATAGATATTCGAGTTGCTCATAAAGTTTCTCTTATTAAAATTTATAATGAAATAAAAAATATTGTTGAGAAATTTGCTGAAAATTCGAAATTAGAAATCAAATTAACTAAAAATATTAGTTATGAAGGTTCTCGAGTAGGTCTAAATTCAAAACTCATACAAAGTTTAGTCAGAAGTTTCGAAAAACTAAAAGTTGAACCCGAAGTCTGGCCTTTAAGTGCAGCAGCAGCACCATTAAGCGAAATCCAGAAAGAATTGGGCTTAGATTTTATAACTGGTGGTTTAGGAGTTGGTGGTTATGCTCATTCTCCTAATGAATTCATTCAAGTCGATTCAATATTGAATATGCGTCTTTCTTATTACTATTTTTTGAATTATTATACTAAAAGTTTTTAAAAACAAATTTTTAAAATAAAATTAACTTGATCTAAATTAAAAAATTGAGAATTAAGTATAAATTATTTAATTTAAAATACATTTTTTGACTATAAAGTTATAGTTGTTAAATTTTTGAAGAAAACACTAATCTTCAATAATCTCTTATATGAGGTATGGGAAAATGGAAAGTGATGCGATGTACAAAATTTGCCTGTTTGGGGACGGAGGTGTAGGTAAAACAACTTTGATAACTAGATACCTTACAGGTGTCTTTACAGGAAACTCTACGATGACTATTGGTGTTGATTTCCACATAAAGAAAATTAAAGTGGAAGGCAAAAAAGTGAGTTTACAAATATGGGATTTTGCTGGTGAGGATCGCTTCAGATTTCTATTACCAAGCTATGTTTTGGGCTCTTCTGGGGGGATTTTCATGTATGATATCACACGTTATTCAAGCTTAAAAAACTTTAAAGATTGGATAGAAATTTTCAAAAGGGGATTTATTGGAGATAAAAGACAGTTGCCTGTCATTATGGTTGGTGGTAAATTAGATTTACAGTACAAAAGAACAGTATCTACCCAAGACGCTTATGATCTTGCAAGAAGTTATAACTTATATGGGTATATTGAATGTTCATCTAAGGATGGGCGTAATGTAGAAGAAATTTTTACTGAAATTGGTAAAATTATGTTGCATAGATCTGGAATTTCATGAACTAGACCATATTGGGAATTAACTCATACTATTCCTTATGCGCTTCCTATAATTACTGTTTATTATTTCGATTTTATTTCCGCTCTGTTAATTAAATAAAGTAAATGGGATCCATACATGCTTTTATTGGCGATATAAGATAACTCGACTCTATTTTCATTTCGATAAATCGTTTCAAATATTAAAATTTCTTGTCCTAAATTTAAATTTTTCTTATAAGAATAAACTATTACGTTATCAGAATAATATTCAACTCTTTTTTGATGAGTACGAGCTGTTTCTATTACATGTTCTAATTCTTTCGAAAAAGAGGTACAATTATCTTTTACAATTATATTTAATTCCCCAATTATATCTGATTCTTCTACATCCTCTATGTCATATTTCTCCATACCTATAACCTCAAAAGCTTAATGCACCTATATAATAAAAATTCTAGATTAAAAAAATTCTCTTTTAGATAATTAGATATACCTAAACTTTCAATAAAATAATATTAAATTCTCTTGATCAAGTAGAGATTATGGTATAAAAATATCTGTTAATTTTTCCAAAACAATATCTGGTAATAGATTCTTGTCAAAATCTTTTACTTTCTTTAATTTTTTCTGATTTAATTCATTTCGTGAAGTAACACCAGTTAATACCAATACTGTCTTTATGTGTGCTAAATTTCCTGCTAGAATATCAGTATTTAAGCGGTCACCAAAGATAACAGCATTATTAGGGTCAACTTCAGCTTCTTTTAGAATTAGTTGAATGCCAGTTGGCTCAGGTTTTCCAAAAGTTTTTATTGGTTTAATTCCAGTACAAACTTCAACAGCATTTACCATTACTCCTGCACCTGGTAAAAATCCATCCGCAATTGGCAATGTAGCATCTGCATTTGTGGCATAAAATTGAGCTTTTCCTTCTAAAATACACTTTTGTGCAAATGCAAGATTTTTATAATTAAAATCACGATCTAATCCAACAATTACATAATCTACATCTCTATATTCTGGTGTTATATTTACTATTTCATGTCCATAAGCTCTTAATTCTTCTTTTAACCCAATTTCACCAATTACAAAGATTTTTGCTTTATCCTTTAATTTTGAAATTTCAGTGGCTGCAATTGAAGCACTAGTATAGAAGTCACTAATCTGACTAGTAATATTAAAACTTTTCAATCTATCAACATACATCTGCCGGGAAGCTGTGGAATTGTTTGAATTATAGACTATTTTTACTAAAATTTGCTTCAATTGTTGAATAACTTTATCAGTGCCAGGAATTAATTCATTACCTCTATAAATAACTCCATCTAAATCAAAAATCGCTAATTGAATACCCTTAAGTTCTTTAATTAAATCAGGCATTATTAACTTACCATCCTACAGGTAAACCTAATAGTAAAATAAAAAATTGAATTCCTATTGGAATAAAAATTGGATTTAATATGTTATCTGCTGTAACAGCGGGTAAGTAATCTGTTATGAAAAAGATTAAAGTTCCCACTATTGCATAGATGGGTCCCACAAAGATTAGTCCAATTATATATGCTACAACGGTTCCAGCTATGAAACCTTCAACAGATTTTGTCTCTTTACTTCTTAAAATAACCTTATGTTTTCCAAATTTTCTACCTATTAGAGCAGCGGCCGCATCAGAAAAGCAGGCAATCAGAATCCCTGCATAGAAAGCCCTAATCTCAAGAATTCCTGCCATATATAACATATAAGAAAATACAATGCCAGTAATGATATAAATCTGCGGACCTAGTGCATTTTTTTCTTTATTTCTAAGAATTGAACGACTTATAAAATTAAAAAGTGAATATTCTGGACCTTTTAATACTCGGATTAAATCAGATATAAGCGTAAATATTAACGCACCTAATAAACCCATCATAGTAAGACCTATAATTGCTTGTTGGTCACCTATTACGTAAGGAAAAAGGGAGACACTACCCCAAAGGAGCTCATATGATGGTTGTACTTGATTTATTAACATGATTACTCCATCACTAATGAGTAAAGTAAGAGTTGGAGCAAATACTACAAGCAATCCCATTAAATGAAAACTTTTTCTTATTAACTCCATCTTGAAAGGAATATCCTCTTTATAAGGATCTTCTATTGTCATTTTCTCGATAAATTTTCTTAAGCGAGACTTCTTTTCCATAGATTCTTGAATGTTATCAGCATTCTTGGATTTTAGATCATATTTCTTTATTTTTAGCTTAATAACTATAATAAAGATACCATTGAGAAGTAGATTTAAACCTATCCACCAGACCATGAAACCATTATAAGGATAAGGAAAAAATCTGAAAAAAAGATTGTATAATCCAAAAGCTACCAAGCAAGCTCCATTGAGAACAGTAGAAATTGCCCCATATCGATTTTTTGCCTTATGTCCCCCATACCCAATAAAAACCATTAAAAATGCAAAAACAAATAGAATCGATGATAATGCTAAATTGTATGAAAAATTAATAAGATCCCAGAAGTCCATATTTATCATTTAAACAACAATCTAATTATTTTAATAATTAATAATCAAATAATTATACTTTGGTTTCTAAAGATACTTGATATGGGTCAATTAGAAACTGATTTCATTAAAGTATTAAAAAGAAAAGCGACATCCATCGTTCCATTATATTGCCCTGGATACCCTGAAATTGAATTCTTAAATAAATATATCGATTTATATAAAGTTGATGTCAAACCCTCAGATCTTACTTTAAATCAAAAGAATTTAGATGTAATAAAAAGAATAGGATTTGATGCTCTTTCTTTATGGGAATTCAGAAGAGGAAAAGGGGGTTATCAAGTAAATGAGCAAATAAGAGTGGATGGGTGGGGAAGAGTCTATAAGGACGATTGGTACCTATGGGATGGTGTTTTCAAAGATGAGAATACAATTGATAACTGGGAGCATTTGCAGCCTCCTTCAAATGAAGATTTAGCTTTATTAGAAAAAATGTTACCTAAAATTAAAAAAAGGTTAGATATTGTTTTATCATTGCCGGGATTATTTGAAAAAACATGGCAATCAATGGGATTTATTTATTTTTCAAAATGCTTAAAAAATGAAAACTTTTCTCTTATTTATAGCGTCATAGATTTCTTTTCAGAATATTTAAAGAAATTAATTTCAATTCTTAATAAAGTGGGAGTCGATCTTTTCCTAGTAGCTGATGATTGTGGATATAAAAAAAATGAATTTATATCAGTTAAACTATGGAAAAAATTATTTTTTGAGCATTACCAAGAAATAGTTGCAAACATTCATAATAGGAAAAATTTGATCATTCTCCACTCTGATGGTTATATTTCAAACCTAATGGAGATATTTGTAGAAATTGGATTCGATGCGATCCAAAGCTTAGAGCCAAGTGCAGACGTTAACATTTTTCAGCTCTTTGAGAAATTTGTAAACAAAATGTGTTTTATTGGCAATCTTGATAATACTATTCACTTAACATATGGAATTGAAAACAAAGTTAAAACTTATGTTTCAAAATTAATAAAAAAAGCAAGGGAAAGTAATGTATCTCTGATTATTAGCCCAACTCAACAAATAAACGCGAAAGTCATCCCTGAAAATATTAAAATTATGATTGATACTACTAAATCTTATAATTTTGATTTATAGTAAATTAAATGGGTGGTATAATTATTATTAAAACCGAAAGAAGGGTGAAAAGTCTAAACATATTAAGATTTAGAATCTTAACCTGTTTCCATAAGATTTTTTCATCCTCTAGTAGATATTCTTTCATATAATTAATTAGTGATATTGAATTATTTCTCATATTACTTATTCAGATTTGTACTAATACTAGATTATTTATATTTGAAAAAATCTGTTGATTCTCTATATTAAATAATTAGGAAGAAATTTTAAGTAAATTTATCCAGATATTATACAACTTAATAAACTAATAATAAAGAACATTTTTATATATAAAACGAATAAAAAAAAATAAATAACACAATCTACTTTAAATATAAATATGGTTTAAGATAATTATTATCTAATAAATTATCAAGTTTCTTTAAGATAACTAAAAGTGAAGGAGAAATTGAGCGAAATGGATCCAAGTACGCCTGAAAATCTTGACGATCTTTTAAAAAGACTTTTAGCAGCTATTCCCGAAGTAAAAGCGGCAGCAATCGTTTCTGCTGAAGGGCTCCCCATTGCATCAGCTCTACCCCGAGATGTAGACGAAACACGAATAGCCGCGATGACTGCTGCTTTGCTCTCCTTATCTGAAAGAGCTATTATCGAAATGAATAAAGGAGATTTTGACCAATTATACATTAAAGGAAGTGACGGTTATCTCTTAATCCTACAAGCTGGCCCGAATGCCGTCTTAACTGTATCTGCAGATAAGGATGTACGACTTGGGTTAATCTTATTAGATTGTAGAAGAACGTGTGAAAAAATAGCTCAATTAATTTAGATAAAAGCAAAATTCTTAACTTAGTTTAGGTTCAAATTTTCATCCAAAACAAAAAAACATTTTCTTCTAAGAAGATTTAAAAATAACTAATTTTATTAATGCTTTATGACATACACTCCATTTGAGATTCGAATTTTACCTATATTTCCTTATTACATTATTCTTTCTGTTTTTGGGATTATATTAACTTTAAAGATGTACTTTAAATGGCGTGAGAGAAAAGTTGATCCTCCACTTTATCTTTCGATCTCTTTTACATTTTTTACCTTAGCGTTAATAATGTTAGCAATAGGTTTAGCTGAAGCAATTATTACAAACTATTTTAAAGAAATATATCGTTTTTCTTTACCATTCGCTTATTCCATGGTCATTTTAGCAGATATTTTCCTATATAAGTTTGTCAGTCAAATTACAAATAAAGGGAAGAGGTTATTCATCCCATTGATTTTAATAGGAATATCAATAATTATATTACTATTTTTACCTTGGAATTGGTGGGGTGTTCCACCGGGAGATTACGCAGGTCAATTAAATATCCGATTATATTCTACATTAAGCTTGGTTCTATATTCATACTTAGTCTATATCTCTATTGCTTTGACTTGTAGAAGAGCTATAAAAGAGACCAAGGATAAAATAGCTTTAACTGGTTTAAAATTATTATTTTATGCAATGATTTGCATGATTCTATTTTTTCTAATGTTTATAGGAGATACCTTAATGATTGTTTTATTGGATCATCCTGGATATTCTATATTCGTATATATTGCTTGGATTTTTGCTGTAGCTTTTTATATTTTGACTTATTTATCACTTGTGATGCCTAAATGGCTTATAAGGAGGATAAAAGAATAATAATACTTTTTTTTTCTAATTTATTAATCATCAAAATTTAATTACCAAAAACACTCAATTTTTTATTGCTATAAAGGAAATTTTTATGAAAGTAACTTTAGTAGCTACATCATTCCTAGCTTTATGGATATTGATTATTTCATACGGAATTCTAAGCTTAATTATTAGTTTGTTTTCTTTTAAAACATATGAAATTTGGATTTTGCTTTTTGCCAATCCAATTGCGCTCATTTCTTAAAATACTCATAATTTCTTAAAATAATAATTTTATACCCGTATTTTGGTGATGTTTAAATATTCGCATTTATTTCTCTCTTTTTGGAGGAAAACCAAAAATTATTAATTTTATGGTATATTTTATAGGATAATTATATTTAATCTTTTTATCTGGTGTCCCACAATTTTTAAACTCTTTCAAATTCAAGGTAAAATTGAGATTCCTCCATTTTTATTTGACCAACCTAAGGAAGTATCGGCTCGTATAATTCTATCTGAGGATTATGAAGGAATAATCACCAAAGATTATGGATTCATAATCGCAATTGTTGATGTTGTTGATGTTGGGCCTGGAATAATAATCCCTGGAAACGCTAACACATTTCATGAGGTAGAGTTTACAATTCTCGCTTTTAAACCTGTTATCTCTGAAGTTGTAGAAGGAGAGGTTGTAGAAGTTGTTGATTTCGGAGCCTTCATAAGATTAGGCCCATTAGATGGATTAGTACATGTGTCTCAAATCTGTGATGATTATATTTCATATGAACAAGTGGGAAATCGATTTATAGGTAAGGAAACGGGAAAAATTCTTGAAGTTAATGATGTAGTAAGGTCTAAAATTATTGCTGTCTCACTTGGCACAGGTAGAAGTGGTAAATTAGGATTGACTATGAGGCAAAAATTCTTAGGGAAGGAAGAATGGATAGAACAAGATATTGATGATGAGTTTATGAAAAAAGAGGAAAAGAAGGTAGATGATAATGAAAAATAAGGAAGTGTATCATCATTTCAAAAGAACGAGCATGTAAGAATTGTCACTTAATAACAAAAAATGAACAAATTTGCCCTAAATGTAAAACACACAGTTTAAGTGATGATTTTACCGGAGAAGTTATAATTATACAACCTCAAGAGTCAAAATTTGCAGAATATTTGAAAATTCATTTTCCTGGTAAATATGCATTAAGAGTACGCTAATATGGTTAAACTAAAAAATTAGCTTTTTTGCAATATTGACAAAAACTTTTTAACGGCTTTTTTAGTTCTCCTATTTAATTCCACCATCACTATTCCTTCTGGAATCGGTTGCTTTGCATCTGTGATAGGAGGTTGTCCATAAAATATTAAATTTTTTAAGTTTTTGTCATATTCTAATTCAAAAATGAGTGGGAGTACTAAAAGATCCTCTTCTCCTTCAATAATTTTTACTAAAGTTTTTCTTTTTGAAAGTATAATCTTCTTGAATAGACTGAAACTTACTTTATTGATCGTAGCTTTTGGATTCTTCAATTCAATTATCTCCTCAAATTGCTCTTGAGATTTAATAATAATTTGATTTCTCTGAGTTTTTTCATCAACAACACATACGCGAACGTAATTCTTCAAAAAGTTATTTTCAATAAAATCATTAGATACAATATCTCCTACAAGGTATATATTGACCTTAAAGCCAGAATCTAAAAAATTTCTAACAATTTTCTCAACTTTAGGAATAGTTTCTGACCTATTACCAGAAATTAATTTCCCTAACGGTGTGGTAAATTTGTGTCTCTCCTTTTCGGGTAAATGTATTCTTTCAGTCATTTCTTATATTGATTCTTGTTCTAAATTTCATTAAAAATATCTAAAAAACAAAATTTTATTTCTTATTGTTCTTTAATGTTTAATAACATTATTTAAATTAACTGATCAAAAAAGGTTCATAATGTCATTTGATATTAAAATTATCGAAGAAAAAAAAAACCCTTTAATTGATAGAACCGAAGTGAAATTTCAAATCGATCATTTCGGATCAGGAACTCCAAGCAGGCTAGAATTAAAGAAAAAGATTGCTAGTATGAAAAAATCAAAGGAAAAATTAACAATTATTAGAAATGTTAAAACCCATTTTGGTTCAGCTTATGATATAGGTATAGCACATATATATGAGAATGCTAATGAATTACAATATTTTGAGCCATTTTTCATTCAAACAAGGAATTTAGAAAAAGAAAAACGGACAGAAATATATAAATTAAAAAAGAGAAATGAACCTTTTAAGCATTTATTTGAATATTAATGAATAAACTGAAATTATTATGGCTAATGCATCAAACTTATATAAAATTGAAGGAAACAAACTAATTAGAACTCATAGAACATGTCCTAAATGCGGACCTGCCTATTTTCTTGCTGACCATTATGATCGGTCTTCTTGTGGGAAGTGTGGTTACACTGTATTCAAAAGAAAAGGAACTAAAGGAGCTGCTAAGGTTGCTTCTAGACGGACTCCCAGAAAACGTATGAAATCAAAGGAGTAAGGTATAATTTTCTTTTGCTCTTTATCTATTTTTTCTAAATTTCGCTAATAAATGTATTTGGCGACTATAATGAAATTAAGTAAAAAGCTTTGCCTAGGTATTGAATCTACTGCTCACACATGGGGTGTTGGAATCGTTGATTATGACGGACAAGTTTTAAGTTCAGTTAATGACACGTTTATACCTAAAAGAGGTGGATTGCATCCTGCATTAGTTCGGGAGCAACATTTAAATAATTTTATGAGTGTTTTGAATGAGGCTCTAATTCAAGCTAGATGTTCGATAAAAGATATTGATCTAATCACTTTTAGTCAAAGTCCAGGTCTTGGGCCTATATTAAAAATAGGAGCCCTTGTAGCACGTTTACTAAGTCAGAGTCTAGGTATACCCATTGTTGGAGTTAACCACTGTATTGCACATATAGAGATCGGAAGACTAATGTGTGATATTAAGGACCCACTTACTCTTTATGTGTCAGGTGGAAATACAATAGTTAGTGCTTATGAATCTGGGAAATATCAAGTTTTCGGAGAGACGTTAGATATTCCTATAGGTAACTTACTTGATTCATTTGCAAGGGAAGCAGGTATAGCTCATCCAGGTGGCCCTAAAATAGAGGAACTTGCAAGAACTTCAGAAAAATACCTTCCTCTGCCTTATATTGTTAAAGGAATGGATTTATCCTTTTCCGGTTTATTTACCGCCGCTAAACGGCTTTTAGATTCGAAAGATTATAATAAGGACTATTTCTTAAAAGATATTTCTTTTTCCTTACAAGAAACCGCCTTCTCAATGCTTACAGAAGTCACAGAGAGAGCTCTTGCTCACACAGAAAAGGAAGAAGTCTTACTCACTGGAGGTGTAGCAGCAAATAAAAGGTTACAAGAAATGATAAAAATTATTAGTGATGATCATAATGCCAGATTTGAGGTAGTTCCATTGAAGTTTGCTGGGGATAATGGAGCAATGATCGCATGGACAGGTATTTTAAAATATAAAAATAGTGGAGAGCAAAAAATTTCAGAAACAATAATTAATCCTAAAGAACGGATGGATAATATTACCATTCCTTGGAGGAGAGACTAAGAGGTCTGATAAAAATGGCTTTTAATATTAGTAAAGAGAAGTTGATTCATAAAGGGGCAGAGGCGAGTTTATTTTATGGTCATTGGTTTGATAAAGAAGTAATATTTAAGCAACGTATTCCTAAAAAGTACCGAATAGAATTACTTGATAGCAGAATTCGTACAACGAGAATCTTAAATGAATCACGTGCTCTTATCAAAGTAAAAGAATACGGAGTGAACACTCCACAAGTGTATGAAATTGATGTAAAAAACTCAACAATCATCATGAAGTATATCAGGGGCATTAAACTGAAAAATTTAATCACATCTCTAAATCTCAAAGAACAAAAAGATATATTCTCTAAACTTGGACATATCATTGCTATCTTACATATTAATGGCCATATTCATGGTGATATAACAACAAGTAATGTAATTGTAACACAATCTGGGGAGATTTTTCTTATTGATTTTGGCCTTCATGAGTACTCAGATTCTATAGAAGATAAAAGCGTTGATTTACATCTTTTAAAAAGAGTCCTAATTTCCTCGCACGGAGATAACTTTAAGTTATGTTTTAGAGCCTTTATAGATGGTTATCGTTCAGAGTATAGAAAAAGAGGATTAGGAAATTGTAATGAGATAATAAAGAATATCTCCATTATAGAAACTAGAGGGCGATATGTAAAAAAAGAACATCGATTATTATGATAAAACATTTTCATCCAAGGTATATATATCCATTAATAATCGTTCAAATTCTAATTAAATTTATCGAAATAATTTACATCTGATTTAGAATGCTTTAAATACTTTATATAGGGAGAGATAATTTTATAAACAAGTTTTACTTATAATTTATTATTAAAAAGATGGAACATGTTAAGGGCACCAATTATTTTTGTTATCCCTTTTACTCTAAAATATCTATCTGTCATTATCGCAAAAAAATAACAAGACGAGAGTAAGCAGCTTTGTCAGATAAAAAAAAAAAGAAAAAACCTTCAATGCAGAATATAACAATTAATATTCCAGAATGCTATGATAAAAATATACAAAAATTAATCGAGATGAAAATTATACCAAGCCGCTCTGAAGCAATAAGAACAGCGTTACGAGAATTCTTACATAATGAATATAAAAATTTGAAATTATTAGGATATTTTGATGAATGAATTGGTTCTTTAATTTTACCTTCTTTTTCTGATTTTTCTAGCTTCTCTTTCAACTTCTCTTAATATTACAATATCATTTTCTCTTACAGGACCTTTAACATTTCTTGTCAAAATTCGATTTTTATCTGGACCGTCTAAAATTCTTACCTTAATCTGGCTAATTTCACCTGTTAAACCAGTTCTTCCAACAATTTGTATTACTTCTGCTGGAATAGAATCATCATCAACCTGAGCTCCTTTTGACTTATCTAACTTAACCAACTATCTCACCAATTTACTTCTTCAAGCTTTCTAACTTTTTAATTATATTATCTAAGATATTATCATTTCCAGTTCCTAAATTCTCAATTGCAATCGCAGAGGCTCCTACATTAATCCTAACGGTATTCCCTAATTCTTTTTTTGTAGAAAGATACCCATAAGGGATTGATTTCTCTTCACATAATAATGGTACATGAAAAAGAATTTCAGGAGGAGTTACATCTTCAGCCATTACAACAATCCTAGCATTACTTCTTTCAATAGATTTAGTGACCTCATTCATTCCTTTCCTTATTTTAGAGTCTCTTGCTTCTGCTATAGCGCCCAATGCGTTTTTTAATTCATTCTTTATGTCATCAGGAACTTTAAATTTTACATAACTCATATTTTTCTCCTTCAAATATATGATTTTTAATATATTATCATAATTCATCGATTTGTGATAGGATACAAAATAGACGGTGTAAAAAAAATTTTTGGATATTTTCAAAAAATTTTTGAATATTTTCGAAAAATTTTTTTTATCCTAAACATTATTTCATTTGCATATTCTTAAAGGTGAATTTATTATAATAATACCAATTCGATGTTTTTCTTGCGGGAAACTTATTGCTCATGTATATAAACCCTATCTTGAACTTATTGAGAAGGGAGAAAATTCAGACGATGCTTTTAATCAACTTGGAATTAAGAGGTTTTGTTGTCGCAGAATGATTGTTAGCCATGTAGATCTAATGGATGATTTATTAAAGTTTTCTCGGCTCCAGTAAGAAAATCAAAAAAGAAAAAGAAATTTAAAGATCCATATACTAATAATTCTACTACTAGAATGAATTAATTCAAAATTAATGCGAAACTTTAAAACTACCTGTCTTGTCCTTGTCGTCTTAATGTTATATTTAAATCCTCTCCTACAACCAGTTTTTGCATTCTATTATAATCAAACTATAAACCAGGATTTAACCAATGTAGACTCATGGTCAAAAATAATAACCCCAGAACGTCAGTTAACTGAGCCTACTATAAAATTAATAAATAATAGCATTTATGTCATAGGATTAGTGTATTCATTTAGTATTCACGAGTATTACATGTACATAGCTAAATACAATACCTCAGGCATAAAAATCTGGGATTTGATTAATCAGGAGATATCCTCTATTTATTATTATGTTGAATTTGACTCTAACGAAAATCTTTATTTAATAGGAAATGCCTTTAATTACGATTATGGTTCGTATCCCTCTTTGTTAAAAATCAGTCCTTCAGGAGAATTAATTTGGTCAAAATTATTAGATTTATACGATTTTTTTGAAACATCTGGAATTCAATTAGGCAACAATCTTACTTTGTATATTAAAGGCTACAGCCAATTAAATAGAAAGACAATTTTGTTGAAGCTAAATAGTTCTGGTAATCTTTTATGGATTAAAGAATTTAATATGGATTATGGAAGTACAAAAATTGATGGAGAAGGTAATATATATCTTTATGGATCTAACACCCCTTTATCAAAATATAATAAATCGGGATCACTCTTATGGACTATAAATGAAAGTGTAGTTGAGTTGGAATTATATAATGATAATATCATTCTGGCGGTATATTTTGATACTCTTGATACATGGCATGATCTGGCCACATGGATTATGAAGCTTAATACTTCAGGTTTTGTTTTTGAAAAAACTAAAATTTGTGAGATAGATTTTACTACTGGTCAGGACCTTTATATATGGTTTCTTAATGATATTTATGTTTTTTTTCAAACTAGAAGTCCTCTTCTATTAAAATATGATATTAATTTAAGCCTTCATTGGAATATTACTATGAATCTGAACTTTGCAAATATTATCTCTGTTTACGTTAATCTAAGGTTAGATTCTCAACAAGATATTATTTTTATTTATGATGCTGAAAGGAATGGTAGTGATATTGGTGTTCTAACACTCAATAGTTCAGGACAAATGACAGAAATGTACTTTTGGGGTGGTCCTTATGATGATACGACTAGCGCATTTGACATAGATTTAGGCGATAATTTATTTATAATATGCCAAGCTGAATATTACCATGTTTGGACAGAGCCTGTAACGTATACAGTATTAATTAAGAATCCTCTACCAAATGGAGAACCTCCTCCATATCTAAGTTATGGTTTTCGTGATTATTACATATTTATATTTTTAGGAATAGTAAGCGCCATTTCAATAATATCTCTATTTTTAATTTTAAAACCAAAATTAAAAAAAAATCTGAAACAAAGGATATAACGGAAAAAATAGAGCCAAAAGTCCAAGCAAAAATGAAGCAATATTAGCTATTATCGTTGTTTCTAAAATATTACGATTTATTATTGAGTTTTGAAAAATTTTATTTAATTCAATTCTAAACAGAGACCATTCTAGAAATATCACCAAAATTTCTATTACTAAAATGTAAATCCAGAAAAAATAAAATAAATATCGATAAATAATATAAGCAAGAATTTGAGTGAGAGGAAAAGTTATAATGTTAATCTTAAAGCAAGAAAATAGTAACCTACGGTTTTTTTGCTTATATATTATACGGATTTTAAATATTGAATATTCAATAGAAGTACCTATAAGGAAAAATCCAGTTAATAAGATAGTTCGTGTAATGGGATCTTCTGACCATCCTCCTACCACTGGATTAGCATACCCTTTAATTATTAATAATTCAAGACTTAAGGTAACTATCAAAAATATGTAGAAGAAATATCGTTTTTTCACATTATTTAGAGGGGAAAGAAACTATAAAATTCTTTTGTTTAATCGTCTTAAAAAGATAGTTTATGGTTTTATTAAAATTTTCACGATTCCAATAAGCTTTATTGCTTTTTTGAGATGTAAAGGAAATTTTCCTTACTGATCTTAATAATCAGTTTATTGTTTTCCATAAAATGAGGTCCATCGAGTTTTTCGTGGGTTTTTATTATATTTTAACATTGCCTTACGACATTTTGGCGTACAAAAATTTAAAATAGTCCCATCACGTTTCACATACATATGTCCTCTTCCAATAGGGATATCGTAACCACAAAAAGAACATTTCTTTACCTTTACCATCGTTATATCATCTCAGATTAGTTAAAAAGTTTATTCTTCCTCTTTAGCTTTAAACAGTTCAACATCTCCATAGGTAACGACGCTAAGATTTATCAAAGTCATGTCAAAAGTAATTTCATTTCCCCGTACCATTTTTCTCCGCTTTTGGCCCTTTCTTTTAGGCTTATATCCTGTTCCACGTTTAGTAGCCAATATCTTTTTTTTAACTGGACCGTGCACATCTTTCCTCATTGGAAATCCACTTGAATCAGAACCACCTGTGATTCTAAATTCATAGTTCGGGAAACCTATTAGACCTCCATTAATCGTATCTCCAATTTTCATTCCTTCAAATCTAAATTTTTTTTCATCAATTTCAACTAATTTAGATAAACCTTTTCCGGGACCGGTCTTTCCACCAGAAATATTCAGCTTATATGTTCTTTTCTCTGAACTCATATATATCAAACTTTTAAAGAGAGAACTACTATGAAAAATATCCTAAAATTTAAAAATTTTATTGATTTCGCAACGTTTTCTTTCATTTTAATAAAAATAATAAAATTTATTTTAACGATCATTACCTATAAAATTATAGAATATTTAGGATTTGGTTAAATGCAAATTTTTGAAGTTCTTGAATTGCGAGAGAGCCCATTTTTTCTGACCGTAGACGTTACAGAAGGAGAAACTGTAAGAGATATATTAACTGAATATAACAGTTATAAGGTCTATTTGTTAGTAGATCATGACACTAAAAGAATTTGGAGTTATAATGGCCCAAATAGTGCCTTAAAACTGCAAATTTTTGGTGGAATCCTCGCTAATATGCTTCGGAAACAACTTAGACTTTTTTATCGAATATATCCTTTAAACATGTATACAACAGAAGATATAGAGTATCAAGAAATCTTAAACAAACCATTGGGAGAAGGAAGAGCTAGAATTATTGAGAAAAGTGATTTTATTGAAACTAAATCCAGTTCTACTACGGGAGATTTAATAATACACAACCCACGATTAAAAAATGCAATTGAAACCATAAAAAATTATCATCTCCCTAAGGATTTTAAAAGAATATTTGTAATAATAGGTGGTATCTTATATTCAGAAGAAGAAGTTACAGAAACTTTTCTAAAGGAAGAAACCATAAATAAAGAATTTGTAAAAATGGGACGTCTTAATAATGGATTTACATTTTTTAATGATCGTAATTATTCTATACGTTTTGTTGTAAAGGATCGTGCTATACAAGGATTGGAGCTTTTTATTCCTAATTATGAAAAGTACGAAGCTATAGTATTAAATATCCCTATAATTACTGAAGAGAAGTTTAGTAAAGAAGGTAAAATTAATTCTTTAATTAAATCATTTAATATTCCTGAGAAAATAACCGATGAAAATCATAGTGTAGATTAATATGATTTTACTCATTAATCCTAAAACAACTAAACCTTCAGAATATCAGACTGAATTCTTTAGAGAACCCAGCTTGGGTCTTCTTTACATAGCTGCTGTTTTAGATAAATATGGATTAGATGTAGATATTTTAGATTTAGAGCAATTTTCTGATTTGAATGATATTAGTTTAAGAGATCTAATAATCGAAAACATTAAGGATAAAACTATAATCGGAATAACTTCCCTGACAAATACTTTTAACCTAGTACTTAGAATTGTTGATATTATCAAGAATTATAGTGATGAAAAATTCATTGTATTAGGAGGTCCACATGTTTCATTCCTTTATAAAGAAATTTTGCATTCCAAGAAAAATATTGACTATATATGCATAGGAGAGGCGGAGGAATCATTTTTGCAATTAACGCAATTCTTATTAGAATTTAATAGAAAAAAACCAATGTTTTACGAATCTAAGATACAAGGTATTAAAGGATTAGCCTTTATTAATTCAAATGGTAAATTAATCTTTACAGGTCATCCAGACCCAATTGATCTCGAAAGAATTCCCCCGCCAGCGCGATATAAATTAAAAAATTCTTTCAACTATTATAAGGTTGCTAATATCATTATAAATCGAGGATGTCCTTATCAATGTTCTTTTTGCTCACGACAAAATCTATTTAAACAAGTGAGGATTAGAAGCATAGATTCAATACTTTCGGAAATAAGAGATATAATTTCATATCAAAATTATGATTATATTAACTTTTACGACAATATCAATATTACAAGAGAATTCTTCAAAAAATTCCTTAATATGTTCATTGAAAATAACATAAATATTCCTTGGGGATGTGAATTAAGAGTAGATAATATAACTGAAGATGAGGCTTACTTTTTAAAAAAAGCAGGTTGCTGTTTAGTAGCTACCGGTATTGAATCGGCAAGCATCAAAATCTTAAAACAAAACTTGAAATATCAGAATCCGGATGATGTGAGGAAAGGGATTATATCTTTAAAAAAATACAAAATTCCTATCCAAGCTTATTTTGTGTTGGGACTGCCTGGAGAAACTAATGAAACATTTAAAGAGACTATTGAATATATTAAGAATTTACCGTTTAATAGAGACGATAAAATTAACTATTTTATAGCAACTCCTTATCCAGGCTCGAGATTATGGGAAAAAAAAGAGGAGTTTAACATAAAGATTATCGAAAATGATTTTACAAAGTATGATTGTCAGCACATTATTTTTGAAACCCCTGATCTAAACAAAGATCTCCTTCAAGTATTATATCAAAAAGCTAAAGACATTGAATTAAATTTTAAAAATTAAAAAAGTTCAGAGAGATCTATATGGCATACAATATGGAAATGCCCTATAGAAACTTGTAAAAGCCTCTCTTTCTTTGCCCTCATGAATCAAATGTTTTACATTCATTAAATTGATCTTCTGTTGCTTGAATGGTTCTAATTTATTGCCTCTAATCTCGCGGGCTTTGATCAACTTATCTAACAGTTTTATAATCTGATCTCCGTCTTTCTCTTTAAAATTCCTAAAATCTTTATTGCAAATCTCTAAAAAATTGCCTTCTCTTGGATCTTTTGGATCTTTTCCTTGAGATATTGAATATCTTTTTAGTGTTACTTTACTAATTTTTTCTCACCCTAATTATGTTTTAAAAATTTTCTACCTTAATGTATAAAAAAATTTCGCTATTTATAATTTATTATACTCATCAAAATTGATTATTAATACTATTTTTAAGATGATTCGTTACATAATTTTATTAAGAGAGAATTAACTCTCATTTAATGTGGATATTGGATTAATCATATTATCCATAAAATACAATAAAATAAAAAGAAGATAAGCACAGTGTTTTTGTATGGCAAAACCGGAATATTTTATCGGAGAGGCTCTAATTGGAGAGGCTCCTGATCTCGCTCATATTGATTTAATTATCGGCTCAAAAGATGGCCCTGTTGGAGTTTCTTTTGCGAATGCATTGAGTTCGCCTTCCGTTGGACATGGTGGACTATTAGCATGCATAAGACCAAATTTATTATCTAAACCTGTTAGTCTTGTTATCCCAAAAGTCACCGTTTCTAAAATGGAAGAAGCAAATAAAATATTTGGACCTGCACAAGCAGCTGTGGCAAAAGCTATAGCTGACGCTGTTGAGGAAAACCTAATTCCGATGAATAAACTCGATGACTGGTTGTTAATTGTAAGCGTATTTATCCACCCTGACGCAACTGATTATCGAAAGATTTATCAGTATAACTATGGGGCGACAAAATTAGCTATCCAAAGAGCATTAAAAAATTATCCCCCTATAGAAAAAATCTTTTATGATAAAGATCGTGCTAAGCATCCTGTTGCTGGGCTACGAGTTCCAAGATTGTGGAGACCCCCCTATCTTCAAATCGCCCTAGATCATCCAGAACTCTCCCATCAAATGAAAGTGGTACAACAATTACCTAAAAGTGACAGGATCCTCTTGGAAATAGGAACACCTTTCTTAAAAAAATATGGTGTAGAAGCAATTAAAAAAATTCGAGAACTAGAGACTGATAAATTTATTGTTGCTGATTTAAAAACACTAGATGTTGGAAAATTAGAGGTTGATTTTGCATTTGATGCTACCGCAGATGCAGTTGTCGCTAGTGGATTAGCTTCCGCCTCTTCTCTTGACAAATTTATTTTGGAAGCTCAAAGACTTGGAATTTATGCTTTTATAGATACAATGGAAGTTGCGGATCCAGTTAGTAAATTGAAACTATTAAAGCAGATACCTGATGTAGTAATTCTCCATAGAGCTATTGATGTGGAACTTGCTACAGAATCAAAGTCACCAGATGCAGAACAACGAGCTAGATGGGCATTAGTACCTGAAATAAAGCAATTGTATAAAGATAAAAAATTAGCCTCAGGAAAAGATCGTGTACTCATTGCTGTTGCTGGAGGAATTGAACCTTCTACTGGAAGATATGCTCTCGAAATGGGAGCAGATATACTAATCATTGGACGATATATAACTTCATCTAAGGATATCAAAAATTCAACAAGACAACTACTTAATATGATACCTGGTTATTCAGATATAGACTTAAAGAGAATCCATACCGAAGATGATGATAGTTCAGTAAATCAAAAAGCAGCTTCAAAATGGGATTAATTTTTTAATCCTTATTTAAATCTCTTTATCAGTTTACATTTTTATGCAACTCAAATTTAGAGAGAATCTTCAATATTAAAAGAAAGAAAAAAATATTGCTATTCTTTGAAAATTAGTTTTTTAATTCGTTCAGGTAATAGAAATCCTATATAAAATTCTATAGAACTAGACAGTAATATTAACCTAGCAATTATGTAGGTAGGAGTCGTTGAGATGGCAAAATCTAAAACAGTGCCTACTGTGAACGAGATGAATGCTAGAAAAAGTAATTTTCCTTTGAATTTAATTTCTCGATTTTCTGATTTCATCGATCTGCGAGAAAAAAGGATACCAAACATTAAGAAAAACGCTAAATTAATAATAAAATACACTTGACTTATAGGACTCCATTGAATGTTAAAAGGAGGAACTAAAGTAGCAATTATAGAAACATTAGTAAATAGAAAGTAAAAGATAATTATTTCAAACGCAAGATTGAAGACTAGGACCAAAAGTAAAATTAATTGTCGTTCTTTCTTTTTTACTCCTAAGAGATTAGTAAACGCTGCCAATCCACATAAAACTGTAAAAGGGAGTATAATAATTCCAATAACAATATATCCTTCAACAGTAAGTCCAGTTTCAGAAAACCATAGCATTATGAAAGTAATTACTGTGGGTAACCAAGGAAATGTTAAACCTGTCCAGAATAAACCGATCAAAAGAACATTGATTTGTTTAACTTTAACATATTTCGAACTAATAATTAAACCAATTATAATTGAGATAACAACCGCGACTAAAGTAAAACTACTATGTAAAATATCTAATCCGCTTAGCACCATAAATATCCCTTAATATGAGAGATGTATTTAAAGTTCAACTCAGATTATTTAAACTTTTAAACTTTCTTGATTATAAGTTTAATTAATCCATTACTTCTGTAGTTACCCTATCTTCAGAGCCTCTTCTTTTTTTTTGGAAGATTTTATGCTGCCGCATTAACTCCTCTGCCAAAATCTTAATTTCTCTCCTAGATTTAAAAATTTCTTCCTTTTGATTTAAAGCTTCAAATATTTCTTTTTCATTCTTGCCCTGTTTATATAATATTATAAAATCAGTAACTATTTCCTCATTAAAAAAAATATAATGATCATTATTTGAGATTATAACCCATTGCTCCTTATCTTGTTTATTGATGAGATTCTTCATTGTATTCTTAACTTGTTGTAAAGTGCAATTTAGTTCCTGGGCAATTGCTCGATCTTCAATTACTTTATATTCTTTCATGAAAGGGAGCATTTTCTTTTTAAAACTAAGAAAAAAGAAATAATAAATGATAAGTAAAAATAAGAAGATAATAATTAAAACAATTGAAATTATATTATTATAAAAAAATAATATAATGATTGGGATTAGTATAAGATAAAACCAATATTGCTTCATAATAGATATTACTTTATTAGCCCAGTCCACAATTACTACGCCGTTCTCATTCTAATGGTATATTATAGTAATAAAAAACCATTTATAAAAGTAACATAAAATTTTAACTCTTATCGAGTAACCGGACTTGTTGTCTTAAATTTTTGACTTAAAGGAGAATTTTTCGACTTTTTTTGACTTTTTTTGACTTTTTGTAAAGCTTCTTCAACAATTTTTTCCTTTTTTGAATATTTTTCAAATAGTTCAGAAAAAGTGCTAATATCAATGTCCCTATTATCATATAAAAACTGTAATTGTTTGATTACTCGTCCTATCGCAGCTTTTTCATTACGAAGTGATTCAAATTCATTTATTCTAAATTTTGTATCTGTATTGAATTTTAATAATTCTTGTAATTCATTTTGTTCAAGCTTGGTTGAGGGAAACTTTGTTAGGTACATTGTAGACTTTGGAGCGATGAAAGGTACGTTTTCTGGAATAATGATTATCGGTTCGGGATTCTCTATCATCTTAGCATCGGCGGCATTAATGGCAGGAACGTCATTCTCAATAATTTCTTTATTAACTAAGGATAAATAACCAATTAATTGCCTTCTACGTTCATCGGATATCTCTTCTGACTGAGTAACTAAATCCTCCCATATACCTTCTGCTTTAAGAAAATAATAATTTGCTTTTTGAAGAAATAATTGAGTCTCTTCGGAATACTTTCGATTAAATGAAGAATTTGATAATGAACGTGCTCTCATTAAGCAAGCTTTTCCATAATAATAATTTATTAAACCTTGTAGTTGTTGTATTTTCTTCGGTTCGTGTTGCTTTAAGTAATAAAAACGTTTTAGTAAAGCAACCAATCCTGAATACATCTTGGAAGTAAGACCATAATCTCTATTATCTTCCTCTTCAATCCTAATAGCTAGATGTTGAGCTAAGAATCGTGATTCCTCCGATTTTAATTCAAGGTATTCAGCAGACAGGCAAACACCGATATCTTCTTGACGAGTATGAGCTGTACTAAAATAAGATGCTGTCTTATAAGCCTTACTGCACTGTACCATGCATAATACGGCATTTTGAATCATATTTTCCTCCTCATAGTTTTTAGACATAAATGAATAGGCTTGAGCTAGAATCCAAAGAGCACGAGCACATTCGAAATTTAAGTCCCAAATCTTTATATCTCTTTCTTCAATAGTATCATAAAATGTTGGATAGATGTCTAAATCCTTAAAGATTTTTATTTGGCTATAGAGTTTATAATTCACATTTAGTAAAGTGATATATTTATATACATCATTGATATTTTCCATAGTAATTATTGATGTATCATCTTTTAATTTCTCCTCTAGTTTTTTTATCTTATGATAACAGTTTCGGATTTGTTGCATATGTTCTTCAGAAAAGAAAGGTTTAAGCTCAGGTGTGGGAAGTGGTTTAACCTTTTTTGGCCTCTTTTTCACATTTAAAAGCATCTTAGCTCTTGCAATATAATCTAAAGCAAGAGATTGGTTAATCCCACTAATAAGACGCAATTCATCAACTTTTGAACATGCTAATTGTTCCACAGTAGTAATTCCCGCCGACTTTAAAGATTTTGCTCCTTCTTTACTTATACCACTCAATTCTTCTATAAACATAGTTGAGCCTCGAAGTTTGTAAAAGAGATATTAAATTATTCGTATGAATAATATAGGTAAGGTCACTTTTTAAACTATCTTTCCTTTTTTCCCGTGAAAAAAGGGAATTCCCGCACTTAAATCTTTTTATATTGTGCATTCATTTAGTTCAATATCCAAATTTTTTTTATTTTTAAGTGGTTAAGAAGTTAGAATGGTATGTTTTATTATTTAATTTATATTTAATTCACGATCAAGGTTAAGGATATAAATGAAAATGGAAAAATATCGAAAAAAGTCGGTTAAAACCGTTTTACTTGTCGTTCTATTCTTAATTTTTAATTTCACTCCAATTCTACCATATATAATCCCCAAAGGAGTAATTAAAAATAAAATTCACGATAATTTTATCCCAAATCTTTCTGATATAAATAAAATATTCATTCATATAGATAATAATTGGACAGAGACTGCTGCTAATTATGATTGGTGTAGCGGTTCTGGCTCTTGGAATGATCCCTTTATTATAGAAGATGTGGATATTTTCACAAATGCTACAATTGCAGCTATTTTCATTAATAATTCGCAAAGTGTTCACTTTATAATTAGAGATTGTATTTTATCCAACAATTCTACAGACTCTTTCAGCGCAGGAATAAGATTGGAAAATAGTGAGAATGGCAGGATAATGGATATATCATGTTATCACAATTCAGTAGGGATCATGTTAATTGATAGCCATAACTCATCGATTGAAGGAAATGACATTTTTTCAAATAATTATGGAATCTATTTAAACCAGAGTAGTAGTGAAAATATAATTTATGAGAATAATATTTTTGACAACTTATTGCAAGGAGTTAATGTTGCTAATTCTAACAATAACAACATTTATAGTAATACTTTTATTAATAATACAATACATGCTAATGATTCAGGCATGAATAATGCTTGGAATATCGGAGATCAAGGCAATTCTTGGGATGATTATGTAGGAAAAGATACTGATGATAATGGAATTGGTGATACTCCATACATCATTTCTGGTTTGGCAGGAAGTCAAGATTATTCTCCAGTTTGGTGGGATGCCCCCCTAATTACTATAATATCCCCCATCCCTTATTCGTTATATGGATCTTCGTCTCTTAATTTCAGTGTTTCTCTAGAAGAAGGAGTGAGTCATAGTTGGTGGTATATGATTGATAGTGATCCAACCAAAAATCATTTCAATACAAATGGATCTATTAATGCTTTAGTCTGGAGCTTATTAGTAAATGGATCACATACTATCTTTTTTTATGTAAATGATAGTAGAGGATATGAGGATTCCAGAGCAATTATTGTTTATAAGGATATTGAAACTCCTTCCATTGATATTATATTTCCAGGACTTCTCTCTATTTTTGGAAATGATACTTGTAATTTTACTATTATTATCCTTGAGTCTAATCTCAATTCAACTTGGTATACAGTAAATAATGGGACTCCAATTTACTTTAATGGAATCTCTGGCCAAAATGATGGAATAATCTCTGAAAGTGAATGGGAACTGCAATCTAATGGAACTATAATCATCAATTTCTTTGCTAATGATACTATGGGCAATTTAGGAAAGAATAACGTTACTATATATAAAGATATTATTCCACCTACTATTCAAATTAATAGACCAGCTGAGTATGAAATCTTTGGAATTTCCCCTCCCGAATGTAATGTGTCATTTTACGACATAAATGGAGTGAATACAACTTGGTATTACTTGACTGATGGAATCACTATAACTCCTAAGAGAGAATGGACAGGTACTATACATTCAGATGACTGGGACACAATGTCTAATGGAACAGTGACTATTTTCTTTTATGCAAATGACACTATAAGCAACATAGGGATGATTAATATATCAATCTACAAGGACATTATTGCACCCAATATTCTGATTAATGAACCAAAACCATACAATCTATTTAGTGTTACCCCTCCTATATGTGATGTGTCTTTTTATGATATTAATGGAGTTAATGAAACTTGGTACCAATTAACTAATGGAACCTTTACCACAAATTCACGGATTTGGACAGGATCAATTGACATTAGTGATTGGAATATAATGGGAAATGGCACAGTCACCATCATGTTTTTTGCAAATGATAGTATAGGAAATATTAATTCTGAAAATGTTATCATTTACAAGGACATAATTTCTCCTTATATTACTATTAATGAGCCAAAATTACATGACTTATTTGGTCAAAATCCACCAGATTGCAATATAACCTTATATGATATTAATTCTATTGATACTGTATGGTATAAGTTAACTGACGGAATCACTACATCTAGCTTTCGCGAATGGAGTGGTACAATTGATCTCAATGATTGGGCTGCTATGAGTAATGGCTCTGTTACTATTATATTTTACGCAAATGATACTTTGGGTAATATAGCTACAACTAATGTTTCTGTGTACAAAGATGTGATCGCTCCTATTATTAACATTAATGAGCCTAATCCTTATGAGGTATTCGGTACTCTGCAGCCTGAATGTAATGTATCATTTTATGATATAAATGGAGTAGATACCAAATGGTATCAGTTAACTGATGGAACAGTTAGCACAACTTTACGGGAATGGATTGGAATGATTGATTTCAATGATTGGACTATATTAGGCAATGGTTCTGTTACCATCATTTTCTATGCGAATGATACCTTAGGTAATATAGCAACCGCTGATTTATCATTGTATAAGGATATCATCGCTCCTATCATTACTATTATTAATCCTAATTCTTATGAAGTATTCGGAACTTTGCAGCCCGAATGTAATGTATCATTTTACGATATAAGCGGAGTAGATGCCAAATGGTATCAATTAACTGATGGAACAGTCAGTACCGCTTTACGGGAATGGATTGGAATAATTGATTTCGATAATTGGTCTATATTAGGCAATGGTTCGATTATTATCATTTTCTATGCCAACGATACTTTAGGTAATACAGCATCTACTAACGTTTCAGTGTATAAAGACATTATTTCTCCTACAATAATTATTAATGAACCATTAGCTCATGATCTATATGGTCAAGATCCCCCCAATTGTAATTTAACTCTATATGACATAAATTTCATTGATTATATATGGTATGAATTAACTGATGGAACAACAACTACTAATGTTCGTGATTGGACTGGTACTATTCAAATTGATGATTGGATAAATATGGCTAATGGAACTGTGTTCATTATCTTTTATGCAAACGATACGTTAGGGAATATAGCAACCACTAATGTTTCAGTTTATAAAGATATCATATCTCCTTCCATAACGATTAATGAACCAAATTTTCAGGAGATATTTGGGCACATTGCCCCTAACTGTGATTTAACCCTGTATGATAGGAATTCTATTGATTACGTATGGTATAAATTAACTAATGGCACCTTTACTACTACTATTCGTGAATGGACAGGTTTTCTTCACGCTGATGACTGGAATGCTATGTCTAATGGAACATTGACTCTTATTTTTTATGCTAATGATACATTAGGTAATATTGGAACATCTAATGTATCAATCTATAAGGATATAATTGCACCTAGTATCAATATCAATGAACCACATCCGTATGATCTCGCGGGGACTATTCCACCTATGTGTGATGTGACTTTCTATGATACCAATGGAGTTAATACCACCTGGTATCAATTGACTAATGGAACAATTACTACGAATTCACAAGTATGGACTGGATCAATTGATATTAATGATTGGAGTATGATAGGAAATGGATCTCTCATTATCATATTATATGCAAATGACAGTGTTGGAAACTTAAATTTTGACACAATTAATTTATATAAAGACATTCGATCTCCAGTTATCGTCATTAATAACCCTCAAGCTTACGAAATTTTTGGTCAAATTCCTCCTATGTGTAATTTAACACTATATGATAGAAACTCTATTGATTATGTATGGTATGAATTAACAGATGGCATAATTTCTACTCCTATTCGTGAATGGACAGGCTTTATTCACATTGATGACTGGAAAGCCATGTCTAATGGAACAGTGACTATTTTCTTTTATGCTAATGATACATTGGGAAATAAAGAAGCACTAAGTATATCTATCTATAAAGACATTTATGGACCAGAAATTAACATTGCGGAACCACTTCCCCATAGTGTATTTGGAATAAATCCACCTCCATGTACAGTAATATTTACTGATATAAATGGCGTTAATGAAACTTGGTACCAATTAACAGATGGTATAACCACTACAAATGGAAGAATCTGGGCTGGATCGATACAACTAGATGATTGGAACATGATGTCCAATGGATCAGTCACCATTGTTTTTTATGCTAATGATACAGTTAGTAATATTGGAATGAGCAATGTGTCAATCTACAAGGATGTAATTGGTCCAGATATTAATATAATCAGTCCTACTCCACATAGAGTACTGGGAAAGCCTGTTCCTAGTTGCATAGTTACTTTTTATGATATTAATGGAGTAGATTCTAAATGGTCTCAATTAACTAATGGTATTATCACGACTCCCCTACGAGAATGGAGCGGTTTTATCTATACAAGTGATTGGAATACAATGCCGAATGGAACTGTGTTTATTGTTTTCTTCGCTAACGATACGCTTGATAATATGATTTCAGTTAATATTAGTATATATAAAGATAGCATTTCACCCATAATTATTATCCATGATCCACAAGATGGTCAATTATATGGAATCACCGCACCAATAATTAATGTAACTGTAAGCGACGCCCATCTTGAAAGTGTGTGGTATCAATTGGATAATGGGTCTGTAATAACACCATATCAAGAATGGTTAGGTTTTATCTATCAAGAAGATTGGGATCAAATAGGAAATGGAAGTGTAATCATCCGATTTATTGCCTATGATTCGGTTAATAATTTAGCCTCAGCAACACTAAATTTAAGAAAAAACTTATTCGATCCCATCATTATAATTTTAGATCCTAGTGATAATGATTTATTTGGATTAAACCGACCCAATATTACTCTTTATATTAGCTCTGCTTCTATAGATACAATTTGGTATCAATTATATAACACTACTTTTTCGACATCAAATATAATCTGGGATGGATCCGTAGATCCTATCGCTTGGGAAGCTTTTAGAAATGGAACACTAAGTATAGTCTTTTATATTAACGATACTCTTGGAAATGTCGGATTTAATACTATTTCATTGAGAAAAGATACTATATCGCCAACTCTTCTAATTAACTCTCCAATTCCTTTTACTTTATTTGGAACAACTCCTCCAGGAGTAAGTATTACCTGTTACGATGAAAATTCAATTTTCTCAATTTCTTATCAATTATTCAATGTTCTAATAACGCCTTCAAGAATTTGGACAGGATCAATTTTATCGACAGATTGGAACACTATTGGGAATGGTACAGTTATAATTATGTTTTGTGCTGAAGACATTGTTGGGAATTTAGCCTATGCAAACCTTTCCGTTAGAAAAGATATCATCGCTCCCGAAGTTTTAATATATTATCCTGACACAAATGAGTTATACGGTCATGAACGCCCTATTCTCTATGTCTATATTGATGATGGTAGTGGTGTTTCAGAGATATCTTATCGACTAACGAGTGAATCAAATACATCATCAATAATCGACTGGAATGATATAGATAATCATGTAATTGAAATCGATCAATCCTTATGGAATCAATTTAGTAATGGGTCTATTACAATCTATTTATATGTATTTGATATCATAGGTAACCAACGTACTACTCCTGTAACGGTTCGAAAAGATATTATTGCTCCGTCCATATCGATATTATCTCCTGCTCAGAATCAAAATGTAGAGAGAGATCCACCGTTCTTTGAGGTCGATATCACAGATGGGAATTTATTTTACAGCTGGTATAATATCATTGGGATAAATGTGAATGTTTCTTTCGTTGGGAGGTATGGTAGAATTGACCAAACATTATGGGAATCCATATGGGATAATACAACTATAAATGGTAATATTACAATTCGTTTCTATGCTGAGGATAGAATGAACAATCGTAATTTTAGTGAATTGGTTGTAATAAAATATGTCCCAACTTTACCCTTTACACCAATCCCACTTCCATTTGAGATTACAGATCTAATCTTTTTAGGATGTTTGGGAGGTGTTGCAATAACATTTCCTCTTATAATGAAGAAAAGTAGATACTATAGCTCTGGTGATAAAAAACAGAAGAATATAATTAAAAGGGTCATGCTACTGATTATAGTACTATTAACATTAATCACTGTAGCAATGTTCATTACTTAATTTAAAAGATTCATGAATAAAATTGTGGATCCGCCAAATCACTGGGTTCCAAATACTTTTTATCAATCTTATCCATGCAATATTCTTCTAAAAGGAGGATGCAATACTGAGATGCATTATAGATTTTTCTTACAGTCTTAAAAAATTTATTCTTGGAAATTTGCCCTCCTTCTTTAAAATATAGTTGATCACTAATATGAAAGCGATTTAATGCTAATTCAAATCGGAATAAGAAATTTTGTGTAAATAAAAATTTTCTTATATCGATATAAAATTGTACTTTCTTATGAGGTTCTATAGCATTAAGTGCTTGTACAAAAACATCTGGTATTCGTATCCCTAAGGAAATAACAACATAATCACTGTTAATAGGGTGAACTACTTGCATTGATTGTCGTTGTTGATTTGGAGGAAACCTGAATATGTATCCAAATTCGACCTTAGAGTCTGATACTTTTTTATTTAATAAGTCCTCTTCATCAAGATATCGAACAATCATATCCTCTGCCTTTTTACTTTTTTGACCTGCCAATATTATCATCATTTATTATTGCTAGTAAAATAAATATTTTACTTTATATTAAAATAAAAGAAAAAAAAAAAAGAGTAAAGATTAATCGTCGCATAGTTAACTGGCGATGAGACTTTTAAAAACCTCATGGGGAGTTGGGGACTTGTTCAATACTAGTTGATGTATCTGTATTAACTCAAACCGTTGTTTTTCCTCAAGGGTACAACCTTGCCATAAAGTATCAATATCAAGACATACTTTTTTACCAGGTATGGTACAATATTCTGGGAATAATGGTTTTGCGCCATCAGGCCACTGATTGCTTTCTAATTCGATCGAATCGACTCCGTCAGGGAGTACGAATGTAGCAAGCCAGTAGTCTGTATAGCATGGCTCATGACCACGATATGTCCAATCAACATCAATAACACCTTTCAGTTCTCCTTTCTGGTAGAGTGTGATAGACCCGTCAATTGGTTCATAACCACCGGTTACGGCGACCACGACGTAATAATTACTTAAGACTTCTTGAGTGATGCACAATGGAAGTACATCAGGCAAGTAATAATCATAAATTACGATTGAACCCTTTTCGGTATCCATCGAACAACTGGTATCTTGAGCTACAGACACGATCGTGTTATTTCCCGATATGTATTTATCAGCGCCTATTATATTTACTTGAGATGTTTGGTATCCCAAGTTAAGCGGAGCATGTATATTATCGGTATTTATTAGAAAGCCCCCAACCAATACAAATCCCAGAAGAATAGATACAACCAACGTTAACAGAATCCCCGCAACGATAGAGAGATCCAACTTAACTCTATCTATTTTCATGGGTTTACTCACTATGCTTTTTTTTTAATCACCACTCTTACTAAATTTGAATTTAAGTATTTTAAGCTACTTAGATTCAAATATTATTTATGTCATACCTATATATTAAGTTTACCTTAGATTTTCTCTTCAAATTCTAAGCTGAAGATGATAAAATCTTTAAGTTTTTGTGTATACTGATTGGAGAATTGTTCCTTCTCCTATAAAAAGTTATATTGAATACTAAATTGGAATAGAATTGATAAAACGGAACCAATATCTTACGAAAAATTAATAATTATGTTTGTAGAGTTTATATTAAAGGAGAAATATCAAAATTTTATTGATTGATAAATAAATTAATTCATAATAATAAAAAATAAGAAGAAAAAATAAATTTTTAGCAATAGATTATCTTAGTTTTCTCATATTGCTCCAGTTTTTAATTCTCGTAGATCATTAGTTCCCAATTCTATTTAATAGGGCGGCTATTCGCCTGGAAAATAGGACCGATGAACTGTGAATACAAAATACTATACTGCATTTGGTTTGATACAATTGATATCATCTCACTTTCTTTATCAGTTGCAGGCCCTATAATTACCTCCTCGGCATCACGGGTTACAGCAAAAAATTCTCCTGTGCTACTAAGTTGTCTAAACTGAATATTTCCAAGAGCCATCATTTTTCTTATAATATCACCGTATTGACTCATATCCCAATGACTAGTGAGTAGAAACCTCGCCGCTTTTTTCTGGTAAGCATATTCACTTACAACTTGTAGAACTTCAGGAATAACAGATGGCATGACAACAATTATCGAGGATTTAGTTCTAAAGACAGCATCCTTAATAGCAGCGATCATAGCTTCCTTTCCTACTATTGGCCAAGTTGTTACTTCAGCTAACTCTGGGATTGCTGCTGAAGCGTTATATATATCCTTTAATTTAGCTTCATTCTTTTCTGCTAGTTCAGTTGCATCATCAATAGAATTCATAAACTGAAGAGTGAAATCAGCTATTACATCTTTAACATTTTGAGTTGTATCTTGCGTCGTGTTAGATAAGCTACTTTCAAGAGACTTAGCGTTTTGTTCATATTTAGATTTATGATCTGTGAGCATTTGACTTAAATTTCTATCTAAATCTGCTGACTCATCCCCCCATAAACTAATCTCATTCGTAATTTTTTCGGATGTATCTGCTTTTCCAGCAATGAATTTATCATCCACTTCTCTAATCCAATTCGCTTTTGTTTGTTTTACTTCACTATCAAAGTCTGTGTAATGCTTTAATGAAAGATCCTTATGTTTATTAATTGCATCATCATATTGGCGGTGGTGTTGTTTGAGTGCATTTTCTAAACCATCCTTCAACTTTATTGTAGTGTCTGAACAGTCTTTTACACCACTTGTAAGGGTATTATTGATTTCACCAGCCATATCGGTGGCTAAGGTTTCTAGTTGAACGTTAATGGTTTCTTGAGCCTTCTGGTCAAGATCTGTAGTTTCAGTTACTACATTATCATTTTCCTTAATCATTATATCAGTAATTTCACCTTTTAGAGTCTCGTTTGTATCCCTTGTATCTTTGATATAATTCTCACTTACGTCTATGAATCCATCTTTCATTGGCTCCGTATATATTAAAATATTTTGGATTGTGGTTTCATGGCGCGCTTTATACTTTTTCTTTTTACCCATCCAGAAGAATCCTTTTTTAGCCATATCTGCTGAAAAATCAGTAAATCGATTGGCATGCTCTAAAAGATTGTCTATAAGTGTTAATGTCATGCTTTTAAATTCATTTGTTTGTTCAGTTAAGATTCGGTGTCTATCATCTACAGTTGCTTTCAAATTAGTAGAAAGTGTATCGGTGGTGTTCTTTAAATGATTAAGATGTTCTTTTAAGAGACGAGAAATTCTTTCTTTTAAATCGGTAACAATTTTATCCATTCTTTCTAAATACTTTTCTAGTATTTGTTCCATTCTTGGTTTTAAATCGCTAGCTATAGTTTTGTGTCTCTCTACATGATTATCTAAATCATTTTTTAGTTCTTTTTCTAGATCATTAACGCGTTTTGAAAAATCACTTAATAAATCAGAGATAAGATTAGTTAAATTATCTTTAGTTTTATTAACACCATCCTCATTTTCCTTGATTTTAGAATCGGAAATTTCCTTTAAATCTATATTTAATGTATCTAAAATGTTATGGAGATTTTCTTCCAATGTTTTGGAAGTATCTGTAAATCTATTTCGAGCGTTATTAATCTTTTCCCTTTTATCATTATTTTTTGTATCAGAATCCGAAAAGAAAGCTTTGATTTGGTTATCAACAGCAGTTTCGACTTCATTGATACTTTTATCTTGAATTGCTTCTAGCTTTTCAAACCTTTTAGCTTGATCAGCTAGTATATGATCTTTAATTTTTGCAATTTCATCTCTAAAACCCTCTGACTCTCCAATGTATAGTTCAAAATAAGGTTCAAGTGGAATAAATCTATCCACGATTCCAGTAATTTTTTTAAGAAATCCCTTATCAACTAACCATTCTGTGATTTCTAAAACACTATCATAAGTGAGTTCTTCATGACCATCCATTAATGTTAGATAAACTTCGGAAGCTGTAGCTCTTGGTACTCTCAAATATACTAGATAAATAAGGATTTGCTCCTCAGTAAATCCATATCTCGTGAAAATTTCCTTAGTAATTTCTTTTAGTGTCATAAGTATTTCTCCAATTTTTAAATTCTGTTATATTATTATAAATTAATTCCTTTTCAATAATTTTATTATATTTTAAAGTCTATAATAATATTTTCAAATTATATGCTAAAATATAATATTTATTATTTTTAATTTTAAGGATTTCTTTATTTTCAGTATCCAAATCATTCAAAATAAACAAGAAGGGAAATATCATAAAACTTTATTAAGATTAAACTTCAAGTGAAGTTCAATATTTCAAACTATATATCAGCAGATTTCTTTAATAGAACGTAAAACAGTGTTAGTAATTAGTGCTATATTAAGTTACACTTATTTTTTAAAAATTAGTGATTATGTTAAAAAGAAAACTTAAAGGAAGTAAAAAAACTATAAATGCTCTTGGAATGGGATGCTTTGCTCTTGGTGGACCGTTCAAGCGCTCTGATGGAACTTATCTGGCGTATGGAAAAGTAAATGATCAAGAATCAATCAAAACTATTCATAGGGCTATAGAGCTTGGAATTAATCTTTTTGATACAGCAGATATATATGGAGTAGGGAGAAGTGAAAAAGTTCTCGGAGAAGCCATAAAAGAATATAGAGATGATCTTGTAGTCGCTACAAAATTCGGAAGTATTTTTGAGGAAGGTAATCTTTTAACTCCAGATAAGAAAAATACTAGTCCTGAGTATATTCGTAGTGCTATTGAAGCCAGTATGGAGCGGCTTCAAACCGATTATATTGATATTTACCAATTCCATTCCAGTCAGCATGACCCTAATGACGCTAAAGAAGTACAATTAATCTTAGAAGATTTAGTAGAAGAGGGAATTATAGGCGGCTATGGATGGAGTACAGACGACCCAAATCGAATGCAGATATTCGCAAAAAGTAAAAATTGCAATTCAGTACAATTCGCAATGAACCTAACTTTAAAAAACGAACAAATGATACAACTTTGCGAAAAATTCAATTTAATTGGATTAATAAGAAGTCCTTTAGCTTCTGGTATTCTAACCGGTAAATACAATGAGCAATCTAAGATTGAAGCTGATCATATGCTTGCTGGAGTTAACTTTTCTCAAGAACGATACAAAAAAATTAACAAAATGCTTCAAGAATTAAAAAATATGATAGATCAAGAAGGAATAACAATAATTCAAGCCCAACTTTGTTACCTCATGACTATTAGTGATACTATAATCCCGATCCCGGGGGCTAAAACAATTGCACAAATTGAAGAAAATGCTAGAACATTGGAATTAGGGCCTTTATCCTCTGACTTAGTACAAAAGATTGATACTATATTATTAGATTAATATTCCAAAATGAACTTAATTCAATTGGGAAGAATCATTCCTCAATCCTTTTTATATAGATTTGATTTGTATTTCTTAAAAATAATTGAGAGATAAAAAATGAGAAAATTAAGTAAAATTCTTTTAAGTACATTTCTTTTGATGATGCTTTTTTCTACGTTTGCGTCATTAAATGTTGTGGCTATGGATCCCCCTGATGACACGGTTAACGTTTCAGTTGATACAAGACAACAAACGGTAGAAGCAAATATTAGAACGATGTTTCGCTTTCGAGATAGGACTCAATTAACATTTCAAGCTAATGTTAATTTAGATTTAAACATGGACTGTGAAGCATTACAGATTGGTGTTAAAGATTTTGTAGTCGAAATTGATGGAGTTCATGATTTACAAATGAATATGACTTGTACACGTGAAGAAGAGCAACTAGGATTACAAATGGGTAATACATACAGGATAAGAAATAGAAATACGTATCAATATCAAGAAGGTTTTTGTTGTTATATTGAATGTAATGGAACTTTCACACAAGCAAGAATAAGGATCCAAGCAACCAATCAAAACAGAGTAGGGACTTGGGCTTATTACGATGAAGCTACAAGTGAATGGGTTTCAGTTCCAACGACTATTGAGGATGAATATCTAACAGCCACTATTACTCATTTTTCATATTGGACAATATTAATTCCAGAGAATACTACTTTATATATCATTATTGGCGTTAGTATAGCTATTGTAGCGGCAGTCATAGTAATAGGAATTGTATATCTTAAAAGAAGGAAATAATCGTTTAGAAATCTAATTGAAAATATTATTTTTTTTTAAATTTTTATATAATTATAGAATAACAAAAAATTGAGGCTTATTCACATTTTCTTTAGAAAAAATCAACAGAAATTTAGTATATTAATAACAATTATGGTAATCCTTCAATTTACTTTTTTTATGTATCAAGTGTCAGCAAGAAGTGAAGATATTCCCACTTTTTCTCATCAAGATAGAATTCATCCAAATGAAACGGTGATCTATAGATTTCCAAATGACATAATTTTTGGAATTTCTACAGATACAATTATAGATATTGACATTAATTACGAAAATAGAATTTCAAATCGTCAAATTTTCATAATTGTTAATAATAGCATTCCCATATACTTGAATGTCACAATTAGAGTAGATATAGGTGAATTTAACTTAACTAGACAACCTGAAAACCCAGGAAGAGGAAATAATCAATATCAATATCGATATAACTGTATTTATCGAATTAGATCCAATGTAACTATTGAAAATCTTGTTTTTCGCAGTATAAAAAATGCTTTTTATGGATTAAATCCGGGTATTCAATATACAATGGGATTTTATAATCCTACTCAAGAATCATGGCAATTAATTGATACTAATGAAATATTGAACGAGACTAGCTCTGAGAGTTATTTAGAAAGTTCTATTTCGAGTATTGAAGCAAACACTGAATACTTTGTTACATTTTTTGAAATCACTGAGATTTTTGATGGATGGTTTTGGGTAGTTCTAATCATAATTTTAGCAGCTGCTTTTGGCTCTATAGTGATATTAATATCAAAAAAGGACTACTTTCATTACCTTAGGACAAGACAGACCCCAATACAAAAAGGTGCACATCGATTAAGTTTAGAGGAAGTTTTAGAAAATGAAAATAGAAATGCTATTATAGATCTAATTCTTAAAAACCCTGGTATTCATTTTAATGAACTTTTAAGAGAAATGGGAATTGCTGCTGGGAACCTTGTTTGGCATTTAGATATATTAGAAACGTATAAGGTCATAGGAAAAAAAAGAATAGGCAAGTTTATAACATATTTTCCATATTATCAAAAAAATCCAATTTCGAATTTAGATGTAGAACTAAGTAAGAGCAAATTAACGTTAGAAGTCTTAGAGATGATAGAAAAAGAACCTGGTCTCTGGAATAACTTAATTACTAAACGTCTGAAAGTGGATCATAAAACTATTCAATATCATGTAAATAAACTAAAAGAACTCGGACTGATTAATTTTAGAAAGGATGGTAGAAAGAAAAAAATATACCCTAATTTGGAATCAGAGTATTTTAATAACAATAAATCAGATTAAATACTTATTAACCAATCGTTTATGAGCAAAGCAAGAATTAAAATATAGTTTATGTATTTTGAATCTAAAAATCTCCTAAAGCAGCATTAGAAATACATTTAAAGGTTAATAATAATTATAAAATTAAGTTTGAGTCTTTTTTATTGATAAAAATGATTAACTCAGAAGATTTTTTAGAATTTTTGAAAAGTAGACGTAGTATTAGAAATTTCCAAGAAAAGGAAATACCTGATAAACAATTAGAAATGATTTTAGAAGCAGGTAGATGGGCTCCAAGTGCATCAAATAGGCAACCGTGGGAATTTATAGTTGTTAAGAGTAAATCTAAAAAAGCAGCATTAACAAAAACAGCTACTTATGGTAAATTTACAGCAACAGCTCCGATATTAGTCGCTATTATCGGTAAAGTAAACCAAAGTCCAAAATGGTACATTCAAGACACTTCGTTAGTTTCAATGAATATGATGCTTATGGCTTGGGCTTTAGGGATAGGTACATGCTGGATTGGCTCAATGGACCGTGATAAGGCGAAACAAATCCTTGAACTTGGAAAAAATGATTATGTTCTCACCTTGTTACCAATGGGCTATTTTGAAGGGGAAATTCCAGAACCTACGAATAGAAAAATATTAGAAAAAATCACTAAGGAAATATAAAATTAACATTTTTATATTGATAGTGTCAGATCTTCAAGTGTTTCTGGGGCTTCTGTTAATTTCTGATACCCCTTATCATTTATTAATACTGTATCCGAATGGCGGAATCCTCCTAAATCTGGAATGTATATTCCCGGTTCGATGCTAATTACCATATTTGCTTCAAGTTGTCTATCATATCCTTCAGCAATATAAGGAGCTTCATGACCTGTTATTCCAAAACCATGTCCAGTACGATGGATAATATTATCACTATATCCTTTCTCAGCTATAAATTCTCGCACTTTTTTATCTATATCGCTCATAAGCGTTCCGGGTTTTAAAAGGCTAAATGCTAAATCTCTAGCTTTAATCATAGTGTTAAAGGGTTGTTTTGCTTTTTCTGGTACATATCCTAAGAAAAACGTTCGTTCTAACTCAACACCATAACCATCTACTTGGACTTGAACCATCGATATATGAGGTCCTCCTTGTTTCATTTCGGCAAAGATATGTGGAACTAGATGGGGATCATGAGAAATTGAAGGTGGCCAAACTACAGCAGTAGCTTGTGTAGCTTTAAAATTAGCCTTGGGAATATCTTGTACAATCTTGGATGTTATGGCATCTGTCACTTCTTTATAGAGCGCAAATTCCAAAACTTTTGGTCGACATTTCTTAAGTAATACTTTATGACCTTTATTCACTATTTTGCAAGCATGAATAATCCTACCAATTTCATACTCTGTTTTAATGATTCTAACTTCTTCGATTATGTCGATAATGAATTTTTCACCGGCTGTTTTCTCTACTATGCCTACTGGCATAGAAGATTCTATGCCGACATTAACATTCTCGGGAATTAAGTTTTTGTAACAATCAAACCAATTTTTGCCTTTAAGAGCGGGGAATTCATAATAAGTGATTATTTGAGGTTTAATAATTGTTCTTTCTTCAAAATGTCCTTTTTCCAATAAAGGGAGTAACATTATTGGTGTTTCATTTATAGGAATAATTAAAATAAAAGGGCGCTCGTGGATATAAAATGTAAAATTAGTTAAATAATAGATATTCACAGGATCACAAGAGATATAATAGTCTAATTTTTCTTTTTCCATTAATTCTTTAACTTTTTCTAACCTATTATCTAATTCGGTTTTATCAGGAGGTGATTTTATAGCTTTCATATTAATTCCTTCTATTTTGTTCTATTTAAAAAATTATTTAGTTAATTATTTGGAAAAAATTTCTATTTTCTCACAAATTTTTGAAGTCTTTTCTTAAGTTCATCCGATTGACCTGTAGTAATCATTGCAATTGATTCGCGAGCCAAAACAGCTTCAATATTTAAATCATGGTTTTCATTAATAAATGATTTAGTATATCTTAAAGCAAGATGATCTTTAGATACAATTATGTTTGCCGTTTTCTTCAAGATTCTGTCCAAACTAGCCTCAGGACATATCTGATTTACTAAGCCTATTTTAAAGGCTTCTTCAGCTGAGATTTCATTGCCTAATAACATTAACTCTTTCGCTCGAGCTTGCCCTATGATACTAGGTAAAAGCTTAGTAGATGCATTTGAAAAGAAAAGTCCAATACCAACTTCAGGAAGCATGATTCGGGTATCTGTTGCAGCTATTCTTAAATCACATATTAGTGTATGCTCAAATCCACCACCAATAACCCATCCATGAAGTCCTGCTATTATTATTCCAGGATGTGCTAACATTGCTCTAGTTAATACTTGCCACGACTCTAAGAACTCAATTGCTTCTGCTAGTCTTTGGCTCGAACTCAATAAATCAAATCCATATTTTAAATCAGCACCCACAGTAAAATTCTTTCCATTAGCCCCGTATATTAAACAAACATCATTATTTTTAGCACTTGTCCTAAAACATTCAATCAATTTATTAAGTGTTGCTAAATCTATTGCATTTCGTTGTTCTGGTTTATTTAGAGTTATTTTTCCAATATCTCCTTCTTTTTCATATAACACAATTTCATTCATGTCTTAAACCTATTAAAATTGAAATTTTCTTAATTTTGATTAATATTAAAATATTATTGAATTTAGGTAATAATTATGGTGTTGGAAAAATTAGAACCACAAATTGTATGGAAAATTTTTGAGGATATTATTACGAAAACTCCTCGAAAATCTAAACATGAAGAAAAAATCCGTTCTAAAATTAAAACTTGGTTAAAAGAACAAGCAGAATTAAAAGATTTGAAAATTAAAATATCAGAGGATACTACTGGAAGTATAATGATTAAAAAAGCTGCTACACTTGGAATGGAACATTGCCCAACATTGTTACTTCAAGCTCACTTAGATATGGTTTGTGAAACTAGCAGACTTGATGGATTCAATTTTGATGAGGAAGGAATTCCTATTAGAATACAAGAAAATAACGAATGGATTGATGCTGATGGAACTACGTTAGGCGCAGATGATGGAATTGGTCTAGCATTCGCATTAGCTTTATTAGTTGACAATAAAAGATTGAACTCTCATGGACCTATTGAAGTACTCTTTACTGTTAATGAAGAAGATGGCTTTGATGGAGCTACAAATCTAGATCCAAAGGAATTTGATATTCAAAGTAAATATATGATAAATTTAGACAGTGGACCTATCGGAGAAATCACAATTGGATCAGTTTGTGGAGGAAGAACTATATTTATAAAAGAATTTGAATGGCTAAAAGCTGATTCAATTAAAGATCTCTCATTTTTTGAGTTAAATATCAATGGTCTTTTAGGAGGCCATTCTGGAGCTGATATTCATTTACCTCGAGCAAATGCAAATAAGTTGATTAGTAAAATTTTATCAAACATTTTCCAAAATTTCAATATCTATTTATGTTACTGGAATGGGGGAACAGTGTCAAATGTAATAACTAGAAATGCAGAAGTTAAGTTTGCTATTAACTCAAAGGATGAAGAAAATTTTGAAAAACAACTTAAGGATGAGATATCATTTATCTATGATTATTATAAGTCTTCCAAAGAAGGGCATTTGATAATAGAACCTGATATAAATATCACCTGGAAAAAGTCAAAACCTGATAGATTTTTATCGATTAAGGATACACGGACTATTTTATATACAACGAGCCTTTTTCCTCAAGGAGTCTTAAGATATTCACCTTTTTATGAAGATTTTCCTGAATCTTCTAATAATTTTGCTATTGTATGGACAAAAGAAGATCGCATTATAATGCGTCTTTATCCTCGAAGTATAGTGAGATCTGAACTAAATTCATTTAGGCGTTCTATGGTTCAGCTAGGTGAGCTTGGAGGGTGGCAAATGGATTTAAGATCCATTTTACCAGAATGGATACCAAAACCCAAGTCCAAATTTTTGCATTATGCAAGGAAACAATATGAATTAGTATATCAAAAACCTGTCAAAACAAATTTAGTACATGGGGGCTTAGAGACAGGTATGATTAGTCAAAAGTTACCCGAGTTAGAATTAATTTCAATTGGGCCCACGGTTATTGGAGAACACACTCCTAATGAAATGTTAAAAATTGATGATGTTGGCATTATATATGAAGTTTTATTAGAGATAATAAGGAATATATGTACAATCGAAAATTGACTTTTAAAAAGTCTAAGCCTCTTCTAAAGTAATTACTTTATCTAACTGTTCCTTTATTTCTGATTGTTCTTGTTCAGATAACTTGCATTTTGCGAATTCCAAGTAAAGTTGATAAATTAGCTAAAGAAAAAGATTAAATTCACTCTTTTTTTAAATTTTCAAATTAGTATAAACCCATTATTTTTTGGAGAAATAAGTTTTTGTGTTAAAAATTTATCAAAATGCTTTTGAATCATTATCAATTCAGCTATGATCTCATATTCTTTAAACTCACTATAATATTTATAGATATAGTTTTTTTTTTTAAAATCCTCCACCCTAATGGGGTTAGATTCTGAAAATTTTGAAAGAATTCGTTCATCTCGCTTGTAAATAATTGATTGATAATTTTTCAGTCCTTCCCTTATCTCTTTTTTACCTTCAATGATACCTCGGTGGCCTGTCACAGCTATATCAATATCTAGATTCTCAAGTTTTTTAATTGAATCTTCAAATTCAAGTAAATTGGAATCAATACCAGCATAAAATACAAAATTAGTTAAATCTATATCGGCTAAAAATGCGATATTAGAATTTAATTCATAGAAGGAACAATGACCAGCAGTATGTCCTGGGGTATGAATCACTTTTATAGTATATTTATTATTCAATTTTATGAGTTCATTATCCTGAATAACTTTTTCAATTTCAGTATTTTTTAGTTTTAAAGCATCTTCTAGCCAACTAAATAATTCTACGGCTGGAGAATCTGTCAATCCATAATAATCATTAAATTTATCAACATTTTCAACGAACTTTTTATCTTTTGGATGTATAAAAAATTTACAATCAGTTAAAATTCTATTTCCTGATATATGGTCCTCATGCCAATGAGATAATAACACAAAATTGATTTTAAACTCTCTTTTTAACTTTCTTAACAATCTGGATGATATTCCTGTATCAAATAAGTAATCTTGAACAAGCAAAGAATGTGAATAAGGATATTTACCCTTTCTTGCTCCCTCTACAAAATAAATTTCAGGAAAATCTTCTGAAATCACATTAAAAAAGTCTTGCATATTAAATATAACTTAAAATTGTTTGATAAGAAAAACACTTTACAAATCTTAAATCTTACCTACTTTAAGAATTAATGACATATTTTTAAAAAATATTGAACTTTTTATTATTCTCTAAAAATATCACAGTTGGACTTACTGTAATTTTGGAGACAAAAATGTACTATAATTGTCCAAATTGTTCTAGCATGAAAAAACCCCGAATTATCAAGTATTTTCCTCCCGTAATTGTTCAATGTTTAGATTGTGAGTATGAAGATTCAGAACAAAAATTCATACAAAAAGAGAAGTCTCAAATTCTTGCCATCTCTTAGAAAGTAGGGTTTTTTATAATTTTATTATTTTTTCCTAATTATTTAGAACAAAAAATCATTGCTCTTCACTTAAGAAGAACATTTTTCTTCCTGTATGGACTTTCACATAATGATTCTTATATTTTTCAATCTCATCATGCACTTCTTCTAAATCTTGATTCTCCAACATGCTTTTAAAAATATTTAAACCCGAAAGATAAAGTTTAGGAACAAATGTGTCTATTTGAGAAATATGATATGCTAAATCGAGAATTGAGGTATAGTCAATTTTTAAATTAATTTCTTTATTTTTTATTTGTTGAAGAATCTTTTTCTCCAACTTTCTTCTGGCAATGTTGCTCCAGATTAATTCATAAATAAAATAGTTTACTGCTTGTACAGCTTCTGTTAAAAGGGCTGTACCAGTGGCAATAGCTATGCTCCCAGTAAGTAGATAAGCAGTTAATGTACCTAATACTAATGTTATTCCTCTATAAATTATACTTTTTATTAAACTATTTTTCCATTCAATTTTTTGAGAGTTCATAAACCTTACCTCTATTCATTTATTATAGCAAAAATTAAATTTATAAATTAAGAAAATGTTTATGTATATTTAATCTATTTAGCATTCTAAAAGAAATAAACAGTTATGGGATAAATAATCTTTTTTATATTTAAATATATAGAAAAACTGACTTTAATTTAAATAGTTTATTAACTTTCGGAAAAAGATTTTGTAAAAATAAAGAAAAGTAGTGATTATTTATTTTAAAGCATAATAACAACGCTTAGGGGAATGTACTTTTCCTTCATCTTTTAATTCCTTAATTATTTTAGAAACTTCCTTAGAGTCTATTCCTAATTCCGATGCAATATCACCTGGACGTAATGGTTTTCCAGAATTTTTAAATATTTCGATAACTCTTTCCTTTTCTGACATATTTAATCATTTTAAAAATAATGCTTTATGATTATTTAAATTCCAATTACTTAATAACTTTTGGCTATATAAACAGTGCATCCAGCTGGCTTTCCACATATTAAACATGTAGCAAATTCATGTTTTTCTTCATCAACCCTTTTACCACGAACAAATCCTTGAATATCCTTTTCAACTACTTCAGCACATTTATATCCATCCATATCAATTGAGCAAAATCCACAACACACAATTTTACCATTATTAATTGCTTCAATTGCTGCGTCTTTTTCGTAAACACACTCAACTTGAGACTCAAAATCAATCAAAGACTTCTTCTTGATTTCTTTTGTATAACTTTCAGTCAGTTCCTTTATCTTAGATTGTAAATCGCTTTCCTTTATAGTAAATCTCTTATTGTCATGACGTTTAACAATTTCTATCTGCTTTTTTTCAATATCTTTTGGACCAATTTCTATTCTGAGAGGGACACCCTTAAGTTCCCAGAAATAATATTTATTTCCGACAGATTCATCTGAGTCGTCGATCTTAACCCCATAATAATCTTTTAATTTAGTATATATTTCATAAGCTTTCTTTTTGACAATTTCCTCTTTTCCTTTATAAATAATGGGAATTATAATAATTTGAACTGGTGCCAAATCAAATGGTAATATTAAGCCTTTATCATCACCTAAATATGCAATCATTGCTCCATAATTCCTGCTTTGAGCGGGTCCGTAACAAGTCTGATAAGCGTATTTTTCTTCTCCATCCTTATCTACAAATTTTACTTCAAAGGGTTTAGCAAAATTCTGTCCCAATAAATGTGTCGAAGGCAGTTGTAAAACTTTTCCAGAACCCATTAATGCATCGGCGGCGTAGGTATGAACTGCTCCTGGAAATTTATCCCATTCTGGTCTCTGAAAAAAGATAATAGGGATACAGCATTCATCCTGGAGTATTTCATAGGTTGTTTCCATATCTTCTTTAACCTGTTTCATTGCATCTTCCATAGTAGCAAAAACATTATGCGATTCAATCCAATGGAATTCTCTACCTCTAAAGAATGGTCTTGTCATTTTGCCCTCATATCTCCAAACTTGGCATGATAAATATCTCTTAAACGGTAAATCTTTATAACTCCTTATCCATAAAGCGTACATTTTGTAAAGTGCAGTCTCACTTGTAGGTCGTAGTGCCAAACGTTCTGATAGTTTACCTGAACTTCCTGCTTCAGTAACCCAAAATACTTCGGGAGAAAAACCTTCCACATGTTGCATTTCTAATAGGAAATTAGATTCGGGAATAAGGGAAGGCATAGTCAAGGGAAGATGACCCTTTTTATCTAGCAAATCCTCTGTTTTTTTATACATTTTTCTGATAGTGATTGTTGCCCATTCTCTATAAACAACAAAACCTTTAATATTGTATCTAATATCTGCTAATTCTGCTTTATTGATTAACTCAGTATACCAAGCAGAAAAATCTTTATCTTTAGATACAGTTATCCCAGTTAAAGGAGCTTCATTTTTCTTTTTTGCCATAATCTATTTAAAAAATTCATGAAATTTTAAATATTTTATGAGTAAAAATGAGATTAATTATTATCTGGTAATAGTCTGGCATTTGTTAAAATTGAGCCCTTTTGAATAAGCACATCGAACTTTTTTGATTCTAAATAATTTTTGATAGCATTTCCTATTTTTTCTATTTGCTCGTCTAGCAGGCCTTCTGAATAATTAATAACTGATTCTACATTGTTTAAAATAATTTTATGACTTCTTTCAGGTCGAGTAATGGAGATTAATTTTGCACCCGATGTTTTACCTATTTTTCTTATTTCTTGCTCTAATGGACCGATTACAAAATATTCTCTTTCTTTTCTTTCAAGTTTTTCAGCTAATATTTTTTCCAAATTATCTCTTGTTTTCTTATCGTAAAAAGCAGTCAATTCTTGTGCTGAAATATATGCAAACTTTCCCGATATCAAATTTTCCTTTTCTTCCATAAATTTGATTAAACTATCATAATATTTATCATCCATTTTCAGAAATTGTTCTACATTCTTAACAAAATCAGTCAATTTATTAATTAATTCAAAATAAAACTTTAATGAAGCTTTAATCTTTAACTTATCTTCAAGATTCTTTATTTCGGGATAATATTGTTTTAAAATCTTGTTAATCTTTCTATTACATTGAGCACATAATTTCGCTATATCGTCTACACAGGTAATTGATTTTTTATTGAACTGGCTAAGTACTTCATTATCTAATTCAATTAGACCCTCAAAGATCTCTGCAATCTTCCTTTTATATTTTTTCTCAATATAAGCCATGTTAAAAAGAAGACAAAGTAAGAATTTAAAATGTTATCCTTTTAATTAAAGACCCTATAATTATCTCTTAGAGGGTTTTTGGTACCCCAAAAAAAGTTCCTACTGTCATAATTGTACCGCAAATAAGGGAAACCGTAAAATTATCATTTAGTTGAAATGAGAATAATTCTACTAAAGGTGCTGAAATACCTCCAATTATTAAAATTGCAGGGTGAATATGTAATGTTGTAAATAGGAAGAATCCAGTGATTAATACCGCTCCATAATAAGCAAGAGTTCCCTCAAGTGTTTTTTCAAAAATAGTATGTCTTCCAAATGCTAGCCCAAAAATTTTAGAGAAAATATCACCAAAAATCAAAAAAATTAATGCTGTTATTGCTATCGATTCATCAAAAAGAAGCATGGTAATAAAAGCTGCGACAAGAAATAACGTCATTGAAGAAAACTTCTTTTCTTCACCTTTCCTAAAGAAGGCTTTTACTTTAGTTGTTATTAACAAATTTGTTTGTTTATGTATAAATCTGGTAATATCTAAAATAATAAAACATAATCCAACAATACCTATTATTGTAATTGCTATTCCTTTGGAAAGAAAAACATAAAATAAAATAAATAACACTGCAAATGGTCTAGTTGCAGTTCTCCACCAATGAAGCTTAAAAGTTTCATCTTCAATAACCATCTTTTTTTTAGTGATTGTATTGTAAAGACCTATGAAGACAATATAAGCTAGTATTATCGTGAGGTAGATTGTATAGGGGACTTCTGGGTAATAAATAAAAAGCGCGTAAGCAAGTACTGGAATGACCATAATACCAATAATTTCTCCAACTTTAGTAACATACCCAAATATCGCAACAATTATTAACAAGAATAACAAGATAAAGAGAATTTCTATACTATAAGTAAAATAATTAACAAGGTAATACAATAAAATCCCGGTAGAAGTTGCCATTCCCTGACCTCCTCGAAAACGTAGATAGAAGGGAAAAATATGCCCTAATATAGCCACAAGTCCACTAATTTGTATGAATACATAATCTGCTCCAAGAAGATATGCGATAAACATAGATAACAATCCCTTAAGAGTATCATAAATAGCGGTCGGAACCGCGTAAGCAATACCTAATATCTTATACACATTTGAAGTGCCAGCATTTCGAGTACCTACTTCCCGAATATCAATCTTTTTAAGGCGTCCAAAAAAGTACCCTGGATTAATAGTTCCAATTATGTAACCAATAAATACGCTAATGATACTCATTAATAGAATAAAAGCATCCAACGAGTTCTCACCGATTTATGATAATATTCTATCGTTTATAAATGTGTTTTAGACATATATTTATGCATTTCTTTTTTGAATTAATAGGATTTACTAAAAATGGTATTTAGAATAAGGAAAAATATTAAAAAAAAGAAAAATAAAATACTCTCCAATTAACTCAAATTTGATTTATCTTACTAGGATTAACCAAGTTTGCTTTTTATCTGTTTTGATCTACTCCTTAGTGTGACTTCGGTGACCTTTGCTATCTCTGAAACTTCAGCTTGAGTTTTTCGGCAGTTGCTTTGTTTTGCAGCCATATAAATAACACTTGCAGCTAAACCTTTTGGATCTTTTCCTGTACGCAATAACCCGTTTTTAGAAGCTTGAGTAAGCATATTAATTGCTTTCTTCTGTACCTCCATAGGCAAACCTAAGTCGTTACCAAATCGAAACACTAATTGTTCAGCGGTAATCGGCTTATACCTCAAATTAAGCTCTGGTAATACTTCTTTTACTACCATCCCTAAACTTCGATGGACAGTTCTTCTTGGAGTCATGGAAGCATCACAAACTTCTTCTAATAATCTTGGAAATTCATGAACTCTTATTGCTGCATATAGTGAAGCAGCGATAAAACCGTCAATTGATCGACCCATTGTTAGCTTCTTTTTAGCCACAACCGAATAAATTTTCCATGCAGTTTCTTTGATATATTCGGGGATATTCATTTTGGAAGTAAGCATTTTTAATTTTGGTTTTGCTTCCCAAAAGTTCCGTTCAATACTTGAAATCAATGAATTCTGGATCTTGGATAACCTTGAAAATAGTGTCTTTCCTTTCGCATTAATCAACCGTCCTTTTGAATCGATCTTGGTGTTGGGAAGCATAGTCCTAGGACCAAATTCCCTCCATCGTGGTTCAGTCCTTCTCCTTTTATTAACTTCTTCTACAGTATATGCCCTTCTTTCATTACCAACTAGATTTCGGCTTTGAATCATACCGCAATTTAAACAAACAATATCTCCATCTCTTGATTCAATACATGGATTGTCGCAACATCCATCACTGCAACTAGCCTCATCTGAACTGGTAGATCGTCCCGAATAGTTCCGGAGTCTATCTTTGTAACTCATGTTTTTCACTTTTTTGTATTAATTCAATGATAATATCAAAATAAGGATAATAAAATTTAATCCTTTTAAAATATAAATGATAATATCTCCCATTGAAATCATATAATTTAAATCTATCCAATGATGTAGTAAGTAACTCTAATATTTAAAAATTTTATCCATCATCATAGTATTCTGTGGGGCAACAAACCCATTTTACATGATAGATCGAAAAAAGGTGGAAAAAATCTAATTAATAATTTTAAAACCCTAGTAAAGAAGCTGTTTTCGTCGTTAAATCATGAATTTTTTAATTTGGGAATAATTTGGGGTCCATTAGGTAAGATTAATATTTTAGCATTTTTCCCATGTTTTAACAAAGAGGATTTTATAGCACTCTCAACAGATTTTGCATATTTCAAGCCAATATTTCCTAATTCTGTTTCTTTTAAGGTAGATACAACATAGATTTCAGCTTTCATCATGATTCGCGCTAATATTTGAATTTCCCATTGATCAAGGATTTCTATGTCACTATTCAATATTTCATTATAAAGTTCACTTGGTTCTTTATTAGAGAAAAGTAACTCTTTGAATTTCTCGTGTCCCTTTCCAATTCCATCTATGCATTCATTTACAGAAATAATAGTACCTCCTTCTTTAACAGCTATTTCTCCTATTGCCATACTTTTTACGGCTTGATATAAGTTGAGGTCTAATGGATAACCACCATTACCGCAAATTACAATATCAAATGGATTATCCAATTCTTCAAAAATATAGTTTAATTGATAATTTACTAATCTTTTATGGACTTCTTCCAAATCTCCCGCGGCCACTTGAGTGATCTCATGATTCTCATTAATACAAACATTCACCATAAAGTCTACACCTGCTAAATGAGCAATTTCAGTTGAATTTTTAGCCATTGGATTGTCCTTATAAATCCCAAATCTAGCATACTGAGAATCAATATTATTCGGTGAATGATTCGCTTGAATTGTTTCTATACCCGCAATCCCAGGTACTATCGATTTTTTGCCACCAGAAAATCCAAAAAAGAAATGTGGTTCAACATAGCCTGTTAAAATTTTTAAGTCACTATCAAGATATCGTTTATTGATAAAAATTGGTGTATCATCTTTAGTTTGACCCAAAAAAATAAGAATTTTCTTATCTTTTGCGTTATGATCTACATATCTTACTCTTTTTTTTAGATTGTCTCCCAAAATCCTATCTATTTCATTTTCATAAGAAGTTCGATGAAGTCCTGTAGCAATTAATATTAAAATTTTATCGTCTGTAATTCCATATTCATTTAGTTCAGCTATAATAGCCTTAAGAATAATCTGGGAAGGAACTGGTCGTGTAGCATCTGAAACCACAATACAAACTTGTTTTATTTTTTTCTTCTGCTTGAGGATCTCTCGCAAAGGCATTGTACCAATAGGGTTGTTAATCCAGTCTTTGATGAGTTCTAAAGGATTTTTAAATATTTCCTGTTTCTTTGCTCTAATTATAGTTGTGTTCCAATCTAGGTGTAAATGAATTTCTAATCCTTTTGTACCATAATCAAATTGTATTTGATTCACCTTCTCTACTAGATTGTGTTAAATTCATTTCCACGATAACCCCATGATTTTAAAATTGTCTCAGCTTCAGAAATAATATTTTCAATAAAAGTTTTCACGGGAACAACCTTCTCAATATGTCCGGCTGCTGGACTCCAGATGCTTTTATCTTTTAATTGAAAATGATAAATCTGCTTGTAAAATTTTTCATCAAAAATATCTTGGTTAATAAGTTTCATTTTATAACTAGATGGTATAGTACATTCTTTGGTTGCTAAAATAGCTGTACCGAAACACACTGCTTCAGCTCCCATCGCAAGAGCTGCTAGAAAACCACGTGCGTTACCGATCCCTCCGGCTGCAATAACCGGTATTTTTAAAAGTTTCTTAGCCATTGTAATATTTACAAGAGTAGTATTCTGCAAAGGATTCTTAAAACCTGTCCCTTCCAATCCGACTAAGGTCACTGCATCAGCTCCTAACTTCTCAGCAGATAGAGCATGTTTCAAAGTCGTGCATTTATGAAACCATAATCCTCCATTATCTTGTATTTTTTTTCCAATATGAGGAGCCTGATATGCTGAGGTTGTAAAAATTTTAACTCCATGATCTAAAGCCATATCTAGAAAAGCTATGTAAAAATCTTCTGATCTTGGCTTTGGAACTTTTTTTGCCATCTGAGGGGGCATTATGGAAAAATTGATTCCAAATGGCTTGTTTGTTAAGGTATTTATAAGATTTAATTCATTTAAAAACTGGTCAACTGTATCAAAATTTAATGCGGTGATAATACCTAAACCACCAGCATTCGAAAAAGCAGCTGCAAACTTTGCTCTACCTACACCAGCAAAAGCACCCATTATTATGGGAAATTCTATGCCCGTCATTTGAGTTAATTTGGTTCTCCATTCCATAAGTGTAAATCCCTTACTTTGACTAAATTGAAAAAAAATGCAATTTTAAAGAGGTAATAATTTATATTATAATAAATAGATATATCTTCTTAAAGAGATAAGCATAAAAATTTTTTATATTTTTACCAAGATTTTTGACATTGATTCAAAGATATAGGGATAATTGTGGCAAAAATAGTTAAAGACTTATGGATTCTTACATCTACTGGAGTTACTCTGTTTTCTAGAGTTGCAGATCATGAAAAAATTAATCCTCAATTATTTGGCGCGCTAATGTCTGCTTTAAATACTTTTGCAGAAAAACTCTCTAATGGAGGTATCTCTAATTTTGAAATGAGCAACATAAGATTTACAATTGTAAGACGTAGGGACTTTCTTTTTGTAGGTACTGCTTTAAACAAGACTAAGGAAAAAAAAGTGGTGGATGAATTAAAAGTAATAAGTGATAAATTTTTTGATATCTACTCTTCTGAAGATTTACTTAAATGGGATGGTGATGTATCTATTTTTGCTAATTTTGGGCAATTTATTGAGAATTCTTTAGAAAAACCTGTAGATAAATTAAAGGAAGCTTTTTGGTCGTAAGAAAAATAGTAATTTTAAAGAACTTTATTCTATATAAACGTAAAAATTTTAAGAATGTTTATATTTTTATTTCATGAATTAAAACTTTATAAGAGTTATTTATGACAAAACCTAAAACCTATAAGAATGATGACGAATCTTTAAGTGAAGCAAAGATTATTCACAATTATGAAGAAGAATTCAACATTAAGTCTAAAACTGGATTAAATCCATTTACTGCTAATGGTTTCAACAATGTAATTAAAAGGCTTTCCACACCAAGCTTTCTAGGATCTTATCATCTCAAAGAAGCAATCAATCCTAAATTTAAACCAATTGAAAATTTACTAAAAGGTGATATTCAATTAAAATTTTCAAAATCCTTGAGAGGCGTGGTGTTTAATCCAATCACAATTACCTTAATAGTAATTGCATTGATTTTTAACTTATTTTGGTTATTTACTATCTTATTTTAAATCTTAATTATTTAGAATTTCTTCTTTCTAAATAAATTTTAAAGAAATCATACAATTTATAACATAAATCGCGTTCTTGATTTAACATATTAGTTAGGGAATATAAATTGATATATGATGTTATTATAATTGGTGGTGGAGTAACTGGATGTTGCATTGCACGTACTTTATCTAAGTACGACTTAAAGATTTGTTTACTAGAAAAAGAGGCAGATCTTGCTTGTGGTACAACAAAGGCAAATTCAGGAGTTGTTCATGCAGGTTATGGTGCACCAAGAGAGCATATAAGGCGAAATTTCTGTATAAGAGGAAATAAGCTTTATACTCAAGCAGCAGAAGAATTGAAATTTCCATTTCAGAGAATTGGATCATTTGTAGTAGCTTTAGAAGATAATCAAATAAAAGTGCTTGAAGAAGAGCGTAAGCGTGGAATAGAAGATGGCATTCCGGGTTTAGAACTAATACTAGATAAAGAAAAAATTAAATATATGGAACCTAACCTTACTGAAGATGTAATTGGAGTTTTACATGCCCCGACCGCTGGTATTGTAAGCCCTTATGAAATGACTTTTGCTCTTGCTGAAAATGCTGCAACGAATGGGGTAAAATTCTTCCGAAACCAAAAAGTTATAAAGATTAAGCATCAAGATTACATTTTTAAAATAAAAACAAAATCTGATGAATTCCAAACTCGGAATTTGATTAATGCTGCAGGTTTATATGCTGCTAAAGTTTCAAAGATGGTTGGTCTAGATTATTTCGAGATAATGCCACGAAAAGGTGAGTACATTTTATTCGATCGTAATGCAATGCATTTGAATAAAATTTTATTTCCTATACCTACTAAAGTATCCAAAGGGATTTTAGTATGCCCAACGATTCATGGGAATACATTTGTGGGACCTAATGCTCAAAATATTACCGATAAAAAGGATATCTCTACGACTGAGGCTGGCTTAAAAGAAATCATAGAAGGAGGGCGAAGTTTAGTACCTAATTTACCACTAAGGGCATCAATAAGAAATTTTGCAGGTTTAAGGGCAGTACCAGATACTTATGATTTCATTGTGGATAATACGGACATTTACGGCTTTATAAATGTTGCTGGGATTCTGTCTCCAGGACTTACTTCTTGTTATGCAATCGCCGAGAGAGTCATAGAATTTCTTGAGTTATTGGGAGTTGAGCTTAAAGATAAAGAGGATTATAATCCAATACGCCCTAAGCCAGAAAGATTTAAAGATTTTTCAAAAGCAGAATTAGATGCGAAGATAAAAGAAAATCCCCGTTGGGCAAGAATTATTTGTCGGTGTGAAATGATCCCAGAAAAAGAAATTATTGATGCAATTCACATGAAAGTGGGTGCTACAACTGTTGATGGCGTAAAATTTCGCTGTCGTCCAGGTATGGGAAGATGCGGAGGTGGTTTCTGCCGTCCACGTGTAATCGAAATCTTATCAAAAGAATTAGGAATAACTTGTGAGGAAGTTACAAAAAGAGGAGAAGATACGTACTTCTTAATTGGTAAAACCAAGGATCTTCAACTTGAAAAACTAAAGGAAGGTGTAAATGAATGAAAAAGTATAATACGGATGTAGTTATTATAGGTTCAGGAGCAGCAGGTTTAGCCTCTGCTATTGAAGTAAAGAACGCAGATTTAAGTGTATTGATCGTCGAAAGAGATCGAGAATTAGGTGGAATCACTTTACAATGTATCCATAATGGATTTGGTTTAAAAGAGTTCAAAGAAGAATTAACTGGACCAGAATATATTCAGAGATTTATTAATCAAGTAAAAGATTTGAAAATCCCATACTTATTAGATACAATGGTTATTGAGATAACTAAGGATAAAAAAGTATTCGCTGTTAATAAAGAAGAAGGTCTTATAGAAATTGGAGCAAAATCCATCATATTAGCTATGGGTTGCAGAGAAAGAACAAGGGGTGCTATAAATATACCTGGATTCAGGCCTTCAGGAATATACACAGCGGGGCAAGCTCAACGATTTGTAAATATTGAGGGTTATCTACCAGGTACTACTTTTGTGATCTTGGGGAGCGGAGATATTGGGATGATAATGGCACGTAGATTAACATGGGAAGGGTGTAAAGTAAAAGCTGTAGTTGAAATACAACCATATGTTAGTGGTTTATTAAGAAATCAAGTGCAATGTTTGGAGGATTATGAAATCCCTTTGATCACCAGTTATACTGTTACCAAGATTCATGGAAGAGATAGAGTTAAAGGAGTTACTATATCTAAAGTCGATAGAAATTTTGATCGGATCGTGGGGTCTGAGAAGTTCATCGAATGTGATACTTTACTTTTATCAGTCGGACTAATTCCAGAAAATGAATTAACATTATCAGTAGGAGCGGAACTTTCTAAAAATGGTGGACCTATTGTTGATAATAACTTAGAAACTACTATTGAAGGGATTTTTGCATGTGGAAACGTATTACAAGTGCATGATTTGGTTGATTTGGTTTCAGCTGAAGCGAAACGAACTGGATTCAATGCTGTTCAATATATTGTAAAAAGATATGGGAAAGAAATCAAGACTCGTGAAATCATTAAACTTAACCCAGGAGAAAATGTGAACTACGTTAAACCTGATGTAATAAATAAGAGTGATCTATCAGAAGATTTAATTTTCACTTTCAGAGTTAGTTATCCTGATAGAAGAGTACTCATACAATTTAAAGATGAAGAAAATAGCGTTATATATAAGCGTAAAAAAGTTTATGTGATTCCAAGTGAAATGGTAGAATTAAGTATAAATCTAAAGAAAGAAGGAATATGTCCTAACTGTCAGACGGTTACAGTGGAAGTAATTCCTCGTCCAGAGGTATTAATAGAAGAGGATTAAAATGAGGTGAAAAAAATTTCAGAATTAAGTACAATAAGAATAATCCGATGTATTGTATGCCCAACGGGTTGTGAAATAAAAGTTAAGAAGGATTCTAATGAAAAAGTAACATTCGAAGGATATACATGTGATCGTGGTTTGGAATATTCTCAACAGGAATTCTATGAACCTAAGAGAATTCTTACTACAACAATAAGGATAGAGCATGGTTTTTTACCCATAATTCCCGTAAGAACCGATAAAGCTATTCTTAAAGATAAATTAAAAGATGTTCTAAGAGAAATAGCAATATTGAAAGTAGAAGCCCCAATAAAAATGGGGGATATTCTAATTGAAAATGTACTTGGATTAGAAGCCAATGTAATAGCAAGTAGGGACTTAATTAGAGTAGAATAGATTTACTATATTATCCTTTTTACTTATTTGTTTTATTTCAAAATATTTTTTAAAAGTTATTCAATTCATATTTTTATAATACAAAAATTGGATCTATAATGTTAAATTCAATTGTTATACGTTTATTTCTCATTATCAGTTTCTTTATCTTTGGATATAATATTACGTATATTATTCTTTTTAAAAGAAGACATAAAAAAGAAAATGTTAATAATGGGATTAACAATCGTTTAAAAGAGGCCAGATTATTTGCGAGAATCAGCATCCATATTATAAACACATTCATATTTTTATGTTGTCTTAATATATTCATATATAATTACTGGATTCTTATATTTCCAAAAATTAATCTATTTTCAATTAGTGAAATTGTACAGATTATTGGTTTCACTCTAGTTATTGGAGGTAATATCACTTTATTGTTAGCCTACAGAAAATTGGGTATATATTGGTCTTACCCTATTAATGGTATGAAAAAAAAGAAAGACTTTGTAAGAACAGGGATATACGGAAAAATCAGGCACCCAGTATATCTTTCTTTTAACATATTTTGTATAGGATTTAATATGATTTTATTAGACTGGCTTTTATTAATATTATACCTATTAGGTGCAGTAGGATTATATTTTCAAGCAATAGATGAAGAAAAAATCCTTTTAGAGTATTTTGGAGAAGATTATGCTAACTATATGAAAAAAACCGGTAGATTTTTTGTTAAAATAAAGAAAGTTTCTGAAGGTTGTTAGTTTCTAAAAACAAAAAATTTTTTGAATACAAAACTTCTTCTTAAATAAAGAGTTAGGAACCTACTTATCTATGGCAGAATTAGATCAAATTTATAGAATAGATGATAATCTATATATAGGAGCTTATTGGCCAAGATTAAATTTCGAGAAATTTAAAGAACTAGGTATCACTGCCATAGTTAATTTAATGGAAGAAAATCTATATAACCCGACCTCTCAAGGTTTTACTTACTTACATAAAGGATTTCCTGATGATTGGTATCCTCCACATAGGTTTATCAAGGAGATTTTAGAATTTATTGATATAAATATTCGAGAAGGAAAAGTTTTTGTTCACTGCTCTATGGGAATAAGTAGATCTGGAGGAATAGTTGTGGCTTGGTTAATGAAAGTACACCCTAACTGGTCATGGAAGGACGCTTTAAGTTATGTAAATCAATCTAGGTTGGTATATCCCGCAAGAGAAATTAAACAATCTATTTTAGATTACTTTGAATCTATAGAAGGAAAAAGACGAGAAATATAAGAAGTAAATTTATTCTTTTACAAACATTTTTAAGAATATTTTTAGATCTGTTATTTAAAATGAATTTAGCCCAGAGAAATTAAGATGTCATCATTTGAAGAAAAAGTAATATCATTACTAGAACAAATTAATAGTAAGTTAGATCAACTTCTGAATCCTTCTAATTCCCAAAATTCCAAAATCGATGAAATTGTTAATGAGGGGGCTGTTAAGCCATCTGCAGTAGTTGAAAAACAAGAAGAGGAGGAAAAAGCATTGGAACATCCACCTGTTGAGGGTAGGAGAGTCTGTCCCGATTGTGGAGGTACTGATTTTAGAACCGAAGAAGACAAAAACCAGGTATTACACCAAATGGGTGGAATTAAGATCTACGCTAAAAAATACATATGTAAACGCTGTGGTAAGGAATTGTAAATTTCAATTTATGCTTTTCAATTTTTTATTGAAAAATACACCATTTTAATAACTCCTTCAGTGGGGTCATAAAATCTTGATAATAATTTAATATCCTCTCTTTAAAAATTCTTAAGAGTGTTAATCTATAATATATTATAGATTAAATTTTTAATTCCCTTATTTATATACCTTTCAAAGTTGAATTCTATAACTATAGCGAGAGCCAAAAACGTATTTAAATATATAAGAAATTTTAGTTTGAATAAATTTACAAGCATCAAAATACCATACTCTGCGCAAATAGAAATCACTTTACGATGCAATGCAACTTGTTCTTTTTGTTCAATCCCGCGATTACCAGAATTTTTAATAAAAAATGAAATGGATACTATGCAAATAAAATATTTGATTGATCAAATAGCAGAAATGGGAGTTAATGTTATCTCTTTTACTGGTGGTGAACCCACATTAAGGAACGATTTACCAGAACTTATTCGTTATACTGGGATCAAACACGATCTCACAATTGGAATCGCCACAAATGGATACTTAATGCCAAAATTATTAAAAAAAAATGGAGGTTTGAAGGGATTGGATTACATATTACTTTCAATTGATTATCCAAATGCAGAATTGCATGATAAAAAACGAGGGATTAAAGTATATGATAAAGCTCTTGAAACCATAAACATCGCGAATAAAAATGATATTAATGTAATAATAAATACTGTTGTTATGAAGGATAACATCAATTCACTTGAGAAAATCTGTGCTCTAGCTGAGAAACTTAATGTCGCAATTGAATTATATCCCTGTGAGGATATAATCAGAGAATTTTATAATGAGAAATACTTTATTGAAAACATCCAAGAAGTGATTCCAGATATATCATTCTGGGGGAAGACGATTCGAAGTTTAAGAAAAAAGTTTAAAAACGTATTAACTGACCCCTTTAGTATAAAAGTTGTAGAAAGTGGCGGCTTTGGAGGCTTTCCCAAGTATCTACAAAAGTATTTGCGCTGCCATGTGTCGGAGACCTATATTTTTGTAAGATGGGATGGTTATATTGCTTTTCCATGCAAAATCCATCCTTTATTAAGTATTGATGCTTTAAAGTATCCGTTACCATTCATTTACAATGTAAAAGAGGTAAAAGAATTAATACGTAGGCGAGATGATTTCCAATTTTGTAATGGGTGTTATTTTGGATGTGCTCTCGTATCTAGTTTACCTAATAGTTTGGGAGCTCTTTTTTCAAAATACATACAAGGTTACTTTAAAGGTAATTTAAAGTGAATTCATTTTATACAAAATCCAGCTAAAGATTTTTAAAAAAATTTAATTGAAATTGAATCTTCCTAATTATAGTGATTAAAGTTTGACAAATGTAGATATTATCCTTCAAATAATGCTTATCAGTATGGGAATGGTAGCTTTGAGTTTACTACTTAATAGACTTCTAGGTATAAATCTTAACACCGCGAAAGAAATGAGAGAAAAAGCGCTGAATCTTCAAGAACGTATGAGAACAGCTCAAATAACTGGTGACGTTCAAGCACTCCTCAAATTACAGCAAGAATCTACTTCTTTAATGAAACAAATGATGAAAAAACAGTTGATACCTACTTGTCTTAGATGCATAGTATTTCTAGGAATTTTCGCCATAATTGGAATATTTTATGCTAATTATGCATCTGGGCTATTACCTTTCTTTATACCCCTTCTTGGAGATGGTTGGGTCGCTTTGTATTTCCTTTTTTCTCTCAGCTTTTCGCTATTAGCATATGGAATAAAAAGATTATATCGAAAGATAACTGGTAAAACAGATCCTAAAGCTAGAATTTCAAAAGAAGTAATGGATGTATTATCTCCAAGATCAGAGGAAACTGGATCAGGTTTTCAACTAACTAGACCATTGCAATCATCCTTTCAGAATTCTGAACAAGAAAAAAAAACTGAAAAGTTGGACTCTTGGAAAGATAGAATTAAAAAGGAATAGATAAATATCCCAAAATAGTTAATTTGTAATCTATATAGGTATGAAGTATTATAAAGTATTATTTGTTGGTTTAGTAATTTTTTCAATAATCTTTTTAGTCTTGAGCTTAATTTTGGGAGAATTTTTCATCTTTTTTCCCTTTTTCTTTTTTTTACCTCTTTCTTGTGGGATTAGAAGAAGAGTTGAAGAAACAAGAGACGTAACCTCTAATTATTCAGGAGATATGGAGAACCACGAAGATGAACAAGAAAATTTAGTAAAAATGACAAAAAGTGATGAAAAAAGATGTGTATTTTGTAATAAAATAATTTTAGAACAAAACTTAAGATTCTGTCCTCACTGCGGAAAAAAAATTAAAACTTAACTGGTCATAAATATCATGAGTAAAAATAATATAAAAAATCAAATGATATTGTACTTTGTTTTTGCGGCATGTATGATTCTTTTAAATTATTTTATTCAGAAAACTAATCAAATTTTAATCGAACCGCTAATATGCATTAATTTTGGGCATAACCCCATTATTTATTCGTTATATTGTTCAAAAACTCCCTATAACATGCCTGAGTTAATCGGCTCAATTCTAGCTGTCGGAATAACCTACATTATTAAATTCTTTTTAGATAAATATATTGTTTTTAAAAAAAGTGGAACTAAATTAAAAGAAACTTCCAAGGAATTCCTTAAGTATTTTTTATTCGCTATATTAACAACTATAGAGAATATCGGAATACAATTTCTTCTCACTAATCTTTTACATACTCCACTAGAAATAAGCTTTATTATAGCACTTTCTATTGGTTATCTTACTAAATTTTTCCTTGATAGAAAATACGTATTCACTCAAGATTACTCACAATAGTATATCCTGCATTTTCTGATTACTTTTGTAATATTTTTAGGTATTTTATAGCAAAATATATAATATTTATTAAGAGTAGAAAAATTTAATAGATCAAAAATTGTTTTTTATATTATGCCAGATAAACTTAACAATCAAAAAGATGAAGATGAATCGATTTCGGAAGCACTATCGTCTCTTGGTTGGGTAGAGGAAAAGGAGGAAACTGAAAAACCTATAACAGAGGAAGAAAATCTTCAAGAACAATTAGATAATTTAATTGATCAAAATAGAAAACTAAATGAACAAATTGTAAGATTATCAGAAGAATTGGAAAAAAGAGGTAACGACTATGAATTCCTCTTACAGGAAAATGATAAACTTCAACAACTCGCGGACCAAAATAATACCACCATAGAAAATTTACTTCAGACAATTGTAAAGAAAGATGACTTCATAAAGGAATTAGAAATGAAAATAGATGTAACTTCTGAGCCTACTCAAAGCGAAGTAGAATTGAATAAAATAGTAGAGAGTAAAAATCAAGAGATTAACCAGTTAAATGAACAATTAGAATCATTTCGACAAGAAATTGAAAAATTAAATTCATCGATAAAGGAGAAAAACCAACTAATGCAAGACCATACAAATAAAATAGACAAATTAAATGATAAAATCCAAGAACAAATCAAAGAAAATCAAACATTAACAAAAGAATTAGAGCAATTAAATTCTGAACAATCGGTAAATAAAGATCTAGTTGAAAAATTAAATGAAAAAGACAATAAACTTAAAGAACTCTTAGAACAAGTACAATATCTCGAAAAAGATACTGTACAAAAATCTAAATTTGATAAGCTTCAACTTCTTTTAGAGAAAAAAGATGAAGTAATAACCGAAAAGGAAAAAACTATTTTCTCAACTGAAAACAACCTAGAAACGGCGAATAAAAAACTAAAAGAACTACAACAGCAAGTTGAAACATTTAGTTTAGTAAAGAAAGATCTTGAGAAAAAAGAAGAAAGAATAAAAGAATTAGTTTTAGAGATTGAGAAGTTTACTCAAAAGGATAAAACACGGGAAGAGTACATAAATCGAATAGAAAAGCAATTAGAAGAATCCCAAGAAAAATCTGGCAATATCATTGGAAAAGTTGAATTAGAAATTGCAAGCTTACGTAATATTATTGAAGAACAAACTAATGAAATAAAAGATCTAAAAAAACAAGAAGCTACCTTGAAAAATAAACTATATGAAGCTGAACAAATTGAAGACAGGATTTTAGGAGAAATGCAGAATATAAAGGATTCAAGATTAAAACTTCAATCTGAAATTGAGAAAAAAGATATAGAAATAATTGAACTAAAGAAAAAGATCAAACTAATGCGTAGGGATTTACAAAAACCTTAAAATTTCTTTAATTAAACCAGTATTTTACTTTTAACACTTTAGCTTAAGGGCTCTTGCCAAAGAGAGCTTTAAAAAAGATTAAAATAAAATTATATTTATTTACTTTTCACGCCATTCTATCCCACACTGCCCGCAGCGGTATTTCTTACCATACATTCTTGGATAATCTAGAATTATATTTCCTTTATCAACACTCTCATGAATCAACATTTTATCTTCATTTCCACATTTAGGACAACGTCTTCTTCCTTCAATTTTCTCAATAGTTAGTAGATCATCAGAAGAACCAGGAATTCCCGGTGCTGCACCAGAAGGACTTGCTGCTTTTAATTCGGCAATATCTGCTTTAATTTCTTCAGGTGTTACTTCTCTAATTACTGCTTTTGTTTCAGGTTTAATTTCTACTTTATCTGCTTCAATTTCGGGTTCTAACTCAGATTCTGCCCTCAATTGGACAGCATCCGATTCTTTATAATGTTCACCTCGCTCTAAAGAAGCTAGAAATTCAGTATCATCTCCTTCTTCAAATATCGTTTCATTTTGAAGGCCTGGACGATCAGCGTCAATTTGACGCGCCCATTGACCTGATTTTACTTTTTCTTTGACATTACATTGTGAACCTTGCCATATATAGACTTTAGTACCCAGATCAGCTAGAAAACAATCTTCTGTGTCTAAAGAACTTTTAGAAAACGGTACTTGAACCATTTTCATAGCGTTTATACCTTCAAATTCCTCTGAAGATACCCTATATAAAACATTAACATGTTCGGTAAATCCAGCCCAATCACCAGTAGCCACGTCTTTTAACAGCGTTTTGGCAATATTTTTTTCAACTATTTTTATTGTTCCCATAGAACTGATAGCTTTAAGAAAATCATTTGATTCTAGTCCCTCATCAACAGTAATTATCTTAGCAGCCCCTCCTCTTTCTTGATCCAACTTTCTTGCTTGAGCAGCACCACTTGTTTTCTCGTCAACTGAACACTTACTCCCGATCCAAACGTAGATTGTTTTCTGGTCATCAAGAAGGTAAACATCTCCTTTTGATAGAACGGGATTATTAATCTCGTTAAGTTCCCCCTTATTGACCAAATATAGTTTCATTTTGATATTTCACTTCAATTTATTCTTAAATAATTTATATATGTTATAAAAGTTAGAATATATAAAATCACGCATTAAATCAATTTGATATATATTATAGTAATATGGAAAAAACATTAACGATTATTTAAAATCTCCTAACGCCAGATTTATTCGATTTATAATTTCTGGAATTTGATTAATGTCAATTGAACAAAAAGCAATTCTGATACCATTGATATTTTCCCCTCTATTTTCAATTGGGATTATTCCTACTTTATAGTTTTTCAGTAGATGATCCGCAAATTCAGTTGCTCTAATTTTGTTAGGGTTTAAATTTAAAAATACAAAAAAACCTCCGCCATGGGGATCAATAGATATATCATGAGTTTCAATCTTCTTTAATTCTTCATTTATTTTTTCAAATCTACGTCTAAGAATGTTCTCAATAAAGCCTCTAGTTTTTAAAATATCATCCATTCCATGTTCCTTGAAGATTCTTGAAGTTACTGCTTGATAAAAATGATTACAATTTGAAATCGTAGTTCTATTAAAACCAGAAAGTTTATTGTCAATTTGCTTTTTAAGCATCTCTAACTCAATATCATTATTCACCCATTCTGGCTTTAAGCCTATAGTGACAAAACCTATTCGACCACCATACAATAAAAGTTCTTTTGTTATACCGTCCAATTTAATAGGAACTATATTCTCATTGAGTTGATGAAGATCGTAAAATAAAGAACGATTAATTACATTCTCGCTAAAAATATAGGGTTCATAAGCATCATCATTAAGAACTAAAATTGGCTTTTTAAGTTCTATTTGAATATTTTTTAAAACTTCTATTAATTCAGCACTCTCCTCTTTTGAAGGGATAAACCCAGTTGGATTGTTTGGAAATCCTAGAATTATAATAATTTTATCTTGTTTTTCTGAAACCTTATAAATCGCTTCACTTAATGCATTAATGTTTAATTTATCGTCCGCAAAAAATTTAAAAGATTGGATATTGGCTCCTAAAAAGGTGTTAAAAATATTATCATAATTCTCCCATCGTTTATTTGGGCAAATTATTGTTTCATTTGGATTTAAAAACATCGCAGAAACCATAAAAATTCCGTTTGTCACCCCTGAAGTAATCAATGGCATAGTAATATACTTTTCAACCCTAATCAATTTTTCTGCTTCTGAATCTATATCATGCAGCGATTTTTTGATAATCCATTGCTTCCACACTTTGCGGAGTTCGTCTAATCCTGGAATTGATGCATAAGGGACCAAATCATTGATATCAAGTTTACTTAAATATTCATCTACATATTTCAAATAACAAGGAACCCAAGTATTAGACTTATCGTTCAGAAAATCTTTCTTGTAAGCATAAGCTTCTCCAATAGTTCCAATATATTCTGCTTCTTTTTTTGCCCTACCTGCCCAATAAAAAATGCCTTCGGGAAGAAAAATTCGCTTTCCCCTTTCAGAAAGCATCTTATACAAAGGAGTCCTTTTTAAAATCTCAAAATCCATCTTTATTTTTCACTCGAGATTATTTTTGATTTAAAGTAGTTGATAAAATAAATATTTAAGTATCGTTAACTTATTAAAACTCTATGAGCAATAATAACAATTCTGAAGAACCATCTCTAACTGACAATGAAATTGATAAAATAGAGTATAAAGAAAAAATTGAAACTATCATAACTAAGGGATGGAATGAATTTGTTAGAAATATTAAGGATAGATTTAATAAGTTTCAAGAATCAATAGAAAATCAATCAAAAAAGAATGAAGAATTATGGAATGAGAATAAAGAAAAGATTAACAATTTCTTTGATAACACAAGAATCAGTATTGAAAACACAATGAAGGATTGGGCTTCTGAAATTGAAAAAATACGCACAAAAAATAAAAAGTTATGGGAAAAAAATAAAGAAATAGTTGATACGTTCATTGAAAAAACTGAAGAAGAATGGAATTCTAAATATCAGGAATGGGTAAATGAGTTAAAAACTAAACAAATTGAGACGAAAGCACAGTTAGAAGCAAGCACAAAAAAAATACAGGCAGATATAAAAAATTGGCAAGATACCACTCAGAAGAAATGGGATAAAACTTTGAAATCTTGGAGAAAAGAGCTTATTAAAGGATCATATCTATTTTTAGTCTTTATGATTCCTATATTAATTGTTTTGTTCGTGATTGTGGCATTAATAAATTGGTTATTCGGGAACTTTTGAAAATTTAATCTTTACATAAAGTTTATTCTAATATATGTGGAATATTTTATTATTTTCTTTTTTGGTAGCATTGACGGGAGCACTTTCTCCAGGACCATTATTAACATTTACTATATATAAATCTTTAAAACAAAAACGGGGTTATCTTGCAGGAATTTATATTGTATTGGGCCATGCCACGATTGAATTTCTATTAATTATGGCACTTCTTGCAGGAGCATCTCTCTTTTTTCAGAACATTGTTTTTCTAATGATTATGGGTATAATTGGTGGAATTTTTTTAGTAATTTTTGGAATTTTCGTAATAAATGATGCTTTAAAGGCCAAAACTAATTCAAATATCAATGCCATAGAAGAAAAGTTCAAAGGCTTCAAAGGAAATAGCTTTTTGGGAGGAATGATTATTTCAATTTCTAGTCCTTACTGGGAGCTTTGGTGGGCTGTAATTGGCCTTGGATTCATGATTAATTTTCAAATATCTTTTGCAAACCCTTTAGGAATCCTACTCTTTTTCATGGGTCATGAATTAGGTGATCTGATATGGTATGTACCTATTTCAGCATTTATTTATTTAGGAGGTAGGGTTTTAAATTATAAAATTTATAAGTATGCACTTATAACATGTGGTGTATTCATGATCGTATTTGGTGTATATTTATCGATAAGTATTGTTATATTTCCTCCCGTAATTTAATATTTGTCTTCAAATATTTTTGGTCTATTAAAGAAATGAAATATCCTAGTATTATAAATAAATAATAATCCATTAGAAATTCATTTAAAATAGTAGAATAAATTTCGAAATTTGTTAAATAATAATACCTTTTGATTTTTTTTGGTTTGAAAATTTAGAATTTTGAATGATTTGAGGTCTCTCGAAAAAAAGGTATAAGAATATATTTTGAATGAAGAGGATGAATATGAGCGAAAAACAGATGATTAAATGTCCTGTTTGTGAAAATAAATTTATTCCAAGGACGTTTTACCCTGAGGATGCAATCTTCTCAACTTCTGATGGGAAAAAGTTATCTGGTTTTAATGGATACTTAAGTAATGGAATTAAACCACCAGAAGCAATTATTAGTACATGGAAAACCTATTGCCCAAATTGTAATTATGTACTAAATTTTGTGAAAGAACTAGTGAAAAAAGAAAAAATTCAAGATAATTCAATCTCCTCAAAAGATATTCAGAATAAATATAATAGCTACTACTTCGGCTTTCCTTTCGGAGATTATACCCACTTTTTAAAAGAAGTTTCAAAAAAAGTCGAGCAAGAAATAGAAATAACAATGCATGACTTAAATATGGAAGTTTGGGAAAATTTGTATAATATCAATGATAATTTTAAATTTCTTGTTCGCTTTTTTGCTAGTTTAGAGAATTATTGTGATAATGTCCTCGATTTAAAGAATGTGAGAGATCTACCTAATAAAATCAAAAAATTAAAGGTATCTAAAGATGTTGAACAGGATTTATTGCTATTAAATAACATTAAGGATGCAATTGTGCATGGTGAATATGATTTAACTAAAGAAGAGGAAGAGCAAATAAGTACCATTTTGGTTAGATTTATTTTATATCTTATTAATAAACATATTACCCCTTTAATTACCAAAGAAAAATTAGATGATGGTTATGATTTCATTGATTTTAAGGATCTAAAAATGGAAGTTAAAACCTTCCTTGGTAGCTATCTTTATGCAAAGTTTAATAATGAGCCAAAAGCAAAGAGTCGAATAAGAGATTATTTAGAGGGTGTTTTTGAAGGAACTTTTGCTTAATACCTTCAAAAGCTTTACTTTGATAACATCTTAGTGACATAGGTAATTTTTAGTGTTCTTTATTTATCCTATTTTAAATTTCAATTTAAAGTTGAAACTAGTATCTTGAACATGACTGAAATTAAATCTAAATATCCTTCTTCTTTAATGAAAAAGCTCATTACAATCTGTCCTGTATGTAAAATGCCTATTTATGGAAAAGATATTAAAATTTTAAACTTAACAAACATTAATGTAGATCAATGGCCCCTAAATTATGTACATACTCACGCTTACAATGATTATCCAACTCATTCTTTAAGACTCTACCTAGATTCCCATTTTTCAGCTCGAGCATATGAAGTAATAGTAGATGAGTTTTAGTCATCAGTTTCGAATAAACCAGAATAAGGTTCAAGAAAATGATTCATACACATAGGACAAGAATTCTGCTTTGAAAGCCAATCAGCTACACATAAATAATGATATGTACTGCCACAAAAAGGGCATGTTATCAATTTATCCTGAGCAAAATTGATATTTTTATGGCATACGGTGCATTGAATTTTTGAAACCGCAACACCTTGCCTTACTTTTACTTTTTTGGAAAGAATTTCTTCTAATTTTGAGAGCTCCACCTGATATAATCCCATACTGGTAGTTAATTGGTTAATTTTAGCATTTATTTCTGAAATTCGCTCCCTTAATTCTTCCTCAGAGAGTCTCTCAGCCAGAAATGCAGAAAGTGCAAAATTTAAAGGTAATCCTTCGAAATTTTCTGTCTGTTTCGTAATTTCTGTTATTTCAGCGAATAAGATAGATTCTTCATCTATTAAATCCTTAAAACTTTTAAAAATCTTATTGATCAGTAAGGTTAAAAGAAAAGTTAATTGTTGTTTCTTTCTTATAAAATTATTTTCCCACTGTTTTATGACCTGATATATATCAATATTACTTTCTTTAAATTTATCTAATTTCTTATATACCTCATCTTTGATTTCATCTATTTTTGACTTATAATCGCTTAATAATTCTCGTATTTGCTTTAATTGCGGTAATTCTTCCCGAATTATCCTTGATGTTTTATCTTCATAATCACTGATCAATTTATTGACTTCATCAGCTTTTTCGTTAATGTATGCTCTAATATCAACTCTTAACCCCTCATCTTTAACACTATTCAAGTATACCATATATTCTTCTTTTCTTCGGTAAATATCAGAGGTTAAATTAGCAATTGTTTTCTTTAAAGAACTCGTTAAATTTGCGTAAGGATGCAAAAATTGTTCGTATTTTAAAAGCCAAGTGTCAATTTCATCTATTTTAGATAACAGATTATCAGTTTTTTCATAGTAAGCATTTACAATTTTAACAAAATCATCAAAATTTTTCTCATCTGCTTTATTTATTAAGGATTGAAACTTTTTATCTAATCCAATAAAATATAAATCTACTAATTGAGGTAAAAAGACTTTAACCTTTTGTTTCATTAGTTTTTTTATATCTATTTCTCCTTTCTGCCCATCTAAATTATAATCTTTATCCAATTCAGATATTTCATTTAGAATTCCTTTCAATTTATCGTCAATTAAAGATTTTAAGATGGGACGCAAATTTGTTTTTAAATTACTAACAATGTCTTTCCGCTCGATAACATTAATAAATTCGTCTCCTTTATATTCCTCAATAATCTTTTTTCGGTATAGTAAAAATATTAAATCTATATAAGCACCTAATTTTTTATCTTGTTTTGCTAAGAAATATTGGTAAAGTTCATCAAAATGGAAAGTCAATGTAGTATCTTTTTTTGATCTAATTTTTTTTTTAGTTTTTGCTTCGACTAAACTATTAATAAAAGTGGTTATATCTTGAATTTCATTCCATTTAGTCAAGCTTTTAGGTAGTTCATTTAACTTAAAATTAATATTTTTGACTTTATTTGATTCTATCCATAAATATGTATCGTTATTGTATTCCTTTTCAATTTCTTTCATATACCTCCTTAGAATTGAAGCAATAACATCTGTTTCATCAATTAGAACCTTCATTTTGACCAGAAAGTCATTTAATCGTTGATTCTCCTTTAGAAATCTCTTTATATTCCTCCCATTAGCGCTCAAAAATGCTAAGTTATTAGAAATTAATTTTAATTCCTTCTGGATTTCGTTTTTTAAATCAAGGTAATAAGAACTTTCTATATCTGAGATTAAATACTGTTCTATAAATTGTTTAATGTCTTCAATGTACTGATTAAAATAGTTTAAGAGTTCTAGTTGGAATTCCTTTTTTATAAGTTCATCTAATTCTTCCTTATCAGAATTTAATTTTACAATCTTATTCTTAATTTCCAGAATTTCTTCCTTATTATATCCTTTTATCTTGCTGATATCTTTGAATACATTGCCAAATAGATACAATGAAATCCACCAACTTATAAATCAAGCTCACTAGTAAAAAAATTAGCATTCAATAAATTTTTTAGCAAATTCACAGAATTTGTCAAAATATTAGTATCTCTAAATTAAAAATTTTAAAATGGGAGGGACGGGATTTGAACCCGCGACCACTGGGTTCCGAACCCAGTATCATACCAGTCTAGACCACCCCCCCTCAGAGTTGAATATATAGTAATTGTAAATAAATATAAAGTGAACTGAGAATATATAGTTTCTTTTGTTCCTTTTTTTTAAAAAGGTTTTTTTAGAAATAGAATGGAAATTTTATTCTCCTAATTCCTTAATCTCAATAAATTTTTCCTTGGTTCCATCCTTCGTAATGATTAGTAAATCAATCCCATTCCCACTCATTGCATCTCTTTTTATTGCATTTCTTATCGTTTTCTCTACGAGCTTTTCCCCTTCCATAACAGTCATATCTTTTTTATATTCTGCTTCGAGGATACCGTAGGAAAAAAGCATACCTGTTCCAGCAGCTCCATAATCATCAGGTATTAAACTCCCGATCGCATCAAGGGTGTATAACTTCGGACCGTCCTTGTCCATACCAGCTACTACTAAATTTGTATATAAAGGCATCATCTTTCGAGAATATAAAAAGTTAGATACCAATTTAGCTAAACTCTGGGTGTTTATACGTTCACTAGCATCGAGTTCATAAAGGTTTGCTTGTGCTCGAAGGATTTTTACTAAAATTTGAAAATCACCAATAAGACCATAAGCACATAATCCAATATGATCTGTGATTTTGAAGACTTTTTGTGTTGACTTATTGATAACCGTATAACCCCACGTAGCACGACGATCGCTACCTAGAACTACTCCATCCTTGCATTTTACGGCTATCGAGGCCGCTCCAGGGACCATTATGGTTTGTTCGCTCAAATTTTTGCTCCTCGGATGTAATATTTCAATAATCGAATTATTTTGATAATATAAATAATAAGAATTAATTAAAATTTTTGTTTACAAATTAAAATTTCAAATTTTTGAAAAAAATGAGCGCAAACTTTTTGAACCTCTATATTTTAGTTTTTAAAATTTTGTTGTTCTATTAGATGAAGTAAATCTAACTTGGATTAGGTTTTCTACCTTTTGAATTAGGTAAAATTTGATTGTAATATTTCACTTGATATCTCAAAAAATAAAATAATTTTATCCCCCATAAAACCCAATTGTCATTCCTTCTATAATTACTTAGGTGATCTCTAAGTTAGAATAAATGTATCTTTCTTATCTCGATCATAACTTAATAATCATGATCAAAAATTTTATGGGGTACCTTAAGGTGGGAATGTGACTTTTTAATTCAAAATTTCTTTAATCTCCAGTCTATCGTAATAAATTTAAAATATACCAAGAATTTTTCAAAATGTATAATCGAAATGTTTTTAGTCTAATAAAATCAGTTCATCTGTTTCGATTAGTTACCCATCAAGTGATCAGATATCAAATGACATGAAACTTATCATGGATAATTTTTTTTAACTGTAGATTTTTTAATTTTCCATTGAATGATATTGAAATCAATATAAATGACATAATGTTCGGTTTTATTATTTGAATAATGGTGATACTAACAAATTTAATTCAACTCCGAAGTATGATCACCTTATGATATATCATAGATGGTGATGGTTAATTCAAAACAAAAATTTTTTGTCGTGATTTTTTATGCCCTTAATTTCCCACCCTCTTCACATTACTACATAACATTTAAATAATCCTTCGGATATATTATTATCTAAGATACTCTAAATATAACCTCAAAAAAAATTAAAAATTAAAAAGATAAAAAAATTTCATAAAAAAGTGGAGGAATAAAATTATGGCAAAAAAGAAACATTCTTTCGCATGGAGCCCAATCAGACGATTAATGAAGCAACAGGGTGCAAGTATAGTAGCTCGAAACGCAGTTGATTTATTAATTGATCATCTTGAAAAAAGTGCAACTGCTTTGACCGATAAAGCAAGACAATTCACAATGCATGCAAATAGAAAGAAAATTACAAAGAATGACTTACTCCTAGCGATTAAATACAAATAAACACAAATCAAAAATTTGGGTTTTAAACCGATAAAATATTCATTTTTTTCTTTTTTTTTAATGCAACTTTAAAATCAATTAGATCATTCACTGAATAATTAATTCAAATAAAAAAAAATTAGATTTATTTTGAATGAGCTCTAACAACCTTCTTTTTTGCTAACAATAATATTATTAATCCCGGAGCAGAGAGAGAAAGTAAAATAACCGTAATATCATATCCCGGAATTTCTTGAACGGGAAGAGGTATAACTGTGATATCTGTGGTTTCTAAGTATGTTATTCCATATTCAGATAATTGTACAGGTATATTCTCCGCATAATAATTCAATACAACCCTATCTGGTGTTGTTTCAATTGGAATTATTATGGAACTAGTGCTATTAACCCATTTAGAACCACTGAATTCTAAAATTGAACTATTACTATAAATTTCGATTGGAATTGGTTGCGAATAGCTATATGGATTCAATCCTTCATTAACATCTTCTATGGTAATGTTTATCAACTTACTTTGAGCATCATATACCACGCTAGTAAAGTTGTATTTTGGAAGATAAGGATTATCAAACCATGGAAAAAAGTACCAATCAAGAGATTCTCCTACTGCAGTTTCAATTGAATTTACAAAATCATCAAATGTAGCAATTTCAAAGTAATATTCATGCGTAAAAAGGGTCAATCCTTCGAGAAATTTATCAGTCCCTATGATGCGTCGCAAATTTTCGAAAATCACTGGAACTTTTCTATAAGCTACATACCAATAATCAGTACCACTAGCCAAACAGTCATATACAGATTGATTAATTTTATTTGGTAAACCCATATTTAATGAATAATACCAGACATAATCCATTAACCAATAAGGTTCAAAAATGTTCCAAGAAGGATGAAAAAAATCTTTAGCCCAATCTGTAATCCAACATACAATGCCTTCATCTAAAAAACCCCAATCAACTTCATCAACCCCTACTAAATTATAAAACCATTGATGACCAACTTCATGGACAATAACCGTCTCAAGGTATACCCAAGGATTAGATGCATAGTCTGCTGCTTCAGAGGCATAGACTTGGCATGGATATTCCATCCCTCCATAATGAGTATATTCTTGAACCACATTTAATGAAGGATATGGGTAATCTCCAAATGTAAGATTAAATAAACCTCCAGCACTGATGCAGTCCATAGCAAAATCGTGCCATAACCAATGAGATTTTGGAAGAAAATAGGTTGAAACCGTAACATTTGTTGTACCTGCTTTAAGTTCAACAGACTCTACTAAAAAATAACGAGATGCTGAAAATGTAACTTCGCGTACTGGTAAATGAGGATTATAATGATGGATTGATCTATCTCCTATTGTATAGTTTTCTATTAATGCTCCTGTTGCAGCTACAATCATGTTTTTTGGCACGTTTATAATCAAATCATAATAACCCATATCAAAATAGAAAGGATCACCTGTTAAGAGGTAAGGATCAGTATTCCACCCATCAAATTGATCATATACACAAGGCTGAGGATAACAATGGGAGAATTTAAAAATACGAGTTTGGTTATGATCCCAGCCATATTCATTTGCTCTATCAATTCCTCCATCTGGAAGTGTAGTATTGAAAGATATAATAAAGGAAGTGCGATTTCCGGGTTCTAAATCGGTAGTGAAATTTACCCACATCAATTGAGTACTATTATAAAAATCAAAATATAATTCTTCTTTAGGATCTTCTAAGGTGGTTACATTTATTATTTCAATATAACCAGGTCTTGTATCATATCGCATTCCAGAAGGATATATATGGAAAGGAATCCGAGAAAAGTTTACCGGATCAGCATTATAATAATTTACAGTCAAATTTCCAGCTACTGTTGATGTTCCTTCATTTAAGTAAACAGAAAGATTGTAATAAGAGAATTCATAACCAGTAAAATTACCTTCGGAAAACTGGTTGTAATTTGAAGTGAATAGATTATATTGTATGTTGTTTCGCTCTGTTAATCCAGTTACTTTATTTTCATTAAAAGAGATTATAGCTCCTATTAGAAAAGGGGGAGTTAATATGAAAGTTATTAATATCAAAAGATTTTTTTGATTAAATTTCATAAAATGTCACTTTAATTTTTTCATAAAATTCTTTATACTGGGAATTTAGACGCAAATATATATTAAATTATTATAGACCGATCTTTATTGTTTCTCAACAAAAATATTTCTTCTAATACAAAGAGTATAATGTAAGTTAAGACTGAACACAATTATTAAAAAGATTTATATCAAAGCTTACATAACTTTTTGTCACACATTTAACAAAATAAAAGGGAAAATTCAAATGCCTACACAAATTTTAAAAGGTTTAAAGATTATACTTCTTTTGGAATTGGCAGTATGGGTTGTATTTGGTGTGTTTTTTACATTTTTCATTCATACTTTTGCAGATTGGATCGACTGGCCTGTTACAGACCCAACAGCTGGAAGATACATCGGTGTGATATTTCTAAGTTTTGCATTTATCACATTTATAGCATATAGAGAGAAAGATTGGGAGAGAATTGAATTATTTATTATCCTTGATGTAATAATTTGCATTACAGGAGGAATTATTCAGCTTCTCGGTATTTTTCTTGATGGTACAGGATGGGCTGGATGGTTGTTTTTCGCAATACAGATGGTATTCTTTGTACTGGTCTTATATTTTTATATTCAGCAGCAAAAACAATAGAAATAAAACCTAATATTTTTTATTAATTTTTTTTATTTATTGAATACTCGTGTTATCCTTAATTATTTGTAAAACGGATGATTAAAGTTGAAGAGAGATTGAGTACTAGGTGCTTTTTTAATACCAATCGATATAGCGACTTGCCATTGGATTTTTGTCTGTACATTGAACTCCGAATTGACATAACTCACAACCAACTGGAAAATTATGCGCTTTATATTTCCAATTAACCCTTCTATCATATGATTTAAGGATTGGCTTGAGACGTGGCACCATTTCTCTTGCGACTCTATTTCGGTACTTATTGCATTTTGTTGCATCATAACCTTTTTCTGTAATTGCGTTAGCTGAACATTTTTTAGCACATTCTCTACAAGTTGCTTTAGCATAATAAAGACAATTACCGTATGGTTCATCGCTTTTTCTTGGAGTAACTTGAAGTGGGGCATTTGTAATCACTGAAGTTAATCGAACATTACAACCAGACTCAGTAATAATTCCCTCATGCAGTCCAAAAGTACCTAATCCTGTGGCAAATGCTATATGGTTTTCTGACCAGGTTGAATAAAAATTCTTTTTAGCTATTAAAGTATAGGCATCACTAAGTTTTCCAGAAATGGCATTAAAACCTTGATTTCGGAAAAAATCAAGAGTTTGATCCATTATATAGTTTCTAAAGCTTTTACCAAAATTCCTTGCTACTGAATATATTTCAGCAGGCAATGTGATTTTTGGCAATGAGATTGGATTGTTACCCAAACTTCGGATGTTATCGTCAAATGGAAGTATTATAGATATTATATTAAGATTTGATATTGGTATCTGTTTTTGACCACTTGCTAACCACATTTCTAATGGTGTAAGATGCTCAGGACCTACCATTTCTTTAAATTTAAAGAAGATTGAATCATCACCGCGAGCAACACCAACTAAAGGTTGAGAGAAGATTTTTCCACCTCCAAATTTCTCTGGAAGATGATTAAGTTCACTCTCATCAAAATTCTTTTTTAACAATTCTAATAGGATTTCATTCAAAATTAATCGAAAAATTTTTTGTGTTTTGTTTAATAGTGTCAAATTTTTATTTATCTTTTACTCACTTAAGATTCGCAATTAAGTATCTTTTGTATAGATAAAAAATTCTTGTCCATCTTTGAATTGGGATGTTATCACATTTCTCATAACTAAATCACGCATAAACACTTCTAAGATATCTTGATTAATTTCAATCTGATTTTCTTTACGTATTCTTTTCAATAAGGCGTTTATTGAAAAGGCCTTTCCTTTATTAATCTTTAAGTAATTAACAATCTTATCTACTATTTCAACTAGAAGTTCTCGATTAGATACTCTATCTTTTGTAATATAATCTATTGTTCGAGATATTATTCCAACTATGAATGCTAAAGCACCAATTATAAAAATTATAGCTATAAAAATTCTTATAGGTTTCAAAATGGAGGTATAAGGATAAACAGGTGGAGGAATAGTTATCATAAAGAGAATAGCTGCTATAATAAAGTTAATCCCTATTATAGTTGCTATCATTCCGAAAAGATCTAAAGGCCTCATCTTGATTACTGTTTTTATAAAATATTCAAAAATTTATTTGGATTCTTATGGGATTCTAAGAAAATCATCATATAAAAATTAATCCTTTGATAATTGGATTTTAAAAGTGTTAAATTAAAAATTATAATAACCCAAATCTATTTTTAAAATCAAAACTTATGATTATTGTATCTTCAAATTAAAAAAAGTGAATAAGGATGGCTGATAAAGCTAATAATCAAATTGAAGTGAATGGGAAAGTAAAAGAAATCCTTTTCCGTGCTATGGAATTAATGATGAAAAATCTTGAAGATAACATGATCCATCTAAAAAGAAACAAATACTTTATGCATACCCAGAAATTCATAGATTACTTATATGACGCTCTTGTTAACAAGCGAAAATTATTTTTATTAGCTAGTGGACGATCCGCATTTATATTACAATGCTTTGCAACACGTCTTGTACATTTAGGAGCAGATGTTTATATGGTAACAAACTTAGCATCAATTCCAGCACTTACAAAGAATGATTTATTGATAATTTTATCAGGTTCAGGGACTACCGAGATTGTTGTGTCCTTATTAAAGAATTATGTGAATAATGTGAAACCTCATGGTATTATTTCTATTACTTCACATCCTGAGTCAATTGTGGGAAGAATATCAGACGTTACAATTAAATTAAAAGGCAGAACTAAACGTGATAAAGTTGATCGTCACGATGATACGGCTCTACTTACACCAGAAGGTACTAATTTCGAGATCGCAGCTTTTGTATATTTGGATTCAATTATAGCAGAACTAGCGATTAAAATGGGAAAAACTAATGAAGATTTACTTAAAAAACATTCAGAAACTATATAAGATAAAAACTTTTTAGTTTTATTCTAAACTGATTCTTTTCTTCTTTAATTTACATTAAGAAAGATTTAAGTTTATCAACTTCTTCAATTTAATAGTGCCCATTTATAGTGTCTTTAAGAGTATTATTTTAAATAATAATTTCGATGAATAGAGATCTCCAAATGGGCACACAAAATCTTATTGTACTAAAAACAAAAAAAAAAGTTAAAAAAGTAAAGCTCCTATTGCTCCATTAAATTCAGAATTTTCTACGATTAATAGTCTTTGTCTATTTATTTTACAAATCATTTTAAGAATAGTTGCTAAAGGATTATTATTAATTAAAAATCCCCCACAATAGATAAGAGTTCCAATATTATAATTTTTAGCGTATATGGAAGCTAAAGAACCGATATTTTCACCTATTAAACAAACTAATGAATTCAATACATCCTCCCTTTTTAGCGAGGATAAATTAGTATCTTGATCTATTTTTCCCAAAGAAGAAGCTGTAAATTCTCTAAACCAAATATCTACTCTATCATCTTGAGCATTATAAATATCCTTAACTCTTAAGTCGAGATTATATCGATTTCCTTTTTTAGAAAGTGTGATTGCTTTTTGATAATCATCAATATTGAATAAAATCTTAATAATTCCCATAAAAAAGCCTCCTCCAAGTGCGGTACCTCCTATATGTTTAATAGTCTTATTTTTTAGAACAAATGATGTACCTGTACCTATTGTAATTATAAGAGAAGGAGGAAGGGGTTTATTTCTCTTATATCTGAATGTAATATCTAATCCCTTTACATTGGCTTCAAATTCATCAATTAAGTTGCAATGATAACTATTTTCATATTTCTTGAAAAGATCAAAAGCTTTCCCTCCAGTGAAATTAATTTGATTAAGATTCAATTTGAATGTTTCAATAAGTTTCATAATTTGATGGAAATTATTTTTTGTTGCACCAATTGATAAAATCAATGATTCTTTTTCTAAAAATGCAATCTTAGTAAGACTTTGACCAACGTCAATTCCAATCTTCTTAGCAAGATTATTTTTATCTAAGGGAGATAGAATTGTATTGATATTAATTTGTTTAAAAATAATGCTCACCTAAAGAGAATTTAATAAAAGTTTAATTAACTATATAATTTTAACAATTTATTGTATTAATGAATTTTCCATAAAAATCTATAATGAATGATATCTCATCTACATCAGAGTTTCCATCTGTAGCATTAATTAAAGGCAATACTCCAAAAGAAGCTGTTTTAGAAGGAATTTCCAAATTGGGTGGAATTTCTAAGTTTATTAATGAGGGAGATCGCGTATTTATTAAGATTAACCTAAAATCACTAGATGGATTTCCTACTAATACTAATTTAGATGTTATTATTGCAGTTATTTCTCTTTGTGAAAGTGCTGGAGCTCAAGAAATAACCCTCGGTAGTTTTCCAGTTAAATATATTGAAGCTAAAGCTTTTACTGAGATTTTGGGTCTTGATAAACTTTTTGAAAAGTATGGAGCAAATTTATTATTATTAGATAATATGGGTGAATACTCTCAAAGGATAATAGAAGTGAATAAAAAAGAATTTAGAGTACCATCAGAAATTTTGGAATCTGATAAGATGATTTCTATTAATCAAGTCAACGTAGATCCTATTTTTACTTGTACTTTGGGGTTAATTAATTCTTATTCAATTCTAGACACTAAATTTCAAGAGGTTAAAAATACGGGAGAGAAGAATTATCTAAATCTTGATCTGTATAAAAAGGAGTTGATTTCCAACATTTTAGATGTTTTTACTATAAAAAAACCGCATTTAATAATAAACGATCTTTTTTATTTATTAGAAAGCGCTGGACCTTTTATTTATAAAGATTCGAATTTGAAAGAGACTGGTTTTGTAGTTATTGGGGCAGATACTGTTGCGGTTGATATTACAACGTTAAAATTGTTGAAGATAGATTATGAAAATCACCCACTTTTATTAGAAGCTCGAAATAGAAAAATAGGTATCACAAATCCATCTAAGATTAAAATTATTGGTGAAAGTTTAGACAATCATAAATTAGAGTTTAAGTTATGTGTTCAAAGATTAGAAGATATTGAATTGGTAAATACTGATATAAAAAAAGGCAAATTTTGTACGGGTTGTTTCAATCGGGCTTATCATTTATTAAATTTAATGAAGTCAAATATGACTAAAGATTTGAAATATATAATTAATCAATCATTTTTAATAGGAGAAAAACCTGAGGAACCAGAATCTCCAGAGAACATCTTAATATTTGGAGACTGTGCAATTAATAGTACAAAAAACCGTAGTTTTAGAATATTGATCACCCAAAAAAGTAAAAGTATAATTAAACTTGCTAAGAATAAAATAAAAAGGAAAGAAAAAGCAGAAACTAAACAAAAGACTAAAATGGTTCCAAATAGAAGGATTCTTGAATTATCGGGTTGTCCACCTGATATTCTAAAATCGATTTATTCTATAATTAAATTTTACGGTCAAGATGAAGTTCCTGGATTAAATTTATATTATAATCTAATAGATTCATATACTAATCTCAAAAAAGTTGAAGCTTTGGAAAAAGAGGGAAGAAAATCTTAAATGTTAAACGAATACTTTAAAAATAATTGGACAAAAATTCTAAACTATAATTCAAAGATCAATTTAGTAGAAAAACCAGAAGATTTATCAGAAGAAGTAAGAATTCCCCTCACTCCTATTATAATCGAGGGATCCTTATTATACTATCTCTTTAAGGTTCTTTATCCTATATTTATAAATGATCAACAAAATGTTATGGATCTAATACTTTCTGACTATGAAATTGAGAATAAAATGTTAGCAGGATATTTATATATCACTAAAAATGCGGGAATACATGAATCTGCTGAGAGTATACCAGAAGACCTATTGAAAATAAATCAAACAGATCTTGAAGATTTAGAGAATTTATTTAACAAGATTCAATCTCAAATTCTTAAAAAGAAAGCTGTTAAAATTGCCTCGGTTAGAATATTTAAGAAAAGAGGAATAGATTTGATAAATACCTATTGTAATCATCTAGAAAAGTCCTCTGATTTCGATTTTATATCGAACTTTCTAGATCTATTTCAAAAATTAATTCAAGATGAATTATTATTTTTTCTCCCCGAACCAAATATCCTCCAATTTCTAAAAGGATTATCTAAAATATCTAGCAATTTAAAATTTTCAAAATTTTTTCAATTAATCGACAAACTTACTCCAGATTTATCAACGACACTAATCTTTCAATCCAAAGAATTAACCTTTCTTTCAGTTATAAATAAATCACATTTGAAACCAAATTTGTCTATTAAGTTGAAGACAACTAAGCATTTAACCGATTACTTATCAAAAGAAGAATTACAATCAATCCATCAGAAATGCGATACTGAATCTGTATTTATTTTTAGACAAGATCATTTATTATCATTAATTCTTGATTTGGTTGATTTACGATTTCCAATAGAAAAAGAAAGTCTTAAATTAATCCTTCAAAAAATTCTTTTTGGAATACGAGCATTTGAAACTCATTGGAGCGTTTCACCTCGTCCAAAGGTTTATAATACCTTACTAAGATTTCTGTTACGATTAATTGGATTAAATCTTAATTTAAAAAAGCTTTCTCACTGGGCAATTCCAGATTTTATCTTTAATATTATTGATACTTATTTCGGCTTGAATTCGAATATATTAATAATATTAACAGATGATAATAAAATCATTACTAAATCTTCTCTAATGTTAGAAATCAAAAATGGTTCTTTAAATAAAGTAACTTCAATCAATAATTCAGAATTTAATATAAATATAATTGAATCTATTGAACTATTTAAATATAAATTTTTAGAAAAATACGGATACATCCCAATTATTATAAAAATTGATAAGGCTATAATTCAAAAAATTATGCAATGTTTCTTCTTCAATTATTATAAACTTAAACCGTTTTCTCTGCTAAGTATACTCAAAATGATAAAGAAAGAAGAATTTTTTCAAATTACTCCTGAATTGCCTCCCTATCTGCTCTTAAAGAAAAGAGGAGCTTTTTCTCTCCTAAAGCAACTACTCTCTCTAACAATTGACAAACACGAATTTTAGTATCTTCTATGAATTAATTTATGTATCCTTTCACTTTTAGTAATTCTGCGATTAATATAGCTCCTCCAGCAGCACCTCTTATTGTATTGTGACTTAAACCTATAAATTTGAAATTAAAAATATTATCTTCCCTTAATCTCCCAATGCTGACGGCCATACCCTTATCATTGTCTCTATCTTTTTTTGGCTGGGGTCTATCATTTTCTTCAAAATAAATAATTGGTCTTTTTGGTGCAAATGGTAAATCCAAATCTTGAGGAACAGATCTAAAACTTCTCCAAATTTTTATAATTTCATCCTTACTTGGTGCTTCATTCTTAAACTTCATATGTGTACATGCAATATGACCATCAGTTACTGGAACTCTGGTACAATTTGTACTGATTTGAATTGATTCATTATTGTCAATCCCCTTGTTTCCAATAGATCCCAAAATCTTTGCTGATTCATTCTCAGTTTTTTCTTCCTCACCATTGATGAACGGAATTATATTATCTATTATATCGAGTGAGGGAACCCCAGGGTAACCTGCCCCAGAAACTGCTTGAAGGGTTGTAATAATTAATTTATCTACTTTATATTCGGCTCTTTCTAAAGCATATATTGGAGTTACAAAGCTTTGAATTGAACAATTTGGTTTGACAACTACAAAACCTTTAGATAGATTTCGATTCTTTTGCTGAATAGGAATTATATTTATATGCTCATGATTTACTTCTGGTATTATCATTGGAACATCCAATGTCCATCGATTGGCAGAGCTATTACTTATTAGAGGAAATCCTTTATCAGCATACTTAAATTCGATCTTACGTGTTTCCTCTTTATTAGGCAAATCCATAGCAGAAAATACAAAACTTAAGTTAGGAGTAATAGAATCGAAATCTTGTACATCTCTAACTGTTAAATCCCTTAAATCATTAGGTATTTCTATCGACATTTGCCACTTTTGATGCACTGCCTCTTCATATGATTTGCCGGCCGATCTTGGGGAAGCTGCAACATCTACCACCTGAAACCAAGGATGATTTTGTAATAGCTTGATGTAATTTTGTCCAACTATTCCAGTAGCTCCTAAAATTCCTACTTTCAATTTTTCCATGAGTTTTGTCTCATTCTAAGTTTGAAATTTTTAATTTATTTAATTAAATAATTTTATAAAAAAATTTGGTTTTAGATTTATTATAGATTAATCTTAAAAAAACGTAGTGAGATAGATGCAAAATACCGAAGATGACCAATTAAAACAAGCTGAAGAATTGGAAAAACATGCTAAAATTGAGATTCAGAACAATAGATACGATAAAGCTATTTCCTTGTTGTTAGAAGCCAGAGATCTATATACTAAATTAGGATTAACAGGGCAGGTTGGGATAATACTGAAAGAAATTGTTAGAATAAAGAGTCTTAGAAAAGAAGAAGTAAAAGAAGAATCCAAAGTAGTTGATAAAATAGCACCAATTGAAAAGTACATTAAAATGGAAGTGAATGATAAAGAAAACTTAGAAAACAGAGGGAATAGCTTATTAGAAGAAGCAAGAAAACTTACCTTGAATGAGGAACTTGATAAAGCATTGGAATTGTACAATGAAGCCTATGATATCTTTAAGAGGATTAACTGTAATTTTGAAACAAAACAAATATTGTGGCAAATAAATGAGATAAAAAAATTTCAAAAATGGACTAAAACTCAAAAATCTACAAAATTAAAAGTCCCTGTAAAGGATATATTGGCATTAGCTGCTGCTGAAAGGAGAAGATCACGGATACAAGAAGAATTATATGAAAGAAAAAAACCTAAAATGCAATTACAAATAGAAAAGAAAACAAAACCTAGAGGAGTAGCTCTAAAAGAATCTAAATCTTATAAATTATTTGAGCAAATAAGTGAAAAAGAACGTTTAGAAAAAGAGCAAAAAAAAGCAGAAATAGAATTTTTACAAAAACGAAAAGAAGAAAGAACTCAAATTATTAAGAAACGTACAGAGAAGTTAAAACAACTAAAAGAGCAAAAATTAAAAGAAGAGTCATTGCTTAAGAATGCCGAAGAAAATTTGGATATCGCTAAGAGCCTCATTGAAAAAAGACAATATGAGCAAGCTAAATTATACTTTGAAAAAGCAATTGAGATATTTACTAATTTGGGGTGGTTAAATCAAGTAAAAGTATTAAAACAAGAATTATTGAATATCGATCGTTATAAAAAAGAGTATGAGAAAACACTTGAATTAGAAATAATAGCAAAACAGAAAATAAAAAGTGATTTTGAAAAGAAATTAAAAACTATGTCTAGTGAACAAAAGAAATATCAGGAGACAATCTTGGATGGAATGAGAGCATTACCTCCCGAGTTAAAAGCAAAATTAGAAAAGATCGAATTAATAAAAGAAAAAGCAGCTAAGGAAGAATCTTTAAATAATTTTTCAAGAGTATTAGATCGTTATAAATATATCTTAGATTTATATCTATCAATCCCAAGTGATATTCTCAATGTATCAGATGAGATTTCACATATTAAAGAAAAAATTTCAGAATTAAAAACTAAATTATAATTTCTCTATCCTATTATGAAAAATCCTTTTCTAGAATTTTATCATGTTCCTAACTCTAAAAATTTATTGGATATTGCTTTCAGCAGAGCTATGAAAAGTTCAACGCAAGTTTCTAAAAATGCTCCTATCTTAATAAAGGCAAAAAAAAAGGAATTTAAACGCATAAAGGTAGCAATTCAGGAGATAATAGAACGAATTCTTAAGATAATAAAAAGTGTGCCAATTATAGATGAATTACCTGAATTCTATAAGGAATTAGCTTCTATCCTTGTTGATATTGATAAATTAAAATTAACCTTAGGGAAATTAAATGGAATTTTACCTATACTAAATCAAATTGAACGTCAGTATTCAAAACAACTTAGCTATATTAATGCACCGAATGAGGCAGACAAAATAAGACGTGCTGCTTTTGGGAGGATATCTTCTATTTTAAATAAGCAGAATGAGAATCTCGAATATTTGAATACAATTAGAGGGAAATTAAGATCTATACCTTCAATTGATTACACCTTACCATGTGTTGTTGTCGCTGGTTATCCAAATGTGGGAAAAAGTAGTTTAGTAAAAAATATATCGACTAATAAGAAAATCGAAGTCCAAGAATACCCATTTACTACAAAGCAATTAATTATGGGCCATTTAGATATTGCAAGAAAATTTGATAGAATTAAAATTCAATGCTTAGATACACCAGGTATTTTAGACCGACCAATGGCAAAGAGAAATAATATTGAACTACAAGCAATATTAGCTTTGAGATTGATATCAGATTTGATTATTTTTATCTTTGATCCTACTCCCGCTTGCGGATACTCAATAGATTCACAACTAGAATTATTCTATGAAATTAAAAAGAATTTTACTCAAAATGGGAAAATCCAAATAATGATAATCTTTAATAAAATGGATTTAGCTTCAAAATCAGAAATCAATTATTTAATACAAAAAATGGGATTAAAAAATGAAGAGTATTTATTGACGAATGCAAAAACAGGTGAGAACCTAGATAAGTTAATTTCTGATTTAAAAGATAAATATTCAGGAGATAAATAACCTCTTTTTTACAAATCTATGAATAATTTAAAAATATTAGGATTGGATATTGGAGGAGCGAATACTAAAGCTGCCTTAATTTTATGTGATAAATTTAAAATAAAAAAATCAATTTCCTATATGGAATATTTTCCAATTTGGGAAAAAAAATTAGAAGATATTCCTCAAATGCTTGAAAGAATCATTAAAAAATTAATAATTCAAAATAATTTCAAGCTTGAAGAAGTTGATTTCATATCCATTACTATCACAGCAGAACTTTCTGATGCCTTTCAAACTAAAAGAGAAGGAATTGAAATCATTATAGAAAATTTATCTAAGGTATTTAAAAAAGAAAAAATGCTTTTTATTAACTCTGATGCTGAATTCGTTAATATTGAAAATGCAAAAGAAAATTATTTAACAATAGCGGGGTCTAATTGGGCTTCAACGGCTCTCTTTCTAGGAAACTTTGTAGAGCATTGTATATTAATTGATGCGGGTTCTACAACAATTGATTTAATCCCTATTACCAATTCCAAACCAGTTTCTCTAGGAAAAACAGATATAGAAAGATTAATCAATCATGAATTAATATATAGTGGGGGATTAAGAGCGACTATCCCTTCAATTACTCATTCTGTTCCATATAAAAATGAAGTGGTGAGAATTTCTTTTGAAAAGTTTGCTTTAATCTCTGATATTCATAGAATTCTGAATAATATCTCTGAAGAGGAATATATTAATGATACTGCTGACAATCGCTCAAAATCTATTGATAATTGTTATGCCCGATTAGCACGCATAATATGTATGGATATTGAAACTGTAACTAAAGAAGAATTAAAAAAAATTGCATATTTCATTTACCAGAAGCAATTAGATATTATAGAATCAGAGATTTCGATCTTTATGGAATTGCTTATTTCAAGATTGCCACAATTTAAAATAAATCCTTTACTTATAATAACTGGTTTAGCAGCAGACTTTTTAATAAAAAAAACCTTAATAAAATTAGGTTTTGATAATATACAATATTTTGAAACTGTAACTAATACTTCTGACAAAATAAGTTCCTCTGCATTAGCTGTGGCTGGAGCTCTATTCTATAAATTAAAAAATGAAATAAATCATGGTAATCAGAGCAGCGATCTTTAAAATTGGGGGTAAAATTTTAGATAACAGTAAATATCTGATTAATTGTATGGCTCAATTGACTCAGCTGTATGAAGATAATGTTATTCAAAAAATAATTTTAATTCCTGGTGGAGGATCCTTAGCTAATTTTGTGAGAAAATTACAATTTGAATTTGAATTTGATGAGGAACTAGCTCATTGGTTTGCCATTTATTCTATGAATTTTAATGGAATTGAAATAAATAAAAAATTCCCTCATTTGGAGATGCTTGATGACTTTGAAGATATTATAAACGAGAATAATATAATTACAATATTTCTACCTTATAAATATCTGAAAATGAAAGATAAACTGCCTCATAGTTGGGATGTAACTTCAGATTCAATCACATTATTTTTAGCACATGAGTTCAGCTTAGATAAATGTTTTTTGATAAAGGATATAGATGGGATTATCGACATTAATCAGTTGATTATAAAAGAAATTTCCACTACAGAATTAATTAAATTAAGAGAAGAAAGAGGGTTATTAAATTTCCACTTTTCCGAACAAGATTTAAAAATTGATTCAAAACCAATTGATCCTTATATAGCAAAATTAATAGACACCTATAAAATTCCTTGTATAATTCTAAATGGAGCTAGTCAAGATTTGATGATTTTTAATTTCTTTAGATACAAAAAAAATGATAATAAAACCTACACTAAAATTCTCCCTAGTTAAGTCAAGGTTTTTTAAAGTTTTAATTGAATTGAACCTAATTTAATAATATAATTAATAAATTTTTAAAATCAAAATTTTATGAGATTTTACAATGAATGATGAACAAATCAAGAAAAATGCCGAATTTTTAGTAAATAATTTAAGCGGCAAAGAAGTTCCTGGTTCAGTAAAATTCAACGTTAGATATAAGACTGTAGTTGATTTTGCTAAAGTATATGGAATTACTGATCCTAAATATGTAGGATCGGAAGAGGAAGGGGTGATTGCTTGTCATGCTTTTGCTAATAATTTTACTATTAAAGCCCTTTATAAAATGCTACTTGGTATGAAAATCATACAGGATGGGCAAGAGCGTCCTTTTGTTAAAAATCCCGGAAAATTATTGCATATGGGTCAAACTTATGATTGGGATGGCTGTGTAGATATTAAAGCTGGAGATAAACTCATGATTACTGCTAAATGGGGTAAAGTGTGGTTAATTGAAAAAAATATGATGCTTTTAGCCGAATTTCTAGTTACCGTTAAAAATCAAAATGGTGAATTGGTCGTAAAACCAATTGTAACAGCTGGAATTAGACCTGGAGGGTATTAATTTAATAGGAGGTAATAAAAATGGTAAAAATATCTGATCTTAAAATAGGACAAGTTATCAAGAATGAATTTGATGGAATTACTCGTGAATTATTAAGAGAATATGCAAAAGCTTCAGGAGATACTAATCCAATACATACTAGTGATGAAATAGCTATAAAGGCAGGTCTTAAGGGTATAATTGCTCATGGTCTGTTTAGTTTTGGCTTTATAACAAAATTATTTGAAGATTTTCTTGAACATGGCAAATATGGAAAACTTATTAAAATAGAAGTGGAGATGAGAGCGATGATAAGATGTGGAGATTTTTTAACTACTAAAGCAACTGTATCAAAATTCGAAGGAAAACGAGTTTATTTTGAAGTAGAACAGATAACAATTACAAATGTTGACATAAAAGATGAGCATAGTAATATTGTCAAACAGTTTGAAGCTGGCGAAAGAGGATATATCACTGAAAAAGACATAGAAAGAGGATTAGTTAAAACAAAAGAAGTCCCAGAAGGGATTTTAACTTATAGAGAAAGGGTAGCTACACCTGGTACAGCAATTATCGAACTATTTGAATAATCTCCATCAAAAATCATTATAATAAAAAAATCTAAAGGTTCTTATTTTTTAATTTTAATTCTCCTTAACTTTAAAATATCAAATTTTTATGTTATTTTTGAAATAACATTTTTATAGTTTTACGACAAAAGAGTTTATTGCAATATTTGGATAAATAGAATACGATAAAAGTATTAGCTTGACATCAATTAGTTTAGACGAAGAAAAAGTAAAAGACTTGATCGCTTGCGGTAACTATGAAAAAGCCGCTGATGAAATTTTTCTGATTTTAGAAGAAGAAGCTAGTTCAGATAAGGAATTAATATACAAAAGTCTGAATTTATTAAATTTAATTTGTGATAAAGCTCCTCCTATTTCTGAGCGGATAGTAAAGAACATAGATTTAATAATGAACGATGAAAATTCTTGGATTCGGCTTGTTTGTTTAGAAATACTTTATCAAATCTCATTATATCGCCCAAATTTACTGATTGATCTAATAGAAAAAATTAGAAATCGTTTTTATGATCAAGAATCTGTTGTTCGGAGATTAGCAGTTAAAATAATTGGGAATTTAATCTTATCTTTACACATTGATCGTGAAGAATTATACGCCATCATTGAAGAGTTCACAGAAAAATTAATGGATTCTGATTGGAAAGTAAAATTAGAAGTAATTAAAACGATTAAAAGAATTTTAAATCAAGATTATACCAAAATACGTGATTTAGAACCTTTATTATCAATTGTTATTGTAAATTTAAGAGATGAAGATGATGATGTAGCTAGATCAGCAGCAGAATTACTCAAGATTCTTGGGATTTATTTTTTGTCTAAAGAAAAAATAATGTATATTCTCCTGAACCTATTATATAATGAACAGCCTCGAGTAAAAGAACTAATAATTTGGTTATTTGGAGAAATTGGTAAAGAGAAATCCTCAGAGATAATCCCTATAATTCCAAAACTAATAAATCTACTTAAGGAAGATAATTATCGGATTCAAATTAAGGTAATTGATGCTCTTGTAAGTATCTCCCACAATAATTTTGATCAAATTTGGTCTAATTTGATTAATAAGCTCTATACTACTAGCGATATTGATTTTAAAAATATAATAATTAATGCTCTTTATCATTTAAGTCAGAATAATATCACAGAAATATTTAATTATGTTTTTGAGGAACTTGAGAATCCATCTGAAGATGTGAGAGACGCTGTTGCTTTGGTTTTCAAGCGATTGTTTGAAGAATATCAAGTTGAGATTGAAAATGAAATTACTAAAATGTTATATAGATTAGAGTCTAAATATTGGAGAGAGAGAAAGAAAGCGATAAATCTCCTTAGAAATATATGTTTCATTTTGGAAAACAAGAAGATAGCAGTTTGGCTTTATGTTGAGTTAGAAAAAAGATTAAAAATCGAAACTGATCCTGACGTTCAAGAAGAAATATCATTTACCTTAAATAATATTAAATTAAATTTTAGCAAAATTGATGATATTATTCAGAGAGTTAATGAAGATTTAGATACTCTCCATAAGACTATTAAAGACTTTCAAAAGATACCTGCTCAATTTCGTGAAAAAATGAATTCTTATATAAAAGAATTCAAATTTCATGAAACTGAAATCAAATTAAATAAAATCTATTCTGATATTATTAAAAAGATAAAGAAGTTTAATAAAAAAATCAATAAATTTGAGTATAAAAGATTAGCCTTTAATTTAATCGAAGATTGGCAAGAAACAAAGTTACTCATTATTGATGAATTAAGTATCGTCAAAGGTTTTATTTCTGAAATATTTGAAGAGAAAAAAGCAGAATTTACATCAACTTTAAAATCTAAAATTAAAGTTTTAGAAGATAGAATCTCGGTATTAAATGCTCAGTTTGAAATTATTAAGAATTATAAGTTTCCAGATGATTTAGATAACATTCTAATGTCTAAACCACAAGATAAAGATATAGAAGAACGACTTACTCAAATTACTCAATTAAGAAATTATTTGTTCAGACTCGATGATGATATTAGAGAAATTTTGGTAAACAATGTAGAATTCAATGAGATCTTTCAAGATTTGGTAAAAAAATGGGTCGAATCAAAAATCCAAATTCAAGAGTATTTGAGTGACTTAGATAAGAAAATAAAACAAATAAAAGATAAAATAGTTAATTACTTTGTCGAAACAACGAAAGGAGATAAGAAACAATTAGAAGTTAATGGCATTAAAAATGAGTTAGGATTTCAATTATTTCAAGGACATATCCAATCAATAATAACCCAGGGGATTGAAGGTTTTAAGAAGTTTAATGAAGGTTTCGATAAATTAAGTATAAAATTAAATACTTTGATCCAAAAGAGCGAGTTTATGGATGCAAAGAAATTAATCGAAATGAATTCAAGGCAAATTCAAAATTTTATTGAAAATTATGAAGATCAAATTGATAATATTATTGGAAAAGTTGCTGAGGAGAAAAATGATATCTTTAATTTATATATTCGACCATTTATTACAAAATTTGTATCAGCGAAAGAATTACTGATTAATAAGCTGAAAAACTTTTCAGAAAAAAGTTCCAACAAGATTTACTTAAATCAAATTAAATATTATTTAGAAGTAATTAATCCAATAAATTTGGAACATCTAGCATTATATCTAGAATTAGATATTAAATCTTTGAAAGAATTAATCCTTGCTTTCATTCATAAGCGTAAATTAAATGCCAAAATAGTAAATGATAATCTTTATTCACCCCGAAGTGAAGATGATTTTATAGAAGCAAAAGATCTTCTATTTTTTAAAAATATAAAAACTATCGGTAATAAAATGTATTTAAATTTTAAATTAAATAATCCCACAAATTTTGATTTTCGAGAAATTCAAATTTCACTAAAAATCCCATCTTATCTTACATTTCTTATGAAAGAAAGTTTTCCAAGCTATTTATATCTAAATGAATTAAAGTCGGGGAGTGTTTTTAAGTTCAATTATGTCCTTAAGATTAATCGCAATATTGAAAAAAATTTAGCAGATCCGACTGTAGATGAGATAAATCTTAATTTATTTTATAAAGACCCATTTGATTTTCAACGAAAAACAACTAAAAAAATTGATCTACTCTTACCTTGACCAGTTTTTTAGTCAAGCATTTATATACGTTTTTAAATTAGCATTAATCTTAGCGAATTACTCTGGAACAGGTGGATGAGGGATAAGTAACTCAATTTTTTCCCATTCTACAATAGGTTCTATCTTTTCAGATAATTTCTGATAATCAGAATCTAAAAACGCTTTAACATAAGCTTTTTCTATTAACGCCATACTTTGCCATTGTCTTTCAATGACTAATGTTTGAGTGTCATAAGCTCCACTCATATAACGAAATCTTTTTTTTTTAGGAAATCCAAAATGTGCTTCAAGTTCATTAAATTGCTTATCAAGTTTTTCTAACTCCTCCCATTTGCCATTCGCAATCCTCTGAATTACTCTCTCAATTATTATAACCATCAAATTTCACCTTTAATATTATTAATAAAAAATTAACAAAAAAGTATAACTATTAATATTTTAAAAATATTACTTATCGAAATGTTGGATAAATTTATCGAAATAATAAATTAATTAATAAATGATAATTAATTTTGAAATACGATAATTTAAAATCTATTACAAACTAGGAGTTATACCAAATTATCTCAATAAAAGATGAGGTGAAAGATGGAAAAAAATAAAGAATATAGACTCACAACTCAAGTTAAGATTCATGGATGATCATGTAAACTAGGTCCAAATAATCTAGAAGATTTATTGCAGAATGCTGGTATAGCGGGAGATATTGAAGATGCCGCTGTATTGTCGATACCTAACAGCGATTTAGTCTTAGTGAAGAGTTTAGATATCTTTACTCCGATTGTTGATGAACCAGAGATACAAGGAGAAATTGCTGCATGTAATGTCACGAACGACATCTTTGCCATGAATGTTCCTCATATCTCCGGGATGTTAGTGTTTCTAGGTATAAATACAAATATGCCAATGAAAGTCGCTGAAAGAATACTTATAGGTATTAAAAACTTCATGGAGAACAAGATTAATTCTAAAATAGTCGGTGGCCATACTATATATACTCAGGATCCATTAATAGGTGGAGAAGCGTCCGGTTATATCCAAAGAAATCTTATTATTAAAAAACAAGGCGTTAAAGATGGAGATAAATTAATCCTTACAAAACCGATAGGAATTCAAGCAATAATGGCAGCATACAGAATTTTAAAAGACTTTCCTGAAATGCTAGAGCAATATTCAAAAGATGAGTTAAAAAAGTCTATAAACTTTGCTATCAAAATTATGACTACATCAAACCAAGATGTCGTAAAGACTATCCACTCTTACAGTGATTTCTCTTTTATACATGCAATGTCGGATGTTACAGGATTTGGATTATCTGGTCATACAAAGGAAATGCTGCAAAATTCTAATTTATCAGCAGTTCTAGAAAAAATCCCTGCTATAAAGTTATCACAAGAGCTCTCAAGTGAATTAGGTTATGCCTTTAATGATTGTACTTGTCATGAGACTGCTGGAGGTATGCTGATGGCTGTCGACCCAGTCAAAGCAGAAGAATTTTCAGATACACTTTATAGTAATGGTATAAAAAATTGGATTATAGGAACCATCGACTCTTTAAAACCTAGGACTGTTAGAGTTGATGAAAACAAAGAAATTATTGAAATTCAGAATTTATAAAGATGTCAATGATATAAACTTAAACACCTTTATGGTGAGTGTTTATTGAGAAATCCACCCGCAAGGTGGCACCTAGTATTGTTTTAAATTACCATTTAAATTTACTACTATTTCTTTAGCTTCACTTATAGCTTTATTGACTAATTCTTCTCCATTATCTACATTAAAACAGGTAATAGAAATCTCAACTTCCACCGATAATCCTATTTTGGGATGAGTTTTTATCCAAAGTTGGGGGTACTTTTCTTCTAATCTAGTGATATATGGAGCAATCTGGCTTTCTCCAATACCAGAAAAAAGAAAATGCTTTTCTATAAATTTACCTTTTTGCTCTTTTAAGAGGGGTATTATAACATTTCTAAAAATCGCTTTCATTTCAGCAGGTACACCAGGTAGTATAAAAAAGGTAGTATTTCCTTCAGTTAATTTGACCCCAGGAGCAGTACCAACTGTATTTGGCAATGGAATTGAGTCTTTAGGAAGAATTGCCATTTTTTCTCGTTCTTGAGTCATTCCTTCTAGCTTTAATATACCTCTGTGATAAGCATGGTCATAAGCTTTCTTTATTGAATTATAAGCATGTTGATTTAACTCTAGGGTTCTATTTAAACTTTTAGCGACCCCATTTAGTGTTATATCGTCAAATGTTGGACCCAACCCTCCAGATGTGATAATAATATCTGGTTTACGCTTTAAAATATCTTTGATCGTATTTGATATCACCTCGATTTCGTCTCCTATTGTTGTTATCCTTTTGAGTTTATGACCAAATTTAGTTATCCTTTTTGCCATCCAGTTAGAATTTGTATCTTGAGTTTTTCCAATTAAAATTTCATTTCCTATTACTAAAATTTCAATCTCCATTATCATTCGATATTAGTAAGATTTTAAATATAATTTTTTAAATAATTCCCAATACAATAATTTTATTATCATTCTAGATAGTGATGATTTCATCAATACAGTACCAGGTCTTATAATAAATTTCAAATCAAATAACTCATTTAATGAATAATATTTATTGATTCTAAATTTTTGTAAAAATAAAATGACGATTGAAATTGATGATGCTGGAACAGGAGACATAGTTGGCAACGCTTTTATTGGCATATTAAGAAAAGAAACTGGAGAGCTAATTTTCAAAACACTCCCAGTAGAGTTATTTCAAAATGAAAATTGGAAAAATAAAGTACCTTATAAAAGAACGTTAGAATTAGTTAAGGAAGGTTTGAGGGAATTAAACTTTAATAAAGAAAAAGAAAAAATAGTAGTTTGTCGAGGAAATATTTTTGATGAACTTAGAAACTATTTCAACGAAGAGGGTATTAATTATGAAAATTCAATCATTGAAGGAAAGCTTCAGAATGCTATCGAAGGTAAATTTATATCCCACCTAAAGAATGATTTGGGTATAAAATCTAAAAAACTAACTAAAGAAAGTGGGGTAAAGAGATACTTCATTTTATATAATTGGGTTTGTTATAATTTCTATAAAAGAGAAAGATATGTAAAGTCAGGATTTAAAAGATGGAAAACGGTTTGGAGAGAAAGAGCTATTAAAAAATATGAAAAGATACGAGAGAAGAGAGATTAAATAAATGAGAAAGCTCTATTTTTTGAGTTGTGTACCACATTGAGGGCATAGTTTTGTACCATAAGGTAATTCTACACCACATGCAAAACAAATTATTTTTTTTTGATCTGGAGAAGTTTGGTTTTCTCCTCTATTATGCATATTTGTGTGGTTTTTAGATATAATTTTTTTGATATAATCTTTATCATGAGGCGTTACAATTTCAAAATCTTTTTCTGCCTTAATTTCTTTAAAACCCTTAGGGAGGTTTTTAAATTCGCTTTTTTCAACGAATTCAACAGGTTTTTTATCATTAATTTCTTCGAGATTTTCTACCTTCGATTCGATTTGATTAACACTTTCATTAGATTGAATGTGAATATATTCTTGGGATTCAGAATAACTTTTAATAGCATCTATCTTCTTTTCTTCTATGAGTTTTATCTTTAAACCTTTTATATGATCAATTATCTGTTTTGTCTTATCAATTAACATTGATTTGTATGAAAATTCTAAATTTGGAGTTTTAGAGGCTTTGATAACCATTTCCGAAATGCTAACCCATTCTTCAATAGCTTCTTTAATTTTATTATTATTTTCAAGTCCAGTTGCCTTAGCAACTTTATATCCTAGTTCCTTATTAAATTTAGCAATATCCATTGTATAATAAATAATTAATTTATAACCTTCAAATTTAACAAGTGAATTCAAGTATTTATATTGTTAATATTTAAAGAAAAGATTAAAATTATTGAACTTTATTAGATTATTAAGTTAATCAATTCGATCGTTTTTATGTCAATCCGTCCACTTTCTGAAAATGAACTAGCGAATTTGAGAACTGCGATAGAAAAAAATGGATGGCAAATTTATGGTTATACTCAAAATTATTTTAGATATAGTGTTTCAAAGGAAAAATTATTATTATTTACAATAAAACTTCCTATTTTTTTGCCTTTACGTATTAATATACCTTTTGAAATAGTCAGTTTCCGTGTCTCTATTGCCTTAAAATTTTGGGATTTAAATCAGAGTACCAATAACACAATATTCTATTTTATGAAAATGTTTAGAAATCTCGCTTTACGAGTCTCAATAGAGCACAACTTTCCAATAAAAGGTAAAGAAAATGCCTTAATCGATTTGCTAAATATAATAATGCCTGAACCCATAAAAAATGAAAATGAAAGCACTTGGATAAATCGAATCCGCATATCTTTATCAAATAGAGAGAAATTTAATGTATTTGATAGTTCCTATATCTCAAAAATTGTAGAAATAGTAAGAACTATTGGATTAGAACCAACTTTTAAATTGCCCTGGGAATTGGGAAGGGGAGTTCCAAAACTTAGAACTTCTGAAACACTTTTTTTTTCTAATGATGAAAGATTTGATGAATTTTTTATTTTGGAAAAAGGATTTTTAACTTACTTTAAAGATTTAGAATATAATAAATTCTATATTCGCTCATCTTTTGATTGCTATACACCATACATTATAACTAATATCTTTGATAAATCTGATTTTAAATTTAATGAGGCTATTGAAAATTGGATAAAGTTTTCTAGGATGTTCTTAAATTCAGTAATTGAAATAGTCTCCTTAGGAGAAATTGTTCAAAATGACTTCATAAACTTAAGACCAGAAAGGGAATTAGATTCTACAGATTATGAAATGGACCAAAATAATTTTCCATTTACTCCACTTCATTATGAAAGTATAATCTCAAAAACAGAATTATACCCTATTCATACAGATCTTTTAAATTCTCCTCCCATCAACTTTGAAACTATCGAATCGCTAAATACATATACCCAAGCAGAAGAATTGATAAAAAATTATCAATTTAATGAAGCCACAGATTTACTTAATAATTCTTTAATAGTATTTAATAAGAATCGACAACGGAAAATTGTTGTTTCAATTTTACTTAAACTAAGAAAAATAGCTTCACTTCTAAATCAAGATCAAATTGCCCTCAACTATCTCCAAAATGCTCTTGGAATTGCAAAATCAGGAGAAGTACCCATAGAATACATTATACGGATACATTATAAATTAGGGAAATGGTATTATAATAAACAAGATTTTATCAAAGCAATTAATCATTTTGACATTATAGTTAAATTCTTAGAAAAAGAGGAAGAACATTCAATTAAGATTGAAAACGTTCTAGGGATGGCATATCTTTATATCGGTCTGATAAATCTAAGTCAAAGCGAATTATCCCAATCAAAAGTTAACCTTAGAAAAGCATTTCAATTAACTAAAAATTCTATAAAAGTTAAATTAAATTATTATCTTCTCCGAGCAAAATATTATAAAAATATTGGCAATTTGTCTCAAGCACAGAAACTCTTAAGATCGGGAATAGATGCTGTTGGTTTAGATTTTAAAGATAAGAAATATGAACATATCTTTTTTGATCTTATCTTGGAATTAGC
>JBHLOY010000015.1:0-42341 GCA_048939995.1 Promethearchaeota archaeon | reverse complement strand
GGAATTTATCAGGTACCTAACAATTTAGGGAGTTATAAATTTGTGTTCACTGCGAGTGATGGTGATATCGACAGAGCTGATGATGTATTATACTCAACTATTACAATATGGATTAACATTACCGATGATGATGAAGAAGGACCATTAATTAAGAATTTTCAAATAATTAACAATATTGTTTATGATTATTATGGATTGTTAATTATTGAGGTTTTAGTTGAAGATAATTCTGGGATTTCTGAATTATTTATTGAGTTTAATGATGTCCTGTTTTATGATGACGACGGGGATAATCTAATTTTAATTGAAAATCTAGGGATTCCTGGGTGTCTGTATAACCTTACTATTGTTGCAATAGATGCTGATAACGATCGAGAAGGAGATCAACAAACTACTAAAATAAGTTCTATTTTCGAAGTTGTCGATGATGATGCTACACCACCAAAAGCTTATCTTTGTTATGATGGTTTCAATTATCAAATATTTATTCTTGATGATGATGGTACCGTCGATAGTCAAGCGACTGGAGAGTATTTCTTATATGATGAGGAAGGTGTAATTCTGCAATCAGGTATCATTTCTCAGGAATATGTTAATTATACTATCAATATCCCATTAAAACCAGGAAATTATAATTTAGAAGTTTATTCAACAAATAATGATAATGATTGGGAAGGCGACGAGGAATTTCATACTGAGTCATTTTCCATTAATGTAGATCTTGAAAATTGTTTTCAACGCCTAGATAAATTACTTGAATATTTAAAAGATTATGTTAATGACAATCTCTGCTCCATACTAGCAGATAATATAAGATTTAAATTGTATTTAGCACAACAGGATTTAAGAGATGCATATTTATTAGTTGAAGCGGGAGATCTCAATTCTTGTTTATTTAATGAAATCATAGTACAGGCAATAATAGAATTTGTCGAATTTGAGACAGAATTCTATAATAAAATTAACTTGATATCTGAAGGAGTAAGAGATGAAATAATTCTATCTCTACGCCAAATTAGAAATTTTGTTATACTACTAATCGGCAATACTGTCGATTATGTTAAAGGTATAAATTGTGGATACGATATTGCTTCGGTTGAAGTAGAGTTTTTGAACCTGTTAGATTTTATTGATGAAAGCATTGGTGATTGTGGCACTAAATATTTAGAACACTTAATAAAATTGAGTGCTCTGCAACTAGAACTCGCTATTATCAAGCTATCACGTGATATTGCCCCAGATTCAACATTGTCACTAGTTCAACAATTTATAGACCGTGCCAAGGAAGAAGTAAATAAATTATTAGAGAATAATAAAATCTCTGAAGATGTTGCAATTTCATTGTTAGATACACTTAACTTTTGTTATATTAGTATTGAAAAGATTTATGTAAATTATAATGAAAATTAAATAATTTTATAAAAATTAAGGAAGGGAAATAAATGGCAGTATACCAAAAAAGAGGGAATTTTATAGATTATTGCCATAAAATACAAGATTTATGCAGATACGAATTTGATCCAAGAGTATTTAGTAAAAATTTAATTGAAATTCTAAAAAAGATAAATCAAATCAAAGAGAGTGCTAAGTTAGAATTTTCCATTTATATCATCGAGAAATCTGATTAATAATGAGGATAATTGAATTATCACACCTTAAAAATCTTGGAATGGCAGGTATAAAGTAGAACCATTTATTTAAAATCATTCCTTTAAGAAATGAGTAAAACATCTCATTCTTAATTATTTCTAAATTGGAAATTAATTGACTTTTTTCTTGCTAAACAGATATTTTGATAGTCATAGATAAAGATTTATTAAGAGTCAAAAGAAATAAGATCAATTTATAAAAAAAATACTTTGATTCTTTATGATTAAGGAAAATTCGCATAGTGAAGGAAAGAAGTTCTCATATAAGCGTGCGATTTCATATGGGGTGGGTCAAATTGCGGATATCTCATCTTATCAGGCTTTTACATTTCTAACATTTACATTTTACTTTGCAGTTGTGGGGATTGATATTTTATGGATATGTATTGGATTTATAATATGGTCTATTTGGAATAGTTTTAATGATACGATTATTGGATACCTCTCAGATAGGACACAATCAAAATGGGGTCGCAGATTTCCTTGGATAATGCTTTCATTATTCCCTATAGCACTGATTTTGATTTTACTATTTACACCCCCGATTACATGGGGAATTAGCAATACTATTGCAAATTTCATCTATTTTCTATTCATAATTATTATTTTTGAATTGTTTTTTACAATGTATGATATCAACTTTACAGCACTGTATCCTGAGATCTTCATTACTGTAGAAGAGAGAACAAAAGGGAATAATGTAAGACAACTTTTTGCTATTGTCGGTTTGATTGCTGCTTTCATCTTACCAGGAATTTTTATTTCTAGCTATACAAGCCCCCAACCAGGGGAATATCCTTTTTATGGAATGATTGTAGCTATTATTATCATAATCCCTGGTTTGTTATTCTTAAAGTTCTCACCAAAAGAAAGATTGGAATTTCGTGAAGAATATAAACTTGCTCCAAACTTTTTTAATACTCTTAAGTTTTGTGTTAAGAGTAAGAGTTTTATGCGGTATATCCCTGCAGAAATCGCAAATTGGTTTGTTTATGGCATGTTACCAGTCATTGTCCCATTATATGGTGAATTCATTTTAGGATTTTCATCTATTATAATTTCTTTGTTATTAGGGGCGACCTTCTTGTCAACAGCAATTTTTATGACGCTATTATGGAAACCACTTGTTCAAAAATTGGGACCAAGAAGATCTTGGTTGTTATCTATGAATATTTGGATTGTGACTCTAGTGCCATTATTTTTCCTAAATTCAAGTATCCCATTTTTAGAAGTTATTGCATTTATTGTGTTCTTTTTGATAGGAATTGGCTTATCTGGCTCTCTCTACATTATTGATATAATTATTGCCGATATTATTGATGAGGACGAAGTTAAAAGCGGAATACGAAGAGAAGGCGGATATTATGGGATCAATATATTCTTTCAAAGATTTGCTACCGTATTCGTCTTTATAATTATTGGCCCCGTATTTCTAGTTGCTGATTATCCGTATTTTACTGGAAGTATGACTCCAGAAATTGAATTTGGTCTTAGAAGTTTGATGTTTATATACCCCGCAATCGCTTTAATAATTGCGATAATAGCAATATATTTTTATCCTTTAGACGGGGAAAGATTAAAGCAGGTAAAAGAACAAAGAGAGAAGATTCATCAAGAGAAAAAATCAAAGACATAATAATTTTTTTTTATTTTAATTTTAAATCCTAATATAAAAAGTGTAGAAATTAATGAAAACTCTCCGTATGGAAGAAATGAATTGGGTGGACATAGGAGAAGCCGTTCAGAAGGGATATAACAATGTTGTAATTGGTGTTGGTTCTACAGAACAACATGGTCCACATCTTCCGACCCAAACTGATGCTATAATTGCAGATATCTTGGCTAATAAAGTAGCTATCAGATTAGGAAATGCATTACAAGCTCAGACGATTAGGATTGGTTGTTCAGAACATCATTTATCATTTCCAGGTACAATATCGTTAAAGAAAGAGACACTTAAAGCAATTTTATTCGATTATATTAGGAGTCTCGCTCGTTTTGGCTTCAAAAGAATTATCTTTATTCCTAGTCATGGAGGTAATTTCGAACCTTTAAAAGAAGCACTTAACGAGATACAACCTGAATATCCTGAGATAACACTAATTGGACGTATCAACCTAATAAAATTTATGAATTACTTATTCAAAATTGCCCAGGATTTTGGGATAAATCAAGAAGAAGCGGGAGGTCATGCTGGAGAACTAGAAACTTCACAGATGTTAGCAATAAAAGAAGATCAGGTAATTAAAGATCGCTTTAAAACTGGTTATGTTGGACCAATTGATTTAAATACCCAGAAGTTACTTTTCGAAAAAGGTATGACTGCTTTATCAAAAATAGGTGTTATAGGCGACCCAACTCGAGCGGATGCTGACAGAGGGAAGAAGTATATAGAGAAATTGGTTGATTATATCATCGAAACTATAAAAGAAATATGTAATGACAAAGAATAGAAAGGAAAAAAAAATTAAGGTAAGAATAGATAAAAAAATACATAGTTATAGATTACCAGAGCTACGATTCCTAAAACCGAAGCCATAAGCATTCCTCTCTTAACCTGTACTGATAATAGTTCATCCACAAATGAGCCCATAAAAGAAGACAACGAAAATAGCACTATGCCTATATTTTGAAACATAATAGCCAAAGACGATAGGATATCCATTAAAAAGCTATATGCTTCATAACCAGGATCACCAAATGAGATTGGGGGAATATAATTAGCCACACTAGTTACTATAAATCCAATTATCATCAAAGCTAACGATGAGATAAATAATCTAACATAATGCCTCTTTAAAGGAGGTTTATGAATAGTCTCCATTGAATTAGATCTGAAAATAACCCTCACCTTGTTTAAATGAAATAAAGAATCAATCTATTAAAGATTACCAAAGCAATTATTCCTAAAGCTGAAGCAATAATCATTCCTCTTTTAACTTCTGGTGAAATTGTTTCATCAACAAGAGCTCCAATAAAAATTGATAGAGAAAATAATACGATACCTATATTCTGAAAAAGCGTTGCCGAAGTTGAAAATATTTGCATTAGAAACGTATATTCATCATAACCAGGGTCACCAAACGAAACTGGAGGAATAAAATTGGCTATGCTAGTTATTACAAAACCAACTATCATTAAAGCTAAAGATGATAGAAAGATCCAGACATATTTTTTTTTTAAAAGATTTCTTGCCATAGAATTTACACCTTATCTTAAAAATTTGTACCAAAAGATTTAAATTTTTATACTTTTGTAAGAAAAATTTATTTCAATTTATTTTGATGTTAAGTTTGTTATTCTATAAACTCCTTTATTTATCCTTACTAAAATCTCTTTTAACTCATCCTCAGTTACTATTAATGGGGGCATAATGATGATTGTGTCTTTTTTATTTCCACAATAATTCAATAATACCCCTTCTTTTATAATAGAAATCATCGCTAATAGACTACTTTCTTCTTTATAGAATTCAATACCCCACATTAAACCACGACCTCTTACTTCTTTAATCAAATCAGAATATTCATTAGCGATTTTAGCTAGGCCATCTCCAAAGATTATTCCCATTTTATTAACATGGTTTAAGAATTTGGGGTCTGATTGAATTTCCAGCATTTTTAAAGCCACTACACACCCTAATTCAGCCCCTCCTGTTGTTGAAATGTGAATAAATGGGTCATCCTTGAATACTGCTTTTTCAATAAATGGTTTATAGCTGCATGTTGATAAAGGGTAAATCCCAGCACTCATACCTTTACTTAAAACCATAAAATCGGGAACTACTTTTTCATTGGAATAGAGTCCCCCATAAATAGCCCACATATGTCCTGTTCTTCCAAGTCCCGCCTGAACTTCATCAATAATCATCATAGCACCGGTATCATCGCATATTTCTCTTACTTCTGAAAAATATCCTTCTGGTGCAATCAAAACTCCTGCTGTCGCGGGGATTGTTTCTAAAATAACACAAGCAGTCTCTTTTGTCACTGCTCTTCTCATTACTTCCACATCTCCAAAAGGAATTTGGGTAAATCCAGGTAAATTCCATAAAAAATTTTCTTTAAAACTAGGATCTCCAGTAGCTAAAGCGAATCCCGTATGACCATGGTATCCGCCGATTACAGAAATACACCCTTTTCTTTTTGTATATGCTCTTGAAAACTTTATAGCACAATCAATAGCTTCACCTCCGCTTACTCCAAAAGTAGTTTTACTTATATCTCCAGGCATCAATTCTGCTAACTTTTTACCTAGAAGTGCCCTTTGCTCTGAAAGTAATTGATGATCACCTAAATCTAATCCCGCATCTAAAGCTTCTTTAAGAGTGGTGACGATAGTTGGATTACAGTGACCAAGATTAAAAACCCCTCCTGAAGAACGACAATTGTATAATTCCAAGGGTGGATCCGATGGTCTTGCTCCTTCTAATGTTTTTAGCATTATACCATGACGCTCACCAGGTATTAAACCTAGTCCAGCATTTTTAAAAAACCGAGTCTTTGGAGCGTTAACATATTTAGTATATAGTTTTAACAACTCTTTCTGTGGTAAGGTACCAATATATTTTTTCTTATTACTCATAATTGTATTAATAAATTGTCATATTAAATTGTTTTAAAAATTGGTAATTAGTGAGAAATAATAAAAATATGAGAGGTAAAAAATTCAATTTAATTGCTAAAAATAAATATAAGTAAAAATAAATAATAAAAAAGTTTTCAGAACCGCCTAAAATTCATAACCACACTTTTTACAAACGTGTTTTTTTGCGTACATAGGAATATGTCCGACATAGCTTAAGACTTTGCTCCTATCTTCCACTGTTTTTATCGATGTTCCCGTCGCCGAGCACATGGGGCAAGTAATGCGTTCTTCAGCAGAAAAACCTCCCGTACCTATCTCAGGTGGTTTTAATTCTTGAAGTTCGCCTTCTACTTCCTCTATATGAGCTGTTTGAGCTTGAACTAATTTACTTTTTTCTTCCAAACCTGCGGTCAATTCTTGAATTTGACGATCTTTTTGAACCAACAAATCATTAAATTCTTTTATTTGCTCATTTAAGGTATTTTTTTCTTCTTGAAGTGTGTTAAGTTTAGTATTTAGACCTTGTATTTCAGATGTCAGTTTATTAAGCTGTTCTTGAGTTGAAACTCCGCTATTTTGAGCTTCACTCAGTTTTTGTTCTAATTCTGAAATCTTTGAATTAGCAGAGTTTAATTCTGAAGGAAGACTTTCTAAATTAGATAATTCACCCACTTTTGTGTTAAGATCTGAAATTTTTTGATCCTTTTCATCCAAGGCTGCTTTTGTTTTCTCTAGCATTGAACTAACATTATTAAGTTCTGATTTTGTAGCGTCTAATGTAGATTTAGCAGAATTAAGATCATTTACAGTCTTTTCAAGAGCTGTTTTAGTTGATTTAAGATCGCTTTGAGCACGGCTTAACTCATTTTTTGTTTCACTTAATTGCTTTTCAAGATCATTTACCTTAGATCTTAGGTCCAATAAGAATCGTCCCTCAACTTTCTGGGTTTTTGAGGGATTTTCCTCAGCTTTAGCCCAATCAATCGACACTCTATTTCACCAAATTCTAATTTTTTGTTAAAAATATTTTTTTCGATTTTAAGTATTATATAAGGTATCTGTTTTTTATTTATTTGTTTTATGAGTTATCATATATTTAAATAATACTAAATCGAAAAATTATAAACTTAATATAACAGTAAAGTAAAATATTATTTATCTTATTGTAACATTAATATCTTGAGAGATCTATTTAGAATTAGGTGACTTTGATGGTAGAAAAGCCTAAAACTGGTTTTGACATCGAATTTTTATCAAGTTCTGGAGTATATAAAACAGCATTTACTTTAATTATTGTCTTACAATTATTAGTCGGTGGAATTGTTATTGTATTAGTAAATTTATGGTTTATAAATAGTCTTTACTTTCTTCTAACTGGGGATCAATTTTATCAAGTGGCAGTTAGACCAGAATGGTATTATTGGTTGCTACTTCCTTTAAATATATATGGGAATATATACTTATTCACATTTACGATTATATCGTTTTCAGCTGTAATATTTAGAATAATAAATAAGTTATCTCCACCTCAAGAAGGTATTTTTGAAAGAGGTAGTAAAGACTGGAAGTATATGCATAGAAGGTTTTGGACTGCTTACTTTCCAGTTTGGTTAGCTAGAGCTTTACCTTTACCTTGGTTGGACATAATATGTTATCGTTTTTTTGGAATAAAAGTTGGAAAGAATGTGGTGTTGTATGAAGGATATATTGACCCTATTTTTGTAGAAATTGGAGACTTTACCATGACTTCATTAAATATTTGCATTTTTTCACACCTTATTTATCAAGATAAAGTAATCATAAAGAAAGTGAAAATAGGAAAAGCATGTATCGTTGGGCCTCACACTATCGTTGCTCCAGGGACTGTCATGCATGAAGGAGCTGTATTAGGAGTAAATAGCTATACTCAGATAGGACAAGAATTGGAAGGTGATATAATTCATGTTGGAACCCCTGCGCGTTTAAAATTAGCAATTCAAAGTGTAGAAGAATCACTAAAGAAAGCAGAGAAAGTAAAAACAGAATCAGAGGAGGAAGGATAAGTAGAAATGTTTCAACCAGCAAGTATGAAAGGGGATTCACCTACTCCGATTGATGAGAGAATCCGAAACAAATACCTATTTTTATACATTTTAATAATCATTGCTAGTTTTTTTCCTTGTTCAATTTATGAATATTATTATCTTATTTTATTTTGGAGAGAAGGTTTGACCTTATACCTATTTTTTTTGCTTTTGCCACTAAACTTTTTAGGTTTGATATATATACTCCAATTTAGCGCTATATTGTTTTCAAGCTTAATTTTAAGGGTAGTGAATTTAATATACTTACCAAAAGAAGGACAATTTAAGAGAGATATAATGGATAAGGATTATCTTTATTGGAATATCAGAAATGTCATCAAAAAGTGGCCACTGTATGTAACTGCTACAAATCCCTTTCCGTGGTGTAAAAATAGGTTTACATTAAGATTTTTTGGAGTAAAAATTGGAAAAAAGACGATCTGTGATAATTGTTGGATATCATCAGAGTTTGTTTCTATCGGAGAAAACGTGATTATTGGTATGAATTCAACAGTTATAACTTTTGGGATAGAACAAGATAATTTTATGTTAAAAAAAATCATAATTGAGGATAATTCGCTTATCGGAGCTAAATGCGTTCTCTTACCCGGCACTTTAGTTAAGAAGAATGCTAAACTTTCAGCACATTCTTTCACCAATTATAACGATATTTTAGAGGAAAATTTAATCTATGCTGGACATCCAGCAAAAATAAAAATAGATAAAGAAACATGATTACTGAAAAAAGCCTTGGAATAGATACTACAAAAGAAGTTAACAAAAAGAAAAGGCTAGTAATTGTTTCAGACACTCATATTACTCGTTGGGAAGGGGCCTTTAACCTTCATGCTTTTAATGAAGGAATTAAAAAAATTAATAAAATTCCAAATGTCACTCTTTTCCTCCATTTAGGTGATATTACTCATAATGGTACCCTTTTAGAATATGAATATGCGATGGAGCAATTTAAAAAGTTCAACCCTGTTTCTAAGAGTCCAATGATGATTTTGATTGGAAATCATGATGCATTAAACGTAGGATATCTCCTATTTGAGGAAATGATTGGTAGTAGACATTATGAATATGAAGATGACGATCTATTTGTACTTGGAATTGACAGTACGAAACCAGATTTACCTGGAGGAGTAATTCATCATAATGTACGAGAAACTGTTAGAAGTAGATTATTGAAACCAGAGAGAGAAGATAAATTTAAAATAGTTTGTTTTCATCATCAACTTATTCCTATACCAAATACAGGGAAAGAACGTTCAGCTATTGATGATTCAGGAGATATGCTAAAGATGTTATTAGAGACAAAAGCTGATTTAGTTTTAAACGGTCATCGACACACCTCAAATTTGTATACTGTAAGTAGTAGTGAAAAAGATTTGTTAATCTTTAATGCAGGAACATTCTGTTGTAACAAAACGAGATATAGAGATTTATTTTCGTATTCAATTATTGATATCGAAGAGAATCGCGTAAAATTTAAGATCTTACCTGTTTTAGATACAAATTCAAAAAAAGTTATCTTCCGTGATATTAATTATTATGTTCCATTACATCGTGAAAAGCTTAAAAGTCCAATTTGTAGATTTATTCAAATATCTAACTCCTTGGTTTCTGAGGAAACTCAGGGAAATAAAGATTTTTTTGAGCTAGCTATTAAAATCATTAATCAATTAGATAACGTTGATTTGGTAATTCATGCGGGAAATTTAACTAAAAATAGTTATAAAGAAGAATTTGAAATGGCTATTGAGAAATTAAGACAACTAAATTACCCATATCTTGTCGTTCCCGGATATACGGATGCAAAACCTCCGGCATGGGAATACTGGCATCAATATATTGGTGACGCTAATCCATTATATGAAAATGAAAAATTATACTTTCAAGGAATTAATTCTACTACTTTAGATTCTCCAATTGGTTTTATTGGACGAAAAAGATTAAATAATTTTATCGATAAAGTTCTATCACTTAGTCATAAGAAGATTTTTGGCGTTTGCTGTTTTCATAGCTTAATTCCTACACCATTGAGTGTTTGGAGGACTGAATTAATTGATTCAGGAGATGTACTATCTCAGTTTGCTCTTTCACAAATTGATTTGGTTTTAAATAGTTCACCAAGTATTTCATTTAATGTTAAAATAGAAAATACAATAGTTTCAAACGGTGGAAATATTGGCTCAAAACATTTTGATCCCGTTCTTATTGAAATAGAGATCTATAAGAAGGGTTTAGTTATATTAAAAGAACATAATATAAGATCTGGAGAAATAAAGATTATTGGAAACTACTATATTTCTGTCTTAAGATAATTTTGAATTAGAAGGAGTTGTTATAATGAATATAGAACAACCTCATATTTTACCAGAATATACTTTAATTCTAATACGTTATGGAGAGGTCTGGTTAAAGTCTCAGAAAGTTAAGATGAGGATGCTAAGAGTTCTCATAAATAATATTAAAAAAATGTTGAAAAAAGCAAAGATTTCATTTCACAAATATCAATTGAGTAAAGATTCTTCTCGTATTCTATTTTTCTTCAAGAATGAGGACATATCTAAAGCCTTAGAAGTATTAAATAACGTTTTTGGCGTATATTCTGTAAGTCCTGCTCTAAGAACCTCGAATAGGATAGAACATATATCTCAAAGAGTAATTGAAGTGGGAAATTATATTCTAAAAGAAAAAGACACATTTGCGATTCGAGTTAAGAGATCTGGCAAGCATGATTATACTTCCATGGATGTTGCTAAAATAGTCGGAAAGACAATTCTTGATAATTTTAAGAATTTAGATATTAAAGTCAATTTGAGTTCTCCTAAAAAAGTTATCTTCATAGAGATTCGTGATAATTTTTCTTATATTTTTTCTGAAATTATCAAAAGCAATTGGGGGGGTTTACCAATTGAAACTCAGAAAAAAATTATAGTAATTGATATTGGAAGGTTAAATGATTTAGTCTCTGGATTTCTTTTAATGAAAAGAGGAAGTATGATTTACCCTATTTTATTTCAAATGACTGAAAAACCTGAACTATTTAATATTTGGTTATCAAATTGGAAAGAGCTGACAAAATTCATTCCCTTTTATCAATTTATATTAAAAAGAGTTAATTTATTAGAAATTTTAAAATTTGTAATCAAAAAAATCGACAACAAAAAGTATATTTGTGGAATTTGTTCGTTGATCAGGTTTGATATTTTATCAAGAATAATAGAAAGTCTGTATATAAGTTCGGATATAAAAGTTAGAGCTATTACGGAGGGTATAAGCTTAAACAATTCAACCTTCTGCCCAGATCAAGTTGAATTAAATTCAATAGCATTAAACTACCTCTTTTCAAATTTTCCAATTTTTACTCCAATTATAGGTTTAGATTTGGATGAATTTAATGATTTAATCAAAAGCATTTCAGTGAATTTAAAAGAATTTGATTATTGTGAATTAAAGCCAAAGGAACAAGACTTTAATCTTAAAATTTTGAAAGAATTGTACGAGTCTTTAGAATTGGATGAAAAAATTCAACAAGCAATCCAAAAAATAGAAGAAATTAAAATTTTAGAATAAGATTACTTTTTATTAGAAAAAGGCTTAAAAGTGAGTTAAATTTAATAAGAAATAGAATAACTTAATAGAAAATGAGTATTTCTTGAAAATATTATTAAAAGAGAGACTATGGCTGAAGTTGAATTACATTTATTGAATATTTTTGCCTTAAAGATTAAAAAGAATTCAATAATATATAATGGGAAAAATGTTGGGGATGTAATTTCTCAATTTCTTGATGAATATAGAGATAAATTAGATGAAAACACTTTAAGTAAAAATAAAAAAAAACTTAGTCCACTAATGGTCGTTCTTCTAAATGGCAGAAATATTACCTATATGAAAAATTACAAGACTAAGTTAACAGATGGTGACAAACTTTATATCTCCTTCCCTATTTCTGGTGGATAAGACTTTTAAATATGTACTCTTTGCTATAGAATTAAGTATTATTCTCATTTTTAAAATGAAAAAAGTAAGGATTTATTAGGATATAGTGCAATTAATAATTTGTAAGATTTAATAAGGTGATTATAGAATCCGGAAGATTGCATATGTCGGGCTTGATAACGCTGGTAAAACCAGTATTATTAAAGCTATAACGAAGCGATTTGGATTCGAGGATGAAGTTTTTAAGTTAATGCCAACTCGCAAAGTTGTTCGGGATGCTTTTAGATTCTTAGGTATTGAATTTATTAGAATGGATTTTGGAGGACAAGCTCAATATAGGGACGAATACTTAAATTATCCCCATAAATATCTTTCTGGAATGGATTTAATATTCTATGTAATTGATGTTCAAGATTATGAAAGATATGTAAAAGCAATTGATTATCTTGATCAAATTCTGCTCTTTTTTAAAGAAGAACAAGAATATCCTCCTATCTGTGTCTTATTTCATAAATTTGATCCCTTACTTAAAAAAGATAAGAATTTGAATAAAAAGACGTTGCCAATTAAGCAAGCACTGATTAGATATAGCCATGATTTTGATATTTTCTTTTTTGAAACAACTATTTTTGATATAAAGTCAGTAATGGATGCTTTCTCAAGTGGTCTTTCATTATTATTTGAGAAGCTGGAATTGGTTTCAAAATTATTTGCTGAACTAAGTAAAAATTATAATGCAATACTTATTGCATTATTCGATGTTAAAGGAATAACCATTGGAGAGTATTATCGGCCTCACTTACATTTAGTAGAAAAAGTTAGAATATATGATAAGTATCTTGAAGTACAAAAGAGAATTATGTCAGAAAATAAGTCATTACTAGAATTCTCTGACAAGTTTGATAATGGTGATCGCTACACTGGAATTATAGAGGTGTTAAAATTTGATAATTTAGATTTTTATCTATTATTCATTCTTGAAGAAGATGAAACTAATTTACAAAAAACCATAGAAATTTTAGATAAAATTGAATCAGCAAAACCTCAAATGGAAAACATAATCTTACAGATTATCCAATAAAGTTATTTAAATTGGAAATTTTTTATAAATAATTCTAGTTCTTCTTTGGATGGGGCCATCTGTTTTGTTACTTTATAGATGGCTGTAAATGTAGCGAATTTAATACATGCATTTAAAATTTCCTTTAATTTATTTACATTTTTATGATGCATTAACTCAACTAATACCTCTTTATCTTTAATATATTCATATAACTTCGTTAAAAACCCCGCGGCATAACAATCTCCTGCCCCAGTTCTATCAACAACTGCATCTACCTCTATTCCAGGGAAGTTGAGAGTAAAATAGTCAGTCTTTACATATGATCCTTCCTTTCCCGCGGTGTAAACTCTAATATAAGCAAACTTCTGGAAACATTGATCTACTTCTTCTATATTAGCTTTTCGTTCCATAATCAAGTAGGCATCTTTTAAATTTAAAAATAGTAAATCTTTTCGATTTCTAATGAGGTTAGATAATTGATCAATACTTTGAATTTTTTGTCTTTCTATGTTAAAAGCTGTAATTAAGCCAAAATTTGAGCCTCTTTCAAATATATCAATAAATTTTTCAGCGAGAGGGGTAGAAAATATTATTTTACCATTGTTGAAAATCTTATCTTCAATGTTAATTCCATTAAAGTTCATCTTATCCTTTAAGTTTGGAGCTAGGTGTATTTTAGTTGTAAAGTTTGATTTAATAATCGTACTGACGGGGGTAATTTCATTAATTTGAAAAATTGATTCAGTATCAATCCCAATTTCCATTAATTCTTCGATCATCCATTCGCTTCCTCTCCCAATTACACTAACCAATTTAGTAGGAATACCTAAATTAGCGAGATACTCTGCAGAATTATTACCATTTCCTCCTCTTTTGAAGTAACATAAGCCCATTACTTTTTTAGGAGTATCATTAATTCCTTTTTTTACAAATCTCTCTAAAATAGACTTGTTTAAATCATCAGGATTATATCTAATAAGATTTACCAAATTTTTTACAATCTCATCTACGATTTGTTCATAAAATTCACTTTCATAATATAAATCTTGATGCAATTCACCAATAATTACTATCTTTTTAGTTTCTATTTGATTCACCCTTTCTAAGATAGTTTAGGCGCAGATGGAGGGACTCGAACCCTCGAGCGCTTATGCGCACCGGCTCTCTCAGTAAATTAACCCCTCGAGGCCGGCGTCTTACCAGCTAGGCTACATCTGCTTTATTAAATAAGTGTTTGAATGGATAAGTTATAGTGTATATATTTAATATGAACTAATGTGAAAAAGTATAAATTTGTTTCCAATTAGGAAGATGGAAATCGAGTAAACAGGTTTATAACTTAAGATTTGGGAACGTATATTTTCAATTTTAGTGAAGGATCATATAATTCGATTATCCCTTCTTCTTCGTATTGTTTTAATAACAATTGGACAGTAGATAATCTAATATCGTATTTTAGAGCGATATCCGAAGCTAAAATTGCTTTTTTCTTTTGTAGAGATTCTTTTATTTCTTTCTCTAATGAACTAGGGATGAATGCGTCTCTTTCTACGATATCAAGTTGTTTTGTTCTTCCGTATTTTCTTCTTAAATTTAAGGTGGCTTTTCTAACTAAAGTCTTCTCGTCTTTTTCAGCCAATTAGTATCACTTGAGAAATTGTTTCTAGTATGATATGAAATACTTAAAATTAAATAAAATTTTTGTTTTAATTGTGAATATTTGGATTTTCCTCATATCATATTAATATTTATTAGTGTTATTTGATTTGAACGACAGATTAACTTTCAATATAAAAACAAAGAGACCTGAAGAAGTTTTTAAGCATGTTTGGGATTATTATGACAGTGAAAATATTAAGAGATATGCAAAATCCAAAAGTATGATGAGAATCCAAGAAAAAATAACGAGCAGAGCATTAGAGTTATTAGAAATAACTCCATCGAAATTGAGTATCTTAGATGCAGGTTGTGGACCTGGATTTGCTGCATCATACTTAAAAGAACTTGGATTTAAAGTTGTGGCACTTGATATTATCTTGGAATTCTTAAAGTTCTACGATTTACAAGATCTCAATCCTATAAGAGCAGATATGTGTTTTCTTCCTTTTAAACCTGAGAGATTTGATGCTATTATTTCAATATCTGCCTTACAATGGATATTTAGAGATATAAGTAATCAAAGGATGGAATCCTTAGTTATCGCACTTAGTAAGTCTTTCTTTAATGTGTTAAGACCAAATTGCAAAGCAATATTTCAATTTTATCCTAAAAGCAATGAAATTATGGAGAGAATTGGGAAAATATTCGTTGAAAATACTAAATTTGAAGGAAATTTCATAATTGATAATCCAAATAATCCAAAAAGAAGGAAAATATTTCTATTGCTTAAAAAAAGATTGTAGGAAAATTTAGTTCATTTTTTCTAATTTTTTATAGAAATCATTATGTTATAACAAAATATTATATTTAGGTTCTTTTATCATTTTTTTAAAATTAATCTTTAAAAAACACATAAAGAATTGATGAATCAATGAAAAATAAAAGATTACGTCGCAATAGACTAATGGGACTCTTTATTTTATCATTTATTCTTTTAACTGGTGCTTATTCAGTCTTTTTGATGAATATATCAACTAATTCTCCTGATTTTAGTAATTTTAACAATCATTATAATGATTATGAGAATAATATATTACATTTTCCCAAATCGAGTTTATTTGGCAATGCTCCTTGGTGGGATCATTCTTTCGAATATAGAATGCTTATTAATATTACAAACCCTTATTCTTATAATTTCGTTGATTTTGGAGTGAGTTTATCATTCAATTATGTTAATTTGGTACAAGAAGGCAAATTACAATCGGATCTAGACGATTTAAGAATTGTTGAAAATGGGATTTTAAGAAACTATTATGTGCAAAAAGATTATCCTAGTCAAAATTTAGCAACTATTTGGTTTGACACTAATGTCTCAGCGAGTCGAACTGAAAGAGATACATATTTATATTTTGGTAATGAGATAGCTATAAATTTTGAAGCGCGAGATATTTCTGAGAGCTTTGGATGGATTAAAAATGGTAATTTTGAACTAGATATATCTACGGACTCAAATTATGAGCCATATGGATGGAATTTTTCACATAACCCAGTTAATACTATTAAGGGTCAAACCAATCCAAGCTCAGCCGAATATAATAGTCCAGGTATTGAATTATTTGTAAATAAGTTAATAAGTAATCCACAATCTGGAGAGAGAGTTGGTGATGGATCTTATGCATATAAATGGGGTACTTCGGGAGTAGTTTTACCCACTGATACGATAAATGATTATGCAGGAACTTTATTTACTTATCCATTTAAAGTTCCTATAGTTGAAGGGGGAGCTATTTCTTTAGATTTGTTTCGGAATATTAGGACATGGAGATTTGAAAAGCCAAAAACCATGGATGCAGATCTGAATGTAGATGGGTATTTTTTAAGAATTTTAAATGGGTCATCATCTCATTATAATACTGATCCTGATCTCCATGATGATTCTGATATCTATAATAATAATTATGATAATTATGGAGAAATATATGATGGATATTCTGAATACAATCCAAGTTCTAAAAAGTGGTTACCATTGGAAGATCAGACAAAATTAATTAACTTTGATACTCACACAAGTACACAAGAAATAAAAGACACAGTATCAGATACTTCTAGTGATGGGGAATTAACTGGATTTGTTGGTATAGATTTAACACAATACATGGGTAAAGAAGTCTTTTTTGAATTTGGAGTATGGGGTGATGAATCTAGCGCCCAATTTAAGCAGAAATCAGCTTTTTTCCAAGTAGACGCATTAAGTTTTAATTATACATTAACAGCTGTAGTTAATGAGGCTCAAAAGAGAAGATCCGATATTACAATAATTACAAGAGATATTGACGGTAGAATAGTTCCAAATGCCAAGGTTGCAATTGTTAATAACTCTGCTAAAGGTACAGATAACTTTATAGTTCAATCAGGAGTAAGTTCAAGTTTAAATGGTTCAATTGTGTTTAATAATGTATTAAATGGTGTGTACAATATTACAGCGAATTACACCCTTGGATCTGAAGAAGTAGAAGTATATAATAGCACTAAATTTAATTCAATAACTCATAATTTCACTGGAAAATCTTTTATAGTTGATCTAAAATTGGATTTATGGACAATTGATTTTGAAATTGTTGACTGGGAGAGACTACCATTAAAATATGCATATATAAATGTAAGTGATCAAAAAGCAGGTACTGTTTTAAGTACGATAACGTTAAGTTCTCAAGGAAAAACAACTTTTCGGTGGACATCTGCTTCCTATTATTATTATGAGGTCTATTATAATAATGAAGACTATGATAGTTATCCCTTCTTGGTAAGCTATGGATATATAAATCGCTCTGATTATGAGATTTCAAAGTTTCAAACCCATATTATAGATGTAGATGAAGTTAATCAAGCTCCAAGCATTGAAAGCAGATATAATGTAAGTGAATATATTTATACAAATGGTTCAAGAATAACGTTTGGAAATAAAAAAATTGTAAAAGCTAATATCACATTAACGAATATGAATGATCAGATTCAAGATATCTCTATCTATTATATCGATAGAGACAATTCTAAAGGTGTTGGGGAGGAAAATCTTATTTATTTCGATGACGATTATGGATTTGGGGATGACAACGATTTCATAAGCTTAGATATGATTAGAATAACTAATTCAAAATTGAATAGTGAGAACCATCAAGTTTATGGTTTATTCATTGAAATAAACGGATTGAATAGCACTCAATGTAATGGGGTTATTACTGTGGATTTAATTGAAACAGCAAACACTTATAATAGGACAAAATTATCTAAATTGCATATTAGAGTAATAAGTAAAGATATTTCACCTGAAGGTATGCCTGTTTCTTCTTTAATTAAAGTAAGAGATGATGCCGGACAACCATTAATAAATTTGACTTCATTCTGGGAAAGAAATGGTTCATCTTATGGACCAAAAAATGGTTTTGAATTGCCATTCTGGTTTTTCATTGATAGAACTTATAATTTTTCAATAAATTATCTTGATAATATTGATATTGCGTTTAATATTACTGAACTTGATCCGGAAAATCAATGGTATCCTACATCTAATACCGGAACAACTTATTATAACTATACTTTTTATGGTAGTGCTTCTATAACATTTAATCTTATCCTCCCATCGGAGTTAAATACAACAAATTATGATACAGCATTCTTTAATGCAACGGGTACTACTGATGTGCTTTGGGGTAATAATATGACTTATTCTGTGAATTTTTATTATACTCAAGACGGAGGAGGTTCTTGGACTCCAACTGGTTTATCTTCATCATGCAGTTTGATTATAACTGAAGTAGGTTCGAGTTCAGTATTATTTGTGAAAGAAATGAATTTTCTTGGAAGTGGAAATTTTTCAATTACCCTTAATTCTAATCTATTATCTGCTGGAGGTTCTTACATATATTATTCTTTTAAAATAACGGGAAATAAACCGGGATATCCTCAACCAAACACTGAGACTTTTTTTGTAAGGGTGAGAGCAATTCCAACAACAATTAGATTATATGATCATGATTCTCTCATAGAAATCCCAGATAGTACGATTAATGCCTATTATGGTGAACTTGTGAATTTAACAATTAGATACTATCGTTCTGATATTCTTAATAATCTTCTTGGAGCACAAGTCAGATATAGTTGGATTGGAATAGGACCTTTCACTATTCAACCAGATCCAATTAATATTGGATATTACACTCTTCAATTAAATACTTCAAGTGCATTAAGTACAGGAATAAAGGTCATATCAATTAGCGCTTCTCTTGAGAATTTTACTACTCAAAGTAATTTTAATATATTTCTAGATGTCGATCCAAGACCCACTTATGTTAATGGTGAGGTTCATTTTTCATCCTACCCCAAAATTTGGGCAGAAGATGGTGAGTTATTCAATTTTATATATTCAGATGCTTTAACAGCTAAGACTTTGGGAGATTTGGATTTAGCCGTTTACAGTTGGCAGCAATTAGATGAGAATCGTGATCCAATACCGGGTATGGAGGGAGCGGGGACATTAATTGAACTAGCAAATAAATCTTATTCATTAGATTTCAATACAGCGAAAAAACCAATTGGAGATTACAGACTATTTATAACTTTACAAAAAGAAAGCTATGATGCCAGATTTGCTCTATTAGATCTTGAAATAAAACTAAGAGAATTTAGTGTAGAATGGGAAGCGACAGGTAAGAGCGGAAATCAAGTAAGTGTTGTTCAAGGATCTGATATCTTTCTAGAAATAAATCTAACAGATACTACAAGAAACTCAATATTAACCAACGCTTCATTAGTACTTAGAACTCAAGGATCTGATTATAGTTTTACGGAAGATACTCCTGGTTATTATACGATGACATTCAATACCGAAAATATTGATGCTTTTTTTGTATCAAATATATTTGGTGGAAGGATAATCATACAAAAAGATAATTTTACTAGTCAAGAGGTAGATATCACTTTTAATATTCTAATGGAGGAGATTTTCCCTGGAATGCCAACTTTCTATTTCATTCTAATTACAGCTTCTGTAGCCGCAATAGCGATTACAGCAATAGGTTACAGGGCTATTCAACAAGCAAAAATTCCGAAGTTTGTGAAAAAGATTAGAAAAGTCAAAGGAGCCATTAAGTCAAAGAAAAAGATCACTGAAATGTCTATCCCAAACAAGGAAGAATTGATGTCTGAATTATATGGTGAAGAGTGGAAATCAATAGGACTTTCGCTTGAAGACATTATTAGTGCTAAGGATTTAAAGTCAAGATTCGGTCAATTTGCTAATAAAATTACAAAGAATGGAGGGGAAAATGACTAATGCCAATTGGATTGCTTATTATGAGATGGGATCCAAAAGTAGGGACTGAAATTGTAACACGATATCCAGAAGAAATTATAGTTTCTGATGAAACTTTAATGCAAGTATACGCTGCTCATGAATATACTGGAGAACCAGGAATGATAAGTCTATTGGTAGGACATCTAAATATTGCTTCTTTTTACACGGGAAGAGATAAAGCATTATATATAATTTCTCTCTTAAATTTAGAAGATGATCCAGATTCATATGAAGGTGGATTGTCAGATATTTCAAGAATCATAATTCAGAACTTAGAAGATAATTTATACCTGGATATGATACCATTCTTATTTCAACGCTTATCTGTTTATCCACATTTAAACCTTGAGCAAACCCTTGCTATTACTTATCAAGATGAAGTTAATAGATTAATTATAAACAGGCTTAGAGAAGAAGGTGTAGTATCAAAATCTGAATTAAGTGTTTGGTTAAAAGATAAATATCGAAGAGGTTTTTTTGATATAGATGCAACTCTTAATGAACTTATCAAAAAGGAATTGATAAAAGAGACATCAGTTAAAGGAATGCCCTCTGAACTAATTTTTCTAATAAGCGATTTGTTCATGCTTCGCAAACCACCTGTAAAACTTCTTCAAAATCCTGAGGAAGCAGGACTTCCAGAGAAATACATTCAAGAGTATAAAATAGAAGTTAAAAAATTTTTCCAAAATTATCATATCTCTGAACAAGATAACTTGAATTCGCTAGATATATTGAGTGATCCACAAACATATGAAATATTAAAGTTATTACGGATTGCAATTGTGACAAGGAGCGCTCTTGAGAAACTAAGAAAAAAAGGAGTAGATGATATTGATGGTGCATTAAAAAAATTATGGGAACATAAAATGATTCATACATTTCGAGACGATCACGGAGCAGAATATTATTGTCTTTTAACAGATTTCCAAATAACAAGAGTGTATCCTAAATTTATTCTGAATACAATTATACATCAATATGAAGTGAAATCAAAATCAGAGTCTGTATTAATTGAATATCTTAAAGTACTAGAAGATTCTTATTATAATCCAAAATCAATCCAAAAATCAGAAGATTAAATATTTTTTCTCTTTTTTTTAATTTTTTAGAACTTTTAAATCAGATTTGATTTTAATTTTTCTGCTTTTTCATAAAACTCTCGATAAAGACTAAAATCACCCATATCATAACATAGTTCAGAAATCTTATCAAAATATTCTGCTGTTTGTAAAATATCTCCGCTTTCTAAAGATTTTTTTGCCTTTTCAATTAACTGATCTCGTTCAAAAAGAGGTTTTAACAATGGAGAGATTTCAGTGTTAACTTCTAAAATATCAGCAATAATTTGAATCATTTTATCACGATTATTTGGATCAATTGCCACCATTGAATATGTTTTTAATCCTAAAATCTTTTCAATTTTTTCAATTTTTAAAGCATCGGGTAAATCTTGCTTATTTCCAATAACTGCTGAATGGGCATAAGGTACTTGCTCCCTTATTAGTTCAACAAAAAATCTACTTTTTTCCACATTTTCTAAACTTGAATCTGAAATCAATAGAACGGCATCACTTCCAAAAATGAAGTCATTCCATAAATAGCTGAATTGTTCTTGGCCAGCAAAATCCCATAAGTGAAAATATAATTTACCCATTTTGATTGTTGAGACTTTTCCGGTAATAGTAGGAACATGAACATCGGGGATTTCTTCGGAACGAATTAATTTTGTTATGGTAGTCTTACCAACACCAGAAAATCCAATTAAAGAGATTTTTGTTTTTATATTTCTGTATATTGAATCAATGACAGGATCTAATACTTGTAGTAAAGAGGGGTCAAGATTTTCAATACTATCTCCAAAAGTTTCTGAAAATTCTTTTTGAAACTTTTTTAAATCACTCTTTAACTGTTGATCACCATCATTTAATCCAGCAATAAACATAAAAAGTAGTCTTGAATCACTTTCTGAGGAATAAACTATTTTATATTTGAAAAAGGAATAACTCCCAAAATCAGTTCCAATTCCTCGAAATGCTTCTTTAGTAATCTCTAGATAGATATCTCTTAACTTTTCTTGAGTTAAAGCTTTTCCAAAATTCTTTTCATATAAAATATTACCGTCTTTAAAAATGTAAATTTGTCTTAACATTGTTTCACAAATAATTCGTGATTTTAATTTAAAAATACCTTTTTTTATTCTTATTTAATAGAGGACTTATTTTCCGATACGTTCCTTGATCCTCCAATCTAAATTTTTATATTTAAATTTATTCAAAAGAAAACAAGGACAAAATCATCGAATATAATAGCAATAAATTTTTTGATTTTTATTTTAAATGCTTTTAAAGTAAATATTTGTTAGTATGATAAAAAGTTAAATATTAACGTTGGCATTAATAATGTTAAAAACATTAATTTACTTTAAATTTAAAGATAAAATTCGAAAAATGGGTAGTGAATAAATGAATATCAAATTAAAGCGTAAATTTGTATATCCGCTTTTCTTTTTATTAATACTTTTAACACCAGCTTTCATAGCTAATTTTTTAATAAACTCTTACAGTAAAGAAAAAGAGGAGAAATCATTTATAAATGAAATATCCGGTGAGAAAGAAGAGCTTGAGGATCATTTCTTTTATCCAAAAAGTTCTGATGTTATTTATATGAGTGAGAAGATCGATTTACTATTATGGTGGAATAAAACTTTTCGATATAGAGTTGGTTTTATTTTAGAAGAAACTGAGAATATTAACAGGCATCAACCGCTAGATATTTTTCTTAGATTTCGAGAGAATGAACATTATGAAAATACTGAACGCCTTGTGAGTTTTAATGCCACAGGTAATAATGAATGGAGTGATCTTATCCCAATGCAGATGTGGAATATTACTAAATACGATGCAACAAATTTTATTAAGTCATGCACAATAACCTTTATTGCTGATGTTCCAGCGAGCTCAAATAGAACTTATTTTCTATATTATAACGAAAATTTAAACGATATCAATCAAATTGTTTACAATACCGGCTTTTCTAGTCATTTATCTTCTGGAAAATTAACAATAAACGTCGGTACAAACTATGAAATAGAGATCGAACAAGGGTTATCAGTCACCAAATTTGAAAGGTTAGGATATAATTTTCATTCAAATAGTTCATTATCTCCAGAAAAACAACTATCAGTGCCAAGCTTAAAGTTCTTAGCTCATTTCGAGAATACTGTTTCTGACTCAACTGGAAATGAGCCTGATGGTGTTATTAGTGGAGACCCCTTTTATGTAGATGGAAGAGTGCAATATGGCATGGATTTCGATGGTAATGATTTTGTCAGCTACGCTAATGGATTAGAAGCTGTTGGAGACCCATTTAATGGAGCAAGTACTGAGTTCACAGCTTGTGCTTGGATAAATCCAAGCTCAATTTCAGGTGATGCTACAAATCATCAAACTGAAAACGTTTTTTTGGCAAAAGCAAGTGATTCATATAATGATAATTTTGAAATAGGGGTAAATAACGAGGGTAACATTCATGTTTATATCGATACTGAAACTGACGATAGATACGCTGATTTTGGACCTGCTGGAAAAATAACTACAGCAGGTGGTTGGTTTTTTGTTGCAGTACGTTATATAAATGGGCTTGTAGAAGTTTTTCTTAAAGATACATGGTATCCAGATGCTACGACATGGCAAGGGGCAACAGATTTAGACGAAGCAGTTGGAAGCCCATTTACTATAGGAGCATCAGAACATATAAATCAGTATTTCAAAGGTCAGATTGATGAGGTTGCTGTATATAATAAATACTTAACTAATCAAGAGGTCGAAGATTATAAGTATGGTTCTATGCCATCAACTATTCAATCTATCACTGAATTGGAGAATGGGAAAATATTTTCTCGATATAAAATTGAATGGGCAACCACATTTGATATGCATATCCAAGATATTTGTACATTTTACTCAGATTACAACTTATGGGCTATTAATCGGAGTATTTATTTTGATAATGACTTCAACTATACACTAGATCGTATGTTTGCTTTAAATACTCATTACGATCTTTCAAATTTAAATGATCATGATCGATTCTTATATCTTTTTGATGGAAACTTACAGAAAGATATAACTACTGCTGGTTTTATTTCTGAAAATTATACCATTATTCACAATGCTCCTGATGCCTCTAAGGATGCTCTAGGGGTATTTATTGAAGGTTTTGAAATATCAGATCCAGTTCAAATGGATATCACTTATTTGCAAGGAGATATCCTTTATGATGAAGGTATGGTAGAATTTGTGCCTGGCTCGATTAATGACTTAGATAATAGTGGAGGTGGAGAGCCTTATAAGTTATTTGTATATTTCTGGGAATATCTTAATGGAGTAAACATAACTGGAACTCTAGATAATACTGGAATGGTCCAATATTTTGATGACACCTTAGAAACATTGAGAACAGACCTTAATATTTATATTTATGAGGAGGATAGTTTCTTTTATACATTAGAGGTAAATGTTACCGACATTGATAATCGATTAGTACCTGAGGCAACAATAACGGTTTTAAATGCTTCAAATCCCGCGATAAGCTGGATTCAACGAACAGATGAGAATGGAAGGACGGTTTTTGATCGATTATCAAACGGAACATATATCGTGAATGCATCATATGAACGCTATAGTCAGATATTAACAATAACTAGTCCTCAGATTATAGAACTTAATGATTCTGTAGTAGACAATTATGGTATTTATAGGTTAAAATTTATAAATGTCGGTTTAACTTCACTGAATTTATCATTCCAAAGATTTGATGGAGGATTTTTCCAAGAATATGTTGTTGGAGCCAATATTACCTTTACTATTGATGATGGTTCAGGACCTGCACTATTAGGCTCTGAATATACAAACTCTATTGGAAATGTTATGTTTCACTGGAATAATATTTCAATAAGTGGTAATGTTAGTTTGACAGTCACATGGCATGGTACTCAATATTCAAATTTAGTTTGTGTCGATGATTTAGATCCGACACCTAATGATGGAATGGTGACACTTTCTTTTGATCAATACCTTGAAACAATAATCGAAGTAACCACTGGAGATACTTTTAAGTCATTCCTATATGTAAATGCTTCTGGTGTAGATGCTGTTATCTTGGGTGATACTTTGAATATCTGGGTCAACTATACCTACACGAAAAACGGTTTACCTCTTTACGGTAACCCAATTGTAGATGGAACTGTAAGATATGATATCAAAATAGGCACCACAAAAATTAATACAGGTAATTTATATTTTTCAGAGTCTGGGAATGGAAGATATAGTCTCCTAATAGATACAACTATTCCTATCGAACTAGGAGGAGCAAATTGGTTATCAGGAGTAAATTATATTATGGATATCTATGCTACAAAACCAGGATATATTACAAATGCAAGTTCAATAACCTTTACTCTTTTAGATAGACCCACAAGTCTTAGTCCAAATATGAGTCAAGTAGAGGGATATTGGAATGATATTATAACTCTAGATGTTCAATATACTGATATTTATGCTGATCCTGATGAAAACCTGAATGGTGCTATTGTTCAATATTATGAACTCGGTGTCACTGGAATTACTGGAAGTTTAACTCCGTATGGTGTAGGAGGTTTGTATCGGCTAGAATTAAATAGTTCAGCCTTTCCTAAATACGGAGAATATAATATACAAATCAGTGCTTCTAAGCAAAATTATGAAACTAAATCGGTTATAATTCCATTAGAAATATTTGAAATAAATACAAGAATAAATGATTCTGCGGCTTTATATGAAACTTTTGATGTTTTTGTAGGGACTCAACAAATATTCTATTTCGAATATATTGTAGAGACTACTGGAACAGGTTTATCAAATATTGACATAAAAAAATGTGCATGGGAAAAAGATATAGGTGGAGTTGTCGTTGATCAAGGGATCATTGAATTAAATGATTTAGGCAATGGGTTATTTGAATTGGATCTTACTACAGAATCTCTGGAAATAGCAATGTATAGCTTAGTCATAACGCTTAGTGAAACAAATTATATAGAAAGAACCGCTATTATATTCTTAAATATTATCCCAAGAGAATTTGAGATAGATGTAAGTGATATTGTTTCGGTTATATCGGGACAAGCCTTAACCTTTGATATTAGTCTTAATGATCGTTTATACAATAACCCTGTAATGAATGCTGAAGTTAGTTTAAGTGTTGGAAGTAATTACTTTAACTTCACTGATAATGGAGATGGTACGTATACAGTTGTCGTTCCAGATTCAATTTTGCCTGATGCATTCTTTTATAATGAAAGATTGACCGCAACTATTATCATTAGAAAAACTAATTATAGTGATACAACTAGAATTATTTTTATTGACGTCAAGATGATTGAGATATTTCCTGGCTTCCCGTTATTCTACTTTTTTATGATTATTGCTGCTTTAGTAGCTGTTGTAGGTAGTTTATTAGCTTATCGAGCTATACAAAGCGCAAGAATCCCTACATTCGTTAAAAGAGTTAAAGAAATGAAGAGTATAATAAAAAGTAAAAAGTCAGTGTCAGAATCCTTACTCTATCCCTCAAAAGAAGAATATATTGTGAAAAGAGTAGGAGATAAATGGGAAACTCTTGGGTTATCATTAGCAGATATTTTAGGAGTTGAGAGGAAGAAGGGAAAAAGAATTGAACCAAGTGAATTTGAAGGAGGTGCTGCCTAAAATGCCAGTTGGATTAGTACTGATGAAATGGGATGAGAGAGTAGGAACCGAAATTCTAGCCAAATTTCCAGCAGAAATTAACATTTCTGAGAAGACTTTAATGCAGGTTTATAGTACGCATGAGTATAGTGGAGATCCAGGCATGATTAGTTTAATGGTTGGTTCTCTCAATATCGCCTCCTACTATACCGGTCCAGACAAAGGGTACTATGTTATGCTATTATTAAATTTAGATGACGATCCTGATGCTTATGAAAGCGGATTAATAGATATATCTAGAATAATTTTGCAGAATATTGATGAAGAAGCTTATTTGGAACTAATTGCTTCATTATTTCGAAGATTATCTGTGTATCCAACATTGAATGATGAACAACGGCTAGCAATTACCTATCAAGACGAAATAAAGAGAATGATCATAAATCGCTTGAGAGAGGAAGGAGTAGTTTCTAAGTCAGAGCTCATGGTCTGGCTGAAAGATAAGTATAGACAGGGATTCTTTGATTTAGAAGGAGTATTAATTGAAATGATAAAAAAAGATATCATTAAAGAAGCATCTGTAAAAGGAATGCCATCAGAACTTATTTTCTTAATAAATGATCCTATAATGATGAGAGTTCCACCAATTCAGTTATTAAAAAATCCTGCTGATAAAGGCTTACCAATTCAACTTGCAGAAGATTATCGCACAGAGTCTAAAAAATTCTTTCAAACTTATCGCCCTTCTGAACAAGATAACCTTACAGTAATAGATGTTATAATAAACCCTCAAGTTTATGAAACTCTACGCTTATTACGAACAGCTATAGTAACAAGAAATGATCTTGAAAAACTTAAAAAGAAGGGTGTTGAGGATGTTGATGAGGTATTAAAGATGCTTTGGGAAAGTAAAATGATTCAGGTGTTTCAAGATGATCGAAATAACGAATATTATGCGTTGCTTTGTGATTTTTATGTCGATATAATCTTTCCTAAATATTTAATAAATATTATTAAAGCAGAGTACGAGAAGAAATCAAAAGCTAATCAAGTTTTAATTGAATATTTAACCGTACTTGAGAATTCTTATCTTAATTTAAAAACTGCATTGAAATCTAAAGACTAAATTAATTTTAGGTTTTTTTTTTTCTTAAGTTATTTAGCGTAATATTATTTTTCCGCTAATAACTATGCATAATAACAATTTGAAATTGTGATAGAATTGAACGGAAAAAATCTTCCAGAATTTGATGATTTTGATTTAGAAAATCTTTCTAAACCAAATGCACTTCCAGAAGATATTGATTATGAGACTCATATTATTGCTACTTATAATGCAATGCTTCATCGAAAAATGGATGCTTTTTATATGATGCAAGCTGTTTGTATTGAACAATCAACAGGCACATTTGTTCCAGTTCCTGCTGAAACCCCAGAGCAGAGAAGAAAGCATGTAGCAAAAGTAATTGGATTGTGGAGAATCCCAGATTTTGAATACGAAGGGGCCGAAGACTTTTTTGGAAATCCTAAAATGCATCAATACGTAGTACAAATAGCTTTCCCCTTAAACTTTAAACCTCAATTTCCAATGCTTTTTACAACGATCTATGGAAATATATCTATGGGAGGGCCACTCAAAATGGTTGACGTAAGGTTTCCAAAGGCTTTCCTAAAGGAGTTCAAGGGTCCTAAGTTTGGAGATGTTGGTATTCGAAAAATTTTAGGAGTTAAGGAACGTCCTTTATTAAATAATATGATAAAGCCATGTGTCTATTCAGATCCTAAGATTGGAGCTGATCTAGCTTATCAAGCAGCTGTAGGAGGGTGTGACATAATTAAAGATGATGAATTAATTGCTGATGTTGAGTTTAATCCTATTACTGAGAGAGTAACGGCATTTATGGAAGCATTAGATAAAGCTGATTCTGAAAAAGGTGAGAAGACATTATATACTGTGAATATTACTGACAGAGTAGATAGGATGTTTGAATTAGCCGACATTGTGCAGGAGCATGGAGCGAATGCATTAATGGTAAACCATATTTCAACAGGCTACTCAGCAATGAGGAAACTAGCCGAAGACCCGTCTGTAAAAGTCCCTATTTTAGGACACATGGATCTTGCGGGTGCTCTCTATCAAGATCCTTTAAGCGGGATTTCAAGTCCATTAATTCTTGGAAAGTTTGGGAGATTAGCTGGTTGTGATACTATTGTACATCCAGCACCTTATGGTAAAGCTCCTACAAGTGCAGATAGATTCAAAGAGACGGCAAGACAAATGGTGATGCCAATGCGCAATGCACCACATATAAAAAGAACATTACCAATGCCCTCTGGCGGAATCACACCTAGCTTAGTGGAAAAATGTGTCCAAGATCTAGGTACTAACATAATGATTGGAAGTGGTGGTGGGATTCATGCTCACCCTGAAGGCCCCATTGCAGGAGCCAAAGCATTCAGACAAGCTATTGACGCTGTAATGAAAGGAGTACCTGTAAGAGATTACGGTAAAGACCATAAAGAATTAGGAGTAGCTCTTGGTTTATTTGGTGTTGGAAAGAAAACTGAATTTACGTCTGTTTAAAATATAAATTTATTCTTTATTTTTTCTTTTATTCAAGCTTAGCTTGCAATTTTGCCTCTATTTCTTCTAATTGTCTTTTTGAAATAATCCTTATTTTTGGATTTAATGAAGATGGCGTCAAAAAATTACTAACTTCATTATCACATAAGTTTAAATATTCTAAGTTAGGTAAATCATTAAGATAAGATAAATTATCGGGATCTTTAATTTTATTATTTGATAAATTTAAATGAGTAAGCGATTTCAGTCTATTTAAATCTTTGATGCACCGAATTTGATTATTTGAAAGATCTAACGTATATAGAGCTTCTAAATTTTCTAAACCCTCAATCTCAGATAAATTTGATATATTATTTCTCCAACCCCAAGGTGTTCCTTTTACTTCATACTCCAAGTAATCTGACAGATCTAGGCTCTCCACTAATAGGGTTTGGGGATTTAATTCAAAAAATACGTTAGGAAATTTTTCAGATAAATGTTTCACTATGAGAAAATTAACTATTATTTCTGAAATCTGTTTATGGGAAAATTTCTCTATTTTATTTGATTTTAACAATTTTTTTACAAGTTTCTTATATTTTTTATTTTTATAATTCCGTTCAAGATTAAGATATTTCACGGACCCTATTTTTTTTAATTCAGTGAGTAAAAGATTTTTAGAATTATCACTTTCAATTTTAGCTAGAGTTTTGATGATAATTATTAAAACTTTAAAAGAGGTTTCGTAATTAATCATCCATTTAATTGGATTTAAGACTTTTTCTTGATAATTTGTAAATAATAAGTTTAACGAAGATATCCGTAATTCAGGATTTAAATCTGAAATCATTAAATTTTCTATTACTCTAAAAACAGTATCACCATTAACTCCAATTTTATTTAAAATATCTATAGATTCTAGTCTTAAATGATCCGCAGAAGAGTTTTCTATTATAGATAATAATAACTCAATAGTTGATGTTTTATCTAATTCATTTTGACAAAATTTTTCAAAAATTTTATTGGGGCTAAACATATTTATTAAGATAATTGTATTTGAATGATTTTTTTGTTCTCAAATTTAATATATAATTCCCAAATATTATTATTTTTATCAATTATATGAACTTCGTCATCATGATCTATTATTTGCCTTCCATGAGGTAGCTTCAAATAAAAGTTCCCATCACGCTTACCAATTAACTCAAATTCAATCAATAATTTGCCTTCTTCTTCTTTAAATTCATATTGCTTTATTTCAATGCAACCTTGCGTAATATGTAAAGTTGTTGAGAGCAAGACTGGTTCAGCAATCTCTATATCATCGATTGGAATAATAGCTAAATATCTACATGAATGAGGTGCTAATTTATGTAACAACAGATCTTGATGAGTCTTAAATAAACCTAAAAATTTCTTGTTCCAGTAATCAAATATTAGGAAGTTAGTTTCATTTTTTTCATATAAGGTGATTTTCTTAATATTTACTTTCTTGTTCACAAAATTATTTTCCCAATTTATTATTGCCACTAAAAATCTTTTTCCAATAACTTGATTCGTCTCCAACATGAAAATGGTGGGTAATTTGGAGGTAAAGGCATCAACTGCGATGGGGTGAAAGTTATTTGGATTATAAGGAGGAATTAATAATTTAGCATCTTTTATTTCTTCTTCGGACAATTGTGTTATATCATCCGATATTAAAATTTGTCCACAAGACAAACCCATTATTGTTAACTGCAATCTAATTTCTTCTATTGTCAATTCTGTATCAGTTCTTCTTATCATTAAACAATCAGGATCATTTATCCAAAACTTTCTATGCATAAAGGATCGATAAATTATATTAATTAACGAAACCTTCAATCCAGGTGTTTGAATACCAGATTCTATAAGTTGTTGATTTCTTTCTTCCCATCTTGGAGCAGTGTCCTCTCCAATTCGCATTGCATCAACCAAGCCAACACAAGGGCCAAGTGGGGCACCACATCCTAACAAAAAGCTATCAACACTAATAGCATCTCGAATAGTTTTAACACCATTATACAAAATTTGCGCTCTGGTAAGATTAGGATTAAAGAATTTTGCTTCAATAGGAACAGCAGCATGTAAAAAATCAATTTTAAAGAATGTTATAAGGCTAGAATTATTGTTTGGGGAGGAATCCTTCAAATCTATTAAGTTCCCATAGAAATGGGATAAATAATCTAAAACTTGGGGATTAGACAAATCCAAACCATATAAATAGACATTCCAGCTAGCTCCAAAATGGACTTTAATCAACTTATTTAAATCCTTATACTTTAAAAACCAATCTCGATGTTGTTTAAATAGCATGGCTTTTTTTTCAGCAAAAAATGGAGCTGTCCAAATACCTCCTTTAAAGCCTGAGTTATTAATGCGCTTAAATAAAGAGTATAGCCCGCTTGGGAACTTTGAGTTTACATCATTAAAATCACCTATATGAGTAAAATATCCATCATCTAACTGGAAGAAATCAATAGGTATTAAGTTTTTATCGTTTTGGAAAAATACTAAGTTTTTAATGATATCATTCTCACTTACATTCGTAAAGTAATAATACCAACTACACCAACCAGTTGGAATTTTATCTTTTACTTTATGGTTTAACTTAATTAATTTTGCATATTCAATTAAACCATAGTAACCTAAATTATCACTCTTAAAACATACAAATAACTCTTCAGAACAATCTATTGAGGATTTATCAAATTGAATTCCATCCATACATCCAAAGGCAGCTAAAACCGTAAAAAATTCTGTTTCTTTATAATCTAATAGGATTCGAGTGAATTGTGTATTTAATGTTATAAAACCTAGAATTAGAGAGACATTTGATGTCAAATCAGTTATAGCTGTACAATCTTCGCTATAAAACCTTCCTTTAATGATATAATCCTGATTATCAAAAGTGCGTTTAAAAACATCTAATACTGGTCCCTCATTATCTTCCTCGTTACCATAAATTATTTTGCAGGGGCTCCAACTTTGCCACCCATTCTTAAACCAAGATATCTTTTCTAAATCAGTGGGAGTCGATGTACCAGAGATCCACAAATTTTCATTTTTAATAGTTAATGGTGATATACTATGAATTCGTTTTTGAAAATCGTTTTTTGTAACCGCTATATCAGTGATTTTAATTAGAATAAACGATTGATTCTCATAAACTCTGAATTGAATATGAAATTTGATATCATTTTCTTTATTATTCTGGGGTTTTAATATAACTTTTATACCACTTCCTATATTATCCTTGATTTCTTCAATTTGGTGATTGAAATCTAAACCTTTTGACGGAATCTCCCAAATTGATTCAGAATTTTCATTTAGTATATTTATTGCACTATAACAATGTTTCAGTGTGTATTGATGATGATGATTAATTTCAAAGGTTCCATGATCTTTACCTTTCTTAATGAAAATTAGTGAGACTATACTGTTATCAATTTCGATTTTATTTTCATTATCTTGTATAATCATAAAGATCCTTAAAGAGTAATCTACAATTAAATTATAGAACTAAGAAAATTTCCTTCCTGGGGCGATTTTAATTAAATCCTTTAATGTTGCCTTTAATTTATTAAAGGGGCGTAAATTTCCATCAAAACGATTGTCAATACCATGATGTAAATAAGGATCCATTTCTTTTTCAACAAGTTCAATTTTCTTTAGATTACCTTCGGATAATAACGAGAGGAAATAATCATTCTTAAATCTTTTAAAAGTTAAAAAGCGATAATGTTGAAAACCTAGTTTTACAGCAATCCACCGTGGATAGAATCCGGTATTACCTAGAGTATTTGCCGCTATCGCTTCAATTTTAGCTGTTAACAATGATTCTTTCATCTCTATCTCTTCAGCGGGATTATCATACTGACCAGGAACCTCAACATTTAAGTTGTTTTCTTCATCTAAAAACAGAGATATAACTCCAATTGACATTGAAGATAAACCGAGATAATCAATTCTAATCCAATCCTCTAAATAGGGAAGTTCTTGATCCGTAAAGACATCTTGCAAGGTAAGATATTCTTTTAAAATGTAATTAAGACGCCGCTTAAAATTAAAATTAATCTGATTTTTTTCAAACTTTTCTAAATTATCAACATCTTTATTTTGAACTAACTCAAAATAGTTTTTTGCCATTTGTTCTAGGATCCATTTTCCTTTTTTGTCTGGAAAAATACCATATACCAAATATATGATGTTATCTTTCACGTAAAACTGACACTTTTCATTAATATTACCATCAGTAATAAGGAGCATTTTATCTAATTCCCCCCCTAAAATACTCGTAGCTATGAAATCTAGATTATTACTTAATTCCAATAGATATTTATATTTTTCATTATTAGCAAATAATTTGGTTCTTTCTATTGAGGTAATTCCTATGAATTTAACATATTCCTCTATATCTTCTTTTTCATCAGTTTCTCCCAAATTCCTCTCTCCTTTTTTTAAACTTATGAATTCATCCTCGGTCGTTAAAAATGAGAATTCTTTTTCTTTAACTTTAATTCCGGGTAATTTTTTGGAAGGTGTAGAAGTTTTTTTTTCAAATTGTTTGGGTTTCTCTACTATTATTTGATCGTCTTGATATTGAAATAATTCTGAAAGGAATTTTCTACATTTAGGACAGAGTTTATCTTTAGGGTAAGGACGTACAATTCTATAACCACAATGTTGGCATTGAACTTTATCTCTGCCACCTGTAAATAATGGATTAGAGATTTCTATTCAACTCTGTTAAAGTTAGTAAATTTTTAGTTTAATACTATATATTTTCAAAATATAAAATTTTTTGCTTTAATAGAACTATAGATACTTTTTAGCAATTTTTTGAAAAGCAGACAAAAATTTATCATTTTGGTCCTCTGATCCAATTGTCATCCTCAAATAGTTATATAAACCAGGTTGACTGAAATGACGCACTAAAATTTTCATTTCTTTCAAATCCCACAAAAACTTTAATGTTGTTGACTTATCATCAAATTTTATAAAAATAAAATTTGCGTCGGAAGGAAGGACATCAATTCCATTAAATTTTTTTAATTCAGCAGTTAATCTTACTCTTTCTGTTACAATTTCTTCATTTTGCTTAAAAATTTTATTTCGATGTTTTATGCACGCTAATGCTGTGATTTGGGCTAGAGCACTTGTGTTATAAGGTAGTTTAACTCTATTCATTTCTTTTATTATATTCGGATCTGCCAATGCATAACCAATTCTCATAGAAGCAACAGAAAAGGTTTGTGAGAAAGTTCTGCATACAATTAGATTATTAAAAGTCTTTAACAATGGTAGACAAGTATTATCTGAAAAATCAGCATAAGCTTCGTCTACAACTATAATTCCAGAGAAATTTTTGCATATTTTAGAAATAATGAAATTTCCAAATGATTTACCATTGGGATTATTTGGAGAACTAATAAGTAATAATTTTCCTTGGACACTAAACACTGATTCTGGAATACTAAAATCATCGCTAAGTTTTATCTCGTTTATTTTAGCGTCATATAGATTAGCTAAGACTTTATAGATTCCATATGTCGGGTAAAATATCACTATTTCATCGCCTGGATTGATAAAAACCTTAAATATAGTATCAAATATTTCATCTGATCCATTACTAATGAAAATACTATTTCGATTTGTTAAAGTATCTTTATCTCGTAATAGTTGGTTAAGTATTGCTTTCCGAACTTCAAGTGCTAGGGAATCGGGGTATTCTCTTAAGATGCTACCATCCCCAATAGCATCTTTTACTTCTTCAACTATTTCTGGTATAGGAGGGTACGCATTTTGATTTATATTTAATTTTAACCATCCATCTTCATCTATTTGTTCTTCTGGTTCATAGGGGCTATACTTTTTTAAGCTTTCTCGAAATAAGTTATCTAATTCCATAATTTTTACCTTTCCTAATAATTAAATAATAGAATAAAGCGTTAATCAAATATGTAATTTCTTCATATTTTTTAATTTTTTTCTTTTAGAATAGTAGGAAGGATATTTATCTTAGAATAATCTTTTCGAAAAACTCAATTTTTAAATTTATAAAAACTATTAAATTTATAATATAATTGCTAGCTAACATATAATTAATTTATGTGGAGAATTAACAATGGATTTCGCACTCATGTTTCAAGTTTTAGAAGGAGGCGTCAGTGAACCTATTAAATGGAATGCAGATAATCTTTCATCTGATAAAAATATACTGATATTAGATGAAGGCAGTTCTTCAATATATTTATGGCACGGCAGTAAACAAGGTTTAGTTGCTAGACGAACGGCACTTCGCCAAGCAGAATCTTTAAAAGGGCATGGTTATGTAGCAGGGAAGAGTATCATTGGACGAGATATAAAATTCTTAAAAGAAGTTGACCAAAGAAAAATTGGGAGGGATATTGAAACCGATAAATACAATGAAGAACTCCAAAATATACTTAATCGAGATTTTAAGGAATTAGATAATTGTATCATAACATTTGATACTGAAGGGGCAAAAAAAATTCCTTTCACAGCACCAGCTAAAGCAGTGCCAAAACCAGTAACTGAACCTACCCCTCTGGATTCTAAACCAAAACCTCAAATTGTAGCTACTCAAGAAGAGAAAGTAGTATCTGCTCCAATTAATAAAACCTCGCCAATACACTCCGAACCTGCGATAAAACCTGCCTCTGAATATAATTTAGATATTCCAATTGAGACTGAACCAACTCCTGAAAAAATTATTGAAGAAGAAATAACGTTAGATCTAGATGTCCAAGCTAAAGTAGGATTTGTATTAATAGCGATCTTAGAACATTATGATGATATTTGGGTTTCTAAAAAAGAAGATGGGTCATTTTCTGTTGAACAAATGGATGGTTTTGTATGTTCATTTAAGATAGAGGGCTTAAAAATCACATTTACAGCAGATTCATTTAAAGGAATCTCATCCAATATTAAAATTGAAATTCAGAAGAGATTTATAGAACTTTCCAAATTATTAAAATAGTTGGTTAAACAATTTTATTTATTCTTTTTTTCTAACTTTTATTAGTATTGTTATTTAAATACGGTTATATATATAACTTATATAATCTTGATGCAAAAAAAGTAAAAACTAATCATGAAATTTAAAAACTTAGCGGAATTGTTCTCCAAATTAGAAAATACTTCAAAAAGATTAGAAATGATTGACTTTTTGTCAAGATTTTTTCTTGAAATAAAAAATACAGGCGATTTTAATGATTTAGATAAGATAATTTATCTATTACAGGGGCAATTAGTCTCGAATATTAAACAATTCCCGAAATTGGGCCTTGCTGAAAAAATGATAATTGAAGCATTATCATTACATTCAGGGATTAATGGAAAAGAAATAAAAAGCATTCTATTAAAAGAAGGAGATATAGGTGCTACAGCAGAATTAATTCTCTCTAAAAAAAGGAAACAAACCTCGTTATTTGATTTCGACGAGGGGTTAGAAGAAGCAGAATCATCCTTAGAGATTTCTGAATTGTACTCTGCATTACAAAAAATAGCAACAGCTGAGGGAGCTGGTTCTCAAGATGTTAAATTAGGAGTCCTGCGTAGCCTTATGAGAAAGAGTTCTCCGCTTGAGACAAAATATATTTTAAGAATAATAACTTCTACCTTGAGAGTAGGAGTATCAACACTGACAATCATAGATGGCCTTGCTCAAGGATTTACTGGAGATAAAAAATCAAAGGGTTTTATAGAGAAGGCTTATAATCAACATCCTGACCTAGGGGATATTAGTTTAATATTAGCAAATGAGGGACTAGAGGCTGTTAAGAAAGTCAAAATAACATATGGTACACCCATAAGAAATATGTTAGCTTCTCGTGTTCCTTATTCGGAAATTACTGATAAATTGGGAGTGCCTTGTGTCGCTGAATATAAATTAGATGGCGAACGATTGCAAATTCATAAAATAGGTAATAAAATTCTTTTATTTTCTAGGAGATTACTGGAAATCTCAGAACAATACCCTGATGTATGTGAAGTAATACGTACAAATATTAAAGTTGAAAAAGCCATTCTTGAGGGAGAAGTAGTCGCTATGGATCATTTTTATGAAAAAATGCTTCCCTTTCAAGTGTTGAGTAGAAGACGTAGGAAATATGATATTAATGATATCTCTAAAGAAATTCCGGTTAGTTTATTTTTATTTGATTTACTTTTAATTGAAGATGAATCATTTTTAGATGAAGCATATCCTATACGTCGGAAAAAGCTTGAAGAAATTGTACAACCAAAAGACGAGATTCGTTTGGTTAAGGCAAAGGAAATTAATTCAACTGAAGAATTATTAGACTTTTTTAATGATGCCCGGAACGCAGGTACTGAAGGAATAATCGCTAAATCAATACGATCTGATTCACTATATCAAGCAGGGAATCGTGGATTTCTATGGATTAAGTTAAAAGGATTGGAAGGAGGAAAATTAGCAGATACTATTGATGTGGTTTTGGTTGGAGCCTTTTATGGAAGAGGGAGGAGGAAAGGTTGGTATGGAACTTATATAGGAGCCGTTTATGACCCCAAAAATGATAAATTTGAGGCTTTTACACGTATAGCTTCTGGATGGACTGATGAGATAATGGATAGGTTAAAAAATGAGGTGAAGAAGTATGAAGTAGATAAAAAAGCTAGTAATGTTGTATGTGATGATGAACCAGATCAATGGTTATTACCTGAAATAGTAATTGAAATAATAGGTGATGAAATTACTATTAGTGATAAATTTTCTTCATTAGGATATTCTATGAGATTTCCTGTATTTCAAAGAATTCGCCCAGAAAAAGGTCCAAAGGATATAACAACTGTTGAAGAAATTAAACAATTGTATGAAACACAATAATCTGAATCTTAATAATATATTATTACTCCCTTTTCTTCTAAATTTTTCAGCGAATGAGCATTTTGTAATTGATTATCTGTTAAATTTAATTCTAATAAAGATGAGAGAGAATTCAAAGTATCAGGTATTCTATCAAGCATGTTTCTTGACAAATTAAGATATTTTAAATTTTTTAGTGAGCCAAATGTATTTGGAATTTTTAGTAATTTATTATCTCGTAAATTTAAATTTTCTAAACTCTTTAATTCGCCTATCGTCGCTGGAATATAAGATAATTCATTTCTTTCTAAATCAAGGATTTTTAAATTGGAAAGAAAATTGATTGAAATAGGTACTGATTGAAGTTGATTCCAACTTAAATTCAGCTTTTCTAAACTACTAAGCTGTGTAACTGAGGTAGGAAGAGCTTTAAGTTTGTTATCGTGAAGATCTAGTTCCTTAAGGCTTTTTAAATATCCTATATCATGGGGTAACTCTTTCAATTGATTTAATCTTAAGTTTAAGGTTTCTAGATTATTGAGATTTGAAAAAGAATCTGGAAGTCTCTCAATTTCATTTTTCCATAATGATAGAACTTTTAAGTGGGAAAGTGATCCAATTGATTCTGGTAATCCAGTCAAGGAATTAACATTTAAATTAAGGATTTCTAGTTGCTTTAAATTTTTTATCCATTTAGAAACTGTTGTTATTTGATTATATCTAAGGATTAGTTTTCTTAAGGACTCTAAATATTGAACTGCTTTTGGAATTTCTATTAAACCTTTGAATTGAAACTCTAATTCGATGACTTTACAGTCCTCTACTTTATATTTTAATCGCCAAAAAGATTTTTCTAAATAGATAAGTGTAAAATAATTTATTAGAATTAAACTAAGTTCTTGGTTGGGGATTCTATTAACATGTCCTTTATCGATTAGTTGCTCAAATCCAATTTTGAATTCGTTATTAACCATTTGTTTTAATTCATTAAGAAGAATAAATTTTGCGACCCGATCATTTACCTGTACAAGATCTATTACAAGTTTAATAATAAATTTAAAAATTGTATTTAAACAGAGCTTAGATTGCTCGTGTAACAAAGCCCATCTCAATGGATTAATGGAAATTTCTACAAATTTCTCCCCTAAAACTTTCGCTGCAATATTCCTTATTTTTTCGTTAGAATCAGAGATCAATAAATTTTCAAATAACTTGAAAACTTTTTCTCTCATCGTAGCATGGTTTTTGAAATCTCCTCCCACTTTTTCCAAAAATTTTATACTATTAAGCCTAACTTGAACATTATTACTGTTCTCTATTAAGACTATTAATTTTTCAATTGCTGAAGATTTATCTATTAAATTTTGTGTAAAATCTTCGTATATCTTACTCGGATCTAATTCTATCATTTTAATATTTTAATATAATTATTTAAAAATAATTAATCCACCTTTCTCTAAATGTTTTAAGAATTCGGGAATTTCGACTATGTAATTGAAGTTTAGATCTAATATTCTAAGAGAAGATAACTCTGATAGTGACTTGGGGAGTGTTTTTAGCTTATTTCCCCATAAGCTTAACAATTCTAAAGATTTCAGTTGACCAAACCATTCAGGTAATTTTTCAAAGTTATTCCAACTTAAGTTTAATTTTTTAAGCGATTTTAGTGAAATAAATGATTTGGGTAATAAACTTAATCTATTATTCCATAATGTGAGTTCTTTCAGATTTGTTAATAATCCAATAGATTTAGGAAGCTTTGTTAACTCATTATCATATAAATGAAGGTTTTCTAATGATTCTAATGAGGTTATCCACTTTGGCAGTTTCTTTAACTTATTTCCACCTAACCCAATTGTTTGAATTGATTCTAAATGTTTTATCCATCTTGGTAATGTCTCTAAATGATTTAAACCAAGCTCTAAATATTTTAGGGATGATAACCCTTTTAAAGTGATTTTAATATTATTTAACTTATTTCCATATAAATCTAAAATCTCAAGATTATGAAGATGATTTAATGTTTTTGGTAATGAGATTAATTTGTTTGATCTCAAATCTAAGATTTTAAGAGAAATAATATCTCCTATGGTATTTGGGATATTATTTAATTGATTATAACGCAAATTGAGATATTTAAGGGATTTTAAGGCACCTGTACTTTCTGGCAGTTCTTTTATTTTGTTATAACTTAAATCTAGATAGGATAAAAATTTCAAATTTTTAATAGACTTTGGAATTACTGATAAGCGATTAAACTTTAAATCAAGACGCTTCAAATTTCTTAATCTAAATACATATTGTGGAATTTTTTTAAGAATATTCCATCCATATACACGACTACTTATATCAGATAAATCTAATTCTGTAATAACCCCCTTTTTTAATTCGAAGTTAATTTTACCAAGTTTTTCTTCTAAATCGTTTATAATTAAATAATTCTTTAGGACCTCGACCAGTTGAAAACTATTAAATTTTCTTATTTCTTTCCTTTTAAATAGCGTATTATAATGTCTTTTAAAAACGTCATGTTCCGTCATTTCTAATTTATTCATTAATAGTGCTTTTGATTGAGGGCTTCCGATTTCGCCCAATGTATTGATTATAGTGATTAAACATCGTAAAGATTTTTCATGATCAAGAGACCACCTCATAGGTTCTAAAGCTTTGTCTTTAAAAACACCAGTTAGTACTCTTAAAGCATTAAATCTAACCTCTTCATGATTGTCTGAGATTGATAAATTTTCTAGAAGATTATAAACTCGAGGATTATTAGCTGAAATTTTTCCTAAAATTTTTATACTTTTAACTCTTTCAGTCAAACTTTCGCTATTTTCAATTAATGACAATAATTGAATTAATGCTGTAGGTTTATCTAAAACTTTATTCTGTAATTTTGAATATATTTTCTTAGGAGATTCTTCCATTAAGATTTGAAATTTGAATTATTTTTTAAATTTTTAATTTAAAGATATTAAATTATATTTAAGAGAATTTAATCATACATTTAATATTAGATGTAATCCTTTAGATTCAGCATACTTCTTTTATAAGATTCCTTAAAAATTTAGAAATTGACCTTGAGTTAAAGTGTTATTCTTTAAACCATTATAAATTTTTTGAGGAATTAAAGGCATAGTTAGACAAGTTTTTCAGCTTATATCCTTTCAATCATCATGCCACCCAATATTATAGGCCCACCAGTTGAATTGTATATCTTTTCTGCTTTACTTAATTTCGATTTACTTTCAGAATGAATTCTAAAAACAAGATCTCCTTCTTTAATTCTGGCTCCTTGTTTTTTAAAGAGTTCTACACCCGAACTTTTAGAATGGGGACAGCCAGCCGCTTTTGCAATTTGATTTATTATTGCATTATTAACCTCTGTGATATGCCCTGCTTTTGTAGCAAAAAAATCCTTAGTATAAGGTCCAAGTTTTATCTCTTCTGGTTTTATATTCGGATTTCCTCCTTGTGCCTCAATTATTCTCTGCATTTTTTTATAGGCTTTCCCAGACCTTAAAATTTCTTTAGCTAATGTTTGTCCTTTTCCTTTTTGCGCTTTGCCTCCCATTTCAAGTAAAATACCGGCCAACTCGGTCGACTTTTCAATCAATGAGTTTGGACCTGCTGTATAATCCATTAATAAAGTTAAAGCTTCTTTTGCTTCCATTGAAGGACCAATTGCATGTCCAATGGGTTGATGAGCAAGGGTTAAAGCGCATTCTGCATCTATTCCAACATTTTTAGCAATTTCTTTAAAAAGGTAAGCAAACTTCTTTCCGGCATCTATAGTTGGAAATTTTGTCCCAGTCCCAACAGGAATATCTAAAACCAAGTTTTTAACTCCAAGAGATAATTTTTTCGTAAGTATTGAAGGAATCATCAGACCAATAGGGTCCATGTGAAGAGG
>JBHLOY010000033.1:0-12021 GCA_048939995.1 Promethearchaeota archaeon | reverse complement strand
ATATCATACTTTAGATAATTTAAAAGCTTTTTAATAATTTTGTCGTTAACCTTTGAGACTTCTATTAAATCCCAGTTGTCATCTTCTCTGTTATTTTTATTATCCCTTAAATAATTCACGATATCTGCAATAAAAATTTTTAACTTAACTATAATAAAATTTACGTGATCTTTTTTAATTACCTTATTATTAAAATAAAAATAATCAACTTGTTTATAAAAGATTGTAAGAATGGATCTTTTTGATCTTGTATTTTTAAATATATTATATTGTATTGAATTTATTAAGACGAGAAACATTGGATCTCAATGAAGTTAGAGGAATATAATTTTAAAAAAAATTTCATGAATTTAATATCCAACCAAACTTAAAACATTATTATAGAAAATAGCTTGCTTTTTTTCATCATTTATTGGGAGCGATAGAATTTTATCGATCTCAAGCTTTAATGGATTTGTAACAGGTGAATCAGATCCAAATATAATTCTCTTATACCCAATATTTCTAATAAGAGTTAGAATTCCATAGGGAATGGAACATGACGTTTCGAAAAAAACGTTAGGATACCTTCTTAAATTTAATGATAAATCAACAGCTAGCTCCATTGCCAAAGCAGCATGTCCAATAATTATTTTTAACTCAGGATGTGCAGAAGCGAGTTTAGCTATATCCTTACTACTAATTCCTCCAAAAGCTGTAAATTTTGGAGTATAATGAATGAATAAAGGATAACTTTTATCATAATTCTGCATAAATTCTATGAGCTTCAATATATCTCTTGGAATCTTTATCAAATGAATACCTGAATGAATCTTTACTCCACAGAAACCCATATTGAAGTGATTTTCTAAAATTTTATAATTCTTTTCTTCATCTTGAACATTTGGATTAAACCAGAAAAATTTTAAAAATCTCTCTGGAGCACTTCTAGCAATATCTATAACATCTTGATGATTTAATTGATCCTTTGGCATAGATTCCTTCATTTTCTCGAATGCTTTTACTAATTTATCATTTTCCATATCTTTTTGTATATTTTCATTATCTTTATGGCTATAAATCCTTGAACTTACTGCTCTGTTTATTGTGGTTATAATAGCTTTCTCAACGTTATTCTTATCCAGATAACTAATTAAATCTTCATTTTTATCTAAAAATGTACCAAAAGTATGAATATGAGCATCAAAAATCTTGAATCTTAAATTCTCATTCATTGTTTATCACTAAATGGTTTAATAATGAGTAATATAAGAAAGTTATTTTAAATCAGATGCTTGCTAATAATATAAAAGGAATATCCAAAAATCTAAAAGAGCACCTTATAAGTTTTTCCTTTTTTCATTAGACCTACGGGTTATCACATAATTCCTTATTTGACAAAAACGATAAATATTGATGCCCTCTTTAATTAAGTATAAGGGAAAAGGGGATAGATTAAATTAGGTTTCAATGGAGCTAAGCCTTTCAAAAGTTCAATTTCCTTTGCATAAACAAAACACAGACAATCAAGTTGATTTAAGTCAAGGTGAAAGACTATTAGAAAAATAATGAAAGTATTTACTATTCTAGCGATTCCACTTTTCTTACTAGGTTTAATTATTGCCTTAGGATTTGCTTTGAATTTAGGTAATTATCAAATATTATTTAATACGATAAGTGATTTAGGTTCAAGTATATATACTCCATATCCAATGATTATAAATGGAACATTTATGTTATCACCAATATTTCTATCATTTTATTTCTTTAATCTATATAGAATAGTTAAAAAGCATGTAAGAGAACATAATATTCTTTATCGTTTAGCTAATACCGGCTTTTCGTTCTTTATAATTATGAATATTGCTTTCTTCTTTACAGGAATTTTTAGTGTTGAAGTCTCAGTATTGTATCACAATATTTGTACAATCTTTGTTTTCTTACCTCTATTATTCGGAGAAATTATTTTAGGGCTTGTAATATTTATAAAGCGTTTGTTTCCTAGATACATTTCGGTCCTTATGATATCTGGTCACTTATTTGTATCAATGTTCTATTTTATCTTTCAAACCCCTATACTTGAGTGGATCACTTTCTTTATACTACTATTATGGGGTTTGCCATTATCTATAAATATGATTGGGAATAAGAAAAATCTAGAACTAATAAAGTAATTTTCTTTCTATTTTTTTATTTTTTCATGAGAATATCGTTTTTTTATCTGAATAAATTTAATTTTGGAAGAAAAAATATATAAGAAAATCATTCCTAATTGATTACGCCACCCAATTATCTTTCACATTGTAATCAATAGAGATTATTAAACATAAATTTGCTTGTATGAATAATCAACGCTTATTAAATTTTATCACCATAATTGCTGTGCCATTCTTCATTCTGGGGCTAATAGTCTCATTGCTATTCGCAAGTCTATTTGGAAACTTTGATATAAATATACATCCCATAAGTGATCTAGGCTCAATCAACCGCTCACCATTTCCCGTATTTATGAATGGCACATTAATTCTGACCTCAATAGTACTTGCTTTTTTTTTCTTTAAATTATATATAATAGTAAAAAAAAATATAAGAGTAAGTTCCTCAAAATTTAGGATATTATATCATTATTCATCCTATTTTGGATTCTTATTAATTATTATTATGCTAATTTCTCTTTTTATAACTGGCATAATAAATGTCGATATTTCAAGAGAGTTCCATAATATTTGTACTATTTTCGTATTTATACCTTTGATTTTTGGGGAAATAATAATTGGTGCACTTTTATTTGTGTTAAATATTGTTAAAAAGTATATTTCGATACTTATGGCGTTCGGCCATTTATTAGTATCTCTTCTTTACTTTTTTATCCATACACCTCTACTTGAATGGTTTTTCTTTCTGATTTTAATAACTTGGGCATTGCCTCTTAGTCTTAAAATTTCAAAATTTTAAAAAATTAAGAAATTAACTAATATATGTTAGAAATGGAGTTAAAACAATATGAAGATATTTAAAGAACTTGAGCAAAAAATAGTAGATTTGATGGCCGAGTTTAAAATCCCTGGTCTTGCAATAGGGATTGTCAATGATGGTAAAGCTATCTATGCGAAAGGATTTGGAGCACGAAATCTAGAAAAAAATCTCCCATTCACTGAAGATACTCTCTTTGGAATTGGTTCAATATCAAAATCATTTACTGTAATTGCATTATTGCAGCTTGTAGAGCAAGGAAAAATCAGTTTGCAAGATCCAGTCAATAAATATCTGGATTTTAAATTAGGAGATGAAAATCACCCAATAAGAATTTCCCATTTATTATCTCATTCCTCAGGGATTCCGGAATTGAGTGGTAATGTTGTTGCCATAGTTCGTCAACTTGGAAATTTTAATGCTTTAGTTCCTATGAGTAGTTGGAATGATTTTATGCTTCATGTTAATGGTGCATTTAATGAGCTTTTTGATAAACCGGATAAGGTGTTTTTTTATAACAATGATATGTTTACCTGTACTGGATTAATTATAGAAAAATTAACCAATATGAAATTTGAGGATTACATTAAAGAAAATATTCTCAAACCCTTAGAAATGAATAGATCTACATACTTGAAGCAAGATTTTGAAAGAGATGTTGATGTATTAACTGGTTATATTCCATTGATGGACAAACAGCCTTATAAAGCAACCCAACATCCATTTGATAAAACAGTATATGCTCCTGGCGGATTATTAAGTTCAGTAAAAGAAATGCAAAACTATATTATGACTTTACTTAATGGTGGCTTATTTAATAGTCATAAAATTTTGGATCAAAATTCATTAGAACAGATGTGGAAGCCTTATATCAAAATCCCAGAAGAGACTTATGGCAGTAAGGAGGCATCATATGGTTTTGGCTGGAAAATAGAGAAAAATTTCTTTGGATATGAATTAATAGAACATGGTGGTGATATTGGATCCTCCACTGCATTCTTAACAATTATTCCAGAAAAAAGGATGGGAGTTATAATTGGAGCAAATTGTAACGCTTCAATAGTTTTAGGAAGTTTGGCTCATGCGGTTCTTGGAATCCTATTGAACAAAAAGTTTGATGAAACAGCTCTCTCTTTAGTTGTTCATGAGAAATTGAAGTCGCTTATAGGAGAATATCGAACTTACAAAAGCTTGGAAACTATGAAAGTATCATTTGAAGAAGGTATTCTGTACACTGAAATTAAGGAGTCATTAGACTTTCCAAAAATGAAATTACCATTGGCTCCAGAGAATCTCAATGAACTGAAATTCTATGTGCCTATTGCTTATCCAAACCGAAAAATCAAGATCCAGTTTTTTATAGATGAAAAAACAGAAAAAGTTCACTTTATTTTTGATAGATATTATTATCATAAAATATAGTACTTTTTTGTTGACAAATAGGTTTATAGACGTTTTCAAGATAAGACTATTTTTTTCTTTTAAAGACAAGTTTTAATGAAAGCCTTACAGATAATTATTATGTCACTAAAAATTGATAAAGATTGGTTCATTGATGAAGATGGACGAAAAGTGCTTCTTAGGGGTGTAAATTTAGGTGGCAGCTCAAAAGTTCCTTTTAAACCAAATGGGGCAACTCACATTAAAACAGATTTTAGTGATCATCGCGATGTGTCATTTATTGGGCGCCCTTTTCCTTTAAAGGAAGCTAATGAACATTTCAGTCGATTAAAACATTGGGGATTTAATTGTCTGCGCTTTTTGATCACATGGGAAGCCATAGAACATAAAGGCCCAAAACAATATGATAATGAATATCTTGATTACATTGAAGAAGTATTGAAAATGGCATCTGAATTTGATTTTTACACTTATATTGATCCCCATCAAGATGTTTGGAGCCGCATGAGTGGTGGGGATGGCGCACCTGGATGGACATTTGAAAAAGTGGGTTTGGATTTTACAAAATTTGATGCTTCTGAAGCAGCTTTAGTCATGCAATATAGATATGATCCTAATAATCCGAATACTTTTCCTATAATGCACTGGCCGAGTAATGCGGTAAGGTTTGCTAACAGTACGATGTGGACAATATTTTTTGGAGGAAAGGACTTTGCTCCTTCATGTAAAATCAAAGGATTAAACGCTCAAGACTATTTACAACAACATTACTACAATGCATTTAAACAAGTGGCATTAAGAGTTAAAGATAATCCTTATGTAATAGGATTTGACAGCTTAAACGAACCAGAACCAGGTTGGATTCAAAAAAGGGTTGACGGGGTAGGTTCTGAAAAATTAAGCGAAGATTTAGGTTATACTTTCACTCCTTTCGATGCTATGTTAACTGGCTCAGGTTATACAAGAGCAGTTGGCTTTAAAGAAGTGAAACGCTTCGGTGTTAAAGAAACACGAAAAGATGATTTAAATGAAGGAAAAGTTTCATGTTGGCTAGAAGGTGCTGAAGACATTTGGAGGAAAGAAGGTGTGTGGGGTTTAGATGAATCCAAAAATCCTATAATTTTAAATAATGAGTATTTTGTGGTTAAAGAAGGCAAAATTGTTGATTTTAATCAAGATTATTTATCTCCCTTTATTTTAAAGTATACAAAAACTATAAGAGAAGTTATTCCCAACTCCATAATATTTTTTGAAAGTCAAGCGATAAGAATTTTAAGAGGGGAAAGGTTGATATTTAAAGTACCTGAAAATGTTGTACATGCAGGTCACTGGTATGATGGTGCAACATTGGGAACAAAAAGACCTATGATAAAAGCGAGTTATGACATCTCAGAAGACAAAATTGTTATGGGGAAGAAAAATATTCAAGAGATGTTCAATAGGCAGCTTAATAATATTAAAAGTATAGCACAGTCCATACATGGAGGAATACCAACTTTAATCGGGGAATTTGGACTACCTTATGATCTTAATAACAAAGAGGCATACCAAAAATTCAAATCAGAACCAAATATAGCTTGGGAAAAACATATCAAATTACTTACGATGTATTATAATGCTTTAGACGCAAATTTATTGCATTCAACTCAATGGAACTATACAGCAGACAATACTAATGAATGGGGAGACCAATGGAATTTAGAAGATCTGTCTATATTTAGCAAAAACCAAGTTGTCAATCCAGAGGACATAAATAGTGGTGGAAGAGCTATTAAAGGATTTTGTAGACCTCATTTCATACGATGCGCAGGAATCCCATTGAAAACGGAATTCAATATAAAGACTGGTTCATTTTATTTGGAATTTGATGGGGAGACATCAATTAAAGAATCAACTTTAATATATGTTCCAAAAGTTCACTATCCAAATGGATTTGAAGTGAAAGTATCTGAGGGAAAAATCTTAAAAGAAGAAAATAAGCAAGTAATAAAGATAAAGATACAAGAAAATGGAGTTCATATAGTTAATATTTCTAGAATTAATTAAATAATCATTCCCAACTAATACTCTTATAATTTCTTTGAACTACATCTTCTAGTCCTTCTAAAATTGTTTTTGTTCCCTCACTTTTATAAATTTTCATGAGTTCTTCCATTGTAACCGTCATTCTTTTTTTGGCTGAAAGATAAGAAAGAAGAACCACAGCAACACCCTTTTTTGCATCTTCTGGGGTAAACTCAGGTTGTTTGTTCTCTAAGATACAATCTGCGAAATACGCATCCTCTTTACCCATTGAAATTTTGTAGTAATCTGGATATGCTCCATGTTCTACCTTGGGGCTATAAAATTCTCCTTTGACTTCAGCCTCGGGGTGTGAAGAAAAAACACGAATTGGATCTTGCCATGAATGATCTTCTAATATGCTCCCTTTGGTTCCATGTAATTCCGTTCTATTAGTGAGTGTATGAACTGTTGTTGAGGATATATCTACTGTTACTATTGCACCACATTTATAACGTAACAAAACTATTGCTGTGTCTTCTCCCTTATTGGTTGGTGAATTTAAGGTTTTACTTAACCAACATTGTGCTGAATGTACTTCTCCCAAAAACCAATTCAACATGGTAAATTTATGAACTCCTTGATCAGCTACTACTCCACCGCCACCTTTATCATAACAGAAATGCCACCAACTCGAATCTAGGAATTCGTTCGGAGAACAATAAGCACCTTCATATGTCCTACCCAGAAAAACATCTCCGATAAAATTTTTACTCAGCATATCTTTAATAAGTTGATGAGCCGGGAGAAAACGATGATTCTCAGCAATCATAAATTTTACTCCCGCTTTTCTAGATGCCTTTATCATATCATCACATTCTTCAAGTGTGGGTGCCATCGGTTTCTCACATAAAACATGCTTTCCCGCTTCTGCAGCAGAAACAACAATATCTTTATGCAAATAATGGGGAACTAAAACGAGAACTGCATCAATATCACTCTTTAAGAACCTATCCAAATTAGTAAAAGTTTCAAATTTGGAGTATTTGGCAGCTCTTGTTAAATTATCAGAATTGACATCATAAGCAGCAGTAAATTTAATTTTAGGGTTATTTTTACTCCCTAATTTGTGATATCTCCATACAGAACCAACCCCAACAATTCCAAATTTTACAAAATCACTCATAAGATCAATTTTTATAAAATTATAAGTCCATAAATATTTCTAATCTCTGAATAGCATTCATATCTCCCCTTATAATAATTTCTCCCTCCATGAATGCTTCCATCGGATCAATTTCTCCTGTTGCTATTCCTAAAAACAAATCTGAATTCGTTTCTAATCCCATTTCTGCTTTTTCATCAAATCCATCTTCCAATCTTGCGCTTTTATCTTTGAAAATCATTTTAGTCTTATATTCAATATCAGGAAATGTGAATTGAAGTGTTTTGTTATATCCTTCGAACTCTTCAGCGACTTGAGGATCATCCATCATATTAATCCATTTAATTAAGGCATTTTTAATCTCTTCTTTTGTTGCCATTTTTCACACTTTTAATATTTTTCTTATTCATTCAGTCGAATTAAATTAAGATGTAAATTAGTTTAATTAAGTTATATAAAAATCTTGTTTATTTTATTGTTTTTTCCTTCTTAATTTTTCTAATATTTCTTTAGGATATTGTGCTTTAAACCAAGGCATGCTTGAGAACCAATGAGTTAATATTTTTTGGAATAGAGGAACATTATTTTTTTTAAGATTATTTTTAAGAAAGAAAATTCTTCTATATTTTTCAGCATAATTCCAACCATTTAAACTTAGACCAGCTCTTCTAGTTGAAAGTTTATAACTTAGCTTTAGTCTATTAATCAACCAATATTGAGTTTTATGACATCGGAGGAGTTTTTCAATTAAACTAATATCTCCTTTCTTGAACCCAAAAAAAAAGTTTGGTTGTGAGGTACCATAGAAATACAAAATAGGATTAAAATTGATTAGTTTTTTAAAAATTATGTAAAAAATTGCTTTTCCAGTATTCACATGATCTAAATGATAATACCACGTATGCAAAGCTTCTGGAGCAAAAATCAAATCCGGTCTTTCTTTATTTAAATACTCTGAAATTTTTTGAACAAATTCTCTATTAAATTTAATAAAGCCATCAACATAACCCAAAAAGTGTATGTTCTCAGGTGAGATATCATGGATCTTCATAGCAGAAAATAATTCCTTTGTTCTTACTTTCGCTAAAAATTTTCCTTTAAATTTATCATATTTAAATCCCGGTAAGCCAAATTCACCTTTAGTAATCGAAGCAATCTTAATTGTATGATGATTCCTACTTTTTTTAGATAAATAATGTATGAGATGACCACAATTGAATTCTAAATCATCAGGATGAGGTTGAAAGAAAATAATTTTTGCCATTATGCGACATTAAGGTATTTACTATTTAATTTTTTCAATTTGAGCTTGTCTTTTTCCCAATAAAAATGAACTTATTATAACTAATACTATTCCGATCGTTAGGAAAAATAATGATAGGATGTCTTGTATTGGAAGTAAAAAAACTGCGATATAATAAAATGGAGGGGAAATTTGAATTGGAACTTGTTGAATAGGGATTAGATTGCTTGCTTGGCCCTCACGAAATGCTTTTTGGATAGAGGTAATTCCGAATATGTTTGTTGTAGATAAAATAAAAATAGCTATGATAAATATTATGATTTCTAATAATTGTGCTGTTCCATCGAATAAATGAACAATAACTCCCATAACTGGACTAATCCAAAAATTTGATAAGACAAATTGAAATCCAGAATAAACAGCTAATGATATACCTTTAGAGATATTTTTCATTTGTAATATGTAAAAAATAGCTGCTAAAATGTAAATAATTATTGTAAAAATCATTATTCGAAAAAACAATTCAAATTCAAGAAAATTTTGAGACGTAACATCAATTTCCATATTGCTAAATCCTATAAAAGTGATGGCAGTTATCATTAATACTATTCCTATTATTTCTGATGCTTTTAATTGCTCACCTACAATTTTAACAGAACCAATTGCTAGGATTATTAATCCTGCTGCCATCAAACCCGGAATAAGCGTTGGACCTATGAACATTTGAGCAATTAAAAAAAATATCGCCCCTATACCAAGTTGAAGTACTAATCCTATTAACCATAAACGATTTTTTATTAAGGATTTAAAAAATTTCGAATTATCTTTGATTTCATTGACAACTTTTTTTTGTAGGACAGTTCCATAATTATTTGCTATGCCGGATATTATTGCCATTAATACTCCTAACCAATATAATACTAAACTCATAGATTATTTTTGATATTAAATTTAAGGTTACTATGAAGCATATTCTGTTAAAAATGAATTTAAATTTTAATATTAAAAAATAAGTTTTAAAAAATTTAATCTCCTTGAATTTGAACACAAACCCTTCTATTACGTGGACCATCGTATTCAGCAAACATTAAACCTTGCCAAGTACCTAAAATAAGATTTCCATGATGTATGATTATATCTAAAGAAGATCCTGTTAAACTTGATTTTATATGAGCATCTGAATTCCCCTCCATATGAGAAAAATTTGAGTTTTGAGGTATTAATTTACTTAAAAAAGCAATAATATCCCGCATCACGGCAGGATCGGCGTTCTCATTTATAGTAATTCCTGCTGTAGTATGAGGGATAAAAATTCGACACACTCCTTCTTTAACACCAGAATTTCTGACCACTTTATTGATTTTATTAGTTATATTTATAAGCTCTTCCCTTTTTTGTGTTTTAATTCTAAATTCTTCGAACGCTATCATAAGATTTTATAGGATAATTAATTATTTTAATCTTAATCAAATATTTAACACTTTAATATTATTTATTATGATTAAAGATTCAGCTTTAATCTTGAAAAAAGCTTATGATAGAGGAGAAAATGTATCTATAAAAGAACTTCAGACAATGCTTAAACAATCTGAACTTATAAATAAGCTTATAACACCTCCTTCACGGCCTCCTAACACTTTTGTTGGTCTTCGAGCATACATGTGGCGATTATTGGAACTTTCTGAGATTCCTCTAACGAATACATTAGAAATAGTTCAGAATTGGATTCAAATCTTAGCAGATAGATCATATATTCAAGAAGGGTTTTCTTTGGAAGGTAAAAGAGATAATTTACTCGCATGTCATAATGCCATGATAACTACAATCCTTATAAGGATGGAATATGAAAATAAAGAAAGGATTGATGCCGGGATAGACTGGATAATAAAATATCAATCTGTTGAAAGAGGTAAAGAATGTTCGTGGTCAGGTTCAGATCTATTTACTAGATTTGGGGGTTGCATGAAAAAAGTTCCTTGTTACTATGGAATTGTAAAATCTATGATTACACTTACTGAGTATAAGAAAAGATTTGGAGAATCCGAGAAAATTGAGGAAAAACTTAGAAAAGGATTAGAGTATATCCTACAACATAGAGTATTCAAGAAATTATCTTCAGATGAACCGATTGAGGATTCTATTATTTTAAATTTTTATCCCTATACTTATAAATCAAATATTATAGAACTCTTAACACTACTTAAAGAAAATAACTTATTATTAGACGAACGTTGTCGTGATGCGATTAATATCTTAAAAAGGAAAAAAAGAAATGATGGATTCTGGCAAGCAGACACATCCTTTATGAAATCTGCATGGATAGCTTTTGATATCCCTAAAAAGCAAGGACTATGGATAACTTACATAATTAATAGAATATTAGAGTTAAACTAAAATTTACCATGCTTTCCCTTTCCTTGGACAAATTCATTACTACCTCTTAGATATTCTCCACTCTCTAATGTTTTTAAGCCGTGTGTAAACTCATTTTGTATTGCAGATTTTATGTTCATACCAAATTGCTCATAAGCAGATATACGATCATTCTTCAAGCAGATTTGAGGAAAATCTGCAGTATCTTTAGCAATTCTCTCAGCTTCAGAACGAGATTTCCCATCTTCAACAATACGATTCGCTAATCCCCATTCATAAGCTTCTTGAGCAGTTATAGGTCTACCAGTTAAAATCATATCCAAAGCTCTGCTTAAACCGATTAGCCTTGGAAGGCGGATTGTACCTCCATCAATTAATGGCACACCAAATCTACGAGAAAATACTCCAAATATTGCACTCTTTTCAACCACGCGTAAATCACACCATAGAGCAAGTTCCAAACCTCCAGCAACAGCATATCCTGCTACGGCAGCAATGACTGGTTTATTAAGTAACATTCTAGAAGGACCCATTGGAGCATCTCCACTTTCTTCGATCCTATTACCCCGTCCTTCTGAAATAGCTTTCAGATTCGCACCTGAACAAAAATTGCCATTTGCGCCCCATAAAACCGCAACAAGAGCATCATTATCTTGTTCAAAATTTCTAAATGCATTAGCAAGCTCTAATGCTGTAGGGCCGTCAACTGCATTTCTCACATGAGGATTGTCTATAATAATTATATATATTTTTCCCTTGTCTACACTCTTTTTCTCAATTCTAATTCCCATATCATTTAAAAGGAAACTCAGTTTTTATAAGTTTTCAAACTTTTTTTGATTAACATGAGTAAAAAAGCTGTGAATTTAACTTTTGAGTGTAAGGA
>JBHLOY010000032.1:0-12353 GCA_048939995.1 Promethearchaeota archaeon | reverse complement strand
AAGTTTTTAACTCCAAGAGATAATTTTTTCGTAAGTATTGAAGGAATCATCAGACCAATAGGGTCCATGTGAAGAGGGCGTTCAATTTCAATGAGAATATTATCAGCAGGTGATGTGTTCAAGGCTCCTCCCCATATTATACACCCATTCTCTTTAGCAACAATATCTTTTAATTCTTCTGAATCAAATGCAACGGGTGCTAACACTTCCATTGTGTCAGCAGTTCCTGATGGCGAGGTGATGGCTCTAGTCGATGATTTTGGAATTGTCAACCCCGTGGCGGCTATAATTGGAACTATAATAAGAGATACCTTATTTCCTGGAACTCCACCAGTCGAGTGCTTGTCATAAACTTCCATCCCAAAATAAAATATTTCTCCACTTCTAACTTCTGCTAAGGTTAAAGCTGTCATCTCCTCATTATCCATACCATTTATTTGAACACCCGTTATAAACGCAGCTAGATCAATTCGAGATAAAGATCCTGAGACCGCATCTGAAATAATATTGTTTATTTCTTCATTAGATAGTTTATTTCCCCTTATCTTTTTTTGAATAAATTTAAAAGAATCGGGTGGATCTGCTGGTTTTACGGATATCGAAATACCATCTTTAAGATCTTTTTTCTCCTTTAAGATATCTAGAAAAATACCTATTTCTCCTGGTTCCACAATAGAGCTTGAATAATCGATTTGAACTATAGCGACCCAAAATTCGCTATCAATTGATTTTAATTCTTTATTTCTGATATAAACTCGTTCTCCGGCTTTTTGGCCAAGCTCTTGCGCATCTTTGATATTTAATACTATATCTTTAGTATTTCCAGTTTCAAAATTTATTCTTTTAACCTTAAGCTTCATAATTAAATAAACCTTTTACTATAGAGATATAAGATCGTTAAAGTTTATATGTTTATTGTTATAAATAGCTTATCTCTTAAATTAATAAACTTAATTAAAAAGCGTTAATGATTTGATTTATGAATAAGTTTGAAAAAGCTCAGAAAGTGCTTAAGGAACTTAATGCTGATGGATGGTTAATTATCTGTAATGAAGAAAGTGATATCCATTCGAGATTCTTATTAGGTGTTGGATCGCATGCTCGACATTATATTTATGTTGCTACTGATGGAAATCATAAAGTTATTTCAGTTGAAATGGAAGCAGCAATGATTGAACGATCGCTTAAAAAAAAAAATGTAAGTTGTGAAGTTAATTATTATAGATCATCAGAAGAATTAATAGATTTGTTAACTTCAATTATTAATAAACCTCGAATAGCTCTTAATTTTGGAGAAAATATTTTAAAGGAGAATGGTACTTCTTATGCCGATTACTTACGAATGGGTGATTATTTTTCTTTAAACGAATTATCACCAGAAACAGAATTTATATCTGCGGCTCCTATAGTATATGAACTTAGGAGTGTTAAATCACCAACTGAATTAGAAGATCTAAGAAACGTATGCAAAGCTACGATAGAAATATTGGAAAAAGTACCAGATTTTGCCGAAATAGGCATGACTGAGAGAGAGCTTAAAGCAAAAATAGAATATGAGTATATGAAGTTAGGACGTCCTTCTTTTGAGACGATAGTCAGTTCAGGATCTCATTCTGCAGATCCTCATCATAATAGTTCTAATAAAAAGATTGAAACAGGAGTTTTGTTGATTGATACTGGATTGCAAATCGATGAAATATGCTCTGATATTACTTGGACGTTTTGGGTAGGTAATAATCCAGGGAAAGATTTTCTTGATGCATATGAAGTTCTTTATGAATCTAAGAAAGTGGCTAATGAATATTTGATAGATGGAAATCCAAATTGCCTTCCAGCCATAAAATGTCGAGAATTTTTATCAGAAAAAGGTTATGATCATGAAAAATTGTTTTTCCATGGATTTGGACATTCCTTAGGGTTTGAAGCTCATGATGTTGGAGCGAGAATATCCTGGAAGACTCCAGAAACATTTATCTTAAAAGAAAATATGGTATATACAAGTGAACCAGGTCTATATTGGAAAGAAAAGTGGGGTATTAGGTTAGAAGATGATATAATTGTTGGAAAGAAAAAAGGCGAACTAGTGACATATAATTCAAAAGATCCAATATTAATTTAACCAATTAGAGTTTTATCGAAAGTGGAAATTCTTTAACTTCTTCAATTAGATTTTGATCCGGATCTTTAAATTTAACTAATACCTTTATAATATAATCTCCTGCCTCAATTGGTTTTAGATTTATTTCCCATTTAAGGTCCTCATTTGGTCTTAGTGAATATATTTGTTTATTAGTTGTTCCCCTCATAATTTTAAGCTGTTCAGGAAACTCTGTATCAATATTTACATCCAAAGCCTCACCTTCACTTTGATTTTGCACCAGTATTTCTAATGGGAATGTCTGATCAATAAGCGGAGTTCTCAAATTTTTTGTAGATACTTCCAATGATGGAGGAGGTGGAATTAGATTAGGGATTATTTTAATTGTTTCATAGATGAAAGTTAAAAGGCCATTCAATTCAAATGTAAGAGATAATGGCCCAATAAATGGATTGTCAAGTTGAAAATGAGGCTTAATTACAAAATCTAACTCATAACTTTTTCCAATTTCCAAATCAATCGGGATAGCTGGTTTTTTACTAGAACTGAGATTATCAGATAGTGTTAGATTAAGCTTTGTTATGCTAAATTTCTCAGTGATAAAATTATAAAATTGGTTTTGAATCACTGACACTAATGATGTTGTGTTAATATTTACTTTTAGATTAATTATTTCGTTTGTAGTATAAAGGTCTTTGTCTAAATTCATTTCAGATTCCAAAGATAACTGAATATTTGCCATAAATAGAATCTTTTTAAGTAATAGTAATTCGGCATCACTCAGTTTATAATTATGAAGATTATTCTTGACTTTTTCTAAATAAGCAGGATTTTTATCACGTATTGCGATTGTTAAATCCGTAACTAAGATTATTAATGAACTTTCTTTAAAATACGTACTCTCAATTTTATTTTGTATTTTTTTAATAAATTTTAAACCATCTTCTTGCCTTGCATTAGTGAATAAACACAAATAGGATAATACAGAGAAAAGCACATATTGAACGTTGCGATCTGCTATATTTTTTAATTTTGGAATAAAATCTACAGCTTTTCTAAATATTTCTTCCGCTTCTTTATAGCGTTCATAGAATATAGACGAATCGCCCGCCAGTCTAAGTAATTCTAGACTAGATTGTATTTTTTCTAATTCTAAAAATGCATTTGCTCCATTAATAAAGCTATATTTAGCGTTCTCATAATTTTCCAATTTGAGGTACGTATGGCCAGCTGAATTGTACTTCTTAGCTGCTTTTTTAAATTGTCTAGCTTGAGATAATTGTTCTGCTTTTAAAAATTGGTTTTCAGCATTTAAAAGTAAATTTTTGCCCATTTATAGTTCACTTTAATCTAAATTAATATTTCTATAAATTAATTTTAGAATTAAAATTAAGCGAATTAATATTGATTTTCATTTGACTACAAATTAAAAAAGAAAAAAAATTGATAATTTTTGGTTAAAAAGCTATTTAATATGCCATTAACATAAGTATAAATGCTATTAATATCGTTATTCCTCCAAATCCAGCTACGGGATATCCACCAGCAAATGTTGATATCCATGTAAAGATAACAAAACCAACTAATAGAACGAACCACCATGAATAATCAAAGATTTTAAAGTTTACTAAATCGAAAATCACCAGTAAAAAAATAACGATGATAGCTAAACCGAAGATAGCATTAACAACTAAATAAGCGGTAAGAGGGGTAACATTTAACATCAGTAGTACACAATCATATGCACCAAACGCACAACCTAAAAGTGCTACCATTTTAGAGACTTTATAAGCTTTCTTCGCACTTAACAATTCTATAAGAAATGCCATTAAAAGTAAAACTGCTGGGAAGTAGGGCCCTGGGTAAATAGTTACACCAAAGAACATTACGATTATCACTATAACAGCACCATAGATAAGTAACATCCACCATGTATAAGGAATTTTAAATTTGCCAAAACTTATTAATCCCAATGAAACGAATATCAAGAATACAATAACTAAACAGATTATACCCCAGAGAATATTTAATGGAGCAACGAGTGCCGCATAGAAATATGCAATTCCGAGGGATAACGTGAATAACATCCCAATAAAAGCAAGCACTTTTGATGCAGACATTTCTTCTTTAGGAGCTTCCGCCATTTTTTATCACATTTTTATATTTTTATTAAAAATTGCTTTTAATTTCATAAGAAATTAAAATTGAGATTAAACTAGAATCACAAGTTTAAAAAACTTTACCAATTCTTTATTATATTATTAATAGGATTTTAAATTTGAATTAGAATAATTAAACTATAAAAATTTTTTTAAAAAATAGTTAAATCCGAAACCATTGCTTTATGGTGTGTCATCTCACGACTAATTTTTTTTCTCGTAAGATTCATTCTTTCGGCTTTTTTCCTTTTTCTTCTTTTACTTTATTGAGAGATTCATTTATTGGATTTTTACCAAGTCTTTCTATTATTTCAGATATTCTCGTAACTTCTTCTTGGAACTTTTGACCTTCAGCCGCACTACAATGAAACATTTGAATTCTATCTGGGGAAATTCCTGCTGTTTTTAACACTTCTTGAGTATATTTAACGTTTTTAGCAGCAACTAAGTTTCCTGTCTCATAATCGCATTCTCCTTCATATCATCCTGCAACAATAACCCCATCGGCCCCTTTTCCTATTGCTCTCATTATAAGACTGGGGGTGACTCTACCAGTACAATTTATTCTAATTGGTCTTATCGTCGCAGGATATTGTGCTCGAATAGTACCTGCCATATCCCCCGCTCCATAACCTCATTTCCAACACATAAAAGCCAGAATTTTAACATCATTTTTAGTAGCCATTTATCTCACCTTTCTATATCTCTTCTAATATTGCATCTATTTGTTTTTCATATTGAGGCTCTCGATAATATCGTAAAGTAATCGCTTCAGAAGGGCAATTGGCTAAACATGAACCACATCCTCTACATAATATCTCATTTACTTCAGCGCCATCAGATTCAATTTTGATTGCTTCATATGGACAATTAAGCTCACATAGTCCACACTTTGCACATTTTTCTTTTTCTACGTTTGCTCTAATTAATAGAATTCGATATTTATCTTTACTCATAAGTCGTGCTAAAGATGATGCAGCAGCTCTTCCTTGGGCAATAGATTCCGCAATAGATTTAGGTCCTTGACTTACACCAGCAAGAACGATCCCAGGTATTTTAGTGTCAATTGGATTTAATCTCGAATGAAATTCCTTAAAAAATCCATCCTGGCTTGTCTCAAGTTTCAATACTTTTTGAAGTTTTTCAATACCTTTTGGTGGAATCATTGCGCACGATAATATAACCATATCATATTCAAACTCTTTTAATTTGGCATTGCCTAGAGTATTCTGGAGAATTACTTTAAGGTTATGAGTCTCTGGATCTTCGTAAATCTTTGAAATGTTAGTTCTTACGTATCTTATTCCTTCTTTTCTTGAAGCGGTAAAGTACTCTTCATAGTCTTTTCCAGCTGCTCGAATATCCATGTATGCGACAGTTATATCTATTTCTGGATCATGTTGCTTTATGAGTTTAGTATTTTTAATAGAAATCATACAGCATACTCCAGCACTACAATAAGTTTGTTTGGTTAAATCTCTAGATCCAACACATTGGATAACAAGAACATTTCTCGGTTTTTTACCATCGGATGGTCGTACAAGATGACCAATGGTTGGACCATTTGGGGCCAACATCCTTTCAAGTTTTAGTTGAGTTATAACATTGGGATAAACATTATAGCCTAAATAGCCAGTTTCAGGTTCATATTCATCCCAACCAGTTGCAACTATTATTGAACCTACATCAATTTCAATTATCTCATCTTCTTGGTCAAAGTCAATCGCTTCTAATTCACATACATTTTGGCATAACCCACATTTGATGCATTTTGTCATATCAATCTGAGCTATTGAGGGAACAGCTTGAGCAAACGATGAATAAATTGCTTTTCGAGGGTTCATTCCCTCATTAAATTCATCGTATCCGTATGCTGGACATACTTCAAAGCACGAACCACATCCGTTACAATCATTATTTACATATCTCGCCTTTTTTCGAATTTTAACCTTAAAATTCCCTACAAATCCAGTAATATCTTCGATTTCACTATATGTATATAAATTCATACCAGGAGTTCTCGAAGATAGTAACATTACTGGGCCCAGTATTCATATGCTGCAATCATCTGTTGGGAATGTTCGATCAAGCATTGCCATTTTTCCCCCAATAGTTGGGCTTTTTTCTACAAGAAAAACTTCAAATCCCTCTTCTGCAAGATCTATACCAGCACTTAATCCAGCTACTCCGCCCCCAATTATTAGAGTCTTTTTTGTAATATCTACTTCTTTTACTAAAATCTTTTCTAATACTTCTGCTCTAGCCACTCCAGATCTAATTGCATCTTCAGCAGTTTTTTGGGCACCTTGCTTATCGTTTCGATGAACAAAGCTTGCATGTTCACGGATATTCACAAATTCTAAATATGATGAATCCAATCCCATCGATTCTAATACACTTTTGAATACTGGTTCGTGTGTCTTAGGGGTACAAGAGGCTACAACAAGTCGATTAGCGTTAGCTTCCAGCATTTTTTCTTTTATAAATTCTGCTCCAGGTTCGGTACATAATGATATATAATCTAATGCCTCAACTACATTAGGTAACTTCATTGAATATTCTGCTAAGGCTTTTGTGTCAATGATTTCAGCAACATTAATACCTCATTGACAAATTGCAACAAATATTCTAATCTCATCAATAGATTTTTTCTCTTCAATCTGCGTTTCTACCATTGCATATCAATCCTTTCTATCTTTTTTTTAATTATATCCTCCGACTAATTCTGATAAATATAATTATAAACCTTAATATTTCAATTTAATTCAATTATTATATTAAAAAATTAACTTTAAATCAAAAATCTTTTATATATCTTTCATAAGTTTCGGAACTAAAAAATATTCTATTAATAAGATGAATCTTCATAAATAGGTTAAGAAATGCTGTTCAATCTTTTTCAAACTGGAATGGGTTCAATTGGAGATTATAAAGAGTTATTCATTGCGGGGGCTCTTTTTGCCGTAGTTTTCATATTATTAAAGCTAGGTTTAATAATTGTAAAAGCTGAAAAAAGAGCCAATCTAAAATGGGTTGGTTATAGTTTTTTAATTCTGGTTGGCTTAACTCTTGCAATTGGTTCTCCTTTAATACTCCTTGGTTTTGCAGGTGCTTTTCAGGGAGATCCTGTAGCAATAATTCCAGTAGCCATTATTGCATTTTTCATTGATTTACAAGCTGTTAATGTTATTCACCAAGTTGGCCTTAAACGCTCATTAGCAGTTATAGCTTTAGTAATCGTACCGCTTATATTTAGTATGTATTTTCTTGGAAATTTTATAGGAAAGTTATAATCCTATTATCTTATTTATAAGATTATTCATATCAATAATTTCATCTCTTGCTGCTTTTTCATATTTTTCGGGAGGATACTTAGTTTTTTTATTATAGGCATAAATAATAGCACGCGAAGAGTTAACTATTCCCCCCATCCCATTCGGGTGAAATCCATACTTAATATCTTTTAATTGGGCTCCTTGAGCACCATAACCAGGTATTAATATAAAGGAATTATTAACAATTTCTCTTATTGATTTTAATTCTTGAGGAAATGTTGCTCCAACTACAACGCCTAAGTTATTATATTGATTAAAGTTTTGTAAATTTTTGCCCCACTCTTTTACAAGTTTAGCCATTTGAACGTAATTCCTCTGCAACTTAACTTTATCTTTTTCTACTTCAATTTCATCATTGTTAATGTTATCTAATTTAATACTAAATAAATCCTGAAATTCATGGCTACTAGGGTTAGAAGTTTTTACTAGTAAAAATAATCCTTTTTCATCGTAAAATTCCAAATAAGGTTTTATACTATCAAAACCCAGATATGCGTTCAAAGTACAAGCATCAGCATTATATGCATGAAAAGTAGCATCAGCATATGCCTTAGAAGTAGTTCCAATGTCGTTTCGCTTTGAATCCAAAATAACTAATAAATCATTTTTATGGGCAAAATTAATGGTCTCCTTTAAAGCATTTAATGCTTCATATTTTTCATAAAAAGCCATTTGAGGCTTAATTAAAGGAATTAAATCGTGATTTGCTTCTATTAATGTTTTATTAAACTCTAAAATAATTGTATTTGGGTTTTCGTACTGTTTGATTAAATAATTAGGGATTTCTCCTTCTTTTTCCATTCTGGGATCAAGCCCCATACAGACAACACTGTGTTTATCGTGGATTAGTTCAATTAAGCGTTCAATAAAATGCATAATATATCAGAGCTTTATTTAAATATAATAACAAATGCGTATAAAAAAATTATTTCTTTTATTCTCCAAATTCATCTAAAATTTCATAGATTTGTTCGATCATATTTTTGATGTTAATTGTTTTTTGTTCTTCAGTTTTCATATTTCTTAACGTTACTTTATTTTCCTCCATTTCTTTGGTTCCAACGATTAAAGTAATTAAAATTCCCAAATCATTCGCTTTACTTAGTTGACTTTTCAAACTTTTGAACCTAAAATCGATTAAGCACGGAAATTCTTCTTTTCGAACTATTTGAGCTATTTTAAAACTATACAGTGAGACACTCTCATCAACAGATGCAATATAGATTGTGTCAGTAAAATCCTTTTCCCTAACTTCTTTAGGAATTAATTGGTAGGTTTCTAAAAATAGACTTAACATTAAGACACCCATACCAAAACCAGTGCCTGAGATTTTCTCATCGGAGAATAAAGATAATAAGTCATCATAACGCCCTCCCCCAAAGATACTTCTTATGTTTTCTTTGCCAGTATCAAATACTTCATAAACAATTCCTGTGTAATAATCAAGTCCGCGAACAACACTTGATGAAAAAGAGCAGTAATCTGAAATCCCAATTTCTTTTAAATATTTCTCAAAAGTTATCAATTCTTGATATCCTTGGGAATTATAGAATTCATCAGGTATATTATTAAATTTTTTTAATAAATCATTTACAGCTTTAGACTCTTTTAATTTTAGAACTCCTTGAATTATATTCTTATCTTGAAATGAATCTGTAACTAACTTTTCGAATTCATCTGCTTCCATCTTATCAGATTTATCCAATACTTTATAAATGAAAGGTAACTTCTGATTGTCTAATTCTAGAACAATAGTACAGATCGCATCCATAAAGCGGCGACTATTGTAATAGATTTGAAATTGATTAGAAGTGGCTCCAAATTCTTCAAAAATGTCTACTATTAGATTAAATATCTCCAGATCAGCATAAAGACCATCTTCACCGAGGATATCAGCATTAAATTGTTTGAATTCTCGACGACGTCCTTTCTGAGGTCTTTCATATCTAAAACATGTTGGCATGGAATACCATCTAATTGGTTTCTTTAACTCTTGGCTCTTTTTCGCGACAATTCTAGCTAGTGAAGGAGTGAGTTCAGGAATCAAAATTAATTTTTCTCCTTCTTTTCTTTCGACAATAAAAGATTGCTCATAAACAAGTTCATCTGAAGACTTTGCAGCAAAAATTTCAATTGGTTCTAGCTGAGGAGTCTCATATTCTTCAAACCCATAACGTTCAGCAACATCTCTTAGGGTATCAATTATCCAATTAACTTCACGTAAATCTTCAGGATATAAATCGTCCATACCTCGTAATGGTTCTTTTGAAAATTTAGGCATATTTTATCACAAAAAAATTCTGAAAAGATTAGATTAAATAAAAAAAAGAATTGTTACAAATATTATTTTCTATTTTGGAGATTATAAAATTTGGGAGGGATTATATACCTTGGAAAGAAACTGGAAAGATACGATATCAACTCCTGCTCTTTTAATTGATTACGATATTATGAAAGAAAATGTTGACACTATGGCAAAATTTGCGAAAGACAACAATATTAATCTACGTCCTCATGTTAAAACTCATAAATGCCCAGCTATCGGAAAGATGCAGTTGGAGGCAGGAGCTAATGGGATTTGTGTTGCGCGAGTTGGTGAAGCAGAAATATTCGCCAAAAACGGGTTTAATGATATATTAATTGCTAATGAAGTAATTGATTTAGGTCAAATTAAAAGATTGGTTGAATTAAATAAAAAATCATTAGTACGAGTGTGTGTTGACTCAAAGAAAAATATTTTGGATTTAAATAATATTGCTTCGAAAAACAAGGTTACATTAGAAATTCTGATTGAAATAGATATGGGATCAGGTAGAAATGGTGTAAAGCCCGGGAATGAAGCTCTTGATCTTGCAAATATAATTAAAAATCAATCTAATTTGCGTTTAATGGGGCTTCAAGGGTACGAGGGTCATTTGGTATCAGTTAAGGATCCTGAATTAAGAAAAAAGCAAGCTGAAGAATGTATGGAGTTATTAGTTGAAACCAGAGACCTTATAAATCGAAATGGATATAATATCGGGTATTTAACAGTTGGAAACACTGTTACTTATAAATTTTCAGGAAAAATAAAAGGAATTACTGAAATTCAACCTGGTACTTATATTTTTAATGATTGGCATTATTATCAAACATCTTCCGAATTCAATATAGCAGCAACGGTTTTAGGGACAGTGACTAACACTACAGCAAAAAGATTTTATACAATAGATGCTGGGCTAAAGGCTATTTCCAATGATAGTGGTTATGCTGTTTTTAAAAATTATCCTAACAGTAAACTTAGAGTGATGACTGAAGAGCATTCAATTATAAGAGCAGGACCTAGTGATCGCTTCGAAATTGGGCAGAAATTAGAATTATTTCCTTCTCATATTTGTACAACTGTCAATCTTTATGATTTCTTTACGGTTATAGAAGATGATGAGATAATTGCAACATGGGAGATTTTAGCTAGGGGAAAAAATTATTAAATATGGGGGAAAACAATATTTATGGTAAATATTGAAATTATCAATCCGGGATTACCTGTTGTAGGACCTTATAATCCCGGTATAAAGGCCGGAAATTTAATTTTCATCTCAGGACAAGGTCCAGCGCAAGGAGCAACTAATATTAAGGAACAAACTTACACAACATTGCAGAATATCAAAAAAATTGTCGAAGCTGGTGGTGGAAGCATCTCTAAAATTGTAAGTATAAACGTTTACTTAAAAAATATGAATGATTTTTCTATCATGAATAAAACCTACAAAGCGTTCTTCCATGATAATGAAGTTACTGAATGTTATCCAGCTAGAGTGACTGTAGAAGTGTCAAATCTTCCTTTAACAACAATGTTAATAGAGATAAGCGCAATAGCTGTAATATAAATCAATTTTTTTTATTTCTTATATGGTGATTAATTGCAGAATAAATTCATTGTAATGCATCCTAATGATAACTGTGCTACGGCATTAACGGAAATTCTGGAAGATACCAAAATTATAGTTAAAGATCGAATTATTATTATGAACCAGAAAATCCCAAACGCTCACAAATTTGCTTTAGTTGATATCAAAACTGGTGAATTTGTGTTGAAATATGGTGAGGTAATCGGTGTAGCCATTAAAGACATTAAGAGCGGAGACTGGGTACATACACATAACCTTAAGAGCCATTATTTGAATGAGGTGATAAAATAATGGAAGAATTCTTAGGCTATGAGAGAGCAAATGGAAAAGTTGGTATTAGAAATAAAGTTGCTGTTATTTCTTCAGTTGTGTGTGTTAATAATGTTACTCGTCAAATTGCTAACCGGGTGGAAAATGCTGTTGCAATAACTCATCCCCTTGGTTGTGGTCAATTTGGTCCAGACTTTACATTTACTCAACGTACATTAATTGGATTGGGCAGTAATCCTAATATTTATGGAGGTATTGTCATAGGGTTAGGATGCGAAAACATGAGTAATAAGTTAATAGCCAAAGGTATTAAAAAGGAAAATAAACCAGTAGAATTTTTTAATCTACAAGAGGTAAACGGGGGTTCAAAAGCAGCTATAGAAAAAGGGGTAGATATTGGAAAAAGAATGTCGAGGGAAGCAAGAGAATTAAAGCGAGAACCGTTTGATTTCTCTAATCTGATATTAGGATTGGAATGTGGTGCATCAGATTCAATATCTGGAATATCTGCTAATCCTGTTGTTGGTCTTATTTCTGATAAAATTATTGAACTAGGTGGGACATCAATATTACCAGAATTTACAGAATGGATTGGTACTGA
>JBHLOY010000011.1:0-139150 GCA_048939995.1 Promethearchaeota archaeon | reverse complement strand
TCTATATCATAAAAATTTTAAATTTTACCATTAATTATAATCTTAATAGGAAATAATGTAGAATAAAATAATTATTTGTAATAAAATTATAATGACTAATAATATCCATAAAGTGAACTTTTATCATGAGTGAAAAAAGTAAAACAACGAAGAAAGAGAAAATAATTGGAATTGATCTAGGTACATCTAATAGTGCGTGTGCAGTTTTAGGAGGGACGGGAAAGCCTGAGATTATTCCAGCTGCTGAAGGTCGTACATTAGGAGGAAAAGCATTCCCGTCATATGTAGCCTTCGATGAGGCTGGGAGAAAAATTGTAGGAGAACCAGCAAGACGTCAAGCTGTAAGTAACCCAGATGGTACAGTTACCGCTATTAAAAGGAAAATGGGATTATCTTATAAGGCAAAAATTAAAGTAGGCAAAGATTGGAAAGAATTTTCCCCCGAAGAGATTTCTGCAATGATTTTAACTAAAATCAAGAATGACGCAAGTGCTTACCTCGGTGAAGAGGTTAAAAAAGCAGTAATCACAGTTCCAGCATACTTTAATGATGCCCAAAGAACAGCTACAAAAAATGCCGGTGAAATTGCAGGATTAGAAGTAGTTCGAATGATTAACGAACCCACAGCTGCCTGTTTAGCTTATGGGTTAGATAAAGATACTAAAAATAAACTGCTGAAAATCTGTGTACTTGATCTCGGGGGAGGTACTTTTGATATTACCCTTATGGAATATGGAGAGGGTGTGGTTGAGGTTCTTTCGACTGCAGGGGATACGCAACTTGGAGGAACAGATATGGATAATGCAATAATTGATTGGGTCGTTGAAGAATTTAAAAAGAAGGAAGGAATTGATTTAAAATCAGATAATAAAGCAATGATTAGAATTAAGGATGCAGGCGAAAAAGCAAAAATAGAGTTATCTACAACATTATCCACGCAGATTAATCTGCCATATATTACTCAGAAAGGAGGTAACCCTGTTCACTTGGAAATGGAACTCACCAGAGCTAAGCTAGAACAATTAATCGAACCCACTTTAAGAAGACTTGACCCGATAATGCAAAGAGCGGTATCAGATGCCAAAGTCTCTACTAACGATGTTGATAAGGTGATCTTAGTTGGGGGTCCAACAAGAATGCCTTCTGTCCAAGAAAGATTTAAGAAATTCTTTAAACAAGAACCTGAACATTCAGTAGATCCAATGGAATGTGTTGCTATTGGTGCCGCAATTCAAGGAGGAATTATAGCGGGAGATGTAGAAGACTTACTCTTATTGGATGTTACTCCTTTATCATTAGGAGTAGAAACATTAGGTGGAGTATTTACTAAATTAATAGAGAGAAATTCAACAATCCCTACAGAGAAAAAACAAATTTTTAGTACTGCTGCTGATAATCAACCTGCGGTTACTATTAATGTACTCCAAGGAGAGCGAGCAATGGCAAAGGATAACATATCGTTAGGAATGTTTCATTTAACTGGTATCCCTCCTGCGCCTCGTGGTATACCTCAAATAGAAGTAAAATTTTCTATTGACGCCGATGGAATTGTGCATGTTACAGCAAAAGATTTAGGTACGGGTAAAGAAACAGGTATTACCGTTACCGGAGCAAAAGGTCTAAGTGAAGATGAGATTCAACAAAAAATTCGTGATGCAGAGCAATTTGAGGAAGTTGATAAAAAGGTACGTGAACTGATTGAAGCTAAGAATAATGCGGATTCAATGATATATCAAACCCGAAAATTGATGGATGATAATAAAGATAAAATCCAAGAAAATGAGAAACAGGAAATTGAAGCTGCTATCAAATCTTTAGAGGAAGATATTAAAACAGATGATGTAAATCGAATTAAGTTGGGGATTGAAAATCTGCAAAAGTCAATGTACAGCTTCTCCCAAAGAATATACGCTTCACAAGATCAAGATCAAGTATATCAGCAAGCAGCTGAACAAGCTCAGAGAGCTGCAAGTGGTATGGGTGATGTTCCACCGGGAGGTATGGGTGGAGCTCCACCAGGAGGAGCTACGGGTGCTGGAGAAGGTGGTGCGACATACAAAAAGGAAAAAGAAGAAGATAAGAAGAAGAAAGTCGTGGATGTTGATTGGGATGAAGATTGATTCCTAATCTGCGCTTTCTGAGAATTCGATTAATTTTTTCTTATATAATATACTTTTATTGGCTCCAAATAACTAAACTTTTTCTTATTTAAAAAACATTAGAAAAGAAATTAGAATTTAATAGTTTATAACCCTCTTAATACTATCACCAAGAAAAAAAGAAACCAAGAGAAAAAGAACACTATCATCGCAATTAGCAACCATATTTGGAAAGGAGCCAATCCCAAAAGAGAAAATGTAGGTAATAATGTATCATTCCAAAGTATAAGAGATTGATCAAGTATGATAAATAGTCCGAATATCCATAAAAGAAAGGTTATAAATACAATCGCTTTACTTGGTGGAGTCCAGGCCATTAATTATACACCTTATATAAGATTTTTTTACCTCTTTTGTTTTTGGTATAAAATTAGTATGTTAATATTTGGTTCTACTTGGTTATTATAGATTACTTTTTTGTTACTAAAAATGATATTCAATTTTAGTTTTGATTTGTTTAATATTCAATGACCCAAAAAAATATATTTTAGAATTTATTTTACTTACTAAATTGGTAACTACATAAGACTATTTTAGTATAAAAGAACTTAGCTTTAAATTAAGTGAATACATTGTCCTCGAAAAAACGCGACTATTATGAAGTATTAGGTGTATCTAAGGATGCTAGTACTGACGATATAAAGTTAGCATATCGAAGGTTAGCTAGAAAGCTTCATCCAGATGTGAATAAGACTGATCCTAAAGCTAAAGAGAAATTTATTGAAGTGCAAGAAGCTTATGAAGTATTAAGTGATCCAGAAAAGAGAAGTAATTATGATCGATTTGGTTTTAGTGGTGTACATGTTGATATGAGTGATTTTTTCAGTGGAGGTATCCCTGGAATTAATGAACTATTTAGATCTATATTTGGAGGAGGAAGTATTTTTGGGGATAATGATTTTGGATTTGGAAGTTTTTTCGGATCGCGAGGGAGAGCTAGATCAAGGCCTCAACGAGAAATAGGACAAGATATTGAAGATCATATTGAGATAACCTTTGAAGAAGCTATGTTCGGAGTGAAAAAGGATGTTGAGATTCAAAGATATACTCCATGTGATACATGCGAAGGTACAGGAGCCGAAGATCCTTCAAGCATTAAAAATTGTTCGAATTGTGATGGAACTGGGCAAGTTCAAACTATGACTAGACAAGGATTTAGCACTTTCATTCGAACTAGTGGATGTAATGTTTGCAATGGAACAGGAAAAATAATCGGTAAAAAATGTAAAGTATGTAATGGAAAGAAGGTTGTTCCAGAGACTAAAACAATTCACGTGGAAATCCCCGCTGGAATAGATGATGGCGTTCATCTCAAAGTACAAGGTGCAGGTCACGTTCCTTCAACCAATTCAATTCCAGGAGATTTATATTTAGGTATTAGAATTCTAGAAAACGAGGACTTTATTCGACGTGGTAATGATCTCTATACTCCAATGGATATAGATATTGTAACTGCTATAACAGGAGGTAAGATAAAAGTCCCCACCCTTGATTATAAAAATAATCAATTAACTGAAAAGGAATTATCTATTCCGCCGGGAACACAATATGGGACAGAATTTCGAATAAAAAATCATGGTGTACCTTATTTAAGAGGAAAAGCGAAAGGGGACCAGTATGTTGTCGTAAGAGTAGAAATTCCTAAAGATATTAGTGATGAGCAAAAGAAGTTATTGTTAAAATTTCAGGAGTTATCGAGGAAAAAACATTAGATCTTCCTCTATTTTTTAATCATGTTTTCAAAAGTCTTAATTATAGGTCCACCCCGATGTGGAAAATCAACATTAATAACAAAATTAATTTCTTATTATAAATCAATGGATTATGGTTTAGGAGGTTTTTTAACACCAGAAATCACGGAAGCTGGAAAAAGGATCGGATTTGATATTTATGATATTCAATCCGATAAAAAATTGTTACTTGCTAGGAAAGGTAATTATCATACAAAATACAAATTAGGAAATTATAGCATATTTATAGAGGAATTTAATAATTATTTGAACGAATTAAAGTCAAGAAGTTTGGAAACTCTTGATCTACTAATAATTGATGAAATCGGAAAAATGGAACTGTGTTCTCAACCATTTATATTTTTTTTAAAAGAGGTATTCCATTCAGATAGGAAAATACTAGCAACAATAGGAGAGAATTTGAAACACCCTATTAAAAGAGAGCTTCTAGATTTACCAAACTTAACTATATTGCAGCTAAATTTAAATAATCAACAAAAAATATACAAAAAAATAATAGAATTTTTAGAAATCTAAAAGGTTTCTAATTGAATATCCTCATAATTTTATAATTTATAAAGTTATTGAAGAGAATTTCGTTTTTAATTAACCCAATTCTTCCTAACCTCAATAATTTCAAAAAATTAGAAATAAATCTTTAGTTAAACTTTTTTAAATTAAAGGTGAGTAAACTTGAGATTTATTGAAATAGGAGAAGATAAAGAAAAAGTTCCCGTTATAGGACAAGGGGCTTGGGGAATAAAAAGATTTAGATCAAAGAAGTTTTATGAGGAATGGAAGGAGTCTTTAAGGAAAGGGATTGAATTAGGATTAACACATATAGACACTGCGGAATTTTACGGGCAAGGAGAATCTGAAAAATTGGTAGGAGAGATTATTAAGGAATATAAAAGAGATGATTTGTTCATTACAAGTAAATTATTTCCTATACACCTTAGATATAAAACCATGAAAAAAGCAGCATATATGTCGTTAAAGAGATTGGGTATAAAACAATTAGATTTATATTTGATTCATTGGCCTTCACAATTAATTTCAATTAAAAAGCAAATGAAGGTTCTTGAAGATCTGGTTAAAGAAGAAAAAACACGCTATATAGGTGTAAGCAATTTTTCTGTAGAGCAATTTATTGAAGCACAAAATTATCTTAAAGATAGTAAACTTGTAAATAACCAATTACATGCGAATTTGACTTTTCAAAACCATTTATTTAGATCATTACCCTATTATCAAGATAATGGAATCCTTATGACAGCATACAGCCCATTAGCCCATAGAGGATATACAGACCTAAAAGGTAAGTTGCGAGAAAAACTAGAAACTGTCGCAAAAAGTCATGATGCTACTATACAACAGATAGCCATTGCCTGGTTAGTTAATCAGAAGAATATAATAACAATACCCAAAGCACAACAAGTTAAACATACAATAGCTAATGCTAAAGCAGTAGATATTATTTTGACCCAGGATGAAGTAGAACTATTTTTTAAATCCTAAAAGAGTTAATTTAAAATCCTTACAAAGTAAAATTTTATTAATTATTGTTTTTCTATATCTTATACACATTAGGATTTTAGTTTAAGGATTATGCCTTGGAAATGCGATAAATGTAATGCAACCTTTGAAATGGAAGAAATACCTGAAAAATGTCCTAAATGTAGTGCTGAAGATGGTACGTTTAGTTTGGTTGAGTACGAATTGAACTAGTTTATAATTGTGAAAAGAATGATTGAATGTAATTATGAGAAATTAAATAAAAGTTGTCCTTGTACATATACGAGTTGTTCAAGGAAGGGTAAATGTTGTGAGTGTATCGAGTATCATTTAAAAATGGAACAATTACCAGGATGTGTCTTTGCTCATATATCAAGGGATGCAGAACGCACATATAATAGAGATTTCGAATATTTTGCCAAATTATTTTTGGATAGATAAAAGCTTATGGAGCAAAATCTTATCTTCAATAATCCTTTCTATACATTATTATTACTAGAATTTACGAGGAATAAATACTATTAACCTTTTTGATTATCTTAATGAAATCTTTAAAAGTATAGATTTAGATTTCTGCGATTCTTCGGGAGAAGATATATTAAAATCATTACAAGTTAGTAAAATTATGAAGAAACTTCCAGAATGGGGTTTCCTTATAAATAAAGGACTAAATACTTATCAATCTGAAACATTGAGAACATTAAGACATATTTTTCGCTCATTATGGGTTTATTATGCTTTTATAAATGAAAGGATTGATTTGGGAATTAAAAAGGAGAATTTAATATTATTAAAGGATATTTTAATTGAAATTTTTCATTATAATTCAAATTTATTTCCCTATCTTCTCTTATTTCATGATATTGGAAGACCTTTCAATAGAGAATGGCATACATTTGAGTCTGCTAATTTGATTAAACAAAATGGTTTACTAGTTAAACTACAATTGAGCTTAAACCAACAATTGATTTTATATGGAGCTATAAAGTACCATTTACTTCCAGGAACTATATTTACTGGAGAATCAAGCTACTATGGAACCATATCTATTCTTAATGATATAGAATTAGAAGAATTATGGCAATCTGAAGAAGAAACCCACATTTTCTTTCAGACTTTAACTGCCTTCACGATAATTGATATTTTGGGTTATGATTATTCTAGAATTTTTGATCATTATTTTGATTATTATGAAATTATACGTCAAAATTTATTTGAAATTTTTCACAAAACCAGAGCTTTAGAAATGGAGGAAAGAAGATTTAAAGCGTTTAAAGATCTTTCTAATCTTGATATACAAAATTTAAAGTGGCGTGTTTCTTGCGCTCTCAGAATATTTCAATTTGTAAAAACTAAACCAGAATTAACAGAAGAATTTTATTATTCTAAAATTGAAGATGGTTTGAAAGAAATCGGGAATACTTGGGAAAATTTTGCTAGTTCCTTGCAGAATAGAGATATAGTTATTCAATTTAAATATGCATTACCAGCTTTAATGATACTCGCATCGTTTTCCTTTAAGAGAGAACCAATTAAGAATAATCAAAAAGTAGATGAGAATTTATTTCAATTTTGGCAAACGTGTTGTAATAAGGTGTTGTGTTATCATAATAAGGCGCAAAATAATGATATTGAAATCCCAAAATTATGGAATTTTACTTTCAAATTACCTAGAGGCTGGTTTTATCAAAAAGATTATATAAATTTTATCAGGAGTGAAAAATTTATTATTGCCCTCCAAAAGATTAATCCTAAGTATGATTCAAAATTTGATAATTACTTTGTTAATTTTTCAGTTCAATTTTAAGATTAATTCTAAAAACTAGAAAAGCTTTTTAAAATAATATTTCCTACTAAGAAGATGACGAGTGATATATGAGGCTGACGGTAGGCATGACCTGCTGAGGAACCTCACCTCACACTCCAAGCAAGGTGTAACGAAAGTTACTACGGTGAGAACCGTATTTTAGGAACTGAAACGGCACCGCCTTTTTACAAATATTAATGACTTGGACATAAGCCAAAGAAATTGTTTAAAGGAATGGTTGGAACGAGCTAAAAACCTTGGTGTAAGGCCAAATGAAAGTGATGAGGCACTTGGAGCGAGCTTTGGGTAGGCCGCATAGTTTGATGCCTCAAGTATTTTTTGGTGACGAAAAATACTACAAAAAGGTGGGTATATATATCACTCGTCTTGTTTTTATATTTTTTAATTATTGAATTATACATGAAGTTCATATGAAAAAATATCACATTGTTTTTTGAATCCCAGCTTTCTATATACACCTTCTCCCATCTTAGAGGCTTGGAGAACTCCAATTCTATAACCCTGTTTAAGAGCATTTTTTAGTGCTATTCCACTTATAATTAACCCAAAGCCCTTATTTCTATATTTTGGTAAAGTAGAAACAGCGTGTAGTCCCGCTACTCCTGAGGAAAGATATAATAATAGACTTGAAGCAGGTAGTCCATTATGATATCCAATGTAAAATTGAGCTTCTTGTTCATGTAACAAATATTTAAGTAATTCTGGATCAATTCTAATGCTAAAAACATCAGAAATTAGGTTTGACCATTGCTGAAGCATTACTAAATTATCAACTATTTTTACATCTAGCGAATTCGATTTCAAGTCCATACTGCGAAGATCCTGGAGTTGTAAATACATTCCTGCTTGGTGATATACATTAATAAAACCAGACTGTTCTAATATTGAGCCTAAATTATATGGTTTCGTCAAAGGACCCAACGTCCATGCATTAGGAGCTTTATTATTTGCTATTAAGGTCTTTACTTGACTGATTTCAGCATCTAAGTTTGAATTTTCAAGATTAGCCTTAAAGATACAATTCGGCCAATCAACATATTTAGCTCGAACCCAATTAATCTTAATATTACTAATCAAATCAAAATTTGGGTGATTTGTGCTTTTTACATAAAAATCATCTAAATTATTTTCAATTGCTGCTAAAAGTACCTTTTTATCTGATGTTTCTAATAAAATATTCATTTTTTAAATTTTTTTAATTTCAAAATAAAGATTATAAATGTTAAAAGTAAGAAAACTTAATAATTAGAATAAAAAAAAGAAAAATTTTCATTTTAAGGAAATGCTATTAAACCTGTACCGCCTGGGATCCCAATTAATAAGAGTAAGCCCATGAAGATTGAAGCTGTTAATGACATTACTACTAATAATGTATTAATGCTAGGACCTGCTGTATCTTTAAATGGATCACCAACAGTATCTCCAGTAATCGAAGCTTTATGAACTTCGGTACCCTTTCCGCCTAGATTCCCATCTTCAATCCATTTCTTAGCGTTATCCCAAGAACCCCCGGAATTTGCCATAAATACTGCAAAGACAAAGCCTGACAAGATTGAACCTGCAAGGAAAGCTCCCAATGCTGCGATTCCAAATAAAACTCCTACAGTCAGAGGGATAGCAATTGAAATTATACTTGGTATTATCAACTCTCTTAGAGCACCCTTAGTCGCAATTGCAATAGTTCTAGAAAAATCTGCTGGTTCTTCTCCCTTTAAAATCTTCGGATTAGATTCAAATTGACGTCTAATTTCATCAACCATTTTTGCAGCATTCCTTTGAACAGCCAACACCAAAAGCGCTGAAAATAAAGCAGGAACTACTACTCCAATGAAAGCACCAATTAGTACATTAATGTTTAATAGATCCACAATGCTTATACCTGCTTCTTCAGTATAAGAAAATAACAACGCTAATACAGTAAGATTAGCGGCTCCAATAGCGAAACCTTTAGTTATTGCCTTTGCTGTATTTCCAGCAGAATCCAATCGATCAGCAGTACGTATAATTTCTTCTCCTAAATCACCTTGTTCTGCAATTCCTCTAGCGTTATCTACAATTGGACCATAAGCATCATTTGAAACAATTGTACCAACGATTGAAAGCATTCCAACAGCAGCCATTGCAACGCCAAATATTCCATCCAACATATAAGAAAAGACCATCGCTAAAACAATTCCGATGGCTGGAGGAACAACACTTATAAGACCATAAGAAAAACCTGAAAGAATTACTACAGCATGTCCTTCTCGAGCAGATTCAGCGATATTATGGGTAGGTTTTCTATCATCTCTAGTAAAATAATCACTTGTAAAACCAATTAATATACCACTTGCAAGTCCAAGTAAGGTTGCGAAATAGTTCTTCCATAATTTTTCAAAAACAAATGAAGAAGCTCCAATTGACATGAAAAGGACAAATAAAGCAGCTAAACCTGCGAAGATTAATGTTGTAGCATAAGTGCCATTATTTAATGATTTGCCTGGATCTTGTGAACCTTTCCATTTTATTAAGCCGATACCGACTACAGAGGCCATTAATCCTACACCAGATAAAACAAGGGGAAATATTATTATTGTGCCTCCAAATGCTAGTGCTGCCGCGAGGATCATGGCCGCAAGTATAGCTGCAACGTATGAATCAAAAAGATCGCTTCCCATTCCAGCAATGTCTCCAACATTATCACCAACGTTATCCGCTATGGTAGCTGGATTACGAGGGTCATCTTCAGGTAAATTATATTCAGCTTTACCTACTAAATCAGCTCCAACATCAGCAGTCTTTGTATAAATTCCACCACCACATTTCATAAAAAGAGCGATACTACTAGCTCCAAAACTGAAACCTAAAACTACAAATGGACTTCCAAAAATAACATACACGATAGAGATTCCAATTAGCGCCGCACCTACAACTGCCAATCCCATAACCGCTCCACCAAAAAATGCAACATCAAAACCAGCTTTTGTGCCTTTTGTGCATGCTTGGGCTGATCTAGTGTTTGCTTTAACCCCAACATACATACCCATCCAACCTGCTAACATTGAAGCTATTGAACCAATAATATAAGCAAGTGCTTGTTCCCAATTAAAAAAAACTGCATATCGAGCAGTTACATCTAGCTGAGAAGGTAAAAAGAAAAAGATCACAATAGCTAGGCACCCAACAAAAATTGCTAATACTTTATATTGAACTTTAATGAAGGTTTTTGCTCCCTTTTCGATATAACCAGACACTTCTACCATTCGGTCATTACCAGGATCCTCTTTCATAACTAGTCTAGCAAGAAAATATGCTAAAACTAAAGAGGCGATTCCAGCTATTAAGGCAACCAGTATAAATGTTTCAGACATGATATTTACACTTTTTTGCTTTTTTGTAAACTTTTTTTGATAAGAATATAATTAATATTTAGATTATTATTAAATATTAAATTAAAACTTAAGGAAAAAATCTCTATTATTTAAATTATAATCATTAGTGAATTTAATCAGAAATCTTGTTAAATTCATCGTTATTAAAACCCCAAGAATTAAGAATTTTCTCAGAGCCTATAATAATTTCTTCTACTATAGACTTAATGGAGAGAATCACTCTTCGATGACCTATAGCAGTTGAGGGTGCCATAAAGTTCTTGAGATTGTAATGATAAATACTTTGATAGAAATCTTCACTAAATATATCACGATTAATCCATTTTTCTTTTACATTTTGAGAGACAGGACATTCGTCAGATGCCATTAATGCCGTTCCAAAGCAGACAGCATCAGCACCCATTGCCAAAGCTGCTAAAAAGCCCCTTGCATCCCCTATCCCGCCTGCGGCAATGAGGGGAATATTCAGTAACCTTTTTGCCATGGTTATGTTTATTAATGTACTGTGAGAGAGAGGATTCTTAAAGCCTGTGCCTTCTAACCCTACCATTGTTACTGCATCAGCACCTTGCTTTTCAGCTGAAAGAGCATGTCTCACTAATACACATTTGTGAAACCAATAGGCACCAGATTCATGAACTCTTCGTCCAATGAAGTCTGCTTTATAGCCAGAAGTTGTAAAAATTTTACAATCTTGATTAAGTGCCATTTCAACATACTTTAGATACCTTTTTTTCGTTTTCTTATCTTCCTCAGTTTCTTCAAATTTATGGTGTGGCAATGAAAGATTTATAGCAAATGGTTTATCTGTAAGCATTCGCATTTTTTCTATATCATTTTTAAAGTTATCTAGATCCGGAAAGTTTAAAGCAGCAATGACTCCTAAACCTCCAGCATTTGAAAATGCTGAAGCAAAATCAGATTTACCCCATCCACCAAATGCCCCCATTATTAATGGGTATTTAATTCCCAACATATGGGTAATGTGTGTTTTCCATATCATTATTTACTTACTCAATTCTTTCATTCCAGAAAAGATAATTTCCATCCTCACTTACGTGGCTCCTTGTCTCTTGGGAAGTCTGTCTAAATTAGGAGTTTTAATAACTTTATTCCCATAACACCCTAACATATCAGCTCTTTGCTGATCAGTGATGATAAACAAAACGTTCATTTTTTCACTCATTAATAATTCCCCGATTATGTCAAAAAACTTATGGTTTAATTAATATTTTATAATTAGGAAAAATTAAAATTTAAAATAAGGTTTTCAATTCTAGGCTTCAAAATATAAAATAGAATGTCATATAGATTATAAAATTAGAGATTAAATTCTGTGACTTTTGGTATTGTTTCTATTTCAGGATAAATCTTACCCACTATTGGTGGACAGCTATTATAAATTTCTTCGATTTCTATAATACCAAATTTAATTCCTCGGAATTTCTTGAAACCTGTAAATGTACCTTTTACAACTTGATTAGCAAAATCAAAATTCATCCCAAAAACAGCAACTTTAGAATTAACTGGTATTTGATACAAATCCTGCTTTAAAATTGATGGTGGAAAAACCAATCTATTATGGTCGGCTGCTTGAAGTTGAATACATGGTATCATAACAGGATATCCATCAGAGGGGTCTATATAAGAAATTACTCTAACTGCAATTGGGGCTCTAAAAAGATTATATCCAATCACATCTAATCTTTTTTCTTCAAGTTTAGTTTTCGCACCACCTTTTCCTATCATGTCTTTCAAGATTCCTAAAATTATACCGCTTAAAGGCAAATTTCTCACAGGAGTCACAGCTATTATCTTGTTATAATAAGCTGTGTGAACTCGTATATAAACATTATACCGCATTAATTCAGTTTTATTAAAATGTTCTAAATCTTCTCCTTCTTTCGAGGTGTGAGAAAATTCTACTTTGGCTTGAAGAAATTTAAATGGCATCTCAGCAGTCATATAGAAAATACCTTGTTTTGGATTTTTTTTCACGTTTTTTTTGCTTGTTCCTTCTGTAAAAGCACCCCATACGATTTGGCTTTCATTTTTAGCCCGATTACTTGAAATCATCGTAATATGAGGCAAACCTCTCTCATCTATAGATGAAACAAGTTTTAACATTATCTCAGATTGAGTAAATTCTATACCTTCTTCTGAGATTTCAGAAGACCAATTTGGTATTCCTTTTTTCTTTCCCATCTTTAATCAAAATTTTTTTATATTATTAATTCTATCTTAATTTTTAAAAAATTTACTTAATTATGTTTCATTTGAATTTTCTTCTTATTCAATTAAACCCGACCATCGTACATTTTTCACACCAATATCCTTTGCTAAATTATATAGGTATTCAATCTCCTCCTTTCTGAGGAGGTTATAATTTTTTAAGGGCCAATCTATATCTAATCTTTGGTATTTTGCTGTACATAAATTATTAAAAGCAAGTAAATCCCAACGATCGGGAATATTATTTAATTTATTTACTATAAACTCTCCTATGCCTTTTATGTTTTCTTCAGTAGCAGTATAATTTGGAATGATAGGTGTGCGTATCCACATTTTTTTATTATTCGTATCAATATACTGCGATATCCAAATTGCATTTTCTAAAATCAAATCGTTTGATACTCCTGTGAAATTCTTATGTTTTTCTGAATCAATTTCTTTTATATCCAAAAGAATTAAATCAACATAAGGTAATATTTTCTCATAATTCTTTCTAGGGGCATAGCCACATGTATCTAATGCAGTTGAAATTCCTTTTTCCTTACACATTTTCAGAAGTTTTAAAATGAACTCCGATTGAATTGTGGGTTCACCACCGGATAAAGTAATGCCTCCTTTTGATGTAGTATAATACACTTTATCCTTTTGTATTTCATGAAATAAACTATCTAAATCCCAAAATTCCCCATACATATGTAAAGCAGTACTAGGACACTCATTAGCACAATCACCACAGCTAGTACATAAATCTCTGTCTATATTTAGCCCTTCTTCAAAGAAAGAAAGAGCTTTTTGCTGACATACTTCTATACATGTCCTACATTCAATACACTTATGTTTAAGCCATTCTAATTGAGGTTTTCTCAAGATTGATTCTGGATTATGACACCATATACATCTTAAAGGACATTGCTTAAAAAAAACTGTAGTTCGGATACCAGGTCCATCTTCAGTTGACATTTTTTGAATTTCAAAGATCAATCCCTTATCCGCATCAATCATACAAATTTCACACTTAAAAAAATTTAAGAAGAAATATAAAATTTACATTCTATGAGATTCACGAGCGATAATCTCATCTTGTAGTTCTTTTCCGATAGCTGTAAAGTAAGCATTATAACCAGTTATCCTTACTAATAGATTTTTATAATTTTCAGGGTGTTTTTGCGCATCTCTCAACATATTTGCATCTAACATATTTATTTGCAAACAAGTACCCCCATTTTCATCATAACCCCTTAAATATGATTTAAATTTTTCTTTATGCTCAGGATCTCTTAATATACTTGGATTAAAAGTTATAGTATGACTTGAGCCACTTGGTAAATAATTAATAAACTCGCCTCCTTCTGTTTTTCCGCCTAAAGCAATCCCAACTGAATTTGTAACCGCCGTAGGTCCATTATCAACTCCATCAGTTGGGCACATTGCGTTTGAGAGATAAGTACCTCTTTTACGCCCATCTGGTGTAGCTATTGTAAATTGAGCTGCTGCTCCTGCCCAATAATTCCATGATAACATACCTGGTCGATATTGAAAATTGGTAGGCGTCTTATATTTCCAGGTTTCATCTCCCCACGTTTTCATCACTTTTCTTGCTAATTCATCCGATATTTCATTATCACATCCATATTTTGGAGCTTTATTTTTTAATATAGTTTGCATTACAACATATTTTTCTCCTTCGAAATCGTTAATTAAGGCTTCTTTAATTTCCTCAATTGAATATTTTTTATCTTCAAATACTAACTTTTTAATTGCTAGTAATGAATCCACTGTAGTTGCAAATCCTACACCATTTACGGTTACATAACTTAATTCAGGACCTCCATTTCTTACATCCAAACCTTTTTCAATACAACCTTGCACAAATGTTGATAAAAATGGTGTTGGCATGTATTTGCCTCTGAGTTCTTCAGTCATGTTGTTTATTTCTACCATAAATTTTATAATAAATTTGATTTGTTCTTTCCAAGCATCCCAAAACTCATCCCAAGATTTGAAATTTTTTGGTTCTCCTGATTTTGGTCCCAATTGTTCTCCATCTTTCGTCCAAGGCTTAATGAAATTACCTGGCATGTTTTTTCCATTCCAAAGAGTCAGTTCCATACTTTTTGTTAAATTAGGATTACAATTAACCGTTCCCGATCTATCATTTCCTTGCATTGTATTTTCTAAACATCCAACACATGCATAATTCCAAGCATCTTGCTTCGGTATCCCTTCAGTAACCATTCCAGCTATACTTTTTTCATCAAAATTTATTAAAAAAGGAGCTCCTTGCGATCCTGAAATTATATCAATTATTCTGTTTAATAAGTTTTCAGGGGAATTTCTATGAAGCCGTATATTTGGTTTTGGCTCTAAGATTGGATGCCACTCATCAATAACTTCTAAAATAGTATAAGTCAATTCATTAGTTAAATCTTCACCATTAGGACCACAACCGGATAAAGTAATTAATTGCCCATAACCCGAAGTTATTCCTTGGTTTCCTACTTTAATCATAGCATCGTAAGCAGTGTTAGAATGAAACCAAAAACTCCCTAAAATATCTTTGGCAAATTCTTTCGTAATTGTTTTCTCATCAATTACATCTTTTTTATATAGATGCCATAAATGCTGGTCTATTCGACCAAAAGAAGTTCCTGGTCCAGGATATGATTCTTCAGCCATAATTAGCATATGAGTGAGCCAAATTGATTGAACGCCTTGCCAGAAGGTTTCTGAAGGTTCCCATGGGACTCTTTCCAAATTATGAGCCATTTGTTCAAGTTCTTCTGCTCTCTCATGAGAGGAGGTCTTTTCTTTTAGCCTCCTGCATTCTTCAGCGTATTTTTTAGCCAATTTTCTTGGAATCTCAGCAGCCATTATCATAGCTCTTAATTCTTGTCCTTTCGATCCTTTCTTTTCCTTTATACTTAATTTTTGGTAGTTCTCTTCTGCTTTTTTATGTATATATTTGAATCCTTTATTAAGAATAGTCTCATAGTCAGGAATGATATGTCCACCTGTTGCACCTAAATTTCCAAAACCTGATTTATTAAATTTAAATAATTTTCTACGAACTTTTAAATTCATTTTCCAAAACTTATTAGCTTCATTTTTATTGAGACACTTGCTTAATTGTGTATTAAATCTACCACCTCCAATTAAATCATTTTCAGATATAATCTCTTGAGGTATATAATCTAACACTACTTTCTCAAAAAAAGCTATTCTTCGTTCTGGTAGGGATAATCCCCAGAAATTTTCAGGTAATTTAACTGACACAGCCATAGATCGAAAAGAGCTTGCAAAAACACCTTTACCTTTATTTCCTATAAAAGTATGGACTTCTGGGACGATATAATAGTCTCCTTCATTCCAAATTATATCCCAGTCTGTACCTGTCGTAAAAGTCATCCACTGGTTATTCCATTCTCTTTCAGCGCCTTTAAAATAGTAATCTCTTAACCATTTTGAGCGTTTTGATAAATCATGTGGTTCAGCTATCTTAAATCTCTGCAATTTTTCTTGTTTTCCTAAATTTTCATTAATTTCACTCATTTTTAAAGTACTCTCATAATTTTAGATATAGTTTAGATGGAGATATTGTTATGAATTAAGAGTAAATCGATTACAATTTTAAAATTTCAATTTATTTTAAAAAACCTTAGAGCCTTATTATTTGTTACTACATAGTTAGACAAGATTGTATATCTCTCATTTTAAAAATTAAAAAAAAATTTTTAAAATTCTTTATGGATCCTTAAGATATAAAAACTAATTAAAAATAGATATAAAGTTGGATGTTTAATTTCAAATAAAACTTCTGATGGCTTTATAAGGTTTCAGCGTATCTTAACATCTCATGAATTAACTTAGCATAATCTTCAATAATACTAGCTTGTAATTCTTTGGTATCATCGGTCCACTGCTCTAAGCAGCTTTGTATTTTATCAAAAATAGCCTCAATAGTAGGTTTCATTGAAGTCCAGATTAATTCATTAATAAATCTAACACCTTGATAAGTTAAATTGTTATGAATTAGATATCTTGGAGATTATACCTTTAAAATATCTAAATGTGATCGGGATATTATCTAAAGAACGTGAAACATACGTTTTACGAATTCTAAAATAAAAAAATAAAAAAGAATTTAGATTTAGTTTATGACACTGAAATGCTAATCGATGCGAAAAACGTCGTAAACATTATTACAAATAAGATTAAACCTGAAATAATCAAATAAATTCGCCTTGCTCTTTCATCAATGTTCTCAGAAACACCCAAGCTTAAGAAACCAATAAGCATAAAGACCAATGCGATATTGACTCCAACTCGAGCTATATTCACAAAGATTAAATCTTGAAATTCCATCCAATACCGTATTCTGTCAATTTCTTCTTGTCTGTGGAGATAGTCATTATAACCATATTCACCATTCCAATAGCTTATGTCATTCTCTTGATTCGCTAATGCTTCCCAAGAGGAGGCATTTTGAGCAATTGATCTACTAATCATCATAATTAAACCAAACAAAATTGCTGCAATTAACCCATAAATAATAAATTTCATTGCTTTCCTTTTGTCCAATAACGGAATATTATCGATTAATCGACTCGGTTTCTTTCTCACTTCTCCCATTAATCAATTCCCCTCCGTAGTTTATTAAGATAACTATAAGAAAGTAATATAGCGGCAACAGCAAGAAGAATTATACCAATAGTTAAAAATAGCGTGTTTAAAAATCCTCCCGGACCATCAACTTTAACATTTAGATCGAACATGACATTTGTATAAGCTGGGGGTCCTGTATTAACCCCATATATAACAACAACGTAAATTCCTGGCCTTGAAATAAGACTTATTCCAGAAACTCCACCTGCAAATTCTATATACCAATATCCTTCATTACTTATTGAACGTGAATTAGCAGGTACTACTGTATTTGGAACATATTCCCCCCAAGTAAATTGTGAATAAATAAAAGTTAACCCAGAACCAGGTGGAGCGCTATCTAATGCAAAATAGTAATCAAAAGTACCTTTTCCTAGAATTATTAAAGTTGCTGAGACATTTGGATAAAAAAGCGAAAATTCAATAATCATTTTTTGATTTTTTGTAATTGTTATGTCTTGAGCAAAAGCATCGCGAATAGATGTTGTACTAGTCTCAGGTATTACTATTGGGTTTTCTGGACCTCGAGAAACTATCGTAACTTTATTTAATGCAAATCCTAAAATAGGACCTAAAACGATTAAAATGACTCCAATTATTGTGATTATCTTTAATACTTTCTTCATTTCCAATATAATTCACCAATTATTTGATCTTTTTTATTAGATTTTTACAATATACCTATACAATCATCTATAAAAATGTGTGGTAATAATTGATTAATCAAATAATACTAAATAGTAAAGTCGTATTTTTTAATTTTGAATCATATTTTTTAATTTAAATTTAAAAAGGTAAAAAAATTTAAGAAGGTCAATAAATCATTAATTATATAAGATAGTTACAAGGTTAGTTCTGATGGATGAATACAAATGCGAAGTACTAATAATTGGAGCTGGCCCTGCTGGTTTAACTGCTGGTGTTTATTGCGGTCGAGCAAATAGAGACACGATAATTCTAGAAGGAAAAGAACCCTCTGCATTAGTTAAAGCAAAAGAAATTCAAAATTGGATAGGTGAAAGAGATACTTCTGGGAGTGATTTACTTAAAAAGTTCAAGAGCCATGCAGAGAGTTTTGATCATGTAAGGATTATTGAAGGTGATGTCATCTCGTTAATGATTGGAATGGGAGCTAATATGATTTCAACCCGAACAGCAAATATTACTTCTGATGCTGTTATTATTGCTACAGGAACAGGAAAGAGGAAAGAGATAATTAAAGGGGAGAGCTCGTTGATAGGTTTTGGAATTTCTTATTGTGCTTTATGTGATGGCCCTTTATATAAAGATAGAGAAGTGTACTTGTATGGGAGTGATGCTGAAATGCTGGAAGATGCTTTAATCCTTAAGCAAATGGGATGTAAAGTACATATTATTACCAATTTAGGAGTAGGGGAGTTACCAGAAAAAGTGGAAGAAGTCAAACAAAGTAAAATAGACATTCTTGATAATACAGAGATCATAGAAGCTATATCCGATTCAGATGGCATAATCCAAAAAATAACTGTCAAACCTATTAATAAGGAAGAAATAGGTGAAGAGGATATCAAAGAAATCGAATTAGATTGTTTATTTATATTATCTCATGTTCCTTCTAATTCAATTTTCAAAAAAGCTGGAATTGAATTAGATGAGAAGGGGAATGTAAAAATTGATGATAATCAACAAACTCATGTAAAGGGTGTATATGCTGCTGGAGATGTCACGGGTGGTCTATTTCAAGTAGTTTTTGCTGCAGCAGAAGGAGCACGTGCAGGAATCAATGCTTGTAAATTTTTACGTCAATTAAAAAAGGGTTAATAGTTTCTTATTTTAGAGAAAAAAAATAAATTAAAACTTTCCTTAAGTTGGAATATCAGAAAGAAGAAAGGTAAGAAAATTTATTTCTGCTCATTATATACATTTTTAGTGTCACCTAGATATTACTCTGTATTTTGTAATATCCCGATCATATTGAAATTATTATGGCAAATTACAAATTTTCCGATTTCATTAGTGATTTTTTAATCTCAAAAGAAGTTGAAGAGGGATGTACACAATCAACTATTAGAGCTTATCATTATGATCTTGAAAAATTTATTGAATTAACAGGAGATATTGAAATAGATTCTCCGGTTATGCCACAGAGAGTAAGATTATTTCTGAAAAAATTAAAAGATATGGGATATACAAAAAAGGGAATTGGGAGAAAAATTGCCTGTTTAAGGTCCTTCTTTAAGTTTTTATCATTAAATGAATATATTGAAAAGAATCCAATGACAAAGATACATTCTCCAAAAATAAAGCTTGAAGAAAGTCTTCCGAAGTTTCTAAAAGTCTCTGATATTGAGGAAATTTTTAAAAAATTGAAAGACAGAAGACTTTTTAGCTCTAAGAAAAGTCAAAGATATTATTTGATCGTTAGATTATTATATTCAACAATGGCAAGAGTTAGTGAATTATGTAATATACAAATAAAGGATATCGATTTCGAGAAGGGTTATCTAAAATTAAGGGGAAAAGGAAATAAAGAACGTATCGTCCCAGTAGATAAAAAAACTTTGGAATTGTTCAAAGAAAATCTCAGAAATCGCATTTCGTATGATTCTGAGGATTATCTATTGGTAAACACCTGGGGGAAGAAGTTAAGCCCTCGAGTTGTACAATCAGATATCAAAATTATAAAAGGAAGATGTGGTTTTCCAGATTCAAAAGCAATCACCCCGCATGTTTTTAGACACACTGGCGCAACCCATCTTAGGCGCTCTGGTATGGATATTAGTGAACTACAGGATATTTTAGGCCACAGTTCTCCGAATACAACCCGTATCTATGCTAAAAATGATATCACAAAATTGAAACAGTCTTATTCGATGATGCATCCCCTTAACAATTCGAATAAATTTTAAATTAGGACTGAAAGTAAAAAAATTTATAATAAGCTTATTTTATTAATCTAATATTTTTTTATAGAAAGTTTAAACTTAGATCGTACTATATTTACTATATATACCATATTTTATATGGGTTGATATTAGGTTATGTCTGACGAGAACGAGTTTAGAAAACAATTTATGAAAAAATCTGTTTTCAGACAATTTAATTCTCTCGATTTAAGTTATGTTCCAGAAAAATTATATTGTCGGGACAAAGAAATTAAGGATCTCATCTTTGCTTTTCGCAGAATTCTAGAAGAAAAAGAACAACCATCAATTAATTGTCTCATTCTAGGGAAAGCTGGAGTGGGCAAGACTGCCACATCTAGATACTTTGGGAGGAATTTTAGAAATATAGCCATCGAAAGAGATGTTAACTTTTTTGTGGAGTATTATAATTGTATTAATTTTCGAACAAAAAGTAAAATAATTAGAGACCTGTTAGCTAAGTACACCCATGGAAGTGGGAGAGGATTTAGTGATGACGAAGCATTAAAGTTAATCTTAACAAAATTGGTAAGAGAATCTGGATATATGCTTATCATAATCGATGAGATTCATTTATTACAATCTGATGAAATTCTAGCATTTCTAGATATAGCAGAGACTTTTGGACATCAAAATGCCAAACTTTCCCTCATTTTAGTATCAAGAAGTAATGCTTGGATGAAAGTTGAAACTGAGAGAATTTTAAGTAGAATAAATCACACTATTAAACTTAAACCCTATAATTTTGATGAATCTAAACAGATATTGCAGTATAGAAGCGACTTAGCTTTTAAAGAAAATGTGCTAAATGATGAAATTTTAAATATGGTAAGTCAAATCGTTGCTCAACATAAGAATATGAGACATGGTATAGAAATTTTGCGAATGAGCGGTTTGTATGCTGATCGAGAAGGTTTAGAAAAAATTCGTCCCGATGCCATCAGAGAAGCTTCAAACCAAGTTTATCCCACTTTTAGAGGAGAAATTGTAGATCGTCTTAGTGATCAAGAATTGTTAGCATTATATGGAATTACACGAGCTTTAATGAATACAGATGAGCCATTTACTATCGTAGAGGAAGCCTATGAAGAATATCAAGCTATTTGTGAAGCATATTCAGTTGAGCCTCATGTAAAAATGAGTTTTAGAAAATATGTGAGAGAGTTGAATAATTTAAATGTAGTTTCCTCTAAAACTGTAAGAATTGAAGAAAAAGATCGAGGAAGACACTTAGAGATTACTTTACTAGATATTCCAGCTCCAAAATTAGAAGAATTTTTAATGGAAATTTTTGAAAGGAAATTTACTTAACTTTTTTCTTATTCCATCTACTGGTTTCTAAAATAAAGCTTTCTGATTATGTAACATATAAAAATGATAATTAATTTTAAAGAATCAATCTTTTTCAGAAATGGATCGATTAACATTGCTTAAACAGACAGTACTTTTAACTGGAGCTTCTGGGAGTGTAGGGATAAAAACATTTGAAGCATTATATGAAAAAAATGATAAATATAAGATTAGATTACTCCTTAGAGACTCTAAGAAGAATAGAAGATTATTTAAACAATATGAAGAACATATAGATATAATCTGGGGAGATCTAGGCAATTTAGCTTCTCTTCAGGAAGCGGTAAAGAATCTTGATATAGTAATTCATATAGCAGGAGTAATTCCTATATCAAAATATAATACACCTAGTAATGTGTATGCTGTGAATGTTAAGGGTACTCAAAATCTATTAACTTCAATAAATAAATCTGTAGGTAATCCTAAAATTCTTTATACTTCTTCGATAGCTGTATATGGAGATCGCATAAGAAATCCTTGGATTACTGTCAAGGATCCAACTAAACCAAGTCCTGGTGATAATTATGGTGAATCCAAATTGGAAGCTGAAAAAATTATTCAAAATTCTGGTTTAAACTTTTGTATTTTTAGATTATCTTATTGTGCATCAACTAGTACCTTAAAATTTCATCCAACTATGTTTAGAATGCCTTTAGAGACGAAATTAGAACTCGTAGGAACTGGAGATGTTGGACAAGCTATAGTAAATGCTTTAGAACGGGATGATGTCTGGGGAAGAATCTATAATATTGGTGGCGGAGCTGATTGTAGAGTCGAATATAGCGATTTTCTAGCTAAAATATTCAAAATTATGGGTTTGGGAAGCGATTTCTTCCCAGGAGAAGCATTTTCTACAACAGGATACCACTGTGGATATATTACCCCTTCTGAGATAGAAAAGAAACTTAATTTTCAAAATTATACTTTGCAAGATTTCTATGCTGAAGCAAAAAAATGGATAGGGTTTAAGAGATATCTAACCCCTCTTTTAAGATGGTTCTTAAGAAAATATTTGATTAGAAGATCAATCTATTATAAAGAATATAAAAAAAATAAAAATGGTTAGAATAAACATATTTCTTTAATATAAATAGGGGATTAGTGCTTTTCTATCTTTAGGATAATCTGGAAATGTTTTAAGATACCATTTATGATGAGAACGTGCTCTTGGACCTAAATTAAAGAATGTCCATAAGGCAAATACGAGTCCTGGTAAAGACCATATCATAACTGCCCAACCTATCCATTCAGTTATTTCACCGAGATAACTTGGACAACTTACATAGTTAAACATTCCTCCATAAGGAATTTTATATTCAGTTTCACCCGGTTTACGTAAATTGCGAACAATGTGATCAGAGTGGAGATTTATGATCATTCCAAGGATAAAAATTACTATCCCACTTAAAAAAAATGGACTAATAATCCAACTTGAAGGATATGGAGCAGAAAGCGTGTATATCCATCGTGCTTGCAAATATGTATTGATCCCATTGAATATTAAACCAAAACTAATTATTGTTATAGGCATTGGTTGTTTAGGTCTTATTAAGAAGGAAAAAATGAATGTTCTTTGGCCATAATGTACCATCCAAATAATTAGAAACAGAATAGATATGACATCTGTTTTTCGATCTCCAATTAGGTAAAAAACCAAATAAATTATTACAGTTGGAATTTCCATAATGAACCATCCAAGTTTGTTATTAATGTTTGGTCCCCATTTATCACGTATATGTTGACCATATGGAGCTGTGACAAATAATAGAAGAAAAAACATAGAAATACCGATAATCATGAAAATAATTATGATATAATTAAAAATAATGATCTCATCCATCAAGATCTAACTCTTCTTTTTTCTTAGAGGTTAAAATTAGTATGCTTAAAATATATAAAAAGTTTCACTATTAGAAGAAAATCAACTGTCCAAAAATTATTGATTATTCTATTTTTCTAATCTATTCAATAATTCTCCTTTTCTTTTTTAGATTGGGCATACCAATCGAGCCATTCCTTACGTCGACTTTTGGCTCTATCAACCGAATCTACTTCTGTTCCTCTTTCATTTCTGACTTTTTGCCAGTATGTTTCAAGTTCTCCTCGCGTAAGAGATAAGCCACAAGACTGACAAACCAAATGTTTAATATCCGGTTGATATTTCATGATGCCACCACATTCTGGACAGTGACTTGGCATATTTTTTCTTCTTTTTTAAATATATATATTAATAGAATTATTCACAGTTAAAATAATTATTCTATAAGAGCTAAATTTATTTTCAATTATAGATTTTTGAAATAAATAGCATTATAAAAGGGGTATTTGGAAATTTGAAAGCAGATGTTTATTTCTTAACTGCGCGTTCTAAATCGCATAAAGAGAGTATGAGTAAAGTAAAAGGACCAATTGCTTTAGAAAAGTTAGGTATTAAAAATAAGGTAAAAAATGGCAATAAAGTAGTTATTAAAACTCATTTTGGGGCATTAGAAAATACAAGATATATTAGACCTTCCTATATTAGATTTTTAAGTGATTATCTCAAAGAATGTGGAGCTAAAACCTCAATTGCCGAATCATGTGGGTGGGGGCTCCCTGAGAACATTTCGGGTGTTCATTCAGAATATAGTGGTAGGGCAAATGAAGAGGAGTATTTAAAAGTTGCACTACGCCATGGATTTACCCATGAAACTATGGGGGCTCCGATATTGATGCTAGATGGTTCAACAGGCATCGATTATAATATTCAACAAGTTAATGGTAATAGATTTAAAGAAATTTTAGTTGCGGGACGTTTAAGAGAATTTGATTATATGGTGTTAGCTACACATTTTAAAGGGCATTCAGGTGCCGGATTTGGAGGAGCAATAAAAAATTTGGGTATTGGATGTGTTAGTAAGGGAGGCAAGGTACAAGCTCATATGGGAAAGAAATTCGACTACGATTTTAGTAAATGTGTCAAAGAGTGTAGTGATTGTATCGAAATTTGTCCAACTGGCGCATTAACAAAAAATTCTTCTAAGATTCTAAAGAAAGACTGGGATAAATGTCGTTATTGTTATATGTGTTATTCTGTATGTAATCTTACTAAGAATAAAGTTATAGATCTTGGTGGATCGACTCAAGAAAATTTTATAGTTCAGATGGTTGATAATGCTAAAGGTGTTGTCGATTATTTTGGTAATGACAAAATCTTCTATATTAATTACGCTATCGATATAACCTGGCAATGTGATTGCGGATCTAGCGATGTCCCTTTTGTTCCAGATATAGGTGTTCTGTCTTCTTTAGATCCTGTAGCTTTAGACCAAGCTTGTATCGATTTAACACATGAATCCTTAATGAGTCCTAACTCAATTTTATCTGAAGTAAAAAAACTCCCAATTAATAACAATAATGAATGGTTTTCCTATATTCCGAGATTTGATCCCAAATCTGGTCAATTAGATCTGAATTTTGATGGAAAAAAGTCGAAAAATTGGGAAATTCAATTAAAAACTGCTGAGGAAATTGGATTAGGCTCTCGGGAATATAATCTAATTAATGTTAAGATTGATAATTGATATTAAGAAGATATTTCTAAGCCCGTAAATGCTATATAAGGAAAAAGAGCATTCTCTACAAATTCTCGTTCTTCAGATATATACAAAATATTCTTTATCATTTGTAATATATTTCCACTAACATTACCAAGTTTAATTGGATGTTTGTATTCCCCATTTCTAATGTAATAACCGCCTCTAATTTCAGCACCAAAATATCCTGATATAGAATCTGGATTAAGCCATGAAAATTTTTCGATTAAATAACCCTCCTTGATATTTGAAATCATCTCATTTAATGATATCTCTCCGGGATTAATAACAAGATTACTAATTCCATTAGAAGATGAGCCTCCAAGACCCATAACACTATTTCCTGTTGAAGATTCATTTTCTAAAATTGCATATTTTTCATCATATAATCGATTTTTAAAAATCCCTTTACTAATTACCTCTGTCTTTTGACGTGGATTACCTTCTCTATCCCATGGACTTGAGTTTAGTCCTCCTTCTAGCAATCCATCATCTATTAATGAAAAGAGATTCGATGCTACTTGAGAATCAATCTCGAAAGCAGATGTCTTTTCATAATGAGATTTTGCTAATGAATGACCTCCTATTACAGGATTTATTGCAGCTCTGAGTACATGAGGAGGAAAAATCACTATAGCATTCGAATTAGGCTTTGGTAATTCAGCAGATAAGTTATTCTTTGCATAGTTTACCCATTTTTTAATTCTGTTTTCAAAATTTAGATGATCTCGCTCTTTATAGTAATCTACGGTCCAATATTCAGCTAACCTACCATCTTTTTCTGCTTTTAAGGAAAATTCGACGAAAAAGAAAGTCTTTTTTGATTCAAGATCCAAACCATTACTATTTCGAATGAATGAATTATGAGAATGGATTCTAAATCTTCCAAAAGTAGGGGTCACTTCATTCTGCTTACTTATAAGGCTAATAAGTTCTTGAGATAATTCATTTTTAGTCCCAACTGGATCATTTAAAATACTTTTATCTGCTGTATTAATTTTAGGAATTTTTTTTTCTTTGGGGAAATCATACTTAGGACTTATATTCGTTTTAGATAGATTTAAGCAAGTTTCGATAGTATTATCAATATCTTGAGTGTTTAGAGAATTTGCTTTTGTCACACCAATCCCAGTCTCGTTGTTATTCTGATGGAGAATTCTAAGATAATATTCAGAGTGTGCGGTTTCTCTTTCATTATCTATGTTGTTTTTAAGAAAAATGGTTTCAAAAATGGCTCTCTCAATTAAAAAAATCTCATAATCATTTACTTTTTTGGCTTCTAATCTTTTCTGGATAATATCCAAACTACTCTTTGGCATCATAATTCACCCTTGACTTATTATAGCATTATTTATTCTGATGTAAGTTCCTCCAGATCCTACCGGAACATAATCTTCACTTCCTTTACCGCAAGTTCCTCCGTCAAATCTAAGGTTGTCGTTAGAAATTGCATCAATATTTTGTAATAGTTCTAAAACTGAACCGCTTAAGGCTATTTTTCTTAATAGTTTAGTTCTTTGTCCATTTTTGATTAAGTAACCTTTCTTAGAAGTTGCTTGCATTCCACCTCCAATTGGATCTTCCATCCCAAAATATCCATGAACTAACATTACGCCATTTTTAATTTCAGATATCATCTCATCTAAAGTATAATCTCCTGAATCGAAATATGTGTTGGTCATTCTTACATTAACTGGATGGACAAAACTTTCTCTACGGCCGTTTCCTTGAGGTTCAGTATTAAATTCAGAAGCTGTTCTCCTGTCATAAATGAAATTCTTGAGTATCCCATTTTCGACTAACAAATTTTTACCCGCCCGAATACCCTCGTCATCAAAAAAATATGAACCAATTGGGCCAGTTAAAGAGGGAGTATCATATATTTTACATATTTCTGAAGCAACTTTCTTATTTAGATAATTTTTTAAGTAACTTCTTTCTCTCAAAACTTGATCGGCTTCAAGTCCATGGCCAAAACTTTCATGTGCAATAAGACCTGAAACACTTGGATCTAAAATAACAGTATATCTTCCACTAGGTGGAGATTCTGCTTCTAACATATCTACTGAATTAGAAACAATTTCATCTAACTTTTCCTCATTAATTTCATCAAAAATTTCATAACCAATTTCTTGACTTCTTACGTAATAATCGAAATCGACCCTATGTCCTTTTTTTGCAATAGGGATAATAAAGAGCCTCATCCTTGGAATTACTTGTCTTAAAAGACATCCTTCATTATTAGAAAAAATTCGCTCTAATAAATATTCAAGATATCGAATTTCTACTTTTACAATATTTTCATCTGCTTTCTTAACATATTCGTAAATTTCTCTAACTTTCTTTATCTTATCATCAAAAGGAATAGTAGAGGGATCAACCTTAGGAATAATTTCTTTGTTCAATTTCCAAGCTTCAAATTCTGTTATTTTATCTCCCATATTTGAGACTTTAGGTATTATTTTCTGTATTTTTTTAGTATCTGATATGTTATCTAATGCTATTTCTTTCCAAGAGCCTATAAAAGTTCGAGCTACAACACCTGAAGTTTTTTTATTAACCGTAATATCTTCAGAAGAGGGAGTTTTAACAATTTGAGTGGATGAAGAACAGTCATACAAAATGTCAAAGTATTGATTTTTGCGGTTAAATCCATTTGATATTTCTTCGAATAGAGAGAAGATTTCATCGTAAGAATTTTCAATCATAATTAAAGGATTTGATTTTTAATTAAGAATGGTAGTAAAATATAATTAAAGAAATTTTATATTTGTTTCATGAAGATCCGCTAACTTTAAAGTAGGAAATGAGAATGGTCAGAACTTTAACTTAATCTCTGTTTTCTTCTAAATAGGAAATTCTTTTTTCTAAAATCGTCATGGTCTCAATAATATTATTTATAGTTTGATTTAGTTCTTTAATTTCATTTTGGATAATTCCTATTTGATTTAATACATATGAAAAGACATTCGATTCTTTTACAGGTTTAGTCAACCAATTAAGAATATTCTGTATAAAGATAGAATTATCCAATGAATTGATTCCAATATTATCATCATTAGTAAAGATGTCAATGTCTCCTAATGCTACAACTTTACCTTGCCCAAATTCAGTATAAGCAGCTAAAATTTGTTTTTCTTCCTTTTGTTTAACCCATTCTTCTTTTGAACTTTTAAATACTTCGGTCCATACGTTTTGATCATGTGATTCTAGTAATGATGTTGCATTTTTATTTAAAAGCAACGAACATGATCCCCCAATTACTACTTCTCTTAAATTATTAGTCATATCATTACTCTTAAAATTTCGCACGTTGACTATACTTGAGCCTTTTTGATCATCATTTAATTGTTTTACAAGATTTTTTTCAAAAAAAATCCCAAAATTTGGACCAGAAATGTCATTCAAATTGGTTTTTTGAAGATAATCTGCTCCATATTCACTAATTAATAATAAAGCGCCGCCCTTTCTTAGAAAATCATTAATATCGTTTATTTCAATATTTGAGAAGTAATCATCAATAGGGTTTCCAATAACTAAAATATCAACATTTTCTAATGTTTTTGTTGTTAGATTTTTATCATTCTTTTTGATCTTTAAATGAGATCGTTTAAGTAGATTTAAGAAATCAGAAAAATCCTTTTCTTCAACATTTAACATTTCGTTATGAAATAAATCAAAAAGAATCGTTCTTTCCAGCATTTTTTCTATAAAATTCAAGAAAATTATTATTTAAAAATTATTGTATTGATAAAGAACAGACTAAAAACTTTTTAAATCTTAAAGAATAATCAATTTTGGAACAGATTAATGATATTAAATTAAATTTTAACTAAATTAGATTTAAGTTATGGACAATAAAGTAAACACAATTGCTGTTATTGGGCTAAGTTGGGGAGATTAAAGATGCAATATGCTCTTAACCCTATATGAAGGAAAAGGAAAGTTTGTCGACTATTTAGCTCAAAAATCAGATATTGTTGTGAGATTTAATGGTGGCAATAATGCGGGGCATACTATTGTTGCTGATGGAATTAAATATAAATTCAAATTGATGCCTTCTGGTGCTCCACTAGAAAAAGAGAATGTAATTGGAAATGGAGTTGTAGTGGATCCAAAAGTTCTTTTAGAAGAAATAGATAATTTAAAAAAATTAGATAAAAAGATTAATTTAAAAATTAGCTCAACTTCACATGTAATTTTCCCCTTTCATCGTATTTTAGATGGTTTAGAAGAAGAAAGGAAAGGAGAATATAGTGCTGGAACTACTAAAAGAGGAATTGGTCCTGCTTATTCTGATAAAGCAGCACGATGGGGGATAAGAATTTTTGATTTAATTAACCCCGATATCTTGAAAACCAAATTAGAAAAATTGTTTAAATTAAAAAAAGCACTGATTAATATTTATGACCCTAGTTGGGACATGGATATAAATGTGATATATAAGGAATATAAAGATTATGGTGAACAATTAAAGCCTTATGTAATTGATACTGCCTATTATCTCAACAAAGCAATTGATGGGGGGAAGAAAATTCTTTTTGAAGGAGCCCAAGGAAGTTTATTGGGAATAGATCATGGCATGTATCCATACGGCACCTCATCAAATGCTAATGCTCTAGGGATTAGTGCCGGTTCAGGGATTCCACCAAAAAAAATAGGTAAAATCTATGGAATTATTAAAGCATATACTTCAAGAGTAGGAGAAGGAACAATTCCAACAGAGTTATTTGGGGAGAGTGCTGATAAAATTCGAGAACAAGGACATGAATATGGAACTGTAACAGGACGTCCAAGAAGAGTAGGCTGGATTGATCTTTTCAATTTAAAATATGGAGTTATGATCAATGGAATAGATAATATAATAATTACTTTACTTGATGCCTTAGAAGGAGTAAGCCCCCTTAAAATGTGTACTGGATATGAGTTGAATGGAAGTATTTTAGAAAGTTGGCCGATTCATCATGAAATAATTAAAAAGTGTAGTCCGATATACAAAGAATTTGAAGGTTGGGACAAAATATCAAGAAACGAGTGGTCAGAAATTGCTAAGAAAGGATACAATTCATTACCAAATACTATGAAAACATATATTCAATCAATTAAAGACGAATTACAAACAAATATAAGCATGATTTCAATTGGTCCCGCAAGAACTGACACGATAGTCTTGGATGAAAAGATTTACTAAATTTTTAATATTTTTTCTAATTCAATTTCATCTCTAATTTCTATATTATACAATCCCAGGAATGGAATCTCAGGTTTTAATCTTCTTGAATTAGCAACAGCATTAATATGAATATCCTTGATATGATATCCTCTTAGCTGAAAAAATCGTAAGGCTTCAACATTGTCATTTGTTGTGATTAACCATATCCTTCTACACCCTTTAGACTTTGCAGTATGTTCTAAATAAACTATAAGATTCGTACCAATCCCAATATTTTCTATGAGACTATTTAATGAGACAATCTCACATTCTTCATCTATTATATTGTAGGTTATAAGACCCACTCTTCTCTTCTTATATATAACGATAAATCCAGGGAGATTTTCAGTCAAATGAACCTTTCCTTTAGTCACTATTCTAGATGAGGCCCATTCTCCCTTCATTAGTTGGATAAGCCATGATTTATCTTCAATTCTTAATTCTCGAATTTCAAATTTCTTTTTTTTATGTTCTCTTTTTTCTGTCAGTTTCTATTTCACCTTATGTTATTTAAAGCAAATTAAACTGAAACGATAAGCATAATTCTTTGGTGGCCATTCTAGCTTGATATTTAACTTTTTAACAGTTTTATCAACATCAATTCCAACCGCTTCCATTGAATATCTAATCTCATTTGGATAACGGCAGGGTTTATTTGATTGATAAGTACATTTCTTATGTTCTTTATGACAAACCCTACAATATCCATCCCATAAAATAAGTTTACTATTATAATCTTCATTATATATATCTAAAAATTTGTGGATCTCGTTTTCCATTTCCTCTCGATCAACTTCATCTCTTATTTTTAGGTGCTTCAAATTAAATTTGGAATATATTAAAAAAAATTTCTTGAATTGAGAAACTGGATCTTTCATATAAGGAGCTTCTGGAGGACATGCCCATGATTTGCTATAATTGGGGCATTCAAATTTTGGATTATTACAATAAGTTTGTACTTTTGGATCAAACTTAATATCTTTTAAGTATAACTCTAGAAATGGCAATAAATCACATTTAAGATCTATAAAAAACTAATTTGAATAAATCTTGATTCCAAAAAAGTATTTCTCTTGACATTAAGATAGTTAGATATTGGAAAGATATAAGGCTTTTAAACAATAAAACATAATAAGAATAATATATTATCATTTGAATCTATTCAAGAGAAATGGGTTTATAATGAAATTTTTGAAAGAAAAGAGAAATGAATTATTCGAGATTAATACGGAGTTTCTTCAAGAAACTTCAAATGCTGCTCAAATATTGCATAATTCAGTTGGAAACTTTTTAGAAAATAAGTTAAAACCAGAAAATCTTGAAGAAGTAATCCAATTAGAAAAAAAATGTGATCGGATTAAAGAAAGATACATCCAAGTTCTATTTAGCGAAAAGAGAGCGCTCCCTTTCCTTGTGGAAGACAGATATAGTATCTTAAATATGATTGATCAAATCAATGATAAAACAGAGTTTTTTGCTCGATTCCTACAGATTTATCCATTTAAAATTTATGAAGAAATTAAGGAACTTTTCATAAGTCTCTGTGATTCTTGTTATAAAACAGTCAAAGAGTTAATAAAATGCGCTACTTTAATTGAAACTGATTTTGATGAAGCATATAGGATTACTTTTAATGTTGAATCAGTTAGAAGAGATGCACGTAAAACTAAATTTGAGTTACTAGAAATACTCTTTAAGAAGAAGGATGAACCTACAAAAGTTTATTTAACTTCTAAGCTTGTTACTTATCTCTATGATATTGCTTCTTGGGCAGAAGAAACTTCAGATTACCTTAGAGGATTAATTATTAAATATCCAACTAAATAAATCTGAAATGGGAGAGATAATATGGATTTAGTAATTGTCATTGGTATCTTTTTAATCATTTCAATAATCATTAGTTTTGGAATCGGCGCAAACGATGAAACAATGGCTACTTTATATGGTTCTAAGACATTAAAGATGAAGGAAGTATTAATTCTCGCCACAATTTTTGCCATTTTAGGAGCCGTACTCCTTGGAAGAGCTGTGAGTGAAACTGTTGGAAAAGACTTATTATCTTTTGAAATATCTAATGTAATAGTCTTAACGATTTTAATCTCAACAGCCATTTGGTTAATTGTATCATCAGCATTTGGATTACCCATCTCAACTACACATGCAACTATAGGAAGCATAATAGGGATAGGAATTTTACAAAGTGGACTTCTTGGGGTAAATTGGCTCACTATTCTTGAAATGGGGATATGGTGGTTATTATCTCCAATAATTGGATATGTTGTGACTTTTTTTGCATATAAGCTAATCAACAGAGTGATTATCAAACGCCTTTCAGGTTTCCGAAGTTTTGAAAGAGTAGAAAAATATTTTTCCTATATATTGCTAGCTGTGATTTGTTGGACGGCTTTTTCAAGAGCAGGGAATGATAGTTCCAATGCAGTTGGCATAGTAGTAGGCGCTGAAGCAAGCATTGATACAACTCTTCTATTAATTATAACAGGCTTAAGTTTATCAAGTGGTATTGTAATTTTAGGTAGAGGTGTTATTAAAAATGTAGGAACAATAACGGAATTACATCCAAGTACCGCATTCGTGAGTGAAATCCCGATAGCTGTGATATTGTTCTTTGGTACTTTATTAGGAATTCCTTTATCTGGTTCTCATATGCTTGTTGCTTCTCTAGTCGGATTAGCGAAAGCTAGAAGAGCACCAACAAGTAAGAAAGTAAAAAAAATTGTTTTAATTTGGATTTTAACCTTTCCTATTGCGGCTGCTCTCTCGATTTTTATTTATTTTCCTGTTAGCTTATTGAATTTATAATTTTTTTATTTTTATGTTAATTTTTCAAATTGAGCTTGAAAAAATCTCAGATATTTCGGCTCATAAACCATCTTTAAACCTTTAATATCATCCTTTTCTTGGAAAAGGCGGATAATTGATTCAGCAACATATTCCATATGGGAATTAGTATAAACCCTCCTAGGAATAGTTAAACGTACTAACTCTAATGGTGGAAAGATATTTTCTCCTGTATCTCTATCACGCCCTTTAGATACAGCGCCTCTCTCCATGCTCCTTACCGCAGAGTCTTCATAGATTTCTGCTGCTAAAGTTTGAGCTGGCCATTGCTCTCTCTCCAGATGAGGTAAAAATTTTACCGCATTTAAAAATACGGCATGACCTCCTACAGGTTTTACAATTGGCACCCCTTCATCCACTAACAGCTCCCCCAAATAACGAACTTGGTTGATTCTATACTTTAAGTACTCATATTGAGCTCCTTCTCTTAAACCACGAGCTAATGCTTCCATATCACGACCAGCCATTCCTCCATAAGTGTGAAGTCCTTCATACACAACTACCATGCTACGTGTCGCTTCAAATATATCCTCATCATGGGTGGCTAGGAATCCACCAATATTTACTAAGCAATCTTTTTTAGAACTATAGATACATCCATCAGAATAGCTCATCATTTCCCTAAGAATATCTATGATTGGTGTGTCTTCATATCCTTTTTCACGCTCTCGAATAAAGTAAGCATTTTCACTAGAGCGAGTTGCATCATAAATTATTCTTAATTTATAATCATTACAAAATTCTCTTACTTGTCTTAAATTTTCCATAGAAACAGGTTGTCCACCTGCCATATTCACATCCATCTCAATATTAACAAATGGTATTTTGTCTACTCCATATTCATCTATTAAAGCCTGTAGTTTCTTTAGATCGACATTCCCTTTGAATAGATGTAAATTTTCGGGATCATGGGCTTCATCAATAATAACATCCACCATCTTTCCTCCTGGTAATTCAACATGGACTTTAGATGTAGTAAAATACATATTTCTAGGAACGATATCTCCTGGCTTTACAAGATAGCTATACATCAAATGTTCAGCACCTCGACCTTGATGAGTAGGGACTAAATACCTATAACCAAGTACGTCTTGGACAGCTTTTTCAAGATTATAGAAATTTCGGGCTCCAGCATAAGCTTCATCTCCAAGCATCATTCCAGACCATTGTACATCTGACATAGCAGAAGTTCCTGAATCAGTTAATAGGTCGATAAAAACATCCTCAGACTTTAATAAAAATGTATTATAACCCGCTTCTTTAATTGCTTCTCTTCTCCTACATTCATCAGGCATTCCAACATGCTCAATCATCTTAATTTTAAATGGCTCAACAGGACCTTTCATATTATTCATCATAGATATGTTTATTAGATGTTAAAATATCCTACAAAACAAAAACATTTCCTTTATATTATCCCATATGAATCCCATTAGGATAAAATCTTGCTCATTTCTATAGAACCTAACTGAATTTAATTCTTTAAAGAATTATTTACGTGCTTTTAAAGAAAAAATCATAGGGACTGAAAATTTTAAAGTTTGAAATTCCCAGTAACCATCTTCTCTTTTTTTCATATCTGGATGCAATTTGAAAAAACCAAAGGGAAACTCATGCAAAAAATCGATGCGTAACCCAACGTTAGTTAGCGAATTTATGATATCGCTCATTTTATGGAACCATTCATAACTTGTTGTATTCTTAAGTTCTATTTTTTCTCCGGCATAGGTTCCACAATCATCCCAGAAGACAGGTTTTCCCTCTGTGAAGTAATTATAACCAACCTGAAAGGGTTGTTTTTTCTCATCTAGTATGATTCCAAATGGATGATTATCAATAATATAAAACATGCCATTATGTTTTAAGCAATTTTCAATGATTTCGGCCCATTTGGGTAAGTCAGGCAACCAACAGATAGCGCCATAAGAGGTAAAAACAATATCAAACCTTTGCTTAATTAATTTAGGAATATCATAAACATTTGCATGAATAAATTGTGCTGGAATTTCTAATTCTTCACTTAGTTGTTTTGCAACTCTAATTGCTTTATCTGAAAAATCTACACCGGTTACTATTGCTCCATTTCGTGCCCATGATAGAGTATCCATACCAAAATGGCATTGCAGATGTAGTAGAGTTTTTCCTTTAACTTGTCCCATTTCTTTAAGTTCTATTGGTAATAGAGATGTTTTACCTTTCTTAAATCCATCTAAATCATAAAATTTTGATTTAGGATTAATTTCTGCCAATTCATTCCATCTTTTTAAATTATATTCAAAATACTTTTCTATATCCTTCATGGAAATCACTAATTATATAAAAAGTTGAAGTAATTTTCACTATAAATAATTAGAGGTCATATTTTTCAAGTTCAGATTCAGAACTACTAGTACCTTTAAGAATGCAGTTTTTTAAGCTAAAATTGCGAAAGTCTAAACTGCTATCTTTTAAAATGATACAATTTTCCAATTTAAAATTTTCACCGATTTTAACATTTTCAAACACAATTGAATTCGAAATTTCAACATAATCTCCAATCTCTGTATTTGAACCTATATAAACATTCGGTCCGATAAGAACATCATCCCCAATTTTAACATTTTCCTCTAAAAACACGGGTTCTATGAATGTGGGATAATCTCCAATATAATTGGTGATTTTAGTTTCCATTTTTGAAAAAAAAGCGTTTAGTAGCTTTTTGATGTTATATTTTTTAATATCACCTAAATCTTCGCAAGCCTTAATTATTTCTTTTAAATGTTCACTCATAACTAATCACTCCTTTTTAGATATAAAATCCCATTAATTCAAGGAGTTTATCAATATTTTCTCCAGTTTTAGCACTGGTAGTAATTACGTCAATATCTGAATTTATCTTCTTAGCATCATTAATCATTTTACTAATATTAGTTCCCAATCGTTCTTTTAAATCAATTTTATTAATAACTGCAATATCTGACATCTTAAAAAGCATTGGGTGTTTTTCTATAACCCATTCCCCTTCTGTAATAGATACGATAACGATTCGCTTGTCCGTCCCTAGAAGAAATTCTGAAGGGCATATTAAATTTCCTACATTTTCAATGAATATTATATCATACTTTTTCAAATCTTTATTCCTTATAATCTGATTAATATGATATGCATTTAAAGCGCATTCTCTTCCAGTGTTAATCTGTATTGTTTCCGTATTAAATTTTTCAATTCGATTTGCATCCACTCGAGTAGTAATATCCCCACATATTACCAAGACTCTAAATTGGGATGCTATCTTATCAACGATTTTTTCCAAGATGGCTGTTTTTCCTGCACCTATGGCGCCCACAATGTCAAAAGATCTAATGTGATGATCCTTCAAGTTTTGATGGATTTTCTGAGCTAAAAGATCATTATCTAGTTCTATTTGTTTTTTAGTTTGTACAACCCAATCTCTAATGTTATCATTTGCCAAATTAGTACTTTCAAGTTCTTTAATTCTGGATATTTCATCATTTTCTTTTGATATTTCAAATCACCTTTAATTAAATAGATTTGAGTCCAATTTTATAGCTTATGTTATCTAATTTATATATTTTCAATGGTTTTTCGTCAGAAAATACGTCCCAACCCTTTACTTTTTCAAATCCGTGTACTGAAAGAAAATTAGGAGAATATTTATTCTTAGCTTTAGTCATCATCTGTTTAATTACTTGTTTTCGTTCATTTATATCTTTTACTTCAGTCAATTTCCCTTGAATTGAAATAAAATAATAGCTGCTGAGATCTTCCTCAAATTTTTCTATTGAAACACATACATTTCTATTACGAGAGAGTATCTCTTTTTTCTTTCCATAATCAGTAAAGTGAAAATATAGAGTATTATTTAAGTATACATATTGGAATGGGGAAATGTAAGGAAAGTCACCATCAATAAACGCAATTCTACAAATATTTCCTTCGGAGAGTGCTTTATTTATTTCGCTTTCATTCATTTTTGGTAGCTTAACAATATGCATTTCTAAAATCTCTTCTAAATTTATTACATAATAAAAAAAAATCAAATTTTTAAAGATATCTCTTTTAATTCATTCCAAAGGCATAATTATTTCGAGAATCTTAAAATTAGGATATTTGCTATTAAGATTAGCGTTCCTCCTATTATTGTAAAGAATGATAAACTTCTAAGAAAAATAGCAGTATTAATTGTTGCCATTACTGGTTCAAAATAAGATAGTATAACAATATTCCCCCCTTTATCATTTTTTACACCCACATTATATAATGTGAATGCTAAAGCGGTAGGAATTAATCCTAACAACATGCTAATAAAAATATCTATAAATGTTAATTTAATAAGATCCGCTATTCCAAATGGCAGAAAGATTAAAAGCAATAATAAAGTACTAAACCATGATAAAAATATATCAAAATTACCCTTCAACTTAATTTCTTGTTGATTTTTCATTCTATAATTATAAATTTTTTTCTTTGAATATACTAAAATTGCGAGGTTTATTCCTGATAAAATCCCAAGAATAATTCCTATTGAGAAGAAACTAGCATTCCAAAATTCCATTATAATAGCCACCCCTATAGTCGCTAAAATAAAACTGATGATATTTATTTTTGAAATTTTCTCTTCTTTTGTGATTATAAGTAAGAGGAGGAGAAAAATTCCGCTCGTATACAATAAGAAGGCTGCGATAGCATATCCAGTAACTGAAATATTGAAAAAGTATAAAAGTATAACCAAGGGATTTGTAACGCTTAAGAGGATCAAATATTTCCAATGTGTCTTAAAACTTTCTTTTAAGAATTTTCTAGATAAGGATTTTGAAATTAACATAAAAATTGTTAAATATATTGTCCCAAATAAGCCTCTAAGTAACACTATTGTAAAGATAGAAAAACTTGATAAAAAAGTTATAAATAAACCCACATTTCCCATGAAAATACCTGATAAAAGCATACTTATTTTCGAAATGGTTGGGTTGAAATAATGTTTTTTAGTTTCCATTAAAATCATTATCACTTTAGTTTATTCTATTCCATAAAGATCAAGCGCTAGAGGGACTGAATGTCGATGAAAATATAAATTTTCTAAGGATTTATTCAGTTGATGATTAAGTAAGAGTTCTCTTAATTGATGAATGGTTAATTTATCCAAATTGTTATTTTTGAGTAAAGTGTGGGGAGTTTTATTTTCTATTTGTAGAATTTTCTGTCTTAATATTTGTTTGCATATAAGCGGATTGATACGATATAAGAAATCAATTAAATCTACTAAAAAGGTTCCAGATTCATTAAGAATCGCATAAACAACTGATTTAATCACTTTATCAGAATTTATGAGAATTAATGATTTAAATGCTAATCTTCTTATATCCTCATTTGAATCAGAAATTAGTATATTCTCCAAAAATTGAAATGTTTTTTGATTTCTCAAATCTAAATTCTTAATGCAATTGATAGATTTAAGTCTTATATTCTCATCTTGGCTATTTTCAATTAAGAATTTATGAAGATCAAAATTAAATTCTTTATTAATATCATCCATATCTAAATTTATAATATCTTAATACTAAATAAAAAATACGCTAGAATCGTCCCTTTAATCTTAAAAAGGATCAATCAACTATCGCACCACAATTCGGACAAATAGAAGTATTTCGAAGTGTAGTTCCACATATTCGACAGAGATTAATTGTTTTTCTTTTTGGAGGTCTTAACGAGGTAATAGATATTTTTTCTTGTACTAATGCAGACGTTTCAAAATCTTCGGAATCATTTATCACAGAATTAGTCATAGGCTCTAACACTTTTGCCCTATCATTGTTCCTTGTTTCTATTGTAATTTCTGGACCGAAAAATCCACCTACTCGGACCTTTTTATAATTGGGCTCAGTTTCGGGAATAATTTCTTCTATTCCCATTTCATTATTTAATTCATCTTCAGATTGAACTTCTTCAATAAATGGTTCTTTTGTATCTAAATAGACTTCTGCAATTTGTTCTATATCCTCTACCTGATTTTCTTGATAAACTAAATTTACAAAATCTTCATCCAATTTTAGCAGAGTATCACATTTTACACATCTAAAAAGATGTTTGAATCCAATATTATTAGCTATTGAATATTCTGCTCCACAACAAGCATGGTATTTTGCATTACAATTATAACATTTATGTATTTCATCAGAATGAGCTTCACAAATTGGACATAATTCTCGTTCACATATATCACATTTTTCTAATTCATCAGAACCTAAAGATATTAAATCTACAGCTAGTTTCTCATAGAATAATTTATCTTCTTTCAGAATTTGTTCTGATTCGTTTGAATGGATTACATTGAATTCTGTTTTGCTCTGAATTAAAGAACCTAGGATATTTTGAAATAATTTTGTATCATTACAATAGAATACACCACCATGAGTCTCTGAAACAATCACCTTTAACTTCACATCATCATCATAAAATTTCTGGTCGCCCAACCTAATGATATCAATAAATGTATCAAATTTTCTAGCTTTCAATAACAAATCATAGAGTGCATTATGATATTCCTCTGAAAGTGAACTTGGTGTATCAGATACTATAATTACTCGATAATTCTTCCTCGCCGTTTTGATTTTCCTAAATATATATGATAATATCTCGAATAAGCCATTTTCCAAATAACTCATTTTAGTTTCACGTGTATCCCAATATTCTTCAATTGTTTTAACTAATGATTCTACTTCTTTTTGATTGTATATGGTTACAGGAGCCCCTTTTTCTTGAAATAAAATAGCTCCATATGAACTTAAACTATTAAATTTTTCCTTATCTTTAATAAATGCACTAATAGCTTTTGTCAAAGCTTTCTTTTTTAAGAAATCTGACAATAAATCGATGTAAAATATGAATTCCTCCGAATTAATAGCAGCTTTCTTAAGCATCTCAACACCAGTTAAACAAAAAATTATCCAAAAACATTATTCAGAAATTATATAAACTATAATAGAATTTTTATTTATTTTTATTGATCTTATCTTATTTCATATGTTCTTAAAAAATAGAATATCTCTTCCCAAAATAAAATAATTTTACTTTAAAATTTATGCCCACAATAGGGACACCGCTTACCATTTCCTTTATTTCTTTCTACGTGGGTACCACATTCAGGGCAATTAATAAAACTTCCACTTTTATCTTTTTTAAAATTGTTAGTTATCATATCCGTTTGAGGTTCTTGACGTATTTTTTGATATATTAACTTATCTTCTTCTTTTTTTATAGAATAAAACTTCCCAAAAAAACTACCAACCTTAACTCTTTTTGGGGTAATATGAGAAGCTGAATCTTCAGGTTTTAATTCAGTAAATTCACTCTCGATATAGTCTTCGACGGATTTTGTTTTATCATCTATAAGTTCCACAATCTCATCTTGTTCAATCTTCAATAAAATATCACACCTTGGGCATCTAAATATATGAGGAATGCCAATATTGTTCTGAATTGTATAATTTGTAATACAACAATTATGAAAAATACTACCGCAACTTTCACATGATTTAGGGACATCATATATATCTGTACAGAGAGGGCAAATATCTTCTTGACATAAATAACATTTTGTTTCTGTAAGATCTTCAGACGGAAATACCAAATTTTTAGCTAGCTGGGAATAGAATTTATAATCTTCTTTCTTAATTTTAAGTTTTTCTTGTTCACCTGCCCTTATTTGTTTGGATTTAATTAAGTCTCCAATAACATTAAAAAAACTCTTTTTTTCGTGGATATAAAAAATACTTCCATTAGTATCGCTAGCTAAAATATTCAATTTTACATCGTCTTTAAAAAATCGTTCACTTTTTTGTGATATTCGTACAATATCGATAAATGTAGGAAAATTTTTGATTTTGGAGATGAGGTTAAAAAGTGCTTCAGTATAGTCTTCAGATAAGTCGCTGGGTGTGTCGGTTATAATAATTATTCTATTTACTTTTGACTTTTTTCTCACGGTCTCAGCGATATACGAAAAGATATAGAAAAGTCCGTTTTCGAAATATGATTTTTTCCTAGGACGGGTTTTCCAATTCTCTTCTATAGCATTTGCGATAATATTAGCATCTTTTTTTTCAATTATAAAAATTGGATTACCCTCTTCTTGGAAAATTAATAAACCATAGTGTCCTTTAAGATTGCTTTTATTTTTCTCAGAGATGAAAAATTTTATTGCTTTGATTAATTCTTTCTTTTTTATAATGTCTTTTGTTAGATCTAAGTAAAAAAAGACTTCTTCATAAAAAGTTTTCATAAAATTATAAACTTAAATTCTTTTTAATTTAGTTTAAGAATTTAATTTTTTAAATATTTTTTTCTTCCAAAATTTTAAAAAGTAAAATTTGATATTACTTATTAATATACGTGATAATGGTAATGAGAAATAAGATTATAATAAGTGCATTAATATGGAAGATTTTTTAAAACAAATACAACTGTCAGAACACGCCATAAAGATTTACATTAATTCCTTAGGTAGAAATCCTTTATCTCCTAATGAATTGTATTCAATAATACCTACAATCCCTCAAGAAGAGTTTCTAAATGCAATTAAAGAATTAGAGATCGCTGGCTTATTACTCTTAGTAACTCCTCAAAAAGAAGGGTATATCACCCAATATTTAGCATTACCCCCATTTAATCCAATTATAAATTATTTGGCTAATATTAATGCTAACCTAGGAAGCATCAAAAATCAATTAACCCAATTATTGGTAAGTTCACTTAATAAGTTATTTAAAGAGAATAAAATTGCCGAGGTAAATTCAATTCTTAATGCAACTCAAGATATGAGAAATGATCTTCAAGAAGAGACATTAATTCAAAAACAGGAAGTGGAAGATATTGTCAAAGGAATAGAAAATGTCCGCGTGATTGAGGATGTTCTGGATGATCTACATCAAACTATAATGAATGTAATTAATAACCAGTTTCAATCATTAAATAAAGCAATCTCTAAAATCAAGAATAACATGCTTAATGAAATTGAATTATTGGAACTTAAAAAATATCAAAAAGATATCAAAATGATAGTAGGAGATACTTTCGATAAAAAGTTAAATAATTCAATGGACAAGTTTACCGAAAGTTTGCATGGATTAATTGAAGAGGAGATTAATAAGAAAATTGAATCTTTAAATAATATTATTGAATCTAGCCTTCAATTTAGAGACGATTTTAAAATGCTCCTAATTAACACGATAAATGGTTTCGAATTAAAAATGACCTCCATTTTTGATTTAATAAGAAATAAAGATGAATCATTATCAAAAGGTTTAGAAAAATTTCAAGATGATATTATAAGAAATTTAGATAGTGTTATTAAAAATTCTGTTGATTCAGTTGCAGCCCTTAATAATCCGATAAATAATGTAATGTATAATTTTAAAGATTTCTTCCAACCTGAAAAAATAAAAATCGAAAATTTGTGGGTAGTGAATAGCATTTTAAAGGTATATGAAGAAATACAAAATTTAATTCAAAACTCTAAGAATGATGTGCTTCTAATAATACCAAGATTAGAAGATAATTTGTTAAGTGAACAATTTAAAAATGTGCCTAGAAATATAAAAATAAAACTAGCATCCTCAGAGGCGAGTACTAATAGTAGTGTTAGGAAGTTAAATGAAATTACAAATCTTGAATATCGAACTCTAAAAAATGATAATCTATTTGTTGGAAAGTCAACCAATTTTATCATCATGGGTGTTGGCGTAATTGAAGCAAAAAACGTACTTAATAATTTCGTAGGTATTAGCACAACCTATAAGCCCTTTATCGAGTTATTGACCCCCTTCATAGAGTCAATGTGGATAAATGCAGCTACTGAAATGCCACATGTTCCAAAATATATTTCTAGTACAAAACCCATAAAACAAGAAACTGGAAGTGTAAATGTTCCCAAAACATTAGATATTCAAGAAGCAAAACCAATTCAAGAAAAATGGCCTAAAAGACCACCACCACAGGAAGTTCCCCTTAAAGGAATGGCAGATATACATTTACCTCAACAAGTTCAGCAACATTCCGAATTTATGTCAAAAATAGCTCCTAAAGTATTAGATGAGTCCTCCAATTTAATAAATAATGCATTTAATACCTTAATACAGAAATTGGGAACATTCAATGGAAAAGAATTTAGTATGGAGTTGCAAAAAGTCGCAGATTTGATTTTAGAAAAAAAGGGATTTTCGGTTACACTTCATAAACTAAGAAGTACGATAAATAAATACAAAGAACAAATAGCCCTTTTAACTCCAGATAATGTAAGAGAAATTATTACAAATATTGAAGAATGGAAGAAGCGTATTCTATAATATTCTTAAGCAGCAACATTATCTCTTTTTGCAGCGAAAAATTTATGGAAAAATCTGTAAACAATATAAATTATTAACCCAAAAAAAGAGCTAATGAAAAATATAGCAGCTATAATTGATATCACAAAATTTGGGTTCAAAATTCCAATAATACCAAAAACAGGACAAGAGGGAGCAAATAGAATAATAATTATATACGTAGTTCTTCCTTTTTCTCCAAATGTAATATGAGTTGTTATATTCAACCAGCCAATAAACACTAAGAAAAAAGGAATTGCATAATAGGCTATTTCAAGAAAAGGATGGTTAATTCCTCCTATTGCAAATGAATAAAAATAATTGGCATAAAAATATGCAATCATCAATAAAGCACTTGCGGGGCTTGGAACTCCAGTATAACCTTTTCCTTCTTGTAGATTAAATCTAGCCAATCTTAACATAGCACCCATGGCAAAAAGAATACATGCTATTAATACCACTATATCATAAGGATTCCCCCTTTTAAAGGCTTGAAAAACTAAAATTGCTGGAGCAATTCCAAATGTTAAACTATCACTTAATGAATCAAGATGTTTTCCCATCTCATTTACTGTACCTGTTTTTCGAGCAATATATCCATCGATCAAATCGGTACCAAGAGAAATGGTAATAAGAAAAAAGCCGAAAGATATTGCATCACGCAACCCTACGCAAGCATAGATAATAGCAAGCACTCCTAAGGTAGTACCAACCAATGTAATATAATCTTTCAGTTTTAATAACTTCGGAATAGTAGACATAAAGTAGTAATTAATAATATTTTTATTATAAATAAAAGCTTAGTTTATTAAAAAATTTCCTTTACCTGCCATCCTTAAATTTATTAATTTAAGTTACCTTTTCTTGCTTAAATATAATAAAAGATTTTCAATTGGAGTCAAAAGAGATGTTTTGTCAGAACTGTGGTGAAAAAATAGCTAACAATGATCAAAAATATTGCGAAAAATGTGGATCTGAATTAAGGAGACCAATTAAAGAAGAGGAGGGGAAGAATTCTAAGCCCAAAAAAGAGAATACTGTTTCTAAACCATCACAACTTGAAGGAGCAAGCTTATTTGATATTAGTAGGAATTACTATTTGATTAAAGAACGAATGTGGGACATGGGATTTGGTGATATAATGGATGAGAAGGGAAAGTTAATTGGGAAGATGAATAGAGTCATTTTCAGCATTAGACGTCGAGTTGAGCTTCAAGAAGTTGACGGAACTGTTGCAGCTACAATCCATAGTAAAATTATTTCAGCTCGGGGAGCCCAAGATTTAAAAGATCATTCAGGGAATTTGATTGCAAGAATAAAAAGAAAGATTTTAACTTTCTTTCGAAATGTGTTCTATCTTGAAGATCCTTCTGGACAGAGATGGTATACCGCTGAGGGTGATTTTATGGGATGGTCATTTAAGATCTTTGAAGTTGCATCACAAAAGTTGGTTGCAGAAATCGAAAAGGCAGACCGATGGCGTGATGTCTTCCTAGGAGGGGTTTTCGACTTCGCAGATAGTTATGCTTTAAAAATCTTAGATAATGAAACTGATCGTCGCATCCTAGTAGGATTTGTATTATCTATAGATAATGTTTTGCATGATACAATGGGAATGGGACCAGGATTTAGACCGGGACCCATTTGGAGAGGTCCTATACGAAGAGGTGGAAGATTTCCAAGACCCTTCTAAACAATTTACAGAATGTATATAAGATATAGTTTTACCCATTTAGTTGATTAAATAAATTTTTATTTTAGTAATTTTATATTTTGGTAAACTAAACAATTTACTTATTTTTTAATAATTATTGGAACTTAAAAAATAGGGAATTACGTATGGCAGAAGTGTACGATGAATTCATAGTATTTGATTTAGAAAACACTGGAGAACGCAAAAAACTTAAGATAAAGCAAGAAGAGCTTCAAACTCATCTAAGTCCTGAACAAGTTTTGATTATTATACGCGAAGATTTAAGAAGAATTTATATATGGAAAGGCTCAAAATCTCCTGTAAGGAAAAGGTTTATTAGTTCAAAAGTTGCCCAAGAATTACAAAAAGAACTTATAACTGATCCACGATATCATAGATGTAAAATTGTTTCTATCGATCAAGGTGATGAGTTGCAAGAATTTCTGAATGCATTTAAGTTGGAGTCAATGGAAGTGAAAGAGCGATTACCAGATATGCGTTATGTCCGAAATATTGAAAAACAACAGTTGGAACGCATTGATAAACTAGATAGGAGCAATGTAAAAGAGAATTACTATTCTCCTGGTTTAGAGGATATAACAAATAATACAGTTATCTCTTCATTTGCTTTGGGAACTCCCCAAGCAAAGAGATCAAATGCTCAACTTGGAAAAACACCTTATGTGAAAAAAAAAACAGACTTATCAGAAGAGGAGAGAGAAAAGATAAAAAAGAAGATCTTAGAATTAGAGGTTCCAAATAATTATGAGAGACAAAATTTAATTTTAGGACATTCTCTTTATGGAGCTGTTTCTAAAGAAGTAGAAGTGTTTGGAAAAAGTGTGGTAGACATTACGTGGGAAGAAGTTAAAAAACTCCCAAAAGAAGTAATGATACTAGATAACCATCAGTTTAGGATCTATTTTGATCAAAAAAAAGGGATAATAGAAGCAATTGAGGTTTTAAAAAAAAAAGAAACACAAAAAAGCGTAGAAGAAAAACCTAAGTCTGGAAAAAGAGAATTACCTAAAATTCCAAGTAAGAAGAAGTGACTTAAATTAATTTATACTTTATAGAAATTGTCATCCTCAGGGTCAATTTCTGTAAGAGGATCTTCTGATTCGTCCTTCTCTTCATGATTTTTTTGTTCAGAGTCAGTTTGCTTAATTTCTGTGGGTTTTTCAATAATAATTTCTGGTTTTTGTTCAGGTGTAGCCATTTTTTTAATTTTTTTTAAAGCTTCAATTGCTTGTTTTCTTACAATCGGACTTCTATCTTTAAGAGCTTTAGTTAAAATATCGATGGATATTGGGTTATGTTTATTTCCTAATTCATCAGCAGCCTCTTTTCTTACCAAAGCATCAATATCATTCATTAAAATATAGGTTAAAATACCAAGAACATCACGTTCTCCTAAGTCTCCAATTGTATCTACAGCATCTCTCCTCACATCAGCATCTTGATCTGTTAGTGCTGTTTTGGCTAACTCAATTAATGTTCTGTCTGAATCTCCTAATGGGATAATAGTACTCAAGTCAATTCCACAGAACTTACAAAAATTATGGCTAATTTTAATAATTTTTCCGCAGGCAGGACAAATACGATCGGTTTTAAAGTTTATAGGAGAATCTTTTGGTGGGGTTTGATTTTGCACATTTGAGGGCACATTTCTTACCTTATAAGGATTATCTCCTGAAGGTCGATAATATTCTTTACCCATTTTTTTTCTCTCTTATATTAGTTACTTTTTTTATCTTCTTTTAGCTTATGATCTATATGAAAATTACATTTATTTAAGTTATTGTAGTCCAATATTTATTTCAAAATTGACTGACAGAGATTATAAAAAGAGAAATAAGAGTTGAAAAAAATTTAATTATGAAATTGTAACTTCCTGGCATAAATACACGTCTTGTACAGCATTAAGAATTTTAATACCCTCAGGAGTAGGCTTTTTAAACGCTTTTCTTCCCAGAATGAGCCCCATACCACCTGAACGCTTATTTATCACAGCAGCTTTTACTGCATCTTGCAGATCATTGCCCCCTGATTCCCCACCAGAGTTGATTAGACCTACACGACCCATATAACAATTAGCAATTTGGTATCGATTCCACTCCAATGGGTGATCTTTTGCTAATTTTTCATAAACAAGTTTATCTGTTTTTCCAAATTTGAGATCAATAAAACCTCTACTTAATGTAGAAATTTTCTGCTTTATTATATCAGCTTCAATAGTAACTCCAATATGATTCGCTTGAGCTTCTAAATCATTCGCTGTGTGATAATCTTTCCCATCTTTAATAAATTCATCTTTATTTCTTAAATAACACCATAAAATACAGACTAATCCAAGTTCATGAGCGTATCTAAATGCTTCGCTAACTTCCTGAATTTGTCTTCGAGATTCTGTGGATCCGAAATAAACTGTTGCTCCTACACCAATCGCTCCAAAACTCCACGCTTGATCTACATTTGCGAAGAGAGTTTGATCAGAAAGTTCTGGTTTGGTCAAAAGTTCATTATGATTAATTTTTACAATATTTGGGATTTTTCTTGCGTATCTTCGACTCATTATTCCTAGAACACCAAGAGTAGAAACAATAGCATTACACCCTCCGCTAATGGCTAGTTTTATAATATTCTCGGGATCAAAATATGAGGGGTTGACTGCGAAACTTGCTGAAGCGCTATGCTCAATTCCTTGATCAACCGGTAAAATGGATAGATAACCTGTACCTGCTAATCTTCCACATTGGTTAAATAAACGCTCCATATTTCCCAAAACTAAATTATTACGGTCAGATTTTTCCCAGATTCTTTCAATAAAATCAGGACCTGGGAGGTGAATCATATTCTTTGGAATTCCTGTACAAGCATAGTTTAATAAGTCTTCTGTTTCTGTTCCGAGAATTGATTTAATTTCATTAAAATTCATATCTAGATCATCTATTTCAAGTTTTTTTAATTCATTTTTTAAGTGGATTAAAGAGTAAAAGTTTTTCTTAATTGATATTTTTTATTATATATGCCAAAGAAGTTGAGGGATTATGAAACCGTAGAGGAGGCATCTGAAACTCTTGATGGAAGTCGAGAATATCATGCTCTTTATTTAAAGGCAGTAAATCATCCTATTAGGAAAGAAATTCTAAATATTGTAAATAAAGCAAAAAGTATTTCGAGAAATAACTTATTTGATATCTTATCTAAAAAGAACTTATTAACTGATTATTCTATTCTAGATTATCATATTGATTTTCTCCTTAAAGCATTATGTATTGAAAAAGGATTAGTAGATGGTGAGGTAAAATACATTATAACCCAATCTGGAAAAGTTGTGGAATATCTACGTTAAGTAATTATATCTCATTAAAGTATTTCTTATAGCATTTACAACAAGGAATACCAAAATTTAAATCAAAATCAGTTCCTTTAGAAACATCAATATTCATGATTCGAATAAGAATTCGTTTAATTGACTCTAATTTCTCATTGAAGTAAATTTTCTTTAGGTTAGAATGGTGATTAGATTTTCGACATATGGGGCAACTGGAGTAGTATTCAATAAAATTAAAAAATTGTGCTTTTTCCCATTCATTTAAAGATTGAAATTTTGAGTCTGGATTATTAATTATAACTTCTTTTAACTGGTTTAATCCCTCGAGCATTTCATCCCGCAAAATATTCGTAGATTGGGGAGAATCGGATTCATTATTTTCAAAATCTCCTTCAAAATATTCAAAAGCCTCATTAAAAAGTTGGCTTGGTTTCTCCTTCTTAGTTATTTTTTCTTCAGTCATTCTTTGGGGTAATATTATCCTAAAAAAAATTTTTTCTTATGAAATCTAGTATAGTTTCGTTTTAAAACTTATTATTGCATAAATCAATCTAAAATTCAAATAAACCGAAAACTTTTTTCTTTTCGTGAAAAAAGATCATCTTTTTTTGACTCTATTAATCTTCTAACATCCATAACTTTTGATGAAGCAAAATACTCAAAATCAAAATCTACTGAATCTCCACTTCCTCTGCCAGGGATCGGAATTAATCTTGCGGTCAATGGTTTATCAAACTTAATTGAAATTGTACACATATCCAACAGAATATAAAATAATTCTTTCAGGGAAATATCTCCTGGTAAAGGGACACAATCAAGTCCTGTTCCACATATAGTAGAGTATAACAAGAGGGTATCCAAATTTAGTTTATTCTCAGAAATGCTTTTAGAAATTATAAAGTCTTCTAACACCGATGGCATGAATCCTGAAAATCCAATTACTTTTTCTCTCCGTGGTATTGCATTTTTAATTAATGCAACTCCTATTAATGAACCATGAGCTCCAAAATATTCATAACCTAATTTTTCAAAGGCAGTTCCAATGCTTTTTTCAACAGTAGGATAAGGAGCTGGCGAAAAATCTATTCCATGAAATTCAATATTATGGCTTTTGGCAACTTGCTCACAAATTATTACCAAATCATCGTAGATTTCATTAAACCTACTTTTTAGATTCCTTTGAGCGTCCTCCAGAGTTTTAGAACTTTCAAAGACTTTAATGACTTCATCTGCCATTTCTAAAGCAAGTCCAAATGAAGGGCGTTCAGCTAAATGATATGCGGCTGGAAAGAATGGTGTATCAGGGGTTACATTGGAACTAACACAAAATTTTAAGTTATTAAAAGGATCTGGTTCTGAGAGAGTTTTTATAATTCTTGCTGCGGATCTGAGAGCGGATAGATTTAAACCATGATCAGTTGAAGCCACGTGGAGAGAAGTAAAAAAGTTTTCTCTTCGAGTAATGAATTGTGGAACTTCATTTAGAAAGAGTTTTTCATATATTCCATATTTTTCAATTTGAATATCTGCAAGGACCGTACAAGCAGCAAAATAATCTATTTCATACTCTTTTATTAATCGCTCAATAATTTCAAGTTGATTATGTAATCTTGCAAGAGTCTCATTTAAATTCTTTTCATAGACCTGTTGTTCATATGTTAACATTGGTTGAGAACATAAACGTTTAGTTTGAACTTCAATATTGATATCCTTAAATCTTCTTGTCAAATCTTTATTTAGGGAATAAAACATCTCAAGTTTTCCATCTAATGTGGTTTGTAAATCTTTATCTTCTACTAAAAAAGGTAATTTTTGTCCAATTGTAATTGCTCGAATTCTCATGAGATTCTAGTTTTTTATTTTTAACTGATGTATTTATAAAGAACGCTCATTAATAAGATATATTATAATTCATCTAATTTTGCTTTTTCTTTAGCAATATCCTTCTTTACAGTAGGTTTAATGAATTCTCCAGGCTTTATTGGACCTAACTTGTCCAATTCTCTCTTAAAATCTATAATATTTTTTGCAAATTTTTCACCTTCACCGGCGGAAATACTAATAATTCTTAAGCGATTTTCATTAATACCAGTTTCTCCTAACATCTCTTTAATGCTACTATAACGCGTTGTTGCTTTGATAAACCCCGTTTCATAATGACAGTCTTGTTTATGACACCCTGCAATTAAGACACCATCTGCACCTAAGAAGAAGCTTTCAAAAACTAAAGCTGGATCTAACATGGCAGTGCACATAACATGGATGACTCTTATATTCGATGGATAGTTAATTTTACTCGTACCTGCTAGATCTGCCCCCATATAAGCACACCAGTCGCATAAGAAAGCTATAATTAAAGGGTATTCGGCCTTTTCTCTACTTAATACTGTTCTTATTTGAGTGGAAATCTGGTTCTTTTTAAAGCCTGGGATATAAAGAGCACCATTATGACACATTGCCGCACATGCACCACAACCAGAACAATTCGCTTGTATAAGCTTTAATTCATTCCCTTCTATTTTTATGGCATTATAAATACAAATCTGCTCACATAATCTACAGAGATCACAATCTTTTGCATTGAAATAGACTATATGTGGATCTAGTTCCACATTTCCTTTAGAAATTAAAGCTATTGTTTTTGAAGCAGCGCTTTCTGCTTGAGCTATACTATTAGGAATATCTTTTGGGCTTTGTATTGCTCCTGCTAGGAAAATCCCATTGATAGAACTCTCAGAAGGTCTTATTTTTAGGTGCTTCTCAAGTAAAAATCCATACGTATCTTGGGAAATATTTAAAATTTTACTTAAATTATCTGTATCTACCGCGGGTTCCATTCCAACCGCTAGAATGACTAAATCTGTTTGATTTTCAAATAATTTTCCTTCAGTTACATCTTCCCCACGTATAATTAACTCATTATCAGTAGAGATATCGCTTTTTAATATAGCAGAGATATTACTTTTAATAAATCTAATCTTAAAATCTTCCCGAGCCCTGTTATAGAATTCTTCGCAATTCTTTCCAATGGCTCTTATATCATTATAATAAATAGTAACTTTTACATCAGGAAATTCTTTTTTTATCAAGATCGCTTCTTTAATGGCAACATTACAACATACTTGACTACAATAATCATGATGAATTACTTGATTTCTGGATCCAACACATAATACAAAAGAAACCTTTCTTGGAGGCTTTCCACTTGAAGGTCTCACGATTCTCCCTCGTGTAGGACCATCATTATTTAACATACGCTCCATTTGTAAGGTTGTAATTATATCAGGGTATTTCTCATAATTAAGTTCTCCAAGAATGCTAGGATCAAAAGTTTTAAAACCTGTCGCTACAATTATAGAACCTACTTTAAATCTAATTTCTTCTTCATTTTGTTCAAAATCAATAGCATCTCGATCACACGCTTGAGCACATGCCTTGCAACCAACACAATATTCTTCTAAAATGTTTGGAAAGAGAGGAATAGCTTGAGGATATGGAACATCAATCGCTTTCCGAGGGAAAAAAGTATCTTTTACATCAATAGGACAAACTTCTCTACATATATCGAAACATCCCACACAATTTTCCTCAACTATAAACCGAGGCTTTTTTATAATTGTTACATCAAAATTCCCTACATATCCTTCTACTTTTTGGATTTCAGAATAACTATATAGAGTAATGTTAGGGTGATCTTTTACTTCACTCATTAAAGGTCCAAGAATGCAAATTGAACAATCAAGAGTTGGAAATGTCTTATCAAATAACGCCATATGGCCACCTATAGTCAAATCTTTCTCAACTAGATATACTTTATACCCTGCGTCAGCTATAACTAATGCGGCTTTAATACCAGCAATACCCCCCCCAATAATTAAAGCGGAGGGATAAACTTCTGAAAACTGGACTTCTAGTGGTTCTAGAAGCTTTACTTGTTCAATTGCCATACTTATTTGATCTATAGCTTTTTTTGTTGCTCTCTCTGGTTCGTCACTATGTACCCAAGAATTTTGTTCACGGATATTGGCAAATGATATCAGAAATCTATTTATACCAGCTTTTTCAATAGTCTTTCGAAATAACAACCCATGTAATTTAAAAGAACATGCCGCAACCACTACACGATCCACCTTATTATCTTTTATTTCCTCAATGATTTTATTTAATCCGGTCTCAGAACATAGATATTGATCTCCAATAACATGTAAATTAGCATATTTAGAGAAATAATCTATAAGCTCTTTATTATTAATTACTCCGCTAATATTTTTGCCACAATCACAGATAAATAATCCAATTTTCAGTTTAAAACCACCTAATATGATTGAATTTACGCAACCTAATGATATATAACAAATTAAGTTTCTTAATTAATGCTAATAAGGTAAATAAATTAATTTTAACTTTTCCTAAATATAAAGAAATCTAGTTTCTTGCTTATTACTTATTAATAGTAAATAGCAATTTGTTCATTGCTCTAATTCTTCTATTATTTCTTTCGTGAGAAAGGGATAAACCTTTAAAATATCAAAATTATGCTGCTTCATCTCCAGGAAATATTCTTTCTCGATTTTATATTCTTTTCTCGCCCATTGTAAAATCTCTTCTTTAGAATAATAACGTCCTTTTAAGATTTGTAGCCCCTTACACTTTTTTGAGTAATTAATCAGATTTTTTTTGTTTGTAACCATCATCTTCCAAAAGGGGAAGCATCTACATTGAAACGGACGTGCATCATGAACAGTACAAATATTATCTATTAAAAAATGGCAATGCTCATCATTTCCTGTAAATCTAAACGCTAAAGTTTTAAATTTGTAGTTTTTTCCTCTCGTTTGATTCTCAGCCTTCCAAAAAAAGGAATCTTCAATCACTTTAAGATACCGCTTCACGAATTCTCTATATCCTTTTTCTCCCTTTAAATTTAAGTGATGTGCTAATCGTCGTATGTCATCTTTAAAAAGGTAAACTTCACCCTCTTTTAGTCCTCTACAACAATCTCCACACATTTGGCATGAAAATTCAATTCCTTTTTCCAAGAATTTAGAAACTTTAATCCCTTTAGATGTCAAAAGAAGTTTATTTCATATTAAAATTAATTCTAATTAATACATAAATATAGAAAAATAAATTTAAAATTAAATATTAAATCATTGGTAATTCACACAATAGTGAAGTAAACAAATGGTTGATATTTTAGCATTTGAACAAAATAAAGTAGCTCATCTCAAAGTGATCGAAAAATTAGTTAAAAAGTTAGAAGAATTATTAGAATCAAAAAATATTAGAAATACAAGTGAATACAATCATTGGTTTAATTGTTTTGCCCAAATTTATGGAACTAAACTTGCAAATCTACATTTATATATTTTATTTGGTCTCATCTATTTCATTGGATACCTTTTTATTTTTAAAATTGTATTAAATATTAAAATTTCAACTCATTTCAAGATTTTTTCATTGGAAAAGTTTGATAAGAAAAGAGAAAAGATTCGAATTGAGTATCATAGAGCTCTTTTTCTTCAAGAGAATTATTTTGATCCTTTTTTTCAGATTTTTGAGGAGTCAAGTCAAAATGATTACAAGGAACTCTTAAGTTATATTGAAAAGGATTTATTTTCATTAAAAATTCCTAATGAATACTTCTTTGATTTTCTTATCCAAACCTTTCTATCAAATGTAATTAGACATAAATCCGGAGAATTCTACACTCCAAGGTTTTTAACAAACAAAATGGTTGAAACTACTTACAGATTTGGAGAAATGGTACTTGATCTTAGCTGCGGTTCTGCTAACTTTCTAATTGAAATCGTGAAAACCATCCTTCATGCTAATAAACCAGAAAGTGAAAAATTTTTAGCAATAAGTAGGTTGTACGGGTATGATATTAACCCGATTTCTATATTTATAGCAAAGGTTAATTTTCTCTTGTTATTGGGAGAAAATGTATCAAAAATTGAATTAAACTTCTTTGTAAAGGATTCATTATTCCTAGGAGAGATTGATCATGATAAAAAGTTTAATTTGATTATTGGAAATCCCCCTTGGTATACGTTAAGAGATATAAATTCAATTGAATACCAGAATAAAATAAAATTTTTAGCAGAGGAATTAAAAATTAAGCCGTCCCCAAAAAATGTTTTAAATATTGAAATTTCAACTTTGTTTTTCTACAAAGCTAAGGAATATTTGAAGAAAAATTCTAAAATCTTTTTTGTTATGACCAAAGGAATTATTACTGGATCCCATGCATCTCGTTTTCGAAACTTTTGTGGATTTAAGAATATAAAAATTTGGAAATTTGACCCAAAAATAGAAAAAGTGTTCAATATTGATTTCATCTGCTTATACGCGGAATATTCTAATTCTGAAGTAGTTAATAAAGAACTTGAAATTCCCGTTTATTATCTTAGTGTAAAAAATAACAATAAAATCAATTATTTTGACAATATTGAGCTTATTTTGAATAGAGAGGAAATCTTCATTCCATATCATGTTGAAAGAAAAGGAGATAAAGCTTATGTTCAAAAATTAGTAAATAAAGAAGAATTTCAAAAACTACTTCCTATTAAGCCTAGTATCTATAAGAAATTATTTCATAAAGGAGCGGATTTAAATCCCAGAAATTTAATCTTTATTAGGTGTATAAACTATAATGATTCACTAGTTAAAATTAATCCTGAACCAAAGATTTTTGAAAGAGCTAAACCACCTTGGAATATTGTTGAATTTGAGGATGAGAAGGTTGAGAAGAATTATATTTTTAATGTTATTAAAAGTACAGAACTGATAAAATTTTTAATATTTGATTCCTATCGAGTTTTTCTACCGCTTTCAAAGAAAGATCTTAGCTTTACATATGATGAATTAAGTGAAAATGCTAAAAATTTCTATGATAAAATTAATCAAATATATTTAAAACATAAAAAAGTAAGTACTAAAAACAAGTCACTGATGGACAATTTGAATCGTTGGTCAAAGTTGATTAACAGTCGACAGCAAGCTAAAATAAAAGTTGTTTACAATAACTCGGGATCCGTTCTAAGCTCAGCAGTTATCGAAGGAGATTATTTAATCACCGGAGATTTGACTTTTTATAATCCAAGTACTATTGATGAAGCATATTATTTATCAGCAGTTCTAAATTCACCCTTAATTAACAATCAAGTCAGAATTAAAAAAAGTTCAAGGCACATATTCAAATTACCATTTGAAAATCCCATAAGAAAATTTAATTTTAAGAATAAAAATCATACAATTCTATCTGATTTGGGTAAGAAAGGACAATTTATTGCTAAAAATATTTACCAAAATTTAATTCAAACAACACAACAAATCCCCTCAAAAGCAAGACTACAAAAACTTGTTAGTAAGGAACTAAAACCTCTCCTAACTGAAATTGATAAAGTTGTAGAAAAGGAATTCCAAGCCTAAAATAATAAGGTAATATTATATTAAAATATAAAATTGATAATTTTCTTATGATAAATTAAATATCCAAAATTGTATTAAGAGAATGCCACCTAGAAATTTCGTATTTAAGTTGCTTGTAGCTGGAGATGGTGGAGTTGGTAAAACAACTTTGTTAAGGAGATACGTGGATGGAATCTTTGATGAATCAACAATAACCACTATTGGTGTCGACTTTTTTCTTAAAGAAATTCATCTAGAAGAGGGAAATTGTTCATTACAATTATGGGATTTAGGTGGCCAAGAGAGATTCAGACACTTACTTAGCAATTTTGTAATGGGCGCAAGAGCATCCCTTCTTCTAATAGATCTCACTAAAATGCCTCAGATGGGTAATGTATTAAATTGGGTGAATATAATTAGGCTTCATGATATAAACCTCCCCATTATTCTTGTAGGAACTAAACTAGATCTTGAGGACGCAATAAGCATGGATGATGATACTGCTTTAGATATTAAAAATACCTTTAATATGCTAGATTTCATCAAAACATCTTCTAAAACGGGGCACAATGTTAATATTGTATTTGAATTAATTGCGAAAAAATTAATGCGAAAAGGAAAATATTAGATTATACTATTAATTTATTCTCATAATTAATCTGATTCTATACTTTAAACATGATGGATGATGAATTAGTTATTCTTGGCTCTGGAGGAGGGAGACATCATATTAGAACTCAGTATAGAGCTACAGGTGGCATTCTATACAAATTTAACCGATCTCAAGCTCACATAGATCCTGGTCCTGGTGCCATTGTCCGAATTAACCAGTATGGTGAAGATCCAACCAAGACAGATTTGTTTATCGTAACTCATCCACACGTTGATCATTATAATGATTTAGCAGCTCTTATAGAAAGTTCACGGGAAGTTTTACATGATAAGCATTATAATTATTATAAGAAAGGTACCTTAATAACAACCAAAGAGGTTTTAAAGTTTATCTCTGAATATCATATCAATATGTTGGAAAAAGTAATTCCATTTAAGATTGGAGAGAGCCTTATATATAAGAATGCTGAGATAATAGGAACTAAAGTTATTCACTCTCCTGAAATGGAGGGATTTGGTATTAGGTTTAACCTTGAGGATTACTCTATAGCATTTACGAGTGATACTATGGTATTCGATGGGTTTTCAGAGCAATTCAACGGAGTAAATATACTTATCTTAAACTTATTAAGACCCGATTCAATTAAGTGTCGACGACATCTATGTACTGATGAAGTAATTCCATATCTCAACCATATAAAACCTACTTTAAATGCTTTAATAATTACACATTTTGGAGCATACATGGATTCTCAGATTTCATTAAAGAATTTTATACCAAGTCAAGTTGAGAAATTGAAAAAGAATACGAGAATTAAAAATGTCATTGCTGCTGAAGATAATTTAAAGTTAAAAATTACTAAAATGATAGATTAAAAAAAAAATTTAAGGATTTTAATTTATACTTTTTCTCCATTATTATGTACGAACTACAGAGAATGAATAATCTGCTATTCCAACTCGAGGAGTTATAGCTAACACAACATCAGGGTATCTAAGATCTTTGCCTGGAGATGAAAGGAAATTTGCTAAATCTAAGACAAATTCATTAGGTCCGGATACATCGAACTCAGCTATTAAATTATAATAATAATCACCGTCCCAGAAATCCTGTCTTAGAACACTTACAATAAAGCTGGTCAAGGGTGGATTATAATCTGTATAAAAATCACCTTCTTCTACAAGATCTCCATCGAGAGCGACGTTATCAATCCACCAGCCATCCCATTCAGTACCCCAATCGGTCATATACCGGAAACGAATGATTGCTGGTCCTGAATATGCAGATAACTCAAAGCTCATGGGTATCCAGCCATCGCTTCTACCTGTTAATCCTGGAAGGTTTGGAATAATATCTGGGTGTGTACCTTGGTGGTCAGAGGTTGTATATTCATTTGATAATGAAGTCCATGTCATACCTCCATCAGTAGAAATCTGAATAGCTCCAAAATCCCAACCTGTCTCGATTATATATTGTGTATCAAATGTTAAGGCTGAAACTCCCGTTGCATCGAAATCAAAAAAGAGGTTTAAAGCACTTTCAGAGGTAGAGGAACCAGAATACCAAGCTGTACCATCTTTGTCCCAATGTGGTTGCCAAGCTGTATCTTCTCCATTAAACCATAATTCAGATGAATATTGCCATTTTAGTTTACTTAGGAGGATATAATCTGTTCCATATGAGCCAACCATAGACACACCGGTGTTATAGCCCAATATTGTGATAGTATCACCAAAATCAGTTCCATAAACATCTGTTGGCCATTTATCCTTAACTTCATAGACTCTTACATCATTAGCTGCTTTATCATTAAAATCAATACGTGTATAACCTGTTCGCATAAAGTTTGCCAATGTCCAATCACGATATACATCATCAAAACTCACACCTGCAGGAAGTAAAGCTTCGACGCCGGGAACACCAGTAATTCCATTTTGAACATAATTTTTTAAGAATTCATCTCCATAATTATCAACTAAATAAGTTGCCCAGAGTAACGCCTGACCATAATCGGCTAAGGCATTTATCCCACCTTGATCTCCCCATTCAGTAAGGGAATTGTCTGGAGTTGCGAGAAAGCTATTAATGTCATTCCAAGCTGTAGGATAGCCACATAGAAGTTCGGCGAACATTGAACATCCTTCATTCATGAAAGGTGTTTTTATTGCTTGATAATCATCATGAATAAGGTGTTGATATTCATGTGCAAGTGTTCCTTCATATTGGCCTCCAGGTCCAGCTAAGTAATTTTGCCAATTATTTCCATCAAGAGATACTACATTTCTATCAAACCAACCTTCAATTGTGGGGCTATAAACACCAATCACAAAATATGGGTAGGTATAATCGTAATAGTTATCGTCTCTAATATTCGATACTAATACAACGCTTTTACCTTCAGGATCATAAGTATAATCTGGAGGGGCTCCGACCATATGTGAATATGGTGAATCCCATCCTTCCTTATAATCTGGCATTCCAAAATAACTTGTGGTCAACGGATAAATTACTGAATCAAATTCATCTGCAAGATATTCACACTGTTCACTTGTTATTACTGGAGTTGGTCTTGGATCTCCTTCAGGCCAAGATAGATCAGTCTGTACCCAAATTTCGGCTTCTTCTCCTACCGCCATTAATTCCATCCAAGTCGTAAAGTAATAGCCATAATAATAGTTAATTGAAACATATAGCCTTTGAGTCCCGATATCTGCTTCAGTAGCTGCAGTACTTAAAGAATTTGTTAAGAGTAGATCACCCATTTCTAAAGGGAGATCAGAATTTCTTATTTCATATCCAATATCAATTGGTTGATATTCAGGAAATTCGATAGGTTTACCAGAAACAGGAAGAAACATTAGTCCAAATGCTCCAAAGTTTAAAAACATAAAGCTTACTAGTATTAAGATTATCGATTTTTTTCTCATTTTTTACATCTCTTTTTTTTTACACTTTTTCTTTTTTGTATTCAAAAATTTAATTCTTTTTATATAAATATTGTTTGTTTTGGACACAAAATGAAAGTCTTGAAATTTCATGTGATTTCAAGAAGCCTTCGTTAAAATGTGTATTTGAGGACTAGATTTGAAAACTTATAAGTTTTATAATATTTTTATTTTTCTCAGATATAAAAGATACGGATTCATTAAAAAAAGAAGATTTCAATTAGAGTCAAAATGTTAAGAATCCTTTATTTTATAATACATGAATTTTTAAAGATGAAATCACATTACTCATTGGGAAGGGAATTTAATACGATAATTTGAGCTAACATTGGATTTCGCCCTCTATTAAACTCTTTGAGTTTAATTCTCTCCCTGATTTTGTTTTTTGCTCAAACGATCGTTCCCTTCTACTTCTTCATTTTTATGTGATAACAAAACTTCATTTCAAAATTAATAATGTTTAGAATAAACAAATAATTTAAATTTTAAAATACTACTTGAGGATTAGTCAATATCTACCCAATGTTTACAGACTATACATTGAAGGATCTTCTCTAACTCTCCACTTTTAGGATTTGCCCCTCTTTTTACGATCCTGGTGACCATAACGTTACCACATTTACTGCAGATGTTCAAACCTTTTCCCTTTAGTTTTTGCATTGCTGTTGGAAGTATGTGAATTAAGATTTGATTGAAAGCTACTTATATTCTTATCATATTTTTCTACAAAAAAGTGTTAAACGATATTAACACTTATGTAATGTTTATTACATAGGTTAAACATTAATAAATTTACGTTATCAAAAGAAAGTCGAGATATTGACAACAACTTATGCTTAAAAATTATTTAAAACAATTAAGTTTTAATTTCTAAACATATATTTATATTATTCTATTTCAATTTCGTCCCAGTTTTTTTATTATTAACTTTAATTACAGTAATTAGAATTGCTGTAAAAATCATAATCATTCCTATCCACTTTAAGATGCTTAATATCTCATTTCCAAGTAGGACTCCGAATAGGGCTGCAAATACAGGTTCAAGAGTAAAAATAATTGCTGTTTGAGAAGGGCCTTGGTACTTTTGACTCCAATTCTGGAAAATAAATGTTAAACTAGTTGCTCCAATTCCCATATAAACTATTATAAGCCAGAAATCCAACTGAAATGATAATAGATTATATGATTCACCGAGTAATAATGACGATAAAAAACATAATAATGTTAAAGTTATTAACTGTAAAATTGTATAAAGATATACATCAACAATTTGAACATTCTTATCATTGAATATGATAAAAAGTGCACAAAAAACAGCACATACTAACACTAATAAATCCCCTATTAGCATCCCTGATTCAGTTTCCAATAATAGAAAAGCCATACCTCCCACAGATAAAGCTACTCCAATCCAAATTCGGAAATTCACTCGTTTTTTATATATCAACCATGTTAAAAATGGAACCATTATTGTGCTGAGTCCTGTAATGAAACCTGCCTTACCTGCGGTAGTAGTCTGAAGTCCATATGTTTGAAACACCATTGAAAGAAAATAAATAAAACCAGTTAAAATCCCCAAAAATATGATTTTTTTATTAATGAATTTAAAATGAAAAAATAAGGGAATGAAACCAATTGTTCCAATTAAATATCTTAAACCAAGATATAAAAAAATTGGAATCTCTTGGGTAAGAGTTTTAGTAATTATAAACGTAGTACCCCATAGTACAGTTGTTAAAACCAGAAGGATATTAGCTAAAATGTTCTTATAAGATTTGTTATTTTCTGTACTACCATTCATAGAAACTCGAAAATCAAATAAAAGCTCTAAAATATAAAAAATAATCTACTAAACCTTATTAATGCTCATATTGAAAAAATATAAAATAAAAAAAAAGAATTTAATTGAATATTGATTTAATTAACACCATTTATGACTATAGGCATTGAACCAGTAATCTGCGAAGCCCGTCTCCATAATGGGGGTTATTAATAGATATGCTACTTCTTTCTTAGAAATAACCGCAAGATCCATACCAAAGTTGCAACCATCCCATATTCGGACATCATCTATGTGATAAAAGGTCTTACCATTTGGTAAAGTTCTTTCTTCTACTATAGTAACCATGAAACTTAGGGGGACAGTTGGCAATAGAACTTCTAGTGAACCAATATATTCTACTCCACTTACCATAACGTTCTCAAGATACCAACCCTCATAGGTAAATGCCCAATCAGTCATATAACGGAAGCCAAGATGAATGGTTTGACCTGCCCAAGCAGATAAATCAAAAGTCATAGTAACCCATGGACCTTCAGGTAAGAAACCACTCCAGCTTGTAAGCCCTGGTAAGTTCGCTACTATATCCGGATGAGCAGCAGGATCGTGATCCATTGTAGTATATTCATTTGCCAATGAAGTCCATTCGGATTCCCAAGCACCTAAACCATCATCTGCAACCTGTACAAATCCGAAATCCCAGAAATCTTCAATGTCCCAATAGGTTGTTAACTCTAAAGTAGGATCGGCAGGATCAACATATACTTCAGTACCAATTAATGTATTTAAAAGATCTCCTGTTCCAGAATACCAATATGGCTCAACATATTCCCAACCGGCCTCTACAAAGGTGGCATAATCATCTCCATTGAACAGAAATAGACTTAATTTTCTCAGATCATTAAATCCAATATAATCTGTACCATATGTTCTCATCCTTGATTCTAACGTATCGTAACCAAGAATAGTAATGGTATTTCCAAAATCGGTTCCACGATCTTCACCATCAGCCCAATAGACTCTTGCTTGTTGGTCTAAAGCTCCTAAATCCACGGATTCATAATTATATCTTCCACCACCCGGTACATCCGAATGAATCAAGTTCGCAATTCTCCAATCGTGGTAAACATCATTGAAATCCATTTGAATATTGAAATGAGCTAATGCTGCATTTACACCATCAATTCCTGGAATTCCTGCTTGAACAAAATGACCTATAAAGTCAACACCTCCAAAATGGTCACTTAAGTAAAGTGCCCATAAGAAAGAAGCACCATAGTCTGCTAAGATATTAATATCCCCTTGATCACCCCATTCTATTAAAGAATTATCAGGAGTGGCTAAGTAACTTTCAATATCACCGGTTTCCCATGGGTAACCGACAAGAGTTTCTGCATACAGTGAACAAGCCTCATTCATAAAGCTTGGATCATTTGGATTGTAATCACGGTGAAGTAAATGTTGATATTCATGGGCAATAAGAGTTTCATACATGTATGGACGATCAACTGGAGGATCAAATTGATCCCTTACTTCGGAATACCATTCTGTACCTTCAGGACCGGTTCGTCTATACCATTGATGAGAATCAATGGAAATAACATTTCTATCAGTCCAACCTTCAATACTACTTGAGAAGAATCCAGCTATGAAATAAGGATACCAATCATTATAGTAAGCAGTATCTCGAATATTAGAAACGAGAATGACACTTCTACCTGTTTCTTCATAATAATCGTAAGATAATCCAGCATTGCTTCCATCATGAAAATCTGCTTCTCCATATACAGAATGCAGGGTAGGCATAATATTATTCTCAAATTCACCTAATAGATAGAGAATAGCCTCATCAGTAACTTCAGGGTAATAATATCGATCATCTTCTGTATACCAAGGATCATTCCTAGGATCACCTGCTGGATAAAGTAGATTGGTGGCAACCCAGACTTCAGCAGTAGTACCAATTGCTCTTAACTCGAAATAGGTTAAGTAATAATATCCTTCATAATCATTTAAAGCAACCCAGGGAAGCACAGCTCCAATATCATAGTATGGACTAGGAGATGATTTTGGAAGATTTACCCCGGTTGGGAGTGATTCCAAGTTAGTATCTAACCCATAATGAGCGTCTCTTATTTTATATCCTAAATCAATAGCCTCTGTATCAAAAGGAGTTGTTTTACTGGAAGTAATAATAACAAATCCTAAGAATCCCATTGCAAACGAGGAAATCATTAAGAAGAGAATGAGAATCGGAGTTTTTTTTATATTTCTCATTATTTTTTTTCGCCAATTTGTTTTTTAATTATTTTAACTTTGTTGTTAGATTTTATTTAGTTATTAGTTTCTTTAAGATTTGAAATGTTAATTCCGTGGCGTACCACTCTGCAACATTTCATATATCACCAAGATTAATCAAAAGATATATCCTAGCAATATTTAATAATTAACTATATTTTAATATATAAAATTTACTATTTCCTAGGAAAAGTAGGAAAAATAGGGTATTCATCCCAGATTATCTTAAGGAATTTGTGTGAAATTTGGTTTATTTCTTGTGGTAAAAAAGAGAATTCTGTTGGGGTAAAAATTCAGGAGCATAACATAATTAAGTAAACAAAACAATTTTATTAAGAAAAGTTTGTGTTGATGTATGTAATCAAAAGAAAGCAATACAGTTTTTATGTAAAATAATACAATTTTCTCAAAGCAAATGTTTATATTTATGAAAACGATCTTAAGGTAGCCAATTTGTTTTTTACAAAGATGAAAAAAGTGGAAATGTAAAATTCCACTTTTTTCAAACTTTTAATCTATTGTTGAGTTATTATATTGAATATTTCTTCTAATCGTGGCGTTTTTCTTCGCAAAGTAATACAACGTTCTTCTTCACAACCTCGTAAAATTGCAATTAATTCATTAATGTGAATAGTAGGAATATCTAATTTTTCATTAAACCATTTATTCATTTTTTCTCTATACTCAGGTTTACTTAAAGTGTATAAACAAGTTGGGCATGGCATTACGATAAAGTCAGCACCAACATTTTGAGCACTTTTCAATTTATTAGCAGTAACTTTCAATGCTTCACGGGGATTTATCAATAATTGGGATGCACCCCATCCACAACAAGCCTCTCTTTCTTGGTAATCAACAGGATTACCACCAAAGAGGTTGATTAATTCCTCTATTTTGGTTTTATCTTTTAAATAGTGATTAAATGTTCTTTTATCACGAGATAAGTTTAGGTAATGACACCCATAATGAATAGCAACATTAAGTCCACTCAAATCAAATTTTAATGAATTTACAACATCATTTCTTATCAAATAGAGTAAATCTAAATCATGGATGAATCTAAGATTTGGATTCTCTAGAATATCGTATTTACCGGGATAATTATCTCCTCTTGAGTTCTTCTTTAGTTGATCTAAGATTTCTTGAGTTTTATTCCTGACTTGAGGCGATTGTAAAAATTCCCTTCCTCTCAAGAGAGAATTATAGCATCCATTACATGAGAAAAGCAAAATATCTGCTTGTTGATTGATTTCATTTAAATTTCGCTCGTTTATGGCAGCAAATTGGGCTCTGGTTATTAGATTTCTTTGAAAAAAGGTTCCAGTGCAACAAGATTGGTTTTTACAAGTAGATATATCCAGTTGAAAAAACTCAAGTAGATCTTGAATACCCCACCTTACCCCCGGAAAATATTTCTCTAAACATGCTTTAAATAGACACATCCGCTTGCCTTTAAAGAAATCTATGGGATTCTCTGGAAATTTCTGTTCAATTTCTTCAACATTGAGTACTAGATCATATGTTTCCATAATTAGTTATCTACTTTGTTTGATTTATTTTATTTTCTTTCCTTTTTTTCCTTTATTTTTACTTGCTTTAAACACATACTTTATACGAGCAAAATTACATATTTCATTTAATTCATCGATTCTTTGCTTCGGTAATTTTTCTCCTAATGGTTCTTCTAAGACAACTCCACTTGTAAGGAATCTCTCAGCCATTTCAACATATTTTCGCAGATCATTATATTTAGGACCAAACCCCTTTTTGAATGATTCATTCCTTAGATTTATAATAAGCATTGGTATGTTAATTCCTTCTCTCGGGCACACTCTTTTACATCGTTCACATAAATAGCAGTACCAAATATCCGAATCCATAAGAACACTTTTATCTCCTCGTAGAACTTTTTGAATAATTTTTCTAATATTGAAATTAGAAACTTTAGCTGCTGGGCAGTCCCCTACACATTTTCCACAGCTAATGCATTGGATTAAATTTTTATTTTCGTCGACGTCTTCAGAAAGTTCTTTATAGAAATCCCAGTTCCATTCTGCATCTGAATATTCGTCCATGATATGAATAAAAGTTATTTAAATTTGTTTTTCTTTAGCTATGGTTTAATCATAGTTCATACTAAAAAAATTATTGGATTAAATTTTGTAATTAAGTAGGTTAATATTATTTAATTTCAAACGGTTATAACTTAAATTATTTAACTGGCACTGTGTACAGCAATAAAAAAGATAATATTTATTATTTAAGAAATTTTTTTTACAAACATCATTATATAAAATACTAATTATAAATCCAAAACTAAGGCGATAGCAACCAGGATATTTTACTATGGTTCTCTACAAAGATGGGAAAGTGTGCTTAAAAGTTGTTTATTGGGGCATGGCAGGTTCAGGCAAAACCACAATACTTCAAACGCTCTATAAATTAACAAAAGAAACAAAAAAAGATATTGTTCCAATTGGTAATTTACAAATCATTGCCAGAGAAAGTGGAGCAACTTTATACTTCGATAGAGGTTTATTCCAATCTACAAAGCAGAAAAAAGTTTATTACAGAGTTTTTACTGTTGCGGGACAAACTAGTTTTTCTCCCCTTAGAAAGAAATTGTTTAATAGACCAGAAGACAAGACCGATGCTGTAATTTACGTTGCTGATTCTCAAACGAAGTATCTTGAGGATAATATAGAATCGCTAAGAGAATTAAAAAGTATCGTCGATAATAAGTTGATAAAAGAGATTCCATTTATTGTAATGCTTAATAAGCAAGATCTTAAAGAAGTAATTAATAAAGACGTATTTATTCAAATATTAAGAAATGAAAAACTATGGTATAATCTTGAAAACAAACTAAATCGCTGGAATCCCATAATCTATGAAACTTGTGCTTTATATGATCAAAAGAAAGATATATATCGCAGTTTCCATGAGTGTGCTAGAAGAACAGCCTTATATCAAATTTATGGAGATGGAAAAGCTCCTCTTGAGGGAGAAATTACTGATAGTTCATTATTAGATATATAATTAAGATAAAAGGTTTAAAAGAGATTATTAGTCTCTTATGAAGATTGAATGCATCCATTTGGGAAGTAAAAATCCACCATAAAATTCTATAGCACTAAATATTAATAGCACCCTTACAACTACGACCATTATTGCTAGTAGAGGGTCAGTAGGATCCCCAAAGATAGTACCTAGCATTGAATCTAATACAGCGGCTATGGTAAAAGTGATAAATGCTGCTCTTAATAGTTTTCCTTTAACCCGGATTTCTTTAATTTCAGATTTCACTGACTTTTGAGCAAATATTATTCCAGTAGAAAACATGACAATAATAACTATAACTAAATATAATAAGATAAAATCTCCAAAATTCACTGTGAATGGTCTTACTAGGGGATCAATAACTCCGATAGCTGTAGAATCTGTGAAGAGTAGGTAAAAAAACACTATTTCAAAAGCAATACTTAGAATAATGGTAATTGAGACAACTAGTTTCTGTCTCTTTTTGCCAACCATATCTGTAAAAGCAATTAACCAAGCTAAGAGAGCGATTGGAATAAAGCAATTACCGATGATAAAATACCAATTTACTGGCAAGAAATCTCTGACAAATAGATACATTACAAAGCTAATCGAATCCGGAAACCAGGGATTAGCAACTCCAATCCATGATATCCCTACAAGGATATATAGCCTTGACTTAAATTTAGGATATTTTAAAAGGATTGAAAATCCAATAATTAATGATATGATAACAAAAATAAGACTGAAAATTCCTTGTAAATAATCAACTAGTTCTAAAACCAAAGTCTATTTGCACCACTTTTTAATTTTGATTAAATTTTGATTTTTTAGCTAAATACTAATTAATTCTAGATGTTTATAATTGTTTTGAATTTTAAAAATTAGATTACTATATAATTAAGGTGAGTTGGGTCAGCTTTTAAATCATTTAATAATAATTCAAGATGAGTCAAATATTGATTTAGAGAAATTTCTTGGTTATGGTACCGATTAATTAATGTTTTTATAATATAATAAGGGGAAAATTTTAAGAATCGAATATCTGAGAACAAATACACTGTACCTTTTGCCTCAAATATTATTCTCTTTTCTAGTAATTCATCGAATAGATCTTGTCTATTATTTAATAGACTTAAACATTCATTTACAGAGAGACTGGTGTTTCTTAGGTTTTTCATCAGAAGATATACATCTTTTTCTATCAAAATGTTAAGAATTGTTTTATTTTCTAATTCTTGGCTACAATTATAGTGAGAATAAAATTTTACAAATTCTTTTTTATACTTTTTTAGGATTTTTTCATCAATAACATTCTCATTTGGAATTCTTTTAGGAGGGACTCTTGCACAAGTAATATCTTTAATTAAAAAGTAACATTCTTTGCTTCCGGGAACATTTTTCTTTAAAATCAAATTTTCCCTCAAAAATGATATTAAAAGTAAATCTATATTAGCAGTTGAAAATCCATATTCAGATCTTAATTGATTACTTAATTCTGTTTTAGAAATAACACCATTTCTTAAAATTTGTAAAATAGTAAACCTAATTTTATCTTGAAAAAAATTGATCAAATCTTCACTTTCTAATTTATTATAATTCTTGATCGTGTTAAATGCTTCAGAAATCGCTCTTGTAATTTTATTTGTATTCATTAATTCAATTAAATTCTTCCCTATAATGGCCAGAATATCAGGAGATATTACTTCTTCTTTTTGTCTTTTATCACTTAACACAAGAACTAGGAAGTATAATTCACTCTCAAATTCTTGAAGGATCGAAATAAAATGTTTATTTTGGTCCTCTACCTCAATTAAAGAGTTTTCTTTATCTAATTCATGTTGAGCCCAGATTTTTAATAGTAAGTCTTTTTTAGGAAATACTTTCTCTGGAGGATATTGAATTAATGATTCAGGGCCCGTACTTTTATTCCAATGAACTATGATTAGTCTTTCCATAGATAAAATCTTTAATTTACTTTGATATAAAATAAGAAGTAGAATATATAATTAAGACTATTGATTAAATAAATTAAAAAAAAGAAGTTAATTAAAAAAGTTCTGGAAAGTTATATTCGATTTTCTCAATCGCTTCAATTAGAATTTCATTGATTCTTTTATCATCTGAAAACTTTACTTTATTAATAATAATTTTAATCATTTGATTTGCGAGTTGTTTGTCTTTATCAGAAGTATTATGCTTTTTAAATTTAAATAATAAATCAAATTCTTCTCTTAACCATTCTAATTCCTCAATAAGAGAATCTTCCAAAAGATCATCATAATCCCCGCAATAATACAAATAAAAAACCCCTATTAAAATTATAACTCAAAGTGATTCTTATATTCTAATATTCTAGAAGGGTGTGTCTATAAATAATTTCGTATTCTGAAAACCTATTTAAAAATTTTCACTGTGTTATCCATATAACTTTTTAAAATGATACCTTGTAATTGTCTTAGAAAGTTCCCAAATTGATTGAAAATCATCAGAAATAATTGCTTTGTTCAAATCCTTATATAACTTTATTAAATAAGATTCACTGTATTCAAGAATTTCTTCTTCATTAAGAAATTTCTTTATATTATTCATATGGCAAATTCAAATAGAAAAGATAAAAAAAGGAAATGATATCACAATAATATTATCTAAAAAGAGTCAAGAAATTTAGAGATAAAATCGGATAAAAAGAGGATTAGGAAGTTGATTCTTTAGTAATCTTCTTACCATAGTACCAGCTGATAAAATAATATAAAACAAACATAATAGCTAATAAACCTAAAATTATCAATAATATATTATTAAAAAACGCAGCTTGTGCCTCAATCGTAGCCAAAGGTAAGGATTCTAAATCCACAGGTGGAGTAATACCTAAAATTGAGCCCAACCAAGAGAAAAAGAAAGCTCGTGGAATTGAACCTAAGAATGTCCCAATAGTATACTTTTTAAAATCAGTATCTACTAAACCAGCAGCATAACTAATAGGATCGAAGGCTATAACTGGTAAAAATCTTGCGATTATAATAGCTCCCATACCATATTTATGAATAAAATTATCAGCTAAATTGATAGCTTTTTCTCCTACAAATTTTTTCGCTAATGGACGACCTCCCCTTTTACTAATATAATAACATAATAATGCTGCTGTCATTGAGCCAATAATACCCATTATTCCACCTCCAATCAAACCCCAGATTATACCTGTAGCTATGAGAATAATTTCAGATGGAATTGGAATTAATAAACCTTGAATCGCCATTATAATAATAAATAATAAAATACCAAATATTCCTAAATAATAAATAGGATTTACAAACCAATCAATAACTATACGATATAAAAATGTACTATCAATAAAGAATGAATAAGCAAGCAAAAAAATCGAGAATATAACTAATGCAATAAAGACAATGATATACAAAATAGTTTTTTTATCATAATGCGAGAAATCAAAAATGTTTTTAACATAATGTTTTAATCGTTCAGAAAAAGATTTTTTTTCAAGTACTTTATGATTTGTTTTCTCCATTCTCACCAGCTTTTAATAAACTTTTAAGTAAGATATGTTATTTTAATTTCTATAAAATTATTTTTTATAATATCACAGTTGATTTTAAGTTAATTATGACATCTTTAAATGGTCCAAAAGTATATGGTCATAGAGGGGCAATGGGTTATTGTGTAGAAAATACAATTCCATGTTTTAAGAAAGCGGTAGAAATGGGTGCGGGAATTGAAACTGATGTTCAATTAACAGAAGATAATGTTCTTGTTTGCTTTCATGATTATTATATAAAAATTAAATCACAATCTCACTACATTAAATATATCACATTTGAGAATTTGTTGAATATAAAATTCAAGGATAAAAGAACAATTCCAACCGTAAATGATTTATTTACACTCTTTGCTCAAAATAAGCATTTATTGTTTAGTTTTGATATCAGGGATAAAAATTCTGGTTTTGAACTTATTAGGCTCGCGAAATCTTTTGTAAAATTAGAAAAAGTTACAATAACAGATATGAGACTGACTGTCTTAAATTCAGTTAGGGATTATAGCGAAGAGGTAAAACTAGTTTACACAATTCCAACATGGATCGTTAGAGTAAATCAGTTATCAGTTAATTTTGAAAAATTAAAAGAGTTAAAAGTTGAAGCAATAAATATCAGAATTGGACGCCGAGCTAAAGATAATTTCCAAGAAATTATTAATAACGGTTTAAAGTGTTATATTTGGGGGGTAAACTCAAAATCACAGATGAAGAATACTCTTAACCTAAAATTTAATGATAAAATTGTAAGTGCGATTTATACAGATTATCCTGATGCTTTAATAAAGCTAATTAAAAAACGATATTCTTAATAGACCAATATTAAGAATAATCATTAAATAGATCTTTATCTAATATGAATAGAAATAAAAAATAATGAAATGAAATGAAGTTAACTAACTCTGTTAAATTAATGATTCTAATAATAGTTATTTGGATTTTTTTAGCTATCTTATTCGGGATATATGATTTAGAAATTTCTACTCTAGTTGTAGACGAACAATCTAATTGGGGTAATTTTGGTGCTGATTATGGAGAAGTTCCTGGTTATATCTTGATAGCTATTGCATTAGCAACCTTTATAGGAAGCTATATTAGAAATATTAAAAAACAAAAATTATTAATCATATTAGCAGTCATTACAGGGGTAATAATTTTAACACTTGGAATTTTTGAAGATGATACCACGGATATTTCTTTAGGAAGTGGTTTAATCATTGTTCCCCTCTTATATCTAATTGTTACTTGGAAAAAAGATTGGCAAAACTATAGAAAGATTGCATCTATTATATCCTTTTTAGCGATAATTAACCCTTTATTATTCGTTCAGTTAATAAAACTATTTTGGGGCAGAGTACGCTTTCGAGATCTTTCTGGGGGAGATTTTACACCATGGTTTATTCCCCTTGGAATTACTGGTAATTTTAGTTTCCCGAGTGGTCATGCAGCAATGGGATGGATGTTTCTGCCCCTTCTTACAGACCTTAAAAAAAGGAAATTAAACATTTGGCTAAAAATAACAATATTATTCTTGGTTTTAGGGTGGGGCACGTTTGTAGCTTTATCAAGAGTTATTGTAGGAGCCCATTATGCTTCTGATGTTCTGTTTTCCACAGGATTGGCATCAATTATAACCATAATTCTATATAGAGGAATCTACAAGAATAATAATTAGTGGTGAATTTGAAGGAAATTATTCATAATGTCTATCATGTGGGTGATTCGGGTTGTTCAGTGTTTCTAGTTGATACTGAAAGTAGTGATGGCCTAGTCTTAATTGATTGTGGAATGAGTCTTCAAAATATAAAAATGATTAGAAACATCGATCTAAAACCAGAGGATATCAGACACTGCATCCTAACTCACTGTCACATAGATCATATTTCAGCCTGTTTTGATTTGGTGAAGTATGTCCAACAATATAATGCAAAAATCAAATTTTATGCTCATGAATTAGATGCTGATGCAATTGAAGAAGAAGGTAGTAATGAAAAAACAGCAGCATTATGGTATGGGATTAATTATAAACCAATTAAATTGGAAAAACGATTAAAATTAGAAGTCGAAATATTAAATCTTGGTGAAATAGCTTTTCAATGTATTCATACACCCGGGCATACTCCTGGCTCAATTTCTGTATTTATTGAAGTTGAAGGGATTAAAATTCTATTTGGTCAAGACATTCATGGACCATTTATGGCAAGCTTTGGATCAAATCTTAGGGATTATCAAGTTTCTATGCAAAAATTGCTAGATTTAGAAGCAGACATATTGTGTGAAGGACATTTTGGTGTTATACAACCTGCTGCTGAGGTTAGACGCTATATTAAAAATTATATGACACAAAATCCTCCTTAGAAGATTTTTAATTATTTCCTATTTTTGATTAGTTTATTTATTGCATTCTCTTTAAAAAGCTTGTGATTTTGATATTATTAATTTGATTGTAAATATATAGGAAATATTTTGTTAAATAACGTTCTCCAATCCTTTAACGAAGCATCCAGGAAATTTGAATATGATTATATTTACATTGATTTAATATTTTTAATGATCTGGATCTCAATATTAATCAAAAATAAAAAATGGAATCCAATGAAATTTGGATTAATAACGGGGATATGTGTATATATTATTGATGCGGTATGGTGGTGGAATGCCTCAGCAGGTATTAATTACCCTCTTGGTACTACAATCAGGGAATATTGGATTGGTGGGATCAAAATGCCGCATCCGATCGGTGAGTATTGGTTGTCAAAGTTCGGAGCTGATTTTATGATGAGCTTCTCTTATTCTATGTTCATATTTTCATGGTTTTGGATTATGGTGGAGAACTATATAAAAAAATATTACAAAGATATAATCAAATACACGTTAATTTTCTTTGGATCCTGGTTGTTAATTCCAATTTTTTCAAAGCTTATTGATCTTGATAATACTATTGTAGAAACTGTTAGGCATATGGATACGCAAATGATAGTCTGGATTATAAATATAATTATTGGATACTTAATTTTAGTAATAGTCTATGGGACCAATGTATTTAAATCAAAAGATCCTAAAGTTATTGCTTATGTATTTTTACTTGGTTGCCTTGGATCTTTTTTTATGGAGTTTCCACTATTTATTTCAGGAATAAGGCCTACAGGGATTTTATTTTTATTTTATGAAATTCTAATTTTATTTAACCAAGGAGCTCCATACTTATACTTATTATTTGATAAGATCCTTCCATATTTCAGTAAAAAACTCAAAGTGAGGAAGCAGAATTATAATAATGAGTTAGAGATTCAGGATAAAAGTCATGAATAAGGTTAAAAAATTATTTAATATAATTTTTAATGGTTTTTATGTTACTCTTTAAAACTTTAGCTAGTGAAGATTTACCTAAATGATTATCATTCAAAACATTAAGTGCTTCTTCATGTCTGCTTAACGCTTCTACATAACTTTTTTGATTTAAATAAATTAAACCCATGTTATAATTTGTTTTAGCTAAACCTTCATAATTTGTAATTTCCTCAAAAATCTTAAGAGCTTCATTACAAGATTTCCACGCTTGAGTATAATCTCCTTGATTTAGATATACTAAGGCCAAATTGTTCAAGTAATTAGCCTTTAAATCATCATTATTAATTTGGGAGGCAATTTTGATAGCCTCTTCAAACCTCTTTGAAGCAACTGGATAATTTCCTTCATCTAAATAGATTAACCCAATATTATTCAAGCTTTCTGCTTTGCGTTCAAAATTATGAAGTTTTTCATCGATTGTTAAAGCAGCTTCAAAGTTTTTCAAAGCATCAAGATATAAGCCTTGATCTCGAAAGATCAATGCTTTATTATATAGATTTTCAGCTTTTTCCTTAGAGTCCTCTAAAACTTTAAAGAATTTGATTGCTCTATCATAATGATTCAAGGCCTCATTATAATTACCTTGATCTTGATATATCAAACCAATTTTATTTAAGCTGAATGTCTTACCGATGAGATTTCCAGTTTTGTCAAAAATATCTAATGCTTGTTTATAACGCTTAATAGCATCCTTATAGATACCACGTTGATAATATATTAATCCAATTTCATTAAGTAGATTGGCTTTTCTATCAAAATCAAATATTTTTTCAGAAGTTTTTAGTGCCTCTTCATACCATTTAAGTGCATCCTTAAAGTTTCCTTGAGCCTTATTAACTAGTCCTATACTGTTAAAACAATCGGTAACTCCTTCTAAATTTTCAATTTCTGAAAATCCTGTGTAAGCATCTTCATACCATTTTAGAGATTCTGAATAATATTTTTGATCATAATAAATCATTCCTATATTTCGCAATAATGTTGCTTTTCTTGTCAAATTTCCTAACTTTTCTTCAATTTCTAATGCTTCCTTATATTTTTTTAATACTTCTGGATAATTTTTTCGAGTTAAATAAATATTACCAATATTAGTCAAGCGTATTGACTTACCTTTTAGATTTGCTAGTTGTTCATCTATTTTGAGAGCATCTTCGAACCATTTTAGACTTTCGGTATAACTTTCTTCATCATAATAAATATCTCCAATACTATTTAATACATCTGCCTTTATTTCTAGATTTCCAATTTGCTCTGCTACATAAAGAGCTTCTTGAAATCTTCTTATTGCTTCTGGATAATGTTTTTGAGTTTGGTATATGTTTCCAATTATATTTAAAATTTCAAGTTGTTTTTGGAGATTTCCTAGTTGTTCAACAATTAAAAGTGCTTCTTCAAATCTTCTTAAGGCTTCTAGAAAATTCCACTGATCTTTATAGATGCTTCCAATAAAAACAAGACAATTCGATTTTTTTTGAAGATTTCCAATCTGTTCGCACAACTTAACGGCCTCATCTAAATTTTCCAAAGCAGAAGTGTCATCTCCTTGATAATGAAAATTTAACCCAATATTATGGAGTGTGTCTATTTTACCCTCTAAACTCTTTGATTGATCAAAAATTTCAAATGCTTTTTTAAATAATTTAGCAGCTTCTAAATAATCTCCTTGATCCTGATAAATAGTGCCAATTTTATTTAGAAGTTCTGCTTTTTTCTCTACTAACTCTAAATCTTCGAATATCATCAATGCATCATTATATCTATTTAGGGAATCAGAAAAATTAGCTTGTTCTTGATAGAAAATTCCTAAATTTCTTAAAGTGTCAGCAATTCCTTCACGATTATTCAATTCTGTATAGATATCTAAAGCTTCTTGAAAGTTTCTCAAGGTTTCTGTAAAATTTCGTTGCTCTAGGTGTATTAATCCTATAACATTAAGATAATCTGCTTTCCCTTTTTTATCTTTTAATTTTTCGAAGATTTGTATTGTTTGTTGAAAAATGGTTAATGATTTTGAAAAGTTTTTCTTATCTTTATAAATTAAACCAATATTCTTTAAGACTTCAACCTCCCCGCTAAGATTTTCCAATTTTTCAAAAATTCCCAATGAATTTTCAAACCATTCTAAGGCATCAGTAAATTTATCCTGTTTTTGAAAAATAAGACCAATTTGATTCGATAATTCCCCTTTCTTTACCATTTTCCCATTTTCTTCTGCTAATTGATATGCTTCTTCGAAATTTTCTAAAGCTTTAATATAATTCCATTGATCTCTATAAATTATCCCAATATTTCGTAGTGAATTTATACTTCCATCAACAATTTGCAGTTTATTGAATATCTCAAGGGCTTCATGACACTTTTCTAAACCTACCAGAGAATCATCTTTTAAGTGATAGATATACCCTAAAGTATTCAGTATTTCACCTTTTTCACTTAGATTTTCTAATTGATCATTGATTTGAAAAGCCTCTTCATAATACTTTAATGCTTCTGTATAATTCTCCTTTATTAAGTATACTTTAGCCATACTTTTAAGAGTTAAAGCCTTCTCCTTTAAATTTAACAGCTTCTCATTAATTTTATATGCGCTTTCAAATTGCTTTAGAGCTTCGCTGTAATTTCCTTGTTTTTGAAATATTAAACCAATATTATCGATTATTTCTGCCTTAGTAGAAAGGTTTTTAAGTTTTTCGTTTGCCTTTAAAGCTTGCATTAAGTATTTATATGCTTCATCAAAATTTCTTAAATTACTATATACTATTCCAATATTTTTAAAAACTGCAACTTTCTGTTCGGTATTTTTAAGTTTAATTTGTGCCTGAAGAGACTTTTTTAGCCAATCAAGAGCTTTATCATATTCTTTTTGATCTCGATTTATAATTCCCATATTCAATAAGGATATGGCTTTCCATAAATCATCACCTGCATCTTCTGCCATTCGATAAATTCTTTCTAAACACCTTAAAGAATCATTATATCTTTTAGTTTCGTAATATATTTTATATGTAAAATATAATTTCTTTATTTCATCTGGTTTCTTAATATTCTCTTGAAGCCATTTTATTAAGTCAAATGAAAACTTTTCAGAAGGTATTAAGTCTTTCTTTTCTAAATATTTCTCTAATAATTTACTTGTGTGAGTATCCATTCTATAAACATTAATTGAGTCATTTAGTTGTTTGATCTCTAATAAATAAGAGTCCAATTCATCCAATTTTTTTATAGCTTTTTTGCTAGGCTCAATTTCATAAATTTCTTCCGTTATAGTATCTGTTGCTGAATGATTTATCCAAAGTAGATTTTTTAAAGACTTCATTATTTTAAGTGTGGATCTAATATCAAAATCGTTTTTCCCTGAGTATCCTAATATTACTAAAGTTCGATCCCTTGAGATATAATCAAATAATTGAGCTTTAAATGGCTCTAATTGTAGTAAATTACTTTTATCAAAATTTTGTCCTAATAATCTTATAGTATTGAAGAAAGCAGTTTTAGTGTCTTCTCCAGTAATGATGTTTTTCGGGGAACCATGGATTTTGTATATAGCATATTTTCCACCTTTTAACAACTTTTCTGGGTTATAATACTTCTCATAGTCCTTTTCAGTTATAACAGGAATTATTTTCTTCTTTTGAATCTCAGCTTTTATCATCGCATGCTCTATAAGGGAATCAAAGTTGGCTGTCATTATAAAATGGCCTCTCTCAGCCATTTCTACTAAAAAGAAATGCACTACATTCGGAATATTATTCTGTACATACAAATCTGCTAATGACAGTTCATTATCCAGGATTTCATAAAAAATTTCTAGCAATGTTTCGAATCTCAAATCCTCAATCTGAGTTACTTTTTCTATTTCAGATTGAGAACATGCAAATTTAATAAGAGTTTTCATTGTTTCATGGGCACTAGGCATTAAAGATGGTGAATCAGTTGATGAACCAGCACCTACAAAGAAAACTAATTTTTGATCATCACCTAATAAGCTGGAAAAATTCAAATTAGACAACTTTTTAATGGAACTCAACTTTTATCGCACCCTAAAAATATATTATTCTTATTGATGTTAAGTAATAGGATTTTTTTCTAATCTTAAAAAATTTTGCGTTATACATAAAAATAAACATAATTTGAGATTTAATTTATATTTTAATGATTTTTATATAAGGGCAATTTATTGGAAAAAAAATTTTATTTCTTTATTTATTCTAGTGAAATTATTATCATCAACACAATCATGTTCCATGTTTCTAATAATCACTAATTCAACATCTTTCAAATGATTTTTCAATATATCTTTAACTTCGCTTAAAGGAGTAATTTTATCTGCTTCTCCGAGAATTATTTTTAACTTATTGAATTGAACAGAATCGATAAAACTGTAAATATTGTAATTTTTGTCCTTTAATTCTATCTTAGTGATTTCAATAAATTGATCAACATTTTCAATTCCTTGAATGTTACCAGGAAGAAAACGGTTAATATAGTTAAGAGAGTGTGCAAAATTCTCGCTATATACGTGCTTTTCTAAATCCAAGATTGGACATAATAATAAAATTTTATTTGTAAAAGTGGTTTGTGAGCATAGAATTAACGCAATATAACTTCCAAAACCTTTCGCTAAAATATTAATGTTATTTATATCAAAATTTCCATGTTCTGACATAACTCGCACAAATTCAGTAACTTTTATTGAATCAGAGGCTTGAGATTCGATCGATATTGTACCCTCACTATGTCTATAACCTCGAAAGTTGAAAACAAGAAATGCAAAACCTAAATCTAATAAATATTGGTGTTCTATTACTAGTTCTTTTAGAGTGAAGAGTTGAGGAAAATCATGAAAATAAATTATTAATGGATAAGGTTTCTTGAAAGATTTTGGGGGGTAATAAAGAATTCCTCTGAAGATTTGCCTTTTATTATCAATTTCGACCTCTGAAACTTCATAAGGTCCATCATATTGCTTTTCTTTAAATTCCAAATATTTTACACCTTTATTTAGTAATAATAAGTTTTATCTTATTTATTTAATAGTGTCAAATAATGAGTCTTTTGCAAGATTGGCATACACATAATTCACTCTGTAGGCATGCTACAGGAATACTCGATGATTATGCAAGAAGGGCAATTGCATTAAACTTGGATCTAATCGGATTTAGTGACCATTTTCCGTATGAATTCTTGCAAGGGATTGAAGGAATACCTTATGAAGAATACGGGATGCCATTAGATGAAATTGAGATGTATATTTCAACCATTGAAAGATTAAAATCCAATTATGAGGAAGAAATTGAAATAAAGATTGGTTTTGAGCTAGATTTCATACAACTTCAAGCTGATGCTCATAAAAAGTATCTTAATCAATATATTGAAAGACTAGATTATATATTGGGATCTGTCCATATACTTGAAGGAAAAACAGGCTTTTTTGCGTTTGATGATAGTAGGTTTTTAAAAAACTATGATCTCTATGGTAGTATAGAAGATTTATATTTAGATTATTATACAACTTTACAAAATATGGTTAACTCACCTGATTTTAACTTTAATATAATAAGTCATTTAGATTTACCAAAAAAGTTTAATAGAAGACCTGTAATTTCAGAATTAATAGAAAATCAAGTATTAAAAACTTTAGAACTTGTAAAGAAAGAAGATCTAGTAATCGAGATAAATACTAGTGGTTTAAGAAAGCCAATTAAAGAACAATATCCAAGCGAAACTATTTTGAGAAAAATGTATGAGTTAGATATCCCAATATTACTTGGTTCAGACGCACACCATCCAGACGAGTTAGGATTTGAATTTAGAAATATTATTAAATTAGTTAAAAAGATTGGATATAATCAATTAGCTTACTTTAATAAAAGGAGAATGCTTTCTGTTGAAATTTGATGATAATAAATAGTTTGATCTCTAAGTAATTTATTCAATTTTTCTGGAACGAAGCCAGCTTTCCATAATTAATGCTCGAAAGGTTCGGAGATGCTTAGGATCCTTCGTATGAATCACTAAATGATTGTTCTCATTCTTTCCAATTACAGCGAATAGTAACTCCTCACCATCTCTATCTAAAATATATCGATCTTCGCCCTCATACATCCGAATTGATATGTTATCAAGACTTTCAAATTCTTCTAAGAGTTCTGCATCTTCTTCCAAGCTAGGATCTATTAGACATGAGATTTTCATGTTTACTGATGATTTTAATTCATATAAAAGGAGTTTTTGTAGATCCTTAATATTCGGTACAGCAATCGTGACATTATGTAAGGCTTTCATCAAGATTTCTTTCATTTTTTCTAAAATTCTTGACTTTGGAATCTGGATTTCAGTCCAATCAATGATTTTTGCTCCTGAAGCAGCAGTAAATTGATTCCTTAGCTTTTCATTTTCTTGTTCCATTGCCTCTAAATCCTCATCGGCTGTTGCCAGCTCCTTACTTAGTGCTTCAATCTTTTCTTCAAGATCTTGTATTATTTTGTCTCGTTCAAGAAGGATATTTTTATCAATCGAAGTATCACTTAAATTTTCTAATTGTCTTTCTATTAATTCAATTGATTTCTCTAATGTATTGATTTTTTCATCTTTAATCTTAACTGAATTATCTAAGGTATTAACTTGTTCAGATTTTAGTTTTAAAGAATCCTTAAGTGTTTGAATTTGATCTTCTTTAAGTTTTATAGAATTTTGTAAATTTTCGATCATTTCATCTTTAGTTTTTACTATTTGTTCTTGCGCTTTTAATTTTAAATCCCTAAGCTCTATTTCTTTTTGTATTGTATTCATGTGCTTCTGATTTAGATCATCGTTGTTTTCCATGGGTTATATCCTATTTTTTATCTGATTTATAAATAATTATGAAAGAACTCATTTATATTTCTTAGTTAAATTTTGAAAAATTAATTTTTTTAATTAATTCTATTTAAGAATACAGAAGTCTCTTTAGTATTGATTGAAGTAAAGGCTATAGGAATATTTTTATATGCGATCACTCTTATTATAAAATCATGAGTTCGGAACCGAAAAGTAATGATTTAGAAATTGATTTAATTAGATTAATTCAAAAAGAAATAGATGAAAAGCATGGGATACTTGGTATTTCCATCTCTTCTCACGGTGGAACCCATCTTGCTAGTAAATTCAAAAAAGATATAACATTAACCAAAACAGAGATTTCTGCCGCAAGTAGCAGTATGGTCTTCCTTTCCTCAAAAATTTTACATGATTCTTTGAATCAAAGGCTCTCTTATAATCTCATTACCGGAAAAAAGAGGATTATAGTTTCGATTTTAACCGAAAATATCGCCTTAATGTCATATTTGAACCGAGAATTAGCTGAACTTGAAGGATTGGATTCATATATAAATTCATTAAAAAAATTTGCGATTCAGATCTCTGCAATAATCGAAACTTCTGATCTTATTAAAGAGGAAATTTTTGTTGCTATAAAAAGAGCAATCCCGAACGCCTTAGTAATTGCAATTATAACCAAAGATGGGTTACCAATTAAAATTCAATCGACAATGCCCGAACCAATCCTTTCAGCTATTACTTCTGCGATATATAATTTATCAAGTGTGTTATTGGAGGCAAGTTTAGAATTTTCCATAATTGGTGGGGAGAATGGGTCAATTATAATTCATGAATTAGATGAAACGAGAGTTCTTGCTATTGCGGTACCCGAAGCTGACGAAAGAAAGTTAGGATCTTATATAGCAAAAATTAAGTCAATAATTAAGTGATAGAATCTTAGTTATATTATCTGCTATCTTTAATGCTCCAAAAAAGGAATTAGCAAATGAATTTTCTATAAATAAGATCGAACATATTGGTTCTCCTTGCATTATGCTTTTTATCGGGTCAGTTTTATCGTGAATGTATTTGAGATGATTGACTTTTGTTATTTTATTGATATCCACCTCTTTTGGAGCAAAATATATTAATTTAGTTGCATATTTTTTGTAGCTGGCGTTATCTAATATCTCTACAATTTCATTCCAACAATTTTTATTAAAACTTTTAATATGTAAATCTATTAAATTAAGTTCCATTGAATGTTCTGAAGCGCTAATAGAACCAGGAATCCTTGGATTTATTTCCATTAAGTAAGGGTATTGCCTTCTTAATACGAAATCAAACCCATTAATTCCTTTTAATCTTAACCTATTTGCTAAAGCAATAGATATCTCAGCAATTAATTTTTTAGCTCTTGATATGAAGTTACCAGGAACAATATTTCCACAATACATAAAATCTTTAGGAGGGTTTAAAATGTCTAAGCCAATAACTTGACGATTAATTGAAATTATTTTTGTCTCATTTCCATTAGAAATTGTTGTACAACTAGCTGGAATTCCTTCAATGAATTCTTGTATTAACCAATCCGAAGGTTTAAACTCTTTCCTCCCGAGATTTTTAATTAGAAAAATAAGTTTTTCTTTATTTTCAATTTTATACACATTAATACCTCCAGAACTCTTTCTTTTTTTAAAAATGAGAGGAAATGTTATAGAAGGAGGTATTTTGTTTATACTTTCAAATGGTTCAGTGATAGGAACTTTGTAACCCTTTTCCTTTAAAAGTTTATTTACTTCTATGATATTGCGAGCATTTTTAATATTTATAATATCATTATTAAGATTCTTTATCTTGTAATTTCTATCTCTGATTATTCTTAATATTTGATTACGCTCTTCAATTTGATCATCTAAACCGCTCGCAATTATTAAATTATCTATTTTAGGATTTCTCTCTAATAGCTTAATTGTAAATTCCGTTAAGTAGCGATGGTAATTCTTTTGGATTAGTTTATATGAAGTCCCTAATTCTTTTATTATAATTGAACCATCTTTAATATAAGGAAATAAGTCTAAATCCCCAAAAAAATCTACTACGTATACTATATAACCAGCTTTATAGAGAGAATAAGCAAGAGGACGAGTGTTAAAACCGACTATTAGGACAGAGTTCCCTTTCTTTTCCATCAAATGATAAAAATTTTTGACTTTTAAGAAATTTTGTGATATTTACAATATTCGTTTTAATTCTAATATTAATCTTTCTGGGTTATATTTATCAAATTGAAAAATTTGTGCTTTCCCAAACTCTTTGAAATTTTTTTTAATTTTATCGGCAGCATATGTATTAACTCCTAAGGCCTGAGTAGCATAACTCTTTTTGGGTTCTAGGACTACAAGATGGACCCCTTTTTTTGACAGTGATTTCGTTAATTCCTTCAACTCGTTAATTATTATTGTATAATCACTCTGTATCTGAGCAATTAATTCAGGATTCTTAGCAGAAATATTTGCTCCGCAATCTGAACATATGAAAATCACAGGGATTATATTCCTATTTTTCAATTTTTCGGCATTTATTAATTTAATACATTTTGTAAGTGCAGCCGCCATAGGTGTATATGATTTACCTTCGATATTTTTTAGTTTTATTAAAGCTTTTTTAAAGTAAACTGTAGGTTTTTCAAATACAATTGCTTCCTTACCTCGAAATATAATTAAACTAATTTTATCACGTTTTCTATATCCTTCCTTTTGCAATGATAAAATTACATCGGTCATCTGTTTGATTACATAATACATTGAGGCTGAACTATCGAGTACAAAAAATAAGACAAGAGGAGAACGATATTCAAATATTTTATCCATCAAATCATATATATCAAACTTTATTGGAAATTCAATATCTGTTTGGTTGTAAATAGTATTTTTTAAGTAATTCCTGATGGTAGCATCTAAAGCAAGACTCTTGGGCTTATTCACGGGAGTTCGATATGATATATACTTTCCTTTTTGAGAAGACGATATTTTGATACGTCTTCCTATACCACGTCCACCATAATCGGAAATTTTTCGTTCTTTACGGATATTGTCCAAGATAGAACTCATTTTTTGCTCCATCTTGTATATTAAGGGTAAATCCTCGACTTCATTGTCAAAAAATTTTAAATCTAATTCATCAAAAGGAATATTTTTGACTTTCCAACCTCCTGCTGGAGCCGGATTTCTCTTTCTATTATCAGGATATTTAGGGGGTGGTAATTTCTGTTCTTTAGTTTCTGGAATTTTCACCTTTTTTGGATCTACTGACTGACGTTTAAATTCTTTTTGAATATTGTCATCATGTTTTAATGGTCCCTCTGTATTTTTATTCGGTTTATAAGCTTTTGGATCCTCATAGGCTTTCTGTATTTTTCCATAAACCTCTGCAATTTTTGCTTTAATTTCTGTGGGCGTCATTTCATAATGTAGTGACTGGATTCTATGTTCAAAGACTAAATCCATTGCAATATTTAGATCTTCTTCAACCACTTCCCTCCTACCATTGAAAGCGGCATTAGCTCTAGCACAACGTATGAAAGTAATATCTGCTCTTTGAGAAAATATTTCTAACTCATTTACAATCATTGACACAAATTCAAAAACTGAGGAAGGAACCTTTACCTCCTTTAAAATTTCACGTGCTTGTTTAATCTTTTCTCGTAATTTTTTTTCCTCCTTTTCATATTGCTTGATAAAATCTTTTGGGTTATCATCAAATTCAATTACTCTGCGTGTGATTTCTGATCTTAACTTAGGATCTCTTGGAGCTTTGATTTTGACCTCTAATCCAAGGCGATCAGCAATTTGTGGTCTTAATTCGCCTTCTTCTGGGTTCATTGAGCCAACTAGTACAAAACTTGAAGGATGCATGACTGAAATTCCCTCCCTTTCGATAATATTTACCCCTGATGATGCGGCATCCAATAAAGTATCAACTATATGATCTTGTAAAAGATTAATTTCATCAATATAAAGAATACCTCTGTTTGCTTTAGCGAGTAACCCAGGGTGAAGACTTTTTATTCCTTCGGTTAATACTTTATCAATAGAAAGGCTACCGCAAACCATATCTTCTGTTACACCAAGTGGGAGGTTCACTAGCTTCATTTCGCGTGTATTTATTTCTATTTTGTTTTTTTCCTTTTTTTTGCGACATTCTTCACACAAATCATCAATACTTGATTTTGGATCACATGAAAAAGCACAATCTCTAACAACATCAATCTCAGGCATTACTTCAACTAAACTCCTAACCGCGGTTGACTTTCCCGTTCCTTGCTGGCCTGATAATAAAATCCCACCTATTTGTGGATCAATAACGTTAAGTATGAGTCCCATTTTCATCCTGTCTTGACCAAGTATCGCAGTAAATGGGAAATTAATCTTTTTCATTTTAATTCTGTATAATAAATAATTTAGTTAAGCATTCTTTTGATTAAAAATAATATCAACCAAAATAAAGATTTTCCTTTTAATCCTTAGATTAAAAATCGGTTTTTAAAAATTTTGGGAACTTATTTATACTGTTTTGCTAACTTATTTAATTTTAAATCAATAGTGGAGATTTTCTCATCCCATTTTGAAAAGAGTTCTTTTATTTTAGGGATTATAGTATCTCTCTCTTTAAATTCTAAATAGTTCATGAATTGTTTAATATTGTCAATCTTAATATAAGCTTCAGCAATGAATTTTCTAATCTCTTTTGCTTGATTCTCTAAAACTTCAGAAACTCGATTTGATTCTCCTTTCCTTGCCAATGTATTTAGATATTCTTCAGTGCCTAAAAGAAGAGAATCTAAATTTTGTGTTTTTTCCATAATGAAATTTTCATATACTTTAAAGAGATTCTCCTTGGGGAATAAATTAGTTATTTCAACGACAAATTTTTGACTCAAATTAACTAACTGTTCCATTGAATCATAACCTTCTATATGATACTGCACTGTATGATAAGAGGCTTCAATTCCCCTATTTATATCATCTAAACTAAAAATTTTAAATCCAGGATCATCTTTTAGTTGAATCTCTGGATCTCCTTTTTTTTCGGGCATTTCTACTTGTCTCATTAATCTCTTTGGATTAAATACTAAAGTAAAATAATTCGGGTTTGCTCCTTGATGGAAAGCTAGGTGTCTAATGTCAATATGGCTTAACATTACTTTGAAGCCGGGATGGGAATGCCAAGAGCCGACTGTGAACAAACCTCTTGAGAAAGCTTCTTCATCGATTAAAGTATATGAGATATTATCTTCTGCAGACCATTCGTATTTATCGATTACTGCAGTCTTGTCTAATTTTTGGTGCATTATAGGATAAGCTTCTTTTATTATTACGTCATCTCCTTTAAGTTCTCCAATAAACACTCCATTAACCTCTAACCAATCATTCTGGGAAATTTTTCGATTCGCAAATCTGACCGAAGCTGCCACAACTGTCAAATAAGCTTCTCTCGGAATGATCACAGTCATTTTTACATCATAAGATAAATTTATTTTCTAATTGATATGTTTATACTACCACCTATATTTATGTCTATTTTTTTCTTAAATCAAATGATATCTATATCCATTTTGTCTATTAAAACATAAAATTATTTAAATTGATAATTTACCATTATATTATTACAAGTATCAGATTATTTCTGATTCTGACAGAATTAAGATCATTTGATTATAATGGCAGATAAAGGTTTTGAACCATTAACAAGTCAGTTGGGAATACCCGGAACCTCCTATAGGATTCAATTAGGGCTTATCAATAAAATGTGGGCCTCACGATTATTAAAAGGACAAAATGTTATTGAGTCATATGTTTATAAAGATGAAGATGTAGCAGATGGAGGCTTTCCTAATCAGAATCTCATCGTAGGTTGGGTTTTACGCACTGTTGCTATTCCAAATATAAATCCGCACCAAGTTATGAAAACAACGCAAGCATTAGTAAAGCAAGCTCTTGAGAAAAAGGAACAAAAGAAAGTAATGGCTCCTCTGAAAGAAACTAAAAAGATAGAATTAGAGAAAGTTCCACAAAGCGAAATAAAGAGACCTCAATCTGTAGGATGGGTGAAGCAAGAGGCGACGAAGGGCAACCAAGAATTAGATGAAGAAAAACGTCAAGCGTTTAAAGAACGAATGATTTACAAGAAGCAAGAAGAAGCAGAAAGAAGAGCTGAAACAATTAAAACCTCTAGAGAATTGCCATCTATACCTAAAGCTGAAGAAGGTCCATCAATATTCTGTCCTCATTGCGGAAAAGATTTAGATTGGAAATATTGTCCATATTGTGGTGGAAAACTTCCGCATTAAAGTTGATATTAGACACTTCTCTAATTTTATTTTTTATAATTGCTTAAATCAATTTTTAAATGAGATAAATTATAAATATTACAAAAGTTAACTATATCTAAACTTGATAGATTAAGTGACAAATAATGGGCAAAATTACAGACGCTAGTATTGTTACTATCAAGCCAATGGCCTATTATAAAATGTTAGTCCATGTTCTTCGATTTGGATCTAAAACACAAGCAGTAAATGAATATAAAGAAGTTATGGGCATGTTAATAGGGTATCAAACTGGTGAAGGAGAAATTAAAGACGTTATAGTGGAAGATATTATCCCTATATCTCATGGTGGTTCTATAGAGGTCAAATTTTCCCCAGAACAACTTGGTGCTTTTGGTGAAATTGATAGGCAAATCTGGGAGGAACATGGTGATAAAAATTGGTTTACTGTAGGATGGTATCATTCACATCCCAATCTGGGAATCTTTTTCTCTAGTACTGATATCTTTAACCAGCTTTTTTGGCAAGATAAAAATCCTAGTGGATTAGGAATTGTATTTGATCATGCTTTCTTAGAAAAATCAGGTGATTTAGGTTTCAGAGTTTTCAGATTATTAGACCCTTCAAAGGGCTTAAACTCTAAATATTATGAAGTTAAAGCGATAGTCGAACCTCCAGATAGTTTTGAATTTTACGAGAAAATAGTTGATCTTATAAATAATATCTACTCAAAAGAGCCACCTATTCTTGAATTAAATGAAACGACAGAATTATTTGGGGATATCTTTTTTCCTGAGCAGAAACAGTTAGAAAGCAAAATCCCAGAAATATCAATCCCAGTTCTATTGAACAATCTTAAAGAAAGTTTTTCTATATTTATCGATTCATCTATTGAGCCTCTAATTCAAATTCTTAATTTATGGAGTCAAGAAATTATAAAAAAAACATATTATAATACTTCACAAATAAGGAATGATCTAATCCAACTTAAAGAAAATTTAAGTGGGGGGATCACTAGACTTCAAAAGTCATATAATTTCTCATTACAAGATAAGTTGAAAGGATTAGATTTCTATATTGATGATAAACTTGATGATCTTGATGAGATTTTTACTAACATGAAACAACAAATTGATGCTTTTAAGGAAAATCTTATGAAACAAATACATGAAGGAATCGATCTTAAGTTTCTACCTAAGATAACTGAAATGTTAAATAAATTTAATAATAATTTGGAAGATTTGGATGAAATTCATAAGACTAATGAATCAATATTAAAAGATTTAGAGGAAAATTACAATAAAATAGAAAATATTAATAATATGATCGAACCAACTAAGAGTAGAATTAAAGGAGCAATTGAAGAAAATCAAGAAATAATTTTAGGTAACTTTAGGAAAAGAATTTTAAATATTCAAACGATCTTTTCTGATCTAGACAAGGATTTGAAAAAGGTTCTAGCTGATCTTAAAGCAGCTATATTAGTTCTTGAGGGGTCTAAAAGTCCAGTTCTAAATAAAATCGAAAAGTTAGAGAATGAAAAGAAAAATCTTCATAATACAATTAGAGACCTAAAAAAAGAATTAAAATAGTGAGAGTGTTATAAACTGTCAAATGAAAAGCAAATAGAAGTAGCAAGCGATTGGAAAGTGTTCATTAAAAATGATGCTTTCAGAAAAATGCTTACTCACATAGCAAGATTTTCAAATGAATCATTGGATGAAAACCAAGAGGTTTTGGGAATATGTATCGGGGAAACAATAGAAAAAACACTTAATATTTTAAATGTTATTCCCGTATCCCATGGAGATATAGCAGAATTAGGATTTTCCCAGGAAATGCATGAAAAAATTATGCAGATCGAGGAGAGAGTATCTACTACTAATCTTAAAATTATTGGATGGTACCATTCGAGATTAAAAGGAGGGTTTTTCCTTTCTCATGCAGACAAAAGTAATCAATTATATTTCCAAAATGAAAAAAATCCATATGGATTTATCATAATTTTTGATTGTTCCTTACTGAATATAGAAAATAATTTTGGATTTGAAATTTTTAGATTGAAAAATTTATCAAAAGGAACCGATAGTGAATATTTGAGAGTTCAATATGAGTTAGAAATTCCTCAAACCTTAGATTTCTATAAATGGATAAAAGAACTTGTGGAAGACACTCAAAGAAAAACTCCAATTATTATCAATGAATTTGAAGAAATTAGAAAACCTTCAGTTGAAGAACTTCAAGAAATACCAAAAGTGGAAGTTGCTATAAATGGCGATTTGGATGAATTCAATACGCAAATCGAACCAGTTTTTTCAGGGTTTAAGGAAGGAACCTCAAAATTTGCCGAATCCTTCATAGGCGCCTACAAAGAACAATTGACTCGTTGGATGATTGATATTCGCAATGGATCGTTAAAAGGTACCGAATATATTCGAAGCAGTGTTAGTCAAATGAAAAATTCTATTGAAAAAGGTCTTGAAGATATACAGATTTATTTTGACCGAAGTTTTACTGAGATTTCAAATGTATTCATTAAAAACGTCTCAGAATATATTAACAGAAGAATCAAAGCCCAAGAAGAGTTTACAGTAGACATTTCAAAGACATTTGAAACGATTTCTGAGGAGATTAAAATTATTATCGAAAAGAATTTGCAGGAACTCGTAGAGAATCTAAAAGAAAAAATATCTTATGAAGAGGTCAAACTATATAATATCAAACAGACAGAGTCTAATATTAGCCCCTTAGTGCTTAAATCTTCAGATATTATTAATGAAGTTTATAAAAATATGAATAATCTCTCTGAGAATATGATTAATGAAAATAAAATACTCAGCTCAAAGTTCACCGCAAGTTTGAATAAAGAGATTGAAGATCTTAATTTAGATTCTAATCCAATTAGAGAAAAGTATAAAGAGATTGAAGAATTAATTGAACGCCTTCAAAAGGTTATATCTGATTTTCGCCAATTAAAATAGGAAATCTATTTTTAAAATTGCAATGATGAAAGTTTAGAAATTTTTAACTTGTATTTTGGTATGTTAGTGTTTAATCTTTTTAATTGATTTCTTTCGGCGATATTACTCAAAATTCTGCCGATCTTATCAACTCTAATATCAACTCCATAATTTTCTTTTAGAATAGAGTTAATTTTATAAGAAGAAAGTATAACTACCTCAGAAATATTTTTTTCACAGAGCATCTCAATTGCTTGTTTGACAAATTTTAAGATCGTATCTTTATCTTGCTGGTTTTCCATGCTCATATTATTATTATTTTTGAATATTTTTAAAAGTTTCAACTTAAGCTTTCAACTTTTTTACTTTATTAAAAAGACTTTATCTAAAGGACATTTTTTAGACCATAAAGATACTAATTTATAAAAGAAAAAAATCATTTATATAAATTTAAATTAAATATTCTCTTTACTATGAAATCTAAACGGATACTGCTTAACATTAGAAAGAAGTTAAAACCAATTTACAATAGATTATTCATTAAGGAGATTTATGTTGAAGGAAAGGAACCTCCTAAATCTTATGCTTTCAGTAAAAAATTTTTAGGAATTTATAGTATGTTTATTTTAATATCTTTACTATTATTAATTTTAATGAATATATCCGAAATAACATTTCCATTACTTTTTGAACAAGTATTCCTAATTGGAAATACTATCGTTGCTTTATTTATTCTTTTATCTTTTCTTTACAGTCATAATAAGATAAGACATTTCATTTTTGAAGAACATTCGGCGATTAAGCAATTGATTATTTATATAGGAGCAGGAGTTATATTTTATTTGCTTTTTCTATATCTATTTTCAACAAACTTAAACTTTATGACTTATTTGTTTCTGTTATCTACAATTTGGCTGATTTTACTGAGTGCTAGGTTTTATATGTATTCCAGAAAATTCGCTACGAGATTAGAAGCAAAACTTATAGCAAAATATTCAACAACGCGAAAATTTTTAGCTGGAATCTCTCCTTATTTAATTGTAGGTTCATTAATTTTATTAGCTTTGTTTTATCGACTCTTACTAGTATTTCTATCTTTAGACTTTCTAGGATCCACAGCTCCTCAAGAAGCTGTTGAAGTATATCAAACAGAAATGAGACTAGTAATGCCATTGATTTATTTCAGTCTTATAATGACACTATTATTCATTTTCTTTGAATTTATATTCACTCGTAGAAAGGCAGAAACAAAAAGAGCAGGAGTGTATGATAATTATACTTTTTCATTAATTGTTTTCTTTATTTTCTTCTTTCAAATATTTCAGGTAAGTATTTTCTTAATATTAAGACCAGAAACTATAGACGCTTTAAAAGCTAAAGTTGGTGCTACTAGTTCTACAGTTTCCTTTATTTTTATTTTTGAATTTATAATTTCTATGCTATTTTTATATAGGATCATATTAAAACTAGGGAGATCTCTTGGATGGCAAATCTTTGTGTTTAAGAGAGATGGGTTGATAATGTTGATCTTAGGATGCGTTGTAGCTCAAACATTAACTCGCTTTGGATTAGAAGCCCAAATTTCCAACCAAGAAATGAGCATTATCGGAAATTTTTTAATGTTTGATAAATATGTTGTTTCAATTCTTATGATTTTATTTCTAGGTTTTACTCTATTAGGATATTATATAAAACCACATGAAACTTCTATGTTTATTCGATTACAAAAAGAAACTATTAATAGAGAAGAGGAAAAAATGGAAATCATATACAAGTTATTAAAAAGTGAATATATCCGAAGGGGGGAAGCTTATCCTATTGAAATTATGGATCGAGAGTTAATAAAAGCAACGAATCTCCCTAAAAATGCTATTTATTCACTTATTAATGAATTAGTTGATGGTGATATCGACGTTCTCATTAGAAAGGTGAAGGATGATTATGGTGTGATTCAAAAATTTATAGATTTTGTATCAGTTATAGAAAAATTCGATAAGAAGGAAATAGCACAGAAAAAAGCAAAATCTTACTTATCTGAGAGATTATATGAAACAATGAAAAAAAAATCTCCGGATTTATTTAAGTTAAATAAAGGCTCAGAACAAGATAAAGCTTCAGATATTTTTGTATCCTCACTTACAAGTACATATAGCAAGAAACTAAGAGAAGAAAGGGTGACTGAGAAAAAACAAAAAGAATCAATAATTTCTTTTACAGAAAAAGATGTTCCAGACTCTTTAAAGGATTCCATTATTGATATCTTAAAGAATGAATACATTTATCGAATGGAAAATGAAGACAAATACCCAAAATTCCAATTTCCCATATCTGAAATAGCTTCAGAAATTCAGTTAAAAACAAAAATTACACCTGGAGAACTTTACCCAATACTTGAGACTATTAATGAACAAAATATTGAATTAAGACTCTTAAAAAATCCCAATGAGCCTGAGGATAAAATTATCAGTTTCTCTCCCATTTCAGATGAGGTTTTGGCTTATTCATATGCTAATTTTAGACCAAAAGAATTTGAAAAAGAAAAGATGGAAATAGTAAAACAATTTATAAGGAATCTTAAAAGGAAGAAATCAAAAGCTCAATTTTCTAAAATAAGAAAACGATTAGAAGGTAGAACCGAAAAGCAACGACAATGGAAAAATATTTATAAAATTTTGCATGAGTATTTTCCAAATTATTCTGAAATTCAAGAGAAGTTATTATCTGGAAAATCAATATCTAAGATTTTTGCTATTTTTCCAAAAAAAGAAATAGATATTTTTGCGTAAAATTATTCTAATTTTTCAAAAATGGGAAGATAAAATTTTTCGTAAAAATTCAAGAAGTATTCAATATTTTAATGTTTTAATTTTTAATCTATTTTCTCGAGATATTTAGAGTGGTATTAAACAAGATAAAGAAAAACCTAACAAAAACCTTTCTGGGATTGTCATCTTTTCAAATACTAGCAATGTTTAGAAGAGGTTTGTTTTACACTTTTTTATCACTGTATATGAGATACTTTTTATTTCTTTCTATGACTCTTGTTACACTTTATGCAACTTTGCCTATGATAATGAGTGTATTCTTCCAAAATGTAGTGTGGGGACCCCTTAGTGATAGATTCCAGAAGCGTCGAACATTAATAATTCTGGGTGAAATATTGGCAGGAATAGGAACTATTCTTGTTTGGTTTATTCATTATGGATTCGATAATTTATTTCTCGCAGGTTTAGTTATTATTATTGGGTTAACTTGTATTGAAGCCTTTTGGTCTATGTCTAATATTGGATGGAGTGCTCTTATAAGCGATATTTATCCATCGCATGATAGAAGTCGTATTATAGGGCAACTAACCAGTATTGGTGGTCTTGGAAGGATAATTGGTGTTATTATAGGAGGATATCTTTATGATAATGGTTTTGGATTCAGAAATGGAATGCTTTTTATAATAGCATCCTCAGTAATGTTTATCTCGACTTTTCCTATGTTATTAGCTCCTGAAGGAGGTATTCATAAAAGTATGGGAGCGTACAAAGGTGAAGAAAGCAGAAATAATAAATTTAAATCCAAATATAAAATTATTTTTTCAATATTCATTTTAGCTTTATTCTTTATTAATTTCGGACGAAATTCAATAGCTACAACATATAGTCCATTCCTTTCTTTGCCTTCAGGTTTTAATTTAGATTCTGTAGTAATAGGATTTATTGCTAATACGCGCTCTGTAGCAGTCATAATCATTGGATTTTGTGCTGCTTTTTTAAGTAGAAAATTAGGTCATTCCAGAACGCTAATTTTCGGCATTCTTTTAGCCATTATTGCTCTAATTATCACTGCTTTAACATCGAGTGTATTTTTAATCTTTATGGGTAGTTTTTTTATTGGAGCAGGTGAAGTAATCATTTCAGCTTCTTCTTATACAATTGCATCGAATTTAATTCCAGAAAAAGTACGAGCTAAACTATTTGGATTGTATAATGCCACTTTTTTCCTTTCTTGGGGATTACCTTCTACAATTCTATCTGGACCACTTATAGATATAATTACACTAAATATAGGAGAAAATTTTGCATATCAGGTCTCATTTATAGTAGCAGCAATACTTACGGGAATAGGACTTTTAATATTTATACTATTAGAAGTTTGGTTGAAAATTAGAAAAAAAAGTTAAATAAATTATTGAACTAATTTCATAGCCTTACCATGATGCTTAGGAATAGGTTCAGAACCACAAGAATCACCCATCCAGCAAACTAGTTGGTCTCCTTCTTGATGCATTGGTTTACCACAATGCATTGGGATTGTTTGTTCGAATCCACATTCATCACATATTAATTTTGCCATTTTTTTAATTTCCTCCTTTTGTAATTGATTAATATTTTTTTCAGAATCTTGGTTATTAGAAATGAATTTTTCAGGAATATTTTTAAATTCTGTTAAACAAGATTGATTGCAAAAATAATAATTTTTACCCAAATATTCATATTCAATCCAATCTTCTGGTTTTCCGGTCATTCCACAAACAGGATCAGTTACCAATATTGATGAATCTGTTGATTTTTGCATAAGTTTTGGATTAATATTTTCAAAGGTAGCATATTTTTCTGGATTTGATTTAAATTCTTTTTCACATACTGCACTACAGAAATAATATTCTTTTCCATTATATTTGTATTCAATTGATTGACTGGGAATAATTTCCATTCCGCATATAGGATCTATTACTCTCTTTTCAGTTAAAAGTTTCATTTCTTCGATTTGTTGTTTAGTTTTTGGTTCATACCTTTTTAAAAACAACGCATTTGTAACGACCGAAACAGAACTTGAAGCCATAAATATGGCAGCTAAATATGGAGGAAGGAAAAATCCAGTAAACGCATATAATAACCCAGCTGCTAGTGGAATTCCAATAATATTATATATAAATGCCCAAAATAGATTTGTTATCATTTTTCGATATATTTTCTGAGATAAATTAATTGCCGCAACTACATTTCTTAAATCTCCTCTCATAAGCACAATATCAGCGGTCTCAATTGCTACATCAGTTCCTGATCCGACTGCTATTCCAACATCTGCCTGTGCTAATGCAGGAGCGTCATTTATGCCATCCCCAACCATTGCCACTTTTACTTTTTCCGCAGATTCTTGAATCTTTTTTATTGTAAGAGCCTTTTCATTAGGCAATATTTCTGCTAATATATGGTTTGAATCAAAATTTAACTCTTTTCCAATACTTAATGCTGTTTGTATATTATCACCAGTTAACATGTAGATTTCTAAACCTTTTTCTCTCAGTTTTTCTAAAGCGTATGGAGCTTGATCTTTCACTTTATCAGCTATACCAATTAATCCTTTAACTTCATCATCTATGCCAACTAAAACAGTTGTATATCCATTTTGCTGATACTCATTATATTTGGAATTAAATTCATTAAAAGAGATTTGATTTTCCGAAAATAATTTTGCATTACCTACTCTAATCTGCTTACTATCTATATTTGTAATTATTCCTTTTCCTGGAATAGCGTCAAAATCTTTAGGGGTTATAAGTGATAGACCTTTTTGGTTTGCTTCCTCAATTATAGCTTGTCCTAGTGGATGTTCAGATCCCATTTCAGCGCTACCAGCAAAATAAAGAATATCCCTTGAATTCAATCCGGTATTTCTTAAATCTTTTTCAGAAAAGATTTTAGTAACTTTCGGTTTTCCTATCGTTAATGTACCTGTCTTATCAAAAACTATTGTATTAATATCATTTACAGCTTCTAAAGAATCTCCTCCTTTCATTAAAATTCCATTTTCAGCACCTTTTCCAGTTCCAACCATTATTGCCGTTGGGATTGCTAGACCAAGAGCACAGGGACAAGATATAACTACAATAGACGTAAAAACCAATAATGCTCCTTCAAGTCCAATATCTGGGCCTCCAAAGAAATACCAACCTAAAAAAGCAGTAATTGCGGTAATAATAACAATAGGGACAAAATAACTACTTACTTTATCTGCTAAGCGTTGTCTTGATCCTTTTCGAGCTTGAGCCTCTTTAACAAAATTTATAATTTGAAAAAGAAGGGTTTCTTTACCAATCTTCTCTGTTGTCATCTTAATTAATCCTGTTTGATTTACCGTGGCTCCAATGACATTATCTCCTATCTCTTTTTTGACATATTTACTTTCCCCTGTAATCATTGATTCATCGACTTTAGTTTTACCTTCAATTACTGTCCCATCTACTGGAACTTTTTCACCCGGTCTAACTAACAATGTATCCCCAATCTCAATCTCTTCGATTGGAATTTCAATTTCTTGATTATCTTTTATTAAAGTTGCATTCTTAGGTTGTAATCCTATTAATTTTTTTATCGCTTCAGAAGCTTGACCCTTCGTTTTATGTTCTAAATATTTACCTATTAGAATAAACGCTAAAATCATACTCATTGCATCGTAAAAGACTTCACCTTCAATGAAAAAAGTTGTCAATAATGAATATACATATGCTGTAGTGGTTCCTAAGACAATTAGAACATCCATATTTGTTGTTTTATTTTTGAGAGATTTATAAGCTCCATTCAAGAAAAATGAGCCCGAAATTGCATAGTTAGCTGTTGCTAAAATTGTAAGTATAAGATTTCTTGTAAAGGAGAAAGGAACAATAAAATTAATTGGTGAAATAATTCCTGCAAAAATTATTGAAATAATAAGCAGAGTTAACCTGTATCTCATTTCTTTTTTGTGTTGTTCAACTTCTTTATCAATAGCTCCGGCTACTTTTTCAATTTTATAGCCAAAACCTTTAACTGTTGAAAATATTTCATTTTCAGTTATTTTTAATTCATTGAACTCGATAAAGAACTTCTTAGTTTCAAAATTGCTCCTAATACTGTTAATACCATTAATCTTTAAGATTTTAGTTTCAAGATTTTTAAAATCGTCCATACTTACACTTTCAGCTACCTTCAGATCCATTTTTGCAAGTGATGCTTTATATCCCAAGTTACGTATAGCAGAATTAAATGTGTTATAATTTGTTTTAGAAGGATTGTATTCTACTGTGGCCTCCTCATTAGCAAAATTTACAACTGAACTACTAACTCCTTCGAGACTTTTCAATTTGGTTTCTATTTTTAATGCACATGAAGCACATGTCATACCGCCAAGTTTTATTTTTACTTTTTCTTTAGATTCCACTCAAATTCACCTATTTAGTAACACCCATAAAAAAGTAAGTAAATGAAATTATTATAAATACTGATTATAAAACTAAAATAAAATGGTTTTATTTCTAATAATTTCACAAATATTTTGATTTTTAATAACTAAAATATTAATAGAGTGCAGATTACAATTAATTTAACCTTACATGGTTTCTATTTATTCTTTCGATACTTTTCAATCGCATCATGTAAAGCATCAGCAGCTAAATTACTACAGTGTAATTTGATAGGAGGAAGTCCATCTAATGACTCAGCCACATCGTCTCTAGTTATCCTTATGGCTTCATCTAGGGTTTTACCTTTTGCTAACTCAGTTATCATCGATGAGGTTGCTATAGCCGCAGCACATCCAAATGTTTGGAAAGAAATATCCTCTAATATTTCCTTTCCACCTTCTTCCTTTACCTTGATATATATGTACATCAAATCGCCACAAACAGGATTACCATGTTTGCCAATTGCATCTGCATCCTTCATTTCTCCCATGTTTCGAGGATTTTTGAAATGATCTAAAACTTTTTCTGAATAGATAGAGAATCACTTTATTTGTATTTAATCTAAATAAGAATTATTAAATTAAACTTTTAATGATTATCTTTAATTTAGATAAATTAATTTATTATCGAAAGCTTTCTTTTCTTAGGGAGAGATACTTTCTCAACACCTAATTGTTTTACATATTCAGCAACTTCAACAAGGTTTTTCGCGGATTGATGAAAAAAGCATACATGTTTCGGTTCAAGATATTTTATCATCTCAGTTAATTGATTTTTATCTGCATGTAGTTTAATATTCAGAGATGGTACAAACGTATTAATCAATAATGCTCGAAAAGGTACTCTCCATGTTTCTGAGAAAACTATTTCATTACTTCCATTAATAAGATCCTCACCAGGTTTTTCATTGACAGATCCTGCCAGAAATACCAGATTATGCGGATTGCGGCCAATGATGTTTATAATGTTCCTGATAATTCCATAAGAAAGATCAGGAGGATGGGATATAATGATATTATTTTTCTCTCTTAAAAAGTCTAAATCTTCAAGATTAAACCATCTAAACTTAATACTATTAAATGGATTTGCTTTTTCACGAATCAAATTGGAGATTGGTCCATATATATATTCATATCTATGGTTAATAACTTGGATGTTTTTGCGAACCATCATGTCGACGTATATATTCGGGCGTTTCTTAAAATCTCTTCTTAGTTGTAGTTTTCTAAAATACCTCCAAAAAATCAACATAAATGTAATCGCCAGACTTGAAGGATCTGCTCCAATTAGTACGTTATCTTCATATTCTGCTTTTTGCTCTAAGAAGAGAATAAGGCTATGAAATTGATCTGATAAATTACCAAAATCTTCACGAGCGCTAGTTCCATCAATGAGAAGATAATCTATAGGTCTAGAGAGTTGTCCTAGAAATCTTCTGGTGCCAGCAAAGGGGGTAATATCATAATAAGTATAATCACCCGTGTATAGAAATCTAAAATCTTTTACCTTTGCCAGAATCATTAAAGCTCCAGGCATATGACCTCCATGATAAAAAGAGAGATAACATCCTTTATCCTTAAATTTTAATTTTGTACCATTTTCGACGTAAATAACATTCCTTATAATGTTTTTATAATCATCTTCTTCAATTTCATTCTGTGATTCTTGCTTTAAGAAATTAGAGTCCCGAAGTAGATATAAATCAAGAGTGATCCTTGAACATAAGATAGGTATATCAGGATAACGTTTAATCAATTCTTTTAAACCAGATACATGATCGAAATGACTATGAGAAATATATATCGCATCAATTTTAGGTTCATTAGGAGGTTTAATGTTGTTTTTATTATGTTCCTTTATTATCTTTTTATTATCAATTTCTTGGTTCTCAAAATTTTTTTCTTCTTCTATTAAATTATAATAATTTTTCAAATAGAACTCTATATATCTTAAGTCCCCTTCAATTTTTTCTTCCTCATTAGGCTCTGTTAATCCACAATCTAGTAAAATATTTAAATTTCCTAATCCCAAGATGTGGCAATTGTGATTTGGTTTAAGTACAATAGGATAAATAGTTAGACATATATCCTCGGAATTATTTAATCCATCAACAAGAGATACATTATTAAAATATGTATTATCATATCTTTTTTCTATTTTATCAATAGCAATGGAGAGTTCACTCTCACCTACAGGTACTCCCGTAATATAAAAATACCAACCATATTTTTTGACAAGTTGTTTAAGATTTTCATACATTATATCTCCAATTAAGGATTTGAAGACAATTACTTTCTCTTCTTGATAATAAATTATTTTCTTTATAGATTCTTTTTCTTTAACGGGTACTTTGTCATTTTCGAGAAAAAAATCATCTAGAACATCTTTGATCGGCATTTGGATGATTTCTTTTGAATTCAAGATTTTCTTGTAATAAAAGTATTCTTTTGTATTATAAAGAGAGCGCATATTACTCTTTTCTTTAAGTATTATTGAATGATTATTATAAAAGAATGTTTCTGTACTAAGAGTTTTCTCTTCGTCTTTTATTCCTTTTTTCTTACTTTCTTTTTTTCTCTTCTCTGGCTTTTCAATATAGAAAAACCAACCATAATTTTGAATTAGTTTCTCACGATTATAGATTATATCTTTTCCAGATTTCGTGAAAACGATAATGATACGATCAACTTGGGAGTAAATTATCTTCGATATAGACGCTTTAGTTTTCTCAGATATTAGTTTACTTTTTAAAAAGAAATGCTCAATAACTACCTTAATCTTTTTTTGAGGAATTTGCTTTTGGATCATCAATTGTAATTTATCTTTATATGATTTTATTTTAAAGGAAGAATCTAATTGTTCTGTTTCTACCAGATCAATAGTTCTATCTTTAAATTTAAATTCCTCATTATACATTGGTTTAAGGAATTTTTCACTTAAGAAAACAATTTCGTTTTTCTAAAAATTGCTAGTGGTAAAACTTATTCAATGATTTTGCTATTATTTAATAATAAAATTCCTAATTTTTGTGATTAATCGATTAATCTTTGATATTTCTCCTTTTTTCGAAGATATTTTTTGAAATAGATAAAGGATTAGCATTGCAGAAAAGATTGTCAAAATAATAAGAACTCCTGTAAATAATTGGTAGAGTAAAGTAAAATAGAGAGAGACTATTAACAATTGAAAGTTTGTTGTAAAGAATCCTAATTTAAAGAATTGTTTCATACTAATTGGGCGTTTATTTTGTTCAGCGATATTAGCAACCAGTATATTATCACCCATAGGAGTCAAGTTATCTCCCCAATTTGCTCCAAGAGCAAGACTATAATAAGGTTGATTTATATTATCAAGCGAAGGGATATCTGGCATGTTGCTTATAACAGGGATTAATACTTTAGTAATAGGAATATTATCAATATTACTACTCAAATATCCAGAAAACCATATTATAATTAAGATTTGACTTAAAGGATCCCCTCCCACAATGGTTGACATCCACGCTCCCAATAAATCTAATATTCCCGTATATTCTAAAGCTCCTGAGATAATAAAAATTCCGAGAAGATATAGCAATAATTCAAAATCTATTTTTCCAATTATAACTTTAGCATTCAATTTACTAGTAATTATCAATATTATTGCTACCGTTAGAGCAATAATGTCAATTGAAATAAGTGAGGGAGGTATAACAATGAAAAGAGTAAGAGTAATGGCTAAAGCAAATGCTGATTTATATAAGAGGACTCTATTTTGTACAAAATTCCAGATATTAAATTCTTTTAAAATTTCAAAACCCCCAGTAGGCACCTCCAAATCCTTCTTATAAAGAAAAATGAAAAAGAGTAAAGTTAGAGGAAATGTAAATAATGAAATTATGCCCACGTTTAAAAAAAAATCTATAAATGAGATTTGTGCATAACTGGTTATTAAGATATTAGGTATTGATGAGATGGAAAAAAAAGTTCCTCCAATATTTACTAAAATCGCTTGAGTGAGGATATATGGAGATGGATTTACACTTAAAATACGAGAAACAGTAATTATCAAGGGAATCAAAATGATAACAGTTAGGATATTGTTTAAAATTGAAGAAAGAATAACTGTTATAATTGAAAAAATTACTAGAATATAAATTGGTTTCTCACCAGTTAATTTTATTAAACTTATTGAAATAAATTGAAACAATCCTGCTTCATGAGCAATTTGAACTATAATCATCATACTTAATATTAAAATTAGAGAGTGTAAATTAACAAAATTATCTCCCCCTGGAGGCGGACTCCCAAATAGAAATTCTACTATTATTGGAAAAGCTAGATCTTCAATAAATATTAATGTAAAAAATGCAATTAATGCGCCTAGTAAAGCTGCGATTGCTCTGTTTAATTTATTTGTTAAAATTAGAAGAACTACGCCTACAAAACACCCTAAAATGATGACATTACTAATCCACATTGTAATTTTCTTTAAAGTTCTGTCTTGTTTATTTATTCACAATTTCCTTTTTAAGATTTTCAATTTCAGAGTTAACTTCTTCAATCTGCTTCTTAATTTTAAAGTATTCCTCAGTGTTTTCATTTATTTTCTTTAAAACCATTTGTCTTTCCTGAGACATTCCAGAATCTTTGACTTTTTCATTTAAGATATTAATTTCTTCTTGATTTTTTTGCAGATCATTATTTAACTTTTTTAATTCTTCTTCCTTAACTAGGATTTCTTGGAATAATATTTCATTTGCATCCATATCCATGATGTCTTCAATTTTGTTTAGATATCTTCTAATAGCACTTATTCTTAATTCTTTATCTTCTTCTTTTTTAAAAAATAATGCGATATTACTGTCTTCTCCAAGCTTTAAGATTATCGAAGACATATCTTCCGTTTCAAATATAAGCTTTTTATATTCTTCAGCTTTTAAATTACAAAATTCATATATTTTTTGCATGTGATGTAATGCTTCAGCTAGATTTTCACCTAATTTAGGGATATTTATATCAGATCCAAATGTAGTTTGAAAAATAGTTCCATTATTATAGAACATTGCGATGTGAATTACTTCTGGTAAGGCAGCTTTAATTCGATTAATACTTTTAAATACCATTTATATTCTCACTAATTTTAAGTTAGAATAAAATATTTTAATGAATTTGAAGTTATACATATACATAAAAAAATGAACAACTATTATTTTTCTTTAAAAAAAGATATCTTTTTCAAAACCTCTCTTAACTCTTTAATAGAGTAACCTCTTTCTTCTAATCCTACAATTACACTAGAATATTCAAGAGCATTAATAAGATTTTTTTGATTTTCTTTTGATAACTCGATACTAACCTCAGATGGTAATGTTTTTTCGCTATATGTGATATTATTAAGTTCCATAAATCTAGGAAATATGAATTTTTCTACTTTTTCACTAAATTTAGATGATATCGAAGGAGAAACTGATATTAAATCGATAGCTTCTACAAAGGCACTAATTTGTTTCTTGGCCATTTTTACAATTCCATATTCTTTACCCTTTTTTTTATATTCCTCTTTTAAAACGATTATATCCTCTTTTATTTGATTAAATTGGTATTCTTTCCCATCCATTATAATCACTTGATATGAAATCTTAAATTTTAACTTTTTAGTTTTATTCTTAAGACATTATACTCATACCTAGTATTACCGATAATAACAAAAAAAAAATGACCCCAAATAGGCAAATCAATATTTCTTGCTCAGATGATTGATTTTTAAACTCAGAAATTATTAATTTCAATAATATGATTAGGGAAATAATAAGTATAAGTAAAAATGGCAGAATAATAAGAATCTTTGAAGGAAAAATTTGAAAAGTTAATCCTAACATATTTTTCTCCTTATTGATATAATTTTGTCAATTTTTGTAGATCAATTGGACCTTTAATATTAATTAAACTTAATAAATTCTTATCTAAAGGTTGTAGTTCCTCTTCCACTGAAATATGATTAATCTTCCAATTTTTATCTATTAAGTTAAGTAATCCGTAGTTTTCGCTTAACAAAATTTCCTTTGCTTTTTGATATCCTTTTTCAACAGGATAAATCGCAAAATAAGGTTCTAGAAATCCGTTTTTCCATCGGGGTATTAGGCACTCATAACCTGCAGATTGCTTAATCATAAATTCTATTACTTCAGGTTTAATTAATGGCATATCACATGATAAAACAAAAGCTTTTTCGAAGCTTTGTCTAAATAGTTCCTTAAATCCGGAATAAACTCCAAGCATTGGACGATAGATTTTGGGATGTTTAAAAATCTCGCGATCATCAACAATAAAAGTAACTTCTCTTGGAAAATCAATTTCACTCTTATAATTGTAGATTTGTTCATCTGAGTGAGCTATTAAGAAGATATTTTGATCGAATTTGGCTAATGTTTCGATTTGATGTAAGATAAGCGGTTTTCCAAATAATTCAACGACAGCTTTCTCAGTACCGAAGCGAGTACTTTTACCTCCAATTAATATGAGGATCGCAAGATATTTCGGACTATCTAATTTTGACATAAGTTATCAAAATTCATATTGAAATTAAATTTTTATTCAAAAAAAGAATCTAATTTAAAAAAATCCTGATTTGAAAAACTTCCTTCAATTTCGATTGCTAGTTACTAATCATCATCGTCATCATCGTCATAATCGTCTAAATCATCGTCTTCATCCCAATCCTCGTCTTCATCCCATTCCTCATCTTCATCCCATTCCTCATCTTCATCCCAATCCTCATCTTCATCCCAATCCTCATCTTCATCTTTCCCTAAATCTGTTGTGATTTCATTATTCAAACTTTTCAGCTCTATTTTAGATTATTTTATATATATTTTCAAATACCGTAAGAAATCAAAATCATATATAAATATTTCCAATTTATTGGATTTTTAATTACTATTTAAGGTAAAGAAATTAATTATTATATCCAGTTTGCAAAAATCTAGAAAAAAAATATTCAAAAAGGCCAATTTTAGAGAAAAATGCTTATAATAAAAAGAATAATTTAAGTACTCTAGTTTTATTGACCTAAAGCTTTAATAAGTCTTAAAATAGTTTATGATTACATAAGAATCATTATCAGTTATCCCATTTTGGAGATATTTGGAATCTAAAAAGCAATTAATCTTATTTATTATCTAATAAGATAAAATAAAAAATTTTAAATAATTGATATACTTCATTTAAATCTAAGCACTTTTCATTAAACATCATGAAAAATAAAATTGATGAATAAAAGAATATCACCTATAAATCGTATTCAAAATCTATTTCTAAAAAGAATTATTAAAATTTTCGTTATTCAAATACATCTATAATAAGAATTTAAAAATGTCACTAAAGCAAAATAATCCTGGGAATAAAAAATCTTTAACAAGTAAAAGGGAGACATTAAAACCTGTTTGTCTTGGCCCAGTCTCGAATTTGGAGGAATTTGTAAAAAAAGACTGGTGGAGAAATATCTTTAATGCATATTATTTAAAAACCGATGGGGATGTGGTTGAAGATCAGAAGATTACCTCCACAGAAATTGATGTTTTTTCTAAGATTTTGGGAATTCGCCCTGATCAACATATATTAGATCTTTGTTGTGGTCAAGGTAGGCATTCGATTGAATTAGCAAAACGAGGATTTGAAAATGTTGAAGGCATAGATCGATCAAGATATTTAATTCAAAAAGCTAAAAGTACTGCAAAAAAAATGGGAATAATAGTAAAGTTTCGAGAAGGAGATGCACGTAAGCTACCTTATTCTCCAGACAGTTTTGACTTTATTACAATACTAGGAAATAGTTTTGGTTATTTTGAATCTATCAACGATGATTATCTTGTATTAAAAGAAACATTTCGTACATTAAAACCCTGGGGAAAAGTATTAATTGACATTACAGATGGAGAATATGTAAAAGATAATTTCCAACCACGTTCATGGGAATGGATCGATAAGAATTATTTTGTTTGTCGTGAGCGTTCACTATCTTTAGATAATCAAAGGCTAATCTCTAGAGAGGTTATTAGCCATGTTAATAAAGGAGTTCTGGTCGATCAATTTTATGCTGAAAGACTCTATTCTAAAAAAAATATTTCAGAAATATTGGAAAAAGCAGGTTTCAGTGATATTAAATTTCATGGAACAATAACACCAGATTCTCAAAGACAACAAGATTTAGGAATGATGGAAAGAAGAATAATAGTAACAGCTATTGCTAAGAAGGAGTGGACGGAAACAAAAAAAAAAGGAATACCAGTATTAAAGAACGTAGTAGTTCTTTTTGGAGACCCAAATAAACCAGATACGATAAAACCTTCTACAATTTTCGATGATGATGATTTCTACACAATAGATCAGTTAAAGTCTGCTCTAAAAGAATTGAAAGGATATAGCTTTATTTACTTAAACAATCATGATACTTTGATTCACGATTTAGAAAAATTGAAGGGAAAAGTAGATTATGTCTTTAACTTATGTGATGAAGGCTATTCTAATGATCCTCGGAAAGAATTACATATACCTGCTCTTTTAGAGATATTAAAATTTTCATATACGGGTTCTAATCCTCAATGCCTGGCATTTTGCTATGATAAATCATTAATTAGAGGCATTGCAAAGGATCTAGAGATACCAGTGCCGGAATCTATATTTATAAAGCCAGAAGATAAAATTATAGATTTACCCTTATATTTCCCTGCAATTGTTAAACCTAATTTTGGGGATTCTAGTTTTGGAATTACCCAAAATAGTGTAGTTGAGAATGGAGAACAATTATTAAATGCTATAACAGATATTAGAAACAAATTTGGATATGATAAACCAATTCTAATAGAACAATTCCTACCGGGTAAAGATTTGTCTTTAGGAATCATAGGAAATCCTCCATATGATTACATTATGCTCCCAATAATCGAGGAGGATTATTCAGGTTTACCCTCTGGTTTACCAAACATATGTGGATACGAAGCGAAATGGTTGCCAGACTCTCCTTATTGGAATCTCAGATCTATACCTGCAGAACTTCCAGATGAAGTAATTCAGACAATTGAGAACTCTTCTGTAAAGTTATTCACCAGATTAGAATGTCAAGATTATGCTCGTTTTGACTGGCGGCTAGATAGTGATGGAAATCCAAAACTATTAGAGGTTAACCCCAACCCAGGATGGTGCTGGGACGGGCACTTAGCAAAAATGTCACAATTTGCCGGTATTTCATATAAAGATATGTTAGCTAAAATCTTAAATTCTGCTGAAAAGAGGTTTATATAACCTCTATATAAAGAAGTCTAAAATTAGAAAAAGAGATATTTTGAGTTAATTCTAACTTTAACGCTTCAGTAATATTAACATTGTAGGGGTTATCTTTTGTTTTAACTATTCGTTTATCTGGAATACCTGGAAATATATTTTTCGCTCTATTTAGATCAATACTTCGTCCTACATCCGTCAATCTGAGAAAAATTACTTCTCTATTCAAAATAATTCTTCTTTAATATATAATTAATAAAATCTATACTTAGCCTCAATTAGAATTTTTTTCCCATCTTTAATTAAATAATTTTTTATTATTGATTAGTTTCTATATTTATTATTTGTCTAAACTGTGATTTGCCATAATTTTAGAAGATATAATCCTTTTAATTATAATTTTTAGCATTTTTGCCATCATCTTAATTAGTTATTCATCTAAAAGTCTGGATTTTGTAGCTATTTCATTACTAGGTTGTTTTATAGCCGCTACAATAACGGGTTTAATAAAAAAAGTAGATATTAAAGGCTTTATTCAGTACATTGAATTTGAAGCTATTATTGTAATCTTATGTATGAGTCTTATTACTAAAATAGCTCAAGATTCTAATATATTAGAATTTCTAGCAGTGAAACTCTTTAAGTTTTCGAAGGGAAATAGGAGATTATTTTTTTATCTAATTTGCCTAATCACAACATTACTTGCTTCAATTATTAGTGATGTTGTAGTTGTATTAATATTAGCTCCAGTTGTAATTAGGTTATGTCGCTTCTTGAAGATTCGAGCAGGAACTTATTTATTAGGTATGACTATTTGTATTAATATTGGATCTATTATTACTCCCTTTTCAAGCGGAGAAAACATTATTATTTCAGTTGCTTTTGAATTAAACACCTTATATTTTATAGTATACTATTGGGGATTCTCTTTTTTTCTTCTATTCTTTACAGCCTTTTTAATGGATAAATTATTTTTAGTTAAAGAGCCTGAAATTGAAGAGGAACAAAAGAGGTTTGTATTAGAATTAGTAGATTCTGATGTAATGATTTCAAACAAGAAATTATTCTATATTAATAGTATTGGAATAATTATCACAATTATACTTTTCGCTGTTTTGCCATTACTTTATTTAACGGCAGCAATTTCAGCCTTTATATTAGTTTTAATAAATAAGAAATTTACTAAGAAGAAAACAAGCGATCTGTTTAAAGACGTAGAGTGGGAAATTATTTTCTTCTTTATTTCTTTATATATTGTAATAGGATGTTTAATTGAGGCCAATTTTGAAGGTCTCTTTAGTGGAATTCCATTTCAATTATTAAATCCATTCCTTCTTAGTTTAGTTATTCTACTAATAGTAAGTTTTACTTCAGGTTTTGTTGCCAATACACCGACAGCATTGATCTTCATCCCAATAGTCAATTTACTTCTAGCTCCTCCCAATAGTTTTGCTCCAGTACCCCTATTATATTCATTAATTATAGCTGTTAACATTGGAGGAAACTTAATTCCCCAAGGGGCTGCTTGTGATATGATGACGCTAAAAATCGCGCAGAATTATGAGGTTGAAAATTTGAATTTTAAGCGACTACTAAAAGTAGGTGCAATATTTGCTATAATTCATATAATTTTATCTATTGGGTATTTATTCATTCTAACCCTTATTACTGGATAAAGTATCTTATTCATTTTTTCTTTTTTAGAGGAGATATTTCCCTAAGTCTTTCAATAATAGGAGGGAGTTTATCTAAAAAGTAGGTAACATCGTTTTCAGTAGTGAATTTACCCAGGGTAATTCTTAATGATCCATGAGCTTCATCCGGCTTTAATCCAATTGCTAATAATACGTGGGATGGATCTAGTGATTTTGAAGAGCATGCTGAACCAGTTGAAGAGGCTATTCCCTCCATATCTAAATCTAAAACCATAGATTCTCCTTCAATGTACTTAAATCCTACATTTACATTGTTAGGAAGCCTTTGTGTTGGATGTCCATTTAGATATGAATCCTCGATATTGTTAAGAATGAATTTAATTATTTTATCTCTTAATTCAATTTCCCTTTTTGCTTCTTGAGCCATTTCTTGTCTTGCAATGTCTGCAGCTTTGGCAAAACCAGCGATTAGAGGTACAGCTACAGTGCTGGGCCTCATATCTCTTTCATGACCGCCTCCAAATAAAAGAGGTTCAATAAATTTTCCCCAACCTTCCTTAACTCCCTTATTGCGAATATATAGTAAACCTATACCTTTTGGTCCATACAATTTATGAGCACTAGCTGACAATAAATCTATATTCATTTCCTCAACGTTAATAGGGATTTTTCCAAATGCCTGTACAGCATCTGTATGAAATAACACATTGTGTTTTTTAGCAATCGATCCTATTTCTTTTATGGGTTGAATTGTACCCACTTCGTTGTTAGCGGCCATAATACTAACTAAAATAGTTTTATCTGTTATTTCTTTCTCTAATTCTTGGGTATTGATTAATCCATATTTGTCAACTTTTAAAAAAGTTAGTTTAAATCCTTCTTTCTCTAGTTGCTTACAAGGCTTCTCCACAGCATGATGTTCAATAGAACTGCTGATTATGTGATTTCCTTTCTTTTTATTTCTGTGGGCGACTCCAAAAATAGCTAGATTATCTGCTTCTGTTCCAGAGGAAGTAAAAAAAATGTCATCTCGTTTGGCATTAATTAGTGAAGCTATTGTCTCACGAGATTTTTCTAATATTTGCCCAGCTTTTTGCCCTAATGTATGTAAACTTGAAGAGTTGCCGTATGTCTCTCTGAAATGCTTATTTATTTCTTCAATAACTCTAGGGTCCATAGGAGTAGTTGCGGCATTATCCAAATAGACATATCTTGAATCATTCATTATTATATCAATTTAAATTAATATTTGTATTAGAATCAAAATTTGGTTAATAATTCTTTTGATTAGAATTTTTATATTATATTAATTTTTACATCAATATAATTTTAATAATTTAGAAAGAGATGAATTAGTTTTGTTTAAATTGATGTGGGGTATTACGGGAACTGGCTATGTTTTAAAGGAATCAATTGAATTAATGAAAGACCTTCAAGAAAATTATGATGTAAACCTTACTGTGATTCTCTCAAAAGAAGGGGCTGCAGTTGTAAAATGGTATAAATTATGGTTAGATTTAATAAATGTAGTAGAAAAGCCAAAAGTAGAGAAAACTGCTAATATTCCTTTTTATGCAGGGCCTTTACAACTTGGTAAGTATGATATGTTTTTAGTGTGCCCCGTATCAGCAAATAGTGTGGCAAAAATAGTTTATGGAATTGCGGATACCTTAATAACGAATTGTGTTGCTCAAGCTATAAAGGGTGGGGTAAAGGTACATGTTTTTCCTTCTGATCAAGATTTGGAGCCTATTATCACTTCAAGACCAGATGGGAGCCCTTTAATTCTTAGAATTAGAGATATCGAGATTGAAAATATAAAAAGATTGAAGAATCTTGAGGGTATTCATATGATCTCTGAATTTGCCGATATCAAAAAGATTATTCTCAATAAGATTACCGGAAAAGGGTGAATATTTTACTTAAATTTCACAGGCTGGATTGCTCCTTCTGGACAAGATAATTCGCATTTCAAGCAACCTTGGCATTTTCTAATTTCCTTAAATTTATATCGAATTCCTGCTTCCTCTCTACCAATTTTTTTAACAATACCCTTAAAAAACAAATTTTTAGGACAGAATTTTCCGTTTTCATCAAGACACGTTTCACACATACTACATTTTTCATGATCAATTTTTATACTTACTATTTGGTCTGGATGTAATACATTAGTTACCTCTATTGCGTTTCGAGGGCACACTTGCACACAATTTAAGCATGCTTTACATTTTTCATAATTTACTTTTCTAATACCATGCTCAAAATATATTGCTTTAGCTTTACAGGCCCTTAAGCATCTTTCGCATCTTAAGCAAAGTTCTTGATCGATTTGTACTGGGATAAATCTTTCTTTAATAGCAACCTACCTATATTCTCAATAGTTATAAAGATATTTCAACTAAATATTAAAAAATTTTAAAATTCACTTTTATGATTTATTAAATTTAAGAGAATTACATAGTAGAGCCTAAAATACAAAAAATAAAAAGAAATAGAAATTATTGAAAATATTGAGTATATCTTTCTTTTGGTTGTTCTGGTAATTGCTGCTGTCGTTGAAATTGTTGTGCTTTTTCCGCTAACTCAAGCATTTTTGCTTTGATTTCTTTGCCTTCTTCAATTAGTTTTGTAGTTTCTATCTTTAAGTTATAGATTTGATTTAATACTTCAATTATTGCAGCCGCAGCCTCAGGAGTAGGAATTTCCAGAACAGGTGTGAAAAGACTATAAGCTTTCAATTTATTAGTTAAAGCTTCATTTAAAATGGTAGCTTCGGGCCCAACAATGATTCCCTTTTCTACCTTAGTAAGCCCGTATCCTTCTAATTTTGTAATCATATCTGCTTCAGCAGCATAATACACAGGATAATCATCAATAATACCTCTCTGTGGAATTCCTTGAAATATTACCACTTCTTTTGCTTTAACATCATCAGATAACAACCAATTGTTAATAGTTTTACTAAGATCATTGTATGCTGTTGAAACTTGAAAAGGCACTTCAGCAATTCCTATAATCATATTATATTGAGGAGAATAATACAATCTAAACGGGTGTTTTAAAACACCATCATAAAATACACTTATAGGTGGTAAGTATTCAGAAGTTATAAAACCAATCTCTTTTATGTCCGGAATTTGTTCTATTAATGTATTGGCAACGATTGGGCCAATCAAACCGATACCTGCAAATCCTAATATTGCTGTAGAGCCTTCTTTTATCCTAGTTGATACATCTATAACTATTCTACTTTTTTTGCCTTCTACGAAACTTCGCGAATTGCGAAAGTTATTTCGCAAATATATTCTTTAATTACCAATGCAATCACATCTTTTCTAGATTTTTTAGCTAGTATTCAACTCTTTTTTGTTTTTCGTTTATTTCTAAAATTATTTTTTATATTTATTAGTTAATCCTATAATATTAAAATTGATCTATTATATTTCTTTTAATCGTTGAATTACCAAATTTTATCTTTTATAAATAAATAAACTACATATTAGAAATGTTTATTCTTTTGTAAACAAAGAAGATATGAAAACGCTCTTAAAACTTGAGAATGTTACAATCCCCACTTTTGATCAAAAATGTGTAATCGTTAATAATGTATCTTTTGGAGTAAGAGAGGGATCTATACATGCCGTGATTGGACCTAACGGCTCAGGTAAATCAACACTAGCATATACCATAATGGGATTAAATTCATATAAACTCTCTCAAGGAAAAATATATTTTGATGGAATTGATATCACAAATAGCAGTATAACAGAACGGGCGAAATTAGGTATTACTTTAACCTGGCAAGAACCAGCTCGTATAGATGGGTTATCGGTTTCTAAATATATTTCATTAGGCATAAAGGATAAGAATAACTTGAAAGAACAAATTTCAATAGCGCTTAATATGGTAAATTTAGAGCCCGAACGCTACTATAATCGAATAATTGATGAAACATTGAGCGGAGGAGAAAGAAAAAGAGTTGAATTAGCAGCAGCAATAGCAATGAAGCCAAGATTACTGATTTTAGATGAACCAGATAGTGGACTTGATGTTATAATTGTTGAGGATTTTTTAAATATATTCAATAAGATAAAAGCCTTAAATATTACAATATTACTTATCACCCATCGCGAAGAGATTGGGATGGTCGCTGATTATGGAACTCTTTTATGGCGAGGAGATGCATTGCTAACTGATGAATTCCCTAATGTTATGCTAAAGTATTGTGCTAAAGCTGGTTTAAAAGAATGGTGTAAAAGAAATCTATTTAAAAACGGTGGAAAATGTTTTGATGACGAATATATCGATAAAATCTTCAAAGAGGAGGGATTATCATGAATACTAGCGATTATCCTAAAGAAATTTTACAAAGTCTTGAAGATTATAATATTGATATTCAAGATTTTATACCTGGACATGGAAAAGGTGCTAAACTGCTTTTAAATTTTAATAAAATTACTGGTGTAGAACAAGTAGATGGAATTATTTTAAAAGGACATGAAATCGCCAACGGAATAGTAGCTGATGTAATAATTAAAGAAGGAACTAAACATGAAGAGCCAATTCATTTATGTTTTGGAGTAAATAAAGAAACTGGGGTCCAAGAAATCTTTCCAAGAATTATTGCTGAAAATAATACAGATGTTAAGATACAGGCTCATTGTTCTTTTCCAAGAGCCAATGGGCTTATTCATAAAATGTTTGGTCATTTCTATATTGGAAAGAATTGTAACTTCACTTATAGTGAGACTCATTATCATGGTGAAAACTCTGGTGCATTTGTTGCACCAGTAGGTTATATGTATGTTGGAGAAAATAGTATCTTTGAGAATAACTTTAATTTAACTCAAGGAACACCAGGAATAGTGAAAATTATGTTAGATATCTATGCTATGAAGAATAGTGTAATCCGTTCAACGATAAAAGCTTATGGAAGGAATAGAAAAGATTCCATCAGAATTAGAGATTCAATATTTTTGGAAGGAGAGAATGCACGTAGTTTAATCAAAATGAAAGCAGCAGCCCGAGATGGAGGAGAAGTATTAATGTATGGTGTGACTGAAGGAAATGCTCCATATTGTAATGGTCATGTCGAGTGTAATGAGATAGTTTTAGGTAAGGGTTCCATCTGTAGAGCGCGTCCATTTATTAGGGCAATAGATCCTACTTCAAGTGTATCTCATGAAGCCTCTCTTGGCAGATTTCCTCAAAAATGGCTCGATGAACTTATGGCTAAAGGTTTAACAGAAGATGAAGCAACAGAAGTTTTAATCACAGCTATGCTAAAAGAATAAAAAATTAAAGTTAATTCAAATATAATTAATAAAAAAATAAAAGTGAACAATTATGAGTAATAGAAGTCTTAATTTAGGGGACAAAGCACCATTATTTAGAATAGAATCGTTTAATGCTGGTTTAATTGACTTAGCTAATATACAGGGAAAAGAAAAAATAGTGTTAATTTTTTCCAGATACTTCGGCTGTCCGATATGTCAATTAGATTTAAATATTTTATTGGAATATTATCCTAAAATAAAGGAAAAAGGAGCTAAATTGTTATATATAACTCAATCAGGGGAAAAAGTTGCTAAAGAGTACATTGATAAATATCATATTAATTTTCCTGTTATTCCTTCTACTAAAGATGAGTTATATGCGGAATATGGTTTAGGTGTAATGACTCCTGAAGCAGTAGGACAAGTAAGAGAAAAATTCAAAAAGGCTATGAAGCTAGGATTTCAACATGGAGAATATGAAGGATGGGAACAACAGGGTCCTGGCCAATTCGTAATTGATAGAGATGGAAAGATTATTCATGAAAGAAAAGGTTGGTTGTTAATACCCAAAATCTTAGAAACTTTATGATTCATTTATCACTAAAAGGATTCAATAATGAAAGAAAATACAAAATATCATAATTATAGGTTTGTTGGAAAAATAAATATTGATGAGATCGAACCATGGTTTGATTTTGCCTCTCTTAAACCATGGGATGAAGGGGATATACCTTGGGTTTTAGAAAATCGTGTTAGGAGAGAAATATTGATTTCACTTTCAAGTGGAGAAAAATCTTTCAAAGAACTATTTGATAACGTTAATTTTTCACCAACTCCGTTACTTATAAGTAGAGAAGAGTATAATTGTCATGTAAATTATCAATGGACAGAAGAAACATTAAAGAATCATCTATTAAATTTAGAATGGTACAATTTAATCGAAAAAAAGAATGATAGGTATCATTTAACTTTCCCTATTTTAAATTTAGACAATTTAGCTGAAATTAATAACTATGTAATTCAATTTTCAAAAGCATGGATAAATGTTATTAAAGAATCAAAAAAGGATATTGAAAATTCTTTTGCTAATATGAAAGAAAACTTTCCTGTATATGAAATAGTGATTGAAAGAGCAATCGAAAAATTATATGAACAACTTCAAAATGAGAAGCTATTACCCGCACAAACAAACCTAAAAGTAATCTGGGCTGAGCAATTAAGAAAAATAAAGTTCGAAGAATGGGTTGAAAAAAATTTCTAAACTTATCAATTAAAATCCATTTACTTGAACTGTATTACCTGCATATCACTTAATTTCAATAGAAGAACCTTAATGTTTTTTATATATACGTGGAAAATATCCACATATTTATCTTAAACATCTTTGAAGTAATCTTTATGATGAGTACAAGGACAGGTGAAACTGATCAAATTCTCAATCTTAAGGATTTATTTACTGATTCAGAAATTAAAAATGAGATAAATTCAGAATTTGATGATTTAAAGGAAAAAAACAAGAATGACAATTTTAATTTGCTGGAGGAGATTCAAACTATATTAAAAAAGTGTGCCCACTTAAATCCGAAACAAAAATTAATGTATTGCGAAAGTCAGAGATATTTTATGAAATTATATCTTCGAGAAGTAAATAAAAATAAATTGTAATCCTTATTTTCTAAATCTTTTTAAATTTCTTAAGTGATTAAGAGTATCATAATTATTTATATGGTTTCCCTCGATCTCTAAAATTTCTAAATTTATTAGATCAACTAAGTTATCGATATTATTAATCTGATTATTTGAGAGATTTAAATACCTAAGATTCTTCAAATTCTTTATTCCATCGATATTTTCAATAAAATTATGACTTAGATCTAAATGTTGTAGATTCGTAAGTTTTTCTAATCCCTCTATCTTCTCAATTTTATTTCTGTTTAGTAAAAGTTCCTTTAAATTTAAACACTTATCTAAGTTCTTAATTTTAGTAATATTATTTCCGCTTAATTCTAGCTCCTCTAAATTTTTAAGAGAATCTAACCCACTGATTTCAACAATTGAATTTGATTCTAAATGAAGTTTACGTAAATTGATAAGATTATCCAATCCATCAATATTAACTAAGTTATTTTTTTCTAAATATAATTCAGTTAAATTTGAATGTTTTTTTAACCGTTTTATCTGGGTTATTTTACTAAGATTAAAACTTTCTAGGTATAAGTGACTGTTATCGATGAACACTTTTTTATTATTAATTTTTACATAATCCATGAAATATAGCTAGAAATACTCCTATTTTAGCAAATCTTATTAAAATTATAAATATATTTTTATTTTAGCTTAATCTTTAAAAGTAAAATGAGATAATTATTATGAATTTAGAATCTCGCTATAATTATCCCTTTTTATTGATAAAACTTCTTTACTTCTTCAATTACTAAATTAATTAACTTTTTTTCATTCTTTATAGGATAAAAATTAACCTTATCAAGGAGATTTTTGAATCGATTTTGGGGTATTTTTGAGGATCCAATAAAAAAGCCTACAATCTTATGCCCATTTTCTGACAATTTTATTAAAGTTTTTTTAGCAGCAGCCCAATTATATATCGCAAAATCAGTAATAATAAGAACTAGAGAATTCCGCTCTGATGTATCACACTGTCTCTCTATTGATTCAACTGGTAAGTGAGTCCCTCCACCTTGGTATTTTAATAAGACTTCTTCTGCATTATGATAATTTTTTGTCCAATCACATGTAATTGGTCTGTTCGAGAAATTAATTATGCTAAATTTAATACCTTTAGTAATCGCATAATGGAGAGCAGCAAACGAAGCAATTAAAGCAGTATGATACTGTCCTCTGGGATCCTTTGCGGAATAATTCCAATTCATAGACCCCGAAGAATCTATGACTAACAATAAATCGGGAAGTTGCTTATCAGATAAATAGCCAAAACCATCTTCTTTAGACCATTTTCTTGTCGTAATATTTGGAATTATTACTGGGCTCGTAAGTACTGTTTGTATTATATCTAATTGATCAATTGGTTCTCCAATTCGCCATAGCTCTGGATATATGGGCATTTTTCCTCCAAATTTTTCTTCATAAATTTTTATTTCAATTAAATTTTTAGCTAAACCTCTATACCAAGTTGCTAAAGGATTTTTATCAACTACTAAACCGGCTTGAGTGGCAGGTGCACCGAATTCAGAGTATGGAGTTTCCCTAGCGAAAATTTCTGCCTTTTTTCTTAATTCATCTTCACTTGTTTCTTTAAGTTTGTCAGAGCTTTTAATCTCCAACGGGTTATCCATTATTTCTAAAACATCTTCTGGTATCTCTACCCCTGTACGTGGTTGGTTAGGAGATTTACTTCTAGAATTTTTATCATATTCGGCTCCTACTTTAGGGGTGAATGTATCTAAAATGAGGGTTTTTAAAACACTTGAGATTTTTTCGACTTTTTGTTCCCAAGTTGTTTCATCTTCAAAATCTTTTAACGTAATCTTAACAATTTGCTCAGATAGATCATCAATTGTGGAATTTGAATTAGTTTCAGATAATTGAATATTTAGAAGTAATTCATAGGTACGGAATAAAAGTTTTGAGAAATTACTGAAATGATCTTTATAATTATTCTGAATATAGTTATATGTCTGTTTCAGTTCCCAATATATTAGTTCGGGAAACTTTTTATATAATTTGGTATCAATAACTAGATCCGCAAAAAGATTGACAACAATTGGAGCAAAATTTCCATTTACATGCTTCATTGCAGCTTTTAGTAATTTAGCATTGATTAAACCATCATAGGGGATGATTTGATAATGAGAGACCTCATGAAGAGAGATCGCATGGAAATAGTTTATGTATTCTTCCTGTTCAGTAAATAGAGGTATATTTGCTAAATTCATAGTTATTTGCCATCTATGTTCCGGATCAATATAGAAACCTTCTTTACGAGTGTAATCAAATACAAAATGAGGGTCATTTAATGGAGGATAATAATATTCTTTAAGAGTCCTATTCCAAGCAATTCTTGCAAATTTAATTAAATGTTGCTGTTCCTTTTTTCCGAATTTTCCATCTACCATAAAAATGATATTTAACTTATTCCTCCTTCTGAATATAACTGAGATTATCTAAAATTGTCCTTAATTTTATTGCTTCTGACCCTCCAGATAACTGAATATTAACTAAAGAATCATCATTTGTTCCACTAACATTTATTTCTATTAATATATCCTCAGTTCTGATCTGCTTCGTCTGCCTTCTACTTAAAGCGTCCTTAATTGGATTATCTAAATTAGGAAATTCACTAGCAATGTCCGCCCATACCTCATCTTTATGTAGATATTTGAAGACATAATCCGTAACTGTTTGTTTATAAAGCTCTTGGTTACATAAGTTTATTAAATAGGCGCGATTTGGAAAATCTATATCTTCAATAAGATAATTTCGCAAATCAGCTAATTGTTTAATGTCACCTTTTTTTGCAGCACTTAGTATTTTTTGAGCTAAACCGGAGTAATTTTTATCTTTAACAGAATTGACGAAGGGGATTAAATCATATTTTACTATTAAATCATTTTTTTTATAATTTTTTAAAGTTGAGAAATCTTCAGGTATACCAATTCCATCTCTAAACTTTTTTGTAATTTCGTAACAAACCGCTCTATTTATAAACCTTTTTTGGATTTGACTAAGATTAGCTTTTGAAAATTCGTATTTATTGCCCCAATAAGGAGCTTTGTCTAGTTCCCTACTAGAATAAAGAACCCTATGTGAAATTACAAATGGAGCAACTGTATTTACAATGTTGACGTCAATTTTACTTAAACTCATTAACCAAGTTAAAGCTTTAGAATATCTTAGTAAATCCTTCGCAACTCTAACACTTAAAATGGAATCTATCTTATTACAAATATTCTGTGTTGTATCAAAATGACACCCAGAGCATAATCCCTTACTTGGCTTGAGATTTTCTGAACTTCCTTTATCAATCCGATCACATAGAGTAAATTCTCGTACAATCGCATGAATATAATTATTAACATCACTTTGAAAGGGTATTCTATTGACATAATACCAGATTTCCATTAACTCATCAATTGTTAACACTCTAGGAACTTGAATTAATTCGTCCCACCCACTATATTTTTCATCTTTTCCTTTTAAAATTAACTCTAAATCAGAGCTACTTGGCATCGAAATAGGGGCTGATATCCCATATCTGTCTAAGAAAGGTTCGCTTAATTCAAATGTACCCACATCCTGAGGATTAATAGTAGCATAAAGGCAATATTTCTGAATGTTGGTTATTTCATCATAATATTTAATGGTTCCTTCAGCAAGAAGTGACAATAAGATATCTTGGGAATAAGGGGTTAATCTATTAACCTCATCAATGATTTTCCAGAAGCTTGTGACAAATTGTCTCCAGACAACCTCCTCTTCCCCGTCGTGCATTAATTTACCTAACTTTAACGTGCCAACTAATTTTTCTTCTGTAAGTTGTGGTTAGCCGTTAACCGTTAAGATCGATTCACTATGGCCCCTTACAATAGAATTTTCAATATCAGTTAGTGGCATACCGGTAAACATTCGACCTAGAAGCTTTACTAGTGTTGTTTTACCTCCTCCATGGCCTCCTATTAATAACATTGCTGAATTAGGTACTAACGCGTTTAGTACACATAGAGATAATATTTCAGGTAAAACTTTAGTCTTAACTTCTTCACTCTCTTCATCAGCATATTTGATTTCGAGATGCTTAGAATGTACAAATATTTGATTTGCTTGTATTAAATTGATGATTTTCCATACCTTTTGTCTTAATCCATCTTCCTCTCCAATTTTATTTGACATAGTTTTCCTTCAAACATACTTATTCTGATAGATTTATTAAAAAGAGATCAGAAAGATCTCAAATAATCTTCTTAATAAAAGTATTTATAATTCTTTATAAATCTTCAATGATGTTAGAAAAATCCCCGAAAGATAAAAACTAATCATATATTAGGTTAAAAACAAATAAAATAATAAAAATAAAAAAACAGTATTTATATTTATTTTCTAAGTCGTTTCCTTAATAAAATTCAAAATTCACGTAATAATCTCCTTCTAGGGTAAACCCGGGCAATGTCTCCTGATAATATGGAAAGATTTTCCACGATCTGAATTTGCGCGTAGTTAAAGTCCAATGATACTGTATTTGATACTGTCCTGTATCAAAAAATTCAAAATCCCATTCAGCGAGCATACTAGCACTTTCTAGTTTAAGGGTAGGCCAAGTCCATGGTCCAGATCCTTCAATACCATTAGTCCATGCAACTTGATAGGTTCTATCATCAATAAAATTTTGACTTGATCTCGGTGGATCAGAACCAAACTGTAACCATGTTAAAAACAAATCTATTGGAATCGTTATATATGGGGCAAGTTCATAAATAGCTGTTCCAATAATAAAAGCTGTCTCTAAACATCTTAGTAAGAATTCTATTGCCTCATAATTTTCAGCTCGGTTTCCATCGCTAACTCCTATTTGACAACCATAATTATTTAATTTATTGAATTCAGCCGAGGAGGATGTCAAATAGTTCCCATTTTTATCAATAACCTTCCAATCAATCTTATAGTTATGAATGTAGTATTCCCATTCGTTAATAACGATTGGTTTTAAGAAGGGTCCAATTCCTATAACCTTCCCATCTAAATCAGGATCTATTTGAATTGTTATCGAGGGCCAAAACTCAATTCCTTGAACATCATCAGTTCTAAAGTCATCATTTAAAAAGGGAACATCGTCACCAAATGTCACTACTACATTGTCATATTGTGAATCATATTGCCAAATCTGAGCTGGTGAGTAGCGATTATTTGCATAAGATTCACTATTTTTAAAATGAAGGTTCTTGATTTTCAGATATTCCAAGCGATATATATCATTTGGACCATCTCCATTCGTTAGTTCAATGAGAATCTGATGTGTTCCTACAGATTGAAGTAAAGATCCATCTATGTTAAAGAATTCTTCTGTTGAGTAAAAATTCCTGCTCACATCAAAAACAAGGGTGTTATCAATTTTCACTTTCAGATTCACATTGTAGGAACATGTTGCTGTTTCTGTAACTACTAAATCAATCTTTGGACTATAAGCAAACTCAGTATATATTGTAAATCCTAGTTTTGCTGTGTTCATATGAGGAAAGAATCTCTGTGTACTACCATGTAGTATAATTGGCTCTGGTGGTTGATATACCTCAACGCCTTCTCTATTTGAAGGACCAGAATCTCCAATATAATTATGAGCTCTAACATAATACCAGTAGATTCCTGGTGTAATTGTATCTGTATAAGATAAAGAGGAAATTGTCGCAATTAGAGTATAGGTTCCAAATTCTGCGTCGCTCCTATAAATCTTGTAAGACGTTGCCCCAGACGATGAAGTCCAATCTAGTTTTATAATTCCATTATCATTAGGTGAAGGTATATCATATAAAGTAGGTGGGGGTGGAGATTGTGGTGGAGGTGGTGGAGGATATCCGCAACAGGGGCAGGTATATATATTTCCAGAGCAAGTAGGATGACCACACATGCAAATAGGATATGAAGATTGAAGATCATTGTCATTTTCATGAGTGCAGTTCTCGCATTCACTTTCATTATGAATGTTTATTGTTGTAATCGTTGGTACGATAATTCCTGAGGAAAAAATCAAAATACCAACCATCACAATTAAAGATTTTTTAATCATTATATCATTCTACTCTCAATTTTGTAATTTTTCAATAGTATATAAGACAAAAGACTGAAGATTTCCTTATCCTATTATTATCATTCTAGAATTTGTCTTACGTTAACCATTAATTTGTAGTTAGATTGAATTTTCAATTAACTCATACTCACCCTAAATATATAAATTTTATTGTTTTTTCAAAAACTTGGCCCTCAAGGTTTACCGGGAGATGTTGGGGAAGATATTCTAGGAGGACTTAAGGTTGGGATTCTAGATCCTGACATGGAAGAGACTATTTCAGGGATTATTACTTTATTGTTTTTATTGGATTTGATTAATTAAAAATAGCCAATATGACCCAAATTTTTACCTTCTTCGTCAAGAGCATAGACTAATCCCATCGATAATGGACTCTCTTCATCATTTTTTTTAGATTTAGCTACTTTTTTCAAAGTCTCGAATCTTAAAATAAATGTACCTTCGCACTTTTTACATTTAATGTAAATATTTTTAATTAATTTATTTTCTTCATCATATTCTTCTTTCTTAAGAGGTTCTAATAATTTAGGATCTTTATTATTACAATTTTTCAAAAAACATTGATCTAATGAAATCTTTTCCATGCCCCTGCGAGCAAGGGAAATATATGCATAAGTTGGTATCTCATTTTTTAGATCTTCTTCATCATTCATACTTTCTTAAAAGTTTGATCAGTAAAAAATTCTTATGCTTATATTTCAAAGAAATTGACATAAAGCCTATTTAATTGCTTAAACTTATTTATTACTTAAGACTTCTTTATTTATACTATAAAATCACCATATTATAGTCATAAAATGTCAGAAAAAGAAGAAATTTCAAAAGAAACCTTAGAATACATTTCAAAATTAGCACTATTAGATTTATCAGAAGCTGAAAAAGAGAATTTATCTAAAGAATTAAGCGATATTTTAAGTTATTTTGCTAAACTAAAGGAATTGGATACTGAAAATGTTAAACCTATGACCCATCCAATTAAAGGTTTACAAAATGTATTTCGAGAGGATATTCCTAGAGAATCCTTATCACAAGAAGAGGCATTAAAGAACACCAAGTATAAGTTGAAAGGATTTTTTAAAGCTCCAAAGATACTTAAAGAGTAATCGCTCTAATCCTTATAATGCTCGGTTAAAATTTTTATGGCTTCCTCCATATCCTTTAAAGCTTTTTTTCTTTCTTTAGAGCTCATAGTGTAAAAGTCTTCTTCTAGATCAATCCCAATTTTTTGAGATTCTGCAACAGGTTTAAATTTTTTATAAACTAGCGCATTTATGTAGCGTTCGTAATGACCCATTGCCTTATTTAGTTCGGAATTATCTTTAATGGCATCCCATAACTCTAAAGTTTCTAAAGAACGAATTCCTACATCTATACGAAACCAACTAATAGGGAATAATAGTTTTTTCTTAATTCCATATTCAATAATTTTAATATTTTCTTCGTCTATATATAATTCGGATAACTCTTCTTTGTTGAATACAATGTTATCACTTATTATATAAAGATTTGCTGCGTTTCTAGAAGTGCAAACTAAACCAACAGCGAATCCCTTAGCTAATCTTAACTTGTTAATTAAATCTTCTAAGCTCGAACCTTTCAAATGAACATTGTGCTTTTTATTCCCTTGGAAATCAATTTTAATCTTTCTTTTTCCTTTATCATCAAGAATATTTGGGAAAAGTTCTTTTTCTCTTGATTTTTTATGAGCGTCTAATAATTTATTAATGATTTTATAATCTAATTTTAAACCGGGTATGACTGTAACATTAGTATCTAAGAAAGCATCTACCTCAAAATCAGCAATACCATAAAAAATCTTTCTATTATTGATGATTTGATAGATAGTTTTTATAATCGTATCAACCAAAGCTTCCGGATCTTCGCGGATTGAATCATATTCTGTAGTTGTGAATGTATCTATTTGGTCTTCCAATCCTTTTTCTTCATAAAAAGAAGCCCAAGACATTTCAGTGTAAATTAAACCTTCATTATAGAAATTATGAGCTCTATCAATGCTTACAATCAACTTTGAACCCCCAATTTCTACACCTTTTCTACTACCAGATGCTAAAATTGCTGACGGTGGATTATAAAAATCTAATGACAATTGAAAGAATCACAATCTATTTTATCATTTATAAGTTGCTAATAATAATAGGATAAAAATTATATAAAAAATTAGTGTAATACAAATTTGAGCTTTTCAATTTATAAGATATTATATAATTTTTGATAATAATCAAATGAAGTGAAAGGTAAATCTAGAAAATAGGGAGTATTGTTATTCTTTCTGCAAAGTTTTATTCTTCATATTCTCTGAATATTGAGTAAGAATAGCTAAACATTTTGGAGGAAAGTCCCATAATTCAAAAATAGAGATATTATGTGAAAGAAATTTCTGAAACCATGGATATTTATAAGGGATTGGTCCTGCATAGAATACAGGTATAGAATATTTTTTCATTAAGCGTTTAATTGGTTTTAGAACAGCATTATCAATCATAAACTTAAGATTTTTTGTCTGTTCATCGATATCCATACCACTCTTTTCCATTATGTCCAAAACTTCATCGAAATCAAATACACCGTATACAATTATACTGTCAATCTCCCCAGATTTCATTAAGAGCTTCGGGAATTTATAAAAGATGTTAAGAAAATTAACATCAAAAGTAACGTCAATAGGATTGTTGGCACTAGCTGTTGGAGGAATTAATTTAAAGATCTCATTTTTTAAACTCTCTGAAAATTCAGGCACCTTCAATCCGTAAAGCTCTAACATCTTAGCCATCATGCTCCCACTTCCTCCTGAATCAGTCACAATCGCAACTCTTTTACCTTTAGGGAAAGAGTTATTTGATTTAGCAAATGATAAAGTTCTAAGATAATGTAAAAAATCTAGAATTAAATCTGTGGAAATTATACCTGTTTCTTTAAACACAGCATCAAATATTTTTTGATTTCCAGCTATTGAACCTGTATGACTCATTATAGATCTAATTGCTGCGTTAGTGCCTCCAGCATATATTGCCACAATAGGCTTAATTGGCACTATTTCTTGGGCTAACTTGATAAATTGTTTTCCCCTTTTAACTTCTTCAATGTATAATCCTATTATTTCTGTCTGGGGATCGTTTTTTAAATAATCAAGACAATCTACTATATCAATATTTTGCTCATTTCCTACAGAAATTGATTTACTAATTTTTAAACCCATTTCTTTTGCGTGCCAGAAAGTTTGAGCTGCAATTGTACCAGATTGACTTATGATTGATACATTTCCTCTTTGAGGAATAGCATAAGGCCAGAAAGTATTAAAATATGTATTATTTTTCTCAGGATATCCATACCAACCATTATAAATACCTAAACAATTAGGACCCAAAAATCGCATACTGTATTTTTCTGCTATTAAATCAATCTTTTTTGATAATTCTCTTCCACGTAAACCACTCTCTCTAAATCCACCAGAAGTTATTAAAAGATTTTTAATTCCTTTTTGACCGCATTCTTCCATAACTTGTGGAATTGCAGCTGTTGGTAAGATAAGAAATGCAAGATCTGGAATGATGGGTAAATCCACTATAGATTTATACGCTTTATAACCTTGAATTACATCCAATCGAGGATGAATTGGATAAATCCCATCATCTAAACCACTTCCAGCACGGATATTCCTAAGTTGCATTGAACCCATTGTTGTTAATAAATTATTATTTGCTCCAAATATTGCTATTGTTTTTGGATTAAAGATCCGATATAGAAAATGATCTTTATATGGAAACTTTTTATTATCTTGGGACAAAATGCAGACCTAAATGTTTATTTTGGAAAAATTTTAAAAAGCAATGATTTAATGAATTATTCAAAAAATTTGAATCTTTTTAAAAGCGGAGATTAAAATTTCAATCATCTCTAAATTAATTTGTATAATAAAGTCTATCATAATCATTTACCAGTAGATCCGAATCCTCCTAAACCTCTTTCTGAGGAGGGTAATTCATCAGTCTCTATAATATCATAAGGATATAATTTACTTAGAATTATTTGACATATTCTGTCTCCTTTTTTTAAGGTTACTTCATTATTTGAAAGATTTACTACAATTGCCATCCATTCATTTCTATAACCTGAATCTATTGTTCCAGGGCTATTAACGATAGAAATCCCTTCCCATAATGCTAGACCGCTTCGAGGAACTACTTTAAAATAATATCCTTTTGGAATAGCAGTAGAAAATCCTAAGGGGCACGCAATTCTCTCTAGGGGCTTTAAAGTATACGAATTAGAATCAATTTCAACTAAATCTTTTCTATTTCCATTTTTAACAATCTTTTTAAAACCAAAAATCCGGGCATCTGCACCAGCGTCTCCTGGTTTTGATGCTTTAGGGAGAATCACATCATCTCTTAATTTTTTAAAAGGAATAGACATTTTAGTATGATCTTTCTGCTTCATAATTTCTCAATTGTTATTAGAATAAATTCTAAAAAAGAATTTCTATTAAAGAAAAATTATTTCTAAAATATTTTAAAATAATCTTATAAAAACATAATTCATTAATGAATATATTATGATTGATATCGATAGATATGACCCAAGATTAGATAAAGATGAACTAAAAGAAATTTTCGAAGATTTTATTGGAAATAAATCTCATTTCTCTTCCCATTGGCAAAAGTTTGAAAAAGAATTGAATAAACGAGCTCTGGATCTCCAGTACAGAAATTCAATGATTGTAGCTAAAGAAGATGAAAAGATTGTTGGCTGGGGGACTTATACCTCATTTATAGATTATTTAGGTAATGAGAGAGCATTAATTCATCAAATTTTAACAAGAAAAGAAGATTCTTACAAAAAGGGAATTGAAGAAAAGATTATTCGTGAGCTTCAATCATATATTAAAAAGACCCTTAAGCATGAAAACGTGTATTTTATTTGCCCTGATTCAGATGCTTCATTAAGGAGTGTTTTGCTGAAGATAGGAGCAAAAAAGTCAAAAAATATTTGGTACGAAAATAAAATATAAACACTTTTTCATTTCTTAATTAAACGATTATGTATTATACAGCAAAGAATAAATATAACCAATAAGATAATCGCTGCAATTATATATCCACTATAAGCTTCAAGAACTTGCATTTATAGTTTTAATTTTATGTTCTTAAGAAATTATTTCATAATATTTACTTAAAAAATACAGCTATTTAAAATTAGATCAAAATAAAATTTCTAGTCAAAATAATTCTGAATTAAAAGAGAAAAAAAATTAAAAATTTGAAAGTTTAACGTTCAATTTGGAAATTAACCTGTACACGAACTCGATAGATTAACTTGTCTTGATCTTCTTTAACCTTCACATCACTTTCAATAATTTGGATGTTTCTAATACCTCTCAGGCTTTTCTTAGCTTCTTCATAACCATTTTTTACAGCATCTGCCCAATTTTTTTCACTCGTCGCGACGAGCTGAATTGATTTATACACTGGCATTTAAATTCCTCCTTTTTAATCAAATAATTTCTGATTTCTTGTGTAAGTCTTATTGTAATAGTTTTATATTTAAACATTACGATAAATAAATTAAAATGAAAAAATTCAATTTAAATATAATAAAATCAATTAAACCATTTTATAGGCAGATATCTTGTTACAAGAAAAAGAGCTAATTGCTAAGGCGATTAAACTTAAACAACAAGAGAAGTTTGAGGAGGCTATAAATATTTTAAAACCACTTTATATAAAAAATCATCTTTCCCTTGAGGTCAGGATTGCTCTTATTGATGTTTTGTTTAATTATGGTCTTTATTTGAATGATGTATGGGTATCAAATTATAAAAAAGCTGTTGAATGCTTTAAAAATGTTATAGAATTAGCACCAGATAATCACAGAGCATGGTATAATTTGGGAATAGCATACGTTAATCATGGTAATATTGAAGAAGCCTTAAATGCATATAGGCGAGCAATTCAGATAAGACCAGATTATTTTTATAGTTATTATAATATTGGATTAATTTATGAATTTCATAAAGAAGACTTAGAGAAAGCTTTAGAATACTACGAAAAAGCATTATGTTATAATCAAGAATTTGTTTATGCCATTCAAGCTTATGATGCTGTTCAAAAAAAGATAAAAGCGTTAAGATTGAAAAAGTCTATTGAGGAGTAGTATAATAAAAAAAATGAGAGATTTTCAAACTCGAAAAAAATAGGACAAGTTTAAGCATCAGGATTCTCAAGCAATATTGCTATACCTTGTCCACCACCAATACATGCATTAGCAATTCCGTATTTAGCTTTCTTATCTTTTAAGATTCTGGCTAAAGTTCCAGTAAGTCTGATCATTGTTGCCCCTAATGGATGTCCAATTGCAGTTGCACCTCCCATTACATTTACCTTTTCTTCAGGAATGTTTAGGGCTCTCATACAATTTAATGTTACAATGCAAAAAGCTTCATTTATTTCCCAATAATCAATATCTTCAACAGTTAACCCTGCATGTTTTAATGCCATTTGACTAGCTGGAACAGGTCCCCTACCCATAACAGTTGGATCTACTCCTGCCCAACCAAGAGAAATGAGCTTGGCCATAGGGTTAATTCCTCTTTTCTTCGCCTCTTCAGCTTCCATTAAAACAGCTGCTGTAGCACCAGCGTTTAATGGAGAGGAGTTACCTGCCGTTATCACACCTTCTTTAGTCTTTTCTCGTTCTTCATATCCTGATCTTCCCCCTAAATCTTCTCCGTATGCATTTTGTTTCAGAAAGAATGGATTTGAGATTCTACGTAAGGATGCAACTTTTTCTAAGACTGATTTTCTGGGAGCTTGATCAGTATCTATCATAATTCTCTCCTCAACATTACCTTCTAAATGGCCCTCAATTGGTATTATTTCTCCTTTGAACCATCCTTCCTCTGAATATTTTACTGCTAAATTATGACTACGTACTCCAAATTTATCCATGTCTACTTTCGTTATATATGGGCTCTCTTCTTCGTAGAGTTTCTGAGCTGTTTGAAGCATATTAATAGTTGTTAGAAGATCATATTGAGGACGATACCATTTATCTTTTTTATTCATCATTCCTAAATTTGGGCGTATCCAATCATTTTGCATTGGGATTCTCGTCATATGTTCAACTCCCATCCCAAGAGCACATGTTGTATAACCACTCATAATTTCCATAGCTAAAAATTGAAGTCCAGCACCAGCACTTCCACATTGTTTATCAACAAAAAAGGCAGAGGTGGAAACAGGAAATTCTGCCATAAATAAAGGAAGTCGACCTCCATAGGTCCAACATTCGTAGACTCCCATAGCAGTACCAATAGAAGCTTCTTCTATATCTTTTTTCTCAATTCCTTTATCCGCTAGTCTTCCATCGAAAAATTTTGTTAGTAATTGAGCAACTAATTCATCTCCTCTCTGATCACCAAATACATCTCGTTCTGGTTGTTTAGGTCTTGAACGTGAAAAGGCAGTTCTTGCATAATCAACTAGCCATACTTCTTTTAATTCTTTTACCATTATTTAATATCCCTTTTAATTTAAATTGATTTAGAATATAATATTTTGATTGATAAATGGAAAAATTCAAACAAAATATTAAAGTTTTTGACAAAACTAGTTTTATTATAAGTTACATTAATTAATCATTTTGATAATCAACTATTATTTTGTTAAGAAATTAGTAGAATTGTTTAAATTTTTAGAATATTTAAATAAGATATGATGAGTAAAAAGCAGAATATTAGCCAAAATCCATTAATTTCAATAATCGCGGGCAGTACATCAGATAAGGAAGTTTATGAAAAAGCTGAAGAGGTATTAAAAGAAAACAAGATTCCATACGATCTTCAGATTCTATCTGCTCATAGAGATCCAGATAAATTGGATCAATATATTAAATCTTGTAAGTCTTTATTATATATTGCGATTGCTGGATTATCCGCAGCATTACCTGGAGTAATAGCCTCAAAAACAGACAAACCGGTCATTGGAGTCCCAGTTAGTGCCAAATTAGGAGGCTTAGACGCTTTATTATCTATCGTACAAATGCCACCAAGAGTTCCAGTGGCTTGTGTAGGTATTGATAGAGGTGATAATGCGGCTTATTTAGCAATAAGAATTTTAAAGCTTTTAAATCGAATTTAAAAGTGATCCACATGAGTGAAGAATTAATAGAACAAGGGAAAAGAAAAGCTGCCATAAAAGCAGTGAGAGAGAATATAAAGAAAAATATGATTCTTGGTATAGGAAGCGGTTCAACAGTAGTTTATGCTTTAAAAGAAATAGCTGAGATGAATAAAAGTGAACACTTAAACTTAAAATGCATCCCTTCATCTTTTCAATCATCTCAATTGATTATTGAAAATGATTTGCCAATGGTGTCTCTAAGCCAATATCCTGAAGTTGATTTAGATATTGATGGTGCTGATGAAATTGACAAAAACCTAAATTTAATAAAAGGCGGTGGGGGATGTTTAGTACAAGAAAAGATTTTGGCTTCAAATTCTAAAAAGTTTATAATTATAGCAGATTTTAGAAAGAATTCAAAAAATTTAGGTGAAAACTGGAGAAATGGCATCCCTATTGAAGTTATACCCATGGCTTATGTCCCCGTCATGAAAAAGTTGGAACAATTAGGAGGAAAACCAAAACTGAGGATAGCCAAAGCAAAATTAGGCCCAGTAGTCACTGATAATGGCAATCTTATCTTAGATGTTGACTTTGGGATAATAGAAAATCCTCTCGAGCAGAATTTGGAACTATTAAGAATTTCCGGGATTGTAGATACAGGTCTCTTTATAAATATGACATCAAAAGCATATATTGGTCAAAAAGATGGGAATGTCTTAGTTATTCAAAAATAAAGAAAAAAAATAAGGACTATTTATTTATTACATGAATTTAAATTGTTTTCCACAATTTGGACAGAAATTTTTAAATGATATCAATTTATAGCCACAATAAGGACAAAATCCAAATGATGGCAGATAAGGTTGTTGTGTTGTGTCTTGTTCAGTTGTGGTATCATCTGGGCTATAATATTCTTGTGTGAATTTTTGAATTCGTGATTTTTTCCTTTTTCTTAACACAAGCACCAGAATTAATAAACTAGTCCCGATAGCTACTGCAGCAATAATTAATCCTAGAAATAAATTTAGTTGCCTTCCTACATTGATAAAGAAAATAATAATAAAATCATTAGTACCACCTTCACTATCATCTACAGAAATCATAATAATTGCTAAGTAGCCTTCATTAGTGTCTAAATCAAAATCTGTCACAGTTGGTATTGACACTAATCCTTTTATTGTAGAGTATTGTATATTATAAGGGATTTCAAAAGTTCCTTGATGGGTATCAGAAGTAGCTTGATAGTTTAATTCGATTACGGGAAAAGTATTTGGAAATATGATTACCAGAAAATCGTCCTGAGAAACAAGACAAATGAAAAAGTTAATTGAAACCCGCATTTTAGACATATTAGGATCCTCATAACCTACTGATTCATAAGCTTTCACGCTAAAATCAATCATACTTCCTTGAGATGCTCTCTGTACAAATGTAATATCCAATGAATGTGTATCTTCAAATCTTGTTATAACAGAACCATCAATAGAAAAGCTTGAATTATATTCATCGATTATAGGGACATAATTTATAATTGAAGTTAAAAGCCGTTTGGAAAAAGGATTATAATAGTTAGAACTTAGATTTTTTGGTACGGTATACGCAATAACTAAACCCGTAGGATCATTAATTGTAGGAGTGTAACTTTTAGTGTAGGTACTTGAAAAAGGAGGATTGTTGAAGTTATTAAGGGTTCTATTCACAGTTTTCTTTGAATTAAAGAGAGAATAAGAATAAATAGCCATGTATGCGTCTACATCATAACCTGGTTCATTAAGGGAGGATAAGATTGTTAAGGAATCAAAACCATCCCTTATAGTGGAATCAGAAATCGTTTGATTTATTATCTGAGGATAAGAATTACTATCATAGTAAAGCACCTTTATTGTTTTACTGAAAATTTGCTGCCCTAGTGTTAGATTTACAACAATATCATAAGGAACGTCACTTGGAAATGGTAAAATGAGAGAATAATTATATGCATATCCATCGAATGGGGAATACATCTTGAACATTTCAGAATATCCATTATTCTTAACAGAAACCGATAAATTGAAGTTCAGTATTGAGGATCCTATTGGATGATTCGTTATTTGGTCTTTAATATAAGCAGAAACATTTATTTGTGGATCCGAGGTTATTCCAGAATTTGAATTTAAATTAATTGATACATCTTCTTGATATAGAAAGAAATCGATTAAATTCTGTAATAGTCTAAAGTGATCTTGCCGATAACTTGTACTAGCGAAATAATCAGTTAGCCAATGCAAATCTCCAAAAGCAACAAATTTACCTTTCCCGTAGGGGGTTCCATCATATGAAGCGGCAATAGTTTTACCGTCAATTGATGCTATTGATTTTACACTTCCAGAAGTTGTAAAAGTATTTCCATAGGACCATAGAAATTTATCAACTCCATTAAAAATAGATGTAGAATTTAAATTGGTAACATTGTATGTATTTAATCTTAAACCAATGCCTAGCCATGTATCATACACAATATTTTCTTCATTTATTTGAAGATCAAGCTCAAGCTTGTTAAATAATACATTTAAATTATCTGAACATAAATCTTGATACCGTGTGCCTAAGAAGAGTATGTTTCCTCCATTACTGAAGTAATCTTTAATAAAATTCATCTCTAACGGATTAATAGGTAAAACTGGATTCTGAAGGACAATTAAATCATATCTTGATAACATTTCTTCCGTCAAAAATGAATTATCGGTATTTTTATTATAATAAGGAGTCCAAAATTCTGCGGTATAATCTATTGATATATTCATTTCTGAAAGTGAATCCATCACATCATAAAATCTCATTTGATAAAAGGAAACCTCTGGGAACCAATCATTTAGACCATGATATGATTCCATTAAAATCTTATAGTTTGGTAATTTTACATCAACTGAGATTGTAATCGAATCGTAGACTCTGGTTCCAGAAGTCATATTTAATTCAAATGATTTTATCCCCGGCTTCGAATCAGTTTTAATTTTAATATCTAATGTAACAAAATTAAAACCTGAATCTGTAAATGGAACTTGAGTTTTATCTAAGAAAACAGATAGACCATCAATGTTAGAAGGAATATTGATATCATAAGTGTTAGCTATTCCTGACAATAGTGTTAAGTTATAAGATTGATAATCACCTGGAAAATGTAGTAGATCAAATGGTTTCAAGGGTATTTCGTCTGGAAAAAATTTTGAGACATTATTGACATTTCCATATGAAAGATTAATTTGATTAAGAAATTGTAAAGATTTGGAAACGTTAATTATTCCAGCACCAAATTTAAGGAAGTTATGATCAATAAATTTAGTCGCACCTTCTAATAGAGCAATTCGTGCTGTTTCAGGAGTTATTGATGGATAGGCTTCTCTTATGAGTGCTAAAGCTCCTGCTACCATAGGACAGGACATACTAGTTCCACTTAGGGGTATATAATCAGCATCTCCGGTATAGTCAAAATAATCCTCTTTATAGCGTTGTTCTTTGGAGATAACAGAATTTGGCGCTTCAGTCGCTATGATATTTACACCAGGAGCAACAACATCTGGGTAACCTAAATAACTAGTAGTTGGCCCCCAGCTACTAAAAGAAGCAAGATTATTATTGCTGTCTGTTGCTCCTACTGAAATAATATAGGGCCCTGAAGCAGGTGAGCCGCCTGTAAAGAAATCTGGTCCAGAATTTCCTGCTGAAGATACTAGAATCACTCCATAATCCTGAGCAGCATTTGTCATTGCCCTTGCGAGAGGATCACTAGCATTTGGATAACCACCACCAAAACTCATTGAGATTATATCTGCTTCAGCGCCTCCACTGCTAACTGGAAGAACTGACCAATCAATTGCACTAATTATATCACCATCCTCTAAGCCTTCAAGTCCACCTGCCTTTGCATTAATTAGTGAAACGCCAGGAGCAACACCTCTATATATGCCACCCGAGCTTGATCCATTGGATCCCACAATTCCAGCAACATGAGTTCCGTGCCCATAAATATCATCTACATAAAATGAGCTTTCTCCTGTAATAAAGTTTTTACTTTGAACTATATTTAAATCAGGGTGCTCATAAATACCAGTATCGACTATTGCTACTCTTACCCCTGAACCATCATATGGCAAATTGTTGGCTCCAATAGCAGGTATCCACCAATTAGGATAATTTAGACTATTTAAGGCACTTGATTGTGGAGTTTGAATGGTTTCAACTGGATATGAGTATAATTTAGATTTATAGATCTTTCTAATTATGCCCACATCCTTCAATTGTTCTGCCTTTAATAGTAAATTATTTGAATTACAAGACATGTAAACTCCAGGAATTATATCGTAATTATTGATTATTTTGACATCCCCTAGAATTGAACTGATAACTTCTATTCTTTTGAATTTTTCAATTGAATCGTTAAAAACGACTATGATATTTACATTTTCCTGGTTATTCTCCTTTAGTTTGATATTTCTTAAATATTGGTTCAATTCATTATCAAAAATGGTGTACTTTGTTTCTAATCTTTGTCCAGAAGATGATTCTGCATTCGATTGTAAATTCAATGAGGAGAGGATTTGAGTTGTATCCAATTGAAATTGCTTGTCATAAAGAGTATTTTGACTGAAGTAAGCGTTGATTCCTATAATTGGCGTTAAAAACGTAATTATAAGGATTGTTGCAGTAAATAGATTTTTGAAATTAATTAGATTTTTTTTCATAGGTATCAAATAATAAAATAGCTATTTATTTATTTTTTTAATACTCTAAAAACCATAATTTTTTTTTAAGATTGATGATTAGTTTATCTTACTGTCAGCTTTTCTAAACACTAAGGGGCTGTGGATTAGTGGAAAAAATTTAAATTTTCCATAAGATCGTTCGCTTGGCATGCGAAAGGCCGGGGGTTCAATGGACTCTATGGAATTTATCCGTGTAATGGAATTCCCCCCAGCTCCATTATATACCTTGAAGAATTATAGCTTTATTGCTAGATTTTAAGATTTTAAGAATAATTTCAAGATAATTATCTATTAGACATTTAGAACAATATATTTCTACGTGAAATCGGTATTTCACGTAATTTCGATAAATTGAATTTTCGAGATTCATTTTTATAAATTATAAGTTTTGCAGGTTAAGTATATGAAAAACATAAGAGTAGGATTACTTGGTGGAATGTCCTATGAATCCACTTTAAAATATTACCAGCTTTTCTTAGAAAAGTATTATGAGAAGGAGCAAAATTATTCCTATCCAGAAATTGTCATATTCAGTTTAAATTTTCAAAGAGTAATAGATTACGAGCTTGGAGGTAAATTAGAAGAATACATTAATTATTTGATGGAAGGCATAAACTTTTTACAAAATGCAGGAGTAGGATTTATTCTTATGGCAGCTAATTCTCCACATGCAGTTTACGAGGATTTGAAAAAAAGGACAGAAGTTCCAATCCTAAGTATAGTTAAAGCAGCAGCTGAACAAGCAAGAAAAGATGATATGAATAAACTGTTATTACTTGGTATTAAGTTCACTATGCAATCTGCTTTCTATAAGGATGAATTCAGAAAATTTGGAATGGATGTAATAACTCCATCAAATCATGAGCAAGATGAGATTGATAAAATCATATTTGATGAATTGGTTATAGGTTTTTTCAAACAAAAAAGTAAACAAAAACTTTTAGACATAATACATAAATATGAAGTAGATGGAGTCATTTTGGGGTGTACCGAGCTTCCATTGATATTACAACAAAAAGATACACCATTAAAATTGTTGGATACAATCGATATTCATGTTGAATACGCATTAAATTATTACATGTCATTATTGATCTAATTGAAGATTTTCAATTTTAGAGTTATTTTTTAAAAAAATTTTTGTTTGAAAGGTTTTTTAATTCTCAAAGGTTATTAATTATAATAAGAATTGAAGGGTTATAGCTTATCGGACTTTTTAAATTAACAAAAGTTAAAATAAAGGACTTAGCACCGATCCTATTGGTCATGTTATTGCTATTTGTATCAATAGCGTGTGCTAATATGCTTATCCCTAGTTATGCACAGATTCAGTCTGACTTCGGCATCCCAGAATCCTTATTAGCCATTCCAGATGCGTTTTTTGTATTAATTAGCGCACTTTTTGCTTTATTATGGGGTTATTATACAGATCGGATTGATAGAACAAAGGTAATTCTGGCAGGAGCTTTTTCTTGGACAATTGGAATGATGCTAACAGCTACATCAAGTAATTATGTAATGCTAATTATCTCAAGAATGCTAAGTGGGGCAGGTCTTGGATGTGTTCTCCCTGTTGGATACTCTATAATCTCAGATGCCATACCTCCGGATGAGCGCTCAGGATGGTTTGGGACTTTAGCTATTTTGAGTTCAATCTCTAATGGTGTTGGACAGGCATTATCATCATTTATTGGTCCAATATGGAGAGTTCCTTATTTTTTCCCTACATGGAGATTTCCCTTTTTCTTACTATCTTGTATTAGTATTGTTATTGTATTTTTATTGTTTTTTGTAAAAATTCCTAAACGGGGAATGAAAGAGGAGGAATTATTAGATTTAGTTGAATTAAATCTTGAATATAGTTATACCATTTCTAAAGAAGATTTATCAAGGATCATAAGAAAAAAAACTAATCGATACCTTATTTTTCAAAATTTTTTCTCCATCATTCCAGGTACTATCACTATCTTTTTTTTAACCTCAATGTTAAATATATATTATTTATACGAGTTACCTATCGAGATTCGATTACAGACTGCTACGATTTTAGCAGGGGTATTAGGAATAGGTTACATTGTTGGAAATTTGGTTCTTTCTTATTTGGGAGATGTACTATATCGGAGAAATAAGAAAAATAGAACAAGATTAGGGGCTCTCTGTATGGTATTAGCTCTGCCCTTCTATATTACAACATTACTTTTAATTACTCCAGTTGAATTAAGTGTATTAACTATTTCTTACCCATCCCCAATTCCGACAACAGAACTCGCTAGTTATATCTTTCTTACATTAGGAGAGATTTTCTCAAAATATCCTAATTATATTTATTATTTTATTTTTGGCTTAATAGGAACGATCTTAATTGCGGGTCCAGTCGCAAATAGAAATGCTGTTATGATAGATATTAATTTACCCGAGCATAGGGGTACTTCGGTTTCGTTTTTGAATCTTTCGGAACAAGTTGGAAAGAGTGTTACCTTGTTTGCCTCTTATTTTTTAATATCATTTTTGGGAGGAATTTATAACATGATGTTCTTTTCTATGTTTTTTTGGATACCAGCTTGTATTCTTTGGTTTTTCGCTAGTCGAAGTGTGGGAAAGGATTTAACGACTAAATCAATGATCTTATCTGAGAGAAAACAAGTAAGCTTGTTAGATTACATTTTTGAATTAGAAATTCAAATGGATAGAGCAATTCAAAAAGTTCAGGATTCCAAGTATTATATAGAAAGTAATCCCCAAAAGTTTAATCAATTGATAAGTGATGCTATAAAGATCTTTAATTATTGTGAAAAAGAGGGTGAATTTAGGAGTATTACTAATATTGTAGAAAAAGCACGTGATCTAAACATAAAAGCAACTTCAATTCAAATAACCGCTAATCAAATTTTTGATTTACTAAAAGATGATAGTTTGATAGAACAAGAGAGAGAATTACTTAATGAAGATCTAAAGCAAATAGTGTTAAAAATTGCTGAAGGAGAAAAAAGTACTTTTGGAGAACTACAGATCTATTATGAAGATGCTTCCTTAAAGATTATTGAAGCTCGTTTAGCAAGAAAAAATGATTTATTAAAAACTATGCAAAAAATTAAAGAAGCAATTATAATTTATGAACGTGTTAAAAATCTGTTAAATGAGAGAGTAGAAATATTAAATGGTACATCTGATTTATCTAAAGAAGATCAATTAGTTTATGAAAAAGAACGAGAACTTCTTGAAAAATGTTCCAAATCTTTAAGAGCGACCATAAGATTAAACCAAGAATTTGAAGTTGCGTTTAAGCAGTTAGAAGAGAATGGAATTAGTAAGAAAGATTTAGAAAAAATTTCAGAACTGACTTTAGAATTTAATGTAAACTTAAATAGTGTAATTAATGATACATTTGGTAAAAATAAAGATATTAAAAAGCTATTAAATAAAATTTTTGATAAGATAAACACAATCTTTAATGAATATGAAAAATGGAAGGAAGCAGAATTAAAAGTTTTTTAATTATTGAGGAATTCATTTGTTAAAATCTCTCGATAAAGGTTTTTTTCAGTACCTGTCAGTTTGTTAGCTCTCTTCCCTTTTTTATTGTAATGATCTGGAGTATCATCAGTAGAGAATAAATTAATAAGCAAAATCAAGCAGTTTCGAAGTTGTAGATTTTCTTCTTTTGTGACTTTTCCATTAAAATTTCTCATTAATTTAATTAGAAGGTTGCTTAAATAAACTTTATTAAATTGAATTGGAGTAGAGGCCTCTTTGGCTTTTTTATGATAAAATTCCATAATTTGGGCTATACAATCCATTCGGCTTATACCTAAATAGAGTTTTTCGAATCGATAGATTTAAGAACGTACGATTCTGAGATGTCATTAGAATATTTTTTTATGGTCGTATTAAACATGATAGTACGAATATAAAAATATTTTTGGTAGAATTTCACGAGAGATTAATGAAAATTAAAAATTTGTGTGTAAAATTTCATGAATATCTGTTATCGGGAGAAGTAATAATTAGTTATCAATCCTAAAATTGTGGAAAAATTTATTTCTGTAAAAATTAGCTTCAAAAATTAAGCTTTTAGGCGCTACAATATCATACAAATTGAAGGTTAAAATAAGTCTTTAAAATTATAGTTCTATTTCTATTTTTTCAACAAAACTTTCTATTGATTGCTCTAAATCTATTAAATCTTGAGTTTCTTTTATCTCTGAACTCGCAAGTTTATTCAAGAACTCTTTTAATATCCTTTCTTTAACTTTATCGTGCGGAAAGATTAAGCTGCTCTTATAATGTTCCCAATCAAGGATATTGGTAAAAATTATGAAGAGGATCTCAATATGGCTATAATCTATTAAGGTTTGGAGTTTTTCTTTCGTAATAAGAGTTTTTGTGTGGTCTTTGTAAAAATCAGATAAATCATTATAATAATTGGTGATTCTTGCAATATTGTCTAATTGAGTACGAAGTGCAGCTTGATTAATAGGACTTTCTTCATCCTTATACATTATTTCAAAGTAAGCGTTAATAAAATCCTTGAGTCTCTGAAGTTTTTGTTGGAACACTCTTGTTTTCACAATTCGCTCAAACATAGGGCTCTCTTTATATTGATAGAACTTTAGCTCGAACTTCAAAATAGCTAAAATATCTAAAAATAATTCGCGAATGTCTATATTACTATTTTCCATCTTAAAGTAGAAGGATAGTTATTAATTAGTTCTACTTACTAATAGAGTTCAAAGGTTATTAAAACTTTTCATTATTAAAACTGTAGAGGGAAACTTCGGTCTGGAAAAATGGGTTCTTTATGTTCAGAAGGAATCCTTAATGGCTTTCGTTTAACTAGTTTCTTGTAAATTATAGCTTTTACATGAATCTTTATAATTCTAAGAGGAGTACGCAGCATGAAGAAGAATACATTTTTAGGGTTTTTCCTTAACTTAAGGAAATTATCAAAGAAGAGTCTTGTTTTTGGTTGTGAATGAAAAGTTTCGAGTGATATAAAACGATCAATTATATTGTTAAGAGTTTCAGTATCTTTGAAACAGTAATAATTTGAAGTCCTTAAGGTCCACTTGATCGCCTCTAATTGATATATAATGGCGTTGAATTTAGTAAGAGGTGTGATTAGTAAAGCGAAAAACGCTATGAATAAGTTCATAACAGTGCTTTTAAACATTTCGTTAACAGTGATTTTTATATGAGGTTTGATATTATTTCTTAAATC
>JBHLOY010000010.1:0-145886 GCA_048939995.1 Promethearchaeota archaeon | reverse complement strand
ATCTAAACTTCATAGACTTGGTATGCAATTCTCCTAATTTTATAATCCCCTTTTCTAAGATAAATAGATTTATAAAATTTTTCTTTCATATTTTTTACGGGTTTGTAGATTGTTATTTTTATTTATAAGAATATTTTAACTGAAAATAATGTTAGAGGAAAGTTTAATGAGGAAAAATATCTTAGTTAGACGCTTAGTGTGTGTTTTTTTTATTTCTATTATTTTGATCGTAAATCTAGTGTCTATAATTAATATAGCAAGCGACATCAGTCAGTGTGATAAATATAAAGAAAGATTTGAAGAGATTCCCTCTAATATTAAAATATCCTCAAATAATCCTCCTAAAAAAAAATATTTTAGTTATTATAAAGAAATAATAATTGATCATAGTAAAGTTTCTGGAACAACTAATCTTGTGAATTTTCCAGTATTAATCTCTATTTATGATTGTGATTTGCATTATAAGGTTCAAGATGATGGTGATGATATAGCCTTTTCAAATGGTACGATATGGCTTGATCATGAAGTAGAGCTCTTCAATAAAAATTATAATACAACTCATGCTAAATTAATTGCATGGATCAGATTCCCCTCTTTATCACCTTCTACAGATACTAATATAATAATGTATTATGGAAATTCTTCTATGAGTTCCCGTCAAAATGCTTGGGGAGTTTGGGATTCTAATTATAAGGGTGTGTGGCACTTAAAAGAAGATCCTACTATTTCTCCACCTCAATTCAAAGATAGCAGCTCATATAACAATAATGGGACAGCTGTTTCTTTATCTTCTTCAAATCAAGTAGATGGAAAGATTGATGGAAGTATTGTTTTTGATGACTCTAATGAGCGTTGTATAAATGTTTCAGACCATACTAGTCTCCAATTAGCGAAAGATATGACTGTTTCAGGATGGGTAAAAACTGATAATACTGATCAATATGTGAATTGCATAATAACGAAATGGTCGCTGAATCTTGGCAATCAAAATTACTGGCTTGGGAAGATAAATCAAAATGAATTTGCTTTTTATGTTAATTCTACTGAGGATGTGAAGGTTAATCTGAATTTGATCAATGATAATAATTGGCATTATGTAATTGGAGTGGCAGATTCAACCAATAATTTATTAAGAATTTATATTGATGGAATTGAAATAAATAATGCCTCATATAGTGGGAGTTCACAAACAGGTATTCATTTCCTAAATATTGGAAGAAGTTCTGGAATTATAGAGCAGGAATGGGATGGTGGAATTGACGAGGTTCGCATCTCTAATGTTTCACGGTCTCCTGAATGGATTTTAACAGAATATAATAACCAGTATAATCCAAATTCTTTTTATACAGTTAGCAAGGCTATGGAAGTTAATCCGCTTTCTATAAATGATTTTAGTTATTATAAAGAAATTACTATTGATCATAACCAAATCTCTGGATTAAGCGATCTTATCAACTTTCCACTCCTAATTTCTCTTTACGATTCAGATTTACATAATCACGCTCAACCGGATGGTGATGACATAGTCTTTTATAATGGAAGCGCGTTCTTAGCTCATGAAATTGAGATCTTTAATCAAACTTATAATTCAACACATGCTCAATTAGTAGCATGGGTTAGAATTCCATCTTTATCAACTGCTACAAATACTAACATAACAATGTATTATGGAAATTCTTCTATGAGTTCCCGTCAGGATGCTTGGGGAGTTTGGGGTGAAAATTATTGCTTTGTTCTTCATATGAATCAAGATCCTTCATCATCCAATATTCTTGACAGTACTTCAAATGGTTTTGATTTCAATGTTGAAGTTTCAGGAGGTATGACTTCAGATGACCTAGTTAATGGACAAACAGGTAAAGCAATTGAATTTGATGGGAGTAATGATTTCTTGTATCTGCCGTTATCAGAAGGATTTGATGGTCCAACAGATAAAATGATGTTTGAATTTTGGATAAAGTTTCCTAATGGAGGGCCATCATTACGAGATGTTCTTATGGCACCAATATCTAGTGACGATAGTAATGCCATCGCTCCAAGTCTTTGCTTTTATAAGGAATTTGAATTTGAAACAAATACCACATCATCCTCCTATATTCAAACAAATCGAGATTTTACAAAAGCAGTGGGGACATGGGAGCATATTGTATGTTTATGGGACGGAGTAGGTGATGGTCTTCATCAGATATATGTGAACGGAACATTAGAAAATGAAGATAATACCCCATTAACTGGAACCCATATGACTTGGAATACTATAAGTATTGGTACTTTAGATGACTCCTCAGACGGACCAGGTGGAGCAATATTTAGTGATCGTAGCCTTAATGCAATTTTGAGCGAGATTCGATTGTCTAAAATAGTGAGATCAGCAGATTGGATTGCAACGGAATATAACAACCAAAGGAATCCACATAGTTTTTATAATGTAAGTTCGGAAAAAATTCCAGATAGCTCACCTCCTACTTATACAAATTTAATTGAGAGTTCAGACCCATTAGAATTAGGAGATATAGAAGTTATTACTATAAATGTCACCGATCCCTCTGGTATTAACCAAGTTAAAATCGAGTTTGAAGGAACTAACCACTCCATGACAAATATCTCCAAAACTTTATGGCAATATGATTCTTGGACTCCATCTAGTGTTGGTAATTACTCCTATACGATATGGATGGAAGACAATTATCATAATTGGAATTCTACCATAGGAACTATTGAAGTAATTGATACTACTCCACCAACCTATTCAAATTTAATTGAGAGTGCGAATCCTTTACAACTCGGACAAAATGAGACTATATCTATCAAGGTTTACGACTCTCCGGGTTCTGGGGTAAATCAGGTTCTTTTGGAATATGCAGATACTCCTTCTGGAACATACTTCAATCATACAATGAAATTAATCAGTGGAAACACATGGAGTTGGAGTAATTGGAAGCCTTTACTCGGAGGAGATTATCTCTATAAAGTATACATGCAAGATTTGGAGGATAATTGGAATATAACAACGGGAACAATCACAGTGATATCAACTACAGCGCCATTTATAGAAAATCTTACCGAAAGCGCAGATCCATTAGAATTAGGGGATAATATCACAATAACTGTGGATGTGTATGATATTGAGACAAATGTATCAACTGTATTCATTGAATTGGAAGGTGTTAATAATACAATGAACTATATTGGAGGATATTCTTATGAATATACTTTGACGCGATCTTTCGTTGGAATTGTTAATTATAAAATATATGCAAATGATACAGATAATAACTGGAATTCATTAAGTGGCAGTTTCGATATTGTGGATACAACTTCGCCTAATTTCATTGCACTAACCGAGAGTGCAGATCCCCTAGAATTCGGAAGCACTGAGATTATTTCTATTAATTGCACCGATCTAACAGGAATCAAACAGGTTAAAATCGAATTTGGAGGATTGAACCATTCAATGTCAAATATTGGCGGAGATACATGGCAATATGATTCCTGGACTCCATCTAGCGTTAGTAATTATTCCTATAAGATATGGATCGAGGACAATTACAATAACTGGAACTATACTATAGGTTCGATTTTAGTACATGACACATCTCCTCCAATTTATTCGAATTTGGTTGAAAGTGCTGATCCAGTTGAATTAGGTACTCCTTTAATTATAACAATTATTAGTACTGATTTATCCAATGTTGATCAAGTATTAATAGAATTTGAAGGAAATAATCATTCAATGGACTACTTTGGTGGAGATTTGTGGCGATACGATGAATGGCTGCCTAATACAATAGGGACTTACCCTTATACAATACATATGAGAGATATTTATGATAATTGGAATTTCACTACAGATTCAATAATGTTCTACGACTCTATTGCTCCTGTGTACAGAGACTTAATTGAAGATCAAAATCCATTAGAATTAGGTAATCCTGTTAATATAAGGATAACTGTCAGTGATTTTGCAGGCATTAATCGAACATTGATAGAATTTGAAGGAAATAACCATTCAATGGTAAATATTGGTGGAAATTTATGGGAATATGATTCATGGATACCAAACGATGATATTGTATATCAGTATAAGATTTTTATGGAGGATAATAGTGGAAATTGGAATTTAACCACTGGAACTATCACAGTTCAAGATACCATACCCCCATCAGCCCCTATCTTAAATAACCCTCCAAGTGGTGATATCACTGGTAGCATAGTATTTGATTGGTTAGATGGTTCTGATCCTTCAGGTATTTCTTATTATATATTGATAATTGATAATGAAGAAAATCCCTTGATTACCCCAGGGTATATTTACTTTTTAAATATTACGATTAGTTATTATGAATTAACTGATACTCTTCCAACAGGTAAGTATTATTATTTCATAGCTCAAATAGATGGAGCAGGGCTTCAGAGTGATTATACAATGGGCAGTTTTACAATAAATGTGTATCAAAACAATGACCTCATGATTTATATAGTTATTATCATTGCTGTAATAAGCGTGTTAGGATCTATTACAGGAATTATTATTATAAGAAAAAGGTCTCAGAAAAAATTGAAGGCTCACCGAAAAAAAATTCCTCTTAAATTAGTTCTTTCACATATCAAAGAAATTTCTTCCTCATTCGTTGCATCAGATGAGAGAGAAATTCAAGAGTTAAATATTCAAAAGCAAAATGCTCAAAATACTGATAGAGAAAAGTTGTTAGATAAAATGGAATTAGAGCCCAATATAAAAGAAATTAAAATTCTAGGAGAACAATTATTTGAGGAAGGTGCATATTTAGAAGCGATTAAACAGTTTGAGTATGCAAAGGAAGTATCCAGAAAACTAGGAAGACAAGATGATGTAAAACTATTTTCGGAATTAATTGATGGAATTAATGCCCTAATTAAAGAGCGCGAAATAAGAATTGAGGCTTTAGATAAAGAGAAAATTGAGGGAAATTCAATAAAAATATTTGAATTATATCAAGATATAATCAATATTTCTAAAAAGTTAAGAGAGTTTGATGCAGTAAATATGTTCAAATCAGAAATGGTAGATTTCTTTAGTGCTAATAATGTTAAATTGGTTGAAATCCAAAAGCATAGGGTTGATTTAGAAGAACAAGCAGAACTATCGGTAATTAATGGCCAATATGAGAAATCAATTCACAAGTTTGAGAAGTGTGAACAAATTTCAGAATTATTAATGAATTTTAATAAAAATGAGATAACTAATATTGATAAATTTAAAAATAAAAAATTTGAATCTTTTCAAAAATTAGCTGAAAAGTAGAAATAATATAACAATTATATATGTAATTTCTTTGAAATAGAAGGAGTTTTTTAAAATTAAAAGATAATTTTCACAACTTTTGTAGGGTCGTATAGAGTATTACTTTCCTTATCAGAGTATGAGATAGAATCTCATTTAAGCTAGATTTAAAGATGAAATATTTAAATTCAATTTTTTTCAAATAAATAGATTTATAAAATTCTACTATCACTATTTTTACGGGTCTGTAAAAAACATATTATTTAAGATAATTTTAAAAGAAAAAATAAAATGATTTAGTAAAATTACCACATTATGAAGAAGATACCTGGAACATTATATCACTTTGGACTTACGAATTCTAAAACAGGAAAAATAGAAATTAACATTTGGTATAAAAATGAGTTAGTTTTTGAAAAAACAGGTTTATTAGAGACCGAGATTTTAGATACAGTCCAGTTATTTTTTGAAACGAAAAATTTATTTATTCCAAGTAATAGATTAGCTTGGATTATAAAAGAAGAATTAAAAGATATATCTCCAGCTGACGATATTACTTTTATCGAAGGATCGGTTTCTGAAATTCTTGGTGAGTTTCAAAAAAAACCCTCTGAAGATATTAAAAAAATAGTGTTGATGGGTCTCTCTAATGCTGGAAAAACGTGTATTTATGAACGAGTATTTGAAGGAAAAAAGCCATGGGAATTAATGAAATCCACAGCAACGAAAGGAATTAACTATAAAAATTATGAAGTTGGGACTGTATCTAAACCGATGATTTGGGATCTGGGCGGACAACAGCAATATCTAGATGAATATCATGGACCACTAAAGAAACGTATATTTAAAAAAGCCTCTGTTTTACTATATGTTGTTGATGCTTCTGATGTAGAGAGGTATGAGAATGCTCGAAATGAACTTGAATGGAGTGTAAATGAGATATTGATGTACAATAGAGCTTCCATAATAAATGTATTTCTTCATAAAATAGATTTAATAAATGATAAAATCGCAGTAATTAATTATCTTAAGAATTATTTAGCCCAGAATATATCTTCCGAAATCCGCTTCTATCCTACCTCTGTATTTGACGAATCCTTATTTACTGCATGGAGTGGAATAATTCGAGATATTTCTCCAAAATCTACATTTATCCAATCCATATTGAAATCATTAAAGGATCAAGAAGGTGTTAAAGAGGCCATATTAATTGAGAAGAAAAGTGGTCTTGCTTGTGGATCAACATTAGAACCCTCTGATGAGGAAATCGTTATTGGTATGATTTCTCTACTAATAGTTACGTGTGATAAAGTTACTAAAAATATGAGGTTTGAAAGTTTTAAAGAATTCAGATTAAAAACCGAATCGAATTACCTATTAATGACAAATGTTACTAGAGATTTAATGCTTGTAATTATTCTTAATTCGGCAGCGTTTAATAAGGAAAAGTTGAAAGAGATTGAAGATGTCGGGAGACAAGTTGCTCTACAAATTAAACAATTATGGTTAGATTAAGAGGTTGATATTTGTTATGCCGATAGGAATGTTTTTAGTAATACATGATGAGATAATGGGACCAGAAGTTAAATGTTCTTATTTTAAAAATCAAATAAATTTAAGCAAAGAATTTATATCAAAATTGTACATGTCTCATGCGGGATTTGAATCCTCTTCTCATATTGAAGTAAAATTTGAAAATTTTAGAAGTATATCCTGTTTTACAGGAAATCTTGATCGTAGAAGTCAAAAAGAGGGCATACTAGGAATAATTTTTGAAGAGGAGGAAGAATTTGATAATTTAGATCCCTTTTTGCAACGAAATCTCTATAAAGCGATTGAGAATCCTACCAATGAAACATTACAAATGATTTTTTCAAATGATTTATTAAATTATTTGGAATTAACTGCCCTATTTCAAAAAGTAGAAATAGAGGGGATTAAAGAAATATTTATTATCACAGGAAATGAAAAATATAAATCTAGTCTTCTCAAAGTAAGTGATGAGAATATATCAATGTTAGATATGGCAGAACTATATAAGAAAGTTAAAGATAATCAAAAATTAACTCGTTATTACTATGTAAAGTTAAACGTAGATTCCAATAACAATATTTATTTAGTTTTAAAGGGGGAGGGTGATAATAAGTCAATCGAAAAGATAGTGCAGGCAATAAAACCTTATTTAGAAAAAGCTCTGGATTTTTGTTTAGAGATAATCATTTTAACACTGTTTCCATCAGTAGTTAAAATTTCACCATTCAAACAAAATATCTCTAAGGATAAAATAGATAAATATAAAACAGCATTACAGAGTTTGCAACAGTCTAAAAATTACTATAATGAATTTAATAAGATTATATCAAATTTAATTAAAGGCGAGATTCATCTCAAGCCTTCAGTATGATTTATAGTGAATTTTTGTAACTTATCTTTTATATCTTTAAATAACAAAGTTCCCATTCCAAAAGTAACTCTTTCAGAAAAAATTAGCACAATATTTACCTCTTCATTAAGAATTTTTATACTTTCTGAGAAGAATTTTTGATTATCTCTCAATTCTATAAACATCTTTGTCATTTCTTGAAGTTGTTTTTCCTTTCTGACTTGAAATTCATTAAGAATGTTATATAAAATATTAGACGGTATTGAAGCATATATTACCATACCATCTTCTGAAAAAATAGCAGCTCCAAGAATATCTCTATTATCTATACTAGATCTTAAAACATTAATTATATCTTGATTCATTCGTTTTTTTTCGATATCATCAGTTTTAGCATACTCTATATCCTGAAATTCAAAAGTGACTATTTCATATCTTTTAACGGTAAAAAATTTATCAATAATTACTTGAAAACTGTGATCACAAACAACTCCTCTAGGAATATTAATACTAGTTACATTTTGCATTTGATTTACAATCTGAGTAGGAATTTTTAAACTCTTTGGCATATCGCATTTAGGGCATTTTATTTGTACATATTTAAATAATTCCTCTTTAGAAATTTGATGTTCATTTATTCTAATTTCATTTCCTGATTTACTTTTAATTGCTTTATCATTTACAACTTGAATTAACGATGAAATGTCAAAATATCCCTTTTTGATTTTTTCTAATTCTTGTTTTAGCTTTATGTTTTCTAATCGTAAAAAACTCATTTGTTCCTTCAATTCTTGATTCTTTCTTTTCAAATCTTTTAAATTGATATTTATTAGAGCCATATTGGTCTTACCGGTTTTTTCAGATAAAGATGCTTCAAGTTCCATAATCAAATTTTCGAGGTATTCTATCCTTTCTAAGTGGTTACTTATTTCTTTATTTTTTAATATCAATTCTGATTTTAACTGCTCTATATTATCTCTAGAGTTCTTTTCTGACATTCTTATAACTTCTTAAATTTATTAACGATTACAATTTTTTATGATTAAGATGATTAAAATTGTAATTAGCAATATATATTGCTGTATTGTTACTATCAAAATATATAAGATTTTTAATTTTATTTAAAATATCATTAAAATAATTAATTTTAGGTAAGCAATTTGAGACTCGGAGCTCATATGTCTGTAAGTGGGGGCAAATATATGGCTTTAGAAAGCGGACGAGAGCTCGGTTGTGAATCAATTCAGATGTTTATACGAAATGTTCGAGGTTGGGCATCAAAACCCTTAGAACAAAAAGAAATCGATGATTTTTTACAAAAGAGGAAGGAAAATCAAAATCTGATCTGGCCATTGTTATCTCATAATAGTTATTTGATTAATTTAGCAACTTCAGATAAAGAGAAGCTTACAAAATCATACAAAGCCATGCTTGATGAATTAATTAAAGCTGAACAGCTTAAATTAGATTATGTTGTGATTCATCCGGGGACGTTTAATGTCGAAGATAAAAATGAAGATAAACAGACCGGATTAATTCGAATTGCCGAACAAATAAATAAGTTGATAGAAAATACTAAGAATTCTACTGTAAAAATTTTATTAGAAACTGTTGCAGGGCAAGGTCATAATTTAGGACGAAAATTTCATCATTTGAAATTTATTATTGATAAAATAGGAAACAAGGAAAGAGTTGGAGTTTGTTTTGACACTTGTCATGCTTTTGCCTCCGGATATGATTTCACTACCAAGAAAAAATATGATGAAATGTGGGATGATTTTGATAATCAAATAGGACTAACTTACCTTTATGCATTTCATCTTAATGACTCTGTAAAAGGATTAGGATCTAGAGTGGATCGTCATATCCATATCGGTCAAGGAAAAATTGGAAAGGCCCCATTTGGATTCTTTATTAATGATAACAGATTTAAAGAACATCCCGGCATATTAGAAACACCAAAAGGAAAAGATTTGAAAGAGGATATAATGAATTTGGCAATTTTAAACTCTTTAAGAAAACAATGAATTTACACTACATCAAACCATACAGGAGTTTTATCACCGACTATACCATTATAATTAATAGTCAACTCTTCCCCTTCTGCGATATTTGTTAATGCTGTAAATTCGATTGCTTTTTTATCATAATCATATAAGTATTTTACATTGGGTTTATATGAGTGATTCATAAATTGGCTTACACTAAGCGTTATGGCATTCTCAAACTCGGGTAAATGTTTAGGATCTTCCCAGACATAACAATAATGGTATAAAATAGTATTACAGATTTTCTCGTAATCTTTATTGGGAAGAGGTATAACGTGTGCCACATCAATTAGAGTTCCCTTTTTAATTGACTTTTTAGCAAATGCACCTCTGCCTTTTTTATCAGAAATAAATTTTACTTCAATATAATTATGCATAATTTTCACTAATTAATAATATTAAGAGTTTGTAAGAACATTATTCTATTGAGGCATGTCTTAGATCAATATCTTTTTCTTTTACCCCTAAAACTTTCATTAAAATCCCTCCAATTGAATCTAATATAGTTAATGCTGCAATATCGAATAAAGTGGTATATGGAGCCAAGGTTTCTTCATTAATTGCTTTATCTTTTCTTTTCCCTTCAATTTGAATAATTAAATCAGAGGATTTACCCATTGTGCTATATGGATTACCAGTTATTAATACTATCTTACCTCCTATCTCCTTTGCCTTCTGTACGAGTGCTAATGGGGAAGTAGTTTCTCCACTCCCAGAAATAATAATTAATAAGTCATAAGAATGATAACGATATGTAACAGCATCAGAAATAAAACAAGATTTTATCCCTAAATGCATTAGTCGCTGAGCAAAACATCTGCCAATAAACCCAGATCTTCCTGCTCCATAAATGAAGATCATATAATTTTTAGCATAGGTTCTTACAATCATATCTATTAATTCATTAATTTTGTCAAAATTTATTGTTTCACTATTCTTAATGAGATTATTAGATATTTCATTAATGGTATTTAAAAGCCTTATTTTTCTTTCTTGATATTTCATCTTCTTCATTACAATATAATTTTATTCCTCTCTAAAAATTTCTGGATGAACGCAACGCCTCCATTGATCCAGAGTTTCTTTTGGTCCCAAACCAATTAAAAGATCCCCTTCTTGAAATATAAAGTCAGGTTTAAAGCTATAGATCCATTTGTTTTCTCTTTTCATCGCAATGATATGAAATCCTCTTTTATATCGCTTGTCTTGTAGTTGAGCATAATTTTTGCCTTTGAAGTAAGAATCGCTTGATAAAGTTTCACGTACTACAACTTCTTGAGTTTCTTCGATTGCCTTTTGTAAAATTACATGAGGCTCAAAACCTTTTAAGATATTTTCAGCGATATTGGCAGCACCATCTGCTATTTGTTCACAAGAAAAAACTATTCTCATTATTCCTGTTAAGTTTCGAGGATTTTCAACCAGTTGGGCAAAATCTAAAAGATCTTTTTCAAAAGTGATGTTTAAACCATCCATTAACTCCTCCATCTCTAAGACGTCCTCTGCAACCTCATAACTATTGAAAAATAATGAAGCTAAAGCTAATTCAATCATTGTTTCGGAAATATCAGTAATCAGTACATAATCTTTTTTTAGTTCTTGGATGTATTCTAATATTTCAGGATTATTTAAATCAAATTCACTTTCAGTAATCTCCTCATCAATTTGAAAAGAGATAGCTTGAGCATCAAAAACCAATCTCTTTAATTCATTAATTGGTTCAAGTTCTCCTTTAATAATTAAGATATCACTTTTTTCAATTACTTGATCTCGATTAAATAACCATTTTTCTCCTCTTTTAATTGCAATTAAGTCCACTCCATATCTAGAACGAAAATGGATATCATGACGCGATTGTCCTATAAATTCACACGGTTCATTAACGGTTAGTTTTACTATTGGTTCAGGTACATCATTCCAAAATAATTGAGTAAAATCGCGAATATCACTATTGATATAGACCACTTTTGCTATATCCGCAAGAGCATCAGAAATTTTATCTATAGAATAACCCATCACTACGATTGGTTCAAGCTTTTTTGCTTCTTTTATTCCTCCAGCTTGAGCTTGAATGATTTGCAAATTTAGTAAAAATGTTAATTCATGTATACGTCTTTCAATTTTAGAAGTCTCATCAGCAATTTCCCTAATTCCAAATTTAATCGCGCTATATGCTAAATCTATCATTAGATCTATATTCTGTTTCATTTCCCTTAAAATGTCTTTTAAGGATAAAGGTTTGTATTTAAATTTCTTTTTCTTTACTGGCATCTTTACGATATCTCTAAATTTTCATTAATTTTAATAAAATATAAATATTTTGATAAAAATGATTAAGAGTAAAGGTGTTAAAAAATCTGCTAAGGATGTTGTGAGTGGTATAAGAAAGTTGTTTGGATCTTTCCCTCTCTTAAATATAACTATTGAACTAATAAATAAAAGAATGAACATCAATATAAATAGGATTAATATACTAATAGTTATAATCATAATAATTAAAAATGGATTCACGATTTGAATACCTGTTAAAAATCCGAGTGTATATCCTATAATAATTAAAGCAATTAAACTTAATATAAGAGTGAGTAGCAGACCTATAAAGTCACTAGTTAATCTCTTGGATTTTTGAATTTTAGGAGGTATAATGCCGATATATAAATGGGTTGTTAAACGGGATACTAAAACTGTTGCTATATCCCCTGTTAAGGAATTCAATGCTGGTAGAATTAAAAGGATAATGGGAAAACTATATAAAATTTCTTGACTAGTAGATAATATTGAGCCAGAAAATATCCCAATAATAGAAGAAAGAATTACAATTATTATAGACTCCTTGCATATCTTCTTAAAATAGTCCATCTATGGCACCCCTAAAATTATTATGGTTAGATAAAAACAAATCACCATGGAGAAATCTCCAATCGCGGTCATTACAGGATTTACTATATTATTAGGATTTAAACCATATCTAAATATGAAATAGTTGAGAATAGTAGATATTGGGATAGAAATTGAGAGTGTTAAAGATATAGAAATTACAGGGATAAAGATCATGATAGGAATCGATAAGAGAAATATTCTAAAAAACACTAAGTCTAATAATAAACTAATAAACCCAATAAGGGTCGCTGTAATTAATGAAAGGAAGTAGGTTGCCAACACGTTTTCAAACCATTTTCGAATATTGAATTCTCCAATAATTAAATCTCGTGCCGTTCTTGCGATAAAAGGAGCAGTAATATTACCTCTTAGAGATAATAAAGGAGGGATTATTAAAATTAAAAGGAGGAAGCTTTCAAATGGTAAGATTAAAATTGATAGAATTATCCCCGCAAAAATATCTCCTACGATAGATATAACTTCAGATGGAAAAGTCTCTCTAATAATTTTACCTTTTGTATCTTGAGCCTCCATATACCATCACCATCTATATCTGATGATTCTGAAGTAGAATTTTCCAACATTTTTCTATTATTTATTTAAGGTTTAAACTAATTTAAAAATTTTCTAATGTTTTACAAAATTTATTTAATGTTATAAAATTGAATAAATAGTCTATTGGATAAAAGAAAAACGAAATCTCTTATAACACATTTTAAATTAATTAGACATACCTAAAAATAATTTTATATAATCATAGCTTAATCGTTTAATTCAAAGCATTCTAGTATAGTAATAGAGATGAAATTTCAAAAATATGAAAGCAGATATCAAGCAGGCCAAATTTTAGCAGATTATATTTTGGATAAAAATAAATCTCTAAAAAATATTTTTGATAGGGACTCAGAACAATGTTTTTCTTTTGCAATACCCAATGGGGGAGTTCCTGTGGCAGAGGGCTTTTGTGATCGATTAAAGATACAATATGATATTGTCATTGTGCGTAAAATTAAAATTCCCTATAATACAGAAGCTGGTTTCGGTTCAATTACTACTGATGGAACCACTTTCTTAAATGAGCCACTTTTAAAAAGCCTAAGTTTATCTCAATCACAAATTGATGATTCTATTAATAGAACAAAAAAAGAAATCAATGAACGTCTAAAATTTTACAAAAAAAAGGATACAGAAATCCAAAAAAAATTTAGATTGATAATAGAAAATAATTTTATTTTTCTTATGGACGATGGCTTAGCCTCGGGTTACACAATGTTAGCTGCAATTCATATGATTAATAACTATAACCCTAGAAAAGTATATGTAGCCGTTCCTACAGCTCCATATCATACTGTATTGCGAATACAAAACAATGTAAACGAAATATTTTGTCCTAATATCAAAAATACTACCTGGTTTGCAGTAGCTGATGCTTATCAAAACTGGTATGATGTTCCTGAATCTGAAGTGATTGAAACTCTGAGAAAATCAAAATGTTATATTGATAAAATTATTTGAGCTTTAAAGTGTTGAGAAAAAGAAAAGTAGAAAAAAAATGGGAAATTAAGAGCTGACTAATTGAAAGAGAATAGAAGCATGGGGTATATAAAATTGGTCGCCCTTCTTTATAACCACTGTATGAAAGTATTCCGCTAAACCAAGAAATCCGCGAATTACTGACTCATCCTCCTCAAATTTGAATACAATTTTTGCAATTGCGGCACTTGTGCCAAAATTAACCTTATCATACACTCTTTCATCAATTAATGGAATCTTTAATTCGTTGACGATCTCATACACTCTTTTAATAAATAATTCGCGCTTAGGCATGTGGTTTTACACCTTTTAATACTAGAAGATACTTGTTAAAAAATACAAATGAAATATGATATATAATATTATTAGATTTAGCCTTTTTAATTATTATTTTTTTTTGGGGTTCAAGATTTTTTATAATAGAATAGGTTTTAGTCGTGATTTATTCACAAATTATAAAAGAGATAAAAGCAAAAATATAAATTAATATAATTGAATTATCATTATAAATATATATATTCTACTTTTGAAAATAATTTAGAGGATTTGAATAAACCTTGGTTTCAAAAGAACAAAAAAAGTTAGAACGCGTAATTAATTTCATGAAAAAGGGATTGACTTCTTTATCAGATGATCTTGAGGAAACCGTTAAAGGGATTAATGATTTTGTCAAGTCGTTAAATAAAGCACAAAAAGATTTAAGGGAAGTTGTTGTTGAAGAAGTTCAAACGGTTAGTACCTCCTCTAAAATGATTGCAGCACCAACTACAGGTAACGCTAAGACTGCTGCAGCAAGTACATTATTCAATTTGTTGAGTGGTGGGAGAGCACCTGCTACTGCATCAACAACGGCAAGCGCGAGTTTAGGTCTTCCTAAACCTCCTGTTGTGGGAGCGCCTAAAGCACCAAGTGGAGGACCTCCAGCCGCACCTCCAAGCGGAGCACCTCCAGCTTCAGGAGGAGGACCTCCGAAACGTTCTGGTTTACCACCAGCACCTAAGTTGCCTCCAGCACCTGGAAGTGGTGCGCCTCCTGCAGCACCAAGTGGGGGAGTGACTCAAGCTCCAACTTTCGCAAAACGCCCTGGACCACCTACTGCCCCCAATAGTGGACCACCAAGAGCTCCTGGAGCTACCCCTTCGATAACTCCCACAATGGCTCCTAAAGCGGGTGGTGGTTTAAGTTCCTTAAGAGATGAAATGCTTGAAGAATTAAATCGGCTTAAGAAAATAATGAGAGGAGAATAAAGTCAGTTTCTTCTTATTTTTTGTTATTCTTTACAATTTCCAAAAGTTTATTATTGATTTTGAGAAGTAAATATCATAAATGGAAAAAAAAGATTTCTTACTTTGTGAAGATAGCATACCTATTGTAGTTCCTAAAAGATTAATGATTTTTGCAGGACACCCAGATGATGAAGTTATATCATGTGGAGGAACAATACTTAAATACAGAGATTTAGGGTCTGAAGTTTTTATAGTTGTGGCTACAAGTGGGTTAGGAGGTTATGCAAGGACTTTATATAAAGAAAAAATTTTGGAACAGAGAAAAATTGAACTGAAGTTAGTGAAAAGCGCTTTGAAATCAAAAATAATTGATTTAAATTATACAGATATGGTGATCGAAAGAAAAAAGATCTCTAAAATCACTAATTTAATTAGAGAATATCAACCCCAGGTCATTTTAATGCCTCATTTTTCCGATTTTCATCGTGTTCATCGTAATCTATCATTAATTGTTCGTGAGGCAATTTATCACTGCTCAAGTGGAAAAGCTTATGGTGGTCATGAAAGACAGTGGATTCCTTTTGGAGTATACTATTATGAATCTCCATCTTGTAAGTTTCAATATATTGATGCTGCTGTTTTTGTTATTGTTGATATTAGAAAATATTGGGAAAAGAAAAAAGAGATTTTTTACCATGTTTATGAATCACAAAATGAAGTACTAGAACGAGTAATTGATTGGGCAGAATCCACAGCAGCTCTAAACGGAAATTCAATTAGTTCTCCTTATGGAGAAGCTTATATTCCTGAGACAACTTACACTCCATTAAAAATTTTATTAATATAAAAATAAATAAGTTAATTGATTATAAAATCAAAACGATTTAGAATTCTAATATTAATTTTGCATTATGGGAAATTTAACTGTTGTTCTTGACTTAGGAAGTTTTGCAAGTAAAGCGGGCTATGCTGGAGAAGATTTTCCTTCACAGGTTTTCTTTACTATTGTTGGAACACCCAAATATCAACAAATTGATTTTGATTATGGGAGCGCTAAGAAAGATGAATTTTATGTAGGAGATGAAATACAATCCCTAGGCCTATTCAAAATTCTTTATCCTATAGAGAAAGGCAGAATTCAAGATTGGATAACCTTTGAGAAAATTATTGATTATATTTTTTATAACCTTCGAGTTGACCCCAGTCTAGTTAATATACTATTTGCAGTCCATCCATTATTTCCTAAACAAGATTTAGCACGACTATTTAGATTGTTTTTAGAACACTATCAATGTATGGCTTTTTATCCCGTATTAGATTCAATGTTAACTTTATATTCGGGAGGTTTCCAAACGGGCTTAGTAGTTGAAATTGGTGATAGCCTGACAAGAATAGTTCCCATCTATGAGGGATACAAAATAGATCATGCCATAAGAATACTTGAATTAGGAGGTAAAGTATTAACAAGATATATGGAAAAAATCCTTGGAGAGATAGGATTCTCAGCGGATTCTTCAATTAGAAGAGAATTAGTAAGAGCTTTGAAAGAAAAAGCATGTTTTGTGTCTTTAGATTTTAAGGAAGATCTTAAGCGAGCTGAGCAGTATGAAAAGCCCTATTCTTTACCAGATGGCTCAACAATTAAATTAGGTGAAGAGAGATTTAAAGTTCCAGAATTATTGTTCAATCCTACTATGGAATTAGAAGAGGATCCATTACCTCAAGCAATAATAGATGTTATTGAGGAATGCGATGTCGATATTCGCCCAGATTTATTAAATAATATATTTTTGAGTGGAGGTTCTTCGATGTTTCCTAATTTAAAATCACGAATTCATCAAGAGTTAGAAGTAGAATTAATTAAAAGAAAGAAAAAGAAACAAAATGTTAAAATAATCGCTCCAAGAGAGCGCGTTTTTTCAGTATGGGTTGGCGGATCAATTTTATCATTATTGCCAGAATTCCAAAATTTATGGGTAACGCGTGCGAAATATTATAATGAAGGAATTCCAGACAATCTTTTATGATTTCCTCAATATTTTGTAGATGTTATTAGCGTATTACACTTGATTAAAAATATTATTCCGATATTATACTATAAATAAGATAGTTTGTGGTGTTAATACAAAATATGGAACAAAATTTTCAAAATAGTAGAACTGAATCCACTCAAATATTGAAAAAGTATTATAAACCAGATTATTCAGCATTGTTTAATAAGATCAAAAATATTAAGATCCCTGTTAAGAATGAAATCCTAATAGGATTATCAGATGGAGAATGGCATTCAGAATTAGACTTAGTACGAATTGCTAAACGTCAGCAAAAATATATGGGTGCAGTTACTTTAGGAACCATGATAAATTCTTTAAATGCATGTTTGAAAAATGATTATGTTGAAAGGAGAATAATGGATGGAAAATTATATTATAAAATTAGTGACAATTATGTTGGACTAACTCGTGCTGCTTTTAATAAGTATAAATTTAAACTAGACTGAAATTCTCATTTTTTCATACACTTATTATTTATAATTCTATAACCTTCGCAATTAGAGCAAAAACCTTGACCAGTCTTTTCATTTAAACCTTCATTCCAACACTTTGGACAAAGCCAATATGTAAAAAGTCTATTATTTTTATAAGTAGAAATTTTAAAAATATTGAATCCACATAAAGAACACTTTGTAGCTAACAACTCTAGTTTACCCTTTTTAGGGAGAGAGAGGAATTTCTTACAACTTTCACCTGAACATACAAGAAATCTCTTTTTTGGTAGGTTTATAAATTTCATGGGAGAACTGTAGCAATAGGGACAGAAGGATTTAGTCATTACAGGAATTGGTTTAGGAGTTTGAAGATCTAATTTTTTCTTAAAACTATCAATATTAGCTATTATGTTTTTCTTATTAGCAAGCAATTTATCAAATAAATTTAAAAATTCATCCTTAACTTCCTGGATTACGTTATGCATTTTTTTTTTTCCTAATTTGATCTCTTCAAGTTTTAATTCAACATTCTTAGTAAAACTAGGTTCTAAAAAGGGAAGCCATATTTTAATTAAATTTTCTATAATAAAAGTTCCTAAAGCGGTTATGATATAGTTGTATTTGACTCTCTGAGTCAATTTTCTAGTTTGGAGTAATCTAATTATTATGGGCCTGGTTGATTTTGTACCAAGATGGTTTTTTTCCATCAATTTTAGAAGAGTAGTATCCGTATATCTAGGTGGTGGTTTAGTTTCTTTTTCATTAAATAATATCTTCTCGATAGGAATTTGATCACCAACAATTTGAATTTCAGTATCATATTTAGGTCGGAGGAAGGGTGCAATCTCCAAAAAACCCTCTGAAATTAATGTGACTACTTGAGCAGTGAATCGCTCATCTTTGATTAATAAGTTTAAAGTTTGTTTTGATTCAGTAGCATAATCACCAAATAAAGCAAGGTAATGTCGTGCGAGTAAATCATATACTTTTTTTTGAAGATTATTCTCAAATTTCTTATCTTCTAATTCCAAACCTATTATTGGAGTAATAGGAGGATGATCTCCAGCATCGATTTTGCCACTTGTTGGTATTAATTTATTATATTTTATTAATTTAGAGGTATAATTACCATATTTAGTGTGGTTTTTAAATTGATTCAATTTCACCTTATGATCAAAATCTTTCTTATATATATCACTTTCAGTTCTAGGATAAGAGATTATTTTATTGAGATATAATGAATTCATTGTGTTCATTGCCGTATGAGCAGATATTTTCAAATTTTTGGTTAAAAGAATCAAAGCTTTCGAAGTATTTAATGGAGTAGGAGGAAATCTTTTAATTAATTCCTTGGCGAGGTCTATAATCATAGCAATTTTCTCATTTTTGATTTTGGCATAAATACTTTTAGCTTTTGTCTCGTCCTGTTTTTTAAAAGGATTCAATAAATGGTATGCTTTAAAATTTCCATGTTTATGTTGTAGAACTGCTTCAATTGTGAAATAAGGTTCAGGTACAAATTTTTCTATTTCTTGTTCTCTTAAATAAATTAAGTAGAGAAGAGAGGTTTGAACTCTTCCAATTGATGTAAATTTTACCCTAAACTTACTTAATAAAGAGCTAAGAGTATTGGTTATCTCCCTAGTAGCTGAAAACCCTATAAAGGCATCAATTATAGCACGAGCTTCTCCTGATTCTCCCCAATTATACTTTGGATTAATAAGATTATGAAATTTCTGTATAATTTCACTTTTTTCTAATGAACTTAACCATAATTGAGATACTTTAATATTAGGTTTTGCGTTCAGTATAAAAGGGAGGGCATCAAAAAGTCCAATGTTGCACCCTTCTATATCTGCATCAGTCCCAATTATGCAATAATTTGACTTTTGAGAATATTCTTTTAACAATTTAATATAAGGTTTTGAATAACTTATTGGCACTTTCTCAATTGCAGTAGGATTAGTTATAATCTCACGAGGATTAGTTTTTGTCCAACTTTTAAACGCGGGGGAATTCCTATATTCAAGTATATGTCCCCTAAGAGGAATAACATATAAATTTTTTGCCGGAACATAATAAATTTTGATCTTTGTTGATATAGCTATGGTTTTAACTGTCCCTAAAGCCTCAGCAATTGCTTTAGCGGCCTTATTTTTTTCAGAAACTATTATTGTAGACATTGAATCTTAAAATAATAAAGCTTCGATTTAAGTATAATCAGAGGGTATTAACTCTAATTTCTTTTAAAGAAAAATTATATCGATTTTAAATAAATTTTACTTAAGATGAAATAGGTAAACATTAATTAATTTTTTTAATAACTTCTAATTGGTATTGTGAATTTAAATTCAGCGCCTTTATTTAATCCTTCTGACTTTACCCATATCTTTCCTCCATGAGCCTCAATGATCCCTCGAGCGATATATAATCCTAATCCACTTCCTTTCTCAAAAGTTGAAAAATTATCTGAACTTACTCCAATGGTTACAAATTTGCCAAATAACTTCTTTAATTGATTATCGCTTAAACCCTTTCCATAATCCTTTATTGAAAATAAACAATTTTTATCCTTAATTTTAGCAGAGATTTCAACTGTACTTCCTTGATTAGAAAACTTTATTGCATTTGAAATAAGATTGGAAAAAACCTGATAAATCCTAGAAGAATCAAGTGTCATCTTAAACTCTTTATCAACTTCTACTTTCATTCTCAAACTTTTTTGATTAATTTGAAAACTTAATTCTGAGAGTGTATTTTCTATGATCTGAAGTACATTATATTCCCCAAAGTCTAATTCCATTTTCTTAGCATCAATTTTCATTACATCCATTAATCTATTAATATAATCTTCAAGTCTCTGAACATTGATTAAAACTCTTTTTAGATCCTCCTTTATTTCACTTTTTAGATCTTTATCTCTCATAAGTATCAAATCTACATATCCCCCTATAGAAATTAATGGTGTCTTTAATTCATGAGCCGCAATGCTGATGAAGTCAGTCTTAAGTTTATCCAACTCTCTTAATTCTATATTTTGTTCTCTGAGTCTCTTTTCGGATTCAATTAATTTTTGTTCAGCTATTTTCTTATCTGTGATGTCTTGAATAATTATTTGTATGAAGATTTGATCACCAAGTTTAATTGAAGATAACTCTGATTCCACCCAAGCGGTTGTCCCATCTTTCTTATAAATTTTGATCAATTGGGGCTTCATCTTTGGCAATATAAAGTCACCTTTATTTAGTAAACTTGTGATATTACGCAATGCTGATTTTGTCTCTAATGGATATATTTCCTTAAGATCAAGATAGTTTTTCCCTAGTAAATCCGCTTTTGTATAACCATATAACTTAGGAGTAGTAGTATTAATATCAATTATAGTTCCATTAAAATCAATCAATACAACACCATAAGGAGAATTTTCAAATAAGTGGCGATACTTTTCTTCTGATTCAATCAGTTTTTGTTCAGCTATTTTCTTATCTGTTATGTCTATAAATGTTATGAAATCTGCTATCTTTCCCTGATATTTAATTGCTTTTGAATGTAATTCTACCCATTTCATTTCTTCAGATTTTGTGAATATTCTAACTGTATGATGAGATAATAAAGTATTTTCTCCACCCAATTTCCTTTGTAGTTGTTCTAAAACAAAAGGTAAATCTTCTGGGTGTATATTCTTAATAAATTCATTTCTTGACCAATTTTTTATCTCATCATTCGAATAACCTATGATATCAGATAAAGCTTGATTTGTATATTTAACATATCCCTCTTGAATTATGGTAATACCTAGTGATGTCTGTTCAGCAATAGTTCTGAATTTTTCTTCTGATTCTCTTAACTCTTTCGTCCTTTCAAGGATAATTTCTTCAAGTTCTTTATTTAACTTCTTTAAATCATCCTCCGCTTTCTTTTTTTCAGTTATATCTTGAATGATAACTTGTATTAGAGTTTCATCGCCTAAAATTATTTTAGAACTTTGTAAGGTTAACCATAAACTTTTCCCATCCCCTCTTGTCATCTGGAATTCAAGAGGTTCAACTTTTTCATCTTTAATGAAGGCATCAAATCTTTTCTTGAAATATGGGATGAAGTATTCAGGTCTTTCAAACATTGATAGAACTTCAGTAAAATGCTTACCTATTATATCCTCTTTAGTATATTTTGAAAGTAATTTATTCATTGTTGGATTACAGTCAATAACAATCCCATTTGAATTCAATAACCAAATAGTAAATGGCGAACTCTCGAATAAATGCCTAAATCGTTTTTCAGACTTTTTCAGTTTCTCTTCTGCCATCTTTTTCACAGTAATATCTCTCCCGATTATTATCCCCTTAATTTCGCCATCCAAATCAATAAACGTTTTTCCTTTAGCTTCTATCCAGATCCAATTACCAGATTTATGCTTTATCTTAAGTTCTAATGTACCTCCTCCAGCCTTAAAACCTTGAATTAAAGCATTATGAGCTAATTTTTTATCTTCAGGTTTAACAATGCTTAGTACTGAACTTCCAATTACTTCTTCGATTTTATAACCTAGAATGTTGAAAATAGGTTGTTCATTAGCATACTCAAATTTGAGTTCTTGATTAATTATGCAAATGAAGTCATAAGCATTTTCAGAAATTAGTCTATATTTTTGTTCTGATTGTTTTAACTCTTGTTCTAAATGATACTTATCGGTTATATCATGTACCATTCCATAGAAACCAATTTTTCTTCCATCTGAATCATATCTTAAATAAGCTGATGTTTCAAGAAATATGATCTCTCCATTCTTTTTCATAAATTCAAATCGTAAATATTTCTGCCCAATACCTGTGTTATATACTTGGTTAAATGATTCATACGCTTTTACTCTATTCTTCTCGTCTGCAAACCGTCTGTAATTCCGTCCTAGGATCTCATCTTCATTATATCCATAAATCTCACAGAAAGAATTATTAATAAAAGTAAAATTACCTTTTAAGTCGACTTCAAAGTATCCCTCCTTTATGTTTTCAAGAATACTGCGATATTTCAATTCTGATTGACTTAACTTTTGTTCAGCTGTTATTCGATCAGTAATGTTATTATATGATGATAAAATCCCAATTATTTTATTATCCAAATCATGAAGTGGAATTCTATTTACTTCAAACCAACCCTTATTTCCACTGGGTAAGATTAATAGTTCTACTGAATGCTCAATTTGATTAACTTCAATCACATTCTTCTCTTTTTCTTGAATATGAGACAAATTATTTTTAGGCCAAGGTAAATCCTCATCTCTTTTTCCAATTATGAAGTTAGAATCTTTTAATTCATTAACTTGAGCATAATTTTTATTACAACCTAAATAATTTAAATGAATGTCCTTCCAAAAAATATACTGAGGAATACTGTCTATAACCAAATCTAACATTTGATGTGCTTCTTGGATAGCTGTCTTTGACCCTCTAGTCTGTAAAAGTTTCCAAAATCTCAACTCTGGTAAACTCTGCGTCATCTCTTTTAATTTTTCAGTTCTTTTCATCCATTGGTCTTCTAACTCCTTGAGTTTAGAAATATCTTTTAATATAAGAAATATTTTCGCGTTGTAATTTTTGTCAAAGAATCTCTTTCCTTGCACCTCAAAATATTTATAGGCATTTTCACTTAATATCCGAAATTCCTCAAGAGCTTGTCCGGATCTTAAAGTTTTCCTTAGAAATTCAATAGCTTTTTTATTATCCCCCAGATAAACGTATTCTGTGAAATTTTTTGACATACAAGAATATCCAATTGTATTTAAATGAACCTTTTCATTTACGTACTCACATTCGAAATAACTATTAAGAATATACAATAAGTCATCAATGTTATTCGAGATAATATCAATTAAATTATAATTTTCATTTGAAATGGTCATATTTTAATTTACCCTCATGAAATTTGAGAATGAAATGAATTTTTATAACCTAAATAATCATATACTAAAGATTAATTTTTTCTTTTAAAACCAATAACATAACTTTAATAGGAAAAATTTAATTAAAGAGATCTTATTAAATTAAATCGTTAAATAAATAAACCATTATGATTATCTGATTATCGATAGATTCATTATTAGGAATAATGTCATTTGTAGAACCTTCTTTTGAGATTGATCATAAAGGACGTGTACTTTGTCAGTATCATAGTCAATATGCTTTTTTTATTAAACCTGGGAAAACGAGCTCAGAAGAGGAATATCTAGAAAAAATCTTAACATGCAAAACTTGTCAACATTACAGAGAAAATGATTGTTATTTTCCAGCATTAGAAATCAATAAAATTGAATCAGATAGAATTAAAGCTCAGTTTCGTTGTAAGTTATGTGGTAACTTGATCCACCGAATATTTACTGTAATTCATAAGCTATATGTAAAAGAACGATATAACATTGATATGCCTTTAATATGCTGTAATTGCTATGAAAATATAAAAGAAAATAGCTTAATTGAAAATTTTAGAAAAATAACTTCAGAAAAAAAGTATTCATTTTTATTGTCATTTGAATGTTTAATAATTTTAATAATGATTAGTTTAGTTCTACTAGTATTTCTACCAGTTATGTTTCAATTTTTTATAATTTTTATTGGATATTGGGTATTTATTCTAACATATTTCATTTTTTATTACGTGAGAAAATTATATTATATTCACAGAGGACAAAAATATTTTCATCAATTTTCTAGCAAATAGTATTATATTCAATAAGGTTACAAAATATTGCACAATATTACAGTTTTATCTTAAAGATTTCCTGAATTGATTTCTTTTGATGTTCTTTCTCAACAATATTACGCCAATTTGGTTCAATCTCATTAAATGCTTGTTTAGCCAGAATCTTTAATCTTTCATCATGGGATTCTAATAATCGACCAATAGATGATAAAGCTCTTTTATCCTTAAGACCTATTAAACTCTCAATTATAAAAGTTATTCTCAATTTATCCATTTCTATTTCTGGTTTAGATAATTCGTCATTTAGCTTCTCTAAAATTCCTAGGGTTGCCCTTCCATCACCTATTAATCCCAATGCTTCAATAATTCTATTTATTACTAAATCATCATACTCCCTTTTTAGCGCACGGCATAATAAATTTACGGCTCGACCGTCTTTTAGAAATCCTAATTGCCTTGCAGCTTTAGCTCTATTCTCATGATTCCCATCATGAAATAATTGTTTAATTAATGAATTAAAGTGAGCATTTTTTTCATGCCATTCTTTTGACATTTTCAATTAAGAAGTAGAAGAGATTTTATTATAATCTAGCTTTTATATTTCATAATTTAGTTTTTGCTTCATAAAAACTATTTCATTAAGGAGTTTATATGATCTATTCGTTTTTGTAATAACTTCAATGTACCAACATCCTTTCTATGAAACAATCTTCCTTTTATACAATTTACTCCTTGCTCAGAAATGCTTTCAGCTTTGCTTAAGTTATCAGCAATACCCAAAATTCCTATTGCCCGAGATGTGGTCGTATAGATTTTATCTCCATCCTTATGAACTGAGGCGTAATAACACTTTGCACCGACCTTAGCTAGATTCTGGTGATCTATTTCAATCATCATATCTTTTTTTGGAGATTCTGGATATCCTTCAGGAGCTAGATATTTACATACTGTTGCTTGTTTCTCAAATTCAATATTTGATGATAAATTACCATCCATTATGTCCATGCAAATATTTGTAAAATTATTCTTTAATAACGGTAATACATTCATGGCCTCTGGATCTCCAAACCTTACATTAAACTCGATTAGTTTGATATTATTAGCTGTTTTCATGAACTGCCCATATAAAAATCCTTTATATTCAATCCCCGTTTCTTTTTTAACAGCATTTATTACTTTTGTCATATCCATAAGAGCTTTATTAACATCTCCTTTATCTATAAATGGCATAAGATGATCAGAGCATGAATATGATCCCATTCCTCCAGTATTTGGACCTGTATCATCCTCATAAGCTCTTTTGTGATCTTGTACGAGCGGTGTTGCTACAACCTTATTTCCATCAACAAAAGTCTGAAGAGTAAATTCTTCTCCCTCACATTTTTCTTCTAATAAAAATCCACTTTTCTTCTGAATCAACTCTTTGCAATAATTAATAATGTCCTTTTTTGAAAAGAGATGTTCACCGTAAATTTTAACACCTTTTCCACCAGTTAAACCGTCAGGTTTAATCACGATATTTTCTTCTCCCATATCTTTAACATAACTCTCAATCCCCTCCATAGAATAGAATTGTTTACTAAATACATTTGATGATATTTTGTATTTCTCTAATAATCCTCTTGTAAAGATTTTTGAACCCTCGAGTTGGGCAGCTTCAATTTTAGGACCTACACATGGAATCTCACTTTTTTCGAGTGCATCAACTATTCCGACTACTAAAGGAGCTTCAGGACCGATGATTACAAAATCAATTTTATTATTTTGGCAATATTTAATAATTTCTTTAAAATCTGTCTCAGAATTAATTTTAAATCTTCCTTCGCTTAATTCATCTAATCCAGCATTTCTAAAACTCATGAATGCAAATAGTTTTGCCCCACTATTAACTAAAGTTTCCCCAATTACATGTTCTCTAGCTCCGTGTCCCACTATTAAGACATTTACCATCTTTTTCTAACCTAAAGGATATAATTTATTTTGATTAAAAGTGTTAATTTATTTTAGTTTATTTTAGAATAATTTTAAAATTTCTATTAACCAATAATTATCATAGCATATTCTATTTTATTTGATTAATATCTTCCCTTTCTTATATTGTTTAGGGAAAAAGGTTAAAAGATTTAAATCAATTTACATTTTAAATTTATAGTTATAATGAATTACCTAATTTCATAAAAAAATACAAAAATGTCTGATGAAAAATATCGTAAGGCTGCTCGTATCATTGTAAAAGCTGGCATTTTTCCCTTTCCCATAAATGAGACTTTAATTAGAATTCTAAAAATGGTCATCGAAGAAGAAGACCTTGATTTTATTATGGCTTTTAAACGAAAAACCTCAATGACTTTGGAGCAATTAAAGGAAGCTAGTAAGATGTCGGAAGAAGAAATTAACTTTCATGTGCAAAAATTAGCTAAAGTTGGATTAATTTTTAATCAACCTAGCTCAAAGGGACCAATTATCTATAGATTAATGCCTTTAGTAATGGTTGGCTTGTTTGAATATGTTTATATGAAAAAAATTAAACATACTCCAGAAGAAAAAGCTCTAGCAAAGTTATTCTCCAAGTTATTTGAAGAGCTAAGAGATTTTATTCAGAATGGGTATGACTCAATAATGCCAATATTTGAGAACATGGCTCCTTATGATAGAACCATTCCAATAATAGGTAAAACTGTAAATGATAAAGAAATTAAGATTATAGTTAATGAAGAAATTACTGTCCCAAATGAAAATATTTTATTATCAAAAGAAGTTAAGAATCTAATAGATAAATTTGATGACATTGCCGTTGGACATTGCTTTTGCAGACATCATAAAGCTTTATTGGGTCAACCATGTAAGCAAACTAACTTAACGGAGAATTGTTTTACTTTTGGGAAATCAGCGCGATATACTGTTGAACAAGGCTTCGCAAGAATGATCAATAAACAAGAAGCTCTAACTATCTTAAAAAAGAGTGAGGAAGCTGGGTTAGTTCATAAAACATTTCATCCTCATTCAGATATAACTAAAGAAGAAACAAGCATTTGCAATTGTTGTAAAGATTGTTGTGGCACTTTTGAATGGTGGAAAACTGGAATGATTGCAATGATTAATTATGCCCATTATTTAGCTAGTATTAACAATAATTGTATTGGATGTGGAACCTGTGTTGAGAAGTGCCCTGTGGATGCTATCAAATTAAATAATAATCAAGCAGAAGTCAATATTGAGTTCTGTATTGGATGCGGAGTGTGTGCTTATTTTTGTCCAGAGAATGCCATTTCACTTAAAGAAGAACTGAGGAAAATTTATGTGCCTCCCCCAAAATTAAGGACTTAATAATAATTTTTAAATCAGTGAATTTTTTGCTTAAATTCCCAAAGCTTATGTAAAAGAGAGAAAAAAAGTGATTTTAGAAAAAATCTAAAGCCCATAAATGGGATAGAATTTCTCTTGTATATATTTAATGAAATAATCTGGATTCAAGTCTTCTCCCGTAATTTTTTTAATTAAGTCAGAAGCTCTGTAAATCCTGCCATGTTGATGAACATTTTCTTTTAAGTAATCCAAAAGGTTGTTAAATTCTCCTTTTTTATAATCTTCTGGTAGAAAAGGTAATTTCTTCAATGCATCATTATAGATTTGAGCTGCATAAAGGTTTCCTAAAGCATATGTGGGAAAATATCCAAATCCCCCCCCTGACCAATGAACATCCTGTAGAACTCCTTGTGCATCATTAGGAGGAATAATTCCTAATAATTCTTCCATTTTATTATTCCATAATTCTGGTAATTCACCTGCTTGCAAATTATCTTCAATTATCATTTTCTCTAATTCAAATCTTAAGATAACATGTAATGCATAAGTTACTTCATCTGCCTCTACTCGTATAAAGGAAGGTTGAACTACATTGATAGCTCTATAAAATTCTTCCATTGGATAATTTTTCAAATTTTCTGGAAAGGCTTTTTGAAAGTGAGGGTACCAGTATACCCAAAACTCTCTACTTCTTCCCACAATATTTTCCCACATTCTTGATTGACTCTCATGAATCCCAAGTGAAGAACCATCAGCTAATAATGTATCATGAAGTTCTTCTTTAAATCCCATTTGATAGAGAGCATGACCACATTCATGAATAGTTGAAAAAATACAAGGTGAAAGGAAATTTTCAATAATCCTAGTTGTTATTCTAGTATCTATTGAGGATATTGAAGTAGTGAAAGGATGAGTGGATTTGTCTTGCCTTCCCATATTAAAGTTAAAACCCAATTTTTTAACGATTTCAAGGCTTAATTGCCATTGGCTTTCAGGACGATAATACTTCTTTAGAATGGATTCGTCAGGTTTATCAGAAGACTGATTTAATTTATCTACTATTTTAACCAAATTAGTTTTTAGATTATTAAAGATTTTTGAAATCCACTCATAAGTAGCTCCAGGTTCAAATAGGTCTATTAATGTAGAATATAATGTAGGACCTGTATCTAATTTTTCAGCCAATTCAATCTGTAATTTTATCATTTTTTCAAGATAAGGTTTAAATATGGAAAAATCGCTTTTTTCCCTTGCTTTTTCCCATTCTACGTGACCTAAAGAGGCAGTTTTAGCGATTTCAATGACCAATTCATCTGGTATCCTGGTTGCATGCTCATATTCTCTTTTTGCTTCTCTAATCATAGCTCGATCAATTTCATTTAGATTCTGTTCCTTTTCAGCGTCTTTAATTAATTTCCCAGTTTTTTCAGATTTGATACTACTATGAATTAGCTTCTGCATAAGAGCCAATTGTTCAGCTCTTCCTCTAACTGATCCTTTTGGCATATAAACTTGTTGATCCCATCCCAAAAGGGCGCTTATGTAATTCAATCGCATTATTTCATTAAAATATTCCCATAGTTCTTTTATTGCATTCACTTTTTAATATCACTGCTTTTTTGATAAAAATTTTATTATTGCCTATTTTAATGTATTATTACTTTAAAAGAAGTAAGTATGAACTATAGCTGAACTAGAATAAAATATTATAAATTCTCTTGTTTAATGAAAATGTTAGCAGCAGTTTCAATATCTTCAATTGTCAAGGGTCTTCCTAAAGTAGTCTCTAATTCGCTAACAAGATGCTCACATAATTTTAAACTTAAGCTACCTCCTTTCTTCTCGATAATAGTTTGAAGTTGTCTTGGAAATTGTACTCCAGATGACTTAACTTTTGGAGATATGGATGTTGGTTCTGTAGATGGTCCTTTTAGTTCAATTTTAATATCTTCAGGCTTCAAAACGTCTTTCTCAGGCCTTAATTTTTCTTTAGAGGATTTAAATAAAGTTAATTTTCCAATTTTCGTTTCTTCGGTTTTAGATTCCTCAAACTCTTTTTTTGGGATCTCTATGTTGGGAATTATTTTAGGGAGAATTTTAGTTTTATCTTTGGGTAAAGGTTGTACGGTAATTTTGTCTGTGAATTTAATTTGACCGGGAACTTCAAACTTCTTTTTACTATCAATCTGCTTCCTGATTCTTTTTTCTTTTTCTACTTTTTTCTGAAGTTCTTCTAAGTCTTGTTTAAATGAGGCTATGAATTTAAAATCTTGATAAGCATTACAAATATTAATTAGTTCCTTATATTTAGCAATAGCAAGAATAAAGTTTCCTTGATTTTTCAGTCTTTCTGCCTCTTTCCTTAAGATTTCAAAATTAGAGGGAAGCGAAATTTTGAGTTTTAATGCTGATGATATAATTTGGATTAATTTTTTTTTGGCGTCAGTATCTAAAAGAGAAATATCTTTAAATTCAGGAAGTCCGAGTTCATTCTTAATTATTTTAAGATCCATATCTTGAACTAGATCACGCTTAGTACCAATGATTAATAATTTCGAGAGCTTAGCTTCTTTTCGATATAAATCCAAGAAATGATTAATTACCCTTAAATGATAATTAGATAAATCAAATAAAAGTAAAGTTAAATCTGCTCCACTAATAAATTTAGCCCATAATAATGAAAAATTATCTTTTAATTGAAAATCCCAGATATCAAATCTCAATTGATCAATTTGAAAAATTGAAGATTTTGCAAAACTTAAGATATTTTTTTCACCATTACCTCTTAAAAGGGTATATAATTGAGTTTTTCCTGAAGATATTGGGCCGATTATACAAATCTTCGAGTGTAATTCATATTGGATTTCTCTAAGAAATGATTCAAATTCTGATAAAATTGAATCTTGTTTCTTAATTAATAGCGGATCAGAATAAGTTTTTTTATATTTATCAATAATTTTATCTATTATTCCATCTATTTGTTCAAGAGTATCTACTAAGTCAGTAACTAATAAAAATAAGGATGCTCCGATTCCCCTATGAAAGATTTGATATTCTCCTAATGGTTTCTGAACAGTCTTCCCTGGAGTAGGTATCTCCAAATATGATTTGATAGTTTTTTTAACATTTTCTAATTCTTCATCTCCAAGAGCCATTGCGTATGTAAAGTTATAAATTGGTTCTCCCTTGTGAAAAATGTGAAATTGTCTTAACATTCTATCTATTCTATCTCTTTAAGAATCCTTCGTTAATTCTTAATAAAAATATAAAAATTGCTTACTAATATATTTTAATATCATTACTTTTAATTTTGATATTTCTATTAATCCAATTAAATAATATGACAAATTTTAGATTCTATGGAATATAATACTTAAATGGAATTTAAACTGAATTAACTATTATAAATCATGCCACTGCAACCAGAACATATCAACAGATTTTTGGATCATGATTCAGAAACAAAAAACAGATTTGAATTATTAGATTTACTCAATAAAAGAATTAATAGATTATGTTTTGAAGAGTGTCAAGTAGATCGTATATTATGCACCTTATCACCATTATGTTCGCGGAGATTTTTATTAAAGTTAAGAATATTGAGTGGTTTAACAATAGAAGATCAACCGAAATTTTGTTATAGTGTACATAAAAATATTGTTTTACGTGATTTCCGAAATAAAACAGTAGTATACAGACCATTAGATTCCTATCTATATTTAATAGATTTTTTAGATGTTTTTTTCCATGGAGATTATAGAAAATTAAATAAATTCATTTCAAAAAAAGAATTCAAAGATGCAGTTAAGATTTTTAATGATCGAATTAACAATCGTGATGAAGATTTCCAGTATTTGATTTCAAAAGATGAAAATTTCATGGTTTTTAAATTTGAGGATAAAGTGCATGTAATTTTTGTTGATAAGGGCTATGTGCTTTGTAATGCTAATAGAGAAGAAATCGAAAATCTTGAGTTACTAAAATGCTTAATTGATCTTTACTCAAAAATCTTTTTTCCCGAAGTTAAGATAAAAATTAATCAAAATAACCATGTTGATGTAATAAATATAATCCCTAAAGAAGTTATTTCAGAAGTAGGAGAAATCCCACCCGAAAATGAGGATAATAAAAGAAGTTTTTATTTATGGAATACATTTCCAAATGATTTGGATGCTTTAAGCCAATTTTGCGAAGAAATTCATTTATTTCTAGATAATCGTGAGAATCTTGTGATTGAATTATACATAGGGGTTGAATTTCTAAGGTTGAGATATAGAGATTTAAGACTAATATTTAATATTATTTTCCGGTTATATAATGATTTTTATGTATTATGGGTATGATTATAAAAGGTGAATATTATGAGTGAAAAGGAACAAGAAAATCCAGAAATTTTAAAGATTAAAGATTTTATCAAGGATGAAAGATTTGATGACGCATCAAAAATAATTGCTCTTTATTTAGGTGATTCTACTGATGAGGATTACCTAGACCGTTTGGAGGATATTATAGAGACTCTTTTAACTCTGCATGGAGGTCGTACAGTATTAAGATTTCTAATAGAACAGTTAATTATTGATATCCCTTCATTATTAGAAAATTTATCGAAAAGAGATTCTGTTTTACGTTATTCATTCTTGCTTTTACTTAAATCTATATGTGAGAATGAACAAGATTTATTTTTCCCATTTAGTGAAGATTTATTAGACTCTGAAGACCCAAATGTACGTGAAGCAGATTTACAACTAATAATTTTTATGGCCGGAGGGGATACTCCTCTTGAAAATGAATCCTTAATAAATAAAATTGCTGAAAAATTATCTGATCAAAAGGATTTTGTAGTGGAGAAGGCAATTCAGGCCCTAAAAGCCATAGGTAAAAATAATCCATCCATGGTAACAAAAGTGATTAAGAATTATGCTAAGCAAAATCCTGAAGATGATAAAATTAAAACCTCAGTAGACAATATCTTAAAATCAATTGTATCAATTGAAAAAATTGAAGAAATTGTTGAAGATGAGGGAAAGGAAATATCCGAAAAGCAAAAATTAGAAGATGAAGAAACAGAAATAATTGATCGCGAAATTGAATTGAAAAAGAAAGAACTTGAATTAAAAAAAAAAAAATTAGAATTGGAACAGAGAGAAAAGGAATTAGAAGAAAAAATTATCATTGAAAAAGATCAAGCCCTAAAAATGAAGGAAGAAATAATTGATAAAGAAATGTTAATAAGATCTGAAAAAGAATTAGCTGATATTCCTAAGAAAATTAAAAAAAAAATACAAAAAGAAGAATCTGAAATTTTAGATAAAGAAATTGAACTCAGGCAAAAAGAGTTAGAACTAAAAAAAAAAAAATTAGAATTAGATTCAAAAGAAAAAGAAATCCAAGAACTAGAGATATTGAAAAAAGAAGAAATGCTTAAACGTAGAGAGGAATTAATTCAAAAAGAGAGTCAACTTTCTGTAGTGGAATTAGAATTGCAACAAAAGAAAATTGAAGAACAAAAGCAAAAAATTGTAGAAGATGAGTTAAAAAGAATGGAAAAACGGATTAAAGATTTAGAAGAAAAACAAGAAAGAGATAATTCTAAATCGTGACTCTTATTTTATTTCTTCCTTCTCCTCTTTAATTTCTTCAAAATCCAAGCTAGATTCTGGCTTATTTTCAGCAATAGGGGCTATATATAACCTCTTTACAATTTTACGGATTTCATCATTCCTGACACTTTCAGGAGGTAGACTATCTTTTAGTTCCTTTGCTAGGTTGTATGCAAGTTCAATATATTGTAAATCCTCTAGAAACTCTATTAATTGAATCTTGTAATCGATGTCTTCCTTAATAATATTTTTAGCATATTCCATTAGTTTTTCTTTAAGTAATATGTCTATTTTATTACTTCGCTCTACATCTTTTACTTTCTTAACTAGTTGCTTAAAACTATTCATAATATTATACATTTCAGAACTAGGATATTCATCTATATTCTTTAATACATAAAAAATATAGAGTTCTGCCTTTTCCCATCTTTTTGTTTTGAGCGATATTTCAATAATGTCTAAGAGAGCTAATTCATAAAGAAATTTGCTCTCAATATTAGGGATCACCTTTTCAAAAATCCAATCTAATAAGTTCGGTTGATTAAATTTTTCGATTATATCTAGCAGAAATCTAATAACTGAATAATATAACTTAGCATTTTCTGTTTTAGTAGATGTCAAGAAAGATACTAGGGCATATTTGACTCGACCCATAGCATCTTCTAAGTTAATCGGTTTTTCTGCAAACTTATAGAATGCTGATTCTAAAATTGGTTTTACCTTTTCCAAGTTTTTAAAATCATATACAAAATAATTAGCCCAATTAGGACTATAACTTAAGTGCTTCTCGGGTAATTCTTTTAAGTTTTCGAGTGATGCTTTTGGCTTTTTCTCTTTTAGCTTCTGTGTTATTTCCTTCACTTCCTCTTGTTCGACAATCTCCAAGATGATCTTATCTTTCTCTTTTGGAACAATAATCCGAAAATATACTTCTTTATCCTCTTGAAATAAACTTTCTCTTAAATCTTTTGGGAAGGTTATTCCAGTTTTAGTTTTTTTAATTATATCCTCAAATAAATTCTTGTCATCCTGATTATTATTTTCTGTCATAAAAAATCAATATTAATGTCATTAACCTGTTATATTTACTAATTCTACGCCCCGTACATTGTAGTTCACATCAATAAAGCAAAGGATAGAGTGTCCTAAATGACTATAGACAATAGGAACTGGATAAGAATCTGCTTTTTCAATAAAACTCTTCTTTATAATCAGAGGTAATACTTTGTCACAAACAGCACATGGGACTTTTATCTCTTTCACTAGATCAAGAGATTTAAAATTGAATATTATGTTTTTAACAAATGGTTTAAAATCATCGAATAAATTAGATGAAAATTTGCCATATGATAAATATGATTCAATATCATACCTTTCAAGAAACTTTTTTGCTATTTCCTCAATTAACGCTTCCAATAATTGAAATTGAATTTCTGTATCAGAACCTGCTGAATATATAAGATTTTCCATTCTTATATAAGCGATTTTCATATTCCCTTTATGTAAGTGAAAGAATATATCGCTAGAAGGATTTTGTTTCAAAATATTTAGATCTAAAACGAAGCTTTTGAATGATCTTGGTGGTTTCCATTCAAAAATTGTGAATTCATCAGTACTAATATTAATAAATTCTAGATTTTGGATTATTCTTTCAGGACTCAGCATTTTGATCAGTTTATTATGGCTAAGATTAAATTTTCAATAAAATTCTCAATTATTCTTACTTTTAATAGATCCAGATGTATTTTTTTATATAAATAATAAAAATTTTTCACCTATTTATATATTACATCTTAAATTCATAAAAAAAAAAAAGGATTAAGCATCCAGCTATTCCTTTATTGGATATTTCCCAGAGATTTTAGTTGCTCTCAAAATGGCTCTCAAATTCTCATAAGAAGCCTTTCCCAATTACGAAGGAAATGTGTAAAGAAATTAAGCTTGAAATAGAAAAACTGCATCTAAAAAAAAAAGAAAAGACTAGAAATCTATAAAAATTAAATATCAATTTTTTAAATTAATCCTTCTTCTGGTATTTATTGGATCATTTAAATAGGAAGTGATTTCCATAAATAAGAAAAATTTAAGAACCGCAATCAATTCATTTCAGAAAATTAAAATATATGAACAATATTCCAATATCAGCTTTACAATAGTACTTGTTCGACCTGAAAGTTCAGGTAATATTGGATCAATTGCTCGAGTAATGAAGAATTTTAATTTCAATAATTTAATTATCTTTAATCCAGTAGAAAATGAAGATACTATATTTAGTTATGAAACACAAGGATTTGCAATGCACGGAAAAGATATCCTCCTAAATTCTAATATAATATCTCTAGAAAATCAAGAAGAACATTTCTCAAGACTTAAAACTTTAATGGCGCATTACGATTTAGTCATTGCTACGACTTCAAAAGGAAAGAGTTATCGAAATATTAGACGAATTGCAATTTTCCCTGACGATTTAGATTTTCCAATATCGGATAAGCCCCTCAAAATTGCAATATTATTTGGGAAAGAATCAAGGGGTTTAACCAACCAAGAAATAGAGATTGCAGATATCTTGTTACGTATTCCAACGGGGAATATATACCCTTCATTAAACCTTTCTCATGCCTGTGGAATTGTTCTTTATGAGATTTTTAAAAAAATTAATTATATTACCTTGGGAAGAGGAATAAATCCTATTGTATTAGCTGATAAGGAAGATCGCTTAATTTTCTATTCTATCATCGAAAATTTAATAAAGGAGTTAAAGATTAGAACTCATAAAAAGGAGAATGTACTTTTCGCATTTAAAAATATTTTTGAAAGAGCAATCATAACAAAAAAGGAATTAAGTCTGACGATGGGGGTGTTTTCAAAATTGAATTCTATTATTTCCAACTTAAATTTATATAAAAAATGAAAGAAAAAATTAGATTATTTGATTAAAGCTTCATATTTCCGGGGTTTTTTTTCGTAATAGATTTTAATTTTATGAGGGTATTTCTCTTTTATTCTTCTGATAACTTTATTCAAGGAAGCACGATACTCATATCCCATAGCAGAAGCCCATTCTTCGGCGGAAGCTATACCAATTTCAGCTAATTTTTCCAAACACATTTCCTCAAAAGTTCTAAAACATGCTTTTGTTTTTATTATTATCCCCTCCACATTTTATGAGAAATATCAAAACTAGTGCTATTAAAAAGGTTTTTTTGATTGTGTTGAAAATATTTCTCTTTAATCATAACTCGGGAGTGTTTTCCCATTGTTTTTCTATTGATTATATTTTATTAGAGCTACTATAAAAGAAGAGATGTTTGTCTAATGGAATCAAATACATAAATCCTAAGTTGGAATACATAATGAATGTATTATTCCTCATACTCGGAGGGATATGACTTAGGAAAACTTATAAAGAAACTTCCTAAAATCTGGATAAAAATAGGATTTAAATAGGATAAGTACTTTTCTTCATTCGCTTTATTTGTTTTGTGCTCTCTATCTAAATCCTATGGAAAGAAAAATGTCGCTTTTTTTCTTCAATTAATTAATAGGAAAACTGTATTTAAAAAGAACATTGTCTACTATTTGGAGTCAATTACACACGATATGAATAGAATTACATAATCTATGTATTCTTTGTCAGACTCTACTGAGGAAAGCTTATAAGTTTACGTTTTCAGCTAGTAATTTAACTATATATTTATTAAAAAAACAAAACAAGAAAATTAAGTGAAAAACATGGAAATGGAGAAAAAAAATGTAGCTATTATTGTACTCGCTATTGCTTTGGCAGCATCTGGAATCGGTAACATTATACTTGGCCTTCAAGGTGCTCAATTCGTTGCACCACCAAATGTAAGCCTCATATTCAGTCAAGCATCACCACCTGCCACTCTTGATCCTGCAAACGCATGGGATCAATCGTCTAATAACGTACTTGAACAAGTAGTCGAAACTCTTTTTACATACAATTATTCCGATCATTCTCTACCTAGAATAAACCTTCTTGCTCAAAATTATTGGTGGGAATCAGATACAATCCTTCACATAAAAGTTAGAGAAGGTATTGTGTTTCATGATTTAACCCCTTTTGACGCTAATGCAACCAAATGGAACTTAGACAGACTATTGTATTTAAGCAATTGTACTGGAACACTTCCCGATACAATGGTTCCTGGAGATCCCTCCTCATTATACTTTTTCCCTGATGGAGTAACTCCTATCATAAATAACGTAGTGTCTGATGGAGCTTATAATGTTACAATCACCCTGAATGCTCCTTATGCTCCCTTTATAGACTTATTATGCTATACTGCTGGCTCTATATTATCTCCCACATCTACTCCTGATGATGATTTTATCTCACTTACATACGGAAGACTTATTGGAACTGGTCCTTTTGTTTATGAATATTATGTTCCAAACGTCGAAGTAAGATTTGGTCGTTTTGATTATTACTGGCAAAGTCCAGCTTTTTTCGAAGAAGTAGTTATGGTATTTATCAATGATCCTACCACCCGAAACAACGCTATGTTGGGCCATGAAATTGATTGGATTCAAGGAATTATACCTTCATTAATTTCAACCTATAATGCGGATCCAACTATTACTGCCATGCATTTTACTGACGTATATGGTATCCCTGGCTTAGGATACCAATACTTAGGTATGAATAACTTGGATATTCCCCTTAATTGGAGAAAAGCTATCTCCTATGCTATTAATTATACATATATCATTGAAGAAATAATGGCAGGATTAGCCGTAAGGGCAAATGGACCTATCTCTCCTGGTTACGGGGCTCCATATAATACTTCTAATGTTGCTGCAGATTATGATTTAATAACTGCTCGACAAACTATTGTTGACACTGTCGGTGCAGCTTCTGGGTTTCCAGTAAATAGTGACCCTCTTGATCCCACTTGGCAAGGAGCTACTTTGTTTACTGTTAATTATACATATAATATCGGTAACTCTATGAGAGAAGATATGTTCGATGCTCTGTATAATTGGCTTCCAGCTATAGGTATAAGTGTGGTAGACGATGGCGTAACCTGGGCCGCTTTTCTCAGAAAGCTATTTGGCGATTACGATGAATTAGGGCTATATTGGATCGGATGGGGTCCAGATTATCTAGATCCATATAATATGCTTGATCCATTATTCAATCCAGCATCATATGCTAACTCTGCTCAAGTTAATGATGCAAAGTTAAACTCTATGATGTCAACTGCCCTAGCCACTACAGATGATACAGCAAGAAGTGTTATTTATAAAAATATTCAATGGTATTTAGCCAATCGATTATATCCTCACTGCTTTGGATACCACGGAAAAATTGTTACGGTTCACTCAGCAGATATTCAAGGGTTATGGTATAATGCTCAGGGTAATCTAAGATTCTATCCTACTTACAGGGTATAGATTCAAAATAATTAACTTTTTTTTTTTTTATATTATATTCGTTAAGAAACTATTTGAAATCAGCTTTTTCTGCGAGGAAAAATTTACTTTAAATTTCGAATTTTGATCCTCTTAATTATAATTGTGAAACTAATCATTTTCGTATATGAAAATTTATAAAGACATCCGATAAGGTTTAAGATAAAATAGGATTTAAATAGTGCGGTTAATTTTTCTTTGGTCTAAGCTCTCTATTTAAATCCTACGGAAAGAAAAATGTCGCTTTTTTCTTCAATTAATTATAAATAAAATAGTATTTAAAAGGAGATGGTCACTAACTGGAGTCATTTACATATTATATGAGTTGTATTACATAAAGTATGTATTCAGTGCCGTATTTGAAGAGCAAGACTTATAAGTTTACAAATTTAGTTAGTAATTTAAGTACTTATCTATTAAAAAAATCAATTCAAAGTTAAGTGAAAAAAATGGAAATGGAAAAAAAAAATGTAGCCATTATCGTACTCGCTATTGCCTTAGCGGCATCGGGAGTAGGTAACATTATACTTGGACTTCAAGGTGCTCAATTCGTTGCGCCACCAAATGTAAGCCTTGTATTCGGTAGCGCATCACCGCCTCACGTCCTTGATCCTGCAAACTCATGGGATCAGGCTTCTAATAACGTACTTGAACAAGTAGTTGAAACCCTTTTTACTTATAATTGGTCTGATTATGCTCTACCTCGATATAACCTCCTTGCTCAAAGTTATTGGTGGGAATCTGATACAATCCTTCACATACAAGTTAGACAAGGTATCGTATTTCACGATTTAACTCCTTTTGATGCCAATGCAACTAAATGGAACTTAGACAGACTGTTGTATTTAAGCAATTGTACTGGAACACTTCCCGATACAATGGTTCCTGGAGATCCATCCTCATTATACTTCTTCCCGGATGGAGTAACTCCTATCATAAATAATGTCGTTTCCGATGGGGCTTATAATGTTACAATTACTCTAAATGCTCCTTATGCTCCTTTTATAGACTTATTATGCTATGTTGCAGGTGCTATGTTATCTCCAACTTCAACTCCAGAGGATGACTTTATCTCACTCACTTATGGAAGACTTATTGGAACTGGTCCCTTTGTTTACGAATACTATGTTCCAAACGTCGAAGTGAGACTTGGGGGTTTTGAATACTATTGGAGAGGAGCACCTTTCTGGGAACAAGTAGTTATGGTATTCATTAATGATCCTACCACGCGAAACAACGCTATGTTAGGGCATGAAATCGACTGGATACAAGGTATTATCCCTTCATTAATTACAACCTATGATGCAGAACCAAGCATTACAGCCAAGCACTTTACTGATGATACTGGCATTCCTGGTTTAGGATACCAGTATCTTGGTATGAATACCTTGGATATTCCCCTTAACTGGAGAAAAGCAATCTCCTATGCTATTAACTATACCTACATTATTGAAGAAATAATGGCTGGTTTAGCAGTTAGAGCAAATGGACCTGTCTCTCCTGGCTATGGAGCGCCATATAATTCTTCCAATGTTGCAGCAGATTACGACTTGATAACTGCTCGGCAAACTATTGTTGACACTGTCCCTGCAGCTTCTGGGTTTCCAGTAAATAATGACCCTCTTGATGCTACATGGCAAGGAGCAACTTTGTTTACTGTTAACTATACTTATAATGTGGGAAACTCTATGAGAGAAGATTTGTTTGATGCTCTGTATAATTGGCTTCCAGCTATAGGTATAAGTGTGGTTGACGATGGCGTAACCTGGAGTGCTTATCTCAGAAAGCTATTTGGCGATTACGATGAATTAGGCCTATTTTGGATCGGATGGGGTCCAGATTATAAGGATCCATTTAACATGCTTGATCCATTATTTAATCCTGGATCATATGCTAACTCTGCTCAAGTTGATGATACAAAGTTAAATAATATGATGGCGACTGCCTTAGCCACTACAGACGATACTGCTAGAAACAATATCTATAAAAATATTCAATGGTATTTAGCCAATCGATTATATCCTCATTGCTTTGGCTATCACGGAAAAGTAACAACAGTTCACTCGGCAGACATTCAAGGATTATGGTATAATGCCTATGGAGCTTTAAGATTTTATCCTACATATAGAGCATAGAATATAAAATAACTAATTTTTTTTTTTTTTAATTTTCTTTCTATTAGTTGAAAAAAGAACCTAAATCCTATTATTGAAAATAATACTCGGAAAAGTATTACAATAATCCCGTAGTATAGTATTAAAAGTATCCCTTTCAGTAATTAAGTTTAATAAAATGGTATTTTTTTATAAGAGGTAAGACATACATTATATGATGACACTTTCATATCAAGAATTTGTTAATAAATACCGCTTAGCTAATATAAATGATAAGTTAGAATTGAAAGGAGAAGGAAAAATTGACTTCTATAATGATTTTGACAATTTATTGAAGGTGATATCAAGAATTTTTGACAAATTGACTAACATTGCTTCCCTTAGGGGGGGACAAGTACTAATGAGTTTAGCAAAACTTCAGAAAGAGAATACCGTTATCAATAAAACAGACATTATGCATAGCTTGAATATTGATCGTTTGGAGAAATTATTCCATGCTTTTGAATATCTAGAAAAAGAAAACTATATCAATATTGAGAAAAAAACAGAAAAATTCCATATTGTATCTCTAAATGAGAAGGATAATCCAGATTTAACAATATTTAGAGAAATTATACAGAAATATTGGTTAACCCCACAAGAAGAAAGTGAAAAAACTAGGAGGTGGACGGGTATATGATTAGTAAAAATGAAAAAACTTATGTAGATATTGATTTTGAGGATGAGAATCGTATTGTAGATTCATTAAAGATAATTAAAGCAGAGTATTACCGAAAAGCAATTAAAGCATTTATAAGTATCGTGTTAATATTAGGTATTTATCTCATTTACTTAATCCTCTATTTTCAACCAAATATAATTTTAAATAACGAAGTTTATGTTTCTACAATTAGAAATTACTCATTTAACTTAACGGTCGGCTGGGCTTTCTTCAGTATATCTTTATTTGTAATTATTTATCTGATTAAGTTAATCCGTTTGAAGTTCACTCCTTCTTTAATATGTTTCCTTAAAAAAGAAGTGAAAAATGTCGGATTTGAAGTTAAAAAACGTTTTACTAGCAGTCTATTATTTATAATGTTGAATACAGGCGCGATTGCTTTATTGCTTTATATTGATTTTGGAGTCATTCAATTTGATGGCAGTCAGTTTAGTGGTTTCATTCAAAGTTTCATTGTCCTATATCTAATAATTAGCATTGCATTACCAATTAGCTGGATTTTTCTTAACGACAAATTCATTGTAAAACTCAAACCAAATCTATCAATACTATTCGATTTTCATTATCGCTTAAGAAAGAAACGAGGATATGATCCAAATTTAGTAGGGATTTATTTAACATCAAATCGTCTTTGCTCAAAATTTAATAGAGATGGTAAATTTGTCCACACTAAAATCTCGGAGGTGCGCTGGCTCCCCAGGAAAGGAAAGGCAAGCATTGAACTGAATCCATTTCTACATTTCCGAGAGTTTTCAGGTCCAACTAACTTTCAAAAACAATTCCTGAATATCGCATTGGCAATAAATGAATGGAATGAAGATTTCTTTAGAAGTTATTTATTTAAAGAAGCTGAATATGCTGATCCGGTTAAGATAAAGCATCGACTCTTTTCAAACCAGAATTTTCTGATTACATTACAACTAATTAGATTCGGCTATTAATACCTTTAAATAAAATATTGTTGCTGCAATTTCACATATTCATTGTATTCTAAAAATTCTTTCTCTACAAATATTATTATTATCTCATATAATTGACGAAATAATTCTTCAGGAAAAGCTTTTTGCTCAAAAATTACTTCACATACTAATTCTTCTGTTAAAATTTGTGAATTGATTGGTTGATGATAAAGTAAAAATTTCATCATATTTTTATCAACCTTATCTTTAATCATCTTTTTTATGATCCCTAAACTCATATCACGTTTTGGATCAATATAATATGGAAAATTCATGTCATCTAATATCCGTATATAATCTAAAGTACTCGTAATTTTATTTATGCAATACTCTAATGAACTCTCCTGGATATTAAATCTCTTACAAAATTTTTTTTTCGGTTCATGCATTGGAAAAGCAAAAGGGTGCCGAGAAATTATGTAGTATGCGGCGATAAAAAATTTATAAAGATTATGTGGAATCCTCCTATTAATTCGTAAATATCTATATACAAGAGAGATTGTATCTAATAAGAAATCTTCATTGATTTCAAATTTTTTTAGATAATCCTGCCCATCTTTTATTAAATCAACCGTTATTCGTTCTCGAGTGTTTAAAATTTCAAGTTGGGGGGAATAAAGTTCTAACATTTTACACACACTATTTTATCTTACACAAATTTATAAGCAATATGCTAGTGATATTTTGATATTATATAGATCAACATCCTCATATTTAAATTGTTGCATCACTTGTGATGCACTTTAGTATAAAAAAAGCAAAGATTTATAAACAGATTTGTGTATTATCTGATCAAGAAAAATTTTGTCGGTTTAAAATGCCTTCTGAAAATAAAGATCAAGAAGAGATAGAACAAAAAACTCCAAGGATCAGTGTCAAATTAGATGAATTCGATTATAAAGTTATAAATAAAATGGCAGAGAATCGAAACATTTCATTATCAAAATCAATAAACAATATTGTTCATCAATGGATTGAATCAAATCCAGATATCCTTAAGGAAAACTACGGTGTTGATTTTAAAGAAATTACTCAGGAACTAATTCTAGAGACTGCCAGTTTATCTTATGATAAAACTCTCAAACAAATCGAAAAAGATATTATCGAGGAATTACCAACATTTTTTGAAATGGTTGAATCAGTAAGTATTACTGATTTAGCAGATCATTTTGATGTTCCAATAAAATCAATTAAAAAAATATTTTATACTCATGGAAAGAAATTAAAATCTCTTGGACTTAACTTAAAAGTTAAAGAAGGTTATATTTATAAAGAATAGGCATTTTCAATGAGTTATCAAAAATCAGAAACTTCCAAAATAATTGAAAATAATAATTCAAATGTGAGTAGTAGTATTTCCGAGTTTGTTATACCTTATTCTAAAATAATAAGGAATCCTATTACAAGATATATTTATTCTGGAAATGAAAATATTCCATTTAAAAATAAAAATCCTATTTTTAAAAGCTTAATGAAAATTGAATTTGAGACAGCAATGAGAGATTATCTTAAATCTTTGAAGTGAAATTTTAACTTATTTTAATCTAATATCAATTCCAAATTTATTTAAATATTCTAATAATTGTTCAGTATAATAAAAAGGCAAACAATTAAATCCAAAAGTCTTAGCCATTTCAATATTTTTATGTTCATCATCAATAAAGATTGATTCTTGGGGTTTACACCCAACCTGGTTAGCTAATTCTTTATAAAAAGCTGGATTGCTTTTATTTTTTTTTAAATCATATGAAAATACTGCTTTGTCAAAATATTTTAAGAAGTTATATCTTTGATCCAAAAATTCAACTCGTTCTCGAATATTTCCACTAAAAATCACTAAATTATAACCTTCTGCTTTTAATTGTTGGATAATTTCTTTCATCCCATAATAAGGCACATAGGATCCAAACCAAATATATCTAATTATTTTTTTATTCTTCTCTTCTATTTTAAATTTAGAAAAAAATCTTTCTTCAAAATCATCCATAGTTATTAATCCCAATCTAATTAAATAGCCTTCACTACCCTTAATATCTCCAAAAAACTGAAAAAGATCCTTATAACTAATATTGTAAATATCATTAAATTTTTCTAATGCAAGCATCGTACCTTTTGTAAAATAAACTCCACCTAAATCAAAGATAATTGTGTTAATCGATTCTATTTTTTCCATATTCACTTTAAATGGATTGAAACTATAAAAATTTTCTATAAAATAATTTTACAATATTAAAATGATTCAATTTAAGAATTTGTTAGATAATAATAACTATATAATTCTTTTAACCCAATATTTTCATATAAGTCAATAGCATGCTTATTTTCGATTTCAACTTGTAACCAAACCATATTTATGCGTATAGGATTTGCCCATTCATAAATAATCTTATAAATCATTGATTTTGCAATACCTTGTCTGCGATAATTTGGATCAACAAAAATGTCAGCCAGATATAAATAACCATTTAAATCAAGAACACCCATTAATGTTCCAATTATTAAGTCTTGAAATTTTACAACTATAAAACATTTATTAAGAATTTTAATCCTTTGAGTAATCCGATTTATGATTTTCTGTTGTTCTTCAGATCTAGATGAATGATTTGAAAGGAAATATGAAAAATCACCATTTCTCTTATTCTGAAATGAATATTCATAATTTTCATTAACATCTTTATGAGTAATATTAATCATTCTACCACCTAAAGCAACTGTATAGGCTACTTCTCGATAATTTTTGTCAAGTAATTCTTTGCAAAGATAACTAGGCTTATAAAAATCATGCATAGTGAATATTGGAGGTAGATTATACATTTGATAAGCTTTTTCTACAAGATCTAGATCTCTATTAAACGTTCTTCTACTACCATAATAATCAAGAGGTAATACTGAATTAGCTCGGTAGGTTACTCCATTATCAAAACGTAAAATCCATCCTTTATGAAAAAAATAGTCTTTGGAGGGCCAGGAATTCATTAAATTAATAATTAGCCGTCTTACTTCTTCATCTTTCTTCATATTAATCAAATATCAAAAATTAGTACTCAATTTAAATCGTGTGATTGTATATAAAAAGGGATTAAATTGTATAATTATTAAAATTATAACTGGGGTGATAAAATAAAGTAATATTACAAATTGAAAAAGTAGGTTTTATTTCATCTATTATAAAGCTAAGCCTTAGATTTACTTCTAGGTTATCACCATTTTGTTTGTGCGATAGAGATAAACTAATTGATCCTACACCTATATTTTGACCTCTTAAATACTTTAAATTCCAAACTACATATATTAGATTCTCACTAGATACAGGAAGAGGCTCAATTTTTAGTGGTAAAAGTCGATAGGTATTTAAATAGACATATTTCTTATTAGAAAAGTCTACTGCAGTAATATTGTAAGATGTCTCGGAAATTGAATAACTTCCTGATTTTGTAACATAACTTATTTTAATATCTCCATATGTACAAAATCGCTGCCACTTAAAACAATCGACATAGAATACCCAACCATAACCATGTTTAGAGATTATTGTAATATTGCAAGGATCTGCAGATGTATCATTAATATTATATGCTATATAATGATTTTCATCAACTTCTTGAAAAATACCTGATGGTTTTGAAAAACGAGTTGTCCCATCAATTGTTTCAAATGAGAAATAAGACCGTATAATTTCTTTGGGAGACCAAAATTTCAGATAAATATCATTGTTAGATTCAAATTTAACATTTAAACTGTGAGATTTAAGGTAATGATTGGCCCATAAGATATATATCCTTCCTGTATTTGAAGTCACCAAGAAGTTAGCTTTTCCATCAAATCCAATATTCCAGAAATCAAAATTTTGATATCCAGAACTTGTAGTACATATGAAATCTTTAGCAAAATATGTGTGATCGATAATTAAATATATGTCACCTGAACTCGTGGTTATTTTAAAATCATCAAACATATTTATATAATCAAGTCTAATATTAATATTACCAGAACTGGATTTAAAATCAAATTTACTGAAATTGAGGTTATAAACTAAGAGATCAATATTGGCTTTTTCACTATCAGATACGAAACCATAAACTCCATAACTAGGATTAAAAAAAATGGTGATATCTAAGGTTAAGATTGAATTGATAAAAGCCAATTTATCTATTTTGCTGTAAATAGAGAATACTAAGCGAGATTGAATTATTTCACATGTAGTTACTATAATTTTTTGAGGATCATAAATTCCTACATAAGACATTGCCCATTCTGCTTTTATAATCGTAGTTTCGCTACTTACTGGGATAAATTTTATATTACCTACTGGAATTTCATTATAAATTTGAACTTCAGAAATATCAGTTTCAGAAATATTAGTTGTGATTCGATATGAACCAGAGAGATCGTTTGATATTCTGTATATAAAAAGAGTAGGAATTGTGGCTCCGAGCACAATACCGATTAATATGTAAATTACAAAAAAGTTTTTTCTTACCATTTTTGATCCCCGGTTTTCAAAAAGTGAGGGTGCTTTTTTATTCAAAAAGTAATTAGTGTAAACTTAAAAATATAACTAAATTAATTCAATTCAATTTTTTGGAAAAGATAAAATATAAGATAAAAGCTATGAAAAATCCTAATGTAATACTAAAGGAACCAATTATAAAATTAAAAATAAAACAAATTAGACCAGAGACAGCAATGATCGGTAAGGTTTTTTTATTAGAATCTTTAAAAGATATGTTCACCAATAGATATGCAGTATAGAGCAACATGGCTCCAAAAATAGCACTTGGGAATTTATTAAATATTAGAAAGAGGGTATCGGAAAAAAACAAACCTAAAACTAATTCTAATATCCCTTCTAATATCATTGATCCACCTGTACGTGCCCCAAATGCATATTGTGCGGCTAAACCCCCTGACCCATGGCATAAGGGAATACCTCCTATAAAAGGATTTATTAAATTCATTACTCCCATATTTAACGCTAAAGAATTTGCGCTTATCTTGGCTCTTTTTTCAGGGAATAAATCACCTATTAATACTATTGTGGCAATCATAACATTGGTTAACGTTAAGAACAGTTGAGCAAAACCTGCATAAATCATTCCAAATATGATATTATACCAATCAGGAATATAGAAATCAAAATGAGGGATATTAAATTTAATATCTGTCAAAATTATTTCACTAGTAATAAATAAAAGAATAATACCTAGCAATACAAGTAAAACTGCAGAGGGAATTCTTTTATTATTCATAAGGAGGATTATTATTATCATTGAAATGAGTCCTAAGAAAAAATTATCACCAATGAGAATGATGGCTGTCCAACCGAGAATAAGCCCTAACCCAAGTTGGATAGCTCTAACCGTTATTGTTGGTATTTTCTTAACAATTTTATTAAGTATTTTTGAAAATCCTAATAAGGCCCAAACTATTCCAGTTCCAAATCCAGTTGAAATTACAAGGTTTGTACTCCATTTTTGGGAGAGGGCAATTGCCCCAATAGTTTTCTGAGGTTGAACAGGTAATGGAAGATTAAATCTTATCCCTAAAATGATATTAGTAATTCCTAAGGTTAAAAAGATACCTGCAGGATTGAAACCTACAATTGAAACATAACCAATAATAAAAGGGATTAAGGTTCCCCAGTCACCAAAAGCACCTCCTAATTCTCTTATTGAGAATTTCTTTTGAGCCGCCGATTTTGTGTCTTGTTCCCTAAATTTCATATAACTAAAATTAATAAAATTTATTTAAAAACATAGTCTACATAGATATTGAATCTTAAAAGATTTAAATGAATATCCTTATTAAAGTAATCCCAAGTTCGAAAGTGCAATAATATGAAGGAAAGTCTGCCAGAAGGTTTGAAATTTTATATTGTGGATGTTTTTGCTGAGAGTAAGTATGAAGGTAATCAACTTGCTGTAATTATTGATGATAAAAGTTTAAAGACAGAACTTATGCAAAGGATTGCTAAAGAGATGAATTTTTCTGAAACTATTTTTATTACTTCAACTGAAGATTTTAGTTTCCGTATTTTTACCCCCGATACTGAATTACCTTTTGCAGGTCATCCCACCCTGGGTGCTGCCTTCATCTTTCAGAAAGAATTTATTAAAGAAAAGGTAAAAACTATATTAATGAATCTAAAAATAGGCCAAATCGCAGCTCTATTTAAGTATCAAGGAAGCATGTTAACAGAGATTTGGATAGAACATAAGGAACCATCTTTTCATGGATTTTTTGCTCCTGACTTATTAGCAGAGATACTAAATATAGATGAGGAGGATATTGATGCGCGCTTCAAAATTCAAGAGGTTTCAACTGGAGTTCCAACAATAATAATACCATTGAAATCACTTGAAGCAATAAAAAAAGTAAACATTAATAAAGCGAAATATTATGAAATGATCGAAAATACGCAAGCTAAATCTATATTAGTCTTTTGTCCAGAAACCTATAATCAAAATAATGATTTAAATGTACGCTTTTTTGCAGATTATTTAGGTGTACCTGAAGATCCCGCAACAGGTTCAGCAAATGGTTGTTTAGCAGCTTATCTAGTTAAGAATGATTATTTCAATACCAAAAATATTAATATTAGAGTAGAGCAAGGTTATGAAATTGGTAGAAAATCTCTTTTATTATTAAGAGCCGAACAAAAAGAAGGCAAATTTTATATTGCCGTTGGGGGTAAAGTAATTATGGTAGCCCAAGGAATTTTAGTATGATCTAACTTATTCTTTCAAAAATCTCTAAATTTTTATAAATGACTAATTTTATCAACTCAATCATTTTAAATGGATTTTTGTGATATCATTTCATAAAAAGTCAGAAAAAAAATGAATTCAGAAGTAATTAAAAACCAAATTAGGTTTAATCATTGTGTGTATAATCTTGAAATTGCAGATTTAATCATTTCTTTTTTGCATTATAATAAAAAATAACCGAGACAAAGATGTTTAATGTGGAATTCTCGGGTAATACAACTTTAAGACCCAAAAATAACTTATTTTACTTAAAAATCTATAAATAAGAGTTTAACGAATTAATATCTTAAATTATTCTTTAAAAATGATTGCTATGCAAAAATTCGATAGAATGTATCAAAAAGTAAATGCTAGTTATTTTGCATTCATTGGGTTGATAATTTTTTTTATTGGACTTATTCCGTCAATTTTAATGCACCCAGATTTTAGCTTCTTTGTTACTCATATTAGTCATCTTGGAACGCCTTCAAATCCATTACATATATTATTCAATATTTGCTGGTTTGTTACTGCAATTTTTATTATATTGTTCTTTCTCGGCTTTACAAGATACTTACAGAAAAAGAATATTAGCTCTAAAGGTTCATTGATAACATGCATTCTGGGAATACTTTCAGCAATTGGAATCATGGGGATGGCAATTTTTAATTCAGATACTATTTATCTAGCACATTTAATGTTTGAATTACTTTTCTTTGTTACAGGGATTCTTTATCTCTTTCTCTACACTTATTTAGAATTAAAGTCATCTGAATTTCCCAGATCTCAGGCAATATTCAATACTTTAGTCGTAATTTTCTTTCTTCTTTATTTAGTGCTTTTAATTCTAAATCGAATAATACATGGTCTGACTCCCGAGGCTGAGAGTTTTACAGAATGGTTATTTCTCTTTGCTAATCTATTTTGGTTTTTTGAAAATGGTATTTATATGTTAAAGAAGAAATAACTTTTTTTTTTTAATTTTTTTATTAAAAAACAGCTATTTCTACTAAATAATTAACCGTCACATATATTTTTATGTTAAATGACTATAACGATATTATTCTCATCTTGGAGTCAATTTGGATTAAAGGATTATACTCCTCTGGGTTTTGTCATTGAAAATAAAAATTTTTATTTAAAAAGCTTATTATTCGTTGGAGTGCTTCCCTATGACTCACTAATAGCTCGGATTGCATTGGGTATGTTAATCCTCATAATCACGATGGCCTACGATAAAGATAAAAGGGAACCGAAAAACCGATAGTATAAATGGTATTTAAATGTTAATTAATTTTTATGAATCTTTAAGTAAGGATTAAGAAAGGTGTTTTGACACGTGGGACAAGAATTATAGGTTGATAACCAGTTAACCACGCAATTATAATGATATGGACTTTCACAATATGCGCAATTTATAGATGTTTGATTATGTTTTATTTTTTGGTGGCAGATTGTGCATTTAAATTCTTTAAGATGAGGGGTTAATTGTTCTCCACAATACGGGCAAAAATTAAGCTTACCTTTTCTTTCTTTATTTAGTTGAGAACCGCAATAGGGACAAAAATTCATCATATTAAGAACTTTTTTTTATTATATTATAGATATGAGAATGAAGATTAAATTATACTAAAATGATCTTTAGTCCAATACTTGATTTGAAAATTAAAGCTTACTTAAATTTTTCAATAAATTCACTTAAAGGGTCAAAATATTTATCATGATACAATAAGATATCGTTATGACCAGCTCCTTCTATTAAAACAAGACTTTTATCAATATCAATAGGTAGACTTTCGTAAATCAACTCCCCTTCACTGCTAGGGATTATAAAATCCGAAGTTCCATGAATTATTAAAACTGGTTTTTTGAATTGTTTTATTCTCGTATCATTAGAATATTTAATCAGAGATGTGGGTGTTACTTGTGAGCTAGATACTCTGAATAAGTAAGTCATAATGTTATAAAGGCTGGCGAAACCACTTTCAAAAATAATGCCTTTTAAGTTTTTAGGATTATTAGATCCAATCTCAGCAGCACACACACTTCCTAATGATCTCCCTTGAATAAAAATAGAATTATTTAACCCCCTTTTATTTATCCAATCAATAAAATTTTCGTAAATAACTGGAGCATCATTAATTAGGCTTGTATAATATGGTTTTCCCGAAGAAAATCCATACCCCCGATAATCAACCACAGCTAAATTAACCCCGCATTCAAAAAAGAGAGGAGCAAGAGATCTATAATCTATCGCAATTTCCCCATTTCCGTGAAATAATAGGATGGTAGGAAGACTCATGTCATTTAAGAAAAAAAATCCGCCAATAGTCACATTTTTTTCCACTTGAAATTCCAAAATTTCTGTATTTGAATCAAGATTTAAGGGTATAGGACTTTTTTGAGGGTAGAACACGATATTGGAAACTACAGGGTTATCTATTACCACGTGTTTTTTCATGATAAATTCAATTATTAATGGTTTACATTAAAGTTATTTATATTAGAAAATTTAAAAAATAAAGGTATTTCAATCGTATTTTTTCACTTGACTTTACCTTGATCAGCAACTACTTGTATTGCTTTTTCGATTTCTTCTGGATCTCCGAGATAATAGTGCTTTAAAGGTTTTAAATTATTATCAAGTTCATAAATGAGAGGGATTCCTGTAGGTATATCTAATTTTACTATTTCTTCTTCAGATAAATTATCTAAGTATTTAACAAGAGCTCTTAAACTATTACCATGAGCTGAAATAAGCACCTTTTTATCAGATTTAACCGTTGGAGCGATTACTTCATGCCAATAAGGTAAAAATCGCTCAACTGTATCTTTCAAACATTCAGTTAAAGGAATATCTTTTGGATTTAAATCTTTGTATCGCAGATCATTACCAGGATATCGTGGATCTGTAGTCTTTAAAGCAGGGGGCCTTATATCGTAACTCCTTCGCCAAATTAACACTTGCTCTTCCCCTACACTTTTTGCCATTTCTGATTTATTATAGCCTTGTAAAGCTCCATAATGTCTTTCGTTTAACCTCCAATTTCTTTCAACTGTGATATACATTAAATCCAATTCATCTAATACTATCCATAGAGTTCTAATTCCCCTTTTTAATACAGAAGTAAAAGCAATATCAAACGTGTAACCCTCACTTTTTAACAATTGTCCTGCTTTTTTTGCTTCCTCGATTCCTTTTTCACTTAAATCAACATCTGTCCAGCCTGTGAAACGATTTTCTTTATTCCAAATACTTTCTCCATGCCTTAAAAGTACCAAAACATGCATTAACATCAACTTTTTTGGAAATCAAATTTTATGATTCCTAATATATTTTTTAATAATCTAAATTTGTTAAATTTTATGTTATATATAATAAATACAAATAAATCTTTCAAAAACAATTAAAAATGAAAGCCAAAGGAATTTTAAAAGGAGCAAATCGAAAAGAACCCATATGGGAGAGAACCAAATTTGGGGAGCCATATAAAGAAGCTCTAGATCGTTTTAGAAAAGAAATCTTAGAGAGAAATGATTTTGATCCAACGTCTTTATTACAATTTGGATTATTCATGTCAAGGGGAATTATTAACATTTTAAAGGAAGTTGAAAAAAATTTAGGGAAAGAGGGACAAAAAATCGTAATAGATGCTTTAATTAAAACTGGATATGAAATGGGGAATCAAATAATTTCAAATAGTATTATTCCAGACGATATTACTGATATTGAATTAATGAGTTTTTTAACTACAATAATTAATACCCAAGCATGGACTTCTCTTGAGAATCCACGGATAGATAATGAAAATCAATGTTCATTTGATATACTTTGGTGTCCACTCCAAGACATATATAGTGCATTCGATTGTCGAGTGCAAAGATATTTAGTACAAGGTATAATAGCAGCATTTAAAGATTCTGGAAAACTGAGAAATGAATACCAAATTCAGTTTAAAAGTACTATTCCTGCAGGAGCTGAAACTTGCTTGTTTATAATTACAAAGAAAAAATTGGGCGAAAATGATCATTGGGAAGAATACTCGAAACGTTTAGAAAGTAAGGCCTTAAACTTCTTTAAAGATAAGAAAAATAAAGAATAAAGTTAATCTTTTTTTATTTTGTATTCTCTCCATCTTTTATTGTTTCCAATTACTTTTTTTGAAAATTATAAAATATATAAAGTCTATCCAAGTTATTGTTAGGCAACATAAGAAAACTTAAATTCAAAAACTTAAATATCTAAAGATTTTATTGTATAGTAGACAACTAACTTTCGATAATAAATTATGAATACTGGTAAGAAAATACTTTTACCATTGCTTATTTGCCTAATAACATTATGCAGTTTTTTAACACCTACTATTGGTGATATCACGTTAGGAGATTCATCATTTCCATTGGAAAAAGATGAATCCATAAGATGGAAGACTGTTAATGCAACTGAACCTTACTATGAAGAAATCGAGTTCATAAGATTTACTGCAACAGACGTATTTAATGCAAGTATTAATTTAAACAGATATTTGATAGTAAATTATACTCTAGAATTTTACCATAATTTTGCATGGATTAAAAAGAGTTTAGAAGATGATAATGCTTTTTACCTTTCTTATAATTTCTCATTAAATTACCTGAACTGGTCAAAAGTTGTGTTTTTTGAGGGATATCCATTAGTAATTCCAATTCCAATCAATCTTACCTTAGTTAGTAATGCTATTATTGAGAAAACTTTTTTAAACGCAACTGAAATTAGCTCTAATACTTTATTGTTAGATTATTTTAATGCAACCACTATTGAGGTGGTGTACAATTCTGAAGGCATCTCGACTTCTATAGAAAAAAAAACAAATGGAACTACTATATTTAAATGGGAATTAGTAAAAAATGATATTATCGTTATTATTCCTTTTGGAGGTTACTTCATATGGTTTACTCTTATCGGAGTTGTAACTTTTACTTATTATGAAGTCAGGAAATTAAAGAAAGGAGCTCATCATTGAAATTCTTTTTTCTACAAAATTTACATTAAAGTAGATGCTAAAGTTTTAGATTTAATAATTATTATGACTCAATATAATCTATTAAAATTATTATATTAAGAGAAATATATTATGTCTGAGCCTTTTTTTTGGTGGAATGAAGAACAAAGGGCATTCGCACTAAAAGTTGAAAAGTTTGCGGATAATCTATTTGAAGATGCGGAATATTATTTTTGGAAACAAAAATTTCCTTGGCCATTAGTTAAGAAAGTAGCTGAAGAAGGATATTTTGGTGCAGGAATTCCAAAGCAATATGGGGGACTTGAGCTAGGGGCTACTGGAGCCTGTATAGTAGCAGAGCAATTAGGAAGATTATACGCTGTTGGACACGTTTTTGTTGTTAGTATGCTTGCAGGGTTGGAGCAAATTTTAAGGTATGCTTCAGATGAACAAAAAGAGTTATGGTTGCCACAGTTAGCTAAAGGGGATAAACTAGGAGCCGTATGTATTACTGAACCATACGCGGGATCTGATGCAGCAAATGTCATGACTACTGCTATAAAAGATGGAGACGAGTGGGTAATAAACGGTAAAAAAAGATATATTACAGGGGCAGGAGTTTCAGATCGATATTTTATTTATGCTAAAACTAGCGAAGATCCAAGTCTAAGGAAACAATATGGTCATATTACTTCTTTTATTGTTGAAAAAGGAACTCCAGGATTTCATTTGGAACGAATCAATCCACTCGTCGGATTTGATAATGTACCAAATGGTTATTTAAGTTTTGAAGATGTTAGAATTCCTGATGAAAACAGAATTGGTCCTGTTGGGAAAGGATGGAATGTAATGATGGCGGGATTGAATTTTGAACGCTTGATAGCAGGTGCTGTATATGTAGGCACTCTAATGGATATTATTAAGGTTTTATTTTATTATACTCAAAGGAGAGTTCAATTTAATAAGACTACAAATCAATTCTCAGGAATTCAAAATGAGATTGCGGATATTATTGCTAAATATCGAATGGGACGATTATTTGCTTATAATTGTGCTAAACAATTAGATGACGGTCTTGAGCCCATGATTGACGCTTCAGTCGCAAAATGGGTGATCAGTGAATATATTAGAGAGGCAGGTACTAAAGCAGTTCAAATCATGGGAGGAGATGGGCTTACTAGATTTTATCCGATGGAGCGTTTGGTAAGAGAGGGTAAAATAGGGGAAATTGTAGCTGGGACTACAGAAATACAAAAAATGATAGTTTATAGATTTTCTTCCATGCTTCCTTCTTATAATGCTTCAATGAGAATTAGATGGAATGATGAAGTCAACGCTCCAATTATTTCTAAGAAAAAGTCACAATTTAATGGAATGGAAGTGAATGAGGAAAATGTATTAAAAGTAATTGCTCATGATTACAAAGTTAATCCAGGATTATATATGACTATTGAAGATGTAAGGGAAGATATTGGAGGAAGCCGTTCAGCTATTAAAAAAATATTTGAAATTTTAGAGGAAAAAAAGCTTATAGTCGCACATCGAGATAAATCAGGTAAAGTTATATTAGTTAAAGCAACCTATACTGGTTTAAAGGATTCATTTCCAAGAGAATATTATGAATGGTACCCCGACTGGTATGAAGATTCAGATAAGTTTTAAATTTGTATATTTATTCTATTTTTTTTATTTTTGAAGTATTCGATCAGAAATTGGATAATTAATAGAATACAGATAATAATTTCCAACAAGTCAGTGAAAAAATTTGTTGGATCACATCTAAAGTAGGATCATGATATAAAATGATTAAGAATATCATGCTTTGCACTGTGAATCCTATATCTCCGACCAAAAATCAAGAATCTTCTATTTTGAAATCATTAATACGATTCACATTTTTTTCAATATCAATAGTGAAAGCAATTAGTTTAATTGCATCTTCACCATTTAGATTTGGGTCCATCATTACAAAATAAAAAATATCTCCTTCTGTATCATAACCTACTTCCAATTGACCGCAGTCATCTGGTAATAAAGCTTTAAATTCATCTGGAGCATTTTGTATCAGTATTTCATATATTGTATCCTCAAGTTTTTTCTGCTTTGCCCTAATCTCCTTAATTTTTGAGAAATTGAATTGTCCGAAAGATTCTTCAGCAGAAGAGTTTAACTCATTCCATTCTTTGAATAATTTTTCTAAATTTAATTTTGAGCTCATAAGAATATTAATTAGTTTATTAGAATAAAATACATTTATTATCATAGAAATAATTAATAATTCCTTATTAAAAATGAATATCACACTTCCATCTCCAAAACTCGATGGTACTGTTAGTCTTGAAAGATCTATTTATGAGAGAGAAAGTATAAGGAGATTTAGAAGCAAAGAGATCGAAATAGAGAAAATTTCTCAAATATTATGGGCAGCACAGGGAAAGAAGGGTACAAAGAGAACTATTCCCTCAGCAGGAGCAACATATCCGTTAGAAATTTATGTTACTTTGAGAGATAAAGGTCTTTTCCATTATAATATTGAAAAGCATATGTTAGAAATGTTAACTGATAACTTTTTAATTAAAAAATTAGTTCAGGCATCTTTAGACCAATATTTTATAGCAGAGGCTTATGTTAACATAATCATCTGCGCTCGATTTTCAAGAACTACTCAAGTATACGGCAAAAGAGGAGTAAGATATGTTTTAATTGAAGTGGGGCATTGTGCTCAGAATATACATTTACAAGCAGTTGCTTTAGGTTTAGCCTCTGTACCAATTGGAGCCTATAACGATGAAAGTGTCAAGCAAGTTTTAAGTCTTCCAAAGGATATTGAGCCTCTATATATTATACCAATTGGTTATGAAAGCTAAAAATTTATTAAGAAAAAAATGAAAATTTAAATTTCGAATTTATTCTTTAGTTCTTTTTTTTTTTCTGATAAAAAAAGTTGCACCAATCGCAATTCCGAAAGCTCCTCCAGCAACTACTAGACCTATAATAAGTCCAAGTACAAAAGGATCCATAGCAGGTGCAATAGCAATACATGTATTCCCCTCGAATATATTTCCCGTACCTCCAGTTTCATTGAAGCAAACTATATTGCTTGCTACGTTATTATACAAGATAAAATTGTCATTACTCGCATCCAAATAAACTCCAAGATTATTAAAGTTAGCAGTATTGTAAGATATGAAATTTGTAAATCAAATGGAGATTTAAATATTTAAATTTGTTTGGTCAATTTTTTTAATATTTATTAAAGCATATTTAAATCTTATAGAATAATTTTCTCCAATATAAATTAATCCTAATTAAAAAAGATAAATTTTGCTAGAAAAACACAATTTCTTCTTAGAATCTATAAAAAATGAGGATTTTGATTCAATTAATAATCTTTTGATTGAAGCAAGTAGAAGGGCCAAAAGAGAAGATTTAATTTACTTTGATTATCTTATTGAAAACGCAAAAGGTTCACTTTTAGAGAAAGTTAAGTTAAACCTAATTTATCTTATAGGCGAAATCGGAGAGAATAATATTCTTGAAAGTAAGTATATAGAATATTTGATAAAGTCTTATTTTGATTCTGATCGATGGATTAGAAATGAAATTATTCAAAGTCTAGGGAAAATTGTTGATAAACATGAGGTTTCAAGTGAGATTTATACTATATTAGCTTATGCTGTACTTGAAGATTATATCCCTACTAAAATGAATGCATTAAAACTCCTAAGAAGGTTAAAGCATGTACCAAATATCATTATTAAAAACATAATTAAAGTAATTGATGTCAGCAATTTAGAAATTGTTGAGTACAGTATTCGAGTATTAAAGAATCATATTAAGGATGAGATCGCTTTATTTAATATATTAAATACCAATAGAAATTACACATTATTAACAAAAAACTCATTTAGAACTCTCTTAATTGAATATTTTGATTTTATAACTAGTTTGGAGACCTTTAAAGAAAAAGTATTGAAGGCTGATTGGATAGATGAATATCAAAATTTATTCGTAAAAGAGATAGAATCTTTTCAAAGAATACTTTTAAATAGAAAGTGAATTCCTAATTAGAATCTTTATAATTTTGTAAGATTATATTCAGTCCTTCATGAGAAGAAATAATATCATTGAAAATTTTTATGAGAAATTTGGATATTCCCCTTGGATTACCTTTTGTTTTGGAATAGATGGTTTCTAAAATATCTTCAGTTAAAGGAAAGATAGAATTTGGGAAGTCATCATAAAAATGTAAATAATTAAAATTTTGAAGGAAGATCTCCATAGTCTTTAGATAAAATTCATCAATATCTTCCCTAGTAAAATTTTGTAGTCGAAATGGTTCTAGGAATTCCAAAGTCAAAGGAGTTTTAGCTTTCTTTATCTTTTTTTTAACTTGTTCTAATGATTCGAGTGATCTTAAAACAATTAATATACGTAGATCTTCGATTCTTTGTAATTTAAGAATTTTCTCGAGAACTTTTTGTGTTACAAACTCATCGGGTGATTGTTTCTTACCATAGAGCCAACTTCTGTCAAAAACCTCATCCTCATCATCATCTGCTCCCAATAACTTTGGGATTGAAATAATCTTCTCAAAATCATCAATAAATAAAACTGTACCTAACTTCGAATTTTCAATTAGTATTTTGAGCATTATATAAGCATGTTTGCTTTTGCTTAGATCAGATTTTAGATTAAGGTGAGCTAACTCTCTTACATTCATCAGTTCGCCTAATAACCATCTTTCCGCTTCAATTCTTTTATAAGGATCTAGTTGATGTGTGGTTATACCTGTGATTACATCAAATAATGCTAATTTCTCATCTGCAGAAAAATTTTCATTTAATTTTTCATATGCTTCTCTTTTCACTTTTTCGAGGTCTGCAACATGAAAGAATCCATATTTTCTTTTTAATGCCCCCCAGCTATTACAAAGTTGATTAATAATGTTTCGCAATGGTTCAACTTCAATCGTTTCAATGAATTCTGAATAAGTATTATAAAAGAATTTCTTATATACCTTTTCAAGTGAAATATGAATCGTATTGAAGTAGTAAAGACTATTTTTTAAAGCCCAATATAAATGGGTTTTTCCAATTCCTACATCACCAATTATAGGTAAAATGAAGTTTTTCTTTTTTTCTATAACATTGATAATTGATTCTAATAAGTCTTTTCTGGAATTAACCAAACTTAAATCTTCTCTAATTTCACCAGTACTTACAAACTTTTCAAAGGGATTTATCCCTGTCTTTAAGAAATTGAGGACCATCCGTTTTTTATCTTCAAATAATAACATAAACAACGCTTTAAATTCTTAATTCTTCAATACCGAGGATTATTATGTATTTGACTACTTTATCATCAACATTTGTTAAAGGCTCATAGCTTATTTTTAAATCATCATTTTTATCCCTTCCGATAATTAGACAATCATAAAAAACTGGATCTCCTCTATGATTAATAACAACTCTATCAGCAATTAAAATTCCATTCATTATAAGGCAAATGGGATTTTTAAGTATTTCACCTTTGAAAAATTCCAAATGATTAATCTTTGACTCATAATCATCTAAAAATAATGCTGCGGTATGAAGAAGAGTCAATGTGTAAGGAAAAGTATCCGAAAACTGACCTTCGGAATAGAGATGCATTATATCCTCAGGGATTTGGACACAGTATTGAATTCTTGATAGGTTTTCATTCCAGTGAAAATCCATTACTTTTGAGTAGGCAGACCTTTTATTGTAAGCCTTTTCAAAGCCGACTTTTAAACCTTTTGTTATGAATATCCCTTCATTATCTGTAACTTTCATATTGTCTGAGAAAATTAATGAATTAGGTTTGTCATTACATTTAGTAATGATCGAACCTTCAAAATCTCCATTCATTTTTATTCTTTTTAATGAATCGTATAGAATATTCATAGTGTTTTGCAGAGTAATATTTAATAGATCATATGATTAAATTTGAAACTAACATGCATTAATATTATATATCAACGAAATAATTATTATAATTTAGGTTTATATAATTTAGGTTTAATAAGAAGAAATTTTCGTATTCTATGGCGACCTCTAGTATTTCTGAGAATTTATCTCAAATGGATAAAGTTGAGTTACTAAGTAGAGCAGAAAAGTTTATTTTTTCAACTGGTTTAAATGATGGCGCTTCAAAACTATGTAGAGCTAATATGAAGTATGGACTTGCTCAATTTCAACTTATTCAAGAAAAATATGGGTTTGAACCTAAAGCAGCATTTATCTCCTCTCCAGATGAAACAATATCAAAAAATAATTTCAGATGGAATTCTGGTCTCGGATATGGCGGTAGATTAAATTGGGGATCTGGAAATGAAAAATTAATTTTTCTAAATATAAAACCTAATTGTTGTGGTATATTATGTGGAGGATTATATGAACTACCAGACCCCTATGATCTTATTAAGAAGATTGATGAAATAAAATCCACAGAATTATATTATAAAGACATTCTAATTAATTGGGACTATGGGATCTCAAACCATTTCATTAATTGTTTTAAAACTAAAAATCTAACTGATATTGATTTTCCACCATATACTTTTTTTATACATGGTTCTGCTCCAGAATTCAGAGATGATAAACATGGAATTGGTTTGTATATTGATCAATCTAAAACATTAAAAGAACATGCATTAGAAGAGAATACCATTTTTGGAAAACAATATATCCTTATTGATTCTGAGGCTGATGAGTACTTAGATTTTAATAAAAAAGCTCTGAATTTTTCAAGCAGAAAAAGATTACTCATTGCAAATCATCTATTTGGTAATGATTTTCAAATAATTTGCAATCAACCACACCAGTTTTTAAAAGATTATAATAATATGTATTTAGGGAGTAATTGTACTGATCTCAATTGTAAGTATATCACCTCCAATGTTTTTCCTACCGCTCTTAGAGCAGATATGGCTTGTTATCTATTTATGGGACAGAAAAATCTTTCAGAGATAACCTTAAAAAATAATAATTTTTTAAAAAGAGCGGTAAAATTGGAATTATTGGAATTATTGAGAAATGTAGATATTTTAGCACATGGAGGAGGCTATAATTTGCCAGATATTCAAAATGTGAAAAAAATATTGGAATACAATGACCAGAGATATTTTGTGTGTGAGTTAGTAAAAGATCGTAATAAATTAAAAATAATTAAGAATGTTAAAGAATTACAATTTGAATATCGAGGAAGAGACGTAATCTTAAAAATGCTACAACTAGATCTAGGAGAAGTTATAGCCCGCTTAAATCCAGTATTTTCTTTAAAATTATAGATTTATTCTACTTTTGCCCCGATCTCAATTTCTTTGTCTGGTATTAAAATAGATACCTTTTCATTATCCACAGCAGCAAGCAGCATTCCTTCACTTTGAATTCCTCGTAATTTTCTTGGCTCTAAGTTTGTTAGCACTATAATTTTTTTATTAATTAGCTCATCTATTTTATAGTGTTCCGCTAAACCTGCTACGAGTGTCCTTTTCTCATTCCCAATATCGATTCCTAATTTATATAGTTTATCTGCTTTAGGTACCTTCTCAATAGATTCTATTTTTGCGACTCTAATATCCAACTTTTTAAAATAATCATAAGATATCAATTCAATTTTTCCTCCCTTTTGCTTTTCTTCTCTGATTTTATTTAAATTATTCTTTATTTCTTCAATATCTAATTTTTGAAAAATTGGCTCTGGACTTTTAATTTTAACTCCTGCACTGACAGCATTTTCATTAATACTATCCCAAGATGATTCGGATAATTTAGGATCATTCAAAAATGAAATAATTTTGTTTGCTGTCCCAGGAGTAAATGGGCTTAAAAGAACTGCCAAAGCATATACCGCTTGAGCGCATATATTAAATACATGTCCCGCTTTTTTTTTATCTTTCTTTATTAAATGCCATGGTGCCTTTTCGTTTAAATAAACATTTCCTTCTTTTCCAAAACTCACAACATCTCGTATTGCCTTACGTAAACTAAAATTATCTAAGCTTTTTCCGACATCAACGCCTATTCTATTGATTTTTTCAACAAAAATCTTATCTACTTTGTCATATTCAACTTTCTCTGGAATGATCTTATTGAATTGTTTATCAATAAAGGTTAATGTCCTATGAATGAAATTTCCTATGTTATCATTTAAAGTCTTAATGTTATTTTCAAATTCAGACCATAAAAATGAGGTATCACTTGATTCCGGACGATTATAAACTAAATTGAATCTCCAATAATCCAATGGTGCCAGGTCTAACGCCTCATCAATCCAAATCCCTATTCCTCTAGATTTTGAAAATTTCTCATTTTCATGCATTAACCATTCTGTAGAAGAGACGTTATATGGAAGAACTAATTTATCAGAATCCTTTTTATCGGCATTATATGCCATTAGGAGTCCTGGAAACACAATTAAATGGAAGATGATATTATCCTTCCCTATAAAATAAACCGATTTGGTATTTTTATCTTTCCAAAAGTAATCAAATTTTTTTGGTTGATTTTTTAGCTTGTCAGCCCATTCTAAACAAGCACTAACATAACCTAACACAGCCTCAAACCATACATATATCGTTTTTCCTTCAGCTCCTTTAAACGGTGCGGGAATACCCCATTCTAAATCTCGCGTAATGGCTCTTTCAGGAAGACCTTCCTCGATACTGTTTAAGCACATTTGCCGAGCATTTTGAGGGATAATTTCATTTTTTTCAATTAATTTCTTCAATTGATTTTGAAGCCTAGGAAAATCCATATACCAATGTTTAGTTTTTCGAAGTATAGGTTTTGCGCCACATATCGAACAGTACGATTCTTTAAGCTCGAGAGGTGTCAATAACTTCTGGCAATTGTCACATTGATCCCCTCTCGCTTTCTCAGCTCCACAGTGAGGGCAAATCCCCTCTACAAACCTATCAGGAAGAAAAAGGTTATCTTTTTCACAATAAAGGGATTCTATATCTTTTTCTAAGATATATCCGTTTTTTTGGATATCTAAATAAAATTTCTGCACAAATTCGATATGTGTAGGATTATGCGTTTGAGTGTAATTATCAAATGAAATTTTCCATTTTTTATGCAATTCCTTAATTTTATTGTGATTTTTTATAGCTAATTCTTCTACTGAAACACCTGTTTTTTTAGCTTCCACTGCTACGGGAGTTCCATGCATATCTGAACCAGATACAAATAATACTTCATCTCCCTTCATTCGTAGAAAGCGAGCAAATACATCTGCTGATAATGTGCTTCCTATTAAGTTGCCTAGATGTGGAAGTACGCTAATTCTTAAAGCTCTCAAGAAATATTTGCGTTCACATAAGGCCAAGCACTAGTAATGATCCACTTATGTTTATGAGCTTTGCTTAAATTAATCACCGATTTTGACTCGTTAAGATAAAAACATTAATTAGCTTTAATATGCTTAATAAAAAGCATTCTTTCTTTTAAATTTACTTTTTAATAGTTAATAATTTGAGCGCCACAGTTCCTACATCCCCTGAGTTCCTTTGTGACTTTTTCTAAACAAGGTTCATGATAATAAGCTCCACATTTTTCGCATTGATAAACTTTATATTCTCCTAAAAATATGCTGTGACAATAGGAACATGATTCATTAATTTCATGGATATTTTCATTGGGAAAGACAATCATTTTTGTTGTTTTTTCTTCTCCTTCATTAACTAATCTTACTTTAGGAAGACTTTCTTCTTTATCTTCAATTAATTTTGAAAATGAAGAGGGTAATTCTAAAAGAAAAAAGCAAAAGGGACATCTAAAGATCCGCTCCTTCTTTTCAGTTTTTTTTGCCCACATTGCTGCACATGATAAATGCATTGGGCGATCACATGAAGGACAATATCTTCCTTCAGAGTAAAAATCAGCATCAGTAATAGGTGATTTTACAGAATGGCAGATCTGACACTTTTCACCAAATTTGTCATTATCACTCATCATTAAACGAATATCTAAGAGATTAGGCCTTCGTAAATCCAAAGCAATTTCACCCATTAATGGAGTTTCTTTTTTATCTTTTATAGGTGAAAAATAATCGATTGACTCTTTAAACTCTTTTTTTGAAGCAAATGAATTTCCGGCATTAATTAATGCTTTAGAATTATTAAAAAAACCGTATTGACCTCCAGTGTTTTTAGCAATCTGTTTAAGAATACTTCCTGAATATCCTTCAGATTGCCCTAATTGGCAGGAATCTATATAAATTCCTAAACCTTTGGCAATCTCCACAATTTTATGCAATTTTTCAGTATAAAGAATCTTATTATCTGAAACTATAAAAATTCTGTTGGTTTTTCCTCCTACTTTTCTCATTTCCTCAACTAACAGTTGCAAACAAAATGCTATACCTTCATGTAATAACCCTTTACCAGAAATTTGGATCTTCTTGAAAGCTTCAAATAGGTTATCCTCTTCATAAGTAATAGGACATAACTTTTTGGCACTCTCTCCAAAGGATACAAGTGCTATTCTATCTTTGGGGTCAATTTCAAATTTTGATTGGATAAAAGCCTTTACGGCACTCAAGGCTGCAATTAATCGATTTGGTTTAAAGTCTCTTCTTAACATCGATCTAGAAGTATCAATCAAAATAATTGAATCTTCAATTTTGAAATCATTCAATTTAGTTTTCTAACAATCCATATGGTTTTATTAAAATTTTTTATGTTAAAAATTTGTAAGCAAATAATGTGAAAACTTTTATTGCATTTAGAAAATCTTCTAGTTCAATGAATTCGTTAGCAGAATGCACTTTAGAACCACTTCCGGGACCAAAAATTATTGTCTGAGGACAAGATCCAGTATTACGAAGATAGTGGCAATCAGCACTTTGGGGCATTAATACAAAAAATGATTTTTTTCCATAAACCTTATCTATTATTTCTTGCAATTCTTTTAATACTGAAGATTTCTCCCAATCTTTCCAATATGAACCCGCATGTTGCTGTAAGATCTTAATATCAACATACACATCTTTAACTTTTTTCTTTATAGGATAGCCAATTTCATCCTCAATTAGCTTCTTCAATGATTTTATTACATCGTTCGGATCTTGGTTTGGTAATAGACGAAAGTCTATTATAGCCTCACATTTATCTGGTACTACATTATCCTTTATACCGCTATGGATAATATTAACACTTGTAGTAAATTGTGTTAACGCTATTAGTACATTTTTAAGTAATGGTTGTTCATCTAAAATTCTTTCAAAAATTTCTTCATTCGGGAAAGCTCTACTTACTAATTTCTTGATTTTACTTAATGGCATAGGAGGATCTACTTTAACTACATATTTATCTATTTTATCAAGATTTGTGATAATTTCATTCATCATAAGTATAGCATTTTTTCCCATGAAAGGCCAGCCAGAGTGAGTTGCAATTCCGTTAGTTATTATTTTAACCACAAGTCGCCCTTTTTCTCCAAGTATAATCGCTTTGGGTAAAGGATCAAGACCAGAAGGTTCTGAAATAATTGCAAAATCGATTTTAAACTCATTTAACTTCTCATCTAAGCACCATTTAGTTCCTAAGTCTCCTCCTGTCTCCTCATCAGCAACAGCATTTAATATTAAGTTTCCTGAATAATTATCACTAACTTTTTTTAGAATTTTTAATGCTATTGTCATAGCAGCTAAACCCCCCTTCATATCAGAAGTACCTCTTCCATACATATATTTATTTCTCTTAATGACGGCAGAAAGCGGAGGATTTTTCCACTCTTCTTTATCCCCAGCAGGTACAACATCCATATGTCCATTATAAAGAAGGTTCTTTCCTTTAAAATTATCATTTAAATAGGCTATCAAATTTGCTCTATTATCTCCAAATGGAAATATTTCGGTTTTTACTCCAGATTCTTTTAGATAACTTTCAATTATTAAAGCAACATTTTTTTCATTTCCTGGAGGATTATAAGAATCTGTTTGCACTAATTTTCGCAAAAAATCAATAAATTCGTCTTTATTTTCTTCTATTTCCTTTAAAATTAGATCTATAGCCATGATTTTTCTTTATTTTAAACTTGAATTGTTCTAGATATAAAAATAATTTAAACATTTTATAATATTAAGTCATTTTACTATAATTTGTAATAACTTTAAAAAAATTGGCAAATTTTAATATTTTTAAATGATTTTATAACTAAAAAATTTGAGATAGACGGTCGTTTTTTGATGGAGAGGAAAAAGAAAATTAGAAGAATTTTACTATTAATTATATTTGTCTTGTCTATAATAATATCAAGCCTTCAGATTTACCCTAATGAAAATTATGTTTATAATAATAGAACCTATGATAAAAAAGATTTATCCACTAGTGCTGATGGATATTTATCAGATTATTATATAACGGGAGCAGGAGATCCTCAAGATGTACGAATCTACGGCGAAAATAATTCCTATACTGCTGATAATAACCAATTTCTTGAGATTCCTTCAATATCCTCTACAGATACAGGATATTTATCTTATGGAAATTTTAATTTTACATTTCAGAATAATTATACAACGAATTATGTATTAGAAAATGATGATGCGCTAAATGCAAGAGAATTCATCCGTTTTAAATACAATAAAGCTATTTCTTCTATATCAGTCCACACAGGTACAAATCTCGATCCTTTAAACCTTTATTATTTAGATGATGGGCAAAGTACAACATTTATTCGATTCACTTCATCAGGGGGCATAATTAATTTTACATTAGCAGCAGATTTTACTGGTACTTTCTTTACGAGAGCAAGTCCACCAATAAATTTAGGTTTTGATAGAACATACATTTTGGGTTTAATCAATCAATTTACTTTAAGATCTTCTTTAAATACTTACCTAACGATAAAGATGTACGATATATCCGAATCCGCATGGAAAAATGTGACAGAACCTATTTTTATTAAAGGCAGCTCGACTTTCACCAATTTTGATAAAAGAATCATAAATGAAAATTTAGATTTTATTGATCTTGCAGATATGAATAACATCCAATTTTATTTTAGAAATTCAACAGCGAGTTCTTATACAGTAAGGGTTACTGAATTAGTTGATTATGCAAGTTATGGTTTTGACTTACCGATTACAAATGATGATTACGTAGCATTGGAATTTGATTTAAAAGGAAAAAGATCAACCGTAAATGGATTCTATGCTTGGATACGTACTTTAGATGTGAGTTTAGCTACTCATTCCGAATTGAATATCACTCTATATGAAGCTACTGATACAATTGTTAGGACCCAAACAATTTTAAGGACTAATAATATAAGCCCAAATTATACTAGAATGATAGATTCATTCATTATTTCAAATTACAATGGAGATAACTTGACTTATTTTGCATTTAATACCGCTAACACTATAGATCTGAAGCTATTTAATTACTTTATAGTAATCAAATCAAATCGCTCTGAAAATCTGTATAGTCTCGCAACATTACCTAGATTTACCTTCGGAGATCCTGATAATCAAGTGGATCATCAATTAAGAATAACTACAAATAATGGGGTAAGCTGGGATATTGCCCGAAAAACTGTTCCTTCAGCGATTCCATATCTATCTGAGCATCTAGATTCAAGCTCATTTAAAATTAATGTTACACGAGGATACATGCCCTCAGACTTTTGGGAATCCGAAGAGGATAATTTAAATATTCAGAATATGCCAATAGAAAACCAAATCGATAATAGTGGTCCATATGCAGACAGCTCATATTTAACTTGGGGTTTGGGACAATGGGCACATGAATTTACGACTCATATAAGTGCAGTTCCCCCAAATGATTTCCGTATAGATCTTAATTGGAATACTACAATTGCTAAAGGATTTATATTTAATGTTTCTTATTCTGTTAAGGCTTATTGGATTGAATTAACTACTACTACTTACAATTGTACCTATGATGACTTACCGAGGTGGTTTTTAAGTTTTGACTTAACTTTAAGCCATACTAATATCCCTGATTGGAACTTCCTTGAATTTTGGTATTTATATCCAAATTCCTATGATGCTAATAACCTAACTAATCCAAATAATGCAGATTTATATCCTAGTACGACAGGAGAATCGAGCGAAATTTCTAAATCTGGATTTGACAAAATAGTAGTTAATACGACTTTAATTAATGGAATTTATGGTACATATATACTAAGTACTACTAGCCCGAATCTTGTATATCAAATGCATAGCTTTAATAATTATAGTGGAACTTTTTGGGAAACAAATGGATTTATGTTTGGAGATGATTTGACAGCTAGTGTAGATATTCAGGATATAAATGGTAATCCAGCAAAAGGTGGAAGCGCCAATGTTAAATTGTTTTATCCCGAAAATCCTGGAGGAGAATATCCTGGAGGAGAAAGAAATGATTTGACGGGGATTATTAAAGAGTCTCTTCTTAGATACGATTTCAATAATGATACATTATTGCAAATAAGAAATTCTCTAAGTTATTTTGGAAATTATTATCTAGGTTTCTTTTGGACTAATGGTTCAGCGATAGGTTGTAAAAAACTTAAACTTTATATCGATTCGTACAATGTTGATTTAGATGACTTCTTTTATGAACCCGTATTAGATAAGAATATTTTATCTGGAGGAGTAGATAAAGTATTCCAGAGTTATTCAATCCTTATAGGAACGGTAAATGTTACTAACCGTGCTAACTTTTATCCTGTGAAGAATTATAACATCGATCAAGATTATATTTTTGAAATAGGTGGATATAACATTCCAATCCGTTTGAAAAATTTCCTTCAAAATGAAACGATTCTAAATCCTGATGAAATGGTAAATATTAAGGTCACCCTTAAAAATATGTTTGAATTAAGTGATGTGAATATCAAGATTCATGCTCAGCTACTTTCATTAGCAAATAATGAATGGATTATTGATGAAGTTACTTCCAGTTATAAAACATTGAAATTGAAAGGAGACCCTCTGGGGAGAGATAGTCAAGAGTTCTCATTAGATTTTAGCATTCCTCATTTATTTAATGATGGAATATGGCAAGGAGTTAATGCCCCCGTTAGAAAGGGGGGAGTTTTAACTAAAATAACAATAATTATTAAATATCAAAATGAAGATATTGATTTAGGAACCTATGAAAGTACGGATTACTCGTTAATTGTAAACAGCACCCAAACTAATTTTGAAGGTTATTTATTAGCTTTAAAATACGATAAAGATATATCAGGAGTATCTATATTAAAGCCATTTAATCGAAATGAATGCACCTATCTTCCAAACCAAACGACCTTTGTTGTAAATATCTATGATAAAAATTATGTTAGCAGTTACAATGATTTCATCAAATCATTTACGTTGAAAGGAAATAGTAGATTCTCAAATGTTACTATAAACCCTGAATCACCTATTCGTGGCCAAAAATTTAATCTTAGTGCAATCTTAACTACTGAATTTGGAGCCCCATTACCAACAAAAAATGTAACGCTTCAATATTATGATAGTTCATGGTTAAATTTATCTTCTCAAATTTCAGATAGTAAAGGCTTACTAAACTTCGAAATTGATACTTTAGCTTTAAATGAAGAAGATCAATTACTATTTAGGTTGATTTGGTCAGGAGATATTTATAGATTAAGTAATGCTCAAAATATAACAGTAGATTTATACAGAGAATTAAATAATCTTAGAATTTCAATTAACAAAAATGTTCCACAAATATATAGAAATGTAAAAACAACAATCAGATTGACTATTGTTAATAATGGGACATCTAGTCTATATATACCCGCATCAAATATTTCTATTATCATCCAACCAAGCTTAGTAAATAGAATTGTACAAATAGATTATTTTCACCTTAATCGGTTGAATCCAGGAGAATCGACTGTAATTATAATAGAAATTGATGTATCCTCAGTGAATAGTATTACCATTAATGTTTCAATAAACGCTCAGAATATAATTACAAATGAGTACATAGAGTACCATAATTCGATGAGGTTCTATACCTTTGATCTTCCCTTAATAGACTATATTATTCCTTTCTTGACTATTTTGATAATAGGGGTTATTGTATTATTCTGGTTAATCATATATAGTTCAATAAAGCGCCTTATAAAACGTATTGAAACTCCAATTGAAGAACCAACCAAAAAGAAAGCTAAACGTGGGAAATATGTTAAAGTATCAGAAATTAAGCAGGTTCAGAAAGAAACAGAAAAAGCTGAAAAAACAGATTTAGACTCTTTATTGGAAGAAGAGGGTCTTAATGATAAAAAGAAGAAGTAAATCAAAACTATTTTAATTATCTTTTTTTAAAAAAAGAGAGAATATTATTAATTTAAAATTGAAATCAGATTTCTTTTCAAAAGACTTAGGGATGATCGGCCATCAAGCCCAGCTAATGCAATTAAAATTAATGCATCAGAACCTACAAGAACTGCAAAACCGTCATCAAGTTCTATAGTGGTAGTCTTTAAGTTCCCCTTACCAATATTTTTTCCTAATGAATTAGAATCTTTAACTATATTAGTACAAGCTTTAGCGATAAGATCGTGATCCATATCAGTTAAAGTTTGACCAATAATAACTTTACCATTTGTATCTGCTGCAATCAATCCTTCGCATTCGGGTACAATGTCCATTAATTCTGCTAATTTCTTCTCAATCGCTTTTTTATCCATAAATATGCAACTTTTATTTCTTTTTACCTATTAAAATTGAGTTAAGAAATTTTCTTAAATATATATATAATTTAAAGAAATTTAAATTTATCAAGTATAGAAAAAAAAAAAGTAATCTGTCAATAGTAATTAGATGCAAAGACTTAATCTCTTTAGATAATCATCTTAAAAATAGATTTATAAGTTAAAGTGGAAAAAAAATTCCAAAAGTTATTTCAATATGATCAAAATTAGATTAGATTCAAGAGCGATCATTGTTTCCCCTTTAGAAGTCTCGAGCCTTATAAACTTTAAGGCACCCTCATTTAAAGCTTCAACCACTTGCTTTCCCTTACCAATTAGCGATGTAACGTAAGCAGCTACTTCTTCACTCATATTAATATCCATATTTGAATCTATTGGCAACCCTGTTGAATCACAGATAATGACTCCCCGAATTCCTTCACGTTCCTCAAATCGGCGTATTATAGCCTTGACTTCACTTCTATTAATCAAATTTATCTACTCTCAATTAATCCTAGTTAAAAACTAATTTTTAATAATATAATATATTTTGTATTTAAAAAATTATCATCTTATTAAATAAATATTTAATGAAAAACATTTTCAATTAAAGAAAGTAATTTCTAAACATATTCATTTGGGATTCCTCTCCAAGAGTCGTCATTTCCATATGACCTGGAAAAATTAAAAAATTATCTGTGAATTCTCGATTGTATATTATTTTGTTTCTAATGCTATTAAATAGTTGCTTAGAATCTCCTCCAGGAATATCAGATCGACCAATACTCCTTCGAAAAATTAAATCTCCAGAAAATATGATTCCGTCAATTTCTAATCTCTCAAACTTTTTAATATCTTTTGTATAAAAACATAAAGATCCAGGGGAATGACCTGGGGTTTCTAGAACATGCAATTTTAATTCGCCAATTTCTATAATATCACCTTCAACTAACCACTTATCTGCTTCTTTTTGAGAAAAAACTCCAGAATCAAATTCCTTTTTATTATACATCAAAGGTATTTTAAAATAGCGTAAAAGTTTTCCGACCTTTAATGTATGATCAAAATGACCATGAGTTAATAGTAAGGCTTTAGGATGAGCATTAAGGTTATCTATAACTTCAATGATTTTATCTGAATTGCCACCAGCATCAATAATAACTACTTCTTTAGTTTTATCAGAACCAAAGATATAACAATTGGTTGATAAAGGTCCTACTATGAGTCTTTTAAATATCATATTTTGAACTCGTTCTTGTAAGTATCAATGAATAAATAAAAATAAGAAAAATTAAGAAAAATTATCTAAAGGATTAATATCTCGTGATATCATTTGGAATTTATCAATTTGTTAATCTCGACTAATTTATTATATACATCTAAGCCCTTCTCAGTAAGTTTTACATATTTCTTCTTGTTATTTTGATTGTGCTCGATCTCAATCAATCCTTTATCAATTAAATCATCTTTCACGCGAAAGAATGAATTGTAGTAACTAAATTTGTTCAGTTCATTGTAGAATGTGTGCTTATCAACTTTATAACTCTTAAATTGAGTTAAGACTTCTAATGTATCTCTAAAACCTTTCTTCTTCAAAAAACTTATTAGATCATCAATAGCCATTATATCCCTTACCTTTGTTAAATAGTAACTATAAATTTTACTAAATTGTAATTAAGAAAAAATATCAAAATTAAAAAAGGTTTTGAAAATAAATTATAATCCTATATTGAGAATTATTATGTATTTAATACCACTAAAACTACTCATTTCTAAATTTTTTTCAATAATATACCATAAATTTTAAATAGCATCCTTTTTGAGATGAAGGTTTTTCAGTTAGATTTATGATTATTGAAATTTGTTCATTATGATATTGTAATCAAAGGTTTTTTGTCGAACTACAACTCACTTCTATTTTTTTTAACAATATGGGAAAATAATGGGAAGGTTTAAATATGAAAAAATGATAATATATGTTAAATTAGAAAAAATATTAATAGAAAATTTTTTAGATAAAAGTTGATAACAATGAAAAAGTGTTTAGTATGCGGTAAAGAATACGTAAAAGGAACATATCATGAAATTCATTGCAGTATAGTATTTAAAAATGATAGAAAGTGTTATGATTGGAATTGTAGTAATTTTAATAGCTCAAAGCTTCATGAAATTGAAGAACGAATAATTGCAACTTATATTCGTAATAAAACAAATCCGTCATTAATATATGAATAAATTTAAAGTCGTTATTTAACAATTCTTTTTATAAAGTTGCGAACTTATTAATATACATATCATTTCTTCTCTTTTAGAAGAAAGATAAAGAATTGAATAGCTTGTTTAAAACAATTAGTTAGTTAGTCAGTTAATTTCTTAAATAGTTCATCAATTATTCTAGTTATAATTATGGCTAATGGTACATTTGATTCTGATATTGCGATTTTAGGACATCTTGCTAAAGATATTATAGAAGTGGACGGAAAACTCATAGAATCATTAGGGGGAACAGTTTATTATGGTGGAATTGCGGGAAGTCATATGGGTTTAAGAATTTCAATTATTACATTGCTAAAAAAAGAAGACTTTTCAATACTAGAAATCTTTAATAAAAAGGGAATTCAATACTTTGCGTATCCTTCTAATGAAACCTCAGGATTATGGAATATATATTCTTCAAAAAGTTTAGAATTTAGAAAGTATAAACCATTGGGATTTGCTGGGTTGTTTAAAAAAGAAAATATCCCCAAAATAAATCCTAGATTTTTTGTGATTGGTCCAATCACTGCAGGTGAAATCAATTTTCAATTGCTAGAATTTTTATATGAAAAATTTAACGGAAGGCTCGCATTAGATATTCAAGGATTCATACGAATCAGGAAAAATAACAAAATTCTCTATGAGAAATTATCAAAAAAAGAAATCAAAGCCATATTGTCATGCATAAGTTATCTCAAGGTTGATCAAAAAGAAGCTAGAATCCTTACAAATCAAACTAACGTTAATGATGCTGTTATTGAATTAAATAGTTATGGTCCAAAAGAAATTATCGCCACCCATGAGAAAGGTATTACTTTATATGCTGCAGGTAATATATACTTCTATCCATGGAAGAACAAAATAACTTTAGGCAGAACAGGAAGAGGAGATACCGCTTTTATTAGTTATTTGGGTTCTAGAATTTCTAAATCTCCTGATGAATCATTGAAATTCTCAACAGCATTAACCTCCCTAAAATTAGAAACTCCAGGTCCTTTTAATTTAACTTTATTTGAAGTAGAAAACTTTATTCGAATGAATTATTGAGGTGATGTTATGAGAATCGGAGGAATTATAGATATATCAACAAAAGATATTCCAGGAAAGACATCAATGGTTATTTTTACAGTTGGTTGTAATTTGAACTGCTCTTTTTGTCATAATAAACATTTACTAAACCCTGAAGCAGGGAGAGAAATAGAAGTTAATGAGATATTAGATCACGTTAATAGTAATTTATTAGTTAGTTGGGTAAGTGTGAGTGGTGGAGAACCTACTCTTCAAGAAGAAATAATAGAATTAAGCAAAGAAATACAGAAAGTAGGGAAATTATTAAATATAGACACAAATGGTACAAATCCAGATAAAATAAAGAAACTATTTCCCTATATTAACAGAATCTCTCTAGATCTCAAAGGACCACTCAGTAAAAAAACATATGAAAATATAGTGAATAGTGAAATTGATATAGATCATATCATTGAAACTTTCAAGCTTGTAAATAGTCGAGAGAATATTCAATTTGAAATAAGAACAACTTATGTAGAGAATTTATTAGCTCCAAAGGATATTCATAAGATCATTAGTTTTCTTAAGAAGAATAGATTCAGAGGGAATTTTGTTGTACAACAATATCAATATTCTGAGGGTGTAGGAGAAAAATATAAAGAGATTTATAATATTCCAGAACATTTTGCTCTATTTAATATGCTTAAAAAATATAGAAAGAAAAAGTTGCTATTTTCAATTTTTCTTAGAGACAATGTGGTGGGATATAAAAATATTAATGAAATTGAGAATAATTGGTAATAAATATGAACAAAAAGAAATTACTTGAACAGATTCAATCTTGTACTGATTGTTTAGAGTGCTTTGAAAAATGCGATACTTATCAAGTGACTCAGGATCCCTTAAAATCCCCACAAGGAAGATTAAAAGTAGCTGAAAAAGTATTTCAGAATGCAGATATTTCAGATCAAGAACTTATAGCATTATATACCTGTACTCTATGTGGGTTATGTAATCTTGCTTGCGATAATAACATCCCAATTGCTGATATTATTCATTATGCGAAAATTAAACTAGTTGAATTAAATAAAGCTCCATTAGAAATTCATAATGAGATCATTAAAGGAATCATTGAGAACGATAATAGTGTTAAAGGAAATCCTAAGGAAAGATTAAATTGGATTCCAGCAAATTATATTGCAAAAGAGAAATTCGAAGAAAACAAGACTGATACCTTACTATTTTTGGGTTGTATGTCTTCTTTTCGTGTTAAAGAGAGTGCGAGCGCGTCCTACGAAATTTTGAAAAAAGGAGGATATGATTTTAAAATATTGGAAAAAGAACCATGTTGTGGAGAATATGTTTATTCTGCTGGAAATTTAAATCTCGCAAAACAAATATTTAATGATAATTATACTCGTTTCAAGAAAATTGGAATTAAGAATATAATAACTACCTGTGGTGGATGTTTATATGCCTTTAACAACGTTTATCCTAAATATATCGAGGATTGGGATATAAACGTAAACCATGTAATTCAAATAATTTATAAGCTTTTTCAAGATGGCAAAATCAAATTTAATAAGTCAGATAAAGAGATCACATATCATGATCCTTGTCGCCTTGGTAGAAAACTTAACAATCTTAAAATTTATGATGAACCCCGTGAATTATTAACTCAGACTTTAGTCAAAGTAAATGAATTAAATAATAATCAAGATTTAACTCCCTGCTGTGGAGCGGGTTCAGGTATCAGAGGAGTTGATAGCAATATTTCAATACAAATAGGAAAAAGTATCCTTGATCAAGCTCAAAATGAGGAAATTATCACTTCTTGTCCACTATGCGTGTTCAATTATCGATACGTTAATTATAAAACTCAAGGTAATAAAAAAATTAGATATATAACAGAGTTTCTATTAGAAATGATTGGAAAAGATTAATTCTTTATCTCTTTATCTCGCTGAATTTTTGATAAAGCTTTAGTTTCGATTTTCGATCTCATTACATAAAACAGAATTATACCTATTCCTATAATGATTATTTGAATTATATATATATACCATTCAAAAGTAAATAGCAAGGCTGCACAAACGATAGATCCAAGCAATGCAATTATCGGGACCCATCCAATTGAAGGTTTCAATTTGAAGGGTCTTTCTAATTCTGGTTTATTTTTTCTTAATGCGATCAAACTAATATTTACAAGGAAGAAGGTTATTAAAACACCGAAAACTGTAGCATTTGCTACTATAGTAATATCACCGAATAAAACTGAAATAATTGTGAAAATCATTGTGAATAAAGCAGCTGATATTGGAATCCTATTCTTTGGAGAAATTTTACTTAATTCTTCTGGCAACGCTTTATCCCTCGCCATTCCATAGATCATTCTAGAAGTAACAATTAACATTATCAGAACAGTATTAGCAGTAGCAAATAAAGCAATTAAGCTTATAACATTTGCCCCTATAGGACCTAAGACTTCATTAGCAACTTCCCTTAAGGGAGCATCTGAAGCCGCTATTGTAGAATATGGTAAAATGCTGACGACTGAAATCGCTGTTAAACAATATAATATTGTGGTTATAAGTATTGAAATAACTATCGCTTTTGGTAGCTTTCTTTGAGGTTCTTTTACCTCTTCAGCTACATTTGCTATATCCTCAAAACCAATATAAGCAAAAAAGATTAAAGCTACTGCGGAAAATATCGCTTCAAAGGAATTGAGTGTGGGCATTTCAAAGTAATTAACTGATCCAATATGAGGAATCCCAATTACTATGATGAAGATTAAACCAGAAGCTTCAATTATTGTGAAGATAATATTCATTCGCGTTGAAGTTTTTATGCCAATGAAATTAATTACGCTAAGAATTAGAATTAAATAAATCGCGAATATTATTTTCATTGTACTAATATCTATTCCTAATATATCTGATATATACCCAGCAAAACCTAATGCGACTGTAGAAGCGGAGAGAATACCTGAGAAAATTATTATCCACCCTAATATAAAGGATAAAATTCTTCTATTAAACGCTTGCTCTGTATAAACAAACTCTGCGGCGCTTTTTGGATACATTGCTGAAAGTTCAGCATATGATAAACCTGTAAATGCTCCTGTGATTGCGGCTAAAATAAATGCTAACCAACTTAGATTTCCAGTAATACCTACAACTTCTCCAATTAGAGCATAAATTCCTGCTCCTAATACATTACCCACACCGTAAGCAGTGAGGCCAAATAAAGAGATTTTACGCTTTAATTTAGGGATTTTTTTTCCACTTTCCATTACTTTTACCTTTAAAATATCATCATATGTTCTTTTATAAAAACTTATAGACTTAACTAAGAAATATTAATAAAAGATTATTTAGAATTTAACCTGTCAACTCTTACAATACAAGGTTGCTGTCGATGTTGATGGGCTTTAACTTGTTTCATTCTTTTAGTTCTTCTTTCTTCTGCTTCTTTATACCTTTTTTTCTCATCATCTGTCTCTAAAGCTAACCCCGGTACTTTTGTGGGTCTATCTTCATCATCAAGAGCTACAAAAGTTAGATATGCTGAGCCCACATGAGTATGGGTTCCGGTCCTTAAGCATTCAGCTTCAATTCTTACTCCAATCTCCATAGAAGTCCTCGATACATAATTTAATGATGCTTTAACCATTACTAAATTGCCAACATATACTGGACTTATAAAATCCATTCTATCAACACTTGCAGTCACACAGTTGAGGTGTGTATGTCTTGTTGCTACAATAGCTGCTGCTTGATCGACTAATTTTAATATATGCCCACCATGGACATTTCCTGAGGGATTAGCATGCTCAGGATACATTATTTGGGCTATTTCAACCTGAGATTCAGAGATTTTTTTATCTTCCATTTTCAAATTCATCTCATTTTTTTTAATTACATAATTTAAAATAACAAAAATTATGAATTTTTTTCTCAAAATCGACACTTTTAAATCAAATTCCATTTTAATTTATACATATTTTGAATAAATATTCGAATAATAATAATTAAATTTAAAATAAACTAAGTGAATAAAATGCCAAGTTTTGAAGAAACTTATGAAGCCATTAAGGCTAATTGGGATGCTGGAGAGAAAAACTTTAATATTGAATGTGAAATGCTATCCGATGGGATGCAAGTTAATTGTAAGATGGGCAATCCAGGTGGAGAGCCCTTTGAGCTATTGATTGATGCTCCTGGAGGTTTAGGTGGCACAAATGAAGGGCCCTCTCCGCTATTAGTGATTCTATCATCTATTGGGGCTTGTATTATAGCAGTAACTAGATTTTGGGCAAAGATAATGAATATAAATATTCAAGAAATGAAAGTTTTTTCTCGTGGTCATATAAATCTTGGAGCAATTTTCGGGATTGATGATAGTAAACTCGCTGGTTATGATCAATTAGAACCTGTGATTAGAATTAAGGCTGATGCTTCAGAAGAAAAGATAAACGAGTTAATGGATAAAGTATTTACACATTGCCCAGTTATAACCAATTTTGGTGGCGCTTCTAAAATTACTCCAAAAGTTCAAATCAGATAGAATCCTATATCTTCACTTTTATTTTTTTTCTTATTATAACAAATCATATTTTGGATTTCTTTTTTCGAAAAAAGCACTCGAAGCTTCATTTATGTCTTTTGAACTAAATGCAAGCACAATTGAACTGTTTTCAAGCTGTAAAATATTTTCTAAACTTGGAGAATCCATAGATAAATTAATTGCTTGTTTAGTCATTCTTAGGCCTAAAGGACTTTTTTTTAACATTTCTTCAGCAATTGCTAATGCTGTAGGCATTAGATCACTGTTCTCTACTGATTTTAAAACAAGTCCAATTTTTTCGGCTTCAGCTCCACCAATAGATCTACCAGTATAAAGAATCTCTGCTGCTTTTGACATACCAATTAAACGAGGGAGAAAATAACTACCTCCTGTATCAGCCCCAGTTAAGCCAATGTTAATAGAAGCGTTAATAAATTTTACATCTTTACTAGCAACTCTTATATCAGAAGCCATTGCAAACCCAAAACCCCCTCCCGCTGCTGCACCATGGATGACTGCAATTATTGGTTGGCTGATCTTTCTCATCTTCACATAGATCTGACTAATTCTCCACTGGTGATACAATTTTCTCTTTATTGGTTCAGAAACTTTCAAATAGTCAAATGAATCGTATCCAGGAGGATTTTTTTTAGAGTTAAGAATTAATCCTTCTTGTAAATCTGTACCGGCACAAAAAGCTCTTCCTTCCCCTTTAAAAATAAGGATACGACAACTTAAATTAACTGTAAGCATATCTAATACTTCATGTAATTCTTCCTCCATTTGAAAGGAAATTGCGTTTAATTTTTCTGGTCTATTCAAACTAACTATTCCTATTCCATTTTCCGTCAATTCAAACTTAATAGTCTTAAATTCCATTTTATAGCACTTTATACATATTATTTACTTTAAGGGATATTTTGGAGCTCTTTTCTCAAAAAAAGATTGAACTCCTTCCAATATATCATTAGAAGTAGAACAAAGCATCTGAGTTCGATTTTCTAGTTGAATTATCGTCTCTAAGCTTGGTGAATCAAGTGAAAAATTCACTGCTTGTTTAGTCATTCGTAACCCTAAAGGACTTTTTCTGAGTAGTTCCTCTGCCAATTCGGTGGCAGCAGGTAACAATTCATCATCATCTACTACTTTTAATACTAATCCAATATTCTCTGCCTCATTAGCATCAACAAAACGACCTGTATAAAGTATTTCAGCAGCTCTAGACATCCCAATAAGCCTCGGGAGATGATAACTAGAGGCTAAGTCTGACCCTGAAAAACCAATATTAATAAAAGCATTATTAAATCGCGCATTTTTACTTGCTATTCTGATATCTGCGGCTAATGCGAACGCAAACCCTGCCCCAGATGCTGGTCCATTAATTATAGCTATTATGGGCTGTGAGATTTTTCTCATCTTTACGATAACTTGACTTGTATACCATTGTGCATACATTTTCGCCTTAATCGTATCCTTTTCGGGAACGTCTATAAAGAAGAATTTCTCTTTTAGCTCTTGAGGTTTCTTTTTTGATTGTAAAACCGTGGATTCTTTTAGATCTAAACCAGCACAGAAGACTCTTCCTTCTGCTTTTAAAATGACAACTCTGCAGTTTAGATTTATCATCAAATGATCAAATAATTTATGCAAATCCTCAATCATCTGAAATGACATTGCATTTAATTTTTCTGGTCTATTAAGAGTTAATAGACCTATTCCATTATCCTTTATTTCAAAATTAATTGTCTCAAAATTCATTTTTCCTAAGATTTTGATTTTAGTATTTGTATTAATTTAATATTGAAACAGAAAAAAAGATACACTATTTTCATTTATTCATATTCTTTGTTTTAATTGGTATTCCTAATTATGCTAGTGGGAATATTTAAGAGTATTTTTAATTTTCTCATTTTTCATGGGAATAGATTGAAAAGTCTAATTAATTCTGCCGGATTGTAATTTCAATTCTTTCAAGGGAATTAAATGACAAAAATAAGGCTAAATTTCGCAAAGATTTAAAAAGGCGTATTTTTCATTGTATTATGAAGGAATTATACTTATATGTAGGACGATGAAAAAGTATTTAACAGGGTTAATAATAATCGTTATTGGATTAGGTGTGACTATAACACCTTTATCATTATCATTACAATCTATTCAGGGGGAGGTTCCACAAGATAAATCATTTAATTCGAATGAAATACCCAATAAGGAGGATCCAAATAAAAAGAAGAAGGATACTATAGAAGGGTGTGTAGATTTTGATCCTGATACCTTAAACTGTAAAAGCAAAGGTAGATGGGTTACAGTGAGGATTCATTTTTCAAATAAAAAAGATATTACTACAGTTAATTTTGGTTCAATTCGTTTTAATGGAGAATTAAGCCCTATTAAAGTGACTTTAGAGACTGGGAATTATGACAATTTTGATTGTTTAAAAATTAAATTTGACCGTGCTTCAGTTATAAATATCTTGCTTTTGGAACCTACTGAGTTTGTTGAGATTTCCATTACTGGCAAATTCGTTGATGGCATCAATTTCAAAGGAAACGACGTAATTAAACTTATTAATTTTTAACTCCTTTTTTTTTTTTTTAATAATTTGAATTATCTTTTAAAATTTTAAACTTTTTATGATATTAAGATATAATTCACCTATCTAACAACATTTTCGAGAGACTTTAAAATTGAAGAATTTGATTGATTCTAAACGAATTCTTAATTTAAAAAGGAATCTATTGTCAAGTAAGTACGAGTTATGCATTGAACGCATGAAATTTTTTACTGAAATTTATAAAAAGTACCCAAATGATTCTGAAATTATGAAAAGGGCAAAAGCTGTATCTCATACATTAAAGAATATGACTATTTTCATTAGAGACAATGAATTACTTGTTGGAAACGAAACCAGCAAAAATTTAGGGGAAAAGATTAATTTGGACTTGCAAAGGTATGATAATAGCCTAGAAAAAAAGATTACCTATAAAAAGTTAGCAAGAAGAAAGCTTCAACCATTTTTTATTGAAGAAGATGATATAAATAATTTATTGGAGTTAATTCCTTTCTGGAAAGATAAGGATCTAATAGATGGTAGAATTAGTAAAAGATTACTTGAAGAAGGTTTGATAAGTGGAACAGGACTAGTTTCTTCTTTAGTTCCTAATATCGCTATACAAGTAGGAGCTACAGAAGGCCATTTATGCGCAGGTTATGAAAAATTGTTAAAATTGGGGTATAAAGGGATTATAAAGGAAGCCGAGACTTACCAAAAACAATTAAATACCAATAATAAGAAATTTCAAGAGAAGTTTGATTTTTATGAAGCTGTGAAAATATATTATAATGCAGCTATCAATTTTAGCCAGAGGTTCTCAGATTTGGCTTTTTCCATGGCTAAGAGAGAAATTAATGACACTCGTAAGGAAGAACTGAACTTGATTGGAAGTATGATGTATAAATTTTGTACTGAAGCTCCAGGATCCTTCTATGAAGCCGTACAATTTATTTGGTTCACCCAGAACATTGCAAACATTATTTATCAAAGAAGTGTTCTTGCTTTAGGACGGTTGGACCAGATTCTATGGCCCTATTATGAAAAAGATATTGAATCAGGTAGAATAACTCGAGAATTTGCATTGGAATTAATAGAAGAATTAAATCTGAAGCTTACGTGGAACGTTACCCTCTTACCAACTGATTTCACGATGGTGGCTAATGCCCTAGGTCAAAATACTCAGACGATTACAATCTCTGGAATGAATAAAGATAGGAATGATATGACAAATGAAATTTCTTATCTTTTTCTTGAAGCTTATAAAAATGTAAAGTTATTCACGACTGATTTATCCATTAGAATCCATAAGAACACTCCAAAGGAATTTTTTAAAGAAGCATTAAGAGTGTTAAGCTCTACTTCTGGAATAGCATTCTATAATGATGAAATCATTATCCCTGCCTTGATGAAAGCCAGTTATTCTGCAGAAGATGCTTCTGATTATGCATTAATAGGGTGTGTAGAACCAACGGGTCAAGGAAATAGCTTTGCTGCTACTGCTCGTATGTTTATAAATTTACCTGGTGTGCTGGAATTGACTTTAAACAATGGTTATAATCATATGTCAAAATCCATCGCAGGTCTACAAACTGGAGATATATCACATTTTTCAAGCTTTGAAGAGCTATATTCTGCCTTTATCAGACAGTTACAATATAACCTTGAACATTGTGTAAAGATAGCGGAAGTTGGAGATATTGAAGCAATGAAATATATGCAACATCCATTCATTTCAGCTACTTTAGAGGGATGTATAGAAAATGGAAAGGATTATGTGTGTGGAGGGGCAAAATATAATTTTTCTTCAATCACAGCCTATGGATTCGCTACTTTAGTTGATTCCTTATTTAATATAAAAAAGGTAGTTTATGATGAACATTTAATCCAACTGCCCGAATTAGTAAAAATTTTAAACTCTAATTTCAATGGACAAGAAGAATTACGTCAGAAGTTAATCAACAAGTATAAAAAATGGGGAAATGACAGAGATGAAATTGATGATTTAGCTTTGAAGTTATGGAATCTTTTTACTTCGGAAGTGGCAAAATATAAACCTTTAAGGGGCGGCAGATATAGTGCTGGAGCGTATTCTATGGGGATTCATGTAATGGAAGGATTGTTTACTCAGCCAACTGCAGATGGAAGAAAAGCAATGGAGGCAATTTCAAATAGTTTATCTCCTGTAAATCGAGTAGAAAAAAATGGAATCACTGCGATTTTAAACTCAATTGCTAAGCTAAATTATGAAAAAGCAACTAATGGAGTTGCTGTAAATATAAGAATCCATCCACAGAATTTATCTAATGAGGAAAACATTGAAAAATTCTACAATCTTCTAAAAACATATTTCAATTCAGGAGGAATGCAAATTCAGCCAAATGTAGTATCAACAGATACCCTTAAAGACGCTCAGACTCATCCTGAGAAATATCCCGATTTAATTGTGAAAGTTGGAGGTTATAATGCAACTTTTATAGATTTAGGTGCTCCAATTCAAAATGATATAATAGATCGCTTAGAAGTCAAAATTTAACTAGTAATTTTCATCCAAATATAATTAGAATGATTGAAAATTTTTAGTTTCAATTCAATATTATCACTCTAATATAATAATTTTTATTTGTGGATTTTTGTATATTTAATTTAGAGGAGATATGGAATATTTAAAAGAAGATATTAATCAAGCTAGAAAAATTCTATTTACCGGATTAGACACAGCAGGAAAAACATCAATAATTCTCGCATTGAAGAAAGAATTTTCCAAAATTGCTGTAGTCTCACCAACAAAAGGAGCACAGAGAAGGATATTTGATTTCCTAAATATTGAAATTAGTGAATGGGACTTGGGAGGTCAAAAATCTTACCGAATTTCTTATTTAAAGAACCCAGATAAGTATTTTGATAATACAGATATTGCCGTTTTTGTAATAGATATTCAAAATATGCTAAGAATTCCAGAAGCAATAAGCTATTTAAATGACGTTATCACTCAATTTTATAAATTGAAACTTTCCCCTCCTATAAATATTCTTTTTCATAAATATGATCCTAATCTTTCCGAAGGTATTAGAAAAAATTGGGATGAATTGATTAGTAATTTAGAAAAGAAAATTAAAAGAGAGATTCAATATGATAAATTATCTTTTTATACAACCTCAGTATATGATTTACCATCGATATTATTTACAATATCTGAAATTCTATTAAATTTGTATCCAAAAGCTCAATTAATTACAAAAACAATCAGTGAATTTTGTCTTAAGATAAATTGTAATAGTATGGTAATCCTGGACGAAAATTCAATTATTCTTGGTTCCTATTTTAAAGATGAAAAATCTGAAAGGCTTATTGAAAGAGTTTTGCCATATTTCTTTATACTTGATAACGAATTTAAAGATCATTTAGGAGAGGATCCTAAAGAACAGATAATTGTTCAAAGAGCAAATTATTATTTTGTCTTCAAGAGATTCTCATTAAAAAAGGTTCCTTCTTCTTGGTATCTTATTTTACTTAAAAAAGGATATTACTTTTTTGAAGATACTTTTGATTCGTTAATTAATATGCTTGAATTAATCATTTATAAGGATGAAGAATAATCTCTAATCCTCTTTTTAAAAACCATTTGTTAGCGTTCAAGAATAATTTTCATTAAAAAAAAAATTTATTTTATAACATTAATTTTCACTTAATGAATAATCATTCAAATATATATTAAGAAAAAAATATGGCCAAAGACGATTTTGATAAATATGTTGAAGGTCTCCAGAAAGAGATAATAGAGCAAGAATCAGAGGATTATAATGAATATATTGTCGAATTATTTCATAATCCGAAAAATTGGGGCAAACCTCCTGATGAAGAAATCACAGTTTCGCAAATTTATGAGGGACCATGTGGGGATACTATGTATTTTTTCTTAAAAATAAATAATAATATAATTGAGAAAGCTAATTTTATAACAGATGGATGTGGCGCTTCAGTAGCTGCTGGGAGCCAGGCTATGATGTTGATCGAAGGTAAAAGTATAGAATTTGCTGAAAACTTGAAACCAGAAGATATAGATAACGCTCTGAAAGGTTTACCAGAGGATCACAAACACTGTGCAGAATTAGCTGCAAGGACCTTAAAACGTGCTATAGGCAAATATAAAGCATATAATTTATAGCTTGATTTTATTAATGAAGTATGTATATGGCCCTGTACCTAGTAGAAGATTAGGGAGATCACTTGGAATTGATCCAATCCCTTTAAAGACATGTAATTATAAATGTATATATTGTCAACTAGGAAAAACAACAAATTTCACTAATGAAAGGAAAAATTTTTTCCCGGTAAAAGCTATAATTGGTGAATTAAAAAAGGCTATTAAAAAGAATGAAGGTAATTTTGATTATATCACTTTTGTAGGAAGCGGAGAACCTACTTTATATAAAGATCTAAAAAAATTAATCCTATTGGCTAAAGAATTAGCTGAAAAACCTATTTGTGTAATTACAAATGGAGGTTTACTATATGATGAGAAAATTCAAGTGATATTGATTTGCGCTGACGTTGTTTTGCCAAGTTTGGATGCAGGAGATGAAAAGTCTTTTATTAAAATAAATAGACCTCATCCATCTATAAAATTTAAGGAACTTATACAAGGATTTATTGACTTTAGGAAAATCTATAAAGGAAAGTTTTGGATAGAAGTAATGCTTATTAAAGATGTAAATGATTCCAAAGAAGAATTGATTAAAATTAAAGAAAAAATGGATTTGATCAAGCCAGATCGTATCGACTTCAATGTTCCTATTAGACCTCCTGTTGAAGAATGGGTTAAAATTCCAGATGAAAATATTATCTCCTTGTTAAACGAGATTTTTGTAGATTACAATAATGTTTTTTATCCTGAAAATGGAAAATTTAGAATTTATTCCAAAAATTTTGAAAAAGAATTATTAGCTATAATTGAAAGACATCCAATGACGCAAGAGCAAATTCTTCAAACCTTTTCAAATGAACGATTCACTAAACTTAATATCTTATTCCAGTTAGAAAAACTAGCGTCCGTAGATAAAATTAGAAAAACTGTCTATAATGATCATACTTTTTATTCTCGTCCAACTAAGTAATTGATCTATAGATACTTAGAAGATAGATATGAATATTTCCTGAATTTGTTATTCTACTGTTTCTAATAACCATTCTGATATCAAAACTTGTTCTTTATAATGATTCTTAATCGCTTTTAGTTTTTAAGCAATAATTTAATTTGCTTTCTAAGTTGCTTCTTTCTTAGACTCTTCCCTTTCGATCTGGGATGTCTTTTCGTTTCTCTTCTTAAAACTGAATTAAGCTTTGTAATTGATGGGATACTTTCTCCAAGCAAGATGGGAAATATTTAAATATGCTACTTGAATTATAATTTAATTGGAAAATCCAATTTATACAAATAAGTGAAAAATCTTGACTACCAAAAATCAAAAAAGAATCAAATATTTAATAGCTATTTTATTTGTAATATTTTTAACCCAAGCAGTGGTAACTGGTTATGCTTCAGAAGTTGCACCAGATGCACGAGAAAGCACAGATCAAAGAATTCCAATTTACTTTTTATGGTGGAAAATTGGTGAATATCGTCTTTTATCGATTGTGGATGTTCAAGGACATATGGTATATAATAATGAAGGATATCCTCCTGGACCTGGTGGATATGAAAGATATGCAATATTCATTAATGGGCAAAATACTTATACCACCCCTACTAAAATAGAAGTAAAAATGTATGTAACTGCGTATTACGAACAAGAATGGATGAGCATGTGCTCGGGAAATGTATATATAAGTCATTTTTGGGATGCACCTCCCATTAATTTAGTAACTTGGGATGGGGATATGGATTATGCAGCAACCACTCCAATGACTTGGACCTATAATGTTGGAGTTGGAGCGCAAGCTAAAGGGTTCAGTTTTACCTTTGGATATTCTTATACAGCCTCTGCATATCATAATGATTATCCTCAAGTTAATCCTCCCATTGCTGATGATATTTATCGGTATATGGGGTATTTTAATAGTATATATGATCATGGGAGACAGGAATTCAAGTCAAGTGTTCGTTTACACGTGCATAATGATGTTGCTAGTGAATTTGGATCTGGAGTTACCACTTATGAACCTGGAACAGCAATTATTACAAGAAGAATCTTATCGATAAGAATAAGAGTGATATTTAATTTTTATAGCTATTGGACAAATGGGCACATATGGATCCGTCATGGGTCCCATTCACACATATTAGGAGATGGAATTAATCCAGATAATAACGATATAGATAAACCTTCAATCCCCTTTGTACCTGGTACTTGTAATTAATTCTAAATTTTTCTTTTTTTTTTATCTTGAAATGTATTTAATCCCAGTACAGGCGATATGGGTTGGATGGCCCATAAAATAAATAGACCTCATCCATCTGTTAAATTTGACAAACTTATACAAGGATTTATTGACTTTAGGGAGATTTGTCAAGGAAAATTTAGATAGATGTAATGCTTATTAAAGATGTAATAATCAAACGTTTTATTCATGTACAAGTCAATCAAAAATCTAAATTTAAAAATTGAAAAAAGATGTAAGTGGTACAATTGTTGCCCAATTAAATATTTCATTAATGAGGGGATGCTTGAAAAAAAATGGGTTGAAGAATATTACCTGATTGGAAATAAAGATTGTCTAAGATATCAAATGGAAGAAAGTGGAGAAATTAATCCGGATAACATGTTATCTAATGGTGAAATGAGAAAAAATCTAAAATGTTAAAGTGTTCCCCACACATATTTTATGAAAAGCGGCAGGAAATCTTCTTTTTATCAATTCTATATGCTGGGTACAATGACAAGCTCCAATGAATTTGGTGCCTTCTAAATATTCCAAGTTTCGAAACCCATGAAAACCACCAATTATTCCTCTTATTGAACCTAATTCTCGCGCTTTTAAAATGAATTGTTCTAATCCTGGATGAGCGCATCCAACCAATAGAACTAATTCACTACTTTTTAATCTTAAAATTGTACATTGTTCTGAAATTGAGCTTCTTAAAAATTGGCTTGAAGAGAAAATATTATCTTCAATTTCTGTCATCTCTAATATACCGTGAATATTAATTCCCAGGAAAGCATTCTTAAAAGATTTTTGATCATTAAAAGGTACATATACTTCAACATTTTTATTCAAATTGTAAATATCCACTAAACCTCCAGCATGATCATGATGATTATGAGATATTATGACCTTCTTAATTAAAGATAGCTTGATGTTGAATTGGTTAATATTATGAAGGAGAATCTTACCATTACCTCCTGTATCAAAAAGCAAGTAGTTTCTTGTAAGAGAGTTATAGATTAAAGCAGAAAATCCAAAACCAGTTAAAAATCCTGATTCAGAACACTTATTATCATAAAGAATTCTAATTTCCATTCTGTTAAAGGTTCTCCTTTATTATGAATATTTATTCATAATATTTAAATAAGCTGTTTTCTAATAGTTACCTAGATATGAATATTCATTCAAAATAATAACTAAAAAGATGGTGATGATATAAAAAATGCCTGGTGGAGATAGAACTGGTCCGAGAGGAGAAGGTCCAATGACTGGGAGATTATTAGGGTATTGTGCTGGTTATAATTCTCCTGGATATGTTAAAGGATATGGTATGGGTTATGGGAGAGGATGGGGACGCGGTATGGGATGGGGAAGAGGGCGAGGAAGAGGATGGAGATGGTACTATCCACCAAATGTTCCTTATGTTGTTCCTCCTCCAATTTATAAACCAGTATACGACTCAAAAGATCAATTAACCATGTTAAAACAAGAAAAAGAATATCTGGACTCTGAAATGGGCGAAATTAAGAGAGCATTAGAGGATATATCAAAAAAAATTGAGGAATTAGAATCAAGCGAATAATTATCATCATTCGCACTTTTTTTTAGATTTTAAAAGTAAAATTAATTATTAGCTATGTCTAAAGATTATCAAGATAGTCATGAAGATTATTTGAAAGCCATATATCTTATCTCAAAGAGAAATAAAGGTGGGTGGGTTAGCAATTCAGAGATTGCTGTTTTTTTGAAAGTAAAGCCTCCTTCAGTTACTAATATGCTTTATAGATTAAGAAGTGAAGGTTATATCAGATGGAAGCCAAGAAAGTCAATCCGTTTAACCGTTAGCGGCAAACAAGTTGCTACAGATATTGTGAGATACAATATGAAACTGAAAGATTTTTTCAAAAAGATCTTAAATGTAAAGGATGAAATAATAGTTAAAGAGCTATGCTGTAAGATCGAACACCACATTACTCCTGAAGTTATAAGAGCTTTAGAAAATTTGTTCTTAAGCCATGAATGAGATTTAAATTTAGGGACTTTTTTTAAAAAATAAACTTAAACTTTAAAACATAGAGTGAAATAAATTAGAATTATGACAGGTGTTAAATTAGAAGTAAATGAAAAAGAAATCCCATTAAACGAACTAATGGAAAAGATGTTAGTAAACATAATTTTAGGGTATTTGCAATCCGCTAAAAAAATCCCTGAAGAAATCAAACAAATTAAAATCGAAATTGAATTATAAATCCTTTTTTACTTTCTTCTATTAGAATCTATTCAAAACTGATAACTTGTTTAAATTATAAATTTATAAACAACAAAAACTAATTTACTTTTAAAATCATAACTTTAAACTAAAAACTATTACCGTGATAAAAATGGCGGAAGAAAAGTCTGAAGATAAATTTAAAGCAGGTCAAACGTTCCTTATTGGATTAGCATTTTTTACAACATTTAGCTGGAGTTTATATAATACACAAGTCAATCGAGCGTTGGATAATTACTTTGCAGGTTTTATATTAGCGGGATTTACTGTTGGTATTATAATGGCTGTGGATAATATAATCGGTGTCATAATTCAGCCTATAATGGGGAATATTTCAGACAATACACGTACAAGGTATGGAAGAAGGATGCCTTATATTGTCATAGGAGTGATTCTTTCAGTAATATTTTTCATATTGATTCCTACAGGATTTCCAACTACCTTTACCGGTGGAGGTGGTTTTGGTCAGCTATGGATATTATTGCTCTGGATATTTTTTTTTGGTATTAGTATGGGATTTTATCGATCACAAGCTGTGGCATTGATGCCAGATTTTGTTAAACCAGTAAACAGAAGTAAGGGGAATGCAATTATTAACATAATGGGGGGAATTGGAGCCGTTATAGCGTTTACTCTTGGTTTGTTAATCGATATTAATACATATTTACCTTTTATTATTGCTTCAGTGATAATGTTAGTAGCAATGATAATACTCTTTTTCACAATTAAAGAAACAAAATCATATAGTTATCAGATGCTACTAGAAGTAGAAACAAAAGAAGGCGGAAGAGTTAAAGAAAAAAAGGAAAAGATAACTCTTATTGCTAGCTTTAAAGATATATTTAAGGAAAAAGATAAAAGTACACTCTTGATCTTGCTTGCGATCTTTTTCTGGTTTGTAGGATATCAAGGAATGGAAGCTTTATTTTCAATCTATGCGGGACCTTATGATCCTATTCTCTTTCCGAATGGTGTTCTAGGGTTTAGTGGAGGAATGGCAAGTTTTATATTCAATTTTGTGGCGATTCCATTTATAATAGCAGCTTACCCCTTATCTTTGCTAGCTAATAAGATAGGAAGGAGAAATTGTATTAAAGTTGGATTAATAATTATGATTGTAGCATTGCTTATCGGATTCTTAATCCGAACACAACTGTTAACAATTATTATCTTGGTGTTCTTTGGTATTGGATGGGCTTTCGTCAACATAAATTCTATTGTTATCGTGTGGGAACTGGCTCCTAGTATTAGAAAGATAGGAACTTATACAGGATTATATTATTTCTTCAGTGTCTTGGCAGCTATATTTGGACCTGCTCTACTTGGAATTCTGAGAGATCTTTTCGGAAAGGAAAGTCTTCTTCTGGATGGAGCAATATTTCTAATAATTGCATTTATTCTAATGTTTTTTGTTAGAAGAGGGGAAATTGAGCTCACCGAAGAAGAAAAATTAGCAAGACAAAAAGCAATTGCAGAATTATAAAATTTTATTTTTTTATTTTATTTGTTGTTTAAAAAAAACATATAAGATTACACATCTAATTAAATAACAAAATATTTAAAAAATAGATTTCTGATGAAAATTAGAAAAAATCTTTGGATTCTTAATATTATTGGAGGTTTAATTGTATTAATCTCAATTTTAACTCCAACTAGTTATAATGATGGTCCTCCTCTTTACTATGTTTGGATGACTCAAATAGGTGTAGACATTGACCCCCTTGCTATATATCTTTTAAGAACAGATTTATTACTTGTTGCAATTTCTACGATTCTTGCCCTGATTATATTCTCAAGTGGTCTTATAGTAATTATTCTTACCACTACATATCTTAGAGTTTCACTGAATTTAAAGAAACTCAGATGGAAATTGATTATATTAGCAGGGTTGGTGATTGTGTCTACTCTTGCTTGGATTATCATGATGGAAGTATTTTATAATCTATATGGATATAATCACTGGAGTTTTACTGGAGGTGGATATAAACCTTTTTTTGGTGTGATTGGTCCATTTATTGGAGCTGCTTTGATAGTTTTTGGGAGTCTCGCAAAAAAAGAGTAGAGGAAGCCTTTTCTTAACTCCCTAATTTTTTTTAGGATAGTTTTATAGTTGAGCCGCTAATCATGATGATTTCTCATCTTAGCAATAGCCTCTGTAAAAAATCCAAAATTTCCAATATTTACTTCTTTTTCTTTGTCAGTTATCTTATTAAAGAAATCTTCTATTTGTTTGAGTAAGATTTTCTTGAATGAGTCAAATATAAAAACATCAACACACTCATCAATCTCATTCTTGTAGAGGGTATAAAACATATCAAGAGCTTTTTCAGCCTCTTCTCTGATGTCTTGTTTCAAAAAGTCTTTATCCATTATCGCAATTAATATAAGTTTATGTTTACATACAATAATCATTTGAATATCCAACCCTTTAATTGTTATCTCCTCAATTTTTCCCATGTTCTCCTCCCCAAATAAAGAAAGAGCACCCACAAAAGAAGATAACAAGATAGGATTTATTTCTGAATCTAAAATCAAATCTAACAAATATACACCAGTTTCTTTACAAATTACAATTCCTTTTAGCAATTTTGATATTCCTAATTCAGGCCCTAAATTAATAACGTATTCCCCTTAACGTGTAATTAGATGATTTCTAAAAATATGTAATAACATAGTAACACTTATCCTTTTAAATTGTTTTTATATTTATCAAAATTCATAATATGAGAATATTTTGATTTAAATATTTTTAAATTTTAAAAGAAAACCAACCCTTTCTAGGTAAGATTGGGATTTGGAGAGAAATAAAAAGTATTGATAAAAGAGAATAAGAAATTTTATTCCAACTTTTCCCTAATATTCTTAATTATTGATTTAAAGGCTCTATTACTTTCGCTATCTGGATTCTTTAGTATAAATGGAAGACCTTGATCCCCTTGTTGACCTATTTCCACTTCAAATGGAATTTTTCCTAAGAGTGTGATGCCAAAATCCTTTGAGGCCTTTTCAGCCCCTCCAGCTGGATAAAGATCAATATAGTTGTTACAGTGAGGACATTTAAAACCAGACATATTTTCAATGATTCCCAAGACTTTTCTCTGCATCGTTTGTGACATTGCTATGGTCTTTCTTGCATCCATAAGAGCAACCTCTTGAGGAGTAGAAACAATAATTACATTTTCATCAGGAATAAGCTGTAAAATATCAAGAGTTTCATCACTTGTACCAGGTGGTAAATCGCATATTAAGTAATCAAGTTCTCCCCAAATAGCATCACCAAGGAATTGTCGTACAGCACTCATTTTCATTGGACCCCTCCAAATTACAGGAGTGTCGTTATCTTGTGTTAAAAATGCCATACTCATTACTTTAATATTTAAGGGTCCATTCACAGGATAGAACTTTTTTGCTTCTGGATCTACTCGTGGTCTCACATCTGGTTTAATTCCAAGCATTTTGTTAACATTAGGTCCTGTAATATCCACATCTAGTAATCCAACTCTTAATCCTATACTCGCTAAACTCATTGCAAGATTAACTGCTACAGTAGTTTTTCCAACGCCCCCTTTTCCAGAAATAATTACAATTTTATGTTTAATTTTTTCCATATTCTTCCGAATATTTTCCATCCGCTCATCTAATATTTCTTGTTGAGAGTTTTGAATCGTTTCTTTCAGATCAATATCAGGTATCTCATTATCATTCAAAATTCTAAACCACCATTTTTCTAATTAAAAATAATTTGATTTTAATTCTAATTTAATATGATTCATTAATTATCTTTAATTTAATGTTAATAATTTGAAAAATCTAACAAGATTTTATTTATATTTTCATTAGATTTAAACGAAATATATTATAAAAATTTTTTGAATAATTATCCAGAACTCATAAAATCACTTACATGGCCTTCATTTTAACCTTTGTTTTAATACTTCTAGTTTAAGTTTAATTTTTACTCAAAACGACAGCTATTCACATCTTTTCAATAGAAATAACTAGAAAAAAGTTTTTTACTTTTATTTAAGTAGAAATTTATATATATCTTTCGTAATTTTATGAAATGCCTCATCAATACCAACATTATCTTTTGCACTAGTTTCAAAATAATCTGAAAAGCCTAAATCATTCTTTAAATTTTGTATAGCGCCTATAAATGTCTGTTGGTTTTCCGGATCAATCAAATCTAATTTATTTCCAATCAGAATAGTTGGAATTTTTAAGTCTATAACTTTTCCAATTTCCTCTTTCCATTTAATTAAATTGTTAAGCGTGATTTTCCTCGTTAAATCATAAGTATAAATTAAACCAGTTGCTCCTCGATAAAAATTTGGTCGAACAGTATTAAAGTGTTCCTGTCCTCCTAAATCCCATATTTGAAGGACTGTTTTTACATCAAGTTCTTCTAAATATATATTTTTTGTAAAAAAATTTATACCAATAGTTAACTGAGTATTTTCAACAAACTTACCATCTACATATTGATAAAGAATTGTAGTCTTGCCTACTGCGGCATCTCCAACTATACAAACCTTATAAATTCTTCGTTTTGAATTATACATTTAGTATTAACCTAGCATATAAGTTTTATTTTTCATATTTAAAATTTAACACTTTTTTTTAAAATAGCCAAAATCTAAGAGCTCAAATATTTATCAATCAAATTTGGAGAGAACTTAAAGAAGGAGGGCCCATAAAATACTTGTGGAACGCAATATGAGCCGCGATAAATTTAAATATTAGTTATTTAAAACCTTATAAATGTCTTTTGTGATCTTATTAAATAATTTATTTATACCGACATTTTCCTTTGCACTTGTTTCAAAGTAATTTGAAAATCCTATAAGTTTTCTTAGTTTTTGAATATCCTTGGGAAAAATCCTGCGATTCTCAGAATCAATCAAATCTAATTTGTTTCCAATCAAAATACTTGGAGTCTTTCCGTTCAGAACTCTGTCAATTTCCTTTTTCCATTCAATTAAATCGGTAAAAGTATTTATTCGTGTTAAATCATAGGTATATATTATGCCTACTGCACCCTCGTAGAAACTTGGGCGAACAGATTTGAAGTGTTCTTGACCCCCCAAATCCCATATTTGAAGTATAATTTTAGTGTTAAATTCTTTTAAAAATATATCTTTTACAAAAAAGTTGATACCAATTGTCATTTGAGTATTTTCAATGAACTTTCCGTCTACGTATTGGTAAAGGATTGTAGTTTTTCCTACTCCACCATCGCCAACTATGCAAATTTTGTAAATTTTTTTTCTTGAAATAGACATTTAAAGTTTGATTTTTTCCGTTTAAAGCCTATCATAATAGTTTAAATTTTTGTATTTAAAATTTGACTTAATATTTTTTCAACAAATCTGTCTACTTTTAATCATTACCATCAAATTTTTAAGGGAATAATGGTTTTAATAACATAAAAGTAATTTCGAATAATTATTCATTATTAGCAGAATTAAATAACTAGATAGAAATGATATGAAAAGACTAATTGCAATTCCTTCTGATGGAACTGAATTAAGAGATCCCATATCGGAGCACTTTGGCCATTGTAATTATTTTATTGGTATTGAAGTCGATAAAAATAACAATTATCGAAAAATTTTTTCACTCCAAAATAATGGGCATTTTGGATGTATGGAACCGGTTATTAATATGGTTAGACAAAATGTAACCGATATGATTGTTGGTGGAATTGGTGGTAGACCTTATATGGGGTTTATTCAATATAATATAAATTTATTTAAAGGTATAAATGGTTCATTGAAGGACAATATTGAATTTTTATTACAAAACAGATTAGATCCTTTAAAAGGACCAATGTGTAAAGGTCATTAAAAATGTTAAAATTTATTTAAAAAAGGTTGAAAAATTATATGAAAATAGCTATAAGTACTGATTCTAATAAAGTTAGTCCTCATTTTGGAAGAGCTCCAACATTTACTTTCCTGACTATTGAGAATGATAAGTTAGTCAATAAAGAAGAATTCACGAATCCGGGGCATGAAGTAAGTAGTATACCTGAATTTGTAAATAAACACGGAGCAGAATATATTATTGCAGGAGGAATGGGGCATAGGGCTAGACATTTTTTTGAACAGTACGGTATAAATGTAATTGTGGGGGTCGAGGGAGATATTGAGACTGTTATTGAAAGAATTTTAGCTGGTGAAATTAAGACTATGGGTGGCGAAAGTCTTTGTTCTCCCGGAGGAGGAAAAGGATATGGTGTTGAAAAAGTTCATACTGAGGCTGATGATTTTCATGAACATCATCACCATTGAGATAATTACTTGTATTATTATATTAATTAAAGTTAAGTGAGGTTGATAAAAAAATGGTTATAGTTGCTGTACCTTCAAATGGTAATGGTGGAATGAACGAACAAATGAATGCTAGGTTTGGACGATGCCCAAGTTTTACTTTTGTGACAATTAAAGATAATAATATACAGGAAGTAAGAACTGTCCCAAATCATGCTTCAGAAGCAATGGGGGGAGCTGGAGTACAAGCTGTTCAAATAATTGGCAATAATGGAGCTAAAGAGGTAATAGTAGGCTTTTTAGGTCCTAATGCGGCTCAAGCGTTAAACTCTTTGAACCTGAAAATATACCAAGCACCAGATCGCCCGATAACGGTGAAAGAAGTAATTCAATTGTATTCAGAGAAGAAATTACAATTGATAACCTCTGCTAATGTTTCATCACATCATGGAATGGGTCAAGGCGGAGGTATGGGAGGCGGTCGTGGAATGGGACGTCAAAATCGAGGCCAATTTTAGGTAAAATGAATCATAGTTCAACTCCTTGGTCTAAAATTATGCCAAAAAGACAAAAAATCATTTGCATTACAGGTGGAAAGGGAGGTACGGGAAAAACTTTAGTTGCTGTGAATTTAGCAGTAATGTATAGAAATGAAGGATTTAAGGTACTCTTAATAGATGGAGATGTTGAAAATCCTAATTCTTATTTATTATTGAATGGAAAACTTGAAGATGGAGAAGAGGTACCTTTTTTTGTCCCAAAAATTGATGAGGAAAGGTGCACCAAATGTGGGTTATGTGCTGAGAATTGTCTTTCTCACGCTTTATTATATATAAAGGATGCAGTTCCAATTCCCGTTTTAAATCTTTGTTCAGGTTGTAAATTATGTTATAAAATTTGTCCTCCTAAAGCTATAATAGCAGATTCAAGAATCATTGGTAATCTCTATAAAACCCAAATTAAAAATATTGATTTGTTAATTGGTGAATTAATTCCATCAGAAGCGCGATCAGCTGTTATTGTAAAAGCTTTGATGGAAAAATTAGATATTATCTTAGATGATAATCCTAGTAAATATGACATTATTATTTTTGACACTGCTCCTGGAGCTCATTGTGATGTTGAAGAACTAATTCAACATGCCGATTACATAATTCCAGTTACAGAACCAACCAAGTTTGGTCAATTAGATTTATTTAGAATTATTGATTTAATTAAACTTCTTAAAAAACAATTTAAAGTGATAGTAAATAGATCTAATCTATTAGGCTTTAAACAGGAATTTTTTGATGAATTAAAGGAAAGTAACATTCAACTCCTAGGTGATATACCCTTAGATAAAGATATTGTTCAATCTTATTGCGAAGGAACGCCATTAATGGGTGATAATTCTTTTAATAAAAGTGGTGAGGGATATAAAGCTTTTATGCGGATTTACAAAAATCTGATTAAATGGAGTGAGATAAAAGCATGATTAGAAAATCGATAGCTATAATTTCGGGAAAAGGAGGTGTTGGAAAGACCTCTCTAACTGCATCTTTAAGCATTCTTGCCGGCAATGATAACATCGATCCTATAGTGCTTGATTGTGATGTTGATGCTCCAAATTTATCAATAATTTTAAATCCTGGAGAGCACCAGAAAATTCATTCTGAAGATGTTTTTACCACTCTTAAAGCAAATTTATCAGAGGAATTATGTATACATTGCAGAGAATGTATAGATAATCATTTTTGTGAGTTTAATGCATTAAGTTGGATTGAAGAAGAAGAAATACCTGAAATAAATTATCTTGCATGCGAAGGATGCGGTGCTTGTAAAACATTATGTTCTAAACATGCATTTACAATCAATACCGTTAAAAGTGGTGAGATAGTATCTTATATGACAAAAAACAAATTTCCATTAGTCTATGGCAAAACCAGACTAGGAAGCACTACTTCTGGGAAATTGGTCGCTGATGTAAAAAAATTTGCTCAAAATTTACCAGAATTTCAAAATTCAGATATAATTTTCATCGATGGCCCTCCAGGTATTGGTTGTCCTGTAATATCTGCTATTTCAGGAGTAGATTATGCTATTACCGTTACAGAACCTACACCTTCTGGTTTACACGATCTAATGAGAGCTATAGATATGGTATTACAATTTAAGATTAATTTTGGTATAGTAATTAATAAAGCAGATTTAGAGAGTTCCTTTCAAGAAAAATTTAAGAAATACATAGAAAAAACAAGATATAATATTCTAGGTAGTATTGATTTTGATTTATCCATTCCAGAAGCTATGTCCTATGCCGAACCTGTTGTTATATACGCCCCCGAATCCCCTGCCAGCAAAAGTATTAAAGAAATCTATAGGAATCTCAAAAATCAAATCTGGAATCATCATTAATTTACTAAAGGCATATCTTTCTTAAAATAAGAGCTTAAAACTCGTAATTTATAATCAATAATCTAAAGAGATTAATAAAATATTTAATAATTATAACTCAGAGAAAGAGAAATTTAATTAGACATAAATAGGTGGGTTTCATTCCTGTTCAGAATTTCATGGAACTATACAAATATTTACCAAAGACTAATTGCAAACTATGTGGAAAGCCGACTTGTATGGCTTTTGCTTTAGATTTGTTGCAAGGCAAAGTAAAAGTTGACGATTGCACACCGCTATTGGAACCAAAATATAAAAAACAATATAATACCTTAAAAGAATTATTAGGTTCTGAAGAAGGACAATTAAAAGAGTTAAGGATAAATGTAGATTCCGATTTATGTGATGGATGCGGAATATGCGTTTCTGTTTGTCCGGTTAATGCAAGATATTGCCCTCCAACATTAAGTGGGAAAGCACCAGATTATCCTCCAGAAAAGCATCAGCTCTTTCAAGTGAAAGGGGGAAAATGTGAATTACTTGAATTAAAATTCTGCCGTAGGATTGAAGCAGAGGGTAGAGAAAGAGAATGTCGAGTTTGTGAAACCTACTGTCCTCGTGAAGCTATCAAAATAGAATATGTTTAGTTTTTAAATAATTTTAGTGGGAAATTATGAAAAGGTTCATTTGTTCTGGATGTTCGTTATTATGTGATGATATAATTGTGAAAACTGATGGAATTTATATTGATGAAGTTATGGGTGCTTGTCTTAAAGGAAAAGAGAAATTTGATCTTATCACCTCTCAAAATAGGATCTTACGTCCTATTATTCGCCAAAATTCAGAATTTCAAAATGTATCTTGGGATGAGGCTTTACAAAAAACGGTTGAGTTAATTAAAGATTCAAAAAAGTTATTGTTGTATGGCTTTTCAAATTCGAGTTGTGAAGCTCAAATTAAGGGTTTAGAATTAGCTAAGTTAACGAATGGATTTATTGATTCAAATTCCTCGATTTGTCAAGGAAAAGTGTTAGAGAGCGGTATAAGTACAGGAATGACATTAACAACGATAACAGAAGCAATCAATAAAGCTGACTTAATTATTTTATGGGGTTCTAACGCAGCTGAATCAATTCCTCGCCTTTTAAACAAGGTATTATTTTCAAGAGGAAAATTTCGAATGACTGGAAGGGAAATAAAGACCCTTATTATAATTGATCCTATCAAGACGGCTTCTTTTAATACTATGGGTGTAAGAGATATTGCATTAAGAATTACTCCAGGAAAGGATTTGGATTTAATTAAAGCTTTAAAGGAAGAATGTTGCGCAACCGATAGTATTCCTTCTGGAGGTGTAGCTGGTTTAGATAAAGAAGATATGAAAAGATTATTGCAGCATCTAAGTGGAACAGAATATGGGGTTGTATTTGTAGGTCAAGGGATATTAACTCCTCAGAAAAATTCGAATATAATATCAGAGTTACTCGAATTACTTCAAATGGTGAACTCAAAACAAGAAAGAGGGAGAATCGCTCTTATTATGATGGGAGGGCATTTTAATATGGCTGGATTTGATGAAGTGGCTCTATCTATGTATGGAAAGAATGGAAATTTACAGTTCAAGGATAATGAACTTATCGATACTAATGACACTCTTATTTCAAAAATCGAAAAAGGTGATTTTGATTGCTCGATATTTTTTGGAACAGACCCCATCTCACATTTTCCTAGAAGCTTAAGTTCAAAATTAGCTAAGAAACCTATAATATTAATAGACAATCATAATACTGCTACAGCAAACTTAGCAAATGTTATATTGCCAACAGCAATAACTGGAATTGAATGCAGTGGTTTAGCATATAGATTAGATCATGTTCCCCTTGAATTGAAAAAGATAATAAATCCTCCTAGCAAAGTGCTGACTGATGAGGAAGTAATAATTCAAATAATTCAAAAACTTGAAAGTTAAGGGGGTAATTAAAGTGGAATTAATTTTGAATACTGTAAGAAGGATGGAAAATGATCAGGCAAAAGAGTATGCTTTTGGTGATAAAACATCTTTGAAAGATAATTTAGCTATTACATTTCTTAATCCAACAGACTTAGGAAAGATTAATCTGGGCAGTAAACCACATTTAAAAATTTCTAGTAAATTTGGAGAAGTAATCGTAAAAGGATTAGAGCATGAAAACGTGACTCAAGGTACTATTCTAATGCCAAATTCAATTTGGTCAAATCAGATAACGGGTATTGAAAATTTAGAATTAAAGTATAAAAATATTATTGTAAACGTAGTGCCAACTGAGGAACCTATAACTAGTTTCGACACTATTATTCAAAAAATTAAGGAGGGCTGACTCCATGTCTAAGATAATCATTAAAAATGGGATAGTCTTCGATCCTATCAACAATATTGAAGGTGAAATAAAAGATATCTTAATAGAAGATACTAAAATTGTAGAAAAGTTCTCAAATGTAAAAAATGTAAAGGAAATAAATGCTAAAAATAAAACTATTATTCCATCAGGAATAGATATTCATTCACATATTGCATCCCAACAAGTTAACTGGGTGCGACTATTAGGAAAGAATAATAAAAGCTTTCAAGATTACTGGAATAGTTTAAAGTTAGAACACATTGCTAAAGATTATGTAGTCAACGGTTATACATTCATTGTAGAAGCAAATGTATATCCCTCATTGTCAAAACATACTCTCTTTAACTTTCAACGGCTACCAGTGCTAGATAAAGCTATGTTATTAAACGTCAGTAACTTTTGGGCTTTAGAATTAGAATATCAACGAGAAATGGCTGAACAAGCTTCATGTTTTCTTTCAGACCTATTATACAAAACAAAAGGATTTGGTTTTAAGATTTATAATCCTTTTGAAGCAGAAAGTTGGAACTTTCAAAAGTTAAGAAAATCTGTAAATGTTAAAGGACGATTATATAATTTTTCCGCAATTGATGTATACGAAAAAATGGTTAAGTATAATGAGTTTCTAGGATTACCTCATTCAATTCATGCTCATATTGAAGGATATGAACAAGAAAATGCTAAGGAGAACCTATTCATAGTTTTAAAAAAAATCAAGGACTTAAACTTACAACCAAACCCAAAAAATAATATGGATATTAAACGGACACAGATATTTCACCTCGCTCATGCTTCCACTTATAATAATGATGGTGATATATCTAATCTGATTAATTTTTATAACAATAACAAAGATTTTTGTTTAGATCTTGGAATTTTAGGATTTGACCCTATTAATCCATTAATTACGAGTGATAGAAGATTAATCAACTCTTTTGATTTTTCAACATCACCATTTCAGCTAATAACCATGGCTGTTGAATCAGAGGGGGATTCATTTTCGACTTTTAGAACTTTTGATAATAATGATAAGGATTCCTGCATATTCTGGGCAAATGCTGTTAATTTGGCACTTAATATAAAAAATAAATGGCAGATACAACTTTCCTTTAACTTTCCAAATTATTCTCATATTAAAAATGTCCCCAATATTGCTACTTGGTTGATGAGTGAGAAAGCAAGAAAAAAATTCCAGAGTAATATGATTCGAGAATTTTTGAAGAATAATCCACTTGAAAATGAAGATCAGGAATTGTCTTTCAATGAGTTTATAATAATAAGCCGATCTAGCCCTGCAAAATCATTAGGTGTTGGCAATATTAAAGGAAATTTAGGATTAAATGCAGATGGAGATTTAAATATTTTAAATATCAATATTAATGAAATAGATACCTCCAAAAACTATGATCAATTAAAGAAAGCTTTTATGGAAATCGAATTTGTTATTAAGGGAGGAGAAATAATAAAAAGTGGAACCAGTTTAGATCTCAATCATTCTGGTCAAATTTTTTGGAGTAAGGGAAAACCAGATACAAAAGATAAAAATTTAATTATGAATAAAAAAATGGATTTTTATCAAAAATATATGTCTATTTTTTATGACTCTCTTAATATTTCACTAGATAATTACCTTTTGAGAGAAGTAATTTGATTTTCTTTCAGTGATCTACTTTTTTGTAAATCTTTTTATATAAATTTTCATCTTAAAAAGTATCAAATCAATAATAAGAGGTTAATCCACATGGTCAATATTGATGATATTAAGAATATCATGATTGTTGGAGCTGGATTTATGGGCTATGGCATAGCTCATTTTGCTTTAATGGCTGGTTTTGATAAGATTGTCATAAACGCCATTATTCAGGTTTACATATCTAAATAATGGAATATTTTTTAAGAGGAATAAAAGAAAAAAACCATCAAAAAAATAAGTATTTATAAAAAAGAGATTTTTCTCTTATTTAGCCTATGGCATGATAATGTAATGAAGAGTAAATGAAATAACGCGGCGCAATTATATATGCTAATGGTCTTCTCCTTATGTATGTTTCCAAATCTCTCTCAAGGTATGAATAAATGCTTAAATGGATAAGAGGTATGAAAAGTGTTTGCCACCTTTTCAATTCCTCTTGTGAAATGTCATTTTCTATAGTTAAAATCCGAGGATTTAAACTCATAAGTAAAGAATATTCGATAAGTTCAGGAATAAATTTCGCACTTTGGGCTTTTAATATATTCGATTGGGCTCGAAGCATAACCATCCATGTCTCCTCTGGGTCCCACGGGAATAACGAACAAACTGCTGAGAAAAATTTTGTTCCTTGGGGAATATCCTCCATTATCTTGAAGAAATAGTTATAAGAGTCCAAATGAGTTGAGAGAGCTAAAATGAGTAGCACGTGTACCATCTCCTCATTAGTAAAGCTCCTTAAATGATCATAAAGTATAGTTTCTTTCCCTATCATAGGTAAGTTGGAGTGAAACTCTACTAGAATTTGAAGATTTTCCAAATATTTATTAATTTCATTTAAAGTATTTGGAAATTTAGCTGCTCTTATTGCGAATAAATTACCGAGTAGAGAGATAGCCTTTCCAGCGGTTAAAGTTGCATAATTAGTACGATCAAGTAGATTATGTATTTGATTTCGAGGATTATTTCTTTGAAGTTGGGATCTAAGTTCATTTTCTAATTGAAGAGCATTTCTATATGAATTTGCCAAATAAATGTCTGGATTTTGTAATAAGTAAAAGGATAAGGTCATCATTCTTTCTTGAGCAGTATTATAGTTATATTCATTCATAGTTATTGTATTCATCAGATAAGCTAAGTTTGCTCTATCAATATTAATTAAATAAAGTGCCCAAATTGCTGAGAAATTGTTAATTCTCATTATATTTCCTACCTGAGTAATAATTTTAGTAAATTCTGCATCCAAATGCTGAATTACTTCTATTAATTCATGGAGTTCTCGAAAGTAAAATCTTCTACGTGCCTTGATTTCATCAATCATATTATCTCCCAGAGGTGTAAGAACCACATTCATTCCATTGACTTTCGTAGCTCTTTCAACTGTTTCTTTTTGAGAGCTCATAACCAAAATTTGGTTTTTGATATCTTTTAAATTGGTGTCTTTATTGTCAATTACTACTTTAAGCTCTTTGATTTCACTTTTCAAGGAGCTCCCAAATCCAATTTTAAAAAAAGCGAAAATCTTTTTTATACCAGATAATCGATTGTACTCACTTTCCATAGATACTAAGTTTTTATAAGAGTCTCTAATCTGAGATGACAATTGTATATATTCTCCTTTTAATCCTTTAAGATCGTGCTCTATATGCTTAGTTAAGCCTTTGAAGCGGAATTCTGAAACTAAATTGTATTGGAGTAATTCTGATATTTCTTCATAAGAAGTAATAATATCTGTCTTGTTCTGAATAGAATCTAAAATTTCTAAAGTTCTTTCACATTTCATACATAATTCACCATTTCCAATATTGGGATTTCAATTCGAGGGAAATCTTCTCCCTCAATACAGATATATAAATTATTATTTTGATTTTCCACATAAGAAAATAAATCTTTATTTAAAGCATGATGAAATAATAAAGCTAATTCTTCACGTTGTTTAGACCAATTGACTTTTCTATCTTGAATACTATGACGATAAGAATCGATCTTGAAAAGAGCATAGATAAATTCATAAAAAAGTTTTTGCCATTCTTTTTTCTGCAGTTCAACCATATTTTCTAGAGGGATTTTTTTCCATATTAATCCTTCAATATCAGCAAAGAATATAGTTCCATCTGGTGCAACCACACAATCCTTATCTAACCACACATCTTGATAAATTATCCCAGTAATTTCATTTCCATTAACTTTAGCTGATCTTGCATACAGTGATAATAATGCTATACCACTTTTGATAAAGTTAAGTTCAAAATTTTCAATTTCTTCAGCACTATCTACTTCAAATAAGGAAAATGTCGAAGCAGGATTTGCAATTAAAATATTTGACTCAAAATATAACCTAATATTTGATGGGACGAGCCTTATAACTTGGAAGAAGTTATCTTGATAAGTTCGAAACCAAAAGAACTTTCTAGCCAATTTTTCTATTTTTTTAGGGAATTGCACTACTCCTATAACAGGACATAGATGTGCTCCGTTTAAAGAATCTTTTGAAGCAAGCATAGAATAATTCAATTCATCAAATGCATTAATTTTTCCCTGGGCTCCATAAGGGCTCTCCCCCATCCAAGATTCACCCATAATAAAACCTTGTCCTGTTGAAAGATGATCTAATGCAGCATAGAGCTGTGAATCGCGACATGTATCTTTTAGCTTTGAGGGAGTTAACGATCCGCCAAAAAACATATCTTCATATGCACCACATCCTTTTATTGATAAATATAAAAGGTGATCATTGACAGACACGTTTAAATTGGGAATTATTGCATTTCTATTTTCATCTTTAATGGCAGAATGGCCTAGATCAGTTAATTCATGTAATTCTGCGGTAGCAGGACCTAAATACAATTTTACCCACTTTTCTAATGATTTAAACTGGGGATTTATTTCACGTTCTTCTGGAGTTGATTCGAATAAAACTATATCTGTCGAATCTAGCAGAAATTGCTGATATTTAGATATCTTGTTTGATAATTCTTTACTCAGTATCGTCTCACCTTCACTTTTGGCATCTTCTTCCCTAAAAGATGAATCTTTCCTATTTTTATAGCATCTATATCCTCATATATTTTTTTAGCAGGACTATTCCATTCTGCTATTTCTGTAATTGCTGACCCACAACCCATTTCTTTAAGAGCTGAAAGACGTGAAAACACTAACATTTTTCCGATACCACGATTTCTAAACGCAGGGTGTACATAAAGACCATATAACCAGCCAGTAATTTGACCAGGAGTAGCAAATCCAACACCCATAATTACTTCATTCACAATCAATTCAGGTTTCGGGTAATTATGACGTCGTAATTCAGATAAAACATGTTTTATCCAAGTATCTTGAGTTGAAGAAGTAGCAACTACACTTATATCATCTTCATACGAATTTTCGACCCATTTAGCATATCTTGGATTCTTTCGTCCAGTATCTTCATTTGCTACCATTCTCATGATTCCTTGGATGTGTTGTGGAGTTGTTGGCTTAATATAATTAGTGTCAAATGTGAAATCTCGAGTTTGAAGGTTATTAATCTGAAATATGTCATAAATTTCAATTACTTTGAATTTAAAGATTCTAGGACTCTCAGTAAATGCGTATTTAACCTTTGTATATCTTATCATTTCAATGGTATAGTTTCCATAAAAAGTACCAATCTTCCCATTTGGCTCTATAAAACCAATTCCTAACAGTTCACTAGCATTATGAGCACTAATTATCCCCTTTCCTTGAGATCTTGCTCTAACTAAATAAGAAGGTATTATGTCTGAATATGCAGATTCTATAGAAAATTTAACATTAGGAGGGATGCCCCGTTCTACAATAACATCTCTCTCTTCTGGCTCCTTATGTATGATAACTGGTTTCCATCTTAACTTTTCATAAATAACAAAAAAAATTATCACTATACAAAATATTGGGAACCAATAAGCTAAAAGATACATACCGATGTTGAAAAATCTAATATAGCTAGAGGATGTAATAAACAGAATAGAATTTAGTGTAAATTCAGACCAATACCCAGTGCCTCCATCATAACCTTCATCCTCTTCATAATATATCTCAGCTATAAGATAACCTTCGGAAGTAAAGTAATCATCAACTATATAATTAACAGTGAAATCCCCATATACATCAGTAGAAGAATTCCTATAATATGTTCCTTGTGAATGTATCCTCTTCCCTAGAAAAGGCATTAAATGACCTACCCAAACTGTTGAGTCTGCCCATAAAGAATAATTGGTATCAAGAATAGAGTATTGAGAAGAACTAAAACCACCTGGAATATGAAACCATACATTCATACCAGATGTATTATAATCTTGATCTGATCCTACTAAATATGAACCATTAATTAAAGAATAAGTGAAAAGATACAATTCGTTATCACTATCAGAAGCTCCATAATTATCTGACCAACTCCATGATACTCTACCAGATACACTTGCCACATTTCCACTAAAATCCACTGTATAGGTTCCGGATGATCTAAAGGTTTCTGAATATCCCTCATACCATCCTCCCGTCCCTTTAAGGTCCCAATTATAAATGTAATCAAATTCTATGTCATGTGAAGAGAATTTAACTCCTAAATATGGGATTCCAAATAACTGAACGATAATAGATGTGGCTATGATTATAATCGAGAAGATTGTTCTTTTTCTGACCATTTATTTTCAGCTCATATGGATTAAAATTGGATTAATTTTTATAATTATGTAATGATTCTCAAAATTTAAAATATTAGTACATATAGTTATTAAAAATAATGATTAAGAATAACTTAATATGGCTAATTTGAGGATAATTATTAATTAGAGCTATTAATTAGATAAATAAATGAAGGCTAAAAAATTATATAAAAAATTGGATAGAGATTTCGAACTCTCACTCTGCAGAGATGATTGGTCTCGAATGGATTTCAATAAATTTATTAGCCCAAATTTTAAAAGCTGTTATATGGGAATTTTATTGGACAATTCAAATGAAATTGATATGGTTTATACCGCAGTTTTTCCTTCTGATAATGTTTTAAACCAAATAATTCAATTAGAGCAACCAAATATCCTTTTATTTACACATCATCCAATGGTGTGGGATATAAGAAAACCAAGAGTTTTTGAGGATATTAATCCAAAATTGCTCCCAATTTTAAAGGAGCAGAATATTTCAATATACACTCTCCATGTTCCACTAGATAAAAATGGTGAATATTCTACTACATCAAATTTAGCGAAATCAATAGGTGTAAATCCGGAAGGAGAATTTTATGAATATTTTGGGGTGAAAGTTGGAATCTACGGAACTATTGACTCAAAAACTCCAGAAGAATTAGCAAAGAGACTAAGTGTTAAAATAGGTCATAAGACAAAATTATGGAAATATGGCTCAAATGAAATTAAAGATCAAAGAGTTGCATTAATAGCGGGAGGAGGAAATGAAATAGATATTGTTCAAGAGATTATCAATTTGGGAATCAATACCTATATAACTGGTATTACTATTCTTAATGAATATAGTACGAAAATTCATGAATTTGAGAAAGAGAATGGAATAAATCTAATAGGTGGAACACATTATTCAACCGAAAAGTTCGCATGTATCGCAGTATGCCGATATTTTGAGAAGTTAGGCCTAAACTGTGAATTTATGGAAGATTCCCCTATTTTAGAAGATATGGAGTAATCTTTTAATACTCTAGAACTCCTGTTTGCATTATCATTTTCCATGCATTATTTACTTTGGAATATATTTTGCAAACTCGTCCCTTCCAGTGGCTTTTATTACCCATTTTATTAATCCATAGAGTATCAATATCAACAACCGCAAATGCACCATCAAATTCCTTTGATAATTCAATTTTCTTAATTTCTCTATGATTATGTTCAAGCTTATGAGTATTGAATAACTTTAACCATCCATTTCTCCATCGATTGAAATTATATCGACCCCATTCTAAAACCCAGTCCATTGGATCGTGAGATTGCGGTGTTCTCGGCCAGGGCCAAACCATATCAGGATGGAAAATAGTCATTAATAGGTCAACATCTTGTTGATCCCATGCTTTAGTCTCTCGATTCACAATTTCTTCAATTTCTTTTTTAATCTCTTTTTCAGACATTAATATCACTTTTATTTAAACAGATATTGTAATTATTATATCATATCTAATAATATCTTAGCTTGATAAGTTTAATTGAAAAAGAAGAGATGAAGAGTGAAAGATAGTGATAATCAAGAGCCCTTATAATGGAACTAGCCCTAAAATTCATCCAACTGTGTTTATCGCTCCAGATGTTGTAATAATTGGAGATGTTAAAATTGGGGCCTATACAAATATTTGGTTTGGTGCTAAAATTCGAGGAGATTGGGGGAAAATCATTATAGGTGAAAATACAAGTATTCAAGAAAATGTCGTTGTGCATTCTGCTCCTGGAGAAATTTGCCAAATTGGGAGTAATGTTAGGTTAGGCCATTCATGTACGTGCCATGGTCCTTGTATTATTGAGGATTCTAGTTTGGTGGGAATAAATGCTACAGTTTTACAAGATGCTAGACTTGCGAGAGGTTGTGTACTTGGAGCAGGTTCAGTATTAAGAGGTGACACAAAAGAGCTCTGTTTATATACTGGAGTCCCCGCAAAAAAAAAAAAGCAATATATTGAACCAAAAGATCTTAATTGGGGAGCTAAGTTATATGCTGAAAATGGTAAAAAATTCAAAGAAGCAGGATTAGGGCAAGAAATTTCAGAAGAATTTCTATTAAGAAATAAGTGAATATTCGATATGATAAGTATTTAAACTCTAACTACGTATTTTTATAAATAAACTTAGAAATAATAGGATTATATTGATTGAAGGATCACAAATAAGAGAAAACTTAAACAATGTAGCATCTTGGGTCAATCCAAATACACGTGATTCATGAATTTATGGGAATGGTAACACAGAATGTTTCAAAACAACATTCAATCCAAGTATCCGGGGATATCTATGTTATTAATTATCGAATCATTGTTTAAGGAATCATGCTATTTCGTTTTTATCAGTCTACTGCACGAGAAATTGCAAATATGGTCAGAACAGGATTATTTGAAGAGAGTAGCAGAAATCCTGAAAGGGATTACATTTATCATTCAGCACCTTGTTATAGATACACATTTCCAACCGATGATCTAAGCAGTTTGGAGAAGTATGAACATAAATTAAGCTATTCTAGTGGTGGGAGTTAAACTTCCATAATACCTAATAAAAAGGCACCAAAAAGGTAGAATCAGTTTCTTCTTTCATTTTATTTTTTTTCCCAAACAGTAGGATTTTAATGATTCTTTCAGTAGTAATTAAAAATCGGTAATGTGTAGTATTTTTTATATCACTTCTAATAATTTATTGTTACCATAAATCTAGGAATAATGCGCCTCATAAAAGGTTCCCTTTTATGCTCTATTTCAAAATAAATGATTATATCACACTTAAATTAGAATATTCGCGGACTAATATCTATGTAAAAGGAAGATTGTTTAATCAATGCAAGTATCTATTATTGAATATTCCTACTTCCCAAATTCATGAATATTCTGATATTGAATCCATTGATGAAGCTGCAGAACGGTTGAATCGATCTTTAGAGGGGAATCATGTACATCATTCGCAAAACATCACTCCCGAAACGGAATTTTGGGGTCATTGTTCTAATTTACAAGCATGGGCAGAAAATGAGTATGATACTCGCTTATTACATCGAAATTTAGCATTTCCTCTCTTGAAAAGCTTAGTAGATGCCGGTGATCCTCAAGCAAGAAAAGTGTTTAAAGAACAAATTGCTCTTAGAATTGTAAGTGGTCATCCATCCGTTATAGAATTTCTACTCCAACAAGGATATTTTGATTATCTTACCAAAGATGAGCTTCAAACTATATCAGAAGATCCGCAATTTATAACGGCTTTATTGAATAATTTTGCAAACCTTAAAAAAAGATCATATCCCTTACAGTTTTTCATAGAAGGAGCTCCTAACTTATTGCCAAACTTGTTTCTCTATTCATTTTCAGACAAAAAATATCACTATCTCTCAAATCAATTGCTTAATCAAATAAAGGGGTTGAGAAAGGCAGAACAACAAACAGTTATCTCTTATTTAATCGATAAACTTGATGATGGTGAGTTTTATATTGATATCGAAGATATTGTGAATATATTCGGTTTAAATTTTATAGTCTCATGTTTGAAACCAAGCCAACTTAATAATTTATTTAAATATCAAATATTTAGAAATTCTTTGTTAAGATATGAAGATGAGATCATTTTCATTAATGACCACGAATATCTTGATTTAACAGGGAAAAAAGTTAAAGATTTAAGAAAATTAGAAGGATTAGAGAATTTTAAGACGATCACTAAAGTCATTTTGGACCATAACTCTCTAACTAGCATCAACGGTTTAGAGATATTGCATAACATTGAAGAATTAAGCCTTCAATATACGAATATTCAAACTCTGAAGGGATTTGACAGATTTCCATCGTTAAAGAAACTTAATTTAGCCCATAATAATCTTACTAGTCTTTTTGGATTAACTCATTTAGAATCCTTAGAGGAATTAAATTTGTCCTATAATAAGATTTTAGAAATTGATTGTAGAGATTTACCATCAACTGAAGCAATCCATCTCGAAAATAACCTTATTATGAAAATTGGCCAACAGAAACTCTCGAAATTTCAAATTGAATTCAAAATATCTGAGTACTTATCTGCAAATTTAGATGATGATGTTATCTCAATTAAAATTAATCAAGAACCTATTATTTGTGTTCACCAAGATCGAGTCTATGTCTGCGAGAATGGCGTATATCAGCGCCAAAATTTCACTAATGATTCTATTCCGGGATTCTGCGAGGTAGAATATTATATTGAGCCTGCTCAAAAACATTCTCTCCCTAAAATTTATATTAATAATACCTATCCTATTAAGCTTGAAGATTCTCAAATCTTTGAGTATCCTACTCAAATGCGATTTCGTCAACTATGTGCTAATCTGAAATTATGGGCAGAACATGATTTTGATAATCGGCTTCTCCGGCATGATATTGCGTTTCCACTTTTAAATAAATTAAAAAGATTTTGGAAAAGTAGTAAAACACAAATAAAAGATCTTCCTGTTACACTTAACAGAAAGTCTATATTAAGTCAACCTAATCATAATAATAGAAGATCTTATAGAACACATTCAAATAATACGAATTACAAAAAGAGATTTTATACTCATAATAATGAATTATTTGCAATCATGATACAAAAAACTGATACAATTCATATACAAATTTTAAATCCACTTAGGTTTAAAATCCAAGAAACTTCTGATGATTACCTAAATATTTTTCTCAAGGAGGCATTACTGAAAATTAAAGAACAAAATCCCCAGCTAAATGTGGATTATAATTTTGTAAGGAATACGCTCTTTATAGAAAATATTACAATAACTCATGTCAATGTATCTACCCATCTAGACTTGATTACGAAGAAATTTGGAGAACTAATAGCTTAAATCTATAAACTGTTATATTTTTCGCAGCAGCAAAAAAACAAGCGAATATTAACGAAAATTGAGAAAAATAGAGAGATTTTTAGGAAAACAAATTACTGACTCCAAGAACCAGGAAATTATAGCTAAGTGGAATGAAAAGGGTGAGTTGAAAAAAGTTTCAGAAGTTGTAAGCAAATAGATTAAAGATGCAATTTTACACTAATTAATTATTGTTCCATCTTCTCTGGTAAATGATCGCAAAGTTTCACATTCTTTTACATAACCTACGTATGAAACCACATGTGAATCTTTTGCGTTCTCAATAATTAAATTAATCGGGGAGATATCTAATGAAACTGACTTTATTTGTTTAATGTGGAAGATAATTAATCCTAAATTAGTTAATGATTTGATTTGATGTTCAGTAAAAGGTTCACATTTCTCCCACCTTTTTTCTTGTGAATTTCACACGCAACCAATTTGTTTTAAAATATCTCGATGAGGAAATAGATCTCCAAATGCTTGTTCAATTTGGATTTGGATTTTAATAGGGTGATTACAAGGTGGAATCACTATAGAGTAAAATAAAATTCAATTCGTTTTAAATAATTATAGTCAACTATTTAGATTGTTTTCTTATTAAACATTTTGAGGTTATAAAGAAAAAAAAAGTGTTTTAAAGTACCCAAACTAGTTTGGGTATAATGCTTATTCCTGCATTCCTTCAATAAGTTTCTCTGCGTCTTCTACTCCAAGCAGTGCTCGTGCTTTGAAATGTACAAAAGGAGAATACCTTTGAAGAAGGATACTAATTTCGACGTCATCTGCATCAATAATACTGAAACCATTGAGTTCACCTACATATGCGCCCCATTCTAATGTTTTTCCAGCTTTCATATCTTCTTTAACAAAATTTAACAATGCTTTCCACCCTGCAGCTCGTTCTTTGCGGCTTACAGGTAGTCGAGATGCATCAATTTCCCAAAGAAGTAAATATTTTCCCATAAATTATCACTCTTGTTATTTCTTATGTTATATATTTTTTTTGTAGTATTGTATAATTGTTTTAAAATAGATTTAAATATTTCCAATTTTGTCAAAAATATTTGAGGATTTAACCAAGTTTTACTATAACAAGGTATACTTTAAAAAATTAATAGCTAATTCAGAGTTTTTTAAGCATTTTACTTAAAGTAATAACTCATTAAAATTATGGGTCTCGAAAGCCTAAACGTATAATTTAACTACATTTATATAAAGGTTATTTTATTATAATAACAAATAATTTTAATTGTCTTTAATAGTCATTAAAAATCAAATTGGATTGAGGGAACTGATTGTCCATAAACAAAAAAACACTTTTTACTGAACTATTAAATAATTTTTTGGAAAGAAATGAACAAGTGGAAGCCGTAATAGTATCAGATCAAGATGGACTGATTATAGCAGGGGAGAAAAGGAAGGACATTGATATGGAAATAGTATCAGTTTTAACTTCAATTGTTAATCCAGTCCTTGACAGAATTCGTTTCGAATTTGACTTTAAGAGATTTGGATCTTGTTCATTTGAAACTGATAATCATCATTTAATCTTTATTTCAATTGATGAGAATATAATGATAAGCTTAGTTTTAGAAAGCACAGCATCAGTTGAAAAAATATCCCCTTATAGTTATTTTCTGGCCGAAAAGATATCACAAATTATTGCAGCCATTGAAGGTGATACTCTTCAATTGACTATCCCAAATTTTGAGTACGACGCTGAACAAGCAAGGAGAATGAAAAACCAATTATATCGCCTTCAAATTGATTCTGACGGAATTTATAAATTTAAGTTTATTATTATTGGTAATCATGAAGTTGGAAAAACATCAATTGTTAGAAGATTTGTTGAAGGAAGATTTCTGGCAGATTATCGGACAACCATCGGTTTAAATATTATTTCCCACAAATTCCAAGCTTTTGGTAATGAAGTAAGTGCCTTTCTCTGGGATATAGGTGCGCAAGAATATTTTAGAAGATATAGAAAGACGTATTACAACGGAGCTCAAGCAGCTTTTATAGTTTTTGATTTAACTTCCAATAAGTCATTTGAAAATGTGAGAAATTGGTTTAATGAACTGACAGAATTCATTGAAAATAAAGATCTTCCAGTTATTATTCTTGGGAATAAAAGTGATTTGTCTAATGAAAGAGTTGTGAGCGCTCAAGAAGGTTTAAGTTTATCAAAATCATTATCTGAGGTATATATGTCCAATATTTCATATATCGAGACGAGTGCTTTGACTGGTGAACATATTGAAGATGCATTTCGTTTAATATCATACAATTATATTGTAAAATGCAAAGAAATTGAAGAAATCAATCGAAGAAATAAAATCTTGAACATTATTGACTCTGTTTTAAATTTAAATAGAAAACTAATATTAACTTTTATTACAAATAATCCAATATGGAATCCTGCTTTACAATTACTAGTGGAGATCAATAAAAATCAAGAACTCGAAAAATTTTCTGATGAAGGGGATGAAAAGTATTTTGAATATTCTAATGGCCTTATTTTAAAGAGCTGTTTTTATTTTTTGAAAGACGCTCAGGGTTCAGATGGAGTATTTTTAATTTTCGATGCAAGAAATAGGGATACTATTGATCCAAAATGGAACTATATCATAATTAAATTAGCTGAACTATTAGAGAAAGGTAAAGTTATGGTAATTGGATTATTGGTCACTGAAAATTATGATTGGTCTAAATTAATACATCAATTTAACATAAGTGAGGATTTGCAGACAAAAATGGGTTCTATACTATTTTTCAGGATTGGAGATGATTATCGTTCAGAAATATATAACCAGCTTGAAGTAATGTTGGATTCAATAAGAAATAATGTTCAAATTATTGATTTGAAATTAAAATAAAAAAGAGAAAAAAATAATTTAAATTAAGAAAAACCATTCTTTTTGTTTAAGATCTTGTTTCAATTCCTCAGTATTGTGTAATTCTATTTTAACTTCTGTATTAATCTTCTGTAATTCTTCAAAATTGAAATCAAGATCGATAATTTCCATAAGAGCATCTTTGATTTGACCTTCCATACCGATCAGTCGAGCAAGCAAGTGAATATTAATAATTCTTATATTATCCTTATATTGAATACTGTTATCCATAGGAATTGACATTATTTCATCATATTCGAGAATTGGCCATGGAAATCCTACAATAAGAAGAAACATTTGAGGATTTTGGAATGCTTTGCACACCTTAATAAGTTCATCTTCAGATAAATCATTAGTAAAGAAAAATTGAATAGCATTAATGGAATCTATCATATCAGAATTAATTTTAAGTTCATTAATTAATTCAGGACCATTAACCGCGTTTGTTAAACGTTCTTGGAAAAATTTGGAATCATTTAATATTAACCCATTGATAGCCTTTTGGGTTTCTGGATAGATATCAGGATCCGAATAATATTTCACTCCTCTCTCTCTGAAATGGCTAGTTAATAGGGCATTTATACATTTGTATGCCAGCGGAATCGCTGCGATTTTCTTTTTTAATTGATTTTCGATCTTTTCATAACTTCTGTACTTATCTTTTTCTTCTTCATAGCCTTCTTCAAATAATTGGTTCGAAATAACTCTACATTGTTCATAATATTGAGCTGCTTGCTTATAATTTCTTGATTTCATAGCTGCCTTTGCTGTCAATTCCAATTGCCTTTTTTGCTCTCTGAGAGCTTCGAGTTGTTTATCTACAACAACAACTTTGACCTTCTTTTTTGACTTTCTTACTGAAATTACTGCTATTGTAACCCCAAATGGAACAATTAAGAGAAGGATAATCCACCATGGGAACTCTGGTGGTGCTACAACTTGTTGCTTTATGATAAAAGTATCACTTGCATAATCTCCCTGATTACCTGCCCCGTCGATTTGATATACGAAAAAGTAATACGTACCAGAAGCCAAATACTCACTTAGTTCATAATAACTACTATCTATACCAGTATACGTGATATTAACCTCGAAGGCAAATCCCGGTGTAGTAAAAGGATCTTGTTCTGTATCGATTATCAATCGATAATGAGAAATTCCAGAAGGATCAGAATCATCTTCCCAGTCAAAAATTAGGGGTATATTGACTTCACCCTGAGGAAAAGTATTTAAGATTGGAGGATCAGGAGCGATTGTATCTTTATATAACATAAGTAGAACTGAATCATTAAGATGTCCAATCGAATCGTTTGCATAAAGACGTATTTGAAAGGTTCCTTGTGGCAAGCTGTTCCATATAGAGACATCGAGTTGATAATTGACATTATTAGTCAAGAATACATCATAAGAATTAATGGATAACCACAATTCATCAAAATTAAAATCTGATGCAAATACGTTAATTATCGGGGCATGATTCCAGTAAGTATTGTTATAGGGTGCATTGATAACAATTAACGGAGCTTCGATATCTTTCATAACAGACACCTCTGAAAATCCAGTTGTACCAATACTATTGTTAGCACAAAATCTAATAGTTATGATACCATCTCCAAAACTATCCCAAAGGATTTGATCAATAGAACTATTCGTAGTAAAAGTTGTATTAGTTATTCCGTTATCAAGAGTATACCACATGGTATCAATGCCATTAATATCTAAGATTTCTACATTAAAAGTTGGGGCAGTGGTGTCGAAAGATTGATTTAATGTGGGATTATTAATTATTATTGAAGGTGGATCGATATCTTTACGTACAGTTACTTCTGAGAAGCCTTCATTACCCAAGACATCAGTTGCATAAAATTTAATTGAAACTGTACCATTTCCTTGAAAATTCCACAAAACTTGATTAATTTGTCCCGTTGTTCCGCAAGTTATATTTGTAATTCCGTCATCTAGTGTATACCATCGAAGACTTATGCTACTGCTATCAATTGTATCAATATTAAAATTGGGGGCTATTGCTCCAAATAGATCGTAAGGATTCGGAGTATTAATTACAACTGTGGGAGCAATGATATCTTTATAAACTAATACCCCTGAAAAACCTATATTCCCTAGAGAATCATTAGCATAGAAGCGAATTAGGATTGTACCATTACCCATTTCATCCCATCGCGTCTGACTGATTATTCCAGTGTTTGCTGTAAACGTTGTATTAGTGATTCCCCCATTGATAGTATACCATTTAGATTCAATCCCATTAGGATCATTGATGAAAACATTATAAGAAGGGGCAACTTTTCCATATAAGTCACTAGGATCTGGTGAATTAATGGTTATCATTGGATTTATTATATCTTTCCGTACTATGACTTCTGAAAAACCTCCATTTCCTAAGGAATTGTTAGCATAAAATTTTATTGAGACTGTGCCATTTCCGCAGGAACTCCAAAGTGATTGGGAGATACTACCATTTACCGTAAAATATTCTTCGATACCGTTATTCAACGTATACCACATGAAGGATACACCGTTATCATCCGAAATCTCTACGTTAAAAGTGGGAGCTAAATTGCCAAAAAGGTCATATGCATTTGGAGAATTAATTTGGATCGTCGGAGATTCTACTTCTTTTCGTACTATGACTTCAGAATAACCCTGATTACTCAAAGAATCATTTGCATAAAATTTTATTGATACCGTGCCATTTCCACAAGTGTTCCAAATCGAAGGTGATATTGTGCCATTTGCAGTGAAAATTGTTTCCTTACCGTTATTTAGGGTATACCACATAGTATCTACAATATTAATGTCCCAAATTTCCACATTAAAAGTGGGAGAAGTAGTACCAAATAAATCAAAACTATTCGGAGAATTAATTAAAATCATTGGTGATTGATTATCCTTTCTTACCACTATTTCTGAAAAACCTATATTTCCTAAAGAATCGTTAGCAAAGAATTGAATTGTTACTGTTCCATTTCCTAATTCTTCCCATCGTGCTTGATTAATAGTTCCATTTGTCGTAAAAGTAGTATTTGTAGTAGTTACTGTTCCATTAAGTAAACGATACCATCTTGTATCTATATTGCTACTATCATTAATTTCGACATTAAAACTTGGTGCTAAACTACCATAGAGAGAATTACTAGTGGGTGAAATTATCGTAATATCAGGTGGAGTGTTATCAATGACAATAGGGGACCCTACAGTATAAAATGAGTCAGGATCATATTGATTATTGTATTCTGTTTGAACCCAAGCTAAAGATTTTATTCCTGACAATACGCGAACTTCATCAATTACACCATTAAAACCCCGTCCTCCTCCCATAAAATTTCCAATATAGATTGATTGCGCTGCATCATTAGTAGCTGTACCCACGGGAGTATCATCCTCCCAACCTGGTTGTCCACTTTCATCCAATCCATTAATGTAGAACTTCGGATCGTTTGATACTGAAGTATCATCATAGGTAATAACAATATGATTCCATTGATTAAGAGTAATTGTATTTGTCCCACTCATCCAAAGGCCTCTATTGGTACTAAAATCGCGATAAAATAGTAATTGATTATACCATACTGTATCGTATCCATCAAGACATATAACCCATCCATTTGTACCTGATGTAGTAGTAGATTTATCTAAGACTCGACCATAATCATTTCCACCCCATCCTTCTGGATAAATCCAAGCAGATATGGTGGCTCCCCCGTTAAATATATTATCAATACTACTTCCTGATCCCATATTTGAATGGTCTACATTCAAATAATCTCTACCCCTAGCAATGAAGGCGGAAACATCATCAGGTCCAGGTACTGAATTTGTTCCATCGTTATTATTAGCAGTTGAATCTAATAAAGTTGTATTTAAATGCCATACTCCTTTATAATTGGATCCCCATACTGCTGTTGGGTTCTCTTGTGCACTCATCGTTGGATTCCCATAGTACATATAAATGATGGTATCTGTAGATGGAGATAAAGAAGGCAGAAGTACCCAGGCAACTAAACGTGCTTGGTTACCACCATAGTTAGGGTCAAATAACTCTATTTCATGGGCTAGTTGAATAGAATCCTTAAAAAATGCAATATCATCCCCGTCGGGTTGAGCATTGAGATACAAATCTGAATCGATTATGGAAATTAAGAGTGTAAAATTGATTAGATTACTGCCACCCGAAACTTGATTATGATCGATAGTAATTGTTTTATAATACTTAAAGTCTACAGTCGTTGCTGAAGAACGAACTAGTTCTCTTTTATGAATTATTGAATTGCCCTCTTCCATATAAACTTTATTAAAGTTAGTATTGTTAATTATCATTGGAAAAAGCATAAGCATGGAAAAACAAAGAAGAATTAATATTGTCCTAAATTTATCTGCTTTTTTAATCAAATTAAATACCTCATAAACCCTTAAAATTATAATTAGGGTAATATACTAATAAGTCAAATAGTGTAACTTATATTTAAATCAATATAAAATCAAATTTTAGAGTTGGTACAAAGAGTTTTAAAAAAAAACATATAATATTAAATATCCCTATGAATTTTTATAGAAAATATTTTGAAGAAACCGTAGTCGCTATAGCTTCCCTTACAAGATTTAATTATAACGCAGAAATAACTGTTAAAAGGATTAGGGATTTATATAAAATTGATTCATTCAATTATTCTAAAATAAATTTTTATTGGAGAAGTTTACAATCTTTAGAAGAGATTGGAGTATTAAAACAGATTAATACAAAATTACCAAAAATTTTTAGAGTCGTTAATTACTTCAAATTTTATGAATTATTTCATGATACATATTTAGGTCGTTTAAATAATACTGCTCAAATCACTTAATTTTAAATACCATTATTATTCAACTTTTTAAGGTGACATTTCTCTATTAAAAGTCAAAACTTATAAAATTTTAACTCTAGCCTTTGATCCTTATAAATCTTCAATATTTTTCTCAAATAAATCTTGAGGGGGATATCCCTTTTTTGGAAAACTTTTACTTAAAGAATGCTATTTTTGAGTTAAAGAATGTAGCTTTACAACCGAAAATATTTGGCTTCCGTCTTCAATTTATAATGAAGAATATTTCGATTTTAATCTTATTATATTTAGCCCGCTGTGCTTGAGGGGATTAAAAGAATTTCATCTCCATCATTAATATTATAATCCTTTAAGGGGAAGCTTTCATCCAATGTAATACCACCTGAAGATAAATGAAAATTTGCAGGTTCTAGTCCAAATAATTTTCCAATAGTTTCTTTAATGTCACTAACGATGTTATTATTATCAATAAGTAAATTTTGTTTCTTCTCACCAGGTCCAATTGTAGATATAAAGAAAACATTAGTCTTTTTTCCTTTCTCTACAGGCTCGATGGGTGGTGTTTTGGATTTAATCATAGAGGAATCGTCATTTATTCTTTTTATTAACGCTTTTTCTTCTTTGATTTTCATTTCAACTTTAGATGATGATGTAGATATATTTTTAATTTCTTGGGGTTCAATATTATTTAGTTTTTCCACCTCCATCTGTTCTAAACTATCTTGTAGTTTTATATTCTTATCTGGTAATTCTATAGAAATTTCTTCACTTTGTTCGAAACTTTTCGGCCTCCGTTCTTTATAAAGATTTGGTATTACTGGGCTGACTTCACGCGCACCAAATATTCTTGCTATTTTTTCAGAAGTTAAATAAGCATAAGGTAAAACAGGATCTATCATTATGCGAGGCCCCAATATGGAAACTAAAATAGCTATTTCCCCAACTTGAGAAAATATTAATCGAAATTTTTCGGTATCAAAGGTTCCTGTTCCGAAATCCAATGAACTAAACTCTTTTGTTAATCTTTTCAATACAGGTTCGATTAAAGATGACACGCCCCCTACAATTTCCTCATTAATATTTATTCCTCTAGATTCTGAAGCCAATACAAGACCTTCTTTATCAACTATAACTGCAGCAATAAGACCTTCCCCAACTGCCTTCAAGTATTCATTCAATAGAATTTCAATTTTTTCACGGTCAATTGACATAGAATCTCAATTCTAAAAAGAAAATTATTCGTTTTTTCACATATCTATCTTAAAAAATAAATCTAATTTTTTTATTATATATATTTACTTTTTCAAAATTGAAAATTTATAATTAATCGAGGGGTAGAATGCGATTTGTATACTTCGCAAGGCTTTGAAGTTCTATCAGCTGGCTTAACTGGAGCTGTTAGTGGATTTTGGAAAATAGAAGATGCTGATCAAGGGGGGGGTGTTATCGTTTTTAATCGAAAGGATGAATTATGGCAAACTAGAAGGGGATTAGCAAAAGATTTCTGGGTTAAATAAGGTTTTTTTTTTTTGTTTTTACTTGTTTAAGATTTTGATCAATAAATTATGATGTCACTGATGCGAGAACAAAGCAGATGCAAGGATTTGTCTGCTCTAAAAAGACACCGTCCTTTGAGGCTTGTTTTCAGGTATCTATACCATACTGAGTAAATATATAAATGTTAATAGCTTTTAAATAATGTGAAATAATAGTCACTGTCATCTAATAAAAAAATAATTCTTATAGATGTGAAGAATTTTGGACATAAAAGATTTTAAAAAGACATTTAAACTTGTCTGTAATGAATGTGGAGAATTTGCACATACAAAAAGGAAATATTGCGAAAAATGCGGGGCAAAGGCTATAAGGAAGGCAACAAATGAGGATTATACGAGATATGAGATGGAAACAAAAAGGGACGAAAAAGAATATCAGATAGAATTTGAGAAAGCTGAGGAAAATAGGATGGTTATTGAGAGAGCTGAGAACGTAGCTGAGAAAGCTAGGATGGCTGCTGAGAAAGCTGAGATAAAAGCTGAGAAGGTAGCTGAGAAGGTAGTTACGAAAGATAAGAATACTGAGAAGGAAACTGAGAAAGCTGAAAAGATAGCTAAGAAAGTAGCTGAGAAAGCTGAGAAGGCAGCTAAGAAAGCTGAGAAGAAAGCTGAGAACGCAGCTGAAAAAGCTAAGGGGAAAGCAGAGAAAACTAAGAAGGAGGCTGAGAAAGCTAAGAAGGCGGCTGAGGAAGCTAAGAAGAGAGTTGAGAGAACTAAAGAGGAAGCTAAGACGAAAGCAGAGAAAACATGATAGTATAATTTGAAAAATTATGATTATTTTATACAAAAAAGTTGAGTAGCATTATGATAAAGCCATTTTTCTTTTACTTCTTCCTTTAAAGGCAATTTCATAACTTCATCTGCGAGCTGTTTTATTGACATTCCCATGAAAAGCCAAGTGGAGCCAAATAGAATATAAAGATAGGATGAGTTCTTATTTATAGTTAACATAATGAAGTTCTAATCTCTAATATTTCGCTGTTATGCGAGTTATTCTTTTAGAGATATTCTTTTATAAATTTCCCATTCAGGATATTTAAAATATCTTAATAATGAGGAATTGGCTCAACTACTTACGCCATTTATAAGATTACTTAATACTTATAGCGAAGAATTTTTTAATACAGGTAAAGATAAATATTATGTATTTCGGGATTTATTGCTGAGAGGTTATTTTGTATTCTGGACTATAGAAAAAACCTTAGACGCACAAAATTTGCGATTCGATGGATATTATCATAATTTCTATAATTATAGATAAATATATAATCTATAATTATAGAATTGTCTACAATCAACATGATAATTTGTTGTATAACTTTGTCAGTCTAACTGATGGTAAATATAAATTTACACTGAATTAAAAAATCAGACATAAATTATTATAAGGTTTTTTGCTTTCAATATATAATAAGACTAAATCATAAGGAGAGTGCCGTGAATAACATGCAAAATAATATAGATAAGTGTAAGGCATTTTCTGACCTACTTGCTACAACTACTGGAACCGACTTGATAAAAGAGAAATTTAATGATTTAATAGCAATAATTAAAGAGTTAAAGGAAGGGTTGGAGGAGAGTAAATTATTTTCTGATTTGCTTACGGCAATTAAAGGAACTCCTTTGGTAAATGAGAAATTTTTTGATCTATTAACTGTTTTTGAAAGCTGGCCAGATGATGAAGATTCGCTTGTTGCCCCTTATGCATTGCGTAAAGCTTTTTCTGCTTTAATTAGTTCAATTAGTGAAACTAACTTAATAAAAGAAAAGTTTGTTGACCTTTTAACTCTAATTAAGAACTGGAAGCTTGATTGGAAAAAACGTGTAGCATTTTCCGAATTGGTTTTTGCGATTAAAGGAACTAGTTTGATGAAGGAGAGGTTTACGGATCTTTTAGATATCGTGGAGAATATGCCAAATGTTTTTTCCAAATACATTGCATTTTCTAACTTGCTGATTGCAAATAAAAAATCCCTCTTGATTGCAGAATTCTATAATCGAATTAAAAAAGTATTCTCAAAACTTTTAACTGAGGTAGTAGAGCCATCAAATGATATTGTCGCAAATAATGGTCTATTTCCTGCGTTTTCTGCTCTAGCTGACTCAATTAAAGAGTCCCACTTAATGAGAGAAAAATTTAATGATCTTATGAATATGGTTGAGAATTGGAAAGATCTTGACGGAAAACGTGATGTTTTTTTACATTTGCTTGGATTGATTAAAGAAACTGACTTGATAAGAGTGAAATTTACTGATCTATTGACTATAATCAAAAATTGGCCAGATGACAGGCAGAAGTATCATATATTTGGAATCTTAATTGGTTCGATTAAAGAAGCCGAACTAATAAACGAATTTTATATTCATATTAAACCTATATATTCAGAACTTTTGAATGGGGTTAAAAGATGGGCAAATGAAGAGGAGAAGCTTTCGATATTTTCTGAATTGCTTGCTATGATTAAACAAACTGATTTGATGAAAGATAATTTCACAGATTTTGTGTTTGTAATTGAGAATTGTAAAGAAGGTTGGGAAAAGTATGAAATGTTTAGTATATTGCTCAGCGCGATTAATGAAGCTAAATTAAGAGAAAATTTTACTGATCTAATGTCAATAATTGAGAATTGGAAAGATAGTTGGGATAAATGTGTTGCATTTTCTGATTTATTTGTTGTTATTGAAAAAAATGAGTTATTAGAGGACTTTTATTATCAAATCGAAGAAACATTTTCGAAAGTTTTAACTTGGGGGAAACACATGCCAGATAGTGATGAGAAACAAGAGACATTATCAATCTTACTTGATTTGATTAAAAGAATTGATTTAGTCAGAAATAAATCTACTGATCTTCAAGAGTATGACCCATCAAAACAACTTTCCAACCTAGCTCAAGATAGGAGAAAAGTAGAAGATGGAGCGGATTATATATGCTGCAAATGTAACGGACTGATTGACCAACTTTATCAAGATGTTCATTGCAATAGTTACTGCGAAAAGTGCTATGAAGAGTGCACCTTCTGTTGTGGAATTTGCAACGAAGTAGTTCCAATAGAGGATTTAGCTGGAGAATTTGGAGATGAACCAATATGTAGGGAATGCTTAATTGAGGCAAAGTCTATAGGTTCTATAGAAAATGATAGAGAGGAAGAATAGGAAGCTAGATTATAATCCAGAATTCACCTGACTATTTTTGTCTCTTCTCTTTCTTCGGTTCTCTTTTCTCTGTTGTCTTTCACTTTCCGATTCCTCCAAGAGATTCTCTTCTTTCCATTTTTTAATGAACTCTTTAAACTCATTTATACTTATGCCAAGACTATTTTTTTTTGCTTCTCTCTTCTCTGTGATCTTTTCATTTTCTTTTTTTTTCTTTTTAAAACTGATTGGCCAATCGAAATGGGTCACTGATTCTCACCTTTTTTTCTTCCATATGATTTTTCCGCTCATATTTTCAATTATCTTTCTGTATATTTAATTCTATCCTTACGATGTTTCGTAGCCGTTCGTGTTCGGTAGTCTTTTCATTTTCAGTAGATTTATTTCCCAGAAAAAATATGTGTAGTATCAATACTTAAATCCCTTAAGAATCTGAACAGTGGTGTAAATATCTTTCCCGCTTTTCCGGAGATAATCCATTGCTTCCTCAATGCCCTCGATTGTTAGGCTAAACATTGGGATTATACTTGAAATTACTTTTCGAGTCCACGGTGCCCATTCGGGGCGTATGAGCTCCGGATTAAGCCATACAACATTATTTTTAAAGTGTTTCGCAATCTCTTTAATGTAATAAATACCAGGGAGCTCATTTCTGTGATAATAATATATCGAACCATATCGTTCCGTTAATTCCCATGAAGCCATTGCTGCATCACCTACAAGAACTACTTTGTATTTATTATCATACTTCTTCAAAAATTCTTCGAATTCAATTGCTTCATCGGGATTCCGTTGAGCATTAAAATAGAGTGACTCGTAAATGCAGTTATGAAAATAATAATATTTGAAATCCTTCCAGTGGGACATATTATTTGCTGCTGAAAAGAGAAGATTAACTAAATGCGCATATGGAGTCATGCTACCTCCAACATCCATGAGTAAGATAATTCTTACCTCATTTTTTCTTCGCTTATCAAATACAATTTCGATATCACCGCCATTTCGACAGGTTTTATCAATCGTTTTGTCCATATTTAATTCGTCTTGTTTTCCAATTTCCTCGAGTTTTCTTAATCGCTTTAGAGCTACTTTTATTTGACGGGTGTCAAGGACAATATCTTTTCTATAATCTTGGAAGATTCTTTTTTGAGCGATTTGAACAGCCATTCTTAAGCCAGAGCCACCTCCAACTCTCATACCCATGGGATTTTGTCCCGAATGTCCAAACTGCGATTCACCTTGAGTTCCGATCCAATGGTCGCCAAAATTATGCTCAGCATCTTGTTTTTTGAGTAATTCTTCAAAATGTTTTTGTAATTCTTCAAGATCAAAATGCTGATCTAGAAATTCTTGAAATCCATCTGGTAATTCAGGGGGATTTAAATCTTTTTCCAGCCAATCCCAGATTTGTTGTTTTATTTCATCAGGAAACTTTAATAAGGCATTTTTAAAGAAATTAGCAAAAGTAATATCATAAATATCAAAGTGATGTTCACTTTTGCAGAGAATGGAACGGGATACATAATAGAATTCGACCATATTATGGATTAACCCTCTATCTAAAGCTTCCATAAGGGTCATATACTCTGTTATTGATACAGGGAGTCGCTCTTTCAAATAATAAAAAAAGTCAATAAACACTTTACCAAATCCTACTTCATTTAGTTTTCTGATTAAATATAATGAATATTGTAATTTTAGTTTTTGTATAAAATAAATTTTTAAAGTCGTGTCTACTTAGTTATTATAATAGTATTAAATTATACTAATCAGAGGGAATGAAATGAATGAGATTCAAGATTCTAAGAATGCTATAGTTAATGAACTAAAGCAGATAAAGAAACGGTTAGATAGGATTCATTCATGGTTGGCAGCATTTATAGTTATTTCAGTGATATTTTATCTTATATTGATGGGAATTATTGTATTTCCATTTTAAATGTTCAGAATTTTAATTTCTTAATCATTAAATATTATTGCGGTAACCGCCTTAATTTTAAAATGACTCGAGATGATGACATTATAGTAAATCGTAAATAAAATCATATAAAGCTCAATTAGTAAAAGTATTAATGTAATCAATTAATAGAACAAATATGGTTGAAATAAAAAGCATTATTGACGATTTGGGGATTGCTGCTTTTGAGGCTAACATAAAAATTGCGGCACTTGCGGTTATGTCTAATAATGGAACATTGGTATATCAGACATCTAATTGGGATTTAATCAATCAAACTGACGTAATATTAAATGTTATGAGAGGAGAGCTTTCATTTATTTTAAACGATGTAAAATATTCTGTTATCGAGGTTACTACTGAGGGAATTATTGGAACTAACGATAATGGCTTAGGTCATGTAATACTCGTTCCATTTCAAGGAGGCTTACTTGTATCATATGCTATGCCTCAAGCAGATCCACATAATGCAATGAGCTTTCTCAGAAGGTATACGATGAAGTTAAATGGAAAGTTATAATTAAAAAAAATTAATGATTATTTTTAATTAGAAGTTCTAAATTTCTTTTGATAACTGGTAGAACTCTTTCTGCATGAGATGGAAGGAACATTTTAAGCTTTTTCGATAAGGAATCCACGATTTTTTCATCAGTACGTCCCTCAAGGATCATTTTAGTTTCTTCCTCTGTGATGTCTTCTAGTCTTTCCGTGATCTTGATTGTTTTATGATTAGCTGGGCAAGGTTTTTGGCATTTCATACATCCAATCAAAGCATTATGTGCATCGGAAGGAATCCAATCTGGAATTATACCTTGAATTTCATTATATACGGGGATGCATTTATTGGCATTAATTACAAAATTGGTATTATTAGGCTCTGGAATAGCGCTTGTAGGACAGTTATTAATACAGATGGAGCAATTTTCACATTGTTCCATCATATTTATTTCAGTCCAATTATCTTCTTTAAATTGGAAATCTGTGAAATAGGCATTTAAATATATCATGCTGCCCCAATCGTCAACATAGCAAATATTATTCCGTCCATACTTTCCAAGTCCACTCCTAACAGCCAATAGTTTTAAATGGAGTTTAGTTGCTGGTTGAACCTTATATCCTGGTTCTTTTATAATCTCATTTTGAATTACATTCTCGAAATCTTCGGAAGTAATCCCATCGTCATAATAATTCGGGGGAATCATTACATCGTAATTATTGTCATTTACATGAAAAGTTACTAATGCTAATCTGCCATAGATTGCAAGTATGATGATTGATTTAGCATAAGGGAAGTTTTGAGGAATTTCAAATTTTTTAGTATCAATATAGCTTCTATAAGTTTTATTGATACTTAGTTTTCCAGCAAATCGTAGTTTATTAATATCTTCTTGTAGTTCAGTTAAATGGTCTACTGAAACAGTTTTATATTTATAAACAAACTTTTTGGACAAATCTATTTTTATAACCTATTATAATTATTACACTTAAACTTTTAAGAAAACTTATAATATTTTCTGTTATTCCTCTGTATTTCATGAAGTTTATCATAATTTTAAGAGGGAGAGTAATTTGATACAAAACTTGGTTTAAACAATTAAAATTATATACAGATGTGTCTTTCACAATTCCTAACGAAATCTAATAAAATAATATAAATCACTTAACTAAATTTTTAATTTAAAAATAGGAGGTAAGATTATGGCATATGTTGTAGTCATGGGAAGCTTCCCCGCGCATGTCGGCAAGGATGTAGGAAAATTGTTCGTAAGCTTAGAAAAATTACCTGATTTTGTTAAAACTGAGCATGTTTTTAACACTGCAGCCGGAGAGATAACATTTTTCTCAATTTACCAGATTGCAGATGAGACTAGATACTTTGAGGGCTTAAAAGCAATCATAAAGAGATATACTGGATATATGGATGTAGTGGGATATAAATATCATTTATACCCCGTATTAGAAGCCAAGGACGCCCTAGGGATGGTTGGCCTAGGTTAAGATAGAAAAAATTACTTTTACAAAATTTTTTTTTTTTCTTATTATTAACTTCGAGATGTTAGTAGGAGAGAGTCCAAATTTTTTGTTAGGGTTAAGTAAAATAGGTTGGTATTAACAAGGGAGTATTTAAAGAGTGGATGATCGAATCTTATATCCCAGTGATATAGTTCTTTAAATCCACGTCAAAAGGTTTCATGTTGTAAAAGATTTCCTTATCTTTTTATTCTCTTGTAATATCATCTATTTTACTTAATTTGATATAAATTCAAAGAGGCTATTTAAATCTTTTTTCTAGATATTTGTAGATGTTTACAAAAAGAGTGTTCTAGAGGGGTAGAACTCTTCAATTAAGGGGTGTTAAAGATATAAAAAGACTAGGTTGGGAATTTTATTTTCTCTAAAACCAAATCCATATCTTTCTCTTTCTTAATTAGAACACCTAAGAAGGGGATTCCTTTCGTTAACTCATCAATTGAGATTCCACTTTTAAGTAAAACTCCTATCCAGTCCAGAAGCTCGGATGTTGAAGGCATCTTTCTTAATTTAGTTATGGTTCTTAATACATAAAATTGTTTAAGGCATTGTTCTAATAGATTTTCTTTTAAATGAGGATAATGTAGTCGACAAATGTCAGCCATGAATTCTTTCGAAGGGAATTCAATCCAATGGAAGATACACCTGCGTAGAAAAGCATCTGGAAGCTCTTTTTCATTATTTGAAGTAATAATTACTATTGGTCTATGTTTAGCTTTAATAAATTCTTTTGTCTCTTTAATATAAAATTCCATCACATCTAATTCTTGTAATAGGTCATTAGGAAATTCAATATCAGCTTTATCTATCTCATCAATTAATAAAACGACTTGTTCATCAGATTCAAAAGCTTCTCCTAAAGGACCAAGCATAATGTAATCATGAATATTATTAACGTTTCTCTCGTCAGAACCAAAACGACTATCATTTAATCTTTGAACTGTATCATACATATAACATCCATCTATGGCTTCAGTTGTAGATTTTATATTCCAAATAATTAACCTTTTTCCTATGGCTGTTGCAATCGCATGTGCCAATAAAGTCTTACCTGTTCCAGGCTCTCCTTTTACTAATAGAGGTCGTCCCAGCGCAATAGAAACGTTTACAATATTTCTAAGCTGAGGGTCAGCAATATATTTTACAGTTTCAGTATTTACGTCTCCTCTAAACTGATTGAAACCCTTATTACTCATAATTAAATGAAATTAATTTAAAATTAAATAATTTTTGACTTTTGGACACAATTCATTTTGAGTTTGCGAATTAATGAAACATTAAAAAAATCTTTAAATAAATGGAAAAAAAAAATCAAATAAGCTAATATTAGCTATAAATGTAAAAAGAATGTGAAAATCCATGTCAAAAGAAGATAAAATGTTAGAGGAATTAAAGAAAATACGAGAGCTTCTTACACCAGCACCTCCACCATCTCCAAAACCAAAACCAAAGAATATTGCTGCTGAATTTTTAGAATTTATTAAACAATATAAGATTTTAGGACTCGCAGCTGCTTTCATTATTGGTCTTGCAGTAAATACACTGATTCTATCGCTCGCTAATGATATAATAACCCCCATTATTGGTTTATTTGTACCTGGTTTTACGCAATTGAAAGATTTTCAATTGGGTCCATTTACCATTGGAAATTTCATAGCAGCCCTTATCAACTTCATAATTGTTGCTATAATTATATTTCTAATAGTGAAATATGCGGGTAAAGTAGGGCTGGTATAAAAATTAATAATAATTCTTTTTCCTTTTTTTTTTGGTTTAATACATTAGAAAATTTATTTATAGATCTTTGAATTATCTTGTATATAAATTACAAATAGTGCTTTAAATGAACAATTCAATTGAATTAAAACCTCATGAGAAGTTAAAAAAGTTAGAAGAAACTCTAAAAGTAGTTAAAAATTCGGATGATATTTCGGGCGTATTTAACACATTACTAAATTTGGCTGAGTTATGTTATGAAATCAAAGCAAATGAGTTAGGTTTAAAGTATAGTCAAGAAGCGATAGAGCTTGATAAAAAAGATCCTGTTTATAAGAATATTCATGAATTTTATAAATTTTTAGGAGATTTCAATTTTGAACTTGGGTATCTCGATCAGGCCTTAGATGCTTATACTATATCGATCGGAAAAACACCGAAGAAAACATCGTTTAAGATATTATCTGAAATGAATTTTAAAATGGGGAGGATAAATTATCTTCAGGATGATCTAAAAAAAGCTATTAAGCATTTTAAAAAGGCTGAAAAAATTTGTGAAGAAGCGGGATTATATGCTGAACAAGCACGAATCTATAATCAAATTGGTTTAATGTATATTAATAAAATACCCGAACCAGAAGGTTATGGGATTGATAAGTACACGACGGTTGATATTCGAGGGACTTCATCTTTTAACAAGGCAAAAAAGTATTTTAAGAAAGCAAAATTAATATTAGAAAAAAACAACTTGACAGAAATTGAGAATACATTATATAATGCTATTCAGGCAAATCTAACATCTAAATGGAAAGATTATAAAAGCCTATTCTAATTGTTTTAGTTAATATAATTCTAAAATTTGAGTTAACAATGATTTCTCAAAATTTATTATTTAATGATTATATAAATGATACGTTTTTCATATAACAAGATAAAAAATTCGATAGGATAATATTTGCTTTTATGTCAATTTCGAAACTCTTTAATGCTAAAATTCACTTATATAAAAATAAGAATTTTTAGAAGTTTAAGAATTTCGATACAAAATTGTAGTTGGTTTTTATAAATGGAAATTTTAGATAAGTTATATAAATCCTCAAGAGCAAATTTGATTGCCTTTGCTGAATTTGTTGCTAAAACATCTCAAAAAATTGGAACGAATGAAGCTAGTAAACTATTAAGAGAAACTTTCGAAGCTTCTGGGAAGTATCAAGGATTGAAATTAAAAAGTCAATCAGAAGCGAGTTATATCGATGCTGAAGAAGCGTATTCTTTAATAAAAATAATACCCGAAAATATCGGAATTGCGTGGGAAATACTTGAAGATAGTCCAGATAGAATCATTATTAAGGTAAATAGAAGTCCTTTTTATGATGCTTGCAAAGTAGCGGGTATAAATCCAGAACAATTCTATATTGACAGTGCGATTGTTTTTATGGACACGATAGTACAACATCTTAATCCAGAATTTCAGTATGAGTTGTTGACATTTAAATTTTCAGACGCTGGTTTCTGTGAAGAACAAATAACTCTGAAATCTTCTTAATAACTAAAATAGACCATTACAGGGAATTAATCTTTCCTAAAGGTCAATCAATTTTTTTTATTTTTCACTTAGGTGATTCTTTTATTGATTTTGACCAAGTTATGTTAATTCCAATACGATAAAAATTGCATAATAGTTTTGGATATTTCCGCATAAATTGTATAAATAAAAAAAAGAAATATAGAACGGAGGAATTTAGGTGTGGTCATTCGAAAAGCAATATATCTAAGCTAGTTCCTCTACATTTCTATAATTTTAATTAAGAATTTTTTTCCTTTTATATGTTATAGGACTCCAAAAAAGGTTTTACACCTTTTTAATGGAAAAACACTAATTCTACAGGCCACATGCCAGGATAAAATGGATGCCCCTCTGGTTTAGTAAGACCAACTTGATTCACTTTTACATTCGCAGTTTCCCCAGCACTGAAACCCATTGCGTCAACTAAAAATGTTCCTGTACCACTCCCTGTTATATGCGAATAAGGAGCTTCGCCAGCACCCAAAAACCATACATCAAAAAGACTTGGAACAGGTCCACCTAACACTCCCTCAACAATTACGACTGCTGTGAGGGAGTAATCCATTTCTCCTTCAAAGATCATTGGATTAACACCATAATCACCTACCAATATCCAGGCACCTTTTACATGCAAATTAATCCTATACAATATTCGTCCATCTTTCAAGTCTCTCTCGAGTACAGAGCCATGATGTTCGCAATCCGCAATGACTTCTGTGTCTGGAGGAGTTATAAAAAATCCATGAGGAAAAATGATTAGATTGGTTTCAGGATCCAGCCATGCTGCTACATAATCGTTAGTGGCAGTAAAGTCCTCAATTGGTCTAGAATTTGCTTTTCCTAGAACAGCTGGCATAAAGCTAATAAAGTAAATCCCCAAAGCCGCTATTAGAATTAGTTTTGTTCTCTTTTTCATTTTTTTCATACCTTTATTTTTTTTGAATTCAATTTTTCTATGTTCAAAAAGGATCATTCAAGAGATGACCTTTTGTGAGATAAGCCCTTTTAATTAGGATTAAGCCCACCGGAAACCATCGATCTAAAATGATCAAAGGACAAATGAGATAACATAATATTTAACATTTATGACTAAATATTCTTTTCTCCTTACCACTTCGTCCATGTATCAAACAAACCTATCTTAAGATTTCTTGACAACAGAAGGAAAAAATTATAAATATATTCATTTTCATTAAATTTTCATGGAAATCTGGCGCTGCATCTACCTTTCCATTCCAATTGCAAATAAAAATCTGAAGAGTGTTTGAGAGAAAAATAAACTAGATAAAAACCTTATCAAATATATATAAAAATTTTTAATTAAATTCAAGAGAGTATAAAACATCTCTTAGATTTTCATTATAATAATTCACACTTGCATAAATGCTAATGATAATCAGAGGTTCATCTTTAAAATGAAAGCAGACTTTGAATTTAACTTTATTTTAAAATTTTTTTATGTATAACCCTGTAAATAACAATAAAAACTGACATTAAACCTAATATACTAATAGTTAACACGAATATTATAACCATATAATTATTTTGAGTTGGTGGGTTATCTGTGAGTTCAAGAATTTCCAAACCTGTATCTAAATCAGTTAAAAACACTTGATTATTATCAACAAACAGATTTCTCGTGTGTCCTCCATCATTAAATCCACTTATCTTCCAAGGATTAGTGGGATCACTAATATTAACGATTTCAAGCCCATCATAATCATCTGAAAGAAAAGCAAGATCATCTAGAATGAAAGCAAAGTACACTAGACCTCCATTATTAAAAGATCCCAAAGTAATTGGATGGAAAGGATCACTCACATTCAAGATTTCTAAACCGTTTGAACTATAACACAGGTAAGCAATATTTTCTATAACCTTAACACTATAAGCTCCTTCTCCATTAAAACATCCACCAATCTCGGAAGGATTAAATGGATCTGAAATGTTAACTATTTCTAGACCTGCATGATATTCTGCAACATATGCTAGATCTTCCTTAATAAAAACCCCGTTTGGAGATCCTCCATCGTTATATTCTCCAATTTTAACGGGATGTTTAATATCGCTACAATTAATAATTTCCAATCCATTTTCTACACTCACTAAATAAACAAGATTTCCAATAGTAAAAACATCAGAAACATGTCCTCCATTATAGAAATCACTTATCTTAGTAGGATTTAATGGATTTGATACATTAACTATTTGTAAACCACTAAAATAGTTGGCTAAATAGGCGATTCCATTAAAAACTTCGACATTGTGAGTGACTCCAAGATCAAGGTGTCCTAACTCGATTGGATTGTAAGGATCAGTAACATTAATAATTTGTAATCCTTCTTCATTTCCCCCAATGTAAGCTATATCATCAATTACTACAACATCCCAGGCAAATTGAGTATCGAATTGCCCGATCTTTCTGGGATAAACATTTAATTCAGCATAGACTTTATTAGTGCTTGATAAAACCATAAAAAATATTATAATAATAAATTGAAATTTTATTGAAAAAGATTTTATTGAATTCATTATTAATCAAATATCTATAATTGTTTAATTCAATTATACATAGCATTATAAAGATTTTGGTGCACATATAAAACATTCTTAATATTTACCTATTAAATCAATACCTTTCCATCCCTAAAAGTACCCTCTAATGTAAAATTTTCAGATTATTCTCTTTGACCAAATATTCTGATTGAACTAAAGCTAAATGCGTCATTATGATTATTATTTAATTCTAATCTGAATGAATAATTTTATATTTTAAAAAAGTAATATAAACTTAGGCGATTTAAATGTCATATACTCAACCACCAGCTTTAACTAAGGAAGAAATTGAAGAATTCATATTAAATGCTAAAATCGCAAGAATCTGCAGTATTAATAAAGATGAGACTATTCATGCTGTTCCTGTATGGTTTTATTATGATAAGGGAAAATTTTTTATCGGATCTCCAAAAAATAGCCGTCGAATTAAAAATATAAGACGAAATAATAAAGTTACTATATTAATTGATGAATTTAGTTCATCAACAAAAGCAGTTATTATATATGGTGAAGCTAAAATAGATGATAAGGATATGGATCACACAGCTCACTCGATTTTCAAAAGATACATGTCAGATGAAGAAGCTGAAGCTTATTGGAAAGGATTATCGGAATTGACTGAATGGGTTAGGCTAATAATCACTCCAACAGATATTACTTCTTTCGATTATAGCAAAGACACAGCTTATTCAAAGGCTGTAGAAAAATACAAGACTTAAAAATTTCTTTTCTTCCTATAAGGATAAATCCATATTAATAAAAGGTAATATCACAAAAACTTGATTAGATTCCAATTTTATGTGGTTTATTCAGATTTAATCAGATTCTCTTTCTGATCTATTTTATATTTTTCACGAGAAAAAAAAATTAGTAATGGAATTAATAATTCATACACACCTTTTCCTAAATCTGTTAATTCATAACTGACTCGAATGGGTTGTGTATTACTCACTGTTCGAGTTACAATATAATTTTTTTCAAACTCTTTTAAGCGTGTTGTAAGCGTGCGTGAATTTATATTTGGTAAAGCTCGACGAATATCGTTAAAAAATGGTTTTTCTTTAATTCTAATGATATATATCAGATCCATAGTCCATTTTTTTTGCAGAAAATTTAGTGCATCATTGAGAAAAAGTAACTCTTTTTGTATATGAGCATCATCATGCACAAAAGTTTCGAAATCTTTTTTAAGTCCCTTCATCACCGCTTCACGCATTAGAGGTATTTGTTCATCCATATCTTTCCATATAATGTGAAGTTCTTTTATCAAATCATCAATCTTCATAATATCTCAACTCCATTCAATCATATTAATCTTTTCATAGGCCATCTAGAAATTTCTTCACATTTTTCAACGCTCGTCTGAATTCAGGCGTCAGTTTTCCAATGATTGGTATCGCGCTAAAAATAAGAAACGCATGAAACATTCCTTCCCACATATCAACAGTTACGGAAACTCCATGTTTTTTCATTTTTTCTGCAATAATTAAAGAATCATTTAGTAACATTTCTCTTGACCCCACTTGTAGAAATATCGGAGGAAATCCCTTGAAATCAGCAAAAATAGGTGAGATTTCCGGATTTTCTGGAGACTTCGCTTGTAGATAAGCTTTAGCACTAGTTTCCAAATTTTTCATATTGAAAAAAACATCTTGCTCAACTTTTGTCTTCAAAGTTTCACTCGTTAAGGTTAGGTCAGTCCAGGGCGATAAACATATAGCAGCTTTTGGTTGAGGTAAATTTTGTGTTCCAATTCGATGAAGTAAGGCCAGAGTCAATCCCCCTCCAGCAGAATCACCCATTATAATTATTCTTTCTGCCGAAATGGATTTCTCTTCTAATAACCATTTATATGCATAAAAAGCGTCATCTAATCCAGCTGGATATGGATTTTCTGGAGCAAGCCGGTAATTTATGATGTATGCATGAAGATGTAATTTTTTACACAAAATCGATACGAACCTTCTGTGAGACAAATAGGATCCACTAAAATATCCTCCCCCATGCAAATATAGCATGACTCTTGGTTTTAAGTCATCTGAATTTAACGAGTATTTTTCTGCGGGAATATTTCCTATTTGAATTTCTTCAAGAGTAAGACCTTTGGCAGGCTTCATCTTTAAAAACATTTTTTCAAATTCTACTCTAAATTCCTTTACATTCTTCATATCGAAGACAAAATCCTTTTGGACTTCCATCTTCTTCATTATCATATTCGCAAATATACTTACCATTTTTAATTTTCACCTTCAATTTAATTTATTTTTTCCACCAGATGTATTAATTATATTAGGTTTTATTTTTAAACTTAATTTACAATAACCATACAAAGTATTTAAAGACATAAGTGTTTTGAATTCCACTAAGTGAAGTAAAATTCACTTACTTTCTCTCATCATTTCAGTATAGATTAATTAAAATCAGAGAATGAAATCAAATATCCATCTGGATCTTTTATAGCAAATTCTGTGTTACCCCAAGGCTTTTTTTCTAATTTGTCTAAAATAGACACTCTTGATTTTAATTTTTGATAAACTTCATCTATATTATCTACAATAATATAGAAATGTACTCCAGAACCATTTATCCCATCTGGGTGATATTTATGATTAATATTCTTAAATGTATTACCCATTGCAAAACGTTGATTTCCAATTTGAATAGCAACCCACCTTGGGTTTCTATCGTCTGGATAATACTCTTCAACTTTAAAATTCAATAATTCAGTATAGAATTTTATAGAAGATTTAATATCTGAAACATAAATCATAGGTTCTAATTTCACTTGATTATATTTTATTTTTCTTTCCATAAACACCGACCTATCTTAAATTTTACAGTTTACATTTTTGTGATTATTATTTAAAAAAATTTATAATTAACTTAAATTCATTTTTTATAGATAATTCTATTGAACTCCAATGTTCAAAACTATAAATAAGTTGGATCTTATCTAGAAATAAAATAAGCACAAAGAAAAAACTAAGTGGTATTTTTGACAAATTCTCAAGTAATAGATGGATATCAAGATATTGGAGGATTTAAATTATATTATAAGAAATCAGGCCAAGGACGTCCTTCAGTTATATTTGATTCTGGGCTTGGAGATGATATGTCTTCTTGGAAGCACATCTTTCCTATTGTCACCTCAAGAACTTCAGCATTAGTCTACGACAGAGCAGGGAATGGTAAATCAGAAGTTAGTCCATCTTCTCGTAATGCTAGACAAGTAGCCAAAGAGTTACATACTCTTTTAGGCAATTTAAAAATCGCTCCTCCTTATGTTTTAGTAGGACATTCTCTTGGGGGGTGGCATATCCGCATTTTTGCAGGATTATATCCCGATGAAGTATGTGGATTACTTCTAATTGATCCACAAGAGATAATTTACTATAAAGAATGGAAGCGGTTATATCCAAAACATTATGAATATGAATATCAAACATGGCTTGAATACTTCGCAAATTCACCTCAAGGCGAAAAAATGGAATGGAAAATAGTAAAAGATAGAATAGAAGCACCCTATAATCCTCCTCCCCCCTTGCCTGATGTACCAACTGTTTTAATTACATGTACAAAAGCAGATGAAGTACCAAACGAGGAAGGATTCAACCCTGAAATACGTAAATTAAAATTCGAAATATCTTCAAAATGGCTTTCTCGAGTATCTAGAGCTACAAATATTCTTAAAGCTGATGTGGGACATTACATACATCATGAAGACCCCGATTTGATAATACGGTTAATAGATTATTTGCTTGATATAAATAGGGTTTAGAACTTCCTTTTTATCATTTAAAAAATTATAAGTGATAAATGATTATGAAGAAATGAATCATCTGATGTAGAAAAATGAGACCCACCAGCGTAATGGGATTTGAAGATTTAAATAAAAATGTCCAAGATTTATTAATTGTATCTAAAATGGAAGGAAATCATTCTAGATTAAGTGATTTTCCATTTATCTGTGGATTCTATGTTACAAGTGCTGCTTTAAGAGAATACTTTATTTACTGGTGTTTTTGGGCTCTGAAGCCTTACACTTCCATCGCTTTTCGAGAATCCATTGGTTGAAATTACCACCTTTGACATAAAATCGAAAATTTTAGAAAGACTGGAAAATAAAATAATATCTAACTTTAGTAAAATCTATGATTTAAAAATTATTACTGAATTTTATTTATATTGCAAATTTTTATCTTATATTAGAGACTAATGTAAAAAATTAAACTTGGGAAAATATTCATGAGCTTTAGAATTGAAAGTAAAGAACAATTTGTGGAATTATGGACTAAAATTTACAACACCGAAGATAAACCTGATTGGTCGCATATCCTCCCATATTATGACGATAAAATATATTTTCGCGATACTATTCAAGAAATTCGAGGTATGAAAGAATTTAAAGCTATGACTGAACGATTAGTTGAGCGATCTAAAGATTTAAGAATGAAAATAATCAATATTATTTTTGAAGGGAAGATAATTTTTTTTGAATGGGAGATGGGTTTAAGTTTTAAGAAATTTCCTAATTCGAAGTTATTCGGGGCAAGTCGTCTGACATTGAATGATAATGGAAAAATCATAGAACAAAGGGATTACTACGATCTCTGGGGTGATATCTTCGATAACATTCCATTTTTAACTAAAGGGTATCGTAAGTTCATGAGGAAAATGTTCGGGTGAATTACTTGATTAAATTCTTGAAACAGTACAAAATATCAGATATTAAGGCAAATCTTAAGTCAATGCTTCGCAATAAAGCAGAGCCATTGGAATGTCAAGATGACTTTAATGGGCGTTTAGTGGCTATAACTGGCGCCACATCTGGAATCGGATATGTAACTGCACGAGAATATGCTTCACACGGAGCTAATCTGCTAGTGATTAATCGAAACGAAGAAAAAACGCTTAATCTGTGTGAAGAAATTAACCGAGATTTTGGTGTAGAATGTGATTTCATGCTTGCGGATTTTGCGCACATTTCCGAGGTGAAGAAAGTTGGCGAAGAACTCGCAAATTCCGATCTGAATATCGATGTGTTCATTCATAACGCAGGTGTCTATTTAACCGAGAAAACGATCTCTGACGATGGTCTTGAGATGGTTTTTCAAGTGGATCATCTCGGTTCCTTTATCTTAAATTACATTTTAAAGGATAAACTTAAAGCCCAGCAAAAATGCAGGATTATATTAGTAAATTCTGAGGGCCACCGTTTTGCTATTCTTGGTTTGAAATTAGATGATCTCAACTGGGAGAAGCGCCGCTATTCGGGACTCAAAAGCTATGGATCGGCAAAAACTGCCCAACTTCTGACAATGATCAAATTTAATGATTACTTCCAAAATAGTGGCGTGACGATTAATGCAATGCATCCTGGCAATGTAAAAACCAACATGGGAGAAGATAGTACTGGATTATTCCAGAGGATTTTCATCGAACCCTCTTACAGACCGATAGAGATATCCGCTAAATCCTTATACTATCTTGGAGTTTCGAAGGATATTGAGGGCGTGAGTGGTAAGTTTTTCAACCTTACTTACAAAGAGAAGCCCGCACCTCCTGCCTTGGATCGAGAAGTCGCAGAAAAGCTGTGGGATTTAAGTATAAAATTAGGCAGGTTAGCATGACGCCTATAAGCCATGAGGTTATCATTGTAGGAGCAGGGATGGCCGGGTTAACCGCTGCAGCTTATCTATCAAGGGCGGGACATGATGTTCTTTTAATTGAAAAGAACGAAACTTGTGGTGGCCTGCTAAGTTCAATCCAAAAAGAAGGTTTTGTTTTTGACACTGGTCCCAGGTCCATTGAGAATTCAGGAGCCGTGCGACCCTTGTTAAATGACCTTGGAATTTCACTTGAACTGCTTAAAAGTCCGGTTTCGATTGGTATTGAGAATGAAATTTTACACTTCACGTCAAACGAAAGTATATATGAATATCAGTCCTTATTAGAAAAGCTGTATCCTGATAACAAAGAGGAGATTGTCGCAATTTTCTTGTTAATCGAAAAAATCTTGAAAGACATGGCCATTCTAAACGAGATTGATAATCCGATTTTCAGAGACATGAAACACGATATAGGTTATCTTGTTAAGGAGCTTCTTCCGTATTTTGGCAAATTCCTTCTTGCTATTCGCCGGATAAATCGAAGAAAGGACCCGGTTGAAGATACTCTAAAAAAAATGACTTCAAACCAATCACTTATCAATATTATGACACAACATTTCTTCAAGAGCACGCCTACTTTTTTTGCCCTAGGATATTTTTACACTTACCTTGATTATTTCTATCCAAAGGGAGGTACAGGTAAAATTCCAGAATGTGTCATGCAAAAAATCATTGACTGGGGAGGATCAATATTATATGATACAGAAATACACGAGATCATTCCTTCTGAAAAAAAGTTAACTGATATCGATGGAAACACGTTTTCCTATGAAAACCTTATTTGGTGCGCGGATTTGAAATCTTTTTATCGATATCTTAAATTCAGTGATTTAGAAGTAAAAATTTCTCGCAAGATATCAATTCAAAAAGATAAATTGCTATCAACTCGAGGTGGAGATTCAGTCTTTTCTTTATTCTTAGGGATAGACGAACCTCTCGACAAATTTCAATCGATTTCAAACGGTCATTTTTTTTATACTCCATCAAAAAAAGGTTTAGGAGAATCAACGTGGACTACATTAGGAAAAATTATTAAGAATTTCGAAACAACTCCCAAAGAATCCATTATGCATTGGTTAGACGAGTATTGCCAACTCAATACATATGAGATTTCCATTCCAGGGCTTAGAGATCCCACCTTAGCTCCAAAAGGAAAGACTGGATTAATAGTCAGCATTCTCTTTGAATATGATCTCACGAAAAAGGTCCAAGAGGGAGGATGGTATGAAGAATTCAAAATAGAAATCGAGAATCGCATGGTAGAGGTTTTATCAGAATCTGTGTACCCGAAAATCAAGGATAAGATTCTCTTTCGTTTCTCTTTAACACCAGTCAGCATTTCAAACAGAGTAGGAAGCTCTGAAGGAGCAATAACGGGTTGGACGTTTGAAAATCCAATCCCTGTGGTTCAAGATATTCTTAAAATGACTAAATCTGTGAAAACCCCTATTCCAAATATACTCCAAGCTGGCCAATGGGTATATAGCCCTTCTGGAATACCCATTGCGATCCTTACAGGATTGGCAGCTGCCAAGAAATTAATGAAAAATAAAAAATGAGGTTTTTACCCAAACTTATAGAAAGAGTAGTATTAATAAAAATACAATTGTACTGATAAGTCCTATGTAAGAAATTAAGATCATTCCATAAATGGGTTTTTTTATATCAGCACCTGACATAGCTTTAAATCCAGTTCTGCTAAGGAAAGACTTTATTTGAAAATCTAAGTCCTTTTGATTTTTAATCTCAAACTTTTGCAGGTCCTGCTTAATAATGAAGTGCTGACTATAAGGAAAGATAAGAGCGTTTACTGGGTTAACAGGATCAATAATATTACCCAGATAGGAGTTTGCCTTTATTGAAACATGTTCTAAAGGTATGTTTACAGCCTCTTTCACCATTTCTGTGTCAAAAATCAGGCTGAAAGGCTCTGAAAAATCACTTTTTATCTCACCGCCATAATCGACAACAAGATTTCCTTCAATCCAGAGAGATTCGTCCAATTCCCTTGCATCACCTTTTTCTAAGTCAACCGATACAATGAATTCTTTATTGTTAGTGCGATTCTTAATATCAACCAGTAATTTCCCAAAGTATGTAGTTGTATACACGGCTGGATCACAAGTATATCCACAAAATCCATTCTTTGGGTCATAACTGTTAGTATTTGTTTCATAATCACAAATGATCCAAGATAACAACCCCGTTTCCTTGTTACGAGCAATAATATAAAACTCGACTCGCATGCCTATAAATCCTGATGTCCGAGCGGTAAATACGCTTGCAATTGCAATGGGAAACTTTGCATCATTCTTAAAGAATGAGGCTTCTGCTAGTTCATATCCATCGGGGAGCATCTCTTGTGCTGCTGAAGTATTTGTTATCTTAAAAGATAGAAATAAACTATAGGGATCTATTATAAATCCCATATAAGGAACTTTTTTCTTGCCGCTCTGTGTAAATTTATGTTGTGTTTTTTTGGGAAGTGATTTACTGAAACTGCTCAAAAAACTAATAGCAGTTACATCTTGAGGTTTTACAAGAGATTCTGTCTTTTTTATAAAATTGCTTTTTTCTTCTTGGTCCATTTAACTAAACCTTGTGTGTGTTTTTTTTTTCAAATCATAGATTAATAATCAATAAAATAATTAGGGAAATAAAGATTACCATAAAAAAAGAGATTCCCATTAATAGCATTATCTTTATACTTCTTGTTGAAAAGGTTTTCATTTCTTTCATATCTGCAATTTTGTTATAATTCTCTATCATGTCATCGATATTTTTGATATAGGTGCGACAACCTGGACTGTCGGCAATATAATGCTGAGCGAAGGGGAAACATAACGCTTTGCATAGTTCCGGCTCTGCTAAATCTGGAAAAAGATTATTAAACTTTAAGTGAATATCCTCAGTAGGAATTTCTAAAGCTTTTTCAACTTCAGCAGGATCAAATATTACGGCAAGTGTATCATCATCTTTATTATCTGAAAATTTTTTACTGTGACCGATTGATGTATTTCCTATTACCCAAAGGGGTTGATCAAGACTGCGCATTTTTCCATTGGTAATATTACCCGTTAAGATAATGTGTCGGTCAGTTGTGTCTTCTTTAAAATCCAGTAGTATATCTCCCTTTGAGCTAGTCGTATATATAGCATTTTTACTGTTTCTATCTGCAACTCCTACTGAAGGGACAGCAATTATTGTATTGCTCAGAATATCGATAAAAATCCAGGATATAAGACCGGTTTTTTTATCTTCCGCAACGAGATATGACTCTAACCTAGAACCCCAAAAAGTACTTGCTCGGGTATTGAAAACCCCCATTCCCAAATAGTGTTCTGGTTCTTCATCAGCAAAAATTTTGGTCTTTTTCAACTCATAGCGTTCCGGCAATAATGATTTTGCTTTTTCGATATTTTTAAGCTTAAAGAATAAAAACAGACAATAAGGTTCAATTACAAAACCCATGTAGGGAGTCTTTTTTGAAGTCTTCTTTAATAGCTTTTTAAAAAGGGAGCGAGGTAATAACCGTTTGAATGTTTGGAAGAAATACAAATGGCTAACTTCCTTTGGATCAATTAAGTTTTCCACATTTCTGATAAATTTTTCATCATCTAAAATTTTCATATTTTACAAAACCTTCAAAAATTGAAATAATTCCCTATATTAAAGTTTTAAGCATCACAAAAATAAGTCTCACTTTCTAGGCTTGATTCTAGATCACATTCCGCTTGAGAATCCATTTAATAATATATTTGAGTTATTCTTCTGAATCACTTTTAGTGCGAGTAATTTTAAAAACTACAGGATTATCCGGATCTGGACAACAAAGCATTGTTGTATCCTTGTCTTGGGACCAAGGAAAAGAACCATCAAATCTTAATGCGGTTATATACGGAAAAATCGAATTATACGCAGCTTGGCAAATTTTACCGACATCATCGGGATATCTAAATTTTTCACCGACTTTATGCCCTCGAGGGCATTCTCCCTTTTCGAGGATCTTTACAATCTCTAAAGAAATTTCATACATTATGTTTCCCTCTTTTTTTGACATATAATTTAAATTTTTCATCAATTAAATCATTTCTTATCTTAAATGGGTTCTCCAATATTTTTAATTTTTCAAAGGAAATTTCATTGAAATCAGACGCTAAATTTACTTTTCCATCTAATTTTCACAGAAAAATAATAGAAATAGAGATCCCGGCTTCCAAGATATCAATTCTTATTGAGTATTTTTTTCAGAAAGCTTTTAATTCAATGAGATTTAAATGTAAAATATTATTTGATAGAATGAGGAATTTTATGCGATGTTTCAAATAGAAGAAGCACCCACGGGCAAGACCAAATGTGATTGGTGTGGAGAACTTATTAAAAAAAGCACACTTCGGCTTAGATTTGCTCCACAAAAAGGTTATAATTATTATTGGCATCAAGAATGCGGGATAAAATATTTGGAGGGCCTAAAAATTTTGCTACAAAATGGCGAAAAAGGTCATATTGGTCGAGGAGAAGCAGATAAAGCTCGCAAAGATGCGGGGTTATAAATTAGCGGTTTATACACTAGTCTTTAAACTTGCACAATATTATCTTCGTTTTACCTACACAAAACTAGTGGTAAGGAAAACTGAATTTTATAATAAATTTGTAATAAAACTGTGGTTTAAACTTTATTTCTATTTCAGAAAGTATAAATATACTTAATTATAAATCCTTTCATCGAGAAAATTGATAAAGCAGAGTAAATTTTATTAAATGAGAAAAAAAATGACAGGAAATAAAGCAATTCAAGATTATTATTCTGATCAAATGAGCCATTGTTATGGATGTGGAAGACTGAATGAAAATGGTATGAAAATTAAAACCTATTGGGATGGTAGTGAGAGTATCACAAAATTTACCCCCAAATCATATCATATTGCCTTCCCAGGATTTGTATATGGAGGATTAATAGCCTCATTGATTGATTGTCATGGGACAGGAACTGCTGCTGCTGCTGCTTATTCGTTTGAAGAACGAGACATGGGTACTAAACCAGAATTACGCTATGTTACAGCATCAGTACATGTTGATTACATTAAACCTACTCCGATAAATACAGAATTGGTATTAAAAGGAGAAGTAAAAAAAATAGAAGGGAAAAAGGTTATTGTAAGCGTTAAAGTACTAGCAAAAGGGGAAATTTGTGCTCGTGGAGAAGTAGTGGCTATAAAAATTCCTGAAAGTATGATTATAGGAACATAACTTTTATAATTAAACAAAATTAAATCCTAATTCTAGAGCCCTCAAATTAGCATCAATAGCTTTTTCTGGAACAATCAATGGTATAATTTTTCTTATATCATCAATTTTTAAAGGAAAACTATCTTCTTTTGCTAAAACACCTAACAGAACTACATTAGAAGTTAGAGGATTTCCGGCTTGATTTGCTAACTCTAAAGCATTAATACTTATGATATTGCTTGTGATCTTCTCTAATTTTTCTATGATTTTCTCCATGATTATATAATCATTCTCAGGATCTTTAACTCTTTCAAATGTTTCTTGAACAGGATGCCAAATATAATCATTTAATATT
>JBHLOY010000014.1:0-57479 GCA_048939995.1 Promethearchaeota archaeon | reverse complement strand
GTGAAGTTTCCTCTAGCAAAAATAAACAAGTTCAAGGAAGAGATAAAAGAGCAGGATTAAGAAATAGTTCTGAAAGTTGGGGTACCGGCCACGCTCTTTCTAGAGCTCCAAGAATTAAGGGATCAGGTTTTCCCACAGCGCGTAATGTTGGAAGAGTTCCTTTTGCCAAAGGAGGGAGAAGAACTCACCCTATCAAAGCTGAGAAAACAATAATAAAGAGGATAAATAAGAAAACGAAAAAGTTATCGATAATTTCGGCAATTTCCGCAAGTGCTGATACGATTTGGATTAAAAGAAGGGGATATATCATTGAGAATGTTCCCGAAGTACCATTAGTAGTCGATGATAAAATTCAAACAATCAAAAAAACCTCTAATATCTATTCTACTCTATTTGATTTGGGTTTAAGAGAAGAATTAATTAAAATAAAGAAATCTAAAAAGGTTAGAGCAGGTAAAGGTAAAAGAAGAGCAAGAAAATATAAAATGAAGAAAGGAATTTTATTAGTGATTAAGGAGGATTTTGGGATTATAAAAGCTGCTAGAAATATTCCTGGCGTTGATATTGTGAAGATTGAAGATCTTTCAATAGATCACCTTGCTCCAGGAGGCTTACCGGGTAGATTAATCATATGGGCACAATCTGCCTTTAATGATTTAAATAAATTTGAGAGGTTAATATAAAATGGAAAGTTTTTATAAAATAATTAAAAAACCATTAATTACAGAAAAAACTTTTGATTTAATTGAACAAGAGAATAAGCTTGTGTTTATAGTAGACAATTCCTCTAATAAAAATCAAATAAAAAGTGCTTTTGAGAAAATACATAATGTTAAGGTCATAAGTGTAAATACTTTAATAACATCGAAAGGAGAAAAAAAAGCTTTTATCAAATTGCACCCTAATTATTCTGCTCAAGATATAGCCATAGAATTAGGAATTTTTTAAATCTTACCATCTCTGAAATCATTTATATTAATATTAACAAAATTCCTATAATTCCATATTTTTATGTTTTTTAATAAACTGATCTTATCAATCTTTAATAGCTTCTTATATTCGGTTTCGTCAAGAATCAATAAATATATTAAGTATTTGGAAAAAAAACGTTTAAATATCTTTAATATAAATTTAAAATTTAATTTTTCTAAGGTAATTAAAATTATTTTTTGGTTTATAAAAGTTAAGTATTGATTTAGACGTTGAAATTCAATTTGATTTGATTTTAGGAGTTTTTCAAAATTAAAATTAAATTCTTGGAGATTTAAGGCTTTTAGGTTTAGTAAAGGCGTTTTTTCTTGCGTATTAGATTTATATGGAGTATGATTATCCGTTAAATTTAATCTCCACAGAATTCGATAAATATTAGATAGCGCTACATCTGACTTCTTTACTAAATTAACCTCGAAGATATTATTTATTTCTTTTTCAAGGTTTATTGGATCTAATATATCTCCTTCTATATTACGGATAAGGTATGGATCTAAAATTATATCATGGTTGAAGTTTTTAAAATTTAAAATTAAATAGGCTTTTTGGTTAAGATTTTTTATCAAATTTGCTAATTGAATAATAATTTGGGGTGTAATATCGTAATTATAGATTATTTCATAGACTTCTAAAAACCTATGGTTCAAATTGTTTTTAATCAAGATTCCTTTTTCTTTCTTATAAAGCCTAATATTAAAGTCTAAATTTTTTATAATTGGCTTTATAAACAATTCTTCTAATTTCTTTTCTTTATAGAATTTAATTGATTTATCAGAATCAATCAATTTATTATAGATTAAGTTGAATAATTCTATGAGTTTAGTTTTCTCATTAGAGGCAAAACAAAAAAGGGCAAAAGTTTCTTGATTAGAAGTATCAATTTGTATAGCATAATAATAAAAATATCCTCTTTTCATAAATTCATTTAATTTAGGTATTACTTGATAAAAATTGGATACCTTAAAAATAGAAAAAGCATATAATTTCTTAGTTCGATTTAAACTCTTATAGAATATCAAATTATCCTCAATTAAGTATGAGAATAATTTGAATTTTCCTTTCTTGGTCATTTCATAATCATTTTTTAGCAAAATTATAAAAACTTAAACATTTTCAAAGAAATTTAAATCTTTGTAGTACGGGAATAAAATTTTTAACTTGGAAGATTTTCTCTTAAATATCAATTATTCCATAGTGGGTAAATTGCTAAATCAAGTTATTAAGTATATTAATAGATTAAATCCAGCTATCACAGTTCAAGCTCCATCAAGAATAAATCTAATAAATCCATTAGATGCTGTTGAGGGTGACTTTTGGATGCCTTCTGTTGCAGTATATGGTTTCAAAAATCCATTATCAACATTTGTATATATAAAGGAAATAAGCAATGAAAGCAGAGTAAAGTTTTACGATATTAGAAAAGAAGGAGATAGGTTCAACTTTAAGGTTTCTGAATATATTTTGAATAAAAATAGAATGAAACTTAAGAATAGTTTGGTAGATGATATAAAATTGATTTACGGAAGTATTTATAGATTTTCAAAGACAAGTGCCACTTTCTGGAAGAAATTCAAAGAAGAAAATATTGAACTCGGGATTCTTCCTACAATACCTCGCCAAAGCGGCTTAGGAGGGAGCGCTTCTATAATTATTGCAGTCCTTTATGCTTTTGCTAAATATTTCAAATTATATGGTAATCTTGCTTCAATAAAGAACCATGAATATCCAATTAATAAAGATATAATCGCCGAGATGGCAACAAAAGTAGAAGATAGAGACTTAAAAATAGTAGCAGGGTATTCAGATCGATATACTATTTGTAGGGGAGGCTTAGGTTTTTGTTGTTATATAGGAAAATTATATCATAAAAAGATTTCATTTGAACCTCTTGCAATTTATGACAGGATTGATGAGCTTTATGGTATTAATAATTTACCTTTAATTGTAGCTTATTCGGGAGTTTTACATGATAGTGGAAACGTACATAAGAAATTGAGAAAATTATATTTAGAGAATGATAGAGAGATTATTGAGAAATATAAATTGCTAGCAGAAACCGCTTGGAAGTCCAGATTTGCTTTAATGAGACATGATTGGAAATTACTAGGAGATTTTTTTAAACAAAATAATCAGATTATGAACAAATTAATGAAATATGCTGGATTTGAGCATGGAATAGGATATACTAATAATCTTATGATAAAGCTTATTGAGGACCACCCAGCAGTTTATGCTGTAAAATTAACAGGTGCCGGAGGAGGTGGTTCAGTATTTGCTCTAACTAATCCAGATAGAATTGATGAAGTGTTATCAGAATGGGAAAAAAGGGTGAAAAGATTAATCACGGATGATAATCAACTTAAAATTATAGTTCCTAAATTTGATTCTAAATTAGTAGAAGATTTAAGAAATGCTGAATTTTTTAAAATTAAAATCTCCAATTGTGGAGTGAAAAAAATATAATTTATTTGGTAAAATTAATAAGTAAAGGAGATATAATTTGAGCAAGTTCGAAAGATACAAGAAGCAAGCTGAGGAATATATCTATCCCCATAAACATTGCAAGAAGTGTGGGCAATTAATTGAAGAAGCTTATAGTTATTGTTCAGATTGCTATAGTAAATTGAAAGAAAAGAAAAAAAGAAAATTATTTAGCTTTTTGAAAAAAAAGAGAAAAAAAGAGGAAAAACAACCTCAATAGTTATTTTAAAATTTGATTAAATCTTTTTAATAACCATTCTCTATCTAACATAGCAATAAAAGGGCCTAAACGAGGCCCTGAAGTTTTTCCAAGAATAGTGAGGTAAATTGCCTCAAACATCTTTTTGGGTGCGATTTTTATTTCTTCTTTAGCAATAGAAAATATTTTATTTTGAATACTATTGGAGTCCAAAGTTTGGTTTGATGATATGAAATCTCTAAAAATTTTAATTCCCATTACTTTATTATCATCTAATTTATTAATGATATTATTATCCAATTTCTCTGGTATAGAAAAAATTTCTATTTTGTTTAATAGATAATTTCTCTTTTTTATGTCTTCTATTTTATCTAGGATTTCCTTAACTTCATTTAACCAGTTTTCAGTCCTTTTCAATAGAAATTCAAATTCTTCAAAAGGCAAATCTTTTTCCTCAACTCCTATAACTTGGAGTGTTTTTTCATAAATTTTTTCAGTTGTTATAATATTTTGGAGTTGAGTAAAGTATGTTAAGAATTTAAATGGAACTCTTGCGGGTTTAATTTCAGGGACTTCTCCGATTTTGATTAAGGGATAAATATATTTACAAAATTCTAATTCTTGCTCTGATTCTGTTGTATCATGATTATAAAATACATCTTCCATTCGTTCATAATAATCATGGTATTGAGGTAATTCTTCTAATCTTAGTGATATATGTTTCATTGGATTTGTTCTCAATATCAACATTCGGTAGATTTCGGGATCTGCTAATTCTAAATATGTATTTGGTGTAAGTACTATTCCCTTCGATGTTTTCATGTCTTGATCTCCTAACCTAAGCCATTCATATGGGAGTTTTACAGGACCATCATAATTAAATACTTTTTTACATATTTCTAAGCCCGTATCATAAGCTCCTCCTTTCACACTATGATCCTTCCCTGCAGGTTCACAAGTCGTATTAAAAATTGCCCACTTTGCTGGCCAATCAACACGCCAATTCAATTTCAGTTTGCCACTATAAATAGATATTTTTCCTTTATGCCCACATGCAGGGCATTCGTATGTGACTTCATCCGTCTCCTTAATATAGGTTAATACTCTATTGGGGATTATTGAGCCTTCAATATTCCTAGTTTGGAGTTTATTACAAGTCTCGCATAAGACCATCACAGGCATCCAGTTTTTCTGCATTTCTAAAAACTCTTGTCTTCTTTCTGCGTTTAGGGTCGGCAAAATATATTTTTTCAGTATTTTTTTTACAGTGTTTACATGAATAAGAGCTAGTTTTATTTTATCTTGCATTTCTTTTTTTTGATACAAATTAAATGACCAAATTATCTCATTATTAACCCCAAAATCTGGAAAAGTAGAAATTAATTCATTTCCAAAATGATATGCATAACTTTCACAATGACAATCTTTAAAAGGACATGGTATTAAAAAAAATGGTTTTCCCAAATGCTTTTCACTGAAATCTTTGTCAATGTAATCAGGAAAACGCTTAGCAGCATCAAAATCGTCTAGAAATAGATAAAACTTTACGTTTCTTCCCTTTTCTTGAAATATTCTCCTTAAAGCATCACAAATTATTATTTCTCTTAATATGCCTATATGGATATGCCCAGAAGGCGTTTTCCCAGTGGATAACGTTATCAGAACGGGATTTTTCTTTAAAATTTTCTCTATTGTTTCTTCCAACCAATGAATAGAAAAATCTTCACTCATAAATCTTACCTTTTTTAGCTCTTTTCTTGATTGATTAAATGATAAAAATTATTTATCATTTTTCATTTAAAGATGTGGTGAAGCATAATTAGGATTGCGGTTCTCAATAAAGATCGTTGTAAACCTGATAAATGTAGTCCATTTGGTGAAAAGCCATGTATTAAATATTGTCCGAGAGTAAGAACAGGTGATAAAACAATTGTATTAAATCCAAGTGGTAAATTTGTTGAAATTACAGAAAATTTATGCACTGGTTGTGGAATCTGTATTAAAAAGTGCCCCTTTAAAGCAATTAGCATAGTTAATTTACCAGACCCTTTAAAAAATCAAATAATTTTTCGATATGGGCCAGACCAGTTTTCTCTTTTTAGAATGGCTATTCCTAAAAAGGGAAAAGTTTTAGGGTTAATTGGGCAAAATGGTATAGGAAAAACTACTATGTTAAAAATTCTGTCAGGAGATTTAATTATTAATCTCGGAAGATTTGATGAATCAGTGCCTAACGACGATGAAATTATTGATTTTTTTAAAGGATCAGAACTGCAACAATACTTCCTTGATTTAAAAAAGGGAAAAATAACTATTGTTCATAAGCCACAAAATATAACAGCTATTCCAAAATTTGTTTCAGGCAGGGTTTTTGATCTTTTAAGTAAAAATGATGAAGATAATAAGTTAGATTCGATTTCAGATGCCCTAAATCTTACTGAAATATTGGATCGGGAGATTAAGGTGTTATCTGGAGGTGAACTACAAAGAGTCGCTATTGCTGCAGCATATCTAAAAAATGGGGATGTTTATCTAATTGACGAACCAAGTTCATATTTAGATGTTAGTGAGAGAATAAATATGGCTAAAATAATTAGATCTCTGGCAAAGGAAAACAAAATCATAATAGTAGTTGAACATGATCTGGCAATTTTGGATTATTTAAGTGATTATATTTCATTGTTCTATGGTGAACCTAGCGTATATGGTATTATTTCTCACCCTCAAGGCGTAAGAGTAGGAATAAACATCTATTTAAATGGATATATTAAAGATGAAAACTTGAGAATCAGGGAAGAGCCAATTGTATTTCACGAAAGACCTCCAATAGATTCATCATTTGATACAGGTAAAGTAATTTTTAATTATGAAGATTTCGAAAAAAAATTGGGGAATTTTCACTTAAAAGTAATGGGAACAGAAATACATGCTGGAGAGATAATTGGGATCTTAGGACCCAACGGGATCGGTAAAACTACATTTATAAATTCTATAATAGAAATGATTGATTCTGAGCCAAACAATTTAGATGGTAATCTCAAATTTAATGTCTCTGTCAAACCTCAATATATAAAGATTGATCGCCTCAATTTAGTCTCTGAATTAGTAAAAAAAATAAAATTATCCCCTTATTTTAGCCAATCCTATAAGAAAAGAATTTTAAATGCCTTAGATCTTGAAAATATAATCGAACGTAAAATAGTAGAACTAAGTGGAGGAGAACTACAAAGAGTGGCTATTGCTGATTGTTTAACTAATGAGGCTGATTTATATCTTTTTGACGAACCATCTGCATTTTTAGATGTAGAAATGAGATTACAAGTAGCTCAGCTTTTGAGAAAGTCAATTGAAGAAATTAAGAAGGCTGCTTTTGTGGTAGAGCACGATATAATAACACAAGATTTTATAGCTGATTCGATTTTAGTTTTTGAAGGGACTCCTGGTATTAATGGAAAAGCTTTTGTTCCACTTAATCTGAGAGACGGATTTAATAAATTTTTAAAAATAATGGGAATTACTTTTCGTAGAGATTCTTCTACAAAAAGACCCCGTGTCAATAAATTGGGTAGCGCAAAAGACCAATATCAAAAGCGAATAGATGAATATTATTTTATCCCAAATTAATTGAATTTTTTAATTACCTTTTTTAAGACAAACTCCTTATTTTCGAATGGAAATCAGTTTCTTATTTTAGCTTAAAATTAATAAGTTAAAGTATTAATAAAAATATATATATTAAATTAAAAAATAATTTACTGGGGCTTTTTTAATATTATACTTAATCTTTTTTCCTAATATCATATTTTAATATAAAATCTCCATTGGAAATCAAACAGTCTTTTATATTGTATTGTCTATTTAATAAAATTTTTTATTCTTTTAGTTTCCAAAGTACTAAAGGTCTTCCACGTTTACCATTATTTCTCGAAAATTTTTCGATTAGTTTATTTTTCTGGAGTTTTAATAGATTATCATATATTGTAGTTCGAGGAGTTTCAAGTTCCCTGACCAGTTCTCTTCTAGTTGATGGGCCATTTTTTTGGAGAGTTTTAACTAAATTATGTTGTATTGGAGTTAAATAAACTTTTGAATCTAATTCTTTATTTATTGATAATTTATTAGCCATATTTTATTCCTCCACTAAAAACTTTATTTTTTACTTTATTTTCGTATATTTTTCGACAATTTTTCGACATTTTTAACTCAAGACCGAAAGAATACTTTCTAATATAATATAAATACAAATTATATATAAAGATGCTTATTGATGACTTATTATCACCAAAAAGCATAATTTTATTAACGACAAAAATTATGTAATATTTGATATTTAAAATAGATGATTAAAATCATATGACTGAAACCTCAAGAACAACGGTAACACTTAGCAAAGTGAGTATGGATCAAGTCAGGGAACTAATAGGGGTTTTTGGTAGCACTCCTGCAGCTGTCATTAGCAGAATAGTTGAACATTTTTTTGATTATGGAAAATTTGATGATGTATTAAATCGATTAATAGCAAAGAAGAGAGATCTATACCCTCCAGATGAAAAAACTATTGAAAAAAGAATTAATAACTTGTTTAAAGGTGCAAATAAAATACCTTTAGAAGAGTTTATTGATTATTTAGAAATAAGCAAGAAGTTTGTATTTAATAACATCCATAAATGGAAAGAGAAATATAATATTAAAATTATTGAGAACTTAGTTGTTCAAGATAATTAGTTTTTCTTGATAAAGAATTATTGATCAACCTATTATTTGGAAAAAATTCTCTGATAAACCTAATGTCCAATCTAGTAAGGATGTTATAACCCCAACAAGAATGAAAAAGATAAACAAAGCAAAACCTATGAGTAATGCGTATTCTATTAAGTTTCCGCCATTTTCATCCAAAAAAAACTTCTTAAAGAAATTTGTCAACCTTTTAAAAACTTTTTTCATGAGGCAGCCTTAAAACTCACAATATTTTTAATTTTTATTATGATTTTATGTTTTTAAACTACCATTTTTTGACAGATAAACTTTTTCGGATTCAATTAATTAAAAGTTTTAAAATCTCATCAAGCTCTTTTTCTTTTGGTTGGTTTCTAGGAATTTTTAATTTGAATCTATCATCATTAATGCTTCTAGGGATAATATGAACGTGAAAATGATCGATAACTTGACCGGCAGCTCTAAAGTTGTTTTGTAAAACATTATAGCCATCAACATTCAATTTTTCATGGATTAATTTTGCTAAATTCTTAACTACTTTATAAACTTTCAGAAGATCCTCATCAGGTATATCTTCCATATTTTTATAGTGATTTTTAGTAGCAACAATCAAATGCCCTTTTGAAATAGGATAGATATCCAAAAAAGCGATAACATTTTTATCATCATAAATCATTTTGGAATTGATCCTTCCTTCTATTATTTGACAGAATGTACAATCTTCTCTTCTAATAAGCTCACCCTATAAAATAAATTTCCTTTTACTTCTAAAGGAATTTTTTAAAAAATAAAAAAGTTACACCCCCTACTTTTTTTTTTGAAAAAATTTTTTTTTAGTAATTAAAACCTACTAAAACTGAAATGTTACTAAATGAAATTAAGGGTTTATTAGAGAGTAAGATATCTCCTAAAAGGTATAATTTTAAATCAAGAATATATGGGATTCACTATGGTGAGGAATCAAAAAATAAAGTAATTAGAAAAATTATGGTTACTATTGACTTAAGTCTAGAATCAATACACTTTGCATTAAAAAAAAAAGTCAATCTTATTATATCTCTTAACGGATTAATTAATAAGTCAATAACTAATTTTAATTCAGAACTAATAAATAAATTAACATTACTCTCGAGATATCCAATCGATATTTTTGTATTAAATCGCTCTTTTATCGCGGCTGAAGGAGGCATTTCAGATACAATTATGAGTGCCTTATCTTTGAAATTGGATCAACCATTTTTTATAAAAAATCGTAATAGCAATCTTATTCCTGTTGGAAGGCTTTGTATGCCTCTTATTTATCAAAATCATGAAAAAAAATTAGCATTGGAAGATCTTATTATTAGAATAAGAACTAATCTGAAAATAAATGATATTTATTATGTAGGCGATCTAAAAAGACATATTGAGAAGATATGTATTATAGGGGGAGAGCTATTATTAACTGAATATTTAAAAGAATTAAAAAATTTAAGTTGTGATTGTCTCATTAGTGGAGAAATGAGTACTAGTATTGCCAAGATTGCTAAAGATATGGATATTTGCTTAATAAATATACCTTTATTTAAAATTAAAACGCTTGCCTTAAGAAAATTATGCAATTTCCTCAGCTTAAAATATCCCAATGATGATTTTTTCTTTTTTGAAGCTGAAAATCCTTTAAAACCATATAACTATATTTCTTAATTAATAAAAATTTAAATTTATTAAAACTAAAAGTTCATTAACTATATTATAAATTTAGATAAAATATTCTATTAAAAAATAATTAAGGGTTCTAGAAATGGTGATTTTTGAATATAATGGTAAGGAACCAAAAATTAGTGATAATTCATATGTTTCACCACTGTCAACATTGATTGGAGATGTTAGGATTAATGACAACGTAGTAATTTGGCCAGGATCCATTATTCGAGCAGAAAATTCTCCTATTGATATAGCAGAATATACTACAATCTTTGACGGTGTGATGCTTTTCACACGTTCGCAAAAAAGTGCAATTCATATTGGCCGTTATTGTATTATTGAGTCAGGAGTAACTATTATGGGGTGCTTTATGGAAGATTACGTTCAAGTTATGGAGGGAAGTATGATTTATGAAGAAAGTTCTTTAGGTGAGGGTGCGATAATTTTGATGAAAAGCCAAGTACCTCCAGGATTAACAATAGCAGCTCGATCAGTGGTAAGAGGGATCCCTGTTGAACCTATTAGGGAGCAAAGTCGTAATGATGTGCTAAAACAAAAAGAAAGAGCAGAACATTATTCTCAAATGTTTATAAAAATAAAAAATCTTTTACCTAATGCTCAAAGCTATATGTTGACTCTTCCAGATTTTATGAAAATCCTATTAAAAAAAGAAATTTAATAAAAAAATTTATATTACAATTTTTAGTTTATTAACCAATTCTTTAAACCTAGAACGAAGAGTCACCTCTGTGACTCCAACTATATTGGCAATCTCTTTTTGGGAGACTTTTCTATGCTTCTTTTTCGAAACCAAATATAGAGCTCCTGCACATAGACCTTTAGGGTCCTTTCCACTGGTTGAGAATTTAGAAGTAAATTTTTGTAAAATAATTATAGTTTCTTTTTCAGTCTCAACATCCAAGCCTAGTTCAGCAATAAATCTAGGCACTAAAGAAATTGGATCCGTTGAGGGAGCCTTTAAATTTAATTCCCTGATAATAGTTCGGTAACATCTTCTAACATTTTTGGCATTAACGGCAGTTTCGTCTAATATTTCCCGTAAAGTCCTTGGAATTTTTCTTTCCCTACATGCAAAATATAGGCATGCTGCAACCATGCCATTGATAGATCTACCGCGTAATAATTTCTTCTTAAAAGCATCGATATAAAGCCTTATTGCGGCTTTTTTAACATGGTTGGGTAGATTTAGGTTACTTGCTATCCGCTTTAATTCTGTGGTAGCAATTAACATATTTCTTTTATCCCAAGTCATCCTCGAGTTCCATTTAGCTGCCCGTTTTAAATCGGGACTTTTAATACTCGACCGATCTATAATTGTACTTAAGCCCATATCAGGTAACAAAATTGAAATGGGAGAACCAGTGCGTTCTCTTTTCTCCTTTTCTAATTTAGTAAACGCTCTTTTATCTGTATGAGAAATATCAACAAGCTTTTCACTTATGACTAAGCCACATTGACTACAAACAATCTCTCCTTTTTCATGAATTGGAATAGCCTTTCCCCCACATTCGGGGCATAGGTTTGATAATATTGAAGATTCTAACTTAACTTCCATTTTAAAAACCCCTTTTTAATCTTAAAATAATTTCAAAAAATATATCCTTGTGACTGAAACTCAATTAATTAAATCGAGTGCAAATTATCTAAATATAATTTGACTATATAAATCTTTCGATTCTAAGAAGCTTTTTTCGCAATTTACAAAAAAATAAAGCAAACACTTAAATCAGAAAAGCAACCTTATAGGATTTTCTCACATTCTTGATTCAATTCCTTCATAGTTGTATTGAAATCTTGCCACCAATTTTGACCTTGTTGAGCGACCAACATTGCATCAACTTTTCGAGAATCTAAACAACGAATCTCTTCTTTTTGAGCCCTTATTTTATCGTTCCAAATTTGACTAAAAATATTTTGCATATTTATTTTAACTTTTTTAATTAATTCCTCATAAGTTATAGATATATCTTCTTTCTTCTGCAACTTTTGAAGCTGCTCAAACTTCACTTTTTCTTTTGCACGATTTAAATCGCTACATTTAATTGATATAGTAAAAGGTTTTTCTTTTCCATATTGACAATATTTTTGTATTTCACATGGAGAACAATACGAATCGAAACTAATGATATAATCTTCTAATCCAATAATCGAATAGTTTAATACTCTTGTCATTTGATTAAACTTTTTAATTGTAAATAAAAAATAGATGTTTATTTATTAAAGTTTAAGGCTTATTGGAGAGAATATAATATAATAAAATTTTTTAGCTATCCATAATTTGAATCATTCAATCAAAATTAAAAATTATTGTTTTTAATTTAATTAATGAATTAGAGGCTTTACAAAAAGTCCCAGTAAATCAAGAATGGGAAGGTACACTGGGAGAGAAGTCTTTTCTGGGTGAGAAGACTCTCAAGTGGCTTAGCCTGGTATAGCGCACGGCTGATAACCGTGAGGTCGGGGGTTCGAAGCCCCCCTTTCCCATTAAACTTTTCAATTTTTTTCAAATTTAGGTAAACCATTCAAAAATTTTTTTATGGTTTAAATTATGAAAATTGTTACAATTTCAGGAACACCAGGTACTGGAAAAACTTCGGTCTCTAAAGCAATAGCGGAAAAATTAAATGCAAAATTAATCTCATTAAATGATTTAGTCATTCAAAAGAATTTTACTACCAACTATGACTCAAAAAGAGATACATTTATTTTTAATGAGAAAGCAGTAAAAAAATATCTTATTAATCTAATTGAGAGTTATGAGCCTGAAAAGGTTAATTATCTATTAATTGAAAGTCATTTTTCTGATATAATCCCAGAAAAATTTATTGACTTTCTAATAATCCTGAGATGCCATCCTGATGAATTATCAGTAAGGTTAAGAAAAAAAGGGTATAATGAGGAAAAAGTGATTGAAAATGTACAATCAGAAATCTTGGGGAATTGTATAAACTTTTTCATTAAAAAAGATGTTAAAATACCCATTTTGGAAATTGATACGACAAAACTAGATATTGAGACTCTTATGAGGATAATTATTGAAATAATCACAGAAGAAAAAAATATAGACCAATATATTGTTGGAAAAATTGATTGGTTAGAGGATCTTTTTCAACAAGATCGTTTAGGTGATTTTTTTGATTGAAATACATATAAAAGAGTTGATATTAGATGGAATTTGAACTTGTTAATAGTGATGCATTAGCAAGAATTGGACGTATTAGCTTGAATCATAAAGAATTAATTACTCCCAACCTCTTACCAGTCATTCATCCTCTCAGAAACTTAATCTCTACTAAAGATTTATCAAAAATGGGAGTTAAAGCGTTGTTTACAAATGCATATACACTCTATCAAAATTATGATCAGAGGAATGCAGTATTAATAAAAGGAATTCATGATTATTTAAACTTTCAAGGTTTAGTTGCTACAGATAGTGGTGCTTTTCAGCAGTATATGTATAGAGATGGTGAAATTGAGATAGAGGCAACAGAAATTGAAAATTTCCAAGAAAAAATTGGCTCAGATTTTCCTGTTATTCTGGATCTACCTGTTCAGCTAGATGATGATTATGAAAGCGCCAAAGAGAAAGTTAAATTGACGCTTTCAAGGGCAAGAGAAAATATAAAGAGAAGAAAAAATGAGAATTGTGCTTGGTTGGGCCCAATACATGGAGGAAAGTACCTTAATTTAGTGAAAAAGTGTACTAGTATTATGGATAGATTAGATTTCGAAATCTATGCTATTGGAGGGTTAGTTAAAGCTTTTCTGAATTATAGATTTAATTTAGTATTAAAAATTTTGTTAACAGCAAGGAAGAACCTCACTCCAAATAAACCTTTACATATGTTTGGGTTAGGTCTACCTCAATTTTTTTCGCTAGCTGTAGCATTTGGATGTGATCTTATGGATTCCGCAGCCTACATTTTATATGCAAGGGAGAATCGTTATTTTACCTTATCTACTGGGACTAGAAAGCTTCAAGAACTTGAGGAATTTCCATGCCATTGTCCAGTTTGTTTAACTTATTCCCCCAAAGAGTTAATGTCTTTTGAAGAGAAATTAAGAGTTAAACTGATAGCTGAACATAATCTCTATCTTTCAATTTCAGAATTAAGAACCATCCGTCAAGCTATTAGAGATGGAAATCTATGGGAATTAGTAGAATTAAGAATTAGAAATCATCCAAATTTAGTAATGGCTGCTAGATTATTAAGTAAAAATAAAAACTTTTTTGAAATTTATGAAAAAGTAATTAAAAGGCATGGAAGATTATATAGCTCTTATGAAAGCTTAAACAGACCTATAATTTATAGATATATATCTAAATTATCTAGTTATTATCGCGTCCCCGAAGACGCGAGATACTTATTAATTTTACCTGAGTTGGATATCAAAAGTTTCAATTCACCTTCCATACAAAATTGGATAAAAAATATAAATGGTAATCTTAAAATCCAAAGAAAATATATTCATATCGTTTTTTGCTCCCAGATTTATGGAATTATTCCTTTTGAATTATTAGATACGTTTCCAATGGGACAATATGAATCAATTAAAGCTGTAAATGAAAATGACATAATATATCAAAATTCATTAAATTATTGTTTAAAATTTTTTCAAAAACATTATAAAAATTATAAGAAGTGTGCTATTCTTATCCCTAAAAGATATATCAACCAATTTAATGAAATCAAGAAATTTTCAACTTATCATCCTCTTAATGGATTAGATCAATACCTAAAAAAAATATTTAATTCGAATTTTTTAATATCTAATAATATTGAAGATATTGTTCAGTTTTTTGAAGAAAATTACTAAAAATGACTATTATAGAAAAAATATATGCTTATGGCCATCAAAATATAAGTTGTACACATAAAACAACAATAGAAGTGACAAAAGATAAATATATTACTAGAAGTGGTACTTGTATCCTAGCAACTAATGCATCTAAAGCTTGTTTTGATCTGAATGATGAGCTAAAAAGGATGATATTTTACGAAAGAAAAATTAAAGTCAAAATTCAGGTAGACAACATTTCAGATACCTTTTTTGGCTTCGGTCACAAGAATTTAAAATTATTAAGTCATAAAGATTTAGTTTTTCGTAAAAGTGATTATATTTGTGATAGAACTGTACTAATAAAATGTTCAAAATCATCAAATGATTTAGACAATAATATTATTGAGAAAATCAAAAACCCTCAAAAAAAGATCTTAATTCTTTTCGAATTATAATGTTTTATAAGGTGAAGAACTTTAGCCAATCAAAATTTCTGAAGTTGAAAAAAAAAGATGCTCAAACTTTTCTTGACCTTCTTAAGAAAAATTTAAAGAATGAAAAGTTCGTTGATAAAAGCAAAAGAGTCTTATCAGAAGGAGAATTTGTACTTTTTCCATTAATTCAAGACTTAAAAAAGATTAAATCTTTAACGGAATATATCGATAATAAATTCTTTTTTGAAATAATTAAACTAGAATCACAAATCTCATTAGATAGCTCACAATCAATTGAGGACATCTTGAAAAAGCAAATCCCTTCAAATATTATTAATCTAATTCCAAAATCATATGATATAATTGGCCATATTGCAGTTGTTGAATTCAATCGTTTTAGAGATTTAAGTTATAGGAAAGCTTTGCAGTATAAAAAAAAATTCGCGAAAGCATTATTACTAACAAATAATGCTATAAAATCTATTTATGAAAAGAAGAGTAAAATAAAAGGTAAATTTAGGTTAAGAGATTTAAAATTATTGAAAGGAGAAGATAAAACAGAAGCAATCTATAGGGAAAATAATTGCATTTTTAACCTAGATATTAAGAAGACTTATTTCTCTCCTAGATTGGTTTATGAACGAAAAAGACTAGCCAATTGTAATATTAAAGCTCATGAGGTAATAATTGATATGTTTGCTGGAGTTGGCCCAATTTCAATTCAATTAGTAAAAAATCATAATGTACAAATTTATGCATTTGATATTAATCCAATTGCTTATAAGTACCTTAAACAAAATATTTGTTTGAACAATATGATGGGTCAGATATTTCCGTTTAACATAAATGTCACAAATCTCTTAAATCCAAAGAATGATTTAGGAAATGAACTAAAACATAAAGCAAGCAGGATTATTATGAATTTACCTGAAAAATCTCTCAAATTCATTAGAGTTGCATGTTTTTTAATGAAATTAACGGGGGGAATGATCCATTGTTATCAATTTGTTAATAAACCAAGATCAATAGAAAAAGCAATAGAAAATTTAAAAATTTCCTTAGAAAAATCACAATGGAATATTGATAAAATTACTGAATGTAGAATAGTAAAACCTATTTCTCCTAAAATGGATTTGGTGGTGGTAGATTCTATAATTAGACCGTTTTATTAAGCTATTGTTTTAAAGGTAAAATTTTAATTTCTTAATACGTAATAAATTTTAACTTTCAATATTTTTCTTTTCAAAAATTATATTGAGATAGAAAAAGGACCTGTAGCCTAGCATGGATAGGGCGTCGGACTTCTAATCCGAAAGTCGCAGGTTCGAATCCTGCCAGGTCCGTTTGGTGTTTTAAAGAAATATTCATAAGTAATTGTAATTCTACAAATTAATAAATCATTAATACACATATTTTTTTAAATTCAAAACATACTTAATGATTAAATGACAATATATCGGGAATCAATTAGAAATAAAGTCTTTATTCATCAGAAAATTCCATATGCTTTTAATTGGAATATTGAGAACCATCGCCAAAAAATTTCACCTTTAAATCCTTATCGAACTGAATTTATCAGACTTGGAAAATATTTTAATCGAATTTACCAGGGCAAAATCCCTCATAATTTATTTAATACAAGGGCACTTCCTCGTGTGTCTAGATTTAAAATTATTGGTTTAAAAAGTATGTTTCTCAGAAATTTTGGCAAAAATTTAATCAAGGAAGGGAAAATTGAATATTGTGATTCAAATTCGAAACTGCCTCAATATGCTCAGATAGTCCATACAAACTTCAAGAATGATGGCATTATTACTAATCCCGGTCATGGACCTGTTTTAAAATATATTTTAATAAAAGATAGAGACTCTTTAGCAATTGAAGTCCCAATATGGAAAAAAGCCGAAGGAAAAGCTCTTACTGGTCATATTGATCTCATTCAAATTCAAGATAATGTGATAAAGATTATTGATTATAAACCAGAAGGAAATTTTATGTTTTCATTACCCCAGGTTGCAACTTATGGGCTCCTTTTAAAATCAGTTTTAAAAATTGAAAATGTAAAATGTGTGTCATTCAATAAAAATAATGCTTGGGAATTTGATCCAAATATTTTATTAACAGACGTTAAAGATTATCTAAAAATGCACAATATAAATGAAAGGGTATGGGAGAATTATATCTAGATTTTAATCTTATTCATAAAACTGGCTCTTTTTCTCTTTTTCTTCAGAAATTTCTTTCTTCTCTTTTAAAAAACTTCTAAATAAAAAGTAATTTATTGCTAAAGCTACAATTTCAACTAAAATACCACCAAATGCGATTATTGTCCCATTAGATCCAAGAAATCTTAAGAAAATAGCAAAAGCCAAACCAGAAGAACTCAATAAAAATAAGAGAAAACCTTTAATGAGCTGAGAAAAAGATATCCTTATTTGGTTTAATTGTTTTTTAAGTAAAGACATAGATTTATTAATATTTTATAGATTTTAAATATGGTTAATTTTATATTTAATTAGCTTTTTCTCTTATTTTTAAATTTAGTATATAATGCGCTATCTAAAATTTTTCCAATCTTTATCGCTATTTTCTTAGCAATCAAATATCTCTCACCTTCAAGCATTACTTTAATATCACTAAGAAGAGGGTTTTTATTTAATCTTTGAAATAACGTATTCTCAATTATATCTTTCACTTCCTTTTCAATCTCATCATTGCTAGGCAATAATAAAACAAGCTTGAATGATCTTATTTTATCAACAGCAAAATTATAGTACTCACAAAATTTCGCATATGGATCATCATTTAATTCACTATGTAATTTAATGTTATCTGTCGTAATCTTTGTATCCTTTTCTTGCCAATAAAATTGATTTGGATTTATACCAGGACGAGTAATCCCCATTAAGGATGAAGTTATTCGCCTCTCAATCCAATTTAATGTGCTTTCTTTTTGTTTTTCAATTATTTGATGTAATTTTCTCTCTTCTTCTCTTTTCTCAATCTCAATTACATCCTTAACTTCTAATTTATGAAGTTTATTGATAGATTCTAATCTTTTGATAATATCATAAGCGATGCAATAAGAAACAGGAGATATCAGATTTACTTGAAACTTTAATGATTTAATAGGCGCATATATCAAACTGGGAGTATCTCTTAGCTCATTTATTCCCTCTTCTAAGGATTTATCAGTCAATCGTGAAAAAATAAAACCATTTACTATGAATACTTGATTTAGTGCATCAAAAGTGATCACAAATTCTTCTTGCCTTCTCATAATTCGCTTAATAACTAACTCTTCTAGTTTGATATTTATCCAATCTTCATCTTCTAAAGTACCTTCCATTTTTTTAAGAGCTTGCAAAATCAACCCCTTATCATCGCTAATTTTGTTATATGATTCGATTATTCTACTTAATTGTCTGAGAATTTTTGATACAATGTAATAAAATATATCCTTTATTATTTTTTGAATAATCTCTTCAAAATTTAGAATAGTAATTATTTGGTCATAATTATTTAATCCTAATTCTTGAATGAACACTTTTTCAATTATTAGTTTCTTCCTTACAAACTCTTTTAACTCATTAATTGGAGTTCCAATTCTCTTTTCTAAAACTTTCCATAACTCATTTAATTCTAAATTCTCTCGATATAATATCTTGGAGAGATCAAATTCACTTATAGTTTCATTATGATCTAAAATCTTCTTTAAAAAAGAAAAATCAAGTTTAATGATTACATTTTTTGCAAGATTAAATAAATTTCTACTCTTATCGTTTAAGGCTAAAAAATCTTGTTTTCTAATATTATATTTAATCATATTCTTCTTAATTTTTGTAAGCAGGTTATTATCAACATTAATTAAATGCATTATTTCATAAATACCATGTTTATTTAGCTGATATATGATTTCCTCAAAAGAAAAATCATAAAGATTTTGAATTAAGTAAATAAAATCATTTGGATTAGTTTTAAGCTGGTTCAATATTTCTTTTTTTAAGAAATCTAATGCCTCCTCTTCAAAAGTCTCATAATTTATTGGTTTAGCCAGACCCTCCTTTATGATATTAACCAACTTTCTTTTTATTGAATTGCCTTTTTGAAATACTTTTAATCCTGGAATAGAAATTGGATATTTGTTGAATTCAAACTCTAAAATTTTTTTCTTAATCATTCTAATTGGCATTGTATGTATTTGTAACTCCTTATAAGACTTAATTTCAAATGTAGTATGTACCCTATTAATCAATCGATTCAAAGAAGATAATTCAATAAATTTATCTTCTTTCTCTTGTGAGTCAAGTTTTTTTTCAAAATCAACAGAGAGATCTTTAAACGCTGAGCTCTCCTCTAATATTTCTCTTTTTGTTTGATTAATGAGGCCGATTAAATCACCTAAAAAATCGTAAAAGTAAAGGGCAGGATAATTTTTTATTATCTCTAGCAGTTCATATTCAATTTTTTGATCTATTTGATTTAAACATTCATTTTTTTGATATTCACTAAAATTAGATTCTCCTTGTTCAATTAGTAAAGATATAAACATATCTTCTATCTCAATAACTTTATTAATTAAATCGATCTCCAAATTAAAAGAATTTTTTAACAAAAATTTAATTTCTTCCAATAAAATTTTTTTTTCCTTAATTTCAATATCTTTTGCCATTTTATCAGAAAAATGTTCTACTTTAACTTTTTTTGGGAATCTGATTCCATAATTATGATAAAGGTGAACTGAGGCTGCAGCAATCAGAATTTCATCAAGATGAGAACTAAAGCCAGCCAACTCAAAAATCTTTTCCCTATCTTTAGCCCTCTTAAAATGTGAAACAATTAAATCGACTGTTTGAAAATATCGATAAGTGCTCTCTATAGCGGTAGTTCGTCTTTTAATCCCACTTATCATAGTTCCTTTATCCACTCCCTAAATACTTCTTTAAAGTTATCAGAAATCTCATAATTTGTGTTACTATGCCAATATTTAAAAAATATAATATGGAATAAATCACCTACAAACAATTCTTTTTCTTCCTTTGTGAAATTGTGCTTTAAGATTATGCTTTTAGGGCGAGGAATAAGTTTTGAAAAATATTTCGCCTCAGTTTCTATAACATATTTATAAAACATGTCTTCTTCAGAAATACTAAATAAATTTATGGCATTCGCTTTTTTTTCCTCAAAACTAATTAAACTGAGTTCTGTTTCAATCATTCTCTGAATATACTTTGGAAATTCAAATTTAATTTCAATAGAATGCTCAAAATGTTTATAGAACTCTAATAAAAGTATTTTTTCCATCTCGTCTGTTACTTGAGCAATATAAAAATCTAAAAATTTTAAAAAATTCCCAACATCTTGCTCAAGCTTCTCACGTTGCTCAAAATATTCAACAAAGTCTTGAAAAGTCTCATTCAAATGCCAATCTCTCTTCTCTGTTAAATTAAAATATTTTTTAGCATAATCTTTTATCCATTCTAATACATATGATTTCCATTCTAAATCTATACCTGATACTCTTTTTTCAAGAAATCGATAGAATTTATTAGAAAAAGTAACAGGATTCGCTATTTCCAAGTCATTCTCCTCTTTTAAAAAGCGATTAATTGTAGAATACCTTAAAATATAATTAGCTAAAAACCTTAAATCACTTGTAAATCTCTCAAATTTATCTAGGTGCATTTTTATTAACTCAGGATTACTTTCCATTTGAACCTCCGCAAAAGAAATAAGATCACTAATGTTTAATTCTATCTTCTTAAAAAATTCTGAAAGCGTTTCAGTTACACTATCTTTAAAACTTTTTAGCACAGAAAGTTGTTTTGATATTATTCTTGAGTTAGATTCAATTTTACTTTGGAGAGAATTATTGAATCTTGAAATTATATTTATACCTAATACCTTTGCGGGTTTTTGTTCTCTTTCGAGATTAACCTTTAGATTGTTAATAAGCAAGTTTGCTAATAAATTCAAATCTCTACGATAAAGGTAACGTGGAAGAGATCGTCTGAATATATTAAAACTATTTTTAAAAATTTCAAAAAAATAATTTAAAGCAGAACTTAGTTCTATAGCAATTAGAATATCTTTTTCACTAACTGACTGAGATATTGACAATACACAGATCTCAAATATATCTTTAATGTTATCCGAAATAGGATGAGTGTTCTTTTCTTTCTCTATTAGGATTCTAAATTCTTTTAGAAGCTGCTCTAATTCACCTTTTTTTCCAGAAGTTATAAAAGAATCAGAAATCTCTCGAAAATGATTAAGATCTTGCTCCATTGAAATCAAATAATCTTCAGAATAAGAAATTAGTTCTTTACTGGAAATTTCTCTTAATTTGAGATCTGCTTTAATCTTATTAATTAACAAAGCTAAAATTCTCTCTTGAGTTTGATCAACAGTTCCAGAATTCGCAAGCTTCATGAGATTTGAGCCTAATTTGAGGGTATACTCCACAATAAATTTAGCACTAGGCTCAGATATTAAATACTTTAAATGCTCTATTCCCATTTTATCCATAAATGGCGTATTAAATTTCCCATATTCATAATTTTGAAAACTAAACTCAGGTGGGTTTTTATTCCAAAAGATAATCACATCATTTTTAATAGAACCGTATGTCTTTAACATTTCCTTATCTGTTGGAAGCGAAGAGGTTATTCCAATTAACTTTTTATTCCATTTATCTTCAACTAATTCCCCATATAACTTTTTACTAAAACGTTCAGCAAAAATTTCCAAAATAAGACTCCTTTCATCGCCATTTAAGTCAGGATGGCTAGAAAATTCTTCTACTTCAAAAAAAAGTTTGCTTATGCCGTCTAGAGACGCTCTAGATTTATGAACATCTAGATAACCCGTATCTGGTTTTAAAGCTAAAAGTAAACTTTCACAATCCTTATACTTTCCTGGGGTTAACAACATTGATTTTGGATAAATCTTAATTTTAGCATTTTTTTCATCAAAATTATATAATTCAAACTCAATTGAGTAGAGTTCAGATCCTGTGTAATCTCTTAATATCGCATTATACATTCGTAAGAATCTTATAACATCATGTGATAATTCATTTATTTTAGTTCTCCTTAACTTACCTGGACCTAAAACATTTCCTACAATAATATTTTTTGGACTTGAGTACCCAAAAATCAATGAAAATTGGTAATGAATAGATTCTCGAGTGGTTATCATAAATATTTATTATAAATTCAAGTAAAATTTGAATAATTTATAGTTGATTTAATATTAAAATTTAAGTTGTAGTTTTTATTTTGCTAATGCTTATAAAAATTGATTTATTTTAAGTGAAAAAATATAAATAAAAAGAATTTTAATAAAATTACTGACATTAAGGTTCTATTATTAACTTAACTATAGAAGGTGATTAAGGTTCAATTTGGAAGTGATCTTGGAATTACTGATGAAGATATTGAAAAGATAAGCCCTCAAATCACATTTATAACCTCTAACGCAGATATTGAGGCAATTGCGCTTGTTTCCCAAGAGGGGTACCAAATCGCATTTTCAGCTTTGCCTCAATACCGTGTTGATGGTGACCAATTTTGTGGTCTTGCAAGTGCCCTGCTTATGACAGGTAGCTCAACAATACAAACTTTATTTCAAGAAGAATTAAGTGAAATTATTGTAAGAGCTCAAAATGGATATATTGTGGTAAGTAATGCGGGACCTCTAGTGATAGTTTGCGCTGGAACATTAATAGATACTTTAATGAAGACAGTTAAAGTTATGAGAGTTGCAGCAAAAAATCTAGCAAAAATCTTCGAAGGAAGATAATTTTCAATATTTTTGGTTAATAGGTTTAAAATTTTAGATTAATAAAATTCATTTTCATGAAAAGTTAATGTGGTAATCTTTGGACTTATTATCTTATCTTATTGTGGGGATCCTTTATTTTTATAGCACCATTCTGCTCTATATTACCTATCTAACTAAAAAAAGAGGTGAAAGAGGAGCTTATTATAATAATTTAGTTAATTCATTAGTCCTATTAATAGGAGTCTCAATTAATTTGGTTATAATTAATTTTCTTCACGTTACCACCCTCGATTTTTTAATTTTCCCTTTTGATGTTATTTTATTAAGTTTTACTGTCATATTTTTACCATTTTTTTATTTATTAATTCGAAGGGAAAAGAACAAAAGTAAGATGACAATTAAAATTGATTATGATAACTCATTTGAAAAACTACCATTAAAATATGAAATATATCGAAAATTGACTCACTTAGTTGTATTAGGGATAATCTTTTTCTATTTTACACTGGGATTTCTAGTCCAGCATTTATTCGTTTATCTATTTGAGCTATTGCCATCATTTCTATCAGATTTGTTTTTTTCTGTTTATTATAATATCGCAGACCAGATGATATTTACACAATATTTAGTTGTATGTTTGGTTGGGATCTGTTTAATTGGATTTTTTACAGCAGAAATTATAAGGATTTTAAAACCAGATTATTATCCATTGAAATCAGTTAATAAAATTCTAAGAGAGAAGGAACGTCATATGAGATTTGGCCCTCATATTTCTATGGGGATTGGATGCTTTTCAATCATAATAGTTTATGGATTAATCCAACCCATTGGCCCTTTAATAATTTGTACGTCTATGACGATGGCTATTTTTGGAGATATGACTTCCAATCTATTTGGTAGAATACTCGGACGGAATAAAATTCGAAATACAAACAAAACTTATGAAGGATTAATTGCCGGAATTATAACAGCTTTTATTTCGGGGATTATAGTTTTAATCTTATTAAATGGATTGTACTTTGTGAATTTACAAGGAATCCTCCTTCTACCCTTAATTGGGGCTTTAATTGTGGGTGTGCTAGATTATTTTGATTTAGAAGTTGATGATAATCTTACATATAATTTTGTTATTTCAAGTATTTTATTTTTCTTTGCATTTATCATAATTTAAATAATACTCCAATTCATTATTTTTTACCAAAAGTTTTTTCAATTAAATTGACTATAGTAACCAGAAAATGTCTGAAGAAAAATTAAAAATTGATAAAATAAAGAAAGGGACCGTTATTGACCATATAGATGCAGGGTATGCACTTACAATTTTAAATCTTACAGGTCTAGATGAATCTCCAAATCTTATGACTATAGGTGTGAATGTCTCTTCTAAAAAATTAAATAAAAAGGATATAATTAAAATAGAAGGGGTTTTTCTTGATGAAATTCAAATGCAGCAAATTTCTATTCTTTCTCCCAATGCAACAATTTCCTTAATTGATAATTACAAATTAATTGAAAAGAAGAAGGTAAAATTACCCTCAATCATCGAGAGATTAATTCTTTGTCAAAATATAACATGTATTTCAAATTCTGAAGAGCCAATTAGTACAGAATTCTTAGTTTTAGAAGAAAAACCATTAAAAATTCAGTGTATATATTGTAATAGAATTTATAAATTAGATGAGATAAAATTTACATCACGGGAAAAAATTGAAAAAACAGTAAAGCAATTAATTCAATTATAGTTAAATTCACAGAAAGAATTTAATCAACGTAAAGGTTATAATTGATACTATCATGAACAGTAAAAAAAAAATTCCTATACCTGGTTTTATTATATTTTTCCAACTCCAATTTTCTTTATTATATTCGTATCTAAACACAATAAAACTTACAAAAAATGGAGTAATAAACCAAAAACATATCATCCAGATTAACAAAACCCATCCTTTTAACCCTATTAAAACACCAAGCAAGCCAGAAACTAATCCTGAAAGTGCTCTAACCCAGTAAAGTTTTGTCTCTTTTTCTAAACGTATATCTATTTCTTTAGTAGATTTCTTATCTGTTAATAAATCTTGTTTTTGTAATTGTTTCTTTTTTTCCTTTATTAGCCTTTTACGTTCTTTTTTTATATTAGTCCGTCTATGACGTTTATCTTTTTTAACCATAATAGTATTATAAATATTAATTATTATAAAAATCATTATATATATTGGATTTTAGTTCCAACTTTATTTATTCTATTTAAAGAATTTTGATTTTTATGATTGGTTTAAAATTTTCAAATTTTGATGTTTATACAATAGTTAGGGAACTGGATACAATACTTTCTCAAGGGAGCATCTTGAATTTATATGAAATCGATGATCTTCTAATTTTAAAAATAAAAACAAAAACTAATGAGAAAAGGAACTTGATAATACAAAATGATGCTCGCATCAACATAACTAATTATAGCTACCCAATTCCAAAATTTCCTACTCAATATATAATCTCGTTTAGAAAATTCATGAAAAATAGGAAAATTATATCCATATCTCAACACAATTTCGATCGTATTATCATTATTGAATTAAGTAATTATAGTGAAGAACCCTGGAAATTCATTATAGAACTTTTCAATAAAGGTAATTATGTCTTACTTGATGAGAATAATATAATAAAAATTGCCAATAGCTACAAAAAATTTAGAGATAGAGATATTTTAGCGAACAGAGAATATCAATTCCCAAAGAGAAGAGGAAAAGATTTTTTAACTTTAAATCTAGAAGAATTTAAAGCTATAATTATTGATTCAGAAGAGGAAGTTGTTAGAATCCTAGCTAGGAATATAAGTATTTCTGGTTTATATAGCGAAGAGATTTGCTTTAGGGCGGGAGTAGAAAAAACTGAAAAGGGAAAACGTTTAAATGAAGTTGCAATACAAAATTTATTTTCTGCTTTTAAAACTTTAAGAAATAACTTACTTTTTGGTGAAATTAAAGCAAACATTGTTGTAGATAAAAATGGCAATCCAATTTCAATACAACCCTTTGATCTCACTTTATTCGAAAAATATCAAAAGAACTATTTCAATTCTTTTAACGAAGCTGTTGATGAATATTATTCCAAGCTTGATGCGCATATAGTTAAATCTCCCCATGATGGCCTTGATAACCAGATTAAATCTCAGGAGCAAATCCTAAAAAAGCAAATGGAATATCTTGAAGAATTAAAAGCTCTTAAAAAAAAATTTTATAATTTCGGAGACTTTATTTATGCTCATTTTGTATCACTTCAAAAACTATTTGACACAATCTCAGATGCTAGAAATAAGGGTTATTCAATAGAAGAGATTAATCATAAGTTATTAACCGCAAAGAATGAAAATATTGAGAATCTAGAGTTCTTCATCAAAATAGAACCTTCAACAAAACAGCTGGTTGTGGAAATAGACAAAAATCAAGTATTTTTAAGTTTAAATCAGAGTTTAGGAGAAAATGCTAATAGACTTTACAATAAGGGAAAGAAGTATGAAAAAAAATTACAGGGAACTATCCCTGCAATCGAAAAAACTAAAAAAAAAATACAAAGATTAAAGAATAAAAAGCAATTAGTTGTTGAGGAAATAGATTTCTTAATTAAAAAACCAAAAAAAAAATGGTATGAAAAATTTAGATGGTTTTTTACATCAGAGGACCTTTTAGTAATTGGAGGAAGAGATGCAAATTCTAATGAATTAATTTTTAAAAAGCATATTAGTGATAACGACCTTGTACTACACACCAGCTTTCCAGGTTCACCATTAGCTATTATCAAAAATCCAGAAAATAGAAAAATAACAGAACAATCAATTAGAGAAGCTGCTGATTTTGTTGCGAGTTATTCCAGAGCATGGAAAGAGAATTGGGGGGTTGTTGACGTATTTTACATCTTTCGGGATCAAATTTCGAAAACACCTCCTTCAGGTGAATTTCTACCAAAAGGCTCTTTTATGATATCAGGGAAAAAGAATTTTATTAAAGATGCTAAAACGGAATTAGCGGTAGGATTAAAATTGCTAAAAATTCAAAATACTTCAAATAATGATGAATATCAATTTTTTCCCAAAATTATTGTCGGTCCTTTGAATGCAATCAAAGCCAAAGGTATACCTTTCTTACTAATTAAACCCTCTAATAACGGATTACAAAAAGGACCTTTAGCTAAGGAGATAAAATCTTATTTTATTAAGATATCTGATAAAGATTTAAAAAAGTGGATAAAATTATTAACGTTAGACGAGATTGTACTAGCTCTTCCGTCTGGTAAAAGTATAATTAAAAATTGAGTCAAAGATTGTATAAGTATTTCTTTATAACGTCAATATTATGATAATCATCGAATAGAATTCCATCAATTCCTAAGTTAATCAGGTACTTAATTTTTTCAACTGGGTCTTTATAGTTAATAAAATCCCAACTTAAAGCTAAAATTTTATACTTATGGCATTTTTCAATAAAACTTTTACTGATTAAATCAGATCTGAGACTAATCATCTCCGGAATTAAGTCAAACTCATCCAACTTTTTACTGTCAATAAAATCTAGAATACTTATACTTATTCCTTTAGTTATATTATAACAAAATTTAGCTTGAGGAACTTTATTTTTTATTATCTTGAGTAAACTTAAGTCTTTTCCACTAAAGATTATTTGATGCAGCAAATCCTCTTTAGCTATCATATTCACAACATTTTCCCATAACTCTGCCTCCTTTAATTCAATCATGAAACCTATTTTACTTTTGAATCTTTCTAAGACTTGTGTTAAAAATGGAATTTTACAACCTCTTTTTTTGGTTAGCAAATTCCTTAACTTCGAAGAATCATAATCTTTAATTAAACCTGAATCATTGGTGGTCCGTTCTAACGAAGAATCGTGAAAAACAACAATATTACCATCTTTTAATTGCCGAATATCAAATTCGATATAGTTTGCACCACTTTCGAGCGCAATTTGAAATGCTTCTATCGTATTCTCATCAAAATTATGTCTTGTTCCCCTATGCCCAATAAATAAAAAATCTGAAGTCATCAATTTATTTAAATAAAATTTTAACTTTCTTGGACAAAAAATACATATATCGTTATTGCAACAAGCCCAAAAAAAGTAAATACAAATACTAAAGGATTTCTAAAAGCTTGTAAAAGTGATAAAGCAAAGATTAAAATTATCAATTTTAATTTTAATGGACGTCCCACTAGTTCCTGATAATTACCAATACTAATAATAACAAAAAAGAAAAATAGCAATATTGCTATAATTTTTATAACAACGTCAATAATAACCCAGAAACCCCCTCTATCCATTAGAAAAGTAACAATTTCCATATTGAAAAGAATAGAAATTATAAAAAATATCCCTGCTAGAACTATTGACTTTACAACTGTCTTATAAGCAAAATCCTCATCAAGAGCTTTTTTATTTAATTTATTGCTTCCTTTTTCTTTTTTAAACTTTGGCATATTAAGTTCTTATTCTTTTCATTTTTTCTTTTAATATTACAATACGAAATATATAAAAAACATAAAGTCCACCTATAGTACCAAAAATAATAATCGATAAAACTATATACAACCACTCCAAAGGCGTTAATTCTCGAGGAATATAATATGAAATATCAATAAGCACAAAATTACCCACTTTTATGTCGACCGGATATGAAGCAGGATATGTTATAGAATCTCCTAAAACAATTTTAAAACTATAGATCCGACCATGCTCGATAAAAACATCATCTGTATCGGTTTCATTTTCTTCTACTGGAATAACAAATTCATATGTTATATCATCTCCCTCAGACTTTGCGGCGCCATTACCATTAGAACGAGAATCTTCGGTATAAAGTATATTTTTTATATAAAAATCTTTATATTGATAATCACCGTTGCTAATATTTGTGAATTGTATAATTTTAGCATCCTTTAGGTCTTCTGTTATTTCAGAATTATTTCTAGCTATCAAAATGCCTACAAATTCATGTTCATTGTGAGACTCTAAACTAAACTGAATAGATATATATAAATTTGAACTATTTTGCATTACCCAAATATCAACTGGTAGTCCATTTACTGGGTTAGATAAATTTGAAAATAAGTGGATTCGTTCTTTCACTGCTTTATTCCATTCATTATTAGATGTATCAATTTCTCCATCTATCACTGGAGCACGCCCAAAAAGAGGATTAATTGTCACCTCGGCTCCCAAACTATTTACAACAATGAAGTAAGAACTTATCATTATACTTGTAACTAATGATAGCGTTATCAACTTAAGAGTAGTTTTTCTCACGATATTAAAGCCATTTACTAGTAATTTGTAGTCATATGGTCATCATTAATGAAATTGATAATTAAAGTTGATATTTTAAGTTTCGTATAGACCTTCGCAGAATCTAGAGATATCAAAACAAGAAGTAAATAAATTTACTTTGACTCAATAAAAATCAGAGGTATAGTTGAAAGAAATGATAAAAAACACACAATTAAAAATAGAATCTCAGTAGGAATGAATAATGAACAAAATGTCCCTAATGGTATAAATATAACACTACTAACCGCTAATGCTAAAGTCAAAACTTGATAGGCAAATGTCTTATACTTAAAATTTTTAGTTATTGTCATCATCAAGGAAACATAATTTAGAAGCATAATTCCTGCTAAAATATTAATAATTCCAAAACAAATTAATAATATATAAAAATTAGCAAAGCTCATTAAAGTAGTTACACCAATATAAAAAGTAATAGTTATAAAGATAATTCTTTTTTTATGCTTTATAAGGAGAGCATGTTTAAGATTTGTATTATAAAGTTTTGAATTTATTCTTTTAGAATTCCACTTTCCAATCAATACTCCTAAACAATTCAGTATGATAAAGAAGAAAAAAGAGATAGAGTAAACGTTGAAACCATTTTCCCCATATTTTGTTATGATCCATGAACTAATGGGATACTGATAAAGGTAATCACTCCATATTAATGTATAGGATAAAAATATTAGAAAAATTTGTAGATATAGGCTTTTTTTTGAGGAATTTTTATCTAATACTAAATTAGGATTTTCAAATGTAGGATTTAATGAATTCTCTGAACATTCATTTTTCAAGAAAACCGTTAAAAAAATAATTGGTAATGCACAAATCACTCCGATTAAAAAAAAATTATTCCAATTAGAAGTATTATATAGATTTTGAACTGTAAATAAAAAAATGATTGAAGGAACTAAGGAACCAATATTGGCAGAGATATTCACTACAGTTAAATTACTATCCTTAATCGTTTCATTATGAGAGAGAAGCACAACGTATTTACTTACACCAACAGTTACAATTTGTTGACTTAAAAGATTTAATGCAAAAATTAGCCCAAAGATAAAAAGACTATTAAAAGTAAATATAAGAAGAAAAAAACTTACTATGAGGGTAATAGAAAACGAGAACATCAACACTTTTCTACTTCTCGAAAATTTATCGTATAGATACCCTAATACAGGAGCTAGGAGCATTACAGAATATGTAAAGATTTGCACAAAAGCTAAATTACTCCTATTAATATTTAAAATATTCAATAGATATGCTGGTAAATATATTGATAAAATTATTCTTATTACACTTATTGAGAAATAAAAGGAAAAAAATCCAATATAATTTAAATTCAAACTTTTAAATCTTTTATCTTGTTTTGGTATCTCTTTAACCCAGATTTGTTTAGTATGTATATAGGATTTTGGCATTTTGTGATTTTTTACTTTTAAAGTCTTCAAATATAGTCCTCAATAGAAATTTGATTTATATAGCATTTCAATCTTTTAAACTCCACATAAAAAAAGAAAAAAAGTATTATTCCGCAATGCGGAATTAATATCTAGGAGGACCGCCTGCAAGCCCAGGATTCATAATATTATCACCAAAAATGATTTAATGATTTATATTGTCAAACCATGAGAAATTACCTAATTAAACACGGTTATTATTTTATTGAAAGAAAATTATTTAAAGAGAACTGAAATTTCAATTACATGATAAAAATAAACTATACTAATTTAAACTTCAATAGCTTAATCTAGAACAACGTAAAGAATGATTATTAAAATTCTATGAAAAAACTAAATGTCGATTTTTTAATTGAAATTTCTATAGAGAATTTGATTAGAAATATTAATAACATTTTTAATGATTTAATACTAGAAGTTAAATCTTATTTAAATTTGGACTTATTAAACAAAAATTTAGAATGGGTTCCTGATTTTGAAGCGTCAGAATATACAGAAAGTTTTTTTGACATTGGAATTAAAAAAAATCACCAAAATGGGCTAACTTCAATCTGTATTTATAAATCCTATTTGAAATTTACCCCTGTTCTTTTATTAAGAGAAGCATATAAATGTTTCATCCCATATGAGCTACAAGAGAATGAGATTATAAATATTTTTATAAATCAGAAAGTAGAAATTGATTTACAAAGATTACCCAATATTAAAGAATGGAGCGCTCTATTCAAAGAAAAAACAATTAGTTATGAATTTTTATCTGCAGAATTTGATAGGTTAGATAAGTTTCTAAAGCGTGAATCAACTATCTCAGTTGAAAGTCCTTTTCAGTATTTCTTTCAATTCATAAGAAGAAACGTCCAAATTATGGGGGAACAAAAAGAACATTTTTATGATGCATTCTATAGAGACTATGTTTCAAGATTTTCAAAATCTCTTTATGCTGATGATATGATTGAAACTCTGCGAGTCATAGTTGAGATTTTTTATAAAACTAAGAGATATACTGCTTTATTAAATTATCAGGATTACTTTAAAAAATTCAAAAAGGAAAAGGTGCTAGTGACAGAACTAAGTTTAAGAAACTTCACTGCTAATATGACATGGATAAAAAAATATAGTGATATTGCCCCTAGCTATCAAATAAATTGGGTTGCACTTAATCTCATTCCTATTTTAATCAATTTAGAATTTAATCCCTCGTTAAAAAAGAAAGACATTAATTTAATTTTAAAAGAATTTCCTTTCATTATTTCCCAAAGAAGTTCAAGAACGAATTTTAGTGTTGAAATCTATGGTTATTGCATATTACCTAACAATTATTATAAAGATTTTGTTGAATTCATTGGAAAACTGGAAGATTATGGCTATATCATAAGAAAAAATTGTTTTCTCTACAAAACTGTTACTTACTTTAAGAATCTAAATTATCTAAGGAATTTTGCAATGAAAAACCATATAATTAATTTCAAGAATCCAATGTACGAGAAAAATTTTGAAATTGAATTTAATATGGATTATTTGAATAAACGCTACAACAAGGCACTCTCGATCATTGAATGGTTGTTAATTGATAGGATACGTTTTTTTTCTATTACTGGTTTTGGGTTTGAAAGAAAAGCAATAACACTACAAAATTTGAAGTCTGATTATATAAATGAAATTCTCAGTCAACGTTTGTTAATTAAAAAACTAAAAAAAAATCTAGAAATTTTTAGTTTAAATGATGAATTGAAAAAAAATTTTCTCGTTTTCTTAAATTCTAATAGGTTAAAAGGCTTTTTTTATATAAAAAATATGCTTAATACTCTACTTAATTCTATTAATTTAATTAGTGATTATTTTAAACATCATCCTTCAATTAGCAATTCAATTCAATTCCAAAATTATTTAGTTAATTATAGTATTAAAAATACAATCGAAGAAAATATATTATTTAATCAGGTCGATTTAAAGAGGACATTATTTAGAGAAATAATTCCCTTGTATTTTAAATCAAAAAAACTTTATAATAAAAAAGTTAATGAATATCAATCTTACTACAATGTATTAAAATCTTGTCAAGATCTAAAAATATTTAAGATTAAAACAATTGAAGCTTTAATCAATAACAAATCGAAAGTAGATAATATTTTCAAAAAAAAAGAGCAAAAATTAAAAAAATATTATGAAAATTATAAGGATTATAGAATTACATACAATTTAATTGAGAATCACTTAAGCAATTTCTTAAAAAATGATTTAATTAAACCTAATCTCATAAACACTATTTTTATTCCATTTTTCAACAATTATATTCCTATTTTAATTTTAAAATCCAGATTGGAAGTATTAAATAAGCTTGAAAAAATAAAATTAATTTTTCCTCAAATAATAATTCTTAATGGTTCAAACATATATAACGAAATGAATTTCTTATCTATCGATATATTTATACCTTCTTTAAAAGAAAAATTGAGGAAAAAGATTTTCTCTCTAATTTATAATCTTTTCAAAGACGATATCATTTATTTTAAACGTTATTTATGGAGTGGGATGGTTGAATATTCTTCGATAAAGGATTTTTATGATTTGGAACGAAAAGAATTCTTTTACACTCCTGATTTGTTTGACCAATTCTTTATTTATGTGAAAAGTATCTTTGGAAACCCTTTGAAACCTCTTCAAGAAACCCCAAATAAAAATCAAGAAAGACTTTGGGGGAAAGATTTTTCAGAACTGATTGACAACACCGAAATTTCAGAAGAAAGAGTTAACCTTAATTCACGTGAAATTAACAGAGTGGTAGATTTTCACTTAGATTTAACCCAAACTTTATTTCAATTAGATGAGTATAATAAAATAAAAGAAACTTATTTTTTCAAAAATTATGTAAAATCAATTAGATTTTTTCCTGCATTTGAGAATTTTGGATTAGGGCAATACTTTTTATATTTTTACCCTACTGATTTAAATGGGATTGATTTTAAATTACTTCTTTCAAATTACTTTCAAAAAGTTAAATATTCACTGAGTTTTGACAACTCAAACTCCTTTATTATTAAATTTTTATCTCCTTACCGCAATCCTGGTGTGATACCATATTTGAATTGGTTAACTAAATCTAAAAAAATTATAAGAGAATATTGTATATTCTTTATAAAGAAAATATACTCCTTACTTCACCCAAATCATAATTTAACTTCAGACAATTGGGATTTAGACCCAAATAGGTTTAAAATTTATTTTCAAAACGTACTTTTCAATCCAGATTATAATATTCAGTTCATAAAGTTAAAAGAATTTAATATTGGTGATTTAAATGTAACAGACTATTTCGAACCTGAATCTTCTGAATTTAAAGCCCTTTTAAACGTATATAGTTGGCATTCATTAAACATTAAGTCTTATTTAGGAACAAAAAAACTTAATACAATAAACTATTTAACTGAATTATTGAAAAAAGGATTGATATTCCCCTATTTGTCACTAAAGAATTTGAATTTATACGAAAAACTGTATATCGTACTCCCAAATGTAAAAAAGGAATTTACTGAGAAAATCATAAAGATTTTTAGCTTTTTTAATTATGGATTCATATATGAAGTCGAGGGTGAATACTATATTCACGGATTTAAAGAACAGATTAATTTTGAGAATGGAATGATGATCAAGTTATATCTACCTGATTGTCAATTAGATGAATTTACAAAACTTTTTGATTTAATTTTTCAATATTTAGGAATTGATTATTTTTTAATACTCAATGATTTAGTTGATGGAAAAAGATTTCTCAAATCTATTTATGGAAACTTAGATTTCTTGAAACCGTATAATCCCCTCATTAATTTCACTTGGAATGGAATAGATAAGATTTGGATGAATCATAAATTATTTAATGAAAAGTTTGAACCGATTTATGCTGATCTATTCTATGGAAAAGGGAAATATCAAACGGACTAAGAAGATTCTTTAAGATAGATAATTTGGCAATAATACACTACACTCAAACTTATTTATATATACAACTAGATAAGTCATTAAGCGTTTAAGTTCACGTCGGGCTTCATCGCTATTATTATTATTATAATCAGCAAAAGCTTTTGGACCAATTGCAACTAGTTCTCCAGAAAGATTTCGTTCTCTTTTGATGAATAGCCAAAATGGCTTTCTTTTTTCATTATCTTGTATTAATATAAGTATCCAAGGATTAAGAGTCCAATCTTCTCTATCAGGACCAGTAACTTTCTCAATGCCATTCCCGGTAGAATATTTCTTAGTTATCTTTATTGCTTTTAGAAGCCGATCAAAATAACTCCTCTTAATTTTCAGATATCCATTAAATATGGGTTTAACATCATATAGTTTTAACATATTAGTAGAACCGTCGGTAAATTTTAGCGAAACATTCCAGGACTCCATTTTTCCACTTCAACTTTTATTTAAACTTAATTCTTCAATCTTAATATCTTGGAATACATTTTTAATTTTTTCTAAAGATTTCTCCAAGTTATCAAATTGAATTTCATCTCTTTTCCTCAAATCGAGATAACATTCATAAATTACATTTTTACTTTGTGAAACTAATCCAGTGGTATGAATGATATTAAATTTTTGAAGGCGTTTAGACAAGATTTCAATATCTCTAAATAAAATGTTTGCCCCTTTTAAAGTCAACTTAATAATTTTATCATGCTTAATTGGATATACAGTTAATTTTACATATTTCTCAGTATTTGATTGAATAATCAAAAGATAGGGGCTAGATCGATAATCTTTCACTTCTGATAACAATTGATTGAGATTTAATTCGGTAGGATCTGTATTTTCTTTGATAACCGCGTTAGTTAGTGAATCTTTTTTCATGAGTCTCATTAAAGTTAATAATCAATATTTATATCAATTATTGCATCTTTTATTTTATTTAAGGCTTTTATAGTTCCAGAAGTTTTAATAGGAGAGATAATAATTTTTTCACCATTAATTTCCGTTATAAGCGTCAGAGCAGAAATAATCAATTCTTTTGTTTGATGAGAACATCTGATTATTCCATAAAAATTCTGAAGATCAAGTTCTACTAACCATAATCCAATTTTATTAGCTTCCTTCAACCCAAAATATCTCCAAATTGACTGCCAAACTGCCTTTAATATATCATTTTGATCTATTTTAATTTTATCTTCTTTAATAATACTAAATAAAATATATCTTTGTCTTTCTTTTTTGGCTATCTTCAATCTCCTCCTTTAACTATCTTAACTCCATCCATAATTACGTTCTTATCAACACGCTGTCCAACACGATCTAATAATAATTGAACATTGGTACTAAATCCTTTTCGTGCGTCATTTAAAGGCATTTCTAATAATGTATGGCATATACTTAATAGGTTCCGAGGATTTCTCAGATTGTATAATTCACTAAAATTACCACTAATAATATAATTTGGTCTGAGATTTAATATTAATTGTGTAAAGCGATATAAATTTCGAAAGGTTTTTGATTGCAATACCTTATTTTTAGTCATTAGTGGGGATAGAGAAAATTCAATGAATGCGTTATTTTGCTTAACTAATGAAATAACACCCTTAGTAACAGTTTTAATGATGTCTAGCTCAGAAAATGATAAGATATCAATTCTGGAATCTTTTGCGGCTTGAATTTGAACTTCTTTATTATCAGTTTCAAGTGATAAAATATAAGGAAAATTATTGTAAGCTTTTATTATTTTCTTAAACTCTTTAGGATTACTAACTCTTAAATTAAAACGAAAATAGACTTTAGATTTTGTTAAATTTTTAGCTTTTTTCAAATCATCTACTTTAATTTTTTTCGAATTATTCAAAGGTTCAAGAATTAAATTCTTTATACCCAATAGTTCACAAAATTCAATCTTTCTTCTAACTTCCTCGAAATTATTGAAATTGACTTTTAACCTTGCTTCAAAGTATGACAATAAATAAAAAACCTCTCTATAATTAGCTAATCCTCTAATATTCTTTAAAAATTATGTTTTATAATAATAAAAAAATTTTATTATAAATGAATATTTACCAAGTAAATAAATTTGAAACTTTTGAGTGTTTTCATTGCCTAATAAGAGGACACTTCCAGAAATTAAGAAAAAGATAGAAAAAGGAACTGCAACAGTAATCAGTGTTCAAGATTTGCTGGATCGATTGAATGACAGTGAAAGTGTGGGCTTTGAAGATGTCGATGTCATTACAACAGCAACTAAAGGACTTATGAGCGGCATAATGGGAATTTTCTCTTTTAGACTTTCTCCGCCAAAGATTTTAAGAAAATTTACAGAAATAACTTTAAATGGTGTCCCAGCATTTCCAGGACCATGTCCAAACGAATACCTTGGGATTGTAGATCTAATAATTTATGGAACTTCTCAAAGCCTTTTAAAAGATAATTATTGTGGAGGCTCTCTTTTTAGAGAATTAGTCGAAGGTAGGGAGGTAGAAATAACTGGGAAAAGTACCGAAGGTGAAATTATTCAAAAGTCATTAAAGCTAGAAGATATGCAATTTGCAAAATTAATGGGGACTCGACAAGCAATTAAAAACTATAATGCCATGATAAACTGTGAATCTTATAAAGTCAATACAATATTTTCTTCGCTTCCATTCGAACCAAATAAAAGTCAAGTTACATTTTGTGGATGTGGGGCATTAAATCCATTTCAAAATGACCCCAACTTCAAGACTTTTGGAGTCGGAACTCCTCTTTTAGTAAATGGAAGCATTGGGTATCTAATAGGACCAGGAACTCGAAATTATATTCAAAAGCCAAATATGATGACCATTGCGCCATTCTCTGGAATGCAACCTGAGTATATGGGCGCTTTTAAGACATCATACGGTCTTGAACCAATCTGTAGCATAGCAATCCCCATCCCTATTCTTAATAAATCCATATTCAATGATATTATGAAGTCAGATACTGATGTCTCACTACAAATTTTAAGTTTGGTAGGGAGAGATAAAATAGGAGAGATTACTTATGGAGATGTTTGGCAAGATAATTATATAATGAAATTCAATCTTGATGCATGTAATTCTTGTAAAGAATGTAATATTACTGATATTTGTCCAACTAATGCTTTTATTATAAGAAATGGAAAATTACGCAGAATTGACAGATCTAGATGTTTTAATTGTGGTAGTTGTACAACATTCTGCCCAGATGCCTTTCAATTAGATATGAAAACCATTAAATTCGAAGGAAGAGATATTCCGATTGTATTACGGCAATCAGATCGAAATGGTGCCATCAAATTAGCTGAAGAATTAAAATTAAAGATTTTAAATGGAGAATTCCCTTTAGAAAAACCGACAGGTATATTAGATTTTGCTGAAAGTGTGAAATAAGTTATTATAAAGCTAGTTGAGTTATTTTAACTTTTTATAAATTTAGTAATAGCTTGGCCTTTAAAAAAGTTTAATTTTCATATTTAATACTCAATAATATGTCAAAACAAGTATATAATGGCGGGGATTTGCTTGTTAAATGTCTTCTGAAAGAGGGTGTTACTAAAATTTTTGGAATTATAGGTGGAGAATTACTCCCAATTTATGATGCGATTGAACGTTGGGGTCGCGAGGAGGGTATTGACACTATAATGGTTCGACACGAACAAGCAGGAGGGCATATGGCAGATGCATGGGCAAGGGCGACGGGAGAAATAGGGGTTTGTTTAGGAACTGCAGGACCAGGAGTTACTCATTTAGTTCCTGCTGTAGCTGCTGCATATGCTGACTCAATCCCTATGTTAGTAATTGGTGCTCAAATTGCAAGGATGTTTGATAACATTGGAATATTACAAGGTGACTTAGACCAAATGAGTTTAATGAAGCCGATCACAAAATTACAGGTATCTGTTGAGGATCCGTATGAAATACCGCGTGCTGTTCAAAGGTGTATAAAAAGCGCTATGTCAGGAAGAAGGGGGCCAGTCTTTCTTGAATTAAGAGAGACAGCATTAGTTAGGAAAGCTTCAGAAGATGATTTTAAAAATATTCTCGAACCCTCGAAATATCGTCCATTACATAGACCTGCGGGAAACATTGAAAGCATAGTAAAGGCAATAGAACTTATCCAGACTGCCAACAAACCTTTAATTGTTGCTGGAGGTGGTGTTATTGCTTCAGAAGCCTTTAACGAATTAAAAAAGTTATCAGAAACATATAATATTCCTAGCGGAACGACTTTAAGTGGGATCGGAGCCGTCATAACAAATAAAACATTTGTAGGAGGGAAATTGACAGCAATGGCATATAGAAAAGCTGCTAGTGAAGCAGATGTGATAATTTCTCTTGGATGTAAATGGGATCATACAATTATTTACGGAGCACCCCCAATTTGGAATCAAGATCAAAAAATTATTCAAATTGATATAGATCCAACTGAAATAGGTAAAAATAGACCTGTTAGTGTCGCTATTATTGGAGATGCTAAAGCTGTTATTAATCAATTATTAGAAGAAATGGAAAAGAAACTTCCAAAAGGAAAAGTATCTGAATGGTCTCAATGGAATGACTATTTGCAGGATGTAAGGAAAGCTGATAAACAACAATTCGAGAAAATGCTAAAATCTAATAAATTACCGATGAAACCTCACAGACTTATATATGAGGTCTTGGAATCCATTCGAGAGGATTCTCAATTAGTTATTGATGGTGGTGATATTTTTCTATTTTCATTAGACTTAATCAGTCTAAAACCACATCCGCCAAGAAGCTTTTTCCGTTCAGTCTCAATGGGTCACTTAGGAATTGGAATCCCCTATGCTATTGCAGTACAAATGGCCAAACCAGATAAATTAGTTGTATGTATCACAGGAGATGGGAGTTTTATGTTTAATGTGCAAGAATTGGAAACTGCAGTGAGGTTGAATTTGCCCATAATTACTATTATTGGAAATAATTGTTCTTGGGGAATGATAAAATCAAATCAAAAACTAAATTTTGATAAAAGATATTGTGATGTTGAATTTCCACCAATAAATTACGCTGAAATTGCTCGTGGTTTTGGATGTTATGTTGAGAAGATTGATAACCCAGAAGATATAAAATTGGCAATACAACGAGCCATCAATTCTAAAAAACCCGCAGTAATTGATGTTGATATTGCTTTTGAAACACCATCAGCAATGAAATTACTTGGTCTTTATAAGAAGAGTAAAGGTTTATATGGTTAATTAAAATCATTTCTTATGAAAGGTGATTGAATTATTCATGAAAAATTTTTAGAAGGAAAAGTTACGCTTATAACAGGAGCGGGAAGTAGTGGTTTTGGAAGAGAAATGGCAAAATCCTTCGCAAGTAAAGGTGCGGATATCGTAATAAATGACATTAATATGGAAGGTCTGAAAGAAACTCAAGATATTATCTTAAATAATTTTAATGTAGAGGTACTTATTGTAAAAGCAGACATTTCAAATTCAAATGAAGTAAAAGCAATGGCAGATCAAGTCTTTGAGAAGTTTGATAATGTATTTTTATTAGTAAATAATGCAGGTATTGATAGTGGTTTATATACATCATTAAAAACTAAAGAACAAGTCTATGATAAAGTTATGGCAGTTAATGCTAAGGGAGCATGGAATGTATCAAGAACTTTTTTTAGAAGAATGAAGAGACAAAAGCAATTTAAACCAATAGTAGGTAAAATTATCAATATCATATCTTGTGCAGGGATTGAAGGGGGTTACAATCCTTTTTTTGGTATTTATAGTGTTAGTAAAGCAGCACTTCTCGCGTTTACTAAATTATGGGCTCTTGAATTAGGCCCTAATAATATTACTGTAAATGCGATTTCACCAGGAGTATTATTAACTCCTATATATAATAATGATCCGAAGCTGATTAGAATGCTTCTACAAACTAGAGGTGTGAAGCTTCCTATAGATAGAATTGGAGAAGCAAAAGATGTTGCTGATGTAGCTCTATTTCTAGCATCTCCCGCAGCTGATTACATAACTGGGCAAAATATCGTCTTAGATGGAGGTATGACAGTAAGTATCAACAAACTATAATTAATTTTTTTTAAGAAAAAAATTTAAACTAAATCTATTTACCAAGCCCTTTGTTTGCTGATAAGCTCGGTCTTGTTTTCTCAGATCCCCAACCTTTTCTATGTAGTCCTCTTGATCTTTTTCCAGCAGATGTTAATCCACGATTAACTCTTCTATTTTGGGGTGGTTGAGATATCCAATTAATTTTAGGATCTGATTTTATTACAGGATGGTGTGGGTCAACTAGAATAACCTCATAATACCAATTTTTCCCATCTGAGTAAATCTTGTAACTATTTAATACTTCCATATTTGGATATTTTCTTTGAACTCGTTCTTCAGCGATCCATTGTAAATTTTTCCCGGGTGTATATTTTGTAACCCCCAATGCTCGAGGCTTCCTACCTCTTTTTGGTCGAACTTTGCGCATTCCTCCTTTTCTGATTCGTACTCTAACAATAACATAACCCTGTTTTGCCTTATACCCTAATGACCTTGCTCTATGTAATTTAGTTGGTTTTTCAATCCGCTGAATAGATTTTCCTTTCCGATAGGCAATTCCTCTATACCAATGGGGAGTTTTATATCCTGTTTCCTCTTTTTCGAAAGTTTCTTTTACAAAATTATATCCAGACTTCATGACTTCTCATTTTTTAATTGAGAGTAGTTATTAAAATAAATATAAATTAATTAATTTTTTCATTTTAATTAAAAGAACTCTTAATAACAAAATTTCACTTTAACCTCTAATTAATAAATTATATATTTTTAATTGAATTATTTTGTTTAACGATTCTTCGAGGAATCTGTTAAAATATAACCAGTTGTAAATGGATAAAGATCAGAAAGATAAGGAAAAGCCTTTAAAAAAACCAAAAATAATTGATTCTGAAGGTCTTCATATTAGTTATGAAAAAAACGAATTGGAAAAACAATTTCCTAATTTGATGTCAGAAATTTCTAATAAAAAAAATATATTAAAGATAAATTCCGTAAATCTAAGTATTGAGCCTAATAGTGGAGATAATAAACTCAATGAAACTCAAGATTATCATGAAGATTTAAAAAATCCAGGAGTAATAGACTTCATAAGAAGATGTAGTACCAAGAATGAAGCAATTGAAATATTGGATTATTTACACAAAAGAAAGGAGATCACCCATCAAACATACAAAAAGCTCAGAAATCAAATACAAAAGAAGGATGGCTTGAAGAAACTAATTGAAGAATGTGGGGGATTTAAAACACCAGGTTATTATGAAAAAAATTTTTATGACAAAAAGATTTAATAATTTTATTGATTAATATCATTCAATGATTTAGATTGATGATGACCTTATGACAAGAGATTTGAGCTATTGCTCGTAGCAATGACGTTGTCGCCCCAATCTGAAATTTAAATTAATGAGATAATCCTATTTTTTTTTTAAAATTGATACCTTTATTAGTTACAAACAATCCTTTTTCATTTTTCATAACTAATTCTAGATCTATTAACACAGGAAGTCTTCCTCTTATACATTCAATTGATATTCCAGAAAAAATCTTAATTGTTTCAATATCTTTGGCTCCACTTTCTATAGCATAAAAAATTTCCATTCCCATATCTCCTAAAAGATATTTTATGTTGTCAGTAGTTTCTTCCCCTTTTTTCATTTTATTTCTTCCTTATAAACATTTTAAGAAATTCAATTTAGAAATTTCATATCAAATGCAAACTTACCGGTTTTTTGGAACATACTTCTTTGCAACAACAGGTTTACTTTCTTTTGGTAATAATTTCCTTAAATATTCGGGAAAAGCTGTTGTTATTTGAATATTTGTTTTCAAAACTATATACGTTTCATTTTTAAACTTCAATTCCTCAATTACGTCATATTTTTTTAGAAAATCTAATGAAAAATTTAAATGATCGAGTGTTCGTTTAGAAACAAGCTTTGGAAGTTTATCCTTTGAGATTAAACCATTTCTTAACTCTGAAAGAACGTTATACTTTCTTGGATCAGAGATTATTTGAAATAACGTTAGAGTATCCTCTTCTAATTCATTTTTATTTTTATTTTCATAGATACTGAAATACTCTTGAACTTTTGGAATCAGTAAATCAATCAATTCTCTCTCTATTTGTTCTGGGGTTTCATCAATATATTCAATAACACTATCTGGTGGTATTCTTTCAGCATTAACTTCCTTTAATAATAATACATATTTTTCAACAAAACCAATTTGATTTATGAAAATGAATTGTCTATCTTCTAAAATATTAATAAGCTCCTTAAAATTTAAGTCAGGGAAATTTTTATTATACCATTCGTTTAAACCCTCTAAAGTTATAGGTCCTTTAGACAGTTTTTTTAAAGTTGAAAAGATATGCTGTTTATTCAATAAAATAGCAATTTTTTCCTCTTCGCTTTTTTCTCGGGTTTCTTCAAGAGTAGCCCAGTATAACTCTTTAACCCATGTTTTTATTAAAGAATTATTCCTTAAAATTAACTCTTTATCATAATCATCAAAATTATTAATATCATTGATATAAAAAGCAGTAAAAATCTCATCATTTGATTGGAGTCTTTCTATAAATTCATTACATAAGAGTAAAACATTTTGCTCAATTTCAGAATTAGTTTGACGATTAAATATTAGTGATACCATCAACATTTCTTGGTTCCCACGTGCCCAGTCTGAGTAAATCTCGAAATAAAAATTCATTGAATTTCTATTTTCAAACGAATGAGTAAAGAAGCCTTCACTTACAGTCTGATCCATAATATTAGCAATTCTAGCAGACAATTGCTCATCTAAAATATCATTTGGATAAGAATAAAATACTATAGGACCAATTTTTCGGTGAAAATATGATAAAGCAACAATAGTAGTCAACTGCAACTGCTCCATTAAGATTATAATCTCGCTTTTTGAAAGCTTTATATCGAATATTAAGTAAAAAAATTTTTCTTTAAATTTATTTTAAATTAATTCTCAAGAAGCTATATAATTTATTTGATATATTAATATTTCTGGATATTTGTAATTTGAAATATAGGATTTTTTTTGGGTTTTTATAGTTATGTAAATATACTTCATATGAATAAAAATGGAAAATAAAAAGAAGAAATTTAAAATTTATTTAATAATAATTGGTATATTGGTGCTAATAGGATTTAGTTTATTATTTATTCTCTTTTGGAATGAATTAGCTATTGTTCTAAACCAAGTTGAAGGAGCATGGTTTGCAGTTATTTCTGGTGTAATCAGAATCATAATTTTGGTAATAATGAGTTCCATCCTTTATTCTAAATGGTTTAAGCAAGAAAGAATCTATGTTTCAGATGCTTACTTTTTATTTGCTTTATTTTTCTCAATTCTTATAGTAGGGAAGATGTATGATTTATATATTAATTTAATAACTTTTAGTGAGGGAGTTACCGCAGATTTTGTATTGCTTATAACTAAAATCAGATATTTTATCATTACTCTAAATTTAATGCCAATCCTCTATATTGGATTAGAAACAACATTAGCTCTCATAAGTGCCTATGTTAAAAATGTTACTAAATCACAATTTAATAAAATTAGACTAGGAATAATTGGATTTTATCTAATGATAGTACTTTTTATCATTATATTCGCTCCCAACCTAAATTCCTTAATTATCGCACTTCCTTACTTCACTTTAGGAATATATCTAGTTATAGCAATTATGTTTTTCTTTATGTACAAAAATAAGAGATTATCTCAAGCAAACGCTTTATTAATTGGTATTGCTTTTCTTTGCTTAATTGCTTCTAGTTTAATAAGATCTGTTATTACGGTAATAGCTTTGGAGATTCCATCTATATTTGTTATAGCTGAATTGCTTGATATTATTGTAAATTTCATAATATTTCTTGGTTTTATTACAAGAGCTAATTATGCTAAACTCTAATATCGCTTTTAGTCTTTTTTTTCCCAAATTTTATCTCTAATTTAACAAGTATAAATAATATTTTTTTATATAACCATTAGCTAATTATATTTATCTAATATATACAATTTCTTGTTCAAAAAAAATGTGCCCAGTAAAAGTGGTAGGATTTGATTTGGATGATTGTCTTTTTGATTCAACCGGTCTTTCAGAGAAAGCTAGAATTAAAGGCATAGATGCAATGATAAATTTAGGCTTAGATATTGACCGTCAAAAAGCAATTATAATGATACAAGAAATTGTAGAAGAATATGGTTCTAATTCATCCCAACATTATGACTATTTTATCAGAAGATTAAATGAAATAGAAAAGAAAGAAATCTCCTTCAATGAGCAATACAAATATATCGCTGCAGCAGTTATGGCGTATCACGCTCAGAAGATTGAATATATAAAACTATATGATGATGTAATGCCCTGTTTAGAAAAATTGAAGAAATTATTAATAAAAACAGTTATTATTACAGATGGAATACCTATAAAGCAATATGAAAAAATCTTAAGATTAAATCTTGAAAATATGATTGATTTAGTAGTAATTTCAGATGAAATAGGTATAAGGAAACCAAATCCGAGATTATTTTCTTTCTTTTTAGAAAAATTTGGTGTTAAAGGAGAAGAGACTATGTATATTGGTGATAACATTTACAAGGATATTGTACCCGCCAAATTTAATAATATTCACTGTGTTTATATACATCGTGGAGGTAAACATGATATAAATAAAACTGGTGAAAAAATTCCTCCTCAATTCAAACAAGATTATGAAATATCAAATTTAAATCAAATATTTTCAATTATCGAAAAAATTAATAATGTCGATTAATGTTGGGTGTATTCAACCTGAAGTCTTTCATAGTAGGAGAAGTTGCTATTTTGAAGTGGAACGTTTGTTAAAGATACTAATTGAAACCTATCAGAATCTTGATATAATATGCCTACCAGAAAGATGGGTACCTTTTAATAAAAACTTTCCAGATAATTTTCAAGTTGAAAGGGGTGCTGATTATTTGTTCATTAAAAAGCTAGCAAAAGAATTTAGTATAAACATCATTTCTGGTGCGATTTGGGAAAGGCGAAAGGAAAGCGGTAAGCCTGTAATAACAAGCTATTATTTCAATAATTCTGGTGAAGAAATAGGGCGTCAAGATAAAATTCATCTCTATACATATGAAAAAAAGCAATTTGAAGCAGGAAAAAGTCTTATAATTTTTAATCTCAAGAATGTTAATTTTGCGATTTTAATATGTTTTGATATGGCTTTTTTTGAAACTCCAAGATTAGCAACCGAAAATAGTGCAGATATTTTATTTTCCCCAACTCAAATTAGAGAAGAAGGGATGGAAAATTGGAATATTTATCTTAAGGCCCGCGCCCTTGAAAATAGAGTTCCTATAGTTGCATGCAATACATTTGGAAAACTTTTTGATAGATTATTTCCAGGAAATAGTAAGATTATCTCCTTTGTTCAAGGTTTTATTTCACCTTCAAAATTAAAAGTTGTAGAAGCACCATTTAATGGAGATGGTTTTATTTATGATTCAATTGATATAAACTTTCCAAAAAAAATTAGAGCTCTAAGATTTCAAGATCTAAAAGAAAAAAGTAAAATTAAAGTAAAGTATTTAAAATAATACTGTTCCAAAAAGAATTTCTATTTTTACTTTTAATGACCTCAGTCTGGGGGGGGTTTAAATATAAATTTTTAAACTATATATCAAAAATTAAAAAATAAGAAATGATGATCACAAAATCAAAATTGGTAAACAACTTCGTAGGACCACGTGCGATATACGATCAGAATTATGTTCCTCCTAAGATACTGCATAGAAAAAAGGAGGAGTCTAACCTTTATTCTATTTTAAAAGATTCATTTTCTGATAATTTTTGTTTAAATGTATTATATCAAGGAGTCCAAGGGATTGGTAAAAAAGTTATTGTCAACAAGGTAGTACAAGATCTAGTTGAACTAGAAGTTGGCCTTATAAAAATCCATAAAATTTCTATAGATTGTAAAGAGAAGAGTATTAAAGAGATACTTTTTTCATTAATCACTGAAATTAGTAAATTAAGTAATATCAAATTTAATTTTACGAATCTTTTAACCTGCAATCTAGCTGGACTATGGAATTCTTTTAAATTTATTAATAATAAAGCTAATAGTAATTTAATCCTTCTTTTCAGTAATATTGAAAATTTAAAGCCAAAATATTACAAAAAAATTCTACAATATAGTAAGGAATCAAAGATAAATCTAATCTCAACAGTAAATAAAGTGCTCACCCCCAGTACTTTAGATTTACTTGAACAATTTGATCTCAAAAAAAAGTTAAGTTACTACAATTTTAAGGAACTTTTTGATATCATTCAACAAAGAGTCAATTTAACGTTTATAAGTGAAATTGATAAAGAATTGATAGAATTCATAACAGATTTAATTTTTGAACATTATGTTCCTGTACCGGGAAAGGGAATTGATATATTGAGAGAACTCTATCCTATTTTATCAAATCGCTACGCTGTTAATAATTCCGAGATAATTGAGATACTTCATAATCAATTCGATTCTATTCATATATCAGATGATTTTGCATTGTTGAATTATGTTTCTGAAGAGGATATAATTACTTTACTCTTTATCGATAACTTATCGAATCATTTTCTAAAGAATTCTAACTACTATATTACTTTTAGTGAATTAAGAGAGCTATACTTTATATCATGTGAATCTATAGGATATAATAAGAGTTCAAATGATTTTTTTGAACTTATGAAAGCTCTACACAGTATGGGCATTTTGAATTACTCTAAAAAGAATGATCAAGCATTCGAGCACTCTATGCCAGATTGCTTTCTTAATTACAATTTATATTTTATAGCATTAAATCCAAAACACCTAAAGAACATTGTTGATGCAATCTTTAACAAGTTTTAATTCCTTTTTCTTTGAATAAAACAAAATCTTTTCTATTTGAATAACGATATATATATAGATATGTTTATTCATTAATCTTAATAATTAAGGTAAAAAGGAGTTTATGCTTTGACTTATATTAAAAAAATTTCTATGACTGGATTTAAGTCTTTTGGAGATAGAACTGTCACTATTCGCCTATCAAGCGGCTTTACCTGTATTGTTGGACCAAATGGAGCAGGAAAATCTAATATCATTGATGCCTTATGTTTTGCTTTAGGTAGGTTGAGTAAAAAAACAATGAGAGCGAAAAGTTTAGAGGATCTTATTTTTGCAGGCTCTAGAGGTAAAAATCCATCACAAAGAACAAAAGTAACTCTATTCTTTGATAATAGCGAGAAGGTTTTTCCAGGAGATGGAGATGAATTTCAAATTTCTCGAAGTATAAAGCGCGGTGGTGGAGGCGGATATAGAATGAATGGAAAAAGAGCTACTCGCCAACAAATTCTCAACGCTCTAGCAACAGCTAATGTAGATCCGGATGGATCAAATCAGTTTGTATTACAAGGAAAAATCGTAGAGTTAACTCATATGAATACTGAAGAGCGTAGAATTTTCATTGAAGAATTAATTGGATTACAAAAATATGATGAAATGAAGGATGCTACCATGAAGGAGTTAGAAAAAGCAGAACGAGATCTAGGCCAATTTGAAGCAATTTTTAAAGAAGTCTCTGTACAACTTAAAAAAGTTGAAAAAGAAAAAAATGATGCATTAGCTTGGAAGGAATTGGATGAGAGAATAAATTTTTATAATTCTCAGTTATTAGCATTAAAGATATCAAAATTAAAGGAAGAAGAAGCTGAATTAGAAAAAAAAATTGAAGAATCGAATAAGCTTATAGAAGAACTTGAGGAGAAAATAACCAGACAGGAAGAAGTTTTAAAGCAAGAATCCTTAGTAATGGAAAATATTCAAAACACTATATCTGAAAAAGAAAAAGATCGAGAAATCATAAATGAAAATATAACTCAATTAAAAACTCAGTTGTCTGCCAGTCAAACAACATTAGATTTAGCCCATAAATCCATTGATAAGATAACTCAAGAAATAAAAAGTCTTGAAAAACTACAAATGAAACTTGAAGAAACAGAAACTTTTGATTTACTTATCGAGAATGAGAATAATCAAATTTTAGAATTTGAAAACCAAATTGAAGAAGCCAAAAAATCTATAGAGTTAAAACAGCAAACACAAGCAGAACTTGATTTAAAGATAAATGAAAAAGAAGATCTCAAAGCTTCTCATAATACTGAGATCTCGAATTTAAAGCAAAATGTATCTTCTAGCAAAGCTCAAATCAAGATGCTTAAAGAAAATATTAAAAAGAATGAGGAAAAGAAACAGAAATTGGAATTAGATCTAGAAAAGTTAAAGGGTGAAGCTGAAAGCATAGAAGATGCTATAAAGACAGTAAAAAGCGAAGAGATGGAACTTAGGAATAAACTAGATGGATTAAATAGTGATATTACAAAAGAAAATCAGAAACAAAAAGATTTAGAACTAAAAATTAAGGAATTGCAAGAATCAAAATACCAACTCAATTCAAAATTAACAGAATTGCAATCTGAACTATCTTCAACTAAAACAGAAATTAAAATGAATAGAGACAGAATTCAAAAATTAAATAATAGAAAGGAGTCCATTGAAAATAGGATTAAAGAATTAAGCAAAGGAAAAGAAACTGAGGCAATTTTGAAGGAACTTATAGCTAATCGAGAAAATCTAACCAAAGAACTAAATAACCTCAAAGAAAAAGCGAAACAGGAAGATTCAACATATAGAAAGAATGAACAAAAATTAGAGCTTCTGATTATGAAGCAGAGTTCCATTGAAACTGAAATATTTGATAATAAAGCAAAGATTGAGAATATAAATACTAAACTAAAAATAACTAAAAAAGAACTAACAAGCTTAGAACGTGAAAAGAAAGACTTAGATCTAAAGGTAAGCAGTTTAAAGAAAAACCTTAATGAGACAACAAACGATCAAAAAAATCTAGAAACTAAAAAGGAAAATATAAATAGTCGTATAAATGGCTTAACTACTGAAAAAGATAATTTATTATTAAAAATTGAAAATTCTGAAAAGGAATATGAAAGAAATACTGAAGATGTAACAGGCATTCTTCAAATTCTAAATATGCTTACTCAAAACATTAATATTTCAGTTGAATCAATAAAAAGCAATATTCAACAATCAAATGCAGAAGCCATAGAATCTTCTGCCGATAATTTCAAGAAATTCGTTTTGGATATCGTTGATATAATGAAATCTATTAAAACTGTAAGCGAAGATGAGGAAGAAAAATCTGAAATGTCCCAAATGCTTAATTCAATTCTACAAACATTAACACTATTTACTGAAAATGTTGATACGACTCTTGATCAATTGATTAATAGGGTCAAAGAATCCGCAGACGTAGAAATACAACAATCAACATCTACTTTCGATAGTTTTGTGCAAGACTTAATGGAAATCTTAGAGAATGTGTATTTATCTTTAAGAAAGTTAACTATGTCTAAGAGCCAAGAATTATACAAGCAATTAGAGGAAATTTCAGAAAATATAACTTCCCAAAATGAAGACCTAAATGAAGTTGATATGAAATTAACTGAATTAAATACTCAAAAGAAGAATGATTCAGAAAATTTATCTAATTTTAGCCAAAGACTTGAAGAAGTTAATAAAAGAATAGTTGAAATTAACCAGTTTGTCACCACATCAGAGGAGGAAATTCAGAAGAGAAATGCCTCAATTAATCAATTACAACAAGACGATTTCAAGAGTGAGATTGAGCAATTAAAAAATCTTAGAAATGAGTACTGGGAAAAAATTTCAACTATTCAATCAGAAATCGATATTAAACAAAAAGATCTAGAAGATTTACAAATAAAGTTACAAGATCTAAAAGGTATTCAGAATCTATTTGAAAATATATTGGAGATAGAAAATAATGTAAAAGAATTGGATATTTCTATCGAAAAGAAGGAAGAAATTATAAATCAGACAAAAGAAGAAATCAATAAATTAAATTTGGAACAAGATGATCTAGATGAGAAGATTGATAATTTAGTAATTGAAAAGGAAAATTATTGGGGAAATATCGAAGCAATTAGACAAGAGATTGACGAACTTAATCAAAAACTACAAGAAAAGTTGGATCAACTTAGAGCACTAGAAAACATTATGATGGTAATCAATAATATTGAAGAACTGGCAAAAGAAAATATCGAGGCAGATAAAAATATTAATATCTGCCAAAACAACATCGAAGAATTCAACTCTCACGTAAAAGAAATTGAAACAACAGTCACTGGAATTCAGAATCAAATCGATGCTCTACGTAAGGAAAAAAATGAGGCGCTTGAAGCTCAAAAAAAAACCCAAAATGAATTAAATAGATTCAACAAGGACCTACAAAAATCTCAAAAAAGATTAAATGAATTAAATAAAAATAAAGAACGTGAACAAAAAATCATCTCTTTAAATGAAGATATTAAAACCACTGAAGAACAAATAAATACAACTTTACAAAATATCGAAAAAATAAAAGAAAGCTTAACTGCCGAAGATGAGAAAAAGCGACTAAAACAAGAAGAAATTGATACGTTCATCCAACAAAAAGATGAATCATGGAAAAAACAAAAATCTTATCAAAAGATTCTAAATGACCTAAAAGCCGACATCTCCATGGAAAATTCTAAACTAAATAACTATGAATCAAAAAAAATCATGACATCAGATCAAATTGAAACCTTGTATCAACGATCTAAAGATTACGGCTCATTACCCCAAGTAACTCCTGACCTTTCTGAGAGTGGCTTACAAACAGATATCTCGGAAGCCTCTAAAAAACAAAAGGCCCTTGAACCCGTCAATTTAAAAGCCATAGAACAATATGATAATGTTAAAGAACGCTTCGACGAAATCGATATGCGAAGACAAACCATCCAAAGAGAACGAAAATCTATACTCGACGCCATCGAAAAAATTGAACTCGAAAAAACTCGAACCTTCATGAAAGCCTACCATGAAATTAATAGAGAATTCAGCCGTTTATTCCAAAAATTAAGCCCAGGCGGCTCAGCTAAAATGATCCTCGACCGACCTGATAAACCCTTTGAAGGAGGTATCAGCATCGAAGCTCGACCCCGGGGCAAAAAAATTTCAAGCCTCGAGATTCTCAGCGGCGGCGAAAAAACACTCGTCGCGCTCTCGTTCATCTTTGCAATACAAGAGTTCATGCCCAGCCCCTTTTACGTTCTCGATGAGATCGATGCTCAGCTGGATGGTCCAAATGTTCACAGGGTTTCCCTGTTGCTGAAAGAGATTTCGGGTCAAGCCCAATTTTTGGTTATAAGTCATAGGGAGGAAAATATTGTAAATGCGGACAGAATATATGGGGTATCAATGCAACAATCGGGGATTACAGACGTATTTAGTGTTGACTTGGAGGAGGAAGCAAAACGGCTTTTAGATATTTCAGAAATTCCTACGAATGTAGAAGAAAATTAGGTTTATAATATATGAGGTGCTATTAATTACAGAGAATAATAAATCAAAGGAAACGAATAATTTCAAGAATTGGACTGTAAAAGAATTAAGAGAGTTTGCCTCTCAAAACAATATCACGATTCCTTCCAAATCTAAGAAAATAGATATTATAAAATTGTTAAATCAAATCATCTCCCATCCTGATTTTGTCGATAGAACTAAGGAATCTGAGATAAAGGAAGTTTTAGAAGAAGAACTAATAGCAGGTGTTGAAGAAGATCCGGCTTTATTACAGAAAGAAAGATTAGAACTTAAGTTTTGGCAGAAACCTCCATTTTCAAGTCTGCTGGATTTTGAATTAGCAAAAGATTCAAATGTCGCTTTTTATGATTTAGCTTCTCTCGTTGATAAATTTTTTAGCAATATGCTCCATGAGGAATTAATTAATTATAAGATTTCTGGAATTGCTTTAAAAAATTCAGCATATTTACATCATTACAAGATTTCTAGTATAATTAAGGAAGAAGAAGAAATACAAAAAAGAGAAGAACTTGAAAAACTACGAGAAAAACACGCAAGAACAATTCCAAAAACGTTACCTCAGCCAATTCAACCAAAGTTACTTGTTTCTACAAAAGAAGAACTATTTGAGGCAATGAGATCAGCCATCATTGAAACTATGCAAAATAAAGAAAAGTTAAGAAGACAAAGGTTGAGAAGAGAAGAATTAAAACAGCAAAGGCTTCAAATGAAATCAAAGGCTAAATTACCAAAAGAATTGTTGAAACACATTAGTGGTAAGGAAAAAACTATCGAAGAACTGCATGATTCATGGTATAATAGAATAAAAGCCAAGGTCGAATTAGATAATAAAGAGATAACCTTCTTCGAAATATCTGAAATTGTTAAAAATGAAGAAGAAAGTGATATTGGTAAAATGTTTGACTTTGTAAGAATGTTCTTAGCATTAATGTTCTTATCTACTGGTAATAAGCTAATTTTATCTCAAGATGAAGATTTTAAGGATTTCAAAATTAATTTAAAACAGTAAAAATACTAAAATAAAAGGTGTTATTTTATAAAAGAGCCTGACCAAAAGGACGAGATTGAGGATGAAGAATTATTAATTGATGATGAAATACAAGAAAATGAAGAAGAAAAGGAGTTACGTGAAGAAGAAATTAATCTAATAAATAATATAGTAAAGGAGCAGTTAAAGGAAAATGAATTTTCATCTTCATCTCAATTGGAGAAAGAAGCTAAATCCCAAGTATTAGAACAGGAAGATTTAGAGATTGAAGAAGAATTGGAGTTACATGAAGAAGAAATTAATCTAATAAATAATATAGTAAAGGAGCAGTTAAACGAAAATGAATTTTCATCTTCATCTCAATTGGAGAAAGAAGCTAAATCCCAAGTATTAGAACAGGAAGATTTAGAGATTGAAGAAGAATTGGAGTTACATGAAGAAGAAATTAATCTAATAAATAATATAGTAAAGGAGCAGTTAAATGAAAATAAATTTTCATCTTCATCTCAATTAGAGAATGAAGCCAAATCCCAAGTATTAGAACAGAAAGATTTAGAGATTGAATTAAGAAACTTTCAACAGAATTTGATTGAAGGTGCACTATATGCTGCAGGAAGGCCATTAGATATTGAAGAATTATCTACTAAACTAGAAATTTCGAAACAAGATACTGAAGATTTAGTTAATAAACTTGCGTTTGAATACCTTGAACGTTCAAGTGCTCTTATCATAGCACAAGTTGGTGAGAAATATCAGATGCAACTAAGACCTGAATATACAGAGAGGGTTTCAAAATTTGCGAAAGGAGGCGCTATATCAGAAGCAAACTTAAGGACTTTAACAATAATTGCATTAAAGCAACCAATATTAAAGTCGACAGTAGTAAAAATACGAGGTAGTGGAGCATATGAACATGTAAAATATCTTTTAGACAATGAGCTTATTTCAGCTACAAAAAAAGGAAGAACCCATGAATTAACAACCACTGACAAATATGCGGACATGTTTGGATTACCCAAAAATAAAGAAGAACTAAAAAGGGCGATGATCTCTCAATTAGGACTTGAAGATATGCAAGAATAAAATTCAAGCTTATCTTCTAATAGAAAGTATTTTCATTTTTAGAAGGGTTCTCAAGCTTATCCAAATAATTCTTAATACATGGATTACTGAAACTTTAATTAATTTTGATTTACCTGAAATTCTATCATAACAATCAATTGGGGTCTGTTTGACTGTGAATCCAGATGAACATGATATACTAAACATTTCTTGAGCATAATTGTATTTAGCTAATAATTGCCTTTTTAAAATTTCCCCCAATTTTCTGTTAAATGCTCTAAAAGAACACTGTACATCGTATATATTGTTTAACTTTAAGAGCATTTTTGATACAAAAATTGACAAAACTATATTCCCTATTTTTCTTATGGAATTCCCTTGATATGTTGTATTGCTGCTTATAAAACGATTTCCCATCATTAAATCTGCTTTATTACTTAATATAGGGCAAATTAATCGTTTTATTTCTTTAGAATTGTATTGTCCATCAGCATCCAGAATAACGATAATATCTGCTTTATTTTTTAGCCAATATTCTAAACCAACCCTAAATGATTTTCCCAAACCCAAATTTATCTTATTGGGAATAATGATCGCTCCTGCTTTTTTAGCCATATCAGCAGTAAAATCTTGATTTCCATCATCAGTAACTATTATTTCTTCATCAAGGTCTGAAAATAATGGTACATTTTTAATGACTTTAGAAATAGTTAGTTCTTCATTATATGCTGGAATAATTACAACAAGTGTTTTTTTTCCCCATAGATTTATTTGAAAAAGTAAATTTTCATATTTAAATCTTCAATCATTTCCTTTAGATCTGGTGTATCTTTAATGTTAATTTCTTTATCACTTTCAACTATTTGAATATTTTTAATCCTTAGTGTACTTTTAACATCTTCTTCTGTATTTTTTAAAATCTTTTCATTTGTAATAATAATCACTTCTTTGACCTCTTGACTTAATGGAATTTGAAGATTTGATTTCATATTTCTGATAGTTTTTATAATATCCACTGTGTTTTTACCTTGAGTTACCAACTCTTTTGAAATATTTTCATAACAGGCTGGCCATTTATCTAAATGGATAGATTGCAAATTTATAAACGGCTTATAAAGTATTGAGTAAATTTCTTCGGTAATAAAAGGCATAATAATAGAATTTATAAGTAAAAGTTTGTAAAACAAGTTTAAGGCGATTTTAAGAGCGCGTTTTTTCTCCTTTTTGGCTTTTGAATAAAATCTGTGTTTTATAGCTTCTATATAGTTATCGCAAATATCATTCCAGAAGAATGTTCGGAAAACCATCATTGCTTCATGCCAATTGTATCCCTCTAAGTACTTATCAATGGCTTTTGAATATTTATTGAATTCAGAAAAATAATAACAATCAATTGCTTTTAATTCTTCAATTTTAAACTCTAGATCATTAATTTCAATTTGATCCAAGTTTAAATATAAAAATCTATATGCATTCCAGATTTTGGTAATAAACCTTGAAGCTCCAATTAATTGTTCATACTTTCTCCGATATTTTTTTTGAAATTTATCTGTAGGAAGCTTTTTAATATCTTTTAATATAATATCATTTGAGATTGGTTGTTTCGTTTGGAGCTCTAACCAAGTAAACTCAAAAGGATAATCTTCACCTAAGGAACCCATTGCTGCCCAATATCTAATTGCATCAGTTCCAAATTCCGGCATTACATCTTCGGGTGAAATGTAATTCCCCAGACTCTTTGACATATGTCTTCCATCTGGTCCAGCAACCATTCCATTGATCATAGCCTCGTAAAAAGGTGATTTTCCAGTTAAAACTCTACATCTAAATAATGTATAAAATAACCAGGTTCGAATAATTTCATAACCTTGAGAGCGGTGAACTTTTGCATTAATATAGGATTTTTCATAAAAATCTTTATCTTCTAACCATTTAGATATTTCCAACGGTGAAATACTCGAATCAATCCAACAATCACAGACATCTTTTTCACCAATTATTATACTACTATTACATTTTGGACATTTCTTTACTGGAGGTGAGGATTTCGTAGGATCTAACGGTAAATCCTCTCTTTTTGGTGGAATAACAGCATTACACTCTTGGCAATACCAAAAGGGAATTGGCGTTCCAAACAATCGCTGTCGAGAGATTACCCAATTCCAGTCTAGTCCTGTAGCCCAGTCTATAAGTCTTTGTTTTTGCTTCTCTGGATACCAATTCATCCTTTCCGCCGATTCAATAATCTCATTTGTGAAATCTTTTACATTGATAAACCATTGAAATACGGGTAAATATTCTATTGGTTTTCGACAAGAGGATCTTTCAGAATGAATTATTATACTATGTTCATAATCCTCTATTTTTTCGATTAAACCCGCCTTTTCAAGATCCTCTGCTATTTTCTCTCGTGCTTCCGTAATAGTTAGCCCCTTATATTTAGAATTTTCATTCATGTGCCCATCTTCAGTAAAAATTTGGATCTCATCTAGATTGTAGTTAATCTTCCATTTAATATCCATCTCATCTCCATAGGTGCATACATAGACAATTCCCGTTCCAAAACTCATATCAACATTTTCATCCATAAAAATATTCACTGTACGAGAGGTGAAAGGAATTTTAACTTTTGCTGCGGAGAGATTATAATATCGATCGTCCCTAGGATTAATGAGAACCGCTACACAAGCTTCCATATACTCTGGTCTTGTAGTCGCTATGGTGATATATTCATCTTTTCTCCCAACTAAGGGTAGCTTTATATACCATAGTTTCCCGCTTTCTTCTTCATACCCTACTTCTGCTTTTGCTACTGAAGTCTCACAATTTACGCAAAAATGAGTTGGAAATTTTTCTCTGTAAAGTAAACCTTTATTATAGAAATCTAAAAGAGATATCTGAACTTTCTTTAAATAATCTTTATTCATTGTTCTATAAGTATAATCCCAATCAGTGGAATAACCTAAATCATCTAATTGTGTTGTCATTTTTTTAATATTATTTTCTACCCATTCCCTACATTTTTCTAAGAATCGTTCCTTATCATCTTTGGATATTTTATAATTT
>JBHLOY010000031.1:0-16350 GCA_048939995.1 Promethearchaeota archaeon | reverse complement strand
TTATCTTTTTCAAAGAATAGAGACTTTTTTATATCAAATTCGAGTTCTCTTAATTTTCTTTTTATCTCTGTTGGATTGTAATCCTTTTTCAACATATCAATTATAGTCTCTTTTAGATTTTCTAAATTATCAATTGCACACTGATAAAAAATATTGTTTTCATCCATACTCATATTTAAAATCTCATATAACCCCGTAAGAGCGTCTCTTATTTTTTCATAATATTCCCATGCCTTGTCTAATTCGGATTCTTTTTTAGTGTCAGTCATAATCGCTAAATCAACGAATTGTTAAATTAAAAAATGATTTGCAACTTATAACATTTCCTTAATAGAATTAAGGCTTTAATATTTAAAATATATTGAATAAAATTTAAGGAAAATAAGGATAAAAAAAAATTAAATTTTTTATAAAAGGGCTTTAATTTCTTTGACCAACTCTTCAGCACCAGCTTCTGTAAGTATTTTGAAAACTTGCTTAGCATTTACTCTTAAGGCTCCATCCAAAAGCTTTTCAAATCCAATTCTGGTGTTTAGCCTTTCTGTTTTTTGTAAATGAAAGATAACTCTCCCCAATTCATTTTTCAAAATTCCCCCTTGGGCTTTCAAACAAACTTCTAATAAATCAGGTGCAACATCTTCTATAACTGTCAAATTAACATTACTTGCTAATTCATAAACTTTTTCAATTTGAGCGTCAGTTAAAGTTAATACTTCTACTTTTGATTTCATTACTTCCATTTTATTCCCTCTCTTATCTAATAATTGCTTTTTTATTACTAACTAAAGTAAGAATATTTTAATATTTAAATGTATTGGGGCTCTTTTCGTAGCTCTTTTTACGGAATCGGGCGAATATTAAAAAGATCAACACTTTTCGGACCTAATTTGACAGAATCCAGAATCCTTCAATTGCATAGGCAAGGAATATGTTTTTTATGATTTTAGACTAACTTAACAATTCTATTCTTCCTAAAAAAGGAATTTTGTTGACAAAAAAATGCATTTATATAAAAAATGGGCAAGAAATGGGTTGTATTTATTCAAAAAAAGTTATGAAAAAATGATCATAACCTAACAATTATAATTTTTTCCTTACCAAATTTCGAAATTTCTTGCAGATTCCTATACCAATCTGGATCATATTGTAGTTTCTTAATAAAATTTCCTATTATTATTTATATAATTGATAAAAAATCTGGGATTAATAATAAAAAAGAAAAAAAATTAAATTGGAACTTTTTCTAACGAATTGTCTGGAGTTCCAATTCCAAAATACCCATTTTTCCAAAACGAGGTAGTAAATGAAGCAAGAGTCGCTATACTTAGAGGATTATATAGATCTGGATATCGACATATACTTGCATCGGACCCATCATAATAGCATTCAATAGATATTCCATCCTGAATTTTAAAATTTTTATTCTGAGTCAATTTAGCATTGATCAATTCCTGTGCTTTTTCTTGACGTGCCAGACTATAATAAGGATCAATTAAAAAAGGTTTAAGTGTTTCTGTTGTATAAGTATTACTCTCTACCACAAATTCACTTTTTTTTATTTTATTTATGACAGCTAATCCAGGTACAGTTTCAACACCAAAGATCATCCCTCTTTTATCACATATAATGTAATTCCAAGATGCGCAATAACTAGATAGCATGACTGAAAGGAAATTTTTTGCATTTTTACAGGTTTCAAAAGCAATTCTACATTTAATAGAAGTTGGGACATCAAAATTTCCTATCTTCCAAGCTTGCACTAAATTAAGGGTACAAGAAACCTTTTGGTTCTTTCCTATCGCTAAAGTACTTGCTCCCATCCTTAAAGTAAATACATCTTCTTTACCGATAATTTTATGATGAACCCAAACTAAAATTGGTTGAAAAATCAGCCCAAAATCCATTGTCTGACCATGCACAAAATGCGAGTTCCTATTCTTGACTGCAAAAGCGGTACATGCTCCAATATTATTACTTGAAACTTGCAGTGGGATTAAAATTCCATAATATAAATCTAAAAAGACAATTTGAAGTAAAATTTCTTCATAACTAAGACCAGTGGCATCTGCAATTCCTTCCATTTCATCTTGATATGGTTGTGGAATTTCATAATTATTAGCAATGTGAAGAATAGTTTGCAAATCTAAATTTAGAGCATAAATAAAGTAATCAATAATATTATCGAAAGCAATAATCTGAGACATTAAAAATTGCCCGGTTAAGAATCCTAGATCATAGTAATTCTCTGCAACTACATAGAGATACTTTTGTTCTGTTCCACGCCATTCTACAAAACTTTTATCTTCTTGAGAACAACTAGAATTAAAAGATATACTTTTTACATCTAAAATAACATCTTTTGAAACTAAAGCTGAAATTGAACTAAATAAAAACCCCATAAGGAAAACTGAAACAATTAGCAGACCAATTATTTTTGTCTTTTTCATAAAATCTAAAACACTCCTAATTTTACAATAAATAAAAATTTATATGTGATATCTAGCATTAACTATAAAAAATACGAGAAATAGCTATTTTTTGTCATTTAGCTGCAATCAAAATCCCTTTGAATCCTTACTTTAATGTCATATACCTATTTTTCTAATTTAAAAAATGATAATTAGGCGATAGAATTAGACGTTTTTATGATCAGTCTTTATCACAATAATTTTCATATCTGTACAAAAATGCGGTAAATAATTTAAAATTAAAAAAATTTGTCATGATGACTACTATTTTTATCTTTATAAATTTTTATTTTTAAATAAAAATGTTCAAAAAATAATAATTAAACTTTAATAAATTTATTAATTCCTCTAATTAATCAAAATTAAATTAAGAGTAAACAAAAATGGTTGTAATTACAACTAAAAAACCAGATGAAGAAGTATTTGAGGCACTGGAAAATTATCAAGTTAAAAAACTTACTATTGTATCTTGCGGAACCTGCTCAGCTTTATGCCAAACAGGGGGAACACCTGGAGCAGAAGAATGGCAGCAGAAATTACAAGAAAGGGGCTACCAGATTGAAGCAGTGATTGTTTCGGAAGATGTATGTGATAATAGAGTAATGAAAAAAGATTTACGTAAAATTGATGATGAAATAAAGGCATCGGATGCTATTTTGACTTTAAGTTGTGGACTTGGAGTACAATCCATTGTTCAAGTTCTTCAAAATAAATACCCAGCAAAACCGGTCCTTATCTCCAATAATACAAAGTTTATAGGAATGACAGAAAGGATTGGACGATTTTACATGCGTTGTAGAGCTTGTGGAGATTGTTATTTAAACTATACTGGTGGAATTTGTCCTATCGCAACTTGTGCTAAAGGATTAATGAATGGACCCTGTGGGGGAATGGTTGACGGAAAATGCGAAGTGGGCAATTATGAGAAAGATTGTGGGTGGATTTTAATTTATAATCGATTAAAAGCAATAGGCAGATTAGACCTATTTAGTGAATTACGAGATGCACGGGATTGGTCTGAATCTGGTCATCAGCAAGAAGTTATATTTAGATAGAGGTGAAATAGTAGTATGACAGAAGGTAAAGTCTATTCGAAATTAGGAGAGGCTCTTGCAAAAGGCGAATTTATTTTAACTGGCGAATTAGAGCCTGAAAAAACTTGTGATCTTTCTCATACGGTTCACGAAGCCAAGGAAATGGCTCCTTTCGTTATAGCTGCCAATGTAACTGACAGTCCACTTGGTATAGTTACTATTAACAGTCTAGCCTCTTCTTATATTATACAACGGGATGCTGGTTTGGAATGCATCTGGCAATTAACTGTCCGTGATGTAAATAAACTTGGAATTACTGGAATGATAATGGGAGCACAAGCTCTTGGTATACATAATATTCTTTCTTTAACTGGAGATCATACCGCACTGGGAGATATGCCTGAAAGTAAACCAGTTTTCGATTTAGATTCTGCTACTCTAGTGAAGCTAGTTAGAGAGATGGTAGATACAGGTAAGATTAATGATCACGAAATAGAAGCACCGCCAAAACTTCATGTTGGTGCTGCAGCTAACCCAAACGCTGAACCAATGGAGGCAGAAGTTTTAAAAATTGGCCGCAAAGCAAAAGCAGGAGCCGAATTTTTACAAACCCAGGTGGTCTATGATCTAGATCGTACGATTGAATTTTTAACAGCAATCAACCGATATGGTATCCCTGTTTTATTAGGAATATTTCCAATGAAGAGTTATGCAATTGCTAAAGGTTTTGACACCTTCGTACCAGGCGTTTCTGTTCCCAAAGATATTCTTGCAAGGTGGAAATCAATCAAAACTGAATATTCCACTGATAAGAAGATGCAAAAGGAAGCATATGATTATGCCAATTACGAATTTTTTAAACCCTTCATTTCAGAACTTAGGAAAAAGAATCTTCTCGCCGGAATTCACTGCATGGCAGTTCATTACCCCCGAATTTTCCCAAAGTTAGAAGAGATTATAAAAAGTATAATTTAAATTATTTAATTATTTTTTAATTCTCAAATTGAAATTATTTGGTTAAAAGAGAAAAAAAATAATATTTTATTAAATAATTAGTTCTTAGCCTTCTTGAATTAAAGATTCTTTAATCGAGGGTCCAAAGCATCTCGCAGCCCATCGCCTAATAACATAAAACCTAATACTGCCAATAAGATCATAAATCCTGGTCCCATAGAAGCCCACGGAGCAGTATAAAGGAATTGTCTTGCTGTAGCAATTTCATTTCCCCAATCAATCATTCTTGGGTCACTAAACCCTAAAAAAGAAAGACCCGCTAAGGCTAACACTATACCTCCAATGTTAAATGTAACTGCAATAATTATAGGTTGAATTACATTCGGTAAGATGTGCTTAAACATTATTCTCCAACTTCCTGCTCCAGATACTCTCGCAGCTTGGATATATGGTAATTCTCGTGCTTGTAATACTGATCCCCTTATCAAACGAGCATAAAAAGGTACTCCAAGTATACCCCACGCAATCATGATATTTTCAATTCGCGTTCCAAGGATAGCAATAAAAACTAAAGCAAGAATCAATCCGGGAAATGCAAGTAATACATCAGCAATTCTCATAATAACTGAATCAATCCATCCACCATAAAAAGCGGCTATCACTCCAAAAACAACTCCAACAACTACACTAAACCCAATAGCTGGAAGCGCTACAGTTAAAGATGTTCTTGCACCATAAATCATTCTAGCGAGTACATCTCGTCCAAAATTAGTTTGTCCTAAAGGATGGATTGGCGAAGGTGCTCCCCAAGACCCTGGATATACCCCATTAGCTTCTTCAATTGTAAAAGTAGAAATCCAATGGGGAAATACAGCTAAAGTAACAATAAAGAACACAATGATTATTCCTGTTATGGTTAGGATAGATTTAAACCTTCGAATAAACTTCCTTCTACTCACTGATCTTTCATATTCATATTCTCTTTGACTTAAATCTTCAAGGGTAGAACCGGGAAGTAAAAGAAATTTAAAATTTCTTACAATCCAATTAATTATGCTTTTAGTAGCAGAAGGCTTTTCGGTAACAACTTCAAGTTCAACTTCTAAAAGATCATATTCCGTTTTTTTACTCATATGCCTTACTCTTTAAAAGGAATTTCTCTCTAAAAGCGTTGGAAATGATCCTTTATTAACTATTTTACAATGACTATGTATTGTTCTCCATTCAGTTATGTATAAAGTCAAAAAAACTAGATAATTAGACGACTATTAAAGTTTCATTAAAATGATAAAAATTATAAAAAATAGAAGTAAAAAATTTTGATCATAGATTCTTTAATCGAGGATCTAAAGCATCTCGCAGCCCATCCCCTAATAACATAAATCCTAATACTGCCAATAAGATCATAAACCCTGGTCCCATAGATGCCCAAGGAGAGATGTAAAGAAACTCTCGTGCTTCAGCAATCTCATTTCCCCAATCTATCATTCTTGGATCACTAAATCCAAGAAATGAAAGACCTGCTAAACTGAGTACAATTCCTCCAATGTTAAAAGTAACTGATATGATTACAGGCTGAATTACATTTGGTAATATATGTCTAAACATAATTCTCCAACTTCCTGCTCCGGATACTCTCGCAGCTTGGATATACGGTAATTCCCGTGCTTGTAATACCGATCCTCTAATCAAACGAGCATAAAAAGGTACTCCAAGGATACCCCATGCAAGCATGATATTTTCAATTCGCGTCCCAAGGATTGCTACAAAAACTAAAGCAAGAATCAATCCGGGAAATGCAAGTAATACATCAGCAATTCTCATAATAATTGAGTCAATCCATCCACCATAAAAGGCTGCAATCACTCCAAAAGCCACTCCAATAACTACACTAAACCCAATGGCTGGAAGTGCTACTGTTAGAGAAGTCCTCGCTCCGTAAATCATTCTAGCGAGTACATCACGCCCAAATTTAGTCTGCCCTAAAGGATGATTATGTGAAGGAGCATCCCAAGCCCCAGGATATACTCCATTAGCTTGTTCAACTGTAAAAGTAGAAATCCAATGGGGAAATACAGCCAAAGTAATAATAAAGAACACAATGACTATTCCTGTTATGGTTAAGGCTGATTTAAACCTCCGAATGAATTTCCTTCTACTCACTGACCTTTCATATATATATTCTCTTTGACTTAAATCTTCAAGAGTAGAACCGGGAAGTAGAAGAAATTTAAAATTTCTTACGATCCAACTAATTATGCTTTTAGTAACGGAAGGTTTTTCTGTAACAACTTCAAATTCTCCCTCTAAAAGCTCATACTCTTCACTCATGTATCTCACTCTTTAAAAAAATTTTCTCTTTAAATTTTTAGGATTTGATCCTTTATTAATTATCGTATGCTAGATAATACTAATCTTTTCTGTTTAATAAATTTATATCCATTCAACAGTGGATGAACATCCAAGCCCCTCTTTATCTTTAATTCTACCTTGAACTAAAAATGCATCACCTTCATACTGACACTCGGGACATCGACGTTTTGAAACTAATTCTACTAAATCATCAACAACTATTGCGTGATTTACAGATGCAGCTACTCCAAAAGGTGTTAAAACTTCAAGAAAGCCTTGATCCCCGTCTTTGTTAAGAGGGTCTAAAGTATTTATATCTCTGACTATAATTCTCGCTTGAGGTGGACAGTGAAATATAAAATCTTGATACTTTTCTGACCAATGACTACCAAAGACTATTGGCGTTTCAGTAAAACCATACATATCCCTAATATTTTCAGCTTTAGTCCCAAAAAATTCTACACAATCTGAAACGAATTTTGTTTTTTCTATGGGAGGATACTTTAGTTGAGATTTATGTCCACTCCATCCACCGCCACCTGTAGTCACATAACAATTTGGTAAATCAAATTTTATGTTCGCTTCTTTCAAGTAGTTATTCATAAAAGTGTTTAATAATTGGAGACTTCCCCCGATTGAAATATTTTTTTGTTTATCAATTGGTTTTTTTGAATTCTTGTTGATTGTCTTTATTACATGTTTAGAATTAATTCCAAAAGCACCTACTAAACTACGTTTTTTAATTATCTCTTTAAATGCTTTAAGGATAAAGAATTTGATTAGATACTTTGGTTTTGTTATTTTTGTAGTAATTTCGTTTAAAGTGCTAGTATATAGACTCACTGGTCTCAAATCAGTGTATCTCATCGCAATCCGATTTAAAAATTTAACATTGGGAGCAAAATTCATTGAAATAGTCTTATATTGATTATGTTCCTCCATTGGTATTGGGATGAACTCATAAATACATTTTATAGTCATACTGGCTAAAAACTCTATATCATCTATAGATCGCCCTACTAAGGATGGATCTCCTGTAGTACAAGAAGAAACATTCCAAGTCTTAAATTCAGGAGACTTTACTGAGATTTTTAGTAATTTTTCAAACTTTCGGACTGATTGCTTGAAAAAAACTGCAGGTATATAAGGGATTATAGCTAAATCCTCTAATTTATTCACATCATCTGAGTTGAATTCTTCTTTTTTCACCAATTCATTATATAATGGATTAGTTTTAATGGCTTCATCTGTAATATCTCGTATTAAATCTAAAAATTCTTTATCCCTATAATCTGTATTAACAATAAGTCTTATTTTTTCATCGGGTACAACTTTGCTTGAGATTGTAATTATATAACACTTTTCTAATTTTTTTTTAATAATATTAATATTAAAAATTTCTCTAATTATATAAGTTGCTATCATCCACTAATTTCCCTCTTTTCCTTTAAAAAATTAATAAAAAGTTTAAAAGTGATATAATAAAAATTGAATTTATGGAATTATACGATTTAGTTGTTATTGGGAGCGGAGCCGGTCTTAATGTTTTAAACAGTGGTCTTCAATTAGGGCTTAACTGTGCTCTTATTGAAGACACCAAATTAGGTGCTACATGTTTAACACGTGGATGTATTCCATCGAAGGTATTAGTTTATCCAGCAGATTTAATTAGAGAAGCTCAACATGCTGAAAAAGTAGGATTAGAATTCAATGTAACACGGATAAATTGGGAGTTAATCTCAAGACGAATGTGGTCCCAAATTGATGAGAGCAAAGAAATAGAGAAAGGATTATCTCAAGTTCCAAATCTTAAATTATTCCAAGGAATTGCACAATTCGTAGGAGATTACGAAATGGAGGTACAATCTATCGACAAAAATAAAATTCTTGGGAGATTTAAAGGAGAAAAATTTGTAATAGCCTCAGGAGCTCGCTCATTCATTCCACCCATTAAAGGATTGAATGAAGTCGGGTATCTCACTAATGAATCATTCTTTGGTGATAAGTTCCCCAAAAAACCATATCAGAGCTTGATTATCATTGGAGGAGGTATAATAGCTGCAGAATTCGCTCATATCTTTTCTGCTGTAGGTACAGATGTTACAATAATTGAAATGCTCCCAGGTTTAATCGCAACTGAAGAACCAGAGATTAGTAAATTCGTGGAGCAAAATTTCAAGAAAATTATGAATGTGTTGGTAAATTACAAAGCTATTGAAGTAAAATCAAAAAAAAAGTCGAAAGTAGTTATAGCTGAAAATATTAACACAGGAGAGAAATTAGAAATAAATGCTGAAGAAATTTTAATTGCAACAGGGCGTCAGTCGAATGCCGATCGTTTAAAAGTTCAAAACACGGGGGTTGAAACAGATAATGGAGGCTGGATAAAAACTAATCAATATTTAGAAACATCCAAGTCTAATATTTGGTGTATAGGTGATGCAAATGGATTTTTCCAATTTAGACATAAAGCTAATTACGAATCAGAAATATGCATAAATAATATGTTTGGACGCTCAGATGATAAACAATCAGTAGACTACACTACTGTACCATGGGCAATTTATTCTTATCCACAAATAGGGCATGTAGGAATGACAGAAGCAGAAGCCATCGAAAATGGGCATGAAATTTTTGTAGCATTAAAGAATTATTCTACTGTAGCAAAAGGTTTTGCGATGGGTTTTAATCAAAATGATTATGATGATGGGTTTGTTAAATTAATAGTAGATAAATACTATAGAATTCTGGGAGCACATGTAGTTGGCCCTCATGCAGCCATCTTAGTTCAACCATTTGTTTATTTAATGAATGCAGGGTTTACTTGTCCTTCACCTGAATTCTCTGAAAAATCCGACCTGCCAAAATTAGCTAGAGCATGCCCAGAAAGCGGATCTTTTATGCCAATTTATAAATCTATGGTAATTCATCCATCTTTAAATGAAGTGACTGGTTGGGCAATAGGCTCGCTCAGACCAGTCAACATTAAAATGGATCATCATCACCATGACCACGATCATGAAAATTAATTCTTTATTTTTTAATTTGCATCATCAAATTTTTAGATATTTTTAACTAATATTATGTTAGATGGTTTTAAATAGTAAATATAAACTGAGAAATAGTTCTATTGGACAAATTTTTACACCCGAATATATAGCAGAATTCATGGTCAAAAATGTTCGAAAGTTTCTCCCTTATTCAATAAAGAAAGACCATATGAAAGTCTTAGAACCTTGCGCTGGAAAGGGGGTTTTTTTAAAGTTTCTTCTTCAAAATCGCTTTAAAAAAATAACTGCATATGAAATTGATAGGCAATTAGATATTAAACTCCTAAAAAAGTATCCCGAGATAAATTTACGATTTGAGAATTTTTTAGGATCAGATCCACAAGAAAGATTTGATCTTATTATTGGAAATCCTCCTTATTTAGGTCAAAATTACAATGCTCCAGTTTTTCAAGATTTAGTGAGCAATTTCCCTAACAACAAAAAATTTTTTGTAGGGAATATGGATTTATTCTACTTCTTTATACATCTAGGAATTTTGAAATTAAATCCAGGAGGAATTCTTTCATTTATTACTACAAACTATTGGATAACTAAGTCAAAGAAAACGGGTATAAAGTTATTAAAGCCACACATACTAAATGAATGTTATATTCTCCAATATATTGATTTATCGCGTTTGAAAATATTTAAAGATGCTCCTGGCCAACATAATTGTATTTTTGTCTTACAGAAAAAAAATGAAAGAGAAAAAATAGAAAAAGTCGACAAATCCATCGAAATCATTCAGATAATGAGAAATAAACGAGAGATTAATGATGAATTCAACAAGATAGCACTTAATGAAATAAATTGTAATCAAGATAGTCCATATATTAAAAAATATCTTTCTGCTCTTACAAATAATTCACTAAGCAAAGAAGGTAGCTGGAATCTATTATATCCAGTCGAAATAAAGCAAATTGTTGATCAAATCAGTTCTTTTTGCAGAATAAACAAGCATACAGCTGTTATAAATGATTTTTTTATTATTAGAAATGGACTAATCCTAATTAAAGATGATATATTCATCCTAAAACCGGGTCAAAATATAAAAGTTGTAAATAAAGAATTTTGGATTAAAATAAATGGTCATTATTTCAAATTAACCGATGAAGAGAAACAAAGATTAAAGAAACTCTATAAAAGTAAATCAATTAGAGCTTATGGTTATGATAAAAGTGATTTTGTTGGTTATTTAATATTCTTTAACAAAACGGAGTTTGAACCCAGCGATGATATAAATGAACTATATAGAGAGAAGTATCCTCATCTAGTAGATTATTTGAAAATTCACGAAATGAAATTAAACCAGATTTTAATTAACGCGAAAGAAAATCCTAAGGATATATTTTTTCCAAGAAGAGGTCATTTTATAGTGATTCCTGAGGGTTCTAAGAATCAAAAATTAATGGATCTCGAACCTTTATATGATAAAGGTGATAAGATCTTTTTTAAATTCATTTCGAAAACAAATACCTTTGGATATTCTAATAAACAATATTACGCCACATCTGATACTTATTTCATGTGGCCAAAAAAGAATGAAATTGATTATTTGTTTATATTAGCTTACTTAAATTCGAAACTTGTACGTTTTTTATTCAAGGCTAAAAACATCTCTATTAAAAGAAGTAAAACTAAATTAGAAGATGAATTATTAGTTCCAAATTTAGATTTATTTCAGTCTTATAACCAAAAGTCATTAATATCCCTCATTTCCACTTTAACAGAATATTTAACCGAATTCAATGTTTTAAACCAATTAAAGTTAAATAAATTCAAACAAAAAATTCAACAGTTAGAATTACTAAGGCGTAAAAAATATAGGAAGGTTTTAGATTTTATTGAACATAAAAATATTAAACAAATTCAAAAATTTATCGATCTTCTCTTATTCGAGTTATTCGATTTAGATGAAAAAGAATTAGATTATTTAATCACAACATACTACTAATTTTAAATCATATTTATCCTAGAATCATAAGACGAAGTATAAATGTCCCAATTTCCCTTATTTGATGATGTTGGAAGTTTCCCCTTACCAGAGAACATTGATAAGGAAATTTTTCAGAAATTTTACTGGATTGGATATAAAGCCCTTGTTAAAAAAAGCGAAATTTACTCAAATAAGGGGATCCAAATTTATTTTATAAAGCCTATGCTTAAATCATTTGAATTAAAGTTAAATGCTGGGGTTGAGATTATTAATTACCCTCAACATATGAACATGTATACCCAATTCTTACAACCTATATCCGATTTTGAAATAAAGCCAAACTTAATTGATGAAAAAAAAGCTTTAATTCCTGAAGCTTTTATTATTGAAAATTATGCCAAAAAGTTTTATGAAGAAACTGGAAAAAGTCTAAAAATTAAATTATGTATAACAGGACCAATTGATCTATACATAAAACAATTCAAATTTTCAATTTATCCTGATATAGTATTAAACTTTGCAAAATCTATAAATTTCTTTCTTAAAAACTCTGTGAGGTACAACAAATACCTTCATACCTCTATTATTTCAATTGATGAGCCTTCCTTTGGTTATGTTGATATTGTCAATATTACAGAAGATGATTTAATTAAAATATATGATAGATCTTTAGAAGGGATTAAAACAAAAAAAAATACTACGCAAATGCATATTCACACCCTTAATAGGGCAGATATTCCACTTAAAACAAAAAATTTTGATGTTATAACCTGTGAATACGCATCAAATAGATCTAATAAAATCTCAAAAAAACTTCTAGAACAATATGATAAATTTATTCGAGTTGGTATAACAAGAACAAATATAGATAACATAATCGCTGAAAAGATTGACAATGGTACCAAATGGGAAGATTTAAATACTCAAAAAGGCACGATGAGTCTAATTGATTCAGAAGAAACGATTAGAAGGAATCTTTTAGATGCTATATCACACTATGGAGATCGGTTAAAATTTATTGGACCCGATTGTGGATTAGGTGGTTGGCGTTTTCAAGAAGTCGCTTTTGAATTATTAAGGCGCACCAAAAAGGTTATTGAAAATACTAAACGAGAAATTAGTTCTTAATTAGTTATTTCCAAAAGTAGGAACCTTGCTCTGCCATGGAAAGATTTCTTCATAGGCCTTCGAAGCTTGAAGCACAATTAAATCATTTAACCTCTTTCCAATAATTTGCATTCCGATTGGTAAGCCATCTTTTGACCATCCAACGGGGATTGAAGCTACAGGATGTCCACTCATATTAAAAGGATATGTAAAAGGTATCCAATCCAGAGGAGAAATTTCTTTATCATCAATTTTTTCAGGTGCAGACCTCATCAAACCAAAAGGAAGGCAAGCTGTGGTTGGAGTAATTAATAAATCTAATTTATTCAATGCTTTACAAATTGCTTCATATATTCTTTCTCTTTGCAATTCTGCTGCCTTAACATCTGTAACAGTATAAGTTGAACCAATTTCAATGGTACGTAACAATTCAGGGTCAATCTTATCTTTAAATTCTTTTAGATAAGATTTTAACGCATATGCATATCCTACGTTCCAAAGAACCCACATCGTCTCATCAGCTTTATTCAGCTTAATATCAGCTAATTCGGTTTGAGAACCCAAATCTTCAAACCTTTGAATTCCTTCTATAACTTTTTCTTTAACTTCATGGTCAATTACTTTAGCAAAACCCAGATCAAGAGAATATCCAATTTTTAATTTTTTAGGTATCATGTTAATTTTTTCATTATAACTAAAACTTGCTTTAGGCAATGAATATCTATCAGAATCATCTTCTCCACATATTACATCCATCATCAAAGCGGCATCTTTTACATACCTTACAATTGGCCCAATATGTACTAAACTCCCTGAGTTTCCAAAAAATCTTAAAGTATCTTGAGGGATTCGTCCAAAACTAGGTTTGAAACCATAAATTCCACAAAAACTGCTAGGAATCCTTATAGATCCCCCTCCATCGGAACCAATGGCTAATGTAGCTATTCCAGCCGCTATTGCTGCTGCTGAACCTCCGCTCGAGCCTCCTGGCGTTTTTTCCAAATTCCAAGGATTTTTTGTGGCTCCAAATAATAAATTGTCAGTAACACCTTTGAATCCTTGTTCCGGCATATTAGTTTTTCCAAGAATTATAACTCCCGCATCTTTAAGTCTTTTTACGACTGCCTCATCTTCCTTAGGGAAGTAATTTTCAAAAATCATGCTCCCAAAGGTGGTTCGGATATTCTTGACTTCAATATCATCTTTTAATGCTGTTGGGATACCTGCTAGAAGCCCTAAATCTTCATTATTCTTTATCTTTTTATCAATATCCTTTGCTTTTCGCCTTGCTAAATCAAAGCTTAAAGTGCAATAAGCATTTAAAATAGGATTTAATTTCTCTATTCTCTCGATAAATCTTTCTGTTATCTCTTCTGCTGTAATAATTTGACTTTTTATTGTATCAACCAACTTATAAGCTGGGATAAAGAAAATATTTTCTTTGCTCACAAATATTCCCTTCTTATATTGTTACTTATAAGATTATTTAATTAAGAATACTTAGATCAGTTATTTTTTTTATTATTTTTAAAGCTAGAGCCATTATTTTTTAAAACCGAAACATTAATTAATGTAAAGCAACATTTGTAAATCAGATATTGACATAAAATGTGGTGATTTTATGACCAATGATGATGATGAATATGATGATTTTTTTAAGATGATTAAGAAATATTTAGGGATAAATTCGGATATGTTTGATGTCGATTTTTTATTTCTACCGGAACCAACTTCAGATCCTAAAAATAAAAATAGTACCGGTTTTAAGGTTACATATCATTTTGAGGCAGGAATGGATAAACCTGAAGTAAGGATTGAAGGGGATTTTGATGAAAGAAAACTTCAAGATTATTTAAAAAGAATAAATTATTCAAAATATCCAAATTTTAAACATCTAACTAATCAAATTAAAAAAAAGCAAATTGATGTAAAAGAACTAAGATTAGATTCAGCTAAAAGTGCTGATGATCTTTCTTCGATTGAACCTTTTTCAGAGTTAATTGAATGTCCCGATCATTTCAAAATAATTATAGAGGCGCCAGGAGTGGAAAAAGGGCACTTTCTATTAAGTCTTAGCGAAGATGGAAAAAGTCTGAACATTAACGCTGAAAGTGAATTTCGTAGATTCCTTAAAAACATTAAATTGCCTTTAAAATGTACATTGGAAAATTATAAGTTAGCAATGAAAAATGGTATAATTACTTTAAAATTAAATAAACTGGATTCCGAAAGAGGTTAAAAACTATGAGTAGTTTAACAGGTGAGGATAAGAGACCGTTTAGGGAAGTTAGAGTAAAAGATGCATTAAAACAAGATGTTGGGAAGGGATTCATAAGGATAGATTCTGATATTGTAAAAGAATTGGATATCCATCCAGGCGATATAATTGAAATTGTCCATCCTTCAACAGATAAACGTACAGCTGCTATATTTTGGAGTGAGAATAAAGAAGACAAAGGTACTGATGTGATTAGGATTGATTCTTCCATTAGAAGAAATTTGAATACTTCTATTGATGATATTGTAAGAATTGCTAAAATTGAAGCAAGTGTAGCTGAACGAGTCACCTTTGCGGGTTTGGAAGAGGCGATTATTTTACGTAATACACAACAATTAGCAGAAAAACTTGAGAATCGGGTAATTACTAAGGGTGACATTTTAAGTTTCTATGCTATGGGGGGAAGAGTAAATTTAGTCGTTATTGATTATTCCCCTAAAGCAGATGCGGTTATAATAAATGTTAAGACCAAGATTATTTTATCACCGAAAAGTCATAAAGAATTAGAAGAATTAGAAAGAGCGAGGGTTACATACGAAGATATCGGGGGCTTGGAGGATGAAATTCAAAGAATTCGAGAAATGATCGAATTACCCATAAGACATCCAGAGTTATTTAAACGAATAGGTATAGAACCCCCAAAAGGAGTTCTATTACATGGACCACCAGGTACTGGAAAAACTTTATTAGCTAGAGCTGTAGCATATGAGACCGATGCTCATTTTATAACCATTAGTGGACCAGAAATTATGAGCAAGTTTTATGGTCAAAGTGAGGAAAATTTAAGGAAGAAGTTTGAAGAAGCTAAGGAGATGGCACCTGCTATTATCTTTATTGATGAATTAGACTCAATTGCTCCAAAGCGCGGCGAAGTAACCGGAGAAGTAGAAAGGAGAGTAGTAGCTCAATTATTATCTTTATTAGATGGTTTGGAGAGAAGAGGAGAAATAATCGTTATAGGAGCGACTAATAGAGTGAATGATATTGATCCTGCATTAAGGAGACCTGGTCGATTTGATCGTGAGATTGAATTAGGAGTACCAGACACTGATGGAAGACATGAAATATTAATGATACACACTCGTGGGATGCCATTAAATAAGGATATTGATTTAAAATTTATAGCAGAAAGGACTCATGGATTTGTGGGAGCAGATGTCGAAGCATTATG
>JBHLOY010000009.1:0-164853 GCA_048939995.1 Promethearchaeota archaeon | reverse complement strand
GGATCTAATAAAGCAATAGGTCGTACTCCCATACATAGAATATCTCTTATTATCCCCCCTATCCCTGTTGCAGCTCCATGGTAAGGTTCAATGGCAGACGGATGGTTATGAGACTCAATTCGAAAAGCTAAAGCATAACCATCTCCAATATCGATGACTCCAGCATCTTGTCCAGGACCAGCCAACACATAATCATAATTTTTTTCAGCATCCTCAAATAAAGATAATTTGGGACGTGAAGATTTATAAGAACAATGTTCACTCCACATTACATCAAACATGCCTAATTCTGTAATAGAAGGCTCTCTGTTTAAAGTATCTTTTATCCACTGAATTTCAGAAGGTGTCAAATCTACATTTAATTCATCTTTATCAACTTTAACTTTTGGCATAACTATAACCTCTTCTTTATGAAATTAATCATCGAATCAAAAAGGATTCTTCCATGAGTAGTCGCTTTTGGACTTAGAATTGATTCTGATGCTCGTTCTGGATGAGGCATTAGTCCTATACAATTTTGTTCTAAATTACATATTCCTGCGATATTTTCGAGTGATCCATTAGGGTTTGAAGCTCCTGTTATTACCCCATCCTCATTACAGTATCTAAATACTATTTGCTCATTCTCTTCCAATTCTTTTATATTATCCGTAAAATATCGACCCTCTCCATGTGCAATAGGAATATCTAAGATATCACCAGTCATCATTTTGTTTGTTAAAGCCGTTTTATTATTTTCTACCTTTAAATTAACCCATTTACATATAAACTTAAGTGAATCATTTTTTAATAAAGCACCAGGAAGAAATTCAGCCTCAGTTAAGATTTGAAATCCATTACAAATTCCTATTACAGGTCTACCATCCTTTAACATAATCTTTGCCTGATCTAGAGCTGGACTGTGAGCAGCAATAATACCTGCTCTCAAATAATCTCCAAAGGCAAATCCCCCTGGTAATATGACTCCGTCATAATGAGCTTCTTTAAAGTGGTTATGCCATACTAATTCTGTTTTTACATTCAGAACATTATTTAAAACATGTATAGTATCTAAATCGCAATTAGCACCCGCGAATTGTACAACAGCAATCTTTAAGGTCATGTTGATCATTTCTCTGTAATTAAGTTTAAGATTTTGAAGTTTTGAGTAACAGGATTAAAAATTCTCAGTTTATTTAATAAGTCTTCCACAATATCCCGAGCTTTCTTATCATTTTCGGCAGTAAGATAAAATCGAAGATATTGGCCACTTCGAACATGGGAAACCATGTTATAACCTTTTTTTGCAAGTAAATCTCTTTTAATAGTTTCTCCAACTGGGTCTCTTGCAGCAGGTTTATTTTCTAATATAACCTCAACAATAAATTCTGAAGGAATCATTTTTTAAAATAAGTTGAATAATAATTAAAATAATTTTTATTAATTTATAAATAATTATCACCGACAAAATGCGATATATTTTGAATCTTTTTTAAAATATTTCTACTAGATTGATTTTGGTAAACTTTCTTCATCAGACAGTCCCAAGGCTAATAAATACTAAAAGAACAATAGCAACTAAGGTCATTATCACACTATTTCTAGTTAGTTTAGGAAATTTACCATCAAATGATTTGTTTTGATACTTTTTTGATGAGATTAAATCAATATAAAGTAAAATAAAAGCTGCAATAAGGAGTCCATATGTGCCAATTAATAGTATTAAATGAAACATAATAAAGAAATTACCCTTTAAAAATATATAAATCTTTTGTCATAATATTTAATTCTTTCCTAAAAGGTTAAATATATTTACGTTGTTTTAAATTTCTCATTATTCGTTGTTCTACATTTGCCACTTCAGCTTGAAATTCTAATCCAGTTATTTTTTTATAACTTCTCATGTATCTTTTTGCCAATTCAATCTTAATATCCACTGAAATGGGAGGGATCTCCTGATCAGGTTTTATATCAGGAAATATATCGGGATATGTTTCCATTAACCACCCTCTAAATATTTCCTTATCTAAAATCTCAGGATCTTTTCCTTTTTCAAAATTTTCTTCGTAAGTGTCTAGTATCCAGAATCGAGAAGAATCTTGAGTATGTATCTCATCAATCACATATAATTCACCATCCTTTAAGCCAAATTCATATTTTGTATCAACTAGAATAAGCCCATTGTCTTTACAATGTTTTTCTCCAAAAATGAATAACTTTAATGCGGCTTCTTCCATTTCTTCATATATTTCTTTTTCAATTAACTCATTTTTGAGGATTTGATTTTTCGAAAGATAGATATCGTGTCCAGCTTCTGCTTTAGTTGAGGGTGTAATTAAGAGCTCATCTAATTTCTGATTTTGTTTTAATCCTTCTGGGAGCTTGATACCCGAAGTTGCTACTCCTTTCGCATAATTCCTCCATGCAGTTCCAGTAATATAAGCCCTTACAATCATTTCTATGGGTATTAAATCACACTGATGAACTATGGCTACATTAGGGTCTGGTACATCAATCAAGTGATTTTTAACGATATCTTTTGTTCTCTCAAACCAAAATGAAGAAACTTGATTTAACATCTGTCCTTTAAAAGGGATCGTTGTTATAACACGATCAAAAGCAGATAAGCGATCAGTTGCGATAATAATTCTGATATTGTCTCTAATATAATTATCTCGGACCTTTCCTCTATATAAGGTCCCTAAAGCAGATAGATTTGTTTCTTTTAAGGTTTTATCTAGTTGATTTTTAATTATCTCCTCAAGATTGTTTACCATGTTATTATTAAAGAGTAATTTGCATAAAAAATCTTATTATATATTTTATATACCGATTATTAGTAATCAAATAACTCTAACTTATTCTTTCTTATAATATGTTCCATCATGAAATTCATCAGGAGGATATTTTTCTTCATTCAATTTCATTTTTTTAACAAAAGAGGAAGTTAAATCTATATTTAAGGAATTAGTAAGGCTAATTAAGTAGATAAAAACGTCTGCTATTTCTCCGGAAACAGCTTCTAATAATTCATTATTTTTAATTATATCATTTGAATTGAAATCTTTAAATAAGAAAAGTTCAGATAACTCTGAGACTTCAATTCCCAAAGCTTGAATTAAATTTTTTGGAGAATGATATTTTGACCAATTACGATCTTTTACAAATTCCTGTACTTGATTTTTGAAATAAGAAATTGAAGTATTTTCATCATTTTGAAGTATATCCATAATAACTACCCGGTTATGAGAGTACGAGCATCTCTATATTATATTCACTTAAGACTTTTTATAAAATCACATATTAACTCATTAATTACATCTTTACGTTGAGCCGGTGCAAAATGACCTGCCATATCTATTACTTCAAGTTGAGAATTAGGTATTTTTTTATGCAATTCTTCTGACATTTGTTCTGGAGCAAAATTATCCAGTCGTCCTCCTATAATAAGTGTTGGACATTTTATGCCAGATGGATCATACTCTTTCATTTCATTTATCATACCAAAAATTTGGTCTTCAATTAACATACATAATTTATCTTTTGTTAATTTCATACCATTTATAGATTCTGCTAATGAGGCTAAAATAAACGGAATAATCTTATCCAGAATATTGTCAATAGAATTAGAAACTATCCCTAAAAAATTCATACGAATGAAATATGGAAGTAAATTGTAAAATATATTCCTTATAACATTATCAATCATGATGTATCCAGAATTTAACAAAATAAGGAATCTTATATCTTTTGGGTGTTTCATGCAGAACAATTGAGCAATCATTCCACCAACAAGAGAATGCCCAATAATTCCATACTTTTCATCCACACTCAAATAATTTAGGAGGTCTTCTAGATCGCGAATAATTTCATACCTAATGTTCTTTGAAAGGTTCGCTTTTTTAGGATGGTCACTTCTACCATGCCCCAATGCATCAAATGCGATTATTCGGTAATTATTTCTTAGAACCTCAATTTGACTGTTGAAAAATGATGCTGAAGAGGCAAATCCATGGAGTAAAATTATAGTTCCTTGTGTTTCTTCCTTACTATCTCCATTGATATCCTCATAGTAGAGTTTATAACCCTCTTTATTAATGAAATAAGGCATGTAAGAAGATCTTTTCAAAATTTGTTAATATTTTTTGAAATAAAAGATTCAAAAAATACTTTACTAAAATGAAAAAACATTAAAATTCATGAGAACTAAGTAGTTTTTTTTCAGTTTTGAATATATAAATTTGAGATTTTGGTGAATTTTTTTCATCTATTATTAATGATTCCAAACATAAAGTTAGAAAAAATTGAAAAAAAATTATTAAGAACAATTTATAGATCTTTTGTCACTCGTTTTTTATTCAATGTTTCAAGTACCAATGGCATAAATAGCCTTTTTAATTTTCTGTAAATCTTTGTATTTTCTCTAATTGGACTTATAGTATCATTGAACTTCACCATATTATCTATTGCAAGTTCAATATTTTGATATTTTTTACACCCATAGAATCCTAGAATTGCTGCGCCTAATGCTGCTCCGTCTTTAATCGCTGGAACTTTAATATCTTTTTCTATAATATCCGCAAACATTTGAGCCCAAATCCTACTATTCATTCCACCTCCATCAACTGCTACCTCTGCCTTTTTCACTTTTGCCATCCCTTCTAAAAGCTGTAAGTACATTTGAGCACTTAATGCAGCTGACTCCATAATTGCGCGAGATACATGTGCTCGAGTATGATTCCAACCTAATCCATGAATTGTGCCCTTTCTAAATACATAAAGAGGTACAAATAATAGTCCATCGCTACCTGGTGGAACTTTTTCCGCTTCTGCCGTTAAACTATCATAGATATTAATATTTTGTCGTTCACATTCGTTAATCTGCCATTGAGAGAAGTTATCTTTAAACCATTTAAACATTGTCCCTGTTCCTGGCATTGTACCCTCAATTAACCATTTACCTTTTATAACATGTGGTATAGAAAAAATGGGTATATCTCCAACACTAGGGATTGGTTTATCAACAATGAGATCAACAAATATCCCAGTTCCAGTAGTGATTTTTGCTTCTCCACTATGAATAACACCTAAACCTAGTGCTGCACATTGTTGATCTCCACCCCCTAATATAATCGGTAAATTCTGATTTAGTCCAAGTTCTTCTGCTGCCATACTCGATAATTCACCCACTTTTTCTCCAGGAGTATGCAATTCAGGTAATAAATCTATACTTATATTATATGAGTCGGCAAGATCTTCGTCCCATTTTAATGTTTCTAAGTTTAGAAAACTATAAATTCCGATAGTCGGATCTGTAACAAACTTATCACATAATTTCATATATGTATATGAATCAAGAGAAATAATTTTAAAAGCCCTATTAAATAAATCTGGCCTTTCATTTTTAATCCATAATACTTTTGGAATTGCTCTACGCAAGCCTTCTTTTTCTTTTAAAGCTTTAGTATCAGAGATTTCTCTTTCATCCATCCAAGTTAAGCCAGGGTATAATATTTTACCCTCATTATCGATAATTGTTAAAGTTAATCGAGAATAGGTTGGTACTATACCAATGATATCATTAGGATCAAATAAATCACTCTTGACTACTTTATTACAAGTATTTTTTATTGCATTCCACCAAATAATAGGATCTTGTTCAGAAATTCCTACTGACTGTTTCACAACGGGGTATTCTTCATAAGCTTTAACAATTTCACTACCACTACTGTCAAATATTATTGTTCTTGCCCCAGTTGTACCAACATCAAACACACAAATGAATTCACTCATAAATCCACGTCTTATTTTTAATTGATATTATTTATTATTCAGATGCATGTCATATTTTATACTTTCTTTTTTTCTTCCATATAGCTATGATTAAATTCTTAAGATATTAAGATTATTTTTTAATCATAAAAATTATATTGAGGGATTATCAAATGACAATAAAACCTATAAGGAATTTAAAAATCTTAACTCTTGTTGAGAATATGGTGGGCGGCAAAAGTTGGGGTTCTTGGGGACTTTCTTTTCTCTTAGAATTTCAAGATGCATCTGACGTGCCAAGAAAAATATTGTTTGATACAGGTGGAGATAAAAACGTTTTTATGCATAATGTTAAAGTATTTGAAGCTAACATTAATGAGCTTGATGCTATTGTTCTCAGTCATGGACATTGGGATCATGCAGGGGCATTAGTAGAGGTTTCGAAATCCACAGGCGGAGTTAAATTGTATACACATCCGGAAGCTTTCTTTTCTCGTTATCATATTAAGGTTAATGGTAAAAAAAGAGAAATCGGAATTCATGAAGACCAAAGCTTAGATAAAATAGAAGCTGCTGGAGGTAAAGTTGTGTTTTCAACTAAACCGATTGAGATAGTGCCGGGAGTTTGGACTACGGGTGAAGTTGAAAGAAACTCTTTTGAAAGAGTAATGGAATTAAACGAAGGTGAAAAATTAGTCAAAATTATAGATGGTACTGAAGCTGACGATCTCATTTTAGATGATCAGTCTTTATGGGCAGATGTTGAAGATGTTGGGCCCATTGTATTGGTTGGTTGTGCTCATGCGGGATTGCTTAATATAATCAATCAAGTAGCACGCTTTGGAAGTTTTAGTAAATTTCATGGGCTAATAGGTGGAACCCATTTAGTAAGACGTCAAGATTCATATATTGATAAAACAATCGAAGGATTACGAAGATATAATTTTCAATTATTATCTCCATGTCATTGCACAGGTTTCAAAGCGACCACAAAATTGTGGTATAGCTTTCCCAATGAATTTTACTTGAATTATAGTGGAAGGGAATTTGAGATTGGACAACTACCCGAACAACAAGTGTTTTAGCTCATCCTATAAAGCCTTAATTAAAAGCTCAGAAATATCCATAATTTTATAGCTACTTTTTTCAGAATTTTGTATTCCATAACTTAATCCCAGCTCACATAATGGACATGCTGTTATAAAGAACCTACATCCTGTTTCCTTTAATTCATTTACTCTTATAGAAGCTTCTTTAATCGCAAGATTTTGGTCTGCCCAATGAGCTGTACCGCTCCAACCGCAACAATGGGTATACTCTCTATTATAAATAGGTTCTATAACTTCCAATTGTGGAATAGATTTCAGAATATCTCTTATTGAAAGATTATCTTTTAGATTTCTAGTCAGAAGGCATGGATCGTGAATAGTAACTTTCTTAAATTCTGGTAAAATAACTTTTGGTTTCAATCTACCTTCTTCTATTAACTTTTTAATAAATTCAACGATATGAATAACTTTTTTATCTAGTTTCTTCCCTATTTTCTCATATTTTTTAGATAATGCCACTACACAACCAGGACAGTCGGAAATCACCAAATCTGCTCCGGTATTATTAATTAATTCAATATTATCTTTAGCGAATTTTCCGGCGTTTTCTAAATCTCTTACATTAAATAAAGGAGCTCCACAACATACTCTTTTTTCTAAGTTCGTAGAAAACTTGACCCCTGCCTTTTTTAATATTTCTATGTTTGCTCCCACTATTTTAGGAAACTTCATCGTCTCGCATCCAATATAGTAGAAAACCTCATCGTCACCCTTACTTTCGATGTTTTGAATTCCTTTTTCTTTGTAAGTTGCAAAAATATTATAATCTTCTATTGTTTTTGTCTTAATTAATTTATTAATTTGGACTTTACAATAATCTGGCATTAATCCCTTATCGTTTAGATCATCCCTCACAGATTCTAACAAGGATACTACTGAAAAATCAAAGGGACACCATATCTTGCAGTTTTCCTCATTGGTGCATTTATACATGAGATCAATAAACTGTTTATTTTCATCTTTAGTTGGATCAATTCTATTAATTGAGAGATAATACGCTATTTTTGCTTTGTATGCTGGACTCATAGTTTCTGTTTGAGATGCTTGAAGAGTACCACAATCAAAACGGCACATGTTAGGGCAGAGCATACATTTAATTAAATTATCAACATCGGCTTTATATTCCCCCTTGGGGTAATAATCTTTCTTTTTATTGCGAAAATTTTTTAGAAGAGTAGCTTTAGTCTCTCTATCTGCTTTATTAATAAGGGGCAGCACCCACTTATACTTTTTCAAAGTTTCAAATACTCCCATTTATTGTTCACTTCCTTTCCAAATATTTGTGTATACTTTTCCTGGATTAAGGATATTATTGGGATCAAGTAAGTCTTTAATTCTTCTCATTATTTGCATGGATTTTCCCCACTCATCATCCATCCAATGCGATCTATTGATTCCGATGCCGTGATGATGAGCAATTGAACCACCTGCATTCAAAACAGCTTTAATTGTCGTATCCCAACATTTTTGGTAAAAACTTAGATCTGAAATTCCTTTATCCGGAACTCCTCCAAAACTAAAATAAACACCAACTCCATTAGGGTAAAAATGTGATATATGAGCCGTTATCATCATTACTCCTTTTAAATCATTCATAGAATCTATGACGCTATGATATATTTTTGCTGCATTGTCCCATGATGATGCTATTTCCAGAGTATCAAACACTATCTTGTAGGGTGGCATAGTAGAAGTTTCTGTAACTCTAAACCTTGTTTCAAACCAGTGTTCTACAGGATGTGGACCACAACTAACACCATTATTTTTTTCACACTTTTCCTTAGTAATTTCTTCTTCTAGATTAACCAGCTTTTGATTTCCTTCGCATACGAATACAACCATCACTTTGTCTTTAGCCTTCTCTATTTCGGGAAAATGACGTTCTGTTTCAAACTGGTCATAAATTCGAATTACAGCGGGGAAAATATGCTCTCTGAGAATTTCTCTAGTAGCATTGAAGGAATCTTCAATTGATGGGAATACATAGGAGATTAATGCTCGTGCTTCAGGATAAGGCCAAATTTTCAATGTAGCTTCAGTTACAATTCCTAATGTTCCTTCATTACCAATAAAGAATTTATCAAGTTGAGGTCCCGTTGAAGCTCGAACTATGGGCTTGAAGTTAATAATTTCTCCTTGAGGTAGGATCATTTCCATACCTAATACTATATCCTCTATTTTTCCATATTTTGTACTGAACTGACCAGCTGCTTTATGAGCAATCCACCCTCCTAATGATGACATGTAGAGTGATTGTGGAATATGACCGCAAGTATACCCTTTAGCATTGAGATATCTCTCTAAATTCATCCCATTAATTCCCGATTCAGCAGTAACAGTAAGATTTTTATCATTAATATTAAGAATTTTATTAAATTTTTTCATATCTAGTATTATTCCCCCTTGAAGTGGTATAGTACCTCCAACAGCTCCAGAGCCTTCCCCATAAGGAATAACAGGAATTTTTTCAGTATTTGCTAATTTTAAGATTTCTGAAATTTGAAACTTATTTTCCGGCCAAACAATTAAGTCGGGTAATCCAGGAATTTTTCCTTGTAGTGACCAATTTAGTGAAATTAAAAGAGCTGTTGAATAAGCTAAAAGGTCAATTTCATCTGCGGAAACATTTTTACTACCAACAATTTCATTTAACTTAATTTGTATTTTTTCTATTTCTTCAATTTTAAATCGATTTTCATTATATATAATTTCAAAATTTTTTAATTTCATCAATTATCAAGCAATCTTAATTTATTAACTTACTAAAATGATTAGATTTAATTTAAAATTATGATTTAGTGTAAAAAATGATTGATTGCTAAATGATAAAATCAATTTAGTAGATAGTTTCGCCAGTCACTTTATCTACTTTAAAATGCCTAAATCTTGCTTTTGTTTTAATAATTTCTGTATTTACTGATATCTTTTCCACCACTACTTTTGGAAATAGGTATTTAGCAAGCTGGATTATCATTTGTTTAGTTTCTATACAGTTAAATAACTTCAGACTTTCAAATGAATAAAATAGCTCGGAGATTAAATCAAAATTCATGTCCGCAGAAAATTCAAGAAGTTCTAAATTTCTATAAATAATTGAAACTATACTATCCAAAAAGTCATAGTCTTTCAACTTTTCCAATGTATTCCTCATATAATTAGCAAATAATACATAATATGTCGCTTCGGATGAAAAGAAGCCATCTCTATACTGCTTAATTCCCTCAGGAGTAATTCTTTTTTCTAATTCATCCAATATAGTATCTAAACCTTGTTGTACTCTTTGTATTTTAAGGAAGTTGTATATTTTTAATATTACAACTAATTGGGAAGTCTCTAAATTTTTCAAGTAACTTGACTCAAAAAATTTAGAATCGGTATCAATTAATCTATTGATTTGAGTATCAGTTAGCCATAATTTCATGAAATGTGTGGATTTTAAAAAATAGTATAAGCCGTCTGTAGCTTCTACTAAAGGAGCTTCAAATTCATCAGTACCTTCTTCATATAACTCTAATAAAAAATTTATCACTTTTTTGCGATCAAGTTTTATATTCAACCTTTTAGCTAAAAATAATCCGCAAAAATAAAGATCCGGATTTTTTAAGGTTACCAAAGGAATTGTCATTAGCCAATCTTTAACGTTCTTTATAATAAACTCTTTTATATGAGAAAAATCGAATCTTTTTTCTAAATTGAAAAAACTAATAATCCGATAAATAAGGTATATTAACTGTAATTTATCCCTTGTATCTTTTAAATCTTCTAAACTTTCGATTTTAGATTTGTTTTGATTTAACTTTCTAATAAATTTCTCTCTAATTTGAATATATTTCTTTAAATTTTCTTTTTTTTCTGGATTATCATCGAGTAGATCTTTCAAATTTCGTAATTGAATAATAAATTCTAATGGTAATAATCCTTTTGACTTCAAATTTAATATCAATGGGGAAATGGTGACATCTACTAGATAATCAACAATTTTTTCGAGTAAAATTTCAACAACAATAGGAGAAATTTTTTCTTCATAAAGTTCTAAAACAGATCTAATATTCTTTTCATCTTCAAGGCTTAATTCTAAGGAAGGATCTAAAAATTTATTTTCTATTTCTTCAGCATCAAAATCCATTTCTATAAATTCCTTTTTGAAAATTCTAATAAGCTCATCAAGTTTATCATCTAGATCCTCTTTATTTATAGCAATGTTTTCAAATTCCTCATTAATCTTTTCTCGTAGGTATGAGTCAATTGCATTATAAAAAAGATCAATATCATCTAAATACAAGCTTAAAATGTTAAAAAGGCCTTGGAAAATCATTAAAAGTTACCAAAGTTTTAAAAAAATTATTACTCTTGAAATCTGAATCTATTGAATGATAATAAATTAAATAATACATTAATATTTTTCTCTTATTGAATTAAATTGAAGAACCATCCATTTAAGAGATCAAAATTAATTAAGGATTATTTTCTGCCCTTATTGAAAAAAGAAAATATAAACCCTAATTCAATTAAAGTTAAAATAAATTTAATATGAATGCTATATTCCTTTAATTAAATATGATTATAATCATATTTCTTTCCACTTGAATCGAATCAAGCAAGCTTATGACGAGTAATATTTTTGGTACTTCTGGGATTAGGCGCGTCTTTCAAAGTTATTCAGAATCAGATCTAATGTTTACACCCCAAATGGCATTAGAAGTAGGCTTAGCTCTTGGAACTTATGTAAATAGTGGAACTATTGTAATCGGTAAGGATATTAGAACTTCTGCTTTACCTATCGAATATGCTTTAATTTCTGGATTAATAAGTTCAGGTTCAAACGTTAAAACACTAGGCGTGGTGACTACTCCAACATTAGCGATGTCATTAAGATATCTAAATGCAGATGTAGGCGTTATGATTACAGCATCGCATAACACACCTGAATATATCGGATTAAAGCTATGGAATCCCTCAGGGGTTGGATTTTCCCCAGAACAAGAAGAAGAAATAGAAAGAATCTACAATGATAAGGATTTTATTAAAATAGAATGGAACGAAATTGGTAAGGTAACAGCGATTAATGATATTAATGATATCCATATATTGGACATTACTAATCGCATTTTATTTGATGGCAGTAAATTAAATGTAATTGTCGATCCTGGAAATGGTTCTGGATGTGATATCGTACCCCATCTACTAAGTAAATATGGTATTAAAATTGTGACGATTAATGCCCAGATGGATGGAAGATTTCCCGGAAGGATGAGTGAACCAAGTAGAGAAAATCTAATGCAAATATCAAATTTTCTGAAAATATCAATGCAAGAGGATATTGGAATAGCTCTTGATGGAGATGCCGATAGAGTTATCTTTTTAGATGAAAATGGAGAAATTGTTGATCCTATTAGATTATTAGCACTTATGGCTAAACAATTTATATTAGATAACAAAAATACATTACCTAAAAATGATATGAAGGTTGTAACGCCCATTAATTCCTCAAGTTTAATTGAAGATGTATTACAACCATTAGGATGCGAGGTAATTAGAACAGAAGTTGGAGATATCAAAGTTGCATTAGCCTTAAAAGCTTTTGGAGGTTTTTTAGGAGGAGAAACATCAGGAACCTATATTTGGCCCAAATTTCATTATGGACCTGACTCTATAGTCACAATTGCTAATGTTTTACAAATGATTGTTAAAACTAGGAAAAGTTTAAAGGAATTATTGTTGGATATTCCTAATTATCCCTACTATGCTAGTCAATTTAGATTAAAGAAAGATATCCCCTTTACTGAAGAAATTAACAAGAAGATCATTGAAGAGATAAAAGAAACATTTGATGAGCTAGGAATAAGAATAAAAAATGTCAACCAATTGGATGGTTGTCGATTTGATTATGAAGATGGTTGGATTCTCATTCGTCGCTCTGGTACTAGCCCCTATTTAAGAATCTCAGGTGAATCTAATAAGAACCTTGAAGATACTAAACAAACGAATCAATTAATCCAAAATAAAATGGAAAAAATAGAGTTAATCTAAAGGGTCCATTTAAATTTCACTTACTTTTGAGAGAAACTTTGGAGTGTCACAGTTTATATTATTAATTCGAGATATCTCTAAAGTTAATAATTGGATAGCTAAAATCATAATTAAGGGTTGTAAATCTTTTAGAGTGTTTGGAACTTCAATGCCATAATCTAATGGTTCTGGTAATTTATCTTGTTCAACCAACTCATACACTCCCAAAATAGTAGACTGTTTTTGTTTGATACGATTCAGTAGATCTAGCAACTTAATCTTCCGTCTATCATCCTCATAAGGTATAATGGCTAAAATACATGTTTCTGAATCAGCTAGAGTAATTGGACCATGTGGAAATTCAGCAGTAGAATAGGCTTGTCCAAAGATCCTAGCACCTTCTTTTAACTTAAGCGCTGCTTCCATTGCTGTAGCGTATTCAGGACCACTCCCTAAAATAAAGCAATATTTAGTAGCTTTAAAATGAAATGCAAATTTCTTTACTTTTTCATGTATTTGAGGGAGAACTGAATAAATTCTGTCGGGTATACGTATTAGTTCAACCCATATCTTATTATATTCTTCATTTGAGATTGATTTGTTTTCCTTACTAATTTCAAGAGATAACATAGCTAATACAGCTAATTCTGACACGTATGTCTTAGTTGCTAATACTGACTTCTCCTCATCACATTTTAACTCAATAAAGAAATCGCAATTTTTTGCTAAACTTGATTCTGAATTATTCGTAATCGCAATAGTTAGACATCCTTTTTGTTTAGCTAGAATAATAGAATCAATTGTATCCTTTGTTTCTCCACTTTGAGATAATGCAATGACACAATCATATCCCTTTAAAATAGGTTCTATTAAATATTGAAACTCCATTGAAAATTCCGTAAAAGTGGGAATCTTTGTTATGCGATTAAACATATAAGACATAGCAAATCCAGCGTGATATGAACTACCAGCCCCTATTAAGTAAATTTGATGAATTTTCCTATTAATTAGCTCTTTAGCAACTTTACTTATTAATTCCTTTTGTTGAGTCGCTCTATTTAACACAACTGGAATTTCAAAGATCTCATTTTCTGTTAATTTACCTAGATTATCTCTATTAGTATCATTCTCTTTCTCATTCAAAAATTTCACTGCTTTTTGTTGAAAAATGTCATCTTAGCCAGATATTCTTTAAATACTTAACATTATTTTTTAATTTATTTACATTAAATCTATCAAAATAACAAAAAATTATTAATTGATTAAAATTAATTGAATTATAAAGCCTCTAATTCACTCTTAAGAGAAGATTACACTTGTGTGGTATATTTGGGGTCATTACTAATCAAACTCTTTCGATTGGTAAAATAGCTCTTGAAGGTATCAAACGATTAGAATATCGTGGATATGATTCTTGTGGGATAGTAACCTTATTCGATTCAAAATTATATATAAAAAAAGATGCGGGAAAAATTGACGAGATTCATAGAAAGCTTAAGCTAGATGAATTTCCTAATGGGTCTAAATTAGCATTAGCTCATACGAGATGGGCAACTCATGGAGCGCCAACAAAAATTAATAGTCATCCCCATGTAGATTGTCATGAAAAAATTGCAGTGGTTCATAATGGTATTCTAGACAATTTTATTGAATTAAAGGAAGAATTACAATCCAAAGGACATAAATTTGTATCTGATACTGATACTGAAATCATCCCCCATTTAGTAGAAGAATATATGAATGAAAATTTGGGTTTCAAAAATGCTGTTGCAAAAGCAGTCCAAAGATGTGAAGGCGCATATGGTGTCGCTATTTGTCATGCTGATTATCCCCATACCATTATTGCTGTACGAAAGGAATCACCAATCGTAGTTGGATTGGATAAAGACAATACTTCTTATTGTGCTTCGGATATACCCGCTTTTTTACCGTATACTCGTAATTGTTTTATATTGGAAGATGATGAGATGGCTGTTTTAAGCCCTGGATCAGTTAAATTTTATAATATTAATGAAATCGATAATCCAAAAGATAAGGAGATGCAGAAAATTGATTGGACCATTGACGCAGCAGAAAAAGGAGGCTACGAGCATTTCATGTTAAAAGAAATATATGAAGAACCTTTGGCTTTACGGAAATCAATGAGAATATCCAAAGAATTGCTTAAAACCTTTGCAAAGATTTTGTGGGGTGCAAAAAATATCTATATCACGGCAGCTGGCACATCTTTTTATGCATCATTGGCAGGCAAGTTCATTATCACCAAGTTTCTAGATAAATATATTGAAGCAATAGAATGTTCAGAATTTAAAGTTCAGTTGGGTGACGCTCTAAAAGAAGATTCTGTTATTATTGCTATTTCACAATCAGGAGAAACTATCGATTTGATTGAAGCTATTAGATGGGCAAAAGAAAAATTAGGCAAAAAAATTAAAGTTTTGTCAATTACAAATGTGATAGGGTCTTCTCTTACTAGATATTCAGATCAAGTAATAAATACACAAGCTGGACCCGAAATTGGGGTCGCTGCAACAAAAACTTATTGTACGCAAGTGCTTACACTCTCATTAATCGCATTAGAAATAGCAGTTTTAAGAAAACTGATCCCAAATGAGGAGATAAAAAAATATTACGATGCGCTCTATAAAACTCCTGATATTATAGAAGAATTTTTAGGAAAAAATATTGAATTAATAAAAAGTCTTGTAGAAAGCCTTGATAAGAGTCACAACTTCTTTTATTTAGCCAGAGGGATTTCAATTGCCACAGCAAAAGAAGGTGGCTTGAAATTAAAAGAAGTTGCTTGCCGATTTATCGAAGGTTATTCAGCAGCCCATGCAAAGCATGGGCCAATCTCATTAGTAAGAGAAGGCTTTCCAATCATATTTATCGCTCCTCCAGATGAAACTTATGAGCGACTAGTAGGAAATGTCATGGAATTTAAAGCAAGAGGAGGTAAAATTATCTCACTGGTAGTAGATGATGATAAAAAAATTACCAACCTGAGTGATATAACAATTAGAATACCTCAACCTAGTGATAATTATCACAATATATTTAGTCCAATTACCTTTATTCCCGCATTACAGTTATTATCTTACTATGCCGCGTTAAAACATGGATTAGACCCAGATCAGCCACTAAATCTAGCAAAAACAGTAACAGTACATTAAGATGAAGCCTAAGTTTTTTCGACATGAAAAAAATGTCCTTTCCATGCATCTAATCTTACAAATAATCCATTATCCTTAAGATCTTGACCGTTATAAGAATAAGTTTTTTGGTTAAGTAGATCATTAAAACTCCAATTTGCATTACCGTAATCTATCTCTCCTAAAATAATGTGAGCTCTTGAAGTCTTTAAACTATAATTAACCACAATTAATATTCTATTTTTTTCTGTAAACCATTGATAGGCAATAATATTATTATAGGTATTATCATCAACCTGATTAACTTTACATAGCGACCACTTTCCATTGTTAAACTCTTTACCAGGAATAATCTCTAACAAAATATCATAAAATAACATAATATCAATGTTATCTGGCTCAGTAGGATATTTGCCTAATTGAATTGGTAATTTTTTTTCAAACCCATGCATTTGACCTTCAAAAACTAATCTAGCACCAGGTAAAGTCAGAGTAATTAAAGCTGCTGCCATGGAAGCTTCTTCTCCAAAAATAGCAACAGCTCTCTGCTCATCATGGTTTTCAATGAAACGTAATAATCTTTTCTGATATTCCCAATCTGCTTGTAAATGTTCTCTAATTGATATTGCATCTTCATTAGCCAGGCGTTCATAAAGCTTTTTATCATAACAATAATCAAAACCTTGTTGTTGAAGCTTCCATTCTAAATCCCAGTATACTTCTGCTATAAACTTAATATTAGGGTATTTTCCCTTCACTTTAGATATAATTTCTTCCCAGAACTCACGTTCCGGAAGCTTACCAGCTTTTTCACCCCAATTTTCGCTAAAAATGTCATTAATCATTAACATTGCCATATCACAACGTATAGCATCACATTGAGATGCAATTGAGAGTAATGTATTAAATGCTTTATTACGACCATCTGAAGAAAAAGCATTGATTTGTACAGTATCACTCCAAGGGGGAAAGTTAGGATCACGTCCATGTGCATAAACACTATTACCCACCGAAAAATATTCATAAGGTTTTTTCATTAAATCATCAAGTGTACCTTTAATAAAGCAATCCGATTTCTCCAATGTCCATAGATGATCTATAGCTACATGATTAGGAATGTAGTCCAGCATTAATAGTAAACCATGATCATGTAATTGACTCCGAAAGTTAACTAATGCTTCGGCGCCCCCTAAATGGGAGTCTACATGGTAATAATATACCGCATAAGGAGAACCAATAACATCATCTGTATTATAATAATCTAAAGCTTTCTTAAACTCCTTTTGTAAACCTTCTTGTTGAAGTGCAATGTCTCTTCCTCTCGGACTTCTTTCCCATATCCCCATTAACCAGACACAATCAAAATTTTTAAATTCTTGGTCAATTAGTTCAACAGGTATATTGCTTAGATCAATCTTATGTCCATGAATTTCCGATAAAGAATGCAACCATGGCCATGTATTTATTTCTAAAATTCTTGGATGATTTGGCCAATTGATATTTTGATTTGACATAGTAAATCTTACTTAAAATAAATTATAATGAATATATTTTATTTAGCTTTATTTATAAAATAATTTCAATTTTTTAAGATTACTCTACAAAATTTATAGATATCAGCTAGAACAATGTAAGATTTATTTAAATATAAATACATATATATTTTAGCATCATCACTACTATATTAAAAAAAGAAAAGATTTTGTGTTCTACAAATGAGTGAAGAGAAAGAAGCTTTAAGGAAACTTATTATGTTAATTTCTGATCTACGAGCCAAAGATGAGGAGCGATATGAAGCTCATGTTAATTTCATGAACGAAACGATCAAAATGATTAATGCGATCGAATCTCAGATGAATAAACACTGGTCTACAGTTTTAGATTCGTTGAAGGAGTTGAATGAGAATATCAATAATAATTTAGATTCACTATTGACAGGTATTAATCCAAAAGGTCTCAGGGAAACGTCTAAATCTTTACAAGAAATAATGGATACTATGAATAAAAGTGTTCAATCAATGAATTTAGAAAAAGTATTAAGCGAATTAAAAGTACTAAAATCCTCTGCATTTCAATCAAATCTAGCAGGATATCCCCCTAAAGTTTCAGTAGGACAACAACCTGAACAAATCACAGCTGATATAAATTTAACTCCTCCATCTGGAGTTTCAACAACACAAGAATCTGAGATATATGGATATGTTCCTCCAAAAAAGAAGAAAGACGAGGATGAAGAAGAACCCCATCTTATGAAACCTTCTGATTTATTCAAGAAGTAGCATTATTGATTAAACATATCCATAAAAGATTTTAAGCGATTTTTTACTTCTTCTACATTATCCCCAATTTTTCGGAATGTAATTCCGATTGCAGGAATACTAAGATCTTCCTTTATCTCTTCTTTAAGACTGTCATAAATGTTGGAGATAGAAGGACATCCAAAAGCTTGATTGAAAATTAACCCATCAATTTGCATTTCTTTAGCAATTTTAAAGTAAGACCTCTTTAAATTGTCAATATTGCAGCCTATTCCTTCATTAGATGCTTTTAAGAGAAATTTAGCATAATCTTCTATAGGATCAGAATTATTAGATACAGGTATTTCTTCAAGTAATCCTAAGAGTTCCCAATCTGCATAAATTAATCTTCCGCCTAATTCAGATACAATCTCATGGATTTCCGGTTCCCAACCAGTGAACATTGGAGAAAAAAGTAAACGAGGTCTATTCGAAACCTCCATACCTATACCCTTCTTTACTCTTTCTCTCATTTCTTTAACTAATTGACTTAAATTCTCAAGATATCTCTGAGCATTAGAATTATAGTCTTGAAATGATATTGTAAGTAGAGCTAAAATCTCTGAGAAAACTGCAGGATTACATGGGTAGAAATTACCGGGGCAAATTTCATATAATATTGTCTTATAGAACCTTTTGACTTGATTTCCTATTCTAAATTGCTTTCTAAGACTCTCATCAGAGACATAATTACCAGTAATATTTTCTAATTCCTTAACAGCATTTTGGATATTACTTTTCATTATTTGTACTGCATTCTTTTCATCCTCCACATCTTTACCCTTTTGAGGCAAATCAACCCAAACCTGATTTGGTACTAATGATTTTAAAGATTCAGAATATTTATTCCATTCTCCACATCTCATTGCAAAATTCAAATTTCCATCAATCTGAGTTCCCACTGATTTATGCATTCCATAAAGTGCATTGACACCATAACATAAATCTGATGGAATTCCATTTTCAGAACCTAAATCATACATTTGGTTATATTTTTCATTTACAGAGTTAATTACTTCATCCAAGATTTTATCCACGACTTTTAAAATATCAAATTTTTTGGCAATATCCAGAACTTTTGAAGTTAAATCCCAACCTAAAACACTTGTTGCAGAATTTAACGCTATTAAAAGGGTGTTTATTTTGAATGATTCCATCCTAATTGGAAAAACTGGGATTGCATTAGCTGCAAACACTAAATCAGGAAAACCTAATGCAACAGAGATTATTTTCTTTCTTTCTCGTGTCTTTCTCTTTCTTAGGTAATCTCTTCCAGATAAGAAATTATAGGACATTTTTAAAACTGAAGTAAAACTAAGAACATCTTCCGCGTAAATGCTCATTTTCCAAATACTCCTTAGAGATTATAAAGCCTTCAACTTTTCAATTACTATAATTTAAAAGTAATCATGATTTTGTATTAAAATTTGCGAGAGCTTTTTTTGAAATTGTACTATAACTCGTTATTCACTGGAATCTTCTTGAAAGATCATCTAAAATTAATAAATGATTTAAATTACAGAACCTTGTAACAACTTCTTCACAGAATAAGAGTAATTAAGAAAAGAAAAAAATTAAAATAAAAATAGGTGATTTCTTTTATTCCTTTTCTTCATAAAAACCTTGAGAAATTATCTAATGAGCTTCAAATATCATGAAGCCTAATATTTTCACGTTCAGCTAAATTTAATGAGATTTTCTTGCTTAAGTCAGTCAACTCTTCTTTCTTCTTAATTAAATCTTTAGTATCTCTTTCTCTATCATTATATATTTTTTTTAGATCTTTCTCTGTATTTAAATAGTCCATCTCCATTTTAACTATTTCCTGATTATTTGGATGCGATTTAAGGGCTTGAGCGTATTTATATTGTTGTTTTGCTAAAATATTGCGAATTTTTGCTATTTTTAAATTATTTTCAGCTAACTTTTCTTTTTTATTTGCGATTACTTCTTCCAGATCTGTAACTTTAAGAGATAACTTGCTTAAATCAATTAAATTTTCAGCTAATTTTTCATTAAATAAAGTATAATCTTTTTCGTGTTTCAATAATTTCTCTGGGAAATTTATAATATTCTCTTGGCTAATTTCCAACTTTTTATTTACAAGTTCTTGATTTTTTTTAGCCAATGATTTTCGGATTTCGGCTATTTCTAATTCTTTTTTAATCAAAATCTTTCTTGCCTTTGTCCTTAGTTTCAATTTTTTTGCAAGGTGCTTTTCCTTTTTAGCAAGTTCACTTTCATGATTAGCTAGATTTTGATTATGCTGAGCTAACTTTTCAATATTTTCAATTCTTTTCATAAAAATCATTTTTCCTTAAAAATCAAAGTTGAATATATTAGAAAGTTATTTATTATTGCCTATTTAAAATTATAAATGAAACAAATATACTCTATTCAGAAAATTAGTCTATTTATCGTTTTAATCAAATTGAAAAAAACCTTTTAAGGTTTTATCTTCATAAACATTAATAAAATTACTTATAGAAATTTACCAAATAAATCCTAGAGATTATCTTTTTATAAAGTCTAGAAATTTATTTATTAATGATTAATATGGTGAATTGTTATTTATAAGGCAATATTGGTTGGTATTGATGGATCAGAGCATTCATATAAAGCTATGATGAAAGCAATAGAACTTCACAAATTATATAAATGTAAGGTGATTGTTTTTCATTCAGTAGAACATCATGCAATTCCAGGGAGTGATATGGTTATGGCACCTTCATTTGCAATTCCTCATGTATTTAGTGTTGCAGATCCAGATTTAAAAAGAATCAGAGAAGTATATGAAAAAAATGCGAAATCAATTATTAATCGAGCTGAAGAAATTTTTATGGAAGCAGGAATACAAGTTGATGCCCGATTAGAACCCGAATATGATCCTGTATCTTATATCAGAGAGCTGGTAAAACAAGGTGAGGTGGATCTAATTATATTAGGGAGCAAAGGAAAACATACTTTAATTGGGGAAATCCTCTTAGGCTCAGTAACAGAGAAAGTATTAAGGCATATAGATTGTGATGTTTTAATTGTAAGATAATCAAATTTTTAATAACTTTCTTATTTTTTATTTTTTAAAATTCTTAAAATTTAGACTTTAAATCTCAATATTAGCTAAATATACGTATTTTGTAATATCAAATGGTTCAATAAGAATTTTTAATTTAATTTTTTATCTGCAACTAAAACTGCTGCAAGAATAGGGTCATATTTGGCCTATAGTTTAATGGGTCTTGGATTTGTTTTAATGTTATTATTTAGTTTTTTCAATGGTCTATGATTAATCATTATTGCCTCATTTCTTAACAACCAATCAAGACATGCGTATCTTCAAACTTTTAATGAGATTGCTCTCTCAAAATTAAGTGCTAGAGAATTTTTAACCATATCTGAGGTAGCAGTCCCATTTAATACTATTTTAAGCGAGGTAATTAGTAATTTTTTTATGCTCTATAAAAAAACCTATTTTCCAGTTATTAAAGCTGGAGAGGTGGTGGGGGTCATTCATATCGAAGATGTTAAGCGAGTTCCAATTAACCAAAGAAATGACATAATTGTTGGATATCTAATGAAAAAGATTAACCATTTTCCTATTATCAACTCTGGTGCTAATGGAAAAGAAGTGATAAACCAATTGATTAAAATGAAAAATCGTCTTCATTTAATAGCAGTTGAAGATGAAACAACGAATCAAATAATAGGTTTCATTGGGGAAGATGATATTGTAAGTTCCTTGCAATTCATGAAGAATCAAATGGAACTCTCTAACGGCTATTAAATTTAACTAAAAAATCTTTATAAATGCTCATACTCTATCTTAACGTTGTTTTATCCAGTTTTATTGATGCAAAACCATACAAAATTTTCAATGATATCTCTTCCGATCTGTCTAGTTATTGATAAAATTTTTTCACTAAAGTGCATGCTTGAGAATGAGTATGATTTATGTGTTTCGGGATGAAATTGTAAAGAAAAGAGGGGTTTTTCAATATGTTGCATATATTGGATTATGTTATAACCTAAAGTAGTTGATTTAGCCTTAATCTCAAAATTTTTTTGAATTTCAGAGTCATTAGGAGATATAAAATCGCGATGATGGATATCTACGGGAATATTTTTCTTTTTTATTAAGCTATCCGTTTTGGAAAACTTTAAGAAAATTACCTTTCCTCCTGTATCTGGAGTTTTCATCCTAGATATTTGTGCTCCATAAGAGTAGGAAACCAAATGATGTCCAAAACATATTGCAAGGATTGGTATTTCTTTTATTTGTTTAATTAACTTAATTTGAGGTGAAAATTTCTCCTTTAATTTATCATTATAATAAAAACTAGATACATTAAGGCTTGAACCTGAAATTATAATTCCCTTTATGTTTTCCATTAATTCATATTTTAGTTGGGAATAGTGAATTGTTTTTTGTTTAATTTGACTTCTCAAACCATTTACAATCTCTTGTATTCTTAATATTCGATCGGTTTGAGATCCTCGAGGATAGTTATCGATAAGAAGAATTTGATTGTGACTCATAAGAAACCCAAATTGTTATTATATTTTCAATTAAACATCTCCATAAAAGCGCCCAGACGTGTCTTTACTTGTTCAACATTTTCACCAATCTTATTAAAAGTTAAAGCTATTGAAGGAATTTCTAGATCACGACGGATTTTTTCTCTAAGCATTGCATAACAGTTTGAAACTGAATGACAACCAAATAATTGAATAAACACAAGACCATCTACGCTAAGATCTTTTGCAATTCTTATATAGGAGTCTGTTAACTTATCATTATCACAACCAACTCCATTCTCTGTGGCATTCATTAAAAATTGAGCATAATTCTCGACTGGATTTGAATGAGGTGAAGTATCAATTTCTTTGAAAAATTGTAACATCTCCCAATCAGCATAAATCGCCCTTCCACCTAATTCATATATAATCTCATGTGACTCGGGAGGCCAACCTCCAAACATAGGAGTAACCAAAATTTTAGGCATTTTTGAAACATCCATCCCAATTCCCTTTCTTATTCTTTCCCGCATTTCATTTACTAATGAATTTAAATTCTCTGCATACCTTTTGGCATCAGAATTATAATCTTGAAAGGTGATATTTAATAACGCTAAAATTTCACTAAAAGTAGCAGGATTGCATGGATAGAAATTAGAAGTGCTAATTTCATGTAAAATTGTTTTGTAAGAGCGTTTTATTTGATTCACAGTTTTAAAATGCCGTCTCAAATCATTATCAGATACGGAATTTCCTGTTATTTTTTCTAATTTAACTATTGCCCTAGAAAGATTATCCGTTAAAAGATCTAACGAATTTCCTATATTTCTGGGTGGTATATCAACCCAGATTTGTTCAGTGGACTCTGGAATAGTTTTTAAAGATTCTAAATATTTATTCCATGCACTGCATCGAATTGTATAATTTATAGTGGCCTCTACATTTTTAATTTTGCTAACATGCATACCGTATAAACTTTTTATTCCATAACAAAAATCAGTTGGAATGCCACTTTCAATTCCTAAATCATACATCTCGTTGTACTTTTTATTTATTGTATCAATTACCTCATCAATGATATCATCTATTAACTTACTAACTTCTCCTATACCGAGATTTTTTATAAAACCTAAAAAATCAGATACTCGGTTCCAGCCAAGTATGTTGGAAGCAGAGCCTAGATATCTTAAATATTTATTAATTTCAAAAATCTGCATTCTTATAGGAAATACTGGCACTGCTCCTGCGGCAAATACCAAATCTGAAAATGGAAGGGCAACCGATATTAATTTTTTGTGTTCTCGAAATTTTTTTCTTTTTAAATAGTCTCTACCTCCTAAAAAATTATAAGCAATTCTTAGAACAGAAGAGAACCTAATTAATTCGTCCGCCATCAAGCTCATTTTTAGATCATCTCTAAGAATGCTTCAATTCGGGTAGATAGCTGCCCTCTATTTGCTTTTGAATAATCTCTCTCTAGATTCAACACAGATAACCCTTTTTTCTGCAATTCATTTTTAAAAAAGGAAGACATAATGGAAAAATGATCACAAAACTTAATTATATGATTAATAACCGCTAATTTTTTGCCAGTTTTTTCTTTATATTTCTTATATGTCTCTAAAATAAGTGCAATTTTATTTTCTAAAAAATTTGGAACTGAATGATCTCCATAGATATTATCTTTAAATCGTTGAATGAATAAGTTTAAAGGATCTTTTTCCTTTTCAATAAGTTCATCACTTATAATTTGTAAATAATCATTACCTATCCATGTATCATAAAAAACAATATTTCCTCCTCCTTCCTCTATTAGATCTATTAAGTAATCATTAATAAAAATTGAACAACCCGAAAGTATGAGGTCTTTTGAACTACTGTCAAAATTTTGATGGTTTTCTTTATACTGGTGAATTATTTTTTCTAATTCAGACATAAAATCTGGACCGAATAAAAGAGCTTTTTGAAATAAACTTAATTTTACTGAACCCTTTAAAGTTAAATAATTCAACTCGACAAGCATTTTCTTAAACTCATTATACTTTTTGATACTTGTTCTTATGTCCTCATCCTTAATTTCATGTCCAATAAGTTCTTCTAATTGAATCTTGAGATTTTCTAACTCAATTCTTAAGTATTTCAGACTATTCTCATTTTTTGTATAAGATGTATAGAATGTTAAACGAGGAATATTAAAATACTTAGAAATGATTTCTGAGGCACAAATATCAGATACACAATGATTCGATACAATAAAATAATCTAACAAATCTAAGAACTGAAAGAAATTTGGTTTCAATGAAAATAACCCGATAGATGATTGGGCAAATGCACAAGTAGATGGTGGTAAGTAATCATGACTAGCATTCATCAGATCATCATTACCACCAAACATCAACCGAAAAGGAAAAAATCCAGCAGCATCAAGTAATTCCTCGGGAATATTATCGTGAGAGATAAAGCCAATAATTTTCCTCCCTTCTTCTTTCTTTTCTCTAAGAATTAATGAAAAATCTGATAACAATTCTAAAGCTTTCATGGTTTTAATTTTGAGTATATATTATCTATTGATTAAAAATGAGTTAATCCATCAAAAGATTTAATTTTAATTGTTATTATTCTCTTGAGCTATTAACGCAGCACCAATAGCCCCTGTCAATTGAGGATATTCTGGCACTACAATTTCAAAACCTAGCTCAGTTTCTAAATATTTTTTAACAGCAACATTTTTAGCAACTCCTCCGCAAAATACTAATTTTGGTGCAACTCCAATACGTTTAGCCATGCCTGCAACTCTCCTTGAAATTGATTTATGGATACCTGCGGCTATATCTTCTTTAGATGACCCTCTGGCAAACAAACTAATCACTTCACTTTCAGCAAATACAGTACAGGTAGAACTAATAGATGCTGCATTAATTGAATTCAATGCTAAATTACCAAATTGATCAATAGGAACCTCTAATGCATGTGCCATAACCTCTAGAAAGCGACCTGTTCCAGCAGCACATTTATCGTTCATCTGAAAATCAATTACATTCCCAGTCTTCTTAGAGATTAATATAGCCTTACTATCTTGCCCCCCAATATCAATGACTGAATGTGTGTCATCAATAAAGAATTGGGCTCCTTTAGCATGAGCAGTGATTTCTGTAACACGATCATCAGCAATATCAATAGTATTTCTCCCATAACCCGTACTCATAACATATACGTTAGATCTCTTTAGGTTATTTTTTAGCAAAATATCATCAAAAAGATTATGTCCTACTTTTTTAAAGTTATATGTGGACCTCTCTGTCCGGTGATCAATTAATTTACCCTCATTTATTAAAACGATTTTAGTTGCTAAAGATCCAATGTCAATTCCAATAAAAGCCTTCACGTTACCATTTACCTTTTAAATTTTACTTTAGAAATTTAGGAACGATTATTAAATTTATCCTACAATTCCCAGTATTAATTAACACTTAAGAAAAGAATCGAGATAATCATAGTTAATGAAAAAGCAATCAACATTTGTAGGATATTTTTAATAATAGATTCACGTGATATTATCCCAAGGAAACATCCTAATAATACAATAGATATAAAAATAATCACAAAAGAAATTATAAATGTTTCAAAACTTGCATATGGAACAAGAAAAAAGGGAATAAGAGGGATGAGACCACCAAGAAATGGAGCAAAACCATTTACCAATGCGACTAATATGGTAGCAAACCTTTTTGCTTTTTCCTGAATTGTCTTTTTTTCAACGATTTCCTCTTTGTTAACTTGGAGATTATTGGGGCTTTCATTTAAATTAATTTGTTTTAACATTGCCTTTTCTAAATCTTCTTGAGATAATTGGGTGCCTCCTTCCTTAGCTTCTTCAACAAGTACCATTGCTTTATCTAATTCTAACTTCAATTTCCTTTGTTCTGCTTTCTCCGATAAGTAAGACCCCGAAATACCTGATATAAGCATAGAAATAGAAGTGCCAAAACCTGTTAAAAGTACTATATTACTATTAATAGTCACTTCAGAACCTTTAATAATTAATACAAAAAATCCTAAAAGAATTCCTAAAACGGTTAGAAGTCCATCGTAAAAGTTGTTTACAAAATACCTTCGTGCTATTGTTCCTATTTTCGTTATTTTTGAAAAGAGTTTGTATTTCTTAAACATTTTACTAATTCTTCAAAAAAGGCTATTCAGCCTGAAATTTTAAATTTTAAATTCCTAATAATAATGAAATTAATAGTGTAACTATGCCTGCTGTTACTAGATGTAAAACGTATTTTATACGACCCCCTCCTGATATATTGCCAAGAAATATGCCTAAATATACTAGTAAGCCTGTTAAAATTATATAAGAAAAGATGAAATGGAACAATGTTAAAGTAGTTCCAAAGAAAAAGGGAATTAAAGGGAGCGATGATCCCAATACTGGAGCACCTCCATCTACTAAAGATGCAACTATTGTAGCAAAATGCTCTGCTTGTTCTATCAATGTCTTATTATTCTTATCATTTTTTGCTTTTTTCCTTATTGGAATTAATAAATTTTTTTTCTTTTCCAAACCATTTATCTCAACAGGGATAACCATAGCTCTCTGGATTTCTTTTTCTTCAAGAATTTTTTTAGCTAACTCAATTTTTTCGAGCTCATCTTCACTATAATCATCTAAATTTTCTTCAATAATAACCATATCCTTCTTTAAATCGCTAATTTTTTTCTTTCTTTCTGCCTCTTCCGAAAGAAAAGCTCCCCATAAACCACTAATACCTATTGCTAGAGCAGTTGCAAAACCTGTTATTATTATTGTAGAGGGAGTGGTTGCGGAACTAGTACCGAATAAAAAAATCATAAACATCCCGCTTACAATTCCAGCACAAGTTAAAGCTCCATCAAAACAATTGTTAAAGAACTTCCGACGTGCAATTATTCCCAAGTCAGACATTTGGGAATACTTTCGCCATTTTTCAAATATTGATTCCTTTCCCATTTTGTTAAAAATACACCTGTATGTGACAAATTAAACTAAAAGTAAAAACTTTTCGCTTAGCAATAAGTTTTTCTACTTTAATGAGACACCATTGAACCAATTTATTGGGTGTAATAATTATATCTATAGGATGATTATATTTAGTTTAAATTTCTCTAAAATCTGATGATTTTTATTGATCTAATCATATAATATTCTTAGATTATTAAAAATTTAGTGAAAAAGAAAAATGGCAGTGAATAGTAAGACAAAGGAGGAAATTATTAGTTTACTCGTCGAACATTCAAGGATTATGTATGATGTTCTTAGCGATATGGGAGTGTATTATAATACCTGGGCAGAAGATTATGAAAAAAATAAGGAAAGTTTGCAAAAAAAAAAGAGTAAAATGCAACTCTCTGAAGAAGAAGCAGATGAATATAAGATTAGACTTATACAAAACTTTTCTGAAGCCGAAGCTCAAGGTTTAGGAGATTATATCGCCTTAATCTTAAGAATGGACAATGTCCTTAATTACCCTCTCGAATTTGTAGATATGCTTGATAAGATTCATCCAAAAGGTAAAAAGTTTGATGAAATTAAAAAACGTTACTACAAATTAATAAATCAGATTATGGAAATGGCAGATATATTGAAACAAACTATTAAAAATCTTAGAGATGCCCGAGATAAGGTATATGAGAATACAGTGAAGATCCATGAAATCGAAAATGATATTGATGCAATTTATCGACAATTTCTCGATTACCTATATTCTACTTCCAATGATGAACTCGATATTAGATTATTATTAAGATTAAGAGATAGTATTGTATTATTAGAACAATTAGCCGATAGAATGCATGATATTGCTGATATAATAAGAGTGATTCTTTATCAGTAAAAGAACTTTTTTCTCCTAAATTTATTCAAAAATTTACAATGTTGCATAGGTTTTTCTATTATATTTAACCTCCTTATAAAAAAATTAAGAAAACTTTTTACGCAATTAATTATATCTATTTATTTAATTATTTCATATATCTATTAAAGTGTGGTAAAAATGAATGGAAAAAAGAAATTTTTTATACTACTTGGCTTGTTTCAAATAATTCTAGTATTTTCAGTTTTTTTCTCGGTAAATGGATTAATAAGATTAGTAGGCGCTCAACCAACAGATGATAATTATTATTATTATAACTCAGTTACATCAGCAATGTTAGCTATTTCAGCAGCAGTTTCCGTTGGTGCTTCTGTACTGGGAAGTGCCTTAGCTATTAAAACTGTTGGAACTGCTGCAATATCATCACTAGCAGAGCGCGAAGAATCTTTTTTCAAAGCTTTTTTAGTTGTAGCATTAGCTGAAGCCTTAGCCGTTTATGGTCTTATCGTTGGTATACTATTATGGACAAAAATTCCTACCCCACCCGCATAATCTAAAAATTTCTTTATACTTTTAAGTATATACAGATTTCACTATTCATATATTGGTGTTGCATACGAGTACATTAATCCCTTCATATGTTTATACTTACATAAAAATTAATTTTTTAAGAAAATTAATTATTGAAGAAAATATTTTGCCAAAGTTAAAAGAAATCAGTGGTATTGAGGAGTTTGTTGAATTTATACGTCCTTATTATCCCGAAATAAATATTAAAGATTATACTATAATAGAGATTGAACAAGCTCTTTTCCACATTTTAATTAAATTGATGGGAAAAATCTTACAATTCTCACCAGAAAATATGAGACTCTTTTTAAGAAGTTTATTTGTGAAATATGAAATTTCTAATATTAAACAAATCATCTTAGGGTCTATAATAGGTTTAAGTAAAGGTGAAAAATCCAAAAGAATTAATTTTTTAGTTGAGGAATATTTAGAACATTCAGATTTTATCAATGATTTAATTGAAATTGATGAACTAGATGAAATCCAACTTTATTTGAAAAATTCAAGGTATAATAAAGCCGTTCGTGAAGGTATTTTATATTTTAAAAATAACAATGAAATATTTATTTTAGAGGCTTTTTTAGATAAATTATTTTATAAAAATCTGATTATGACAACACCCATATATGACAAAAAAGAAAGTGCTATGATATCGTTATATATTGCCTATTCGACGGAAGTATATAATTTAAGAATGATTTCACGAGCGATTATCAATAATTTTGACAAAAATTTAACTTCCCAACTTTTAGTCAATCAATATTTATTCTTAAATCCAAATAAAATTGAAATCCTTTTGAATTCAGGTAATATTGACGATTTTATTTCAACATTAGAAGTATATTTAAATTCTTCAAAAGAGTTAAAGGAATTATTTGTACCCATCGTGATAAGTAAAAGACATTTAAGATGGTCTTTCGAGGGATTATACCAAAATTATTATTTTAAAAAATTTCAGTTAAAAATTGACGATTTTGAATATTTTACGATATATAAAATACTAGAACTAATAATCAAAAAAGAAAAGGAGATTAAATTTAATATAATGCCAAATGTAATTAGAATAATTCACGAAAAGTATGAGAGGTTAAAATAGTAAAATGAAGATTTTTGAATGGGTTTCTGAAATTGAAGATATTTATGATAAGTTGATAGAAAAGTCTAAAAATGATAATCTAAAGGAAATTGAAGATTTAAGAGCTGAAAGTGAAAAAGCATTAAGTGAGTCTATACAAAAGAAACAAGAATTAGTTAATGACGCTTTAAAATCCATTAGGAAAGATGTTAATAAAAAAATTAATGAATTTCAAAAGAAGTTGGCAAGTATTATTCAAAATTATGAATCGAATTATGAACAAAATAAAAAAAGAATAATAGATCAAATTATCACTAACTTAGAGTTGGACTTTAATGCCTGAACAGAAAATCTTTGTAATTGGGGATGAAGAAACAGTCTTAATGATGGGTTTATTAGGAATCGAAGGAAAGGTGCTCAATAAACCAGAGCTATTTTTAAAAGAATTTAATGCCTTGAAGGAGGATTCATCTATAGGCTTGGTAATTGTAGCACTGGATGTATTAGAAGATGATATAGCACAATTGATTGATCATAAATTAAGTAGAGAAAAACCATTACTATTTTTTCTTCCGAACATATTTAAAGATCGACTCGAAGAAAAGGTAGTTTTTCTAGACGAAATTTTTAAATCTATAGGACAAATTATAAAATAGGACGTTGAGGGTAAGATTTCAGAAGAAAAGGATATTAAGGAACAATTTGGTAAGCTAGGAGTTTACGTAATTGATAAAGCTGAAGATCAGATAAAAGAAGTTAACCAAAAAATGCTTTATCAAAAAGCAGAGATAAAAAAGAGTTATTTAAAGAAAATTGAAAACAATTCTTTGAAGATCAAAAATCAATTTATAGAGATGTATAATCAGTTTTTGAATAAAACATTATCTTCGAATTTAATTCAAGCTAAAGAATTAGTATTAAAATTAAAAAACAAGTTGCTAAAGGATTTAAATCGGGGAATTCTAGAACATATTCGAAGTAATATATCAGAAAATTATTCTAATTATCTGAATTACTTGATTGCGAGGATAAAAGATTCAGTTCATATTATTGATAAACCTCCAAAAGTTCTCATTTTATTAAATGAACGAGACTTTGATCATGTCAAAAATATTGGGTCTAATATCAAACCTCTATTCAAAAACAAAATCGATCTCAATTCTGCTGAGGACGATTTTATTGGGGGATTTAAGGTAATTATTGGAGATAATAAAATTACCTATAACTATACTATTGATAATTTATTAGCTAAAAATTTGGTTAAGATCGAACAAAACTTATCAAGTATCTTTTCTGAAACAGAAATAGTAAAACTACAAGATGATTTTGAGAGGGATATAAAACTAAAAAAAAAAGAAATAGAGGTGTATTTGAAGACATATGATCAACTCTAAAAAACCACTTAAAATTGGTCACATTACCGCTATTAATGGATCCTTAATTGAGGTAAAAGGTATTGAGAAAAAAGTTAAGTTACATGATTTAATAAAAGTTTCAGAACAAAATATTTTAGGTGAAGTTATACAAATCTACAATAATCATGTGGTTATTCAATGTTATGAAAACACTTATAACTTAAAATTAAATCAAGAAGTTACTAATCTTAAAGAGCCATTATCAATGGAATTAGGTCCAGGACTCCTTACTAGTGTATTTGATGGAATTCAAAGACCTTTAAATATGGTTGATAAAAAATTAGATAGTGCTTTTTTACAACGTGGTATTGAATTAGCCCCTCTATCAAGATCACGTAAATGGCACTTTGTTCCTCAAAAAAAAGTAGGAGAAAAGTTAGTACCAGGTGATATAGTTGGTACTGTTCAAGAAACCCCATTAATAGAGCATAGAATCTTAGTTCCAATGAATTATTCGGGAATATTATCATTTATAGTTGATGAGGGTGAATACACTATAATGGATGAAATTTACAGATTAAAGGAAAATTCAAAGGAATATGCATTAAATATGGTGCAAAAATGGCCGATTACAATAAGTCGACCATATAAAGAAAGAATCCCATTGGAAGAACCTCTAATTACGGGAATAAGAATAATTGATTTACTTTTTCCTATAGCAAAAGGAGGAACAGTGGCCGTACCAGGAGGTTTTGGCACTGGTAAAACAGTTATTCAACAATCCTTAGCAAAATGGTCTGATGCGGATATAATTGTATTTGTTGGTTGCGGGGAGAGAGGAAATGAGATAGCAGATGCATTAAAAGAATTTTTAAAAATAGTTGATCCTAAAAGTGGACGCCCTTTGATGGAAAGAATTGTATTGATAGCAAATACCTCAAACATGCCGGTTTCAGCCAGAGAAGCAAGTATATTCTCTGGAGTTACTATCGCAGAATACTATCGAGATATGGGATATGATGTTGCAGTTTTAGCAGATAGCACTTCAAGATGGGCAGAATCTTTAAGAGAAATTTCTGGATTATTAGAAGAAATGCCTGCAGAGGAGGGTTATCCAGCATATTTACCTTCTAAAATATCAAGCTTTTATGAGAGAGCTGGTAAAGTCGAAGCCATAGGAAATCATACGGAAAAAAGAAGAATTGGATCCTTGAGTATAATAGGTTCAGTTTCGCCTCCAGCTGGTGATTTTAGTGAACCTGTAACTGCTACAACTAAACGATTTGTTCAAGCATTTTGGGCATTAGATGCTAATCTTGCTTATTCGAAACATTATCCTGCTATTAATTGGCTGAGTTCTTATTCAAATTATTTAGAGTATATTTCTCAATGGTGGTATGAACGAGATATTCATTGGCCAGAAATTGATCTCGACTGGTATCAATGTAGAGCTGAGACAAATACAATTCTGTCAAAAGAAAATGAATTAAAGAATATTGTCCAATTAATTGGAGAGGAAAATTTACCTGAGGAACAGCAATTGATCCTCTTTATTGGAAAATTGATTAGAGAAAGTTTTCTAATTCAGAACGCCTTTGACAGTATTGATAATTATACTAATAGAAATAAATTACTAAGCCACATAAAATTAATTTTGCTTTTTTACAATAAAGCTAAAGAACTTTTAACTTCAGGGTATCTTTTAGAAGATATAAAGTCTTTTGAAGTTCTAAATGACTTAAGAAGAATTAGTCAAAATATCCCTAATGATGAATTTAACAAAATAGAAGAAATTAAAAATCGATTATTAGCAGATATTCAATCGATAAAGTTAATGTACGGAGGACGCAAGAAAGAATGAGTATAGTGTACAAAAATATCCAACAAATCATTGGTCCGCTAATTTTTTTAAAAAATGAACATCAGGTTCAATATGGGGAAATTGTAAATATCGAATCCGAAGATAAATCAGTTAGAACAGGCCAAGTTGTAAAAATGAATGAAGATATTATAGTAATTGAAGTTTTTCAAGATACAAAAGGTTTATCTAGTGAAAATTCAAATGTATCCTTTACAGAAGATTCATTTAAAGTTAGAATCTCTGAAAGCGATATGTTTGGAAGAACTTTTAACTCTTCAGGAAAACCGTTTGACATTTATACTAAAAAACCTCTAAGTACAGAGATAATTACTGATCTTGAACTAGACATCTATGGTGCACCTATTAATCCCTATTCTAGAGAATATCCATCAGAAGTTATCCAAACAGGCATATCTGTCATAGATGGTCTTTTTACGTTAATTAGAGGTCAGAAATTACCTATTTTTAGTGCCCAAGGATTGCCACATAATAAATTAGCAGCACAGATAGTAACTCAAGCAAAAGTATTGACAGAAGAACCATTTTTAATAATCTTTTGTGGAATTGGAATCATTGAAGATGATGCTATAAGCTTTTTTAAGGCATTTAGAGAAAGCGGAAATATTCAAAATATTATTTCCTTTATAAATTTTGCATCCGATCCAATAATGGAAAGGTTAATTATTCCCCGTGTGGCCTTAACTACTGCAGAATATTTTGCATTTGAAAAAGAAATGCAAGTTCTTGTGGTATTAATTGATATTACGAATTATGCTGAAGCTTTAAGAGAATTAAGCTCTGCAAAGGAAGAAATACCCAGTAGGAAGGGCTATCCCGGATATCTATATTCTGATTTAGCTTCAATTTATGAAAGAACCGGCAAATTAAAAGGTAGAAAAGGTTCAATAACTCAGATTCCGATATTAACGATGCCAAATGATGATATTTCACATCCAATCCCTGACACTACTGGTTATATAACCGAAGGACAATTAGTCTTAAATCGTGATTTAAATAAAAAAGGAATATATCCTCCATTTGAAGTATTGGCCTCAATCTCAAGATTAATGAAGGATTCAATTGGAAAAAATACTACTAGAGAGGATCATGCTGATCTTAGCTCTCAATTGTTAGCCTCATACTCAGATGCGCTTGAGGCAAGAGATCTATTATCAGTTGTAGGAGAAGATGGTTTGAATTTTGAACAAAAAGCATTACTAAAATATGGCGAAGATTTTGAACAGAAATTCTTAAATCAAGGTTTAAATGAGAATCGTACTTTTAATGAAACGTTTTCTATTGCTTGGGATGTTCTTTCAAATTTGTCTCAAAACCAATTATTTAGAATTCACCAAGGATTAATTGATAAGTATTATAGAAAATAGGTGTTTGTCATTAGTTTTAGAGAAATTAAACCCACAAAAACAAATTTAATCAGCTTAAAGAAAAAACTTATCCTTGCCAAAAAAGGTGAAAAATTCTTAGAATTTAAACGTGAACAGTTGATTACTCAAATTAAGTCTAGTTGGATAGACTATAAAGAAAAATTAAATAAATTTATTGAATGGTATAAAGAAGCTTTATTCTTTATGAATGAGGCATATAAAGAGATGGGTAAAAGAGATCTCGTATTAATTAGTAATTTAAGTAAAATCCAGTTTAATCCAACAATTAATATCCTTAATATCAAGAATATTGGTATAACAACCCATCAATTAGAATATGACTTAAATAGAATCGGTAAACTGCCTGCCTATTCCTTTGAAAATACTAGTCATTTTATAGATGAGCTGATGCCTTTATTAGAAGATTTTTTCAAATTTTTAATAAACTTTGCAGAATTTGAGGATTTTTTTTTCCTTCTAGCTTTAAACTTTAAAAAAGTAAATCGAAGGATCAATGGATTAAAAAATAGAATTATCCCTTTACTCTCAACAGATATTAAGAAAATTAGAGAAATTTTAGAAGAACTTGATCGTGAAAATTTTGTAAGATTAAAAAAAACTAAGGAATTGATTAAGAGAAAGGTAATAAAACAACCCGGAGGGTTAATATAATGACAAAAAAAACTGAAATGTGCCTATTTAAAGTAGGGATAAATAAATATGATAAGGACAGGCTCTTAAATGTACTTTCTTCGATTAATAACGTTCAGATTAAAGCTAGAGAAAAACTTATTTCAGGTAAAAAAGGAGAAGAAAAAGATACATTCTTCAACATTGTTAAAAATCTAAGGCAAGGTTTAGATTCATTATTTAATAAACTTAATGTTAATGAATCAAATTTTCAGGAACTAAAAAAAGTTGCTCAAAATCAAAAAGTTGAATTTTTAGTAAGAGATATACCTGAATTGGTTAATAAAACATTAGAAGAAATAAACTTCTATACAAATCGAATTAATGAATTAGATAAATATATTGCCAAGGCAAGAATTGAATTGGAAAATATACAAATAATAAAATCTAGCTATACATTCCTTGAACAATATAATTTAACGAGAGATAGTTTATCAAAATTTAATAATTTAAACTTTAAAGTCTTTACTACATTTAAAAAGAACATTGAGAATTTTAAAAGCCTTTTTGAATTCGACGCATTTCCAAATGTTCATCAAACAGATGAACTTTTTCCAAATGCATATAGATTAGAAGATAGAATCACTTTTTTTATTATATATCCAAGAGATCGTGAAGAAGATCTACGAGAGAGAATAAATCTAATACATGCTGAAGAAGTCCCAATCTTAAAGAAGTATTTAACTACCGAAGTAATCAACTTTTCACGAATTAATAATGAGATTGATATAATTAATACAACACTCTCAAAATATCAAAAAGAAAGGGATTTATTACGAGATCAAAATATGATTAAGTTTGCGGCTCTTAATGAAGTTGTACAAAATGTTGAAGAATATCATTGGGCAGAGCAACAATTTGAAGAATTCTCAAAAGAACGATTAACTCTTAACTTTTTTCTCCCTCTAAGAAGAAGAAGAAATGTAGAACAACTCTTATCAGACCAATTTAAAAATAAAATTGTCATTGATATATTTGATATTCCTAGGTTTCATGAAGTAAAAGATTTAGATCGGTTAGAATCGAAATTAAAAGAAAAAGAAAGTCTTAAAAATATCCCACAAAAAACAGATACCAACCAACTAGATCAAGCAGAAGAACAATTAAAAGCTAAAACTCCAACAATTATGAGAAACCCATGGTTTATTCGACCTTTTGAGTTAATTACAAAGATGTATGGAGTCCCTTCATACTCTGAAGTTGATCCAACGCCTTTCTTAGCTTTTACATTTCCCTTTATCTTTGGATTGATGTTTGGAGATATAGGTCATGGATTGGTCTTAATTATTGCTGGCATTTTAGGGGGAATACTTTTTCGCAAGAAAAAAACAGGTCAATTTAGTTGGATAGTGTTCTATTGCGGGATTGGAGCTGTCTTAGGGGGATTATTTTATGGAGAATTTTTTGGTTATGAACAAATTTTTGGGATACCTTTGCAACCAATTTTTATTACGGTACCATTTCTTGGACCGGTAAGTTTGTTTGATCCTATTGCGAATATTACAGTCGTTTTTGAATTTGCTCTTTTCATTGGAGTGGTCCACATTAATTTAGGGTGGTTCCTTGAACTAATTAATTACGTCAGGCAATCAAAGAAATATTTAGCCTTTTCCAATTCCTTTATAAAAATATGTTTATTAACAGGGGGTACATACTTAATATTTACCTATGGTATAAATCTTACCGTCTGGTTATCATCAACTTCTCTCCTTACTTTTTGGGGGCCAATAACGCTACCACCTCCAATTTTACTTGTTATTATTCCAGGTATTCTATTAATTCTACTAAAACCGTTAGGTAAAGTATTCGGTATATCTTATTTGAAGAAAGAATCCTATGGAGCATTGATGGGAGAAGGTACAATGGAGACTTTTGAGACCGCTTTATCAGTATTAAGCAATGTAGCATCATATATTCGATTGTTAGCATTAGCCCTTGCTCACATAGCGTTAATGATATCTATACAAGCTCTCTCTAATTTACTTCAAGGTGAGGGAATCTGGTTTGATATCCTAAAGTTTTTAGGGTTAATTCTCGGAAATATTATCGTAATATTATTGGAAGGTATTTTGGTCTTTATTAATACAATTCGACTTCACTTTTACGAATTTTTCTTTAAATTTTACAAAGGTACAGGAACAGAATTTTTCCCATTTTATTTAGATAATGATTATTCTAAAATAATATTTCGAGAACATCTTGAAAAAGATGTAATCTCAGAGGAAATAGAAAAAGAAATTGAGCCTGAGAAAGCAAAAAAAGATATTGATGAAGCTATAAGTTATATTGAACAAAAATATTTTAAAAGTTAACTTTTAAAAGAGGTTCTAACACGTGGAAGAGAAATCTACCAAAAAAAAAGTTCTAAGCAAGAGAGGAATAATAATTCGTTTTATTTTTATTGCATTCTATTTAATATCTCTTTACTTTCTTTACATATTTTTAGTTGATTTAGCAATAGAGCATTGGATTATCATTATCATACTAATTTTCTTAATATTAATAGTTATCGGACCCCTTCTTACTGGAATCTCGAAATCAATGTATCGTCGTCTTTTTCCAAAAAGAGAAAGGCGAGAGAAATCTGATTATGAACTATATAAAGAAGACCTTAAAAGTCAATCTCAAACATATGAATTTAAACCAGTGGATACAAAAGATATTAACTTAAATTTTAAATATAGGAAGCCAATAATTAGAAAATGTCCTAATTGCAAAATTACTATTCCAAATTTTGTAAAAACGTGTCCAAATTGTGGAGTGCCAGTAATGGGTTAAGATTTAGTTTACTAAATTAAAGTTTTATATAAAAACGATGAAAAGTAAAATCGAAAGTGGAAAAATTGGATATATTTCTGAGATTTTTGGATCTATAATCAAAATAAAAGGTTTAGAAACCCAAGTTCAATTGCATGATCTTATTAAAATCTTAAATCATAATGTATTAGGAGAAGTAATACAAATATATGAAAACCACATCGTTGTTCAATGTTTTGAAGATACTTTCAAAATTAAACTAAATGAAAAAGTTGAAAGTTTATATGAGCCTCTCTCAATGGAATTGGCACCTGGATTGTTAAGTAACATATTTGACGGAATGCAAAGACCATTAAAAGAAATTTTTAGAAATTTTAAATCAGGGTGGTTAGAGAGGGGTATGAACTTCCCTGCATTATCAAGGACAAAGAAATGGCACTTTATTCCATTAAAGGAATTAAATACTCACGTGAATGGTGGAGATATAATAGGAGTTGTAGAAGAAACCCCTTCAATAACGCATAAAATCATGGTTCCGCCTAATACTTCTGGAAATATAGTTTTTATAGCCCAAGAAGGGGATTATACAATAGTTGAAGAGATATATAAGTTAAAAAATGAAAATAATGTAAAATCTTATCCCATGATACAAAAATGGCCTGTTTCAAAGAAACGACCGTATAAAAAAAAAAAACAGCCAACTGAACCTCTAATCACAGGGATTAGAGTGATTGATTTACTATTTCCAATTGCAAAAGGTGGTACTACGGCTATTCCTGGAGGTTTCGGAACAGGTAAAACCGTCTTACAACAATCTTTAGCAAAGTGGTCTGATGCTGATATAATTGTTTTTATAGGATGTGGAGAACCTGGTAATGAGATCGCCAATACTCTCAAACAATTTTCAGAGATAATGGATTCAAACACAAACCGTCCTATCTTAGAACGAACTATCCTTATTGCTAATACTTCAAATATGCCTGTTTCTGCACGGGAAGCTAGTTTATTCTCAGGTGTTACCATTGCAGAGTATTATCGAGATATGGGATATAATGTAGTTGTTTTAGCAGATAGTACATCTCGATGGGCAGAATCTTTGAGAGAAATTTCTGGCTTATTAGGAGAAATGCCTGCTGAGGAAGGATACCCATCTTACTTACAATCTAAACTTTTCAGTTTCTATGAGCGCGCAGGACTTGTTGAATTATTAGGAAATGGTGAATCACTTGAAAGGAGTGGTTCTATAACTATTATTGCGACAATATCACCGCCAGCAGGTGATTTCAATGAGCCGGTTACCGCAATAACTAAAAGAGTCGTACAAGTCTTTTTAGCATTGGATCCAAAATTAGCATATCTAAAGCATTATCCTGCGATAAGTTGGTTTAATTCTTATTCACATTATCCAGAATTCCTTGAAAAGTGGTGGTATGAACGAGATATTGATTGGCCAGAGATAAATGTTGGTTGGATGGAATGCAGAGATAAAGTTAATGAAATTTTGTCTGAAGAACAAGATCTTACTCGCCTTATACCACTAGTTGGAGTAAATTATTTATCTAAAGATCAACAATTAATCCTCTTAGTTTCGAATTTAATAAGGAATGGATTTTTGATACAAAATGCTTATGATGAGATAGATAATTATACAAATAGTGAAAAGTTGCTAGGATTAGTTAAAATAATTTTATTCATCTATAAAATGGGGAAAGAGCTCATAAAACAAGATATTTCAATTGAGAACATATTAGGAAGGGATCTCATTGCTGAAATATTAAAAATGAATCAAACTATTCCTAATAATGATTTAAGATCTCTTGAGTATTTTAAGGATGAAATTAATCGGAGGATAATTCTTTCTAAACTTGAATAAGACAATTATATCTACGGTTTGAACCACTCAAAAAAGTAATAACTTTTCGTTAAGGGATTAGCGATAACAAATTTCTTTCTAACTGATGTTGCTAACCTTCCTGCTCTTACCATATCCACAGCAGTTATCTTCGCATCATGATGCAAGACGTGAACAATAAAAGGAGAGTGTTCTAAACCCGGACCTTTCTTATACACTACAAAATCCGCCCCAAACTTTAAACCAGGTCTTGGAATATATCCTTTTTCTCTTAAATCTTGATATATTATCGATTTTTCTTCAAATTTATAATGGATTTTTCTTGCTATAGTGCTAAAATCTTCTAAGCTTAGATACTTATTCTGTTGAGGATCAAAAATAGTAATTTTTCCTTTTTGCAGTAAATAGTATGCCTCTTCAATTGATAACTCAGATGGTTTAGAAAAATATTCTAGGCGTGGTTTACTAATTCCAAGTGGCGACCCAAAAAATTTCTGTTTTACATATAAATAAGAAGCATATAAAGGGTCAAAAACAATGACTCTTGAATTTATAAATTTGGTAGGAATTTTTTCAGGCAAACTTTCTTCACTAATATCATCAAGGGAAACTTGGCTTTTCTGTTCTTCATTCATCAAGATAGAATCATTAAATATACTTTAATAAATCTATCAATTTCACATAAGCAGATAATGACAATAAAAATTTTAAAAATTAATAATCTTAGATTTAAGTATAAAAGAAAAATTAATGTGAATGATAATGACTATGAGACAAGCTTCTAATGCGGGTCACTTTTACCCTAGCAACAAATCCACTTTAATCGAGACAATTAAACAATCATTTTTGGATAAGCAGTTTGGTCCAGGTGAGGAAATTCAAACATTAAATCTTGACACAAGATCCATTATAGGAGGAATCTCACCTCATGCGGGATATATATATTCAGGTTGTTGTGCTGCCTTTACGTTTTTAAATTTATTCAAAGAAAAAATCCCTGATACAGTTATAATTCTTGGAACAGACCATATAGGCTATGGTGGAGTTGCATTAATGGATAAAGGAGAATGGGAGACACCTATAGGAAATTTAAAAATAGACACAGAATTATCAAAAAAAATACTAGATATTAGCGAAGTTATAAAAAAGGACGAATCGGCTTTCGTTGGGTACCCTTTTGGAAGAGAACATAATATTGAGGTGCAACTTCCTTTTATAAAATATTGTTCCCAAAATAAAGATGTGAAAATAATCCCAATAATAATATCTATAAGAAATTATAGTGTGTTAGAGAAATTGGCCAAAGATATATCACAAGCAATTAAAACATATAATAAAGATGTAATCATTATAGCATCATCCGATATGACCCATAAGGAAATTTATGGGACTGATGATCTAAAAAAGTTAAAGGAAGGAGATCAAAAAGTTATTGATTCTTTTATAGAGTTAAATCCTTCAAAAACACTCGAAACTGCACTTAGGAGAACTGTGTGCGGACCTCAAACAATTACAGCATTGATGTTAATTGGTAAAAATTTAAATGCAACTGAAGGGAAATTATTAAAATATTATACGAGTTCTGAAAAAACAGGAAATTTTCATGGATATTGTGTTGGATATTTTTCTGGGATAATTATTAAATAAATCAAATATTTCATTATATGAATAAAAGAATTTTGAAGAGCTATGCCCAACGAAAATGAAAATGGTAAGATTGAGGATTTTATATCCCTTTGGAAAAAGAAGATGGAAACCGATAATAAAAATCCCTCAATAATTGGGGATACCTTAAATAAATTAAGTAAACTAGAGCAAGAAAATGAAGAACTAAGGAAAAAAATTTCTCAAAATATAGATTTGATTAGTAGATCAGAAAAACTCATCCGAATAACCGTTGAGGAGAAAGATAAATTAAAAGTGGAAAATGAATCCTTATTAGAAATTAATACTCAATTAGGAAATTTAGAGGCTGAAAATTTAGAATTAAACAGTAAAGTAAAGAGTATGGTTAAACTCTTGCTTGAGAAGGATGAAGAGATAAAGATTAAAGAAGAGGAATTATCAAGACTAAAAGCTTCTGGGATTAGCTCGGATTCTACTGTAAGTAGATCATTAATTGAGGATTTAAGATCAGAATTAACAAAAAAAAATTCACTCATTTCAGAATTAGAATCAAAAATATCAGAACTAACTGCTGAAAATGAAGTTATTAATCAACAATTAGTTGAAAAAATTAAAAGTCTTCCAATTGATTATGTTGTACCAATAGAACAACCTGAAGTTATCAAACCAAAACCTCACGTAAGCTCTTCACAGCCTTTAGAACAGCTTTGTCAAGACTTACAAGCAGATTTAAACAAATACAAAAGAGTAATTGATAAACTTACAAAAGAGAAGTCCCAACTTAAGGAAATGCTAGATCAAAAAGGTTTGAAATTTAGTCCAGAAGATATAATCAATTTAAGGGAAGAAAATGAAGCTTTGAAAAAAGATCTAACTGAATTACAGAATTCTTTAAAAAAAACTGTTTCAAAGGAAGTTTCATCAGCTTCTGAAGAGAAAATAAGTGCTTTAGAATTAAAATTGAAAGAAAAAGAAGAACAGATCATCCAATTAAAACTATCACAAACAGCACAAGAAGGACCTAATTCTGGACCTATGACTAATCTTGTGGAAGAATTACAAAAAAGCATAAATAAATTAAAAACCACAATCCAAGAAAAAGATCAGAAAATTAAGGAATTACAAGAATCAATTGGTCTTTAATTTACGCTCATAAATTAGAACTATTTTTATTGGTTACTTCTTTTAGAATTATGAATTCTTATCAAAACTTTTTTCAATAATAGGAAATTACAAAATAGGAAACATGAGCGAAAATAAACCGAAGCAATTATCATTTTTGTTCATTGGTCATTTAGCTGTCGATTCCATAATACGTTTTAAGAAATTAAGAAAACCCTCCTTGGGAGGAAGCGTATCATTTGGCTCACTAGCGTTAAGAAAATATGATCAAAATGGATCTATTAGAATAATATCCAATTTAGGTATATTAAATTTTAACATGGCTTTGTTAGATTTATTAAAAAATAATAATATTGATTTAAGAGGTATAAAATCATTAAAAACTAATAATACACAATTTGTATTAGATTATATTAATCATTCACGAGCATTAACTCTTAAAACTAAAAGTCCGAACCTAAATTTTGAAGACTTTCCTGGGGAATTTATTGCTAATAAACCTAATGTAATTGTTTTAGTTCCATTATGTAATGAAATTTCTTATAGTTATGTATCTAAGATTTTAGAAGCATTTCCTGACGTATTCATTGGTTTAGATGTTCAAGGTTTTATCAGGCATATTGATAATGATGGTAAAGTTTCATATGTGTGGAATTCAGATCTAATGAAAAATATGAAAGCTATTATTGATTTAGTTGGTGACAGATTAATATTAAAAGGTTCTGAAATAGAAATGAAACTATTGTCTAACAATAACGATTTAGACGAAGTTATGTATTACTTTAATAAGTTCGATAACAATGGAATCTATATCATGACCCTTGGCGAAGCAGGTTCAAGAGTCATTAAGAAAGGACAAGAGATAATGAACATTCCGGCATTTAAAGCTAAAAAAGTTGTTGATGAGACGGGGGCGGGGGACGTTTACTTAGCAATATTTTTGCACGAATTTCTTAGTTCTAATAAATCTTGGGAGGCTGTGAGGAATTCTGCTTATTTAGCATCCGCGGCAGCATCTTTTTTAGTGGAAAAAAAAGGTCCAGATGGGTTTCAATGCAAATCAAAAGTAATAAAACGAGTAAACAAAGGAACTATATTAGGTGATTTCAAATACACATAAATTCACATTTTGCCGTAGGTGTTATATTTTCTTCGATATTAAATTATTTTTTCACCTTTAACCTCAATGAATTTGTATTAATTGTAATTTTTTCCTTTATATGTGATTTTGATGTGTTTTTCTCCAAATATGCAAAAGATCATAATCATAGGATGCTAATTTCACATTCACTCCTCCCTAGTGTCTTCATGATTTTAATTGGGATTATTTTCTCTTTGATAATTTTAATTTTTAGTGGAATGGCATATTTTATACATATAGTTATAGATACCTTTGACTGGGGCACAAATGTTTTCTATTTCCCCAAAAAACAAGTCGGCTTAAAACTATTAATCTCAAAAGAAGAATTTGACAATATGTCAAAATATTTATCAAATTACAAGAAACCTGAATCATTTTTTGATGAAAAATATTACAATAGTAAATTTTGTTTGGCAATTGAAGTTCTTTTATTTGTTCTGATGTTTATTTTCCTCATTAACTTTGCTTTTCAATTTTTTCTAATCATTTTATTTTATTTTCCCTTTTTGATTTTTCATTTACAACGTCATTTCTATTTAAAAAAAGGCGAAGCTAACTAATCTTTAAAGGTTGATTTGATGACTTATATTTTATATAAATAAACCTTAAGAATTTCAGAAGAATCTAAAATAATAAAAATAACTTTTACAGATTCTGGTGAGAAATATGACAGAAACAATAAAAACTAAAGTTCGAATTTCTTTGGAAGAAGAAATGATATTTAAATGTGATCTAGGAGAGATGAAAGTAAAGGATTGTTATATAGATGATACTCATAAAGATGAAGTAGATATGTTAGGGCCAAATCCTTCAAGGATGTTAGGCTTAGCCGTTTTGGGATGCCTTAGTGCTAGTTTTATTTTCTGTCTAAAAAAGCGAGAATTCAATTTAAAAGATTTAAAAGCAGAAGCAGAAGTGACCGTAGCACGCAATGAAAAAGGATTTTGGAGAGTTAAAAAAATCAATGTGGATATTAATTCTAAGATTGAGGACCCTGAAACGCGTAAAAGAGCTGATCAGTGCAGAAAAATGTTTGAGAATTATTGCATTGTCACTCAAGCGGTAAGAGAAGGAATAGACGTAGAAGTAAATCTCAATTATTAAAAGAGAGGATTTTATAGTTCTCTAGCTTTATAAGCTCTTCTAATCTGCTAGTCCATCTTCAGTAATAGAAAACACAGCTTCTTCTTCTGGTAGATGTGGAGCATCAATCATTTTGGCAATTCTCTGCTCACCTTTTCCTTTTCTTAAGCGTATTCTAATTGTAGCCCCATGGGCTATCACATTTCCACCAGTTGCTCTAAGAGGATCTCCATAAAATACATCTGGTCTAGCAGAAACTTGATTTGTAAAAACAACAGCTAATTCATCAAATATCTCAGTTAATCTTAGAAGATCATGAATATGACCATTCAATATCTGTTGTCTATTGGCTAGAGTTCCTCTTCCCACATACTCGCTGCGAAAATGACCTATTATTGAATCGATTATCACTAATTTAATATTTTTCTCTTCAATAATTTTTGGAGCTTCTTTTACCAATAGTACTTGATGATCACTATTATATGCTCTTCCATATGTAATATTCCGCAATATCTTATTATAATCCAAATCCTTTGCTGATGCCATTTGTACAATACGTTCTGGTCTAAAAGTACCTTCAGAATCGATATATAAGGCATTACCTCCAATACCTCCCTCCTCATAAGGTAATTGTACATTGACACATAATTGATGCGCTATTTGTGTTTTTCCTGTTCGATACTCTCCGTAGAGCTCAGTAACTGCACCAGTTTCAATACCACCCCCCAATAAATCATCTAAATTTTGACTTCCAGTCGTTAATTTTTTTAGTGTTTTTCTTTTTTCCCAAATAATATCGGCAGACTTAAAACCCATTTTTTCAACTTCTTGAGCAGATTTTATTATTTTTTGAGCTGTTTTTTCTCCAATTCCAGCTTCCTCAACTAATTTAGTAAGTGGATAAACGGCTAAAGTTCGCGTAGATATAATTCCTGCCTCCTTAAGCTTTTTTAATGTAGCTTCTCCTATCCCTGGGATGTCTTCTAATTGAAATTTTACTATATTTTGATTTTCAATTATTTTAGATTCCTCATCTGATTGACTATTTTTTTTTTTCGCCATTATCAGATTGTTTTCCTTTCACTTTATTATAATTTAATAAATTATTAATTAAGAATAAAAAATACAGATTTACTTTTTCTTTTGTGGAGTCAATTTTATTTGAGCTTCCTTCCCACTTCTAGTTATAATAAGTAAAATAATGAACAATATAACCGAAAAAAGAACTGTTAATACTGCCATCGCCTCAGGCAACCATACATAGCTTAAATACAGAAAAGGCAGAATAAAGAGGGCTATAATTATTATAAATACTGGTATTGGAACTTCTTCTCCCTTTAAGTCAATGAGTAACGGAATAATAACTAAACCCACACTCATTGATGCTGCTATTCTAAAACCCATCAAAATCCCTAGATCTACCCATGGTTCGATTAGAAATGTATCTGTATAGATATCCGGCATATAAAAAAACCAATATGGGATTGTATTCGTTTGCATGAAAGGAACTGAAACGGGGAGAATAGCAGTGAGAATAATTTGAATGATAATCGCCAATACAAAATAAAGAATAATCTCGTTTATTTCCTTCTTCTGCGATGCTACACCAAATAAATCACGAATTAAACATATATCCCAAAGGATAAATAGAACTAAATAAACCCCGAGAACATCAAAACCGAGACCCCAGAGATAATCAGAAGGCAAAAGTGCTATAATATAGGCAAGATATCCATATTTCTCATTCCTTTTGAATACATCAAATATTAAAAAAACTCCAAAAATGATGAAAAATGTTATTAAAAATATTATTGTATCAATGGTGAATGCCATGATTAAGATTCCTTTTTATTTTTAATTTTCATTTTATTATTATTTATATAAAGTCTTATTTTTTAAATCTTTAATAGATTGTTGATTATTTTTCATGTAATAATTCTAATTCAGATATAATCTTTGATAGCTCTTCAATCATTTTTTTAGATTTTAATGAATCCTCTGATTCTGCTGACAGAAGTATTGCATTTCGATTCAATGCAACTTTAATATTAGTGAATACATCATCACCAATAATTTTAAGTTCATTAATGATGTCTTGATATTTTAAATTATTCTCCTCTGTGAATTTTATTAAGGTATTGTGGATATTATTAGCTAAATTGTCTGAAACTGGGATTGTTTTGCTTACCTTAATTCCCTTTGGAAAACCTCTAGTTAGTGAACTCAAAAGGTCTTTTTGAGCAGTCATAATTTCAAGAATTTTCAATAAGATGAAATTTCCATCACTGAAAGGACTATATTGCGGGAAGTAAAACTTAAATGTATCTGCTGCAGCAAAACAGGCTCTTTCTTCTCTAATTTGTCGCGAAATTTCCCCAGGAAGATTTTCAACAAGTTTTATTGGAAATCCTGATTCTTGAATGAAATTCGTTACTACTGAGGAAATTGAAGGTGTTATAATTACTGTACTTGATTTAGATTTTTGAATACGCTCATCATATGATATAAATAGCATTAATAAATCTTCATAATTTATTTCTAAACCATTTTCATCCAAAACTAGTATTCTCGAACCATCAACATCAAAACAAACGCCTAAATGACTATTTGAAGCTTTTACTATATTAGCAGTATTTTTAATAGTATTAATACTGGGGACAGGCACCTGCTCTCGTTGACGATAATGCGTGTTTAAAGCAATAACTTCAACACCAATATCATTTATTAATATCGGGGTTATTTTCCCTGTAGGCCCATATGAACAATCTACAACAATCTTAAGAGCTGCTCCTTTAATTCTTTTTTTATCCACAAATTGTTCTAAAGATTTGATATATACATCCTGAGTTTGAGGAATTGCTGTTATTTGACCTATTTTACTAGGTTCTACTCTTCTTACCTTCTGAGGGTATATATTATAAGATCTTATTATTTTCTCAATTTCAGTTGGTGCAAACTCTATACCTCCCGCATCAACAAATCTAACACCAACATCCTCACTATATAAATGTCCTCCAGAAAAATAAGTTCCCCCTGTAGCCCCAAATCTTCTTATTGTAAACTGTAAAAGAGGATAGGTACAATCAGATAAATTCAATATATTAACACCAGTACTCATAAGACCTGAAGTGTATGCTCTTTTTAACATCCGACTATCGTTGTGATAATCTCTACCAATTACAACAGTTTCATTTTCCTTAAACATGCTTCCATGAATAGAACCAATTGAGCTTGAAACCTCTGGTGTAAAAATATAATTTGCACGACCTACTATTCGACCATTCTTATTTAAGGTCTCTAGATCTTGAACCATCTAAATCATTTAAAATTTGAATTATTTGAAAAAAGTCAATTGGAAATTATATATTATATAGCTAGTTTTGAGTTTATAACTTTAACTGTTTTAAAAAATCGAAAAAATTAATTACCTTAAAAATTTAAAAACTTTATAATCCACGCTCCAATAAATTTAATTAATTATTAATATTCAATTGGTAAAAATAATGCCAGATAAATTAGGCTCTTTCGTGTTAGTATTGCATTCCCACCTTCCGTGGGTTCTAAATCATGGAATATGGCCTCACGGGATGAGCTGGACCAATGAAGCAGCTGCAGAAACCTACATACCTCTACTCCAAGAACTTTATAAGCTTGTAGAGGATGGATACCATCCAAAGCTTACCATAGGCATCACCCCTGTCTTATGTGAGATGTTAAGACACCCTTCTTTTGTTGATGGCTTTATTGGTTATTTAGATGAGAAGGTTGCTGCTACTCTTCACGATTATGATGATTTTACTACTAATAAATATGAAGAGGGTAGAATTAAATTAGCGAAATGGTGGCAAGAATTCTATGAAAGAATAAGAGATGACTTTATACATCGATTTAACAGAGATATTGTGGGAGGATTTAAAAAACTGCAAGATGATGGACTTTTGGACATTATAACATGTGGAGCTACACATGGATATGCTCCGTTACTTTCAAAGGATACTTCTATTAACGCTCAATTTAAAACCGCAGTAGATAACTATGAGATGCATTTTGGTAGAAGGCCAACAGGAACATGGTTACCTGAATGTGCCTATCGTCCGGGATATCGATGGAAGAATCCCATTACTGGGGAAGAATATAATCGACCTGGTATAGAATACTTTCTTGCAAAAAATGGTTTAAAGTATTTTTTTGTTGATACAGCTTTATTATTAGGAGGAAAATCTCAAGGTGTCTATGCAGCAAGATTCCCTCTATTGAAAGAATTATGGAAACAATTTGCAGATCAATATGAAGAAATACCTACCTCTTTTGAAAAGTCACAATATGAAGCCTATCTGGTCTCGACTGATCCGTCAACGGAAGCTCCGGTAGCATTCTTTACAAGAGATGAAAGAACAGGAATTGTAGTTTGGAGCGGAGAACACGGCTATCCTGGCTGTGCAGAATATTTAGAATTTCATAAAAAACATTGGCCTGGAGGGATGCGTTATTGGCGTGTCACAGGTCCCAAAGTTGATCTGGGAGAAAAATGGCTTTACTGGCCAGATGACGTCCCAAGAAAATTAGATGAAAATGCTGGTCATTATGTGCAACTCATTAAAGACATTCTTATGGATTATAGAGCAAAATTTGGGAATAACGGAATAATTGTAGCCCCCTATGATTGTGAACTCTTTGGACATTGGTGGTTTGAGGGGAATTGGTGGCTAGCAAGAATCCTAAGATGGATTGAAGATGATCCTGCGATTGATTTAACAAATACAAGACTTTTTATAGAAGAAAATTCCCCTAATAAGGTAGTTCAAATAATTGAAGGCAGTTGGGGCCAAGGAAGTTCGCACTGGGTCTGGTTGAATGAATGGACAACGTGGACATGGGAAAAAATCTATGAATGTGAAGCAAAAAGCGAAGAGATCATGAGTAAATACAAAGATTCATCAAATGAACATTTAATTAAAATCTTAAAACAAATGGCTAGAGAATTATTGCTTCTGCAAAGTTCAGACTGGCAATTTCTAATGACTACTTGGTCCGCTCGAGATTACGCTGAAAATCGAATAGCACTTCATTATGAGAATTTTAATCGCCTATATGATATGGCTTCGAAATTTGGAAGTGGACAGCATGTGGACGAGGGAGAATGGCATTTTCTTGGAACTCTTGAGGCTAATGATGGCCTCTTTATGGATATTGATCTTACACCCTTTGCAAAATACTAGCAAAATTGTTTAATTTTTGATTAAAAAATTTTATATCCTAGCTTATTATAATTTAATAATTCATAGAGTTATTGATTAATATGGAACCTCAAATTGATATTGATTTTAGGAATCTAAAAATAGACCATCTATGCTTTATTTATAAGGAGGCAGAGAAGCAAGTAGAAGTGATGGAATCTTTATTTAAAATGCCAAAGTTCAACTTTTCGGAAGCTATTGACCAGTCTGCTATTTATCGAGGGAGAGAAACCAAATTTTCTTTGAAGATTGGAGTCAGTCGATGTTTTGGTACAACCATTGAGCTGTTTCAATGGCTAATTGGTGATTGTATTTATAAAGAATTTGTAGATGCTAAAAAGGAGGGACTGCATCATATCGGGTGTTACGTAGAAAATCTTGAAAATTATAAAAGTCACTTTCAGAACAAGGAGTTAAACGTTATACAAACTGGATTTTTTAATTTTGGTAAATTAGAATACATGTATATGGATACTGAGAACATCTTTGGCACAATTATTGAATTTATAGAAATAAGTAAGAGAAAGAGATCTAAATAACATTTAATTATATCTAATTAATTTTTTTAAAATATTTGACTTTTATATCCTTGAAACATGAATCGATATCCTCAATACTTTCCAATTCACTTAAGGAAATTCTTGATTTATCATTAAAATCTTTGGCAGCCCAAATTAATTTAAGAAATCTCTGATGGTGGTGATGAAATCTTTGATTAGCATATTCTTTGGCTTGTTTAGTATAAAGAAGGAAGGGCCAATCGCTTCCTTCCATTAATAAGAGCTCTCGAGAAATTTGGTTAAGAATTCTTTTTTCCCAATCATTAGGATTTGGATATTTCTGCAAGATATCTTCAAACTCTTTGATCGAACCATTGATATAGGGCCAAACCCAACCGTGTTCAGGATTTTTCCATACTCTAAAATCACCTCCTTCTCCCCAGCTACTTTCTTTCATTTCTATTATGGAGAAATCCTCATTATATTTTGAAATGTAATCGGAAATAGTAATCATTTCTACTTTATCATTGGAATTAACGAGTTCAAAAACTCTGTTTAACCAATTGATACCTTCACCCCACCAATGTCCATATAATTCAAAATCGAAGGGTGAGACAATTATTCCTGGAAATTTCCAATCTTTCGAGAATTTATTTAAATCTGATTCAACTAAAGAGATAAAATGATGAGCGTGGGAATCAACAACCTCATTAGCTTTGTTGATATCATATAATTCCTTTTTGTCTGCTTCTAAAGTTTTACCTGTTATTCGCCAGTAGTGTAGACCAGATTCATGATCCTTTCTATGAAACTCTCTATAGTATTCATTTCCAGGATAACCTATATTTGCATCCCAAACTTGTCTACTTGTATTTTCATTACGTCCTAAAACTGAAACTCTAGTTTTCAAAGAATATCCTATGTTAGTATTCAAACCGACTTCATTTTTTTGTTCCAAAATCTCAGCATTTAAGATTCCATGAGAATCTACAAAGAAGTATTCAATTCCAGAATTATTAAGCCAATAATCAATACTTTCTCTTAAAATTCCTTGATGAATTTGTTTTGGACGATATGCACATTCTGGAAGCCATATACCTTTTGGGTTTTGCCCAAAATATTTCTTATGGGTGTCTACTGCTGTTTGAATCTGAGAAAAGAGTCCTGAATCCCACTCAAATAGAGGTAAAAACCCATGGGTCGCAGCACACGTAATTAATTCAATCATGCCCTCGTTTTGTAACCACTTAAAACTTCCCAAAAGGTCTCTATAATAATTACTGTAGAATGTATTTAGTACATATTCAAAATTTTTTAAATGGTATTCCGCTATCTTTTTCTGCTGAGGTTGATGTTTAAATCTTTGAATATCAGATTTAGCTCTTTTTATTAAATTATCCATGTATTCAGAAAAACGTTGCTTCATATATTCATCAGCCATAAGTTCAGCTAAGATTGGCGTTATGTTGATTGTAATTGCTGTTTTGATTCCTCTTTCCTTAAGACTCCTCAAAATATTTAATAATGGAATGTAGGTTTCCAAAGCTACCTCAAAATACCAATCTTCACCGGCAGGCCAAATTCCACTTTTCTTACACCATGGCATATGTCCATGTAAAACTAAACCAAAAAATCCTAGCCTCATAAATTATGTATAAATTAGTGCAAAATTTTAAATTTGTTCTCCAAGATCTATAACCTTATCTCTCAGTTCTATATCATCACTTACTTTACTAGTAGGGGCAACAATTGTATTATATAAAACTACATTATTACCTATTTCGCAATTATCGCAAATAACAGATTCAATAATTTTACAACCTGCTCCTATTTTAACATTATCCCAGATAACACTTTTTTCTAAAATAGTATCTTCTCCAATTGTAACGTGATTTCCTATTGAAGTTAATTCTTTAATTTTAACTCTATTTCGAAGTTCTACGAATTCTCCAAAACAAGTGGGCTTCTCAATGGTTACATTTTGGTCAGAGTTGATAATACCCATAACAAAAACTTGATCATATTCTTCTCCATTTGGAGTAATTGGCCAAGCATATTTACGCAATAGATCCCAATTTGCCCATTTGTAAGTTTCTGCATTTCCACAATCTAACCAATAATAGTTCTTAACAAAGCCATATAGCTCGTATTCATTTTCAAGTAAAAATGGAAAAACTTCACCACCAAAGTCCATTAAATTAGTTTTTGTAAGAACATCTGCTATATCTTTTTTAAAACAATAAATACCTGTATTAATAATATTGGTATGCAGAAATAAATCAGTTCTTTGAGCCATGCTACTTAAATACAATTCCATAGGAGCGGGTTTCTCTAAAAAAAGGTAAATCTTTCTGTTTTTATCTAATAAAACCACTCCATATTGACTTGTATGACTTTCGCTAGTTTTCATTGATATAGTAGCGATCCCACCTTTTTCAGAATGAAATGTCATAAAATCCTTCATTGGAAGATTGGTCACAATATCTGCCATACTAACTGCTACTTTTTCAGAATCTAATTTATTAATTGAAAGTCTATATGCATCAGCAGTTCCCTTGCTTTCTTGAATTAAACATTCTAATTCTACATCTCCTAACTTATCAGGGGTCCATGTTTTTTCGATATGTTCCTTCACCAACTTTCCTTGCCAAGCTAAAGCCAGAATTATATGCTTTATATCAGCATAAATCAAGTGTGCGATAGAATAGTCAACCATCGGCTTATTCGTAACTTTTACTAAAGGTTTTGGAACTTGAGAAGTCAAAGGCATTAATCTAGTACCTCTACCACCAGCTAGTATAATTGCTGACCATTCTCTCATTGAATCATCCTCCAATACAACTCATTATTTATTTGACGAATAACAGATATAAATCTAGTTTTATTTGAAATTTAAACGTTATTAAATTAATATATTTAGCTAGAATTCAAGGAATTGAATTGAATCTAATAGAAATAAAATAAATGTATTATTTAATGTGCTTTAGAAGCGTTTTTTGATATTGCATCTACAACTTTTGGCCAAATTTCTGGTGGAAAAGAATGTCCCATACCATCAATAATCAATAAATCAGCTCCTGGAATTGCTTTTGCAGTCGCTTTTCCAGCTTCAACTGGAACTAAAGGGTCATCCGCTCCATGAATTACGAGACTAGGAATTCGAACGGAACCTAGAGCAGAAGTTCGATCGCCACTCGCAAGAATACTTAAGAGCTGACGTTTAAACCCATCGGGATAGTAAGATCTATCATAAGCGTCTGCTACCAACTTACGCTGTATCTCTTCATTAAATGGATAACCTGAACCCCAAAGAATGCGCCAAGTTTCTACAGAAGTTTCAATACATTCTTCTCGCCCCGGTGGAGGTGGAGTTAATAAAACTTTCAAGGCCTGGGGCTTTGGGTGAGGAAGATTAGGATCTCCAGTGCTACTCATGATAGAAGTAAGGCTTAAAACTCTAGATGAATATCTGATGGATATAGTCTGAGCAATCATGCCTCCCATAGAAGCACCACAGATATGTGCCTTATCTATTTTAAGAAAATCTAATAGACCAATGGCATCATCTGCCATATCATTTAGAGTATATGGCGCCTTAATTTCTTCTCTACGCATTACTTTTTGATAAACTTTCATGATATCGGGTGCACCTGCTTCTTCAATTTTCGTTGATAGACCTGCATCTCTGTTATCAAATCGTATAACGAAGAAGCCTTTTTTCATGAATTCTTCACATAATTCAGGAACCCATCTTATCATCTGTGCTCCTAAACCCATAATTAGTAATAAAGGCTGAGAAGATGGATCTCCAAAAGTATCATAGAAAATTTCAATATTTTTAATTTTTGCAATAGGCATTTTGTATCAATTTAAAATTTAATAATATTATTTTTTTCCTAGTTATTTATATATATTTCTCCAAGGAAATTCTGATTTCTTTAGCGGCAATATGAGGCAATTTTCTAGCAACTCTCATATCATCTGCCATTTCAGCCCCCCCAATAGTTTCATGGGGGATTATATCACCAAATAAATGAAAATTATCATCATAACCATAGGGGCAGCAATTGAATAAAATATTTCGATTCTTATCAATTTTAATATCATCTAAAGCCTGAAAAAGCAACTTTACAATTTTAGCTAAATCATTTATTTGATTTATTTTTAATTGTGAAAATCTTCTTATATGCTCATTTGGGTGAAATCTTATATGATAATTTCTTACGGGGCTACCAGTAGTATAAAAAGTCCAATACTGAGTTTTTAATATTATACGATCAGTATCTCCATGAGTTGTTTCACATAGATGACAATTATCCCCCATCTGTTTAAAGGCACGTAAATATCCTTCTAATCTTGATCCATGTCCGTCTCCGTTTAAGTCAATGTATACTTGGCTATGGATTCGAGGTTGAGATCCTCCAACTTTAGTTCCAATATTAAAAAATGGATTTACAGGAATATCATAATAATCTTTCTCAATAGCTTCTAAAATGCAATAAATTATTGCTTCTTTCATGGAGGTAAAAATAGCTGATAAAACATCTTCTGGAATGATCTCAAAATTAAGTGACGGATAAAAATCCCTTGAGATAGTTATTAGATTTATTCCTTCTGCTAATTTCAATTGAGGGGGTAATTGACGCTTTATATTATTTTTAATTTCAGGATCAATGACTCGCGCCATGGAGGGATATCTATTAATTAGAGTTATTGCTTTACAATTCCTTGAGATTTCATCAATCCTATGGGGCTTATCAGTAAAAGGATGATCTCTTTTTTTACCATCTTCAGTTATTACAATAGTATAACCATCTCCAAGCAATTTACCATCATTTCGATAAATAGCTTTTCCTTCAGTAATTGCCATAAACACATCTTTAAATTCTTTCAAATCAACTTCGATGATATCTTTTGCTTCACTTTTCTTTTCCTTAGTTTTATAACCTTTAGGTCTCTTCCCTCTTATTGGAGAAATATAAGAGTAGTGACCAGAATATCGTTGTTTCCTCCTATGAAGCCCATGGTTATCTGAACTTAATAGAATTGAAGATAATGGATCCCATCTTTTAATAGGAACTTCATAAATATCTTTGAAGTTTTCTTTATTAATTATTCCCCATTCCATAAAAGTAGGAAACATCTTATGCCCATTTTTATTCACAATTTGTACCGTAACCTCCTTCTTTTTTATATAAAAATTTACATTTATTCAAGGTATTTAATAGCCCATTCTTTTTAGTTAAATATGTATTTATATAAATGTTTAATTTTTTAAGTAAAAATTAAAAATTTTTAATTTTAGAGTTCTTGACATCTATGTAGAGAAACAAGCAAGAAGTTGGTTTTTCTCTTAATAAATAAAATAAAAAAAAGAGTAAAAGGTAAAAAAACTTATTTTACAACCAAAATGGTTATTTCTTGGTTAATATAAGAGAATTTTTAGTATTCTAACCTCTTTACTATTTTATATGTTTTAAATTCACGTACCGGTTCAGAATTTTCATCTAATTTCTCAAAAGGTACACGAACGAAATTTTCGTCGTCAAAATCTTCTATATTAGTATTATTAAATTGAGCCATGTTGTTGGCTGCTTTAAGTTCTTTTAATAAGAAGTCTCGAACTGCACATCTTATAAGTTCAGATCGAGAAGGATAAAGACCATTCTCTCCGATTAATTTATTAATCGCATCAATATAACTCTCGGGTACATTAACTGTGACGATCTTCATTTAACAGTCGCCTTAACCTCTAATTTTTGTTGAATTTTCTTTATATAATATTTTATTTCAAGATGATATATAAACCTTTTTTTTTAACCTATTAATATATATTTAAAAATAAATTTTTTCTCATTTAATGAATACGTGCACTTAATGAAAGAAAATCTTTTGAAGTTGAGAACTCTTAAAAGATCAGCTCTTTTGTAACCACTTAATTAATTTATTGAAAATATTTTTGAAAAATTTTTATATTTTTTGAAAGTTTTTCAAAAAATCTTCTTTATTTAGAAAAAAGAAAAATTCAGCTTTTAAAAGTAGAAAAAAAAATTTGTTTTCCATTTTTTTCTAAGAGAAACTTGAAATCTTCCATTAGGACAGAATTTGGGCAAAATTTATTATTCAGTAAAAATTTATACTGGTTTTAGTTTCATGTATGGCTTTACAGAATTTAATTCGCTTCAAATCTCATAGCGTAAGATTACTTTGAAAATTAATTCTTAAAGTTATCTTTTATTCATTTAGAAGCCTAAATCATTCTACGAAAAGAAAACCTAAGATTTACACAGAGAGAGGATCAAAACAGAAGATCAAATATTAGAACCTTTTCTTATTTAATTGCCAATCTTTATCTTTTTAATAAAATTTTTTAATATTCTTCAACCAAGTTTACAATATTTTTAAAATCACGTCTTCCCTCAGCAAATTTATTAATTGTTTCTATTATTTCATCCCATCTTAATAAATCATTAAATGGAGAATAACCACGATGAGGAGATAAAACAATATTATCAAGTTCATGAAATGGAAAGCTATAGGGGTATTTCTTTCCGTATTTATCTGCTTTAGGTTCATAATTATACCATACATCTACAGCAGCGCCGACTATTTTTCTATTTTTCAATGCATTAAATAGATCTCTCTCATTAACTACTTCACCTCGAGAAACATTAACCAATAAACCATCAGATCCTAATAGTTCTAACTCGGATTGCTTTATTAGATTTCTAGTAAGGGAAGTAACTGGTATAGCAATTATTAGGATGTCTATTATATCTAGAAACTCATGAAGTTGATTAGGCTTAAATTTTGTAATTTTAGTAGGGAGAACTATACTTTGTTTATTCCAATTCCTTCTGAGGATGTAAAATTCATTATTAAATCCAGAAAGCATTTTATGCACCTTCTGATTAATTGCTCCATAACCTAGGAGTCCTATCTTTCTAAACCTTAATGGAATTGAAACTGCTTCTTTATCCCCAGTTCTCCAAATCCCTTGGCTCATCCATCTATGATGGAAAATAATCTTATTCATTAAAGTTAAAAGTAAAGCTATTGTATGTTGAGCAACAAAATATGAGTTTCCGTGCCCATTTATCAAAATAACATCCCTTTGTTTGTTAATTTCCCGAAAAATTTCTATTAAGTGATGGATCCCTGCACCGGGATTAATAAATAATTTCATATTCTTTGCATGATATAAAAGGGTTTTAGAAGGGCGCCAACCAATTAATATCTCTGCTTCTGAAACCAACTTATTTAAATTCTTCTCAGAATAATCCTTAGGAAATATTAGTTTAACATTTGCCACTTTTTCTAATTGAATTTCAAAATAATTCTTCACTTGTTTAGGAATATCAGAAATAAAGCATAATTCAATGATTTTCTCCGATGGGATATTTACTGAATCTTTCATGATATAATATAATTTGTTTTTCTTGGTAATAGAAATTTATCTCCAATAAATTTTTATATACATATAATTGCTATATTTATAATTAGAGAATAAACAACACATTAAAGGTAGAAATTTTGTCAGAAGAAAAATTATTTGAAATCTTTACTAATAGTTTAAATTTTGATGTTAATGATTATTTAATCGAAGAACTTAGTGATCTTCAAAAAGAAGTAATTGATGATGCCACTTTTATTCTAAAAGATAATATCGTTGGAGAAATTAAAACCCTTGGAGGTTCTATTAAAAAAAATGAAGATAAATTCAACGAATTAATGAAAAAAGCCGAATTAGAGTTAGAAAATGTAAAGTATAAAGAAATTAAGAGACTTTTAAAAGATTATTTGAAAAAGCTTAAAGAGGTTATCCTTAAGACCTGCGTAGCGATTATTCCTGTAAAGGAATTACCCTGGGTTAATCTTATTTTTCGAACTATTCCACGTTTAATTTATGAAGATAATAGCCTAACCTTTTTGGATAAGGCAATTGCATATTATGGTGAAATTAAATGCTTTCTTGCAAGAACAACAGTTTATGGTAAAATAAAAAATCAAAGACCTTTATTTGCCCCTTTTACTGGTAATCTTGATTTACATGGATATAAAGTGAATGAATTAGAAAAAGGACCTAAATCCCAAGTCTTTTCTTATGTAGATGCTATTATTAATTCGATGGAATCTCCTATCGTAATAAGCCAATTATCTAAATATCATGAAGATTATCAAAGACACGGGGACCCAATTTGTGATTATTTGATGGAAAATGATGATTTGTTAGAATCCATGGAAGAGGTTAACTCTGGATTAGAATCTGGTCGGATAAAATCAGATATTGCTATAGGTTCCTTAGCTTTTCCGGTTCCCTCTGATAAGACAACAATCATGATTGTTACTGACGAGGGTGATGATTCAAGCAAATATTCAAGATGTTTTGAGGCATTATTAAAGTTTTCAGCTACTAGTTGCCAAGCACCCTCAATAAAACAAGTAGGTGCTGTTGAACCAACGAAAGCGGGATCTCCTGAACTAAAAGCATGGACAGTAGAAGAATTAGCACAAGAAGCTCAAAAAAGGATGGTAACTCAACCCAATATTCCCTCTTGGACACCAGAAGAATTAGAGAAGTTCGCTGCCGAAAGAAGTTCGGGAATTCCAGAGGGTATGGAAGTTTGGACAGAAGAAGAATTACACGATTTAGCTGAGAAGAGAAGAGGAGGAGGTTTAAATATCCCTGAGTGGGCGCCTGATGAAGAATTAACAGAATGTTCTTGTGGTTATAGCTTGAGACCTGGTTGGAGCAAATGTCCAATTTGTGGAAATCCTGTAGGTGAGCAACCATCACAAGAGCTTCAAGAGCAACCATCACAAGAGCTTCAAGAGCAACCATCACAAGAGCTTCAAGAGCAACCATTAAATGATTCTCAAGCTGACTCAGGTGAAGAAAAATCAGAATTAAAGGATGAAATTGATGAAGAACAAACAGAAAATGAAGAAATTTAGTTCATTTACAATATATTTTATTTAATAATTTTTAATATCATTAATATTTCCGACTAAATTTATCAAAAATCCCATTTATTTAAACGAATTAAAAATAAAACCAAAATTTTTTTAAGAATTTTTTATTTACATCTTTAAGCAAATAAATCTTTAAGGAAAATTTATTGTTATCCACTATTTTTCTAATAAAGGGTAAAGATTTTGATGATCTCGACCAATTAGATATTTATAGTTATCCAGAAGACATTACTCGAAATTACAAGAGTAATTTAATTAATGAATTAATTCAAGGTCATGATCATCGCAACCAAAAATCAAATACTCTATCATCTAAAAAAGTACAAAATAATTTCCTAATATGTATTCCAATATTTCAGAAATTTGGAGAAAAAAACTTTTACTCAATATGTATTAATTCAAAGATGATTATTGGTCTAATTTTTGACAATGAGGATAATCCTTATGATTATAAAGAAATTTTTGAAGATTTATCTCACGAATTATTGAATAATGAGAACTATTGTTCCTTAGAAGATGAAATAGAAATAGAAAACTTTCTAATAACATTATTCATCGATTTACGTAGATATGGAGATGAAATTTTAGAAAAATATTCCGAAACAATTATCCAACCAATCAATAAATTTACAAAAGTATTTTTATCTGGAATAGATGAAGTTGGAAAGAGTTCATTAATAAGAAGATTGAAAACAGGGCAATTCGATGACAATTTCTTCACACCTACAAGAAAGTTCGATATTGAATATATCCAAAGACAAAACAATGTTCTTGCTTTTTGGGATATTCCGGGACAGATTTCTTTCCGCGAAAAATGGTTAAAAGGTATCCAAGACTCTAATATTTTAGTTTATATGATTGATATTGCTAATCAGCTACGTTTTAAAGAATCAAAAGAAGAATTTTGGAAGGTTATAAGTGAAGAAACAACAGCAGAGATTCCAATATTAATCCTTGGAAATAAAATAGATTTAATTAACGATTCTAAAAATAATAACCAAGAACAACTAAAAAGACTTAGAAATGAAATAATTAATTATTTTGATTTTCGCGATTTAAAAAACAGAGAATGGGAATTCTTATTTACTTCAGTTAAGACAAATTTTAATATCAATGATGTGTTATTTACGATTTTTAATCTAATTTCCCGTAATTAAACATTAAATTTATAAATCTAGACAATTAAATTTCTAATATATTAAGTATATTCTTCATATCAAATTAATAAATCCCTAAAAAGATAATGGATATCAACCATGTTTAAAAGACTAAAAAAAGATTTACAAATAAATATTGAAGAGAAAGAAGGACATCTATTCTTGGGAGAGGCTAAAAAAGATATTCGCCTTGTTATGTTGCGTCCTAATGAAATTCTAGAGTTTGCAGAATTTGCTGGAGCTAATGCTGATGATATCATTATCTGGGTTGGTAAAACCCTTGGAAAAACCCTTATGGAAAAATATTTTTCTAATAAAGACTGGAGTACTGAAAATATTGCCGTGAAAAAAGAAGTTGTGTTAGGTGTATTAGAATCATTAATTCTTATGGGTTATGGTGCTCTAACTGGCACTTTTAAAAAAGATCATATTATAATTAATGTCTATGAATCATTAGCTGCTGAAGAGAAAGAAAATATTATGGCTAAAAATCTTTGTCTTTTGTATTTGGGTATATTTAATGGAATATTTGAAGTCTTAACGATTGATGTTGAAGGAAAGGAGATTGAATGTATTCTTACTGGTGGAGAGAAATGCTCATATAAATTTGATCTTATTGGAGAAGAGCTTCCAAACAATTTAGTAGATGAAGAAATGTCAGAGCAAGCTGTTTCTGACTTTTTAGCCTCCTTATAGTTATTCACCTCTTTTTATTACAATGGAAAATTTATAAAGTCTTATTAGTATTAGAATTTAGGTAAGGCTAAAATTAATTGAAAAATATGATTTTAAAAGCATACAAGACAATCATAGCTGGAAACGCGGGAGTAGGGAAAACAACCTTATTACATCAATATATACGAGGAGAATTTAGGCCGGATATTCAAACTACTATTGGATCTAACTTTTTTGTAAAATATGTGCAGATACCCCAAGTAAAGAGTTTTATCACTCTCCAAATTTGGGATCTTGCTGGTCAAGAACGTTTTAAATGGGTAAGACAAGCTTTCTATAAAGGGGCTAAAGGCATAGTCTATATGTTTGATCTAACACGACGGGATACGTTTGAAAATTTACAATTTTGGAAGAAAGAAATTGAGAATATTATTGGATCAAAACCTAATATCTTAGTAGGAAACAAACTTGATTTGATTGGTCCTGAAATGAGATGTGTAACTTCAGAAGAACTGAACAATCTTAAGAATTCTCTAAGTTCTACTGCTTACTTTGAAGCAAGTGCTAAATTCGGTCAAGGCATAGATGAGATTTTTGATGAGCTAGCTATAGAAATGTATAAAGCTCTTCAAACATAAATTAAAATCTCTAACATCTAGACCTTTCTATAATGAAAGAATCTATACTTTGTATAATTAAAATGATTTAAATGAATAATGCTTCAACAATGAGGCGACTTAAAAGTATTGATATTTTTCGCGGCATCTGCATGTTCATAATGGTTTATGGTCACCTCTTTGATTGGTGGTTAAAAGTCGAAGATTAATGGTTATTTAATAACTTTTTAAAGCCATTATTAGGGCCCATCGGAGCTGTAGGATTTGTGTTTATATCTGGAATAAGTACTGGATTATCTTTTTAAAAAAATTCTTTAAAAACCAAAAAGTCAGATGACCTTTCTATGAGAGACATAAAAGATAACTACCTTGTTAGAGCCTTATTACTTTTACTAGTCGCATTAATCTATAATCTTACTGTTGCTATAAGATTAAAAGATCCTACATTTATTTGGGCATGGTTAATTTTACAGACCCTTTCTATATCACTTTTAATCTCATATCCAATATTGAAATTCTCACGAGTTGTTAGGTTAGTTATAAGTATTGTTTTACTCATTACTAATCAATTTTTCCTATGGTGGTTAATTCCATATAAGGGGCAACCCAATCTTTTTGGCGTATTATTCCTTCTCAATATATATTGTCCATAATTTATTGTATTTTCTTTTTGTACGACAATTATCAGTAATAACTATTTGGATTCCTGTATTATTGATGATTCCCTTACTGGGGCTATTACTTAAGATGATTTACAAGCATTTAGGTATGAAAGCCTCTTTAAAGACAATTATGAGTGCTGCAAGTTATCTAATAGTAAAAAAGATTAGAACTAAAAATGCTTCTAAAAAGAAAGTATCATGAAATCTCTATTACCTACATGAAAGGTCTTCATTTATAATTATGTTTAGGCATTATATCCATCAAATTCCATTTTGAAATGAAATTTCACACTAACTTATTATAAATATACTTAAAGATTAAGTTTTAACCTATAATCATTAATCTTTATAACTTGGAATTTATCTAAACCATAGAATGTCAATTTTAAAATAATATTAAATATTGATCAAACCATAATTAAAAAATATTAAAAAAACCAAATTAAGGATTAAAATGAGTAAAAAAGGCGCAAAATTAAAAATTGACTCCTATAAAGGCCCTCTTGGGACAATCAAGGGTTTTGAGTTGACTGCAGGGAGAGTTATTAGTGAAGGCGATGAAACCGAATGGGAACCTATGGGACCTACGCCTAAACCTACAATCCCTACGTTAAGAAACTGGTTTTTTAAGTTAATGGAAAGATATAAACCGTTCTATATGCCAATCTGCGATATGTGCTGTTTATGCACTTTTGGGAAGTGTAATCTTTCTAAAGGCAGAACTGGTGCTTGTGGTATCAATATGGAAACTCAGCAAGCAAGAATTGTTGAGATTGCGTGTTGTATCGGAGCAGCATGTCATAGCGCACATGGAGGTCATCTCTTACACTGGCTTAAGGAGAAGTATGGGAACGTGCCAATTAATATGGGAAACAATATTGCTGTAGAAATGCCAATGACCAGAATGATTATCGGCATGAAGCCAGAAAACTTAGATGATTTAGAAACAGCGATGGAATGGGTTCAGTATACCATAACACACTTGTTAGCAGCGGGACATACAGGTCAAGAATCAAATTACTTGGATTATGAATCAAAATCATTCCTTGCAGGATTAGCTGATGCTGTGGGGATGGAAATTAGCGATGCTGTTCAAATGTGTGCCTATGGATACCCTATTGGAGAACCTAATGTTCCAATTGTTGAGTTAGGTATGGGTACAATGGATACAACGAATAAAGCTTCAATTTTAATGGTTGGTCATAACGTAGCTCCTGGAGTAGAATTAGTTGATTATATTAGAGAGAAAGGTTTAGATAACAAGGTTGATGTAGGTGCGATATGTTGTACAGCGCACGATCTAACAAGATATTACGATGGGGCAAAAATTATCGGTTCTATTTCAAGACAACTTCATTATATCCGCTCCGGATTAGCCGATGTAGTTATGGTTGATGAGCAATGTGTAAATCTAAGAAATCTTGAACAAGCTCAATTAGTAGGGGCTCCATTTATTGCTACTAATGAAAAGAATATGGGAGGGCTCCCTGATAGGACAAATGATCCTATAAATGAAATTGTAAATGATTTAATAAGTTATAAAATGCCAGGGGTTCTTATCTTAGATCCAATTAAAGCGGGAGCTGTCGCAGCTGAAACAGCAATTAAAATTAAACCAATAAGAAAGGCTAAGAGTGCTGTTCCCGATGAACAAGGCTCTATTGATATGGCATACAAATGCAATGGCTGTGGGAATTGTCAGAGAAATTGTCCTAACGACTTACCATTAGTAGAAGCAGTAGGATTAGCAAAAGAAGGTGATTTTTCATTATTAGCTAGCATTTTTGATGAATGTGTTGGATGTGGAAGGTGTGAGGCTGACTGTATGAAAGATGTATCTCCATTAAGTTTAATCATGTATGCCGCAAGAGAACAAATCCGAACTGAAACTTATAACTGTCGAGCTGGAAGAGGTCCAATTCAAGATTCAGAAATCAGGAATGTTGGTGCACCTATTGTACTAGGCGAAATCCCTGGAATTGTTGCAATCATCGGTTGTGCTAACTATGCGCATGAAATTCAGGAATTATATAATATGGCAGAAGAATTTCTGAGAAGAAATTATATTGTTTGTGTTTCAGGCTGTGGAGCAATGGACATAGGTTTGGTAAAAGATGAGGAAGGGAAAACTTTGTATGACCGATATCCTGGTGATTTTGATAGGGGTGGCTTAGTGAATGTAGGAAGTTGTGTAGCTAACCCTCACATAGTAGGAGCAGCAGTTAAAGTCCCCAACATTTTTGCTAGACGTGCAATTCGAGGTAATTTTGAGGAAATCGCGGATTATATTTTGAATCGAGTGGGTGCTGTAGGAGTTGCTTGGGGTGCTTATTCCCAAAAGGCTGCGTCAATTGCAAGCATGGCAAATGGACTAGGAATTCCAGCAGTAATTGGACCACACTGTGCTGAATACCGCAGAATGTATATTGGCAGATCTGATGATGAAGAGACATGGAAAGTATGGAATGCAAGAGATGGTTCAGGAGATCACCTGGTAGGTCCTGGTCCGGAACATTTATTAACTACAGCTGAATCAATTGAACAAGCGATTTGCCTAGTCGCTAAATTGGCAATTCGCCCCGCTGACAACTCAAAGGGAAGGATGATAAAACTTTCACACTGGATTGATTTAGAGCGTAAATACAAGGGTGTCGATTTTCCAGAGGATCTTGAGAAATACATTCGAGTTGAAGCAGATATTCCGATTAATATGAAAGATGAAATTTTAGAATATATCAAGCAAAAAGGTTGGCAACCAAGAGAGATTGTAGATCCAACTCTTTTAAAGCGTTTATGCCGAACTTAATATTACCAAATTTCAATCTTTTTTTAAATTTTAATTTTTTAAAAAGTGAATTGTTTTGTTTAAGCAAGATAAAGATGTTTTAAAGTTATTTAAGTTATGTGAACATTGGGTGTCTCACAACAACAGTCATACGGAAAACTTTGAAAAATGGCGTGTTATTGCTGAAGAAAAGCAATTAAAAAATGTTGAAGATTATTTGAAAAATGCAATTAATATGATGAAAAATTGTAATAAATATTTACTTGCTGCTCAAAAGGAGTTAGAAAAAATATTATAAGAAAAATTTAGAGAAACATATTGATTAATGGTAATATTTGTTCTCTGAAATAATCTAATTTTTCATACATCATTTCTGGATTTTCTGAAAGGATCCATAAGTAAACTGGAATTTCTAATTCAGAATAATTAAATAACTTTTCACCCTGAATAGTAAATCCATTCAACGGGAAATTAAGTGTTATAGATGATTCTCTAAGCAGTCCTATTGAATTATGGAAATTTGATAGAGTTTGCATAATTAATGCAGTATTATTTAATAGAGCTTCATCTGTTTCGGAAGAATTGTAATTTCCAAAAATCAATCCATCCATTGAGATTAAACTTGAAGACTTTGCATCGATTGTATGAGAAAAATCTTCAAGAATATTTTCGATAATTTCTGAAGTTTCAGAAACCTTTTTGAGTGCCACACTGAACATTTGCATAATTGTTTCTTTTTGATATATAGTAGTATCAGCATAATCTGCTGAAAATTTTTCAAATTCATTTGTAATTTGATTAAATTTATTTTTAATTACATTTACATTATCTTGCCATTGGATAGTTGATCGAAAATCTTGATCACTTTTACTTAAGATTACTAAAACGGGCGGATATTCATTCAAATCATGTAAAGCTTTAAGAACTTGACGATAATAGTTTGCAGACTCTGGAAATCTGTCAGAATCGTTAGTATCGACAACATACAAAACTAAATCAACTTCAGTAAAAAAAAGTTCAGGTCGATTAAAATATAATTTTTCGCGATATTGGACTTGGCCTCCTAAATCCCAAGATATAATCGGATAACCAAAAAAGTCTAACCTTTCTCTTTTTACTCCTCTAGTAGGTAATAAAGATTTAATTATTGAAAATTTATCTTGCAGAACTGCTAAAATAGACGTTTTTCCACCATTATCAAGCCCAATCATTAGTAATTTTTTATGCGATTTTAACTGTTCTTTAATAGACTTTACGATTACCTGTGCAATTTTAACCCATTTAATAAGAATAGAACTAGGAATTTCTTCAACATCTGGTAAATCATCTAATGAAATTTTAGCTAAATCCCCAATATTTTTGATTTTATAATCTGATAAAGTATCAGATGAAACCTTATCAATACCAATGAGCGTTTCAGGTTGAAAGTTCAATATATCCTCTAATTCGTTAATAATTACATTGCTTTTAAAAAAATCTTTTACCTTTATATTTTTATTTTCATTCTCTGACATGCTACATCTATGATTTAAACAAATTCAATTTTCTCTATACTATATTTGTATTTAATTAATTAAAAAGAGTTTTATAAAATATGAAAAAACTACCTTATAAAACTTTATTTTTATGAAAAAAACATAATTATTTATTCTTTTTGTAACTTATAAAAATTAGAAGTATTATTTAGGGTTTTATAAAAAAAATAACTGGGTAAATCTGAAATTGAGTGAAAGAGTACCCGAAAACGTCGTATTATGCATTGATACTTCAAGATCAATGTTTCGATCGGATTATCCTCCATATGAAAGCAGGTTAATTGTTAGTATCGAAGCCACAAAAAAATTAATAAATGAAAGATTGAATGAGGATAACATGTCTTCTTTTGCTATAGTCAGATTTTCTGACAAACCGAAAAAGGTTTTAGATTTTACAAGTTCAAAAGAATCACTTTTTGAATCATTAAATTCGTTGAAATGTTCTGGAAAGTCAGCAATGGGAGATGCTTTAGCATTTTCTATAAAACTTATTATATCTGAGTTAAGAAAAATAGCAGCAAAAGTTCCTAGAGTCTTATTAATATCAGACGGTAAGTTTACTAAAACCTCTATAGATCCATTGAAAATGGCTCGACTAGCGCAGGGATTAAATATAAAAATTGATTGTTTCCGGTTAGCTGATGTATCATCTCTTAACATACTAAAACGATTAAGTGATATTACAGAAGGGAGATATTATTATAATAATGACTCAGAATCTTTATTCCAAAATGCTATAAATTTTGCCAATTCAAATATTAAAACTTATGGAGAAACCTCAACGTCTCTGGTTGATAACCCTAGTTTTATAAGAAAGATAGCCGCTGATCTATTAAGAGTCCAGGACCTCACAAAAGATCAAGAGCAACGATTATTACAACTTAGAGGATTAGCTGATTATAAAAAATGTTCAATTTGCTTTTCTGATACTAATCCTTATACGAAGAGTTCCTTTTTTGTTAGTGGTCGTTATTGTCCAAATTGTCAGACACCTTATCATATCCATTGTTTAGCATCATGGGCAGATTCTCAAAAAGACCATAAGATGAGGAAAGCGGGAACAGTACGATGCCCCCATTGTTTTTATTTATTAAAGATACCAAGCGAGGTGTCACAAATGAGAAAATTAACTTCTCTAGTGAAACCACGAATTCAAGCGAATTCAACTAGCCAAGAACCAGAAATCGCTGCTGCTGAATTAGTTAGCTTTGGTGAAATTGAAAATGACGCCTTATTCGATTCATGTTTAGTATGTAATTTAATATTTGAACAAGGTCAAAAAATAGTTCGATGTGAAAACTGCAAAACTCTTTATCATCGAAATTGTTTTGAAGAATTAAACAATAGCCAATGTAAAAACTGTGGTGTAAAGTTACATTTATATTAGTTAAATCATCTTCTTTTTTAAAAGGATAAACTAATTGATTTAATAATGAGTGTGGATAATTTTTACCTTTATAAAGATGTTAAATTAGGGTTCGGAAATTTCAATCTACCTCCTGTTTTAATTGGGACTATGTTTTATCAAGGACAATCAATTGTAGAAAGAAACAGTACGAAAAATTTTAATAAAGAAAAAGCAAAAAAACGTATTCAGAATCAACAAGATTTATCAACTCAATATAAAATTCCAAGTATGATTGAAATTTCAGCAGATAATCCTGATGCTATGATTAAATACCTTGAATTTTATTTAGATAATTTTGAACCACCTTTTGTATTAGGAGGTTCTTTCGAGGCAAGGGCTTCTGGTACTGCCTATCTCATTGAGAGGGGAGTCAAACCAGAGGAGTTTATCTATAACACAATCTCAAATCTAAAGAATGAAAAGGAATGTGAATTGATTAAATTATATAAGATAGAGAGCATCGTATTATTAATATTGGGGGCTAAAAATATGACATCAAGCCAGAGATTTAACTATATAGTTGAAAAAAACCAACCAAATAACATAAGCCTTCTTGATGGCTTAAAGGGTTTAGGAGTAAAAAGAATATGGATTGATGGTGGAGTAATTGATCTCGAAAGTTTAGCTCATATACTTGAGACTCAGCAGCTAATAAGCACTTCATTAAAATTACCTACTGGCACTGCACCTAATCTATTTTTATTTTATTACTCATCCCCGAAATTAAATTTAAAGTTTCATACACGATATCGAAGAGCAAGTATTATGTTTATAGCATCTTGGTTTTCAAATTTCATCTTTTATGGAGCAATTGAGGATGCTAAAGAATGTTTTGCCTCCACATACCAAGCAATTGAATTTAGAAATATTATAAAATCTCGTAATATTAAACTCTTAGATGAATTTTAGCAATTAATATCATATATTTGATCAAAACTTAAATAAACTTTCTTTCTTTAGAATAGTATTATTACTTAATCTAAAATTTAGAACGCCTCACCTGGAATTTTATAGGCTGATAGGGGCTTCTAATTAAAGGATGGAAGTCAAATGTATAACAATCAAGATAAAGAAGAAAAAGAAATTGAAGCAATTCAACTAATTGATCGTGCTGAAAATCTTATTGATAAAGGTAAAGGAGATGATGCTATAAAAATATATGAAAAAGCAGCACAAATCTACTTAGATCTTGGGAGTTATTTTAAATTGGATGAAATATTTATTCGTATTACTCGTATCATTTCACAGTTCAAAAATCACATCCAAGCGGTATATAGATTAAAATCAATTATTCGCAAAACTGAAGAATTAAAATTATACGAAATTTCTGCGAAGTTATTGATCCAACTAGGAAACCTATCATTTCAAATGAATGACTGGGAAACTGCAGGTGATAGTTGGAGTAGTGCTTCTGAATATTTCCTTAAAGCAGACCCTGAAGAGTATCATAGCTTAGCTTCTATTTTTTTGTTGAAAGCAGGTCAAACCTATGAACGTTCTCAGCTAACTAAAGATTTAGGTAAACGATTGATATTAAAGGCAGTTATGAAAATTAATAAATTTGATGAACTATATCAACAAGAAGAAAAAAAAGCTCAATTATTATTAGAAAGTAAAGCATTTGAAGAAGCCTCTGATAAATTTTATACAATATCCACCTACTTTAGAAAATCTCTTGATAATTTAGGAAATCTACTTACTGAGGCAGAAGATTCTAAAGATACGGTCCTAAATGCAAAAGCCAGATTTATTCATTTTATCGCAGAATATCAAGTTTTATCCGCAATCTGTTTAACTGCTTTGAATAATACTGATTTTAAAGATAAAATAGAAAGTTTGGGAAGCGATTCAATAGATCTTTTTAAAGAATCAATTTCACTCCTTAAAGACTACTTATTTCCTAAAAAAACAGAATTTGACAGAGAAATTATCCTAAGAATTACATTTGATGCCATGTTACTAACAATTATTCAGAGAATTTTAAATGTAGATGTGATAAAAGCCAGAGATTTTCTTTTTGACTCAATTGAAACCAATAAACTTTTAATTGCAAAATTGAAAAAAAGTCCTTATTATAGAATTACAAAGAAAATTGAAAAAGCAGGTCTTAACGAGGCTCTTAATGACTTACTAAAAGTAAACCTAGGTCATTTTGAAAGAATTAAAAATACCCTTATATCTCATTTTTTATAAATATAAGAATAAGAATCAAAATTTGATACTTATTTGGCAATATTTCAATTTACTTATTTTTCTTACCCCATGATTCCCTGAACAATAATCACAATCAATCAAACCTGCTTCTTCCAGCTTTTTAATTTGAGCAGATATATTAGCCTCTGTCATATTTAAATTTGCGGCTATATTGGATACATCCATCCCTTCTTGGTGTATTTGAATTTGATGAAGAATCGAGCGTCGAGTTTCTGATGAAAGCGCCTTTGCTATTAACTCAATTTTACCATCTGACTCAATTGTAATTGATCCTGTATCACTATCAACTAATTCTAACTTTAAAGAAGAATCTATTTCTGGATTTTGACCTAAATTTTCTGTTATTTGCACTATCTCAATTCAACCCTTAATAATGGCAATTTTTTTATCATTTGGGTACAAAAAAAGTAAATCTAATTATGCTTTTAAGTCTAATCTTATATTCATCCTAATACTTTTGACTTCAATAGTTTACTTTTAGTTACATATGATCTTAAAAATATTTTATATCATTAAAATGAAGATTGATATCAATGATCCAAATTATATTGTGTTAAATTTGTCATACTAGTCTTTCCCCTAAGCTTTTTTTTATATATTCCTAAATTTAATTCAAACTTCTTTTTTAGCCTTTGTAATTTAGTTAAAATATCATCTATTTAATATATTATGTTTTAAACCGAAATTAATTTCATGTTTTTTTCAATTTTTGTAAAAAATAGTTTTGAAAAAGTATATAACATCTCTATTATCTTTTAATATAGGCACTATTTAATCAATAAAATGCCTCTAGACAAGAGATTTGTATAAATTCCGCTTTAATTCTACAAGATAAAAAAACTAAATAAGTTTGTACTATTAAGAATGCTGAAAAAAATTCAAAAATATGCGTTAAACTTTTTAAGTTACTTTGATTACATAATGTTACAAAATAAACAATTAAAAATTAAGGTATGTATAAAAATTGAGTCAAAAAAGGATGTCAAATTCCAATCAAGATGTAATTACAATTAGAATAGATCAATATTTAAACAATAATTTAAATAGAATGAAAGAAAGATTAGGTCTTTCGAAAGCTGATTTAATAAGGAATTATCTAGATATGTCAAAGTTTATAATAAAGCAGAGAGGTTCAATTAAATCATTAAATAATCGAGACTTTATAATTATTAAAAGAAGCTATGTGAAAAAATTAATTGATAATACTGATGAGCAAGAGCAAATAAGATTAGGAGATAAATTGGCTCGTTTTATTAATGATATTGCGCGAATAAATGGGAAAGAAGAGGATATTGTTTATAAATTAGAATTTTGTGATAATTTAGGATTCTTTAGAAAATTCATTGATGAAGAAAATTATCTATTAGTTACAAAAGAATTTGGGCCACAAAAGTTTGTAGAATCATTTTTATGGAGAATTTATCATAATAAAGAAATGAACCTAAGCTATATTGAAGAAGAAATGAAAGGAAATAAAAGTTTAAGAGCTAAATATAAGAATGAAATCCAACCTGTAAACAGATCATCATCACATTATTCATTTGAATTTGCTAAAATATCTGAATTAGAATAATTAATATTTATCTATGATTTCTTTTAAACCCAAAATTGGGACAATAGTTTTATTTGGCCTAAATAATAATTCATAATCTAATTCGTGAAGAGCGCGCTCAATCGTAAAATAATTGATCAATGTAAAATGTAATTTTTCTCCCTCCTCAAAAAGTTTTCCCATTAATTTTAATTCCCAACTACTGAGTAATTTTAAAATAATTTCAAGAATTTTATGTTTTAGGCTTATTTTTGAAGCTTTCCTAAAATAAGTGCTAAATAAAAATTCTTCTGCTACCTCAAATTTATTGTGATCTATAATCCTTTGTTCTATGAAGTTAAGTATTGTATTGAATTTTATATAACTTAAAGACCTTAAAAATGAGGCTAGATCTTTTTCAATAGGAAATTTGTGTTTTTTTTCTTCAGGAGTTAATTGAGGATCACCCTCAAAATCAATAAAATAAAATTGATACTCTCCATTAATTTTATTATAAAGAATTTGTTGCATATGTAAATCTTGATGCACCGGTTGGATGTCTATTTCTGGAACTCTAAATTCTGATCTGAATTTCTCAATAATATCTCTAATATCTATCAGAATAGAACTTATTTTTGGAGATTTAAAGAATGAACTTTCTGATTTTTCCTTCATTTTAGACTGAATCGCCATTATCATAGAATTCAACTTATTTGTATACTGCTCGAGAAAATTTTCACTATCAACAGTTTCTTTATTAAAGTCTTCTCGATCAGGGAGAACAAGAGCCTTATGCAATTCTTTTATATGGACACCGATTTTTTCTGAGACTTTTAGAGATTCAGAACAATTTTGGTAAATTATTTCTGACATCTTTTCTTTATTATCTAAATAACTATAATCCTCATTTATATCCCTAAAAACTTTATAAATCATATTATTTAGATCATTCCAATAAATATCTCCTACGTTACCTAAATTAGGTACATTTTGGAGAATCCCTATTGTATCTTTTTCATGAAATTTTAATGTTCCATATATTTTTGGAGCATTAGGAAATTTATTTTTAACTAACACAAATAATATTCTAGGTTCAAAACTTTCACGGAATTCCTTATAAGATTTTACTACATATGAAATTGGTATAGAATTTGGAATGTTTAAATTTTTAATGCTGAGGAGAAATAAAAGATTTGTAGTATTTCCTCCTCCTAATTGCTCTAATGATAATTCGAATCTGTCTCGATATAAGCTTGCTTCGATAAGATTCTGAACTTGTTTCATGTTGGGCTCATCTTGAAATTGTTCAGTGTATAAAGTTAAATCTAATGACATTGAAGGAAAATATTCAGAGATATGTTTATCAAATAATAATTTTTTCCAGAAGAAAAGACAGTATTCAGCTTCAATCAAATTAACTGGAAACACATTGTTTTGCCCCTCTTCAGTAATGTTTCTGATCAGAATCTTACTAAAGGTTTTCTCCGTTAATCTTACAACATTTCCTCTGATATTTTCAACAGGATCAAGAATATCCATTATTTTATGGTAATATATTAAAGGAAGGAAGTAAGATTTAGAATAATTATTTTTCTCTATAGAAATTACAGTAATAAAGATTCTTTCTACTATAAATTCAAAATATTTCAAATTAATTTTAAAATCCAAGTTTGACAATAATGTTTTATCTCCAAACCATCTTTTGGAAATTAACCATGCTTTAAACTCATTAGAATCAATAACTTGCTGGATTAAATTTTTATCAAATTCATCTGACATAATAACTCAATTTTAAACAAATTAATTGTACAGATCTCTAAAGGTACAATTCTTTATTAAGAATAATGTTGAATATTGTATCTTGAAGAAATTATTTGAAATTAAGTGTTATTTAACTTTTTAAAAAACTTTTGATATAAATCATTCATATTGATAAAGAAAAAAATAATTATATCAGTAGTCGATAAATTAAAATTATTTATCAGGACTCTGACATTTTTTAAATATTAAATTATGAATTTGATTTATATTGCGGTCCATATCTATTAAATCAAATTCATATCCCAATCTAGATTTAAGCAAGGGAGGAATGTGTTCTGGTTTTAAAAATATAGGAATTATTGGTTTTCTCATCATGTCTGCTGCAGTCCATTCCTCCTCAACCGGAGTAGATTTCAAAGCATTTTCGGAACAAAATAATAAAACTACATGACATTTACCAAGATTATCACTCATGTATTTGATAATATTGTCTTTCATATGTTCTTGCCAGTAGAGCACCTCTTGGATATCATCATAGTCTTTAAGTTTATGGGCTACTTCTTCTATCTTAAAGAGGGGTGCGTCTTTTGTTGCGTAACTAACAAAAACGGATATACCTTTACCATTAATTCTTCCCATATCACTTAAGGGATAATTTCTAAATTCTTTAATAAATCCTCTATCTTTAAGAAATTTACCGATTTTTTTAGCCTTAGCAATCTCAAATTCTAATTTTACTACTAAATCATATAGCGTAGGATTCATATATTCTTTTAAAATTTTAGTACCAAGAGATTCTAATTCTGGAGTTTCAGCTTGACTATAATCAAGAGAGACTTTTAGTAATTGTTCATAAAAATCAATATCGGAGATTTCAATATTTAAATGACTGACCATCTCAGCTTTAGTTATCTCTCTTTGATTTTCAAATTCAAATTCTAAAATCTTTTTAACCACTCTGAGCTTTTCTTGGGGATCTCTTAGATTCTTAAGCTTTTCAAATGCAATATTCCTAATTTCTTCAATGTTAAATAAATCAGCTGTCTCTAAAATAAAGTTCAATTGTTCAATCGCATCAGTGTATTTATTATCACCAATTAATTTTTCAACATCATTTAGTTTTCCTCGAAGTTCTTTAATTAATTGTTCCTGTTCTTCCAATAATAAATCCCAAATTAACACATCTCCAGAATCGTAGCCCGCAATAATCTGTTCCCTATTAGGAATAAATCTCAGTGAATTTATTCTTGATAAGTAATAATAAGTTGTCTGATACTTCTCTACAAAATCCCATATCCTTAAAAAATTATCTTCTGTTCCACATGCTAAGTATAAACCATCAGTGGATATCGCAACTGAAGTAATTGGACTATTTATTTTTTCAAATACGTAGTCTAATTCACCAGTTTCAAATTTCCATATTCTTACAGTCTGATCTTTTGACCCACTAACAATATAATCTCCTTTTGGTGAAAATGCTAAGGCTGTTATTGTCCCGGTATGCCCTTCTAGAGTACGAATCTGCTTTCCTTTCTTAAGATCCCAAATAATAATTGAATTATCCTCTGATCCACTAATAAAGAATTCACTATTTGGTGAAATATCAATGGTTGTAACAGCTTTTTCATGCCCTTTTAGCCTTTTAACCAATTTTCCTGAGTGCGTTTCCCATATTATAATGGTTTTATCCTTTGATCCACTAACAATATAATTTGTATCATTTGATGCAGCAACTGAAGTAACAGCATCACTATGACCATTTAGTGTATAAAGAACTTCTCCACTATTTATCTCCCAAATTTTTAAAGTATTATCATATGAAGCACTAGCCATATATTTTCCACCTGGAGAAAATACTATCGAGCTTATAATATCTGTATGTCCCGTAAAAATTTTGATTGATTCTCCATTAGAAACATCCCATAAGATTAATGAATGATTTGACAATCCACTTAAAGCGTATTTTGCGTTTGAAGACACGGCAATTGAATTCACACTGTCAGTATGGCCTTTAATATTCTTAAATACACCCCCAAAATTTAACGACCATAACTTTAAATCTCCATCTTGAGATCCACTGATAAGAATTTTTCCATTTGGGGTAACCGACACAGATGTGACTTCTTTTGAATGACCCTCAAATGTTTGAATCAATTGATATCTTACAGCGTCCCATACTTTAACAGTATTATCATCAGAACCACTTACTAAACAAGTTCCCATAGCTGAACATGAAATACTCCCTATAGCATCATTATGACCTTCAAGATTTGCGATTAATTCTCCGCTATAGAAATCATGGGCTTTAATCAATTTGTCATCTGCACTACTATAAATTGTTCTTCCATTTGGAGAAATTGCAATTGATAAAACTTTTCCCTTATGATCCTCAAGAGATTTAATTTCTTCTTTTGAAGAAAAATCCCATATCTTTATGGTTTTATCTTCTGAACAACTAACAAAGTACCGACCATTTGGCGTAAAAGCTATAGAGGTGATTCCTCCTTTATGAGCCTTTTTTTCCCATATGAAATTTTGACTATCAATATCCCAAATCTTTATATAATTATTGCTGTACCCTAAAATTATACGGTTATTTTCTAGAGCAAAATCTACAGCCTGAGCTACTGCTGATTCTTTTTTTAGGGTTTGGATGATTTCTGAATTTACAATATTCCAAATTATTACATTTCTATCCAAAGAAGTGCTAACTAAATAATAAGGAACGTTAGGTGCGAATGCTAATGAAACAATTGGTTTTTTATGACCACTAAAGGTTTTTATAAGACTTTGGGTCTTCATGTTCCATAGTTTTACTGTACCATCATCTGATCCTGTAGCAATGTATTCTCCATTGGGTGATATACTAATTTTATTAATACCTGATGAATGAGCTTCAATTGAGCCTAAAAGAGTACCTTCTCCCAACTCCCAGACCATGATATCATTATTACTAGAACCTGCTACGATATATTTTCCATTGGGGGAAAAGGCCAAAGATGTTACAGCATCAGTATAACCTTTTAAGGTTCTAGTAAGTTTACCTGTTGATAAATCCCAAAATCTGATTGTTTTATCTTCAGAACCACTAACCAGTAAACTTCCATCGGGAGATATAGCCACCGCTCGTACAGAACCCGAATGAGCTTCAAGTTTCAGTAGAGGTTTTTTTTTCGATAAATCCCATATTATTATCCTATTATCATCAGCACCACTCACCATATAATTGCCATCTACTGAAATCTTTAATGAATTGACATTACCTGAATGCTCCCTAAACTTATTCTCGAGTTTATTTTTCTTTAAATTCAATAAATATATTAAGCCCTCATCATTTCCACAAGCTAGTAAATTCTCATTTGGGGACACAACAACAGATTTAATGGGATTTTTAAGTTCAAAAGTATGCAGTAATTTCCCTGCTAATAGATCCCATACTATAACAGTCGTATCTTTAGAACCACTTATCAATTGTTTCCCATCAGGACTAACTACTAAACATGTTACCTCATCTTTATGATCCTTAAGATGATGAATCAGATTTCCTCTCCTTAACCCCCACACCTTTATTGAATTATCTGAGGAACCGCTAATTATGTAACTATCATCCTTAGATATAGCAACACTTAAAATTTCCTTGCTATGTGCTTCAATTGTCCTTAAAAGATTTCCTGATGAAAAATCCCAGACTTTTAACGTTTTATCATTAGAACCACTCACGATAAGATCCCCTTGAGAAGAAACAGCGACTGAATTAATAGAATCACTATGTCCAAAATTCCTAGCTAATTGAAAAGCTTTAGCTAACCCTTTCTTCTCCGGGTATAAGTGTTTAGGATATTCAAAACTCTCGATTTCAGTTTTTTCACCTAATTCTTGCTGCAAAAAAATCACCTTTCATTGGAATTCGATTATGAATATTAATTATTATTAATAATTATCTTATTTATATAATTTTACCTTATTGTTAAAAGGCTTTATTCTAAAATCCCAAAAAGAAATAAAAAGAAATTAAATTTTTTTTTTAAATAAAACTAAACATACCTTTTTCTTGTGAAAAGCAACCAGAAAAATCCGACTATTCCAATAACGAATGAGATCAAAGTAATATAATTTGGCCAGTAAGTATAATCAAATGATGATATATCTTGAATCCATCCGACTATAGGAGCAATCCCAGTTAATACCATAATGCTTAATACTACTAATGCTATTCCCAATGCCCATTTTGCTTCTTTAAACATTCCAACTCCTGCGATAATTGACCAAACACCTAAAGCAATAGATACTAAACCTAAAGCCCCAAATATTTCTAACTCCTCAAATCCACCCCACTCACCGGGGAGTAATATCCCAAACCAATTTAAAACTTCGATTACTGCCTTAAATAAGAAAACCAGTCCAAGAAGGATTAAAAGGATATTTAAAACTGTACTTGATTCTTTTACTTTCGTACTACTCATTGAATTAAACCCTTTTTAAGTTTGAATATTTTTGTTAAAAAAATCAAAATAATTATATAAATTTTATATGAGACTTGTATAAAAAGATTGCGACTTTTATGTATGTTAAAAATCTTTTAATTTCTTTTTAAATAACTTCATTATTAATCTTTAATTCCTTTTTATAAAGTTACTTTAACAATTAACAAAGAGTAAGTAAATATGCCAAGAGCTAAGACCATATACCTTCCTATTGTCTTTCATTTCCATCAGCCTATTGACAATTTTAACTGGGTAATTGAAGATGCATACCAAAAAGCATATAAACCGTTACTGGAGTGTCTTTATAAATATGCTAAAGTAAAGGTAGCATTGCATTTTTCAGGGAATTTATTAGAATGGCTTATCATCAATAAACCAGATATTATTGAAAAGTTAAAGCAAATGGCTAATAGGGGACAGGTCGAGATGATTGGGGGAGGCTATTACGAACCTATTTTTGCTATTATTCCCTATAGGGACAAAATTGCTCAGATGAAAAAGTTATCTTCCTTGATTAAAAAGGAATTTAATTTAGAAGTAAAAGGAGCTTGGTTATCAGAAAGAGTTTGGGAACCGAATTATCCCTCCTTTTTATGTGATGTATGCTTAAAATATGTTATAGTGGATGACAACCATTTTCGATCAACTGGTATAACTGAAATTGATACATTTTATTCCTATAATACTGAGGATGAAGGAAAGATATTAAGGGTTTTCCCAATTAATGAGGAGTTAAGATATTTAACGCCTTGGAAACCTACTTATTTGTCAATTGAATATCTAAAGAAGATGGCAGATGAAAAGGGAAATCGAATGGCATTATTAATATCTGATGCCGAAAAAATGGGTGTATGGGGTACAACGCATGAGATATGTTATGTGGATGGAAAAGGTCATCAGGAAGGAGATAATGGCAAACCGTTCATATCAGCTTTTCTAGAACAAGTTATTAATAATGAATGGATAAAATCTATTACGCCTTCAGAATATATGGAAAAAGTACCTGCAAAAAATCTAGTATATCTTCCAACAGCCAGTTATGATAAGATGGAGGAGTGGGTATTATTAACTCCTATAAGAAAAAGATTTGAAATCCTTAGAGAAGCTATTAGGAATGATCCTCAAAGGAAAGATGAGTACTTATTTTTACAGGGGGGTTTTTGGCGTTTTTTTTTAATAAAATACCCTGAATCAAACAATATGCATAAGAAAATGTTGTATGTACGAGAAAAACTTATAGAACTTGAGGATAGATTAATGAAAACTGAAACACATAAATATCAAAATAAAATAAATGAAGCTTGGGATGAGATTTATAAAGCCCAGTGCAATGATAGTTATTGGCATGGATTATTTGGAGGGATTTACTTACAGTTTTTACGTTTTTCAGTATACACACATTTAATTAATGCTGAGAAGGTAATTGATGAAGTAAATTCAGAAATTAATATAATATCAAAAAATTACATTTCTATTCTTCCAATGGATTTCAACAAGGATAGTAAAATGGATATAATTATTGAATCCGATCTTTTAAGCCTCTATGTAGACCCTTCTGATGGAGGAACAATTTTTGAACTCGATTTTAAACCTAAATCGTATAATATATTGAATACCCTAACTAGATGGCCTGAAGCATATCATGATACTAATAAAGTTAATAAAGAAGAAGTAATGGTTGATCGATTTAAAAGAAGTATGTTTAGAACAAGATTTCTGCATGAGAATGTTCCATTGAAACAAATCGAAAAAGATAATTATTATGAATTCGGAGATTTTGTTAATAATGAATTTAAAATCACAAGGAATGAGAAAGATGGTAAATCAGTAATATTAGAATTAAAAGGTAGTGGTTCAGTCAAGGACATCTTTTTAGATGAGCGATTTCCTTGTATGATTACAAAGAAACTTATAGTCAAAGAAAACTCACTCAAATTGAGCGTGATGGGAAGTTTAAAAAAGAAGCCTGGGAAGGAAGATATGATGGCAAGAATCTTAGATCAATTAGAGTTGGGGATAGACATACCCTTTTTCTTTAATGGAGACCCTAAGGGATTTTCATGGGAAAGTAATCAAGTACTATTTGCAAATGGTAAAAACAATGAACTTTTAAAACCTTTTGAATATGAAGGCTATCATTTTAAATCATATGATGAAAATTATAATCTCACATTAGAAATTGAAATCTCTAGCACCTCAAAATCAGACTTAGAGAAGGTTAGAATCGCTAAGTTTCCAATAGTTGCATTTGTGTATACTGATGAGGGATATAAAAAAATATATCAAGGGATTAATGTGATCCCGAGATTTAAACTCTCAAAAAATTTTATTTATAATATTGATCTTAAAATATATTAAAATCTTTCTTTTTATTACGTTTTTGTATTTTTGTGGATAGATTTTGTCGAATTTATCAACGTTTAAATATATTTTACTCATATTATCAACTAATAAATATCTTTTTGTCATGGTATTTTTATGGATTTTTACAAAAATGGCAAACGAAATGGCTTTAATTATACCAACAAATCTGCTAAACAAAATATTGAAAATAATGAATTTATAAAGAGAATCCGTAAAAAATTAGTAGAGGATAAACTAAAAAAAAAATCTCGGAATTAAATTTTTTCCTTATCTGCCCAGATTATGAATATTTCATTATTCTGGCCAACCATATCTTCCAATCAGACTAACAAATCTGACTCCCGTGATATTTTCAGAATCAAAACTATCTCCTTCTCTACGAATAATATAGAGATTTTGTCCCCATTCTCGCGATCCAGCGGGAATACATAAAATGCCACCATCTTTTAATTGTTCCTTATAAGGAGGAGGAATTTTCTTTGGTGATGCTGCGGTCACTAAAATTTTATCATAGGGGGCTTCTTGAGGATACCCTAATGTACCATCCCCCCATATAACAGTTACCTTGTTTCCATATCCACTTCTATGAAGAGCTTTACGTGCTTTATCAGCTAAGTCTTTTAAGCGCTCTATAGTATAAACATGACCTGGATTTTCAGAATCCTTCGAACTAACAATTTCAGCACATAAAGCAGCATGATATCCTGAACCCGTTCCTATTTCTAATACTTTATCTCCCTCTTTTAACTCAAGATATTCACACATCATTGCGTTCATATGAGGGGCTGATATTGTTTGTCCCAGACCTATAGAAAGTGGAGAATCTATATAAGCAGAAGATATTGCCCCTTCAGGTAAAAATTCATGCCTGGGGACCTTCAACATTGCTTGAATAACAACTGGGTCCTTCAATATTTTACGACTTATTAAGCTGTCGACTAAATTTTTTCTTTTCTCCTCAAACTCCATTTATATTATTCAGTCTCTAAAACTTATTTAGTCTCTTAAAAAATTCAATTAATCTATGTTCAATAGATGATATAAATTTTACTTTTACCCATTTTTTATAAGAATATATATCTTATCATTTTCTTCACAGTTATCGACTCTTAAATTTATTTTAACAGGATCACTATATCGTTTTCTCACAATAGTTTTAATTTTTTCCCCTTTATACACCATTTTCCGTATTTTTTCAATTTGGTATGTATTTTCCCCAATAATGATAATTTCATCTCCAGTTCGTAAAGGTATTTCCAGGCTTTCTAATAAAACATTTGCCGTTTTAGATGTTTTATCAAAAGACAAGATCTTCCCTAAATAATGCTTCCTATAGGGGGATATATTCCCTCTTTCCGCTAATTGAATATCTTCCAAAGTAGGCTTATGAAAGTAGAATCCCGTATGAAATCCACGGTTATAAACTTTTGATATTCTTTCCATCCAATCATCTAATTTCTGTTTCGTGAAGTTATTGTTAAAATAACTATCTATGGCTTCTCTATAACAACTTGAAACAGTGCTAATATAAAGGGGATCTTTCATTCTTCCTTCTATTTTAAATGCATCAATCTTTGCTTGAATGAGATTAGGGATATATTCAATCATGCATAAATCTTTTGCATTCAAAAACATTTGACCATCATATAGCAATTCATGGTTTTCATCATCAAATACTCTCCATTCTCGCCTACACGGCTGGACACAATTGCCTCGATTAGCTGAATATTCTTCTGAGTCACAAATTGTGGCAGATAAATAACAACGGCCAGATACTGAACTACACATTGAACCATGCACAAAACATTCGATTTTAGCTTTGTTTAAATGATGTTTTATAAGTTTTATCTGCTCTAATGAAAGTTCTCTAGCTAAAACTAAGCGATCAGCTCCTAATCCTTCAAAAAATTTAGCAGACTCCGTATTAGATATATTTGCTTGTGTAGAAATATGGAATTTTATATCATACTTCTTTGCAAACATTATCGCTGCCAAATCATGAACAATAATAGCATCAATACCCGCTAATTTTGCATGCTCTAGTATATTTTCCAGTTCTTGCAATTCAGAATCATAAATTAAGATATTAGTCGTTAGATAAGCTTTAATAAGATGATCTCTTGCATGGCAGAATTCTACAACATCTTTAAAATCTTCCAGTAAAAAATTTTCAGCTTTTTGGCGCATATTATAAGATTTTACTCCAAAATAAATCGCATCGGCGCAGTCTTCAACGACCTTTAAAGAATCCCAATTTTGCACTGGAATAACTAGTTCGGGTTTCATATGATTTTAACTCCCTTTATAGAAAACATAAAAATGATGGAATAAAATTGTTATTATTCTAATTTTTATATATTCCATTATATTCTATTACTTAATCAAACTATTATAATTTGAGTATCATGAAGGTTGTACTTTTTAATGGAAGTCCTCGAAAAGAAGGAAATACCTATCATTGTTTGAGTATTCTTATGGAAACTCTCGAAGAAGAAGGTATAGAATGTGATTATGTGTGGATCGGAATGGAAAAGTTACAAGGATGTACTGCATGTTTAAAATGTATTGATAATAATGATCAAAAATGTGTCTTACCTGGAGATAAAATGAATGATTATATCCAAAAAATGCTTGAAGCTGATGGAATAATAATTGGATCTCCAACCTATTTTTCTAATATGACAACCAGCACTAAAGCTTTAATAGAACGTGCGGGTTATGCTACCGGTAGAAATCTAAAGAATAAAGTGGGTGCAGCTGTTGTAGCCGTCAGACGAGCTGGTGCTAATCATGTTTTCTCTAGCATAAACTTCTTTTTCCTCATTAAAGAAATGATAGTGGTAGGAAGTACTTATTGGAATATGGCTATTGGAAAAAAACCAGGAGAAGTCTTAAATGACGAAGAAGGGATGGAAACTTTTAAAAATCTAGCTAAAAATATTGCCTATGTAATTAAAAAATTAAAAAAATAAACTACGACTTCTTCTTTTTTTTGTTTAAAATGTTATTTATGACATTCTAATTCATATTAAAACCTTATCAAATAGTTTATATAAGTGTGCTATTATATATTTTAAAAGGAGTCGGGTATTAAAACTAAGGTTTTTGGTATTTAGTTTATGAAAGTAAAGAATTATCTACTCATTAATTCCCTTTTTGTAATGTTATTTTTAGGATTCGTTTTTCAATTCGAATTTGTTGAAGCTCAAGTAAGTGGTGAACACTTAATAGCGGCCTCTAACTTCTTATTTGAAGAATATGCTGAAAAAAGTGGCAGCAATGAAAATGTAAGCACAGTCGAAATTTCCCTACCTTCAAATAATTGGAATATAACTAATTTGCATCTTAATTTTTCAAACATAAAGTTGGAACGCGAGCTAAAAATAATTGAGGATCAAGCTCAAGGGACATATGGTCGGATTTATTATGATACCCCTTCTAAAAGGAGACATGGACTCGGAGTTCAAATAAAACTAAATGAGACTACTACCATATTCGGGGTTGATATTTATGCATACAAGCCTGAAACCACAACCCAAGTCATTCAAGTTCAAATTAGAGGTTTTGATAGTGTTGATCATAAACCTAATGATACAATTTATGCATTTACAGATATCAATGTTTCTTCAGTACCCGGTTGGTATTATCAAAACTTTAATTCTCGAGTAACTCTAGAAAGTGGAAACTATTATTTAGTTATGTTCGGAATTGTAAGTGGAGATACAGAATATTATTGGGCTTACAATGGAGTTGATCCCAAGGATCCAACACTTTACGCCGCAGAATATACTTCTAATTGGCTACCAGGAACGCAAAGTGAACCATATCTATACAAATTAGCTCAGAAAGTAAATAAAAGCTATAATCCCGAAGAATTAAATATGACAGCGGTAATTAATGGTTTAGATTATCCTATTTTAAACTCTAGTATTCCTAATTCTGGAGAATTAGCTTTAACTGGACTAAATTGGGCGACAGAAACAGACAGTTTGAATATTGAAATTAAAAATCATCTCAATATACAATTAAATTTCAGTCTTAATTATTATTTAAATATAAAAAGTGGGTTTATTTGTACTGGATCTGTTTCAATTGAAACCAATAGGGATAATCTATGGAATATAACGCCTTCTTTTAATGAAGTATATGAGAATTATTTTATTAAATTTGTTTATCCCTCTAATTGGAATAATTTGACCGTTTATAGAAATAATGTCAATATCAGCTCTTTAATATTTGACAATTCAACCCAAAATACATTGTTTATTTATAATGGAGTTATAATTGATGGAGCAGAATGGTTAATATCAGCCAACTCTCCTAGATTTAATTTTGATCTAGATATACGCCTAACTGAGTATGGACCGGGTCAAGAATTGAGATTTTCAATTGATACTCCTGTAACGCCAGGTAACTATACTTTTGTACTATATCGTCCTGATTATTACGAAGTCTCCCGTCAAACAATTTCACTTCCTTCAGATGCTAACATTCTTGCTTATAATATCCCTGCTTACCCTCTAGATGGCAGTTATTATGCATATATATATTTTTTTAATGGATTAAATGCTGGAGTTGAAACTGCTACTTTTACTATTACGGTTCCATTTACAATAGATCCGTTGAGTTTATTTCTTATTATTTTAGGAGTTGCAGTTTTTAGCGGAGTTACAATCTCTATTATTATTGTTGCTAAACGGCATAAGAGGAAAGTCATGACAAAGAAAGAGGAAATTATTAATAAGTGTATGGACATTTTAAACCTAAAATATATTATGATTGCTGAAAAAAAATCATCATTAAATGTATATGAACAAGTATTTACATCCCAAAAAATTGATCCTACTCTTATAACAGGATTTTTATCAGCAATTCATTCTTTTGGAATAGAATTGACAAATACAGATGAAAAAACGCAAACAATCAAACTTGAATTCAAAAATTCCAAAGTGATAATGTCTGAATTCAGAGACTTTCGAATAGTTCTAATTATGAACCAATTACCCTCAGAAAAATTCCTCGATTCAATAAATCAGTTAGCTTTTGATATTGAATTATACTATGGCCGATACCTTGAAAAATTTAAGGGAAATATTGACCCATTTAAGGGTATTGAAGACTTGCTTAAGAAACATTTGAATATTTCCTTTTTATATCCATTAAAAGTCGTTAAAACTGGAAAACATAAAGTAGACCAAGTAGAACGAACAATTATTGGTCGTGCTTTAGAAGTTATGAAAAGAAATAAACAAAATTATTTCTACACGACCCATATTATGGAAACTAAGCAGTATGATTCGAAGGATATAGAGGCTATTTTTAACTTAATAGAGAAAAAAATATTTCAGCCAGTCATTTAGAAAGTTTGATATTTTTCTTCCATCTTTTTTTTTTACTTTAAGTAAGTTATTTATTTTAATTAATCGAAGTAATAATAATGAGTGACAAAATGAATGTGTTATTCATTATAACAGATGCTCAAAGAGCTGATCATTTAGGGTATGCAGGAAACCCAATTATAAAAACCCCAAATCTGGATAGATTAGCTAAGGAAGGAGTTCAGTTTACTAATCACTTTTGTACTAATCCAATTTGTATGCCTAATCGAGCTACACTGATTACGGGGGTTTACCCTAACGTACATGGTGTTAGGAGTAATGGAATTAATTTAAGACCAGAGATTCCCACTATTATTCAAACACTGAAAAAGAGAGGGTGGCATACAGCAGCTATCGGAAAAATTCACCATCAATTTTGGTTTGGGGCATTTAAGCATAAATCTAGGTCAGTTGAAAGCATAGATGAGTGGGCAGACTATAAAACAACTTCAAACACATTTCCTTTAGATTATTATGGTTATAAAGAGGTAGAACTAATTTCGGGAAATGGATCTTTATGTACTGGTCATTATTTAGAGTGGTTAGAAGAGAGATCTCCGCATGAAGCAGAAAAAATGAGAAAAAAAGTAAAAAATTACGACAATCTTTTCAGGCTTTTCTGTGAGAAGATACCAGAAGAATTATATAACACTACATATGTGAAAGAAAGAACAATTGCATTTTTAGAGAGACATGCGAGAGGAGAATATGGGAATAAACCTTTTTATCTGCATTGTTCCTTTCCAGATCCTCATTATCCTATATATCCTCCTGAACGATTCCAAAATATGTATGATCCTGATGACATCGAACTTCCTCCAAATTTTACAGATATCCAAAATCTGTATAAACATAAATTTTTAGGCACTCATTTAAAGAATCCACCATTTAAAAAAGCCTTTTTACGGGAGTCAAGTAAAGAAGAAGTTCAAAAGATGACGGCTTTAACTTATGCGGCAATATCCTATGTTGATTATAGTATAGGGCAAATAGTTGCAGCGTTGGATAAACTAGGCTATTCAAAGAATACCATTATAGTATTCATGAGTGATCATGGTGACTTAATGGGCGAACACGGCCTACTCTTTAAAGGACCATGCCCATTCAACGGTGTATTGCAACTTCCATTGATCTGGAAAGTACCTGGATATCTAAAATCAGGAATTTCGAACTCTTTGGTAAGTTCTATTGATTATCCAAAAACTATTCTAAATTTATTGGGTATACATAGTCGATATCATCCATCTGACATGCAAGGTTTTGATATTTCACCCATTTTAATGAATCCCAGAGAAAGAGTGAGAACATGTATTTTTATTGAAAATGATGAAGAAGTAGGTCCACTTGAAGCTCGGTTAAGGCATTTAGTAACTGAACATTACAAATTGACTGTATATGAGGGCCTTGATTATGGGGATATATATGACCGAAAAAATGATCCTTATGAGCTTAATAATCTATGGGAAAACCGCGCTTTTAGAGATGAAAGATTTAAATTGATCAACACACTTCTTCAACAGAATTTAAAGGCTCAGACAAAATTCCCTAAAAGAATAGCAGCAAATTGAATAAAGAAAAGAAATTTTCAATTCAGTAATAGTATAATAATTTATATTAATTAATCTGGAATAATTGACGATGGCTTTAGAAATATATCAGATATTTATCTTATTGATAATTGGGGCTCTTGTTGGTATTGGTATGTGTTTTATTGGCCAAACTGGACAAGGGCTTGTCATGCCAATAGTCCTTATGTTAACTGGAGATGTGTTTTTAACAATTGCAATTAACTTATTAAACGATTTAATAACTGCCTTTGCAGTAAGTGTTGGGTATATAAGAAAAAGGGAATATAAATTTCAAAAAAATATTTTCATATTAATATTAATTGCTCTTGTTTTTACTTTTATCGGGGTATTTATATTGATGCTAACTCCAATAGGTAATATTTATGGTTGGTTCATACCTCTATTCATTATTTTTTTGGGATTAATTTTTATTAAGAGTGGATATACGACAACCGAACGGTTAAAGAAGATGGTTAGAAACATATATAAGAGATTTTTAAAGGTTGAAATTGAAGAACAAATTGATATTCTCTCTCAAAAAAATAAAACAAATGCAAAAACAATTGAAATAGAAGAAGTAATCCCTTCAGGATCTAGATTATATTTTATAGTCGCTATAGTTTTTGGTCTTCTCCTCGGAATAAATTCAGGCTTATTTGGAGCAAACTCAGGATTGATAATTGTTTTAGCTTTAATAATTCTTTATGGTTATCCAATTAAAAAGAGTATTGGAACTGCTCTTATATTAAGTATCATTGTTAGCCTAATTACCTTTACCTTATATCAAATTCTTGGAGTTTCATTTAGAGGAACATTTTACATAAATTTTGAAATTTCCCTTTTCTTAGCAATTGGCTCTGCTATTACTGGCATTCTTACCTCAACCTATATTCAAAGTTTATCAGCAAAAAAAATGGGTAGGGCTATGGGTATTGTTATGGCAAGTTTAGGATGTATCGCTTTCGTTTTTTACCTTATATCTCAATAAAACCTTCTTGCACTTTCTTATAATCTTAAATATTTCTTAAGACAATATTTACCTATTCACTAATTTCTATTAAAAAGTGAAAAAATTTGACTGAACTTAAAAAATATTCAAAATTTACAACTTTAATAATTCTGTTGGCTGCATTTATTGCATGGATGCATGATGGATATTCATTAGTTATGGTAACTTTACTAGCTCCCGAACTAAAAACATTCTTTGGAGTCGGTGATTGGCAGATAGGTCTTGTTTTTTCATTTCAATTCGTATTTACTGTTCCCGGTGCCATTCTTTTCGGTGAATTAGGAGATCGTTTTGGGAGGAAAAATGCATTAATCATCTCTATAGCATGGGATGCGATTTTTTCCTCTTTGACTTCGCTAGTACCTTCTAATATGTTTGTACTATTCGCAATTATGAGAATGATTTCTGGTTTGGGAGTCAGTTGGGGAATTTCTTTCTCGTTAATATCCGAACATTTTTCTCCTAAAAGAAGAGGTGCTGCAGGTGGTTTAGTTCACTCTACATTTGTATTAGGATATATCGGTGCAATAATAACAACATTGCTGATCCGTCCGTGGCAGTTCTGTTTCCTTACTGCCCTCTTTCCTATACCTTTTATTATACTCTTTTGGTTCACCTTACCAGAATCTGCTATTTGGACTGAATATGAACAACTCCGCAAGGAGAAACAGATTAAACAAAAAATACGTTTAAAAGAAATTTTCAGTAGGAAATGGCGGAAGTTAACTGTATTACTTATTTTTTTGTTCTGGTTCGCTGAAATTGCCTATCATTCCTTAGTAGACTTTGCACCAACTTTCTTTCAGTACTTATTTGCCAACGCGGGAGTAACTAATTATGAAAGTATCTCAAGACTTTTTATGTTAGTTCTTATGGTAATAGCTGCATTCGGTTTATTTTTCTTTGGGTTTTTAAGTGATTATCTGGGTAGAAAAAAAGCTTTTCTAATCGATAACATCATTGGAATAATTGGAGGGGTATTATTTGCTATATTTACTAAAATGTTGTTTAGTGATAATCTGATCCTCTTATCCTCTGTTTTTATTACACTCGGTTTTGGTCTTCATGGTATCTTTGGTGTTTGGTCTTCTGAATTATATGATACTGAAGTTAGAGCTTCTGCAAACTCAATAATATTTTCTATAGCACGTGGAGCTGGCTTGGGAGGATTTATAGTGGGAGTTATTTCGGATGCACTTAACCCTTTTAGTGCAGATCCTTTTAGCAACCCATTTGTTTCTCTTCAGGCACTCGGTACTGGTATGCTTCTTAGCCTAGTTGCATTTATCGGTGTTTTTATTGTATTAAATTTCGTCCCCGAACCAAAAGATAAAACCATAACTGCTCTAAGCAAAGGGGCTATCCTTAAACCCTAACTCTATTTTTATTTTCTCTTTAATTTTTTTAAAAAAATATAATTATAAAAGAAATTAATTTTTTATTAATTTCAAACAGTTATAAAAAATTAGACAAAAACTTTTTTATAGTAGAAGAGGATTAAAATAATAAATTATAATAAAATGGGTTGAGTTTGAATAAAAAAAGTCTATTAATTTTCATTTTAGTATCTACTGCTCTCTTCATTAGTTTTAATATAAATTTAAGAAGTACTAAGGCTCAAGGGCATGATCTAATTTTAAATCTAAATACTAGTTTTAAAATGTCTCAATATTCTGATCTTCAAGGATCAAATTCAACTGTCAATTCTATTAATATTGAATTACCAACTACTGAATGGAATATTACGAACATTGAATTAGATTTTATGAACCTTACTTTTGAAAAGGAGACAATAATCGTAGAAGATCAACCAACGGGATTTGAACGGGTTTATTTTACAAATGGAATTTTTAATAATTTAGGCTTAGCAACTCAAATTAGATTAGATCATCCCGAAACCATTTATGGAGTGTTTATCTATGGAAACAAGAGCGCGGGTACCACTCAAAATATTCAAGTGCAGATTCGAGGATATAATGATACAAATAACACACCAAATAGCACCATTTTTACTTCTCAGACTCTCAATATCTCAACAACTTTGGGATGGTATATACAAAATTTTTCATCTCCTCTTAATTTACCAAGTGGAAATTACTTTTTAGTTCTAAATGGAACTAATTTTAGTCTTAATGGTCAATATTATTACTGGCATTATAATTCAAATCCTAGCGATCCATCATTGTACTCTGCGACTACTCTAGAGGATAGCGTTATTTGGGCTGACGGGGTAGATAATAAAACATTTCTTTACAAAATAATTCGGAAAAGTAAAGCTCCTCTTTTTCCAGAAAGTATCAATATGTCCGTTAATATAAATAATCAAGAATATCAAGTGTTAAATGGTGGAGAAGAGGGAAGTGGGGTTTTATCTCAAACATTTCAAGATTTTCGTCCTTTAACTACTACTCTTTCTTTTGCTGTTAATAATAACGCTTCAAAAGCGTTAGATTTCAATATTTCCTATCATTTATATTTTGAGGAAAGTTTAATCACTCTGGGTGAAGTAAGTATACAGGAATCTCAAAGTAATGAATGGATTCTTTCCCGAACATTTATTCGTTATACAGATAATTATAGCATTAAATTCAAAATTCCCCGTACATGGGAAAATATAAGCGTTTTTAGAGATGGGCAAAATATGGAATTCAATATAACAATTAATGAAAATTATATATTTATCCCAAATAATACTCTTATCGAAAACGCTAATTGGGAGATAATGGCGGAATCTCCTAGTTTTTCAATTGGATTGAATGCTCCAAAAACAGATTATTATTTAGGACAAGAAGTTCAATTTTCGCTAGCAACACCTACATTAGAAGGAACCTATACGTATATTTTAATAAACTCTGCAGATATTGAAGAATTTAATATCAGCAAAACTATACCTCCTGATACTATTCTATTTTCCTATACACTTCCATTGAGTTCACCAGACGGAACCTATATTGCATACGTATTCTGGAACAATCAGACCGATGCGGGTGTTATAGTTCAAGAGTTTATTATTTCTATCCCTAAATCACCTCCCCCAGATATGGGTATTTTCTTTATAATTATTACGGTTGTTACAATTGCACCTATTGCTGCAATCTTAAGCTTTATAGCTTATAAGAGAGTATCAAAAAATCGTAGATATGAGATGCAAAGATTGCTAGAAAAATGTGTAGATATCCTCAACCTAAACTATTTAATAGTGACTGATATTAGATCTGGAATAGACATTTATTCTCAATCATTTGGAGAACAAAAAGGGGATTCCACATTAATATCTGGTTTTCTACAAGCCGTTCGTGCGTTTGGTTCAGAAGTAGCCAAGGATAAAGACAAAACAGTAAAAATACAATATAAAAATTCTATCTTATTAATGACAGAATTTGTAAATGTAAGAATCATCCTAAACATGAAAGCTGAACCTTCAGTAGATTTCCATTATGCTGTTGAATCCTTAGCATATGATGTGTATAAAAATTATGGAAAAATGATTGATGAATTTCATGGAAATGTAAAAGACTTTAAAGGAATCAAAGAATTGGTTGAAGAACATCTAAATGTTTCGTTCATCTATCCGTTAAAAATAGAAATGCCTGATAATGTAAGATTAAATTCTGCTGAAAGGGAGATGGTTGAAAAAGCGAAGAAATTAATGGAAGATTATGGATTAGACCATATTTATGCGCTTTATCTGCTACCTGAAAATGAATGTTCACCAAAGGATGCCCAAACCGTACTTAATCTTATTAAAAAAGGCGTTTTTGTGCCTCAACGATAAGAAAAATTCTATTTTAATTGTTTTTGTATGGTTTTAATCTTATCTTTTATATTATATCTCGCATTATCAAGAATATTAGCAGCAATAAAAGACGACTCTTCCTCCACTTTAATTTTTAGAATGTCATATTTTAATTGTAAAGCCTTTAAATAGATACTGCCCTTCTTTTCATTGATTCCATTTATTACGACATCGAGAATATGCAATGCTAATTGTAGTTTACCTTCCTCAAATAACTTCTTTGCATGATTCAAGTATGATTCTTCACTATTGAGCTTTAAAAATTCTTGTGCAATATCTGTTGCCTTTGAAGGAAATAATTCTGTAGGATTACCACTGTTATACCAGCCATGATAGAGTCTGTAGGATGCGTGAATTGCAAATCGATAACATCCATACATCTCCCGCAATAATGGATGGTTTTTGAATTTTTTAGGGAATATTTCTAGCATCTCATAGTAGATTTGCTCAAACCATTTCCCCGCATTAAGCCGCTTAACAACCTCATCATGCACAAAATGCAAAGCCTCAGAAGTTATTAATAGAGCCTCCTTAACCTTTTCTTTCCCTTTTATAAGAGGACCATGTCCTGGAACTAGATACTTTGCCTCTTTTTCAAGCATTTTATCCAAAGCAATTGCCCAATCTTTAGGATAACGCTGAACCTTAAAAGGATTACCTATATTAGGAAATGATGATACGAATAAATCCCCCGCACAAATCGTTTCTTTCTCAGGTACCCATAACCAGATTGAGTCATCTGTTTCACCTTTATCATGATTTAGATCAAATTGAATACTTCCTAATTCAAAATTGTATTTTGCATCATTTCCTTTTAAAATGATTGTTGGATCAAGAGTTTCTAAAGCAGAAACTAAATTTTTATGCTTCAATATCCCTAGTGAAGCAAATTGCATTTTATTAATCCACACGTGATATTCACTAAGCATCCTATATTTTTCGAATCTTTTAATACAATTTTCATGTGCTATAACTTCAGGCATTATCCAACCCTTTTTTCCTACTTCTTCGATGAAAGGTGCGAATGCAAATGCATGATCAAAATGACCATGAGAATATATGAAATATTTTACTGGTTTTTTGGTTCTTTCTCTGATTGCTTTAAATATTTTATAACTAAATTGTTTCATTGGCAAGTCAAATATAACTAGCCCTTCGCTAGTATCAAAAACGCACATATTAGCCATACATCCTATAAAATGGCATAGACCATCTCCAAAAGTAGATGAACCAAAAAGTCCAAACCAATCGCTCATACCTTTAGTCGTTATCCTTACCACTTTATTCACCTGTATATTAAATAATAATATCTTTGCCGTTTAATTATAAAAAGATTAATTATAGTCAATAGACAAAATCCCCTAAAAATGTTTTAATATAATAATTCTGGGGAAAATTATACTCTTAAATTTAAATATTTTGATTAAGATTAGAAATGCAGTTAAAATTATTTCTATAATGAGGTATGGGGAAATTATGGTGAAAAGTAAAAAATTTAGAGTTTTATTTATTTATGGAATGATTTCAATGTTTCTTTTTAGCTTTTTATTCAATTCTAAAATATCCTTAGCTCAATATAATGGAATTACACTAACAACTCCAACACATCTTCATATGATTGAGTTAGCAGATAATATTGATACACAAGAGAGTAATAGTTCCATAAAAATCCCATTACCCTCATCAACTTGGAATGTTACTCAAATTAATCTTAATTTTACTGATATAAAACTTGAACGTGAGATCATTACTATAGAAGATAATACTACTGTTGGATTTCATACTCTCGGGAAAGATGTGCGTGGAATGGGCGTTCAAATAAATATTACTGAGCCAACTAAAATTTTTGGAGTTTATATTTATGGGGTTGCTACCTCTCCAGCAATCGTAGATATAACGAATGTACAAATAAATGGATATAATTCCGGGGGATTATTACCAGATTCACCAAATAATATTATTTATGGCTCAACAAAATTAAATATGACGAATAGTTTGGGGTGGCATTACCAAAAGTTTCAAAATCCTGTTGATCTTTCAATAGGACAATATTATTTACTCTTAAATGTCACTCAGTTTATAGCGATTGAAGGTTCAACAATATATTGGTTTTACAATGATGCAAATCCAAACCATCCAAACCTTCATATCTCTTTTTATGTACGTGAGCTTACAGTTTGGCACTGGACAAGAGGAAAACAAGGCTCACCATTCTTATATAAAGTTCTTCAAAGAACAAGCAAAACCTATTTCCCCGAGAGTATAAATATGACTGCAGAATTAAATGGTGGTATTTATAAAATAACAAATGGACCCGAAATCGGAACGGGTAATCTCACAATCAAAGGAGTAGATTATAGTCCTGGCGATGATGCCCTAAATATTGAAATCTGGAATAACAACTCAGTAGAATTATTGTTTAATTTAACTTACCACCTAAATCTTAAAAATTTATTTTTCTCCAGTGGATATGTAACGATGCAAGAAAGTCAAGATAATAACTGGACACTTACTCCTATTATTTCAAGATTATATATAAATCATTCAGTGAAGTTTGATTATCCCTCCAATTGGTTTAACCCAGCAGTATTTCGAGATGGGATAAACATCTCTTCCCAAGTTAATATTGATCCTATTGGAAAAGTAATAATTATTCCCAATAATACCATTATTGATGGTGCTGATTGGGAAATAAGAGCTAATTCTCCAAACGTTGCATTAACTCTAAATACACCTAAAAAAAATTTCGAGCAATCACAAGAATTAAAGTATTCTGTAATTGCTCCTCTTTTAGAGGGCAACTATACATTCATTTTAAGAGATTCATTAGGATATGAGATAGATAGAAAGCGAGTCCCTGTAACACTAACTGAAACTGTATATAATTACACTTTATCAGCTAATCCAAATGAAGGAGCATACGTTGCTTATGTTTTTTGGAATACAATAACCGCCGCTGGAATTAAATCGGAAACATTTTTGGTCAATATAGATATTTTGCCTCTCATCCTTATAATAACTGCAATTGTTGGTTCTATAGTCGCGGTAAGTGCATTCACATCATTTAAAGTAGTCAAGAAAGTTAAAAAAGAAAGAGCAACATATCGACAAAGTATTTTTAACAAATATATGGATATTTTGAATTTGGATTATTTATTAATTATCGAAAAAAATTCTGGAATTAATATTTATGATAAAATTTTTGCAAGTAAGAGTATAGATGCCTCTTTAATTTCTGGATTCTTAGAAGCAATTAGAAGTTTTGGCCTGGATCTCACAGGTTCAAATCAACAATCCCAAACCGTTAAGCTCGAATATCAGGATTCTAAAATATTGATGTCTGAATTCAAGAATTTTAGAATAACTCTTATAATGAAGGAGAGCCCTTCTGAAGACTTCCTTGAGTCAATAAAGCAGTTATCTTATGATATTGACCAAAATTATGGGAAAGATTTAGAACGATTTGATGGAGAAGTAAGTAAATTCACTGGTATAACAGATCTTATTGAACACCATCTACCTGTCAGCTTGATTTACCCCCTTCAGATTAATGATGCATCAACCATAAAATTAACCTCTAATGAGAAAGAGTTTATTGAATTAGCAAAGATTATTATGAAACAAAAAGGAGTGAATTATTTTTTTGTATCTAACCTAATCTCACAAAAAGGAGGATTTCAAGCTAAAGAAGCAGAAGTAATTTTGAACCTAATTGAGAAAAAGGTGTTTGATCCTTCAATTAAAATATAATTTTATAATAAAAAAAAAAAAGAAAATCTATTATTCTGATTTTTGTTTTTTTGATTCTTTATATCCATAATAAATTATAACGATAATCAATACAGGAATACCCAGAACGATAACGGTCCACATAACACCTACAAGATAAGCAAATAGAAAATATGTATAAGGTAATGTATCAAATGCAGCAAACAAATTGCCATCAATTACAAGAACTAAAATGAATGCGATAAAGAATAGAAATCCAGCAGCTCCGCTACCACCACTAGTCTTTTTAACTTTTCTCTCTTTTTTCTCCCTACTTTTAATTATAGCTTTATCTTCTTCAGATAAAACTACAAACCAAAAGATCACTGTTACTATGGCAAGATACCCAATAACAGGGAGCCCTACCAATAGTAATTCCCACAAGAATAAAAATATAAACCATAGTATCAAAGCGCCTACAGAAAATTGTGCAAAAGTCCAAGTTCCTCCTCCAGCTATATCTGGGGCTGCAATAAATGTCAGAAATACTAAGATAACTCCTATAATAGCACCGATAATAGCAATACCATAGAGTATTATTGCATACCAATATTTCCTTATCATTCCTGTCCAAACTGATTCTTCACTAACTTCATCACTCATGTTTAATTTTCTCTCTAGTTGTTAATTTTTTTTTAATTTTAGTTATCAAATTTAATAGATAGTCTAATTTAAAACTATTGAAAATTATAGAAAATTTTAAGTTTTTTCTAATCTTGCTAACTCAGCTTTTTTATCCATAATTGCTTTATAGGTAGAAGCAGTATTTTCTGGTGGAATAATTTCTTTATCTTTCATATAGAGTTTAATTGCTTCAGAATTACATGTTGGTACACAAACTCCACAACCAATACATCGTTTTATATCTACACGAGCTATAGCATCCTCAATATGAACAGCTCCAATATTACACCTTTCTTCGCATGTAGCGCATCCTATACATAACTCCTCATCAACTTTGGCATAGTAGTTGGATGCAAAAAATTGTGCTGGTTCAGCAAGTCTATTTTGACTAACAAGCAACTCACAACAACACCCACAACAACAACAAATGCACATTGGTCTCATTGAATTTCCGGGTTGTAATACTAATCCATCCTCTTCAGCTTTTTCTAAAAGATTCAAAGCTTCTTCTTTTGAAATTTCTTTTGCAAAACCACGGCTCATATAGTATTTTGCAGCAGTTCTAAAGCTAAAGCAAATTTCTCTTAAATCGGTTTTCTTACATGGATCCTCGATAAGATCCTTAGCTTTCCTGCAAATGCATTCAGCTACTCCTATGGGTTCTCCAATATTTTCTATAACTGATCTAAGATCATCATAGGTTGAGATTGTTTGCTCATGAGCGATGCTTTGCTCAATGGGAATTGTACGTAGTTGAGGGATTCCGCTACTATTATATTCGTTTATAAAAGCTTCTTCAAAATATTGATAGATGTCCTTCACAAAGTCTTCTGTGAGGGAATTCAATTGATATTCATACATACCTATTGCTAAAGCTGCAGTAGCATAGAATTTTTCCCCATTGACTTCACCAAAGTTAATAATCCCCTTCTTATACATCTCATCCAATTTATTTTCAAGTTCTATTAACGTAAGGGCTGTTTTCTTTACTTTTCTAAATATTTTATTTAAGGGTTTTGGTTGAAAATCTAAATATAATACTAATTTTGCTTGTTCTGGAGTAAATAAATGCTTTAAAATTCGAATCTCTACACCAGAATCTGTTGCGGGAAAACCTACTGGCATTTTATCAAGATGCTTTTGAAGATTACGATAAACATCTGATTCAGTTTCATTCATAAATAAGTGCAATTTTTAGAATTATAAAAAATTATTTGTTACTTTTTTTACCAACAATAATGTAATGCTCTTTCTTCTCCAAAAATAATACTTGAAATCCAACATCTATCATAAGCTTTTCAATAATCTTTGGATCTAACCATGAATGTCTTGTCTTAAAATATCGTATTGCATTCCTTAAACCAATTCTAAATATCACTGAAAAGAATTTCCATTTAGGATAAGCTCCACTTCTATCAAGGAGAATAAAAATGCCATTTGGTTTTAAAATTCGAAAAATCTCCTTAATAGCAAGTTTCCAATCCTTAAAATCATGAAGACTATTGTAACATGTGGAAAGATCAATAAGACTATTTTGAATTGGAATATTTTCAGCATAAGCTTTCTTAAATTCAAAATTTTTAATATTTAATTCTTTAGCTTTTTCAATTGCAGTATTTATCATAAGATCTGATGCATCTACACCTATTATTTTTATATCAGGTAATATTTTTCGGATTTCAATTAGAAGATATCCAGGACCGCATCCAATATCTACTATCGTGGAATTTAAGTCAATTTTATATTTTTCCATAAAATAAACAATTTTTCTGGCAAATGGAATATAACGACTTTTATATACTTTTTCTTTCACTAACCTTATAAATCGTTTTGATCGTTCCTCTGTCCATTCATGTTTATTATGATGGTGGTCCATCTAAATTCTCCTTTGAATTTTGCCACTCTTTAGGTATTTGAGAAACTTTCTCCCTACCACTAGGCTGGTGTATCTTTTTTCCTAGTGGACGAATTTTTAGAATTCCTTCAAAATAAGCATTTATCCTCTCTTTAGCGATATTTATATATTTCAATTCCTTATCAATCCCTATTACTTTTCTATTATTTTTTATTCCTGCAATAAGACTTGAACCTACACCACAATATGGATCCAATATATAATCATTTTCATTAGTTAATGCTAATACGCATCTTTCAACCAATTCGATTGGAAATTGACATGGATGAATTGTTTTTTCGGGATGATTTGATTTAACATTTGGAAATTCCCAAAATGAATTCTTCCAATCTTTAGATAACAATTTCCATACATCAGAAGGATTTTTTCCTAGAGGGTTCCCAGAAAGTTTTCCTTTATTAGGTCCTTTATATGCTTTTTTGCCAGGATACTTATGTGGTACTCTTACTTCATCTAAATTAAAAATATAATCGTTAGATTTTGTAAACCATAAAATTGTTTCGTACCTTCCAGAAAACCTATTCTTACAATGCAGACCGTGTCCAAAATGCCAGATTATTCTATTCCTCAATTTTAATGAATACTTTTTAAAAAGATTGTAGAAATATATATCCAATGGATAAACTTCTCCTTCTTCTATATAATTCCCTACTTCCCAACAAATACTACCATTATTTGCTAATACTCTAACTAATTCCTTAATAACTAATTCTTGTTCTAACAAATACTCTTCGAACTCCTTCTCAATTTCGTAATCTTTGCCTAAATTGTACGGTGGGGACGTAATTATCAATCTAATTAACTTGCTAGGAAGCTTCCTCAAAAAATCATAAGATAAACCCCGATGTAAGATGATTTTTTCCTTCATATTGAATTTTGAGGATATATTTACTATTTCTGGGAACGAGGTAATTTTTTTCTGAATCATAAGAATCTCACATATCTTGGAAACTATATTTAATTATTATAGATTTTTTAAAATAAGTTTAGTTATTAATTTATTAACTATTTTAATAATTCCTTCTTGATTTTACAAAAATAAAATGACAGTTATGATAGTAGGGATTATTAAAAGTAGAATTAATAAAATAATAAGGATTGCTTTATTCCATTTTTTCATTTCTCTTCAAAAAGTCTAATATTTAAGATTTAATTATCTGAGATTCTTATTTCTTAAAAGGATTTGGAATCCACTTAGAAACTTTCTTCTTGTAATTCAAATATTCTTCATCGAACATATTTTCGAGAATTTTTTCTTCAAAATTCACCATCTTGTTATAAATTAGAAAAACAAAACAAAAAAGTCCAATGCAAATAATTGAAATAGAGAAAGATATGAAGGCTATATAAATTAATAAGATGCCTAAATACATTGGATTTCTGACATACGCCAGAATTCCATTTTTGATTAAAATATTTGGCGGTTGATGTGATTTAAACAAAGTTCTATGCGATAATAGTATCAATATTAGTGCTATAATAAATATACTAGCAGCCAAAATTATACGTATATAAAAAGGTACGAAAGAATTCAAGATAGTTGATAAATGAAAAAGTTGAGAATCTATAACCCAAAATGAAATAAAAATTACAGGTAATAATGCATGATATATATGAGTATGTGGAAATTCCCTCACCTGACCATTATGCCTTTTTAGACTCAATTAGAATTCACCTAAATAAAATTTTAGGCTTTATCCAATTTATTTATTCTATAGTCCAATTATTATAAACACGTATATTTTTTAGGCCAATAATCTTTTTTTTTTCAAAAAGTTTAAATAATAACATATAATTACTCATAATTAAGAATCATTAAATATCACTAAATAACATTAAAAGTTTATAAGAATGGAATCTTGTACAATAGGAAAGGAAGCGCAAGAATTAGATGAAAAAAGCATCTCTGAGAGGATAAGAATAAATAAGACATCTTTTAGAAAGATATTTGGAGCAATTATTGTATACGTTGCTATTATGACTCTGTTTTTTTTCGTTTTATAGGTGTAAATATGGAGCTAATCTTAATAATAATTATCCTAGCGTTTATATTTGAAACATTGGATTCAGCTGCTGGGATGGGTTTTGGAACAGGATTGTCTCCATTATTGTTATCTATGGGATATAATTCACTTCAGGTCGTTCCAGCACTTTTAATTTCTGAAGCTATTACAGGTATAATGGATGCTGTATTTGATCATGAGTTCAAGAATGTTCAATTTTCATTTCGACCATTAAATGATACTACTAGGGTTACTCTTTACATTGCGCTTTTTGGTTGTGTAGCAACTTTCACCTCAGTTTTTCTTTCCTACTATGCGATTGTATTTCCTGAAGATGTGATTAAAATCTATGTGGCAGTGCTAGTAGTTTTTATGGGAATGCTTGGTTTATTAAGATTAAAATTGAAGAATATTAAAGCATATAAATACAAGCCTAAAATGTTATTCGCTTTTTCAGCACTTGCTGGCTTCAATAAAGGGATCGGTGGAGGAGGATATGGTCCAGTAGTGACTTTAGGACAAATTTTTTCAGGTATCTACGAAAAAAGTGCCACAGCAATTGTTTCTTTTGCAGAAGGTTTAGTATCGATAACAGGAATAATAGTATTTTTTGGTATTAGTTTTGCTGGAGTTAATGTCGATTTGGTTATATTGCCCTCAATTTTTACGGGTGGTTTTTTTGCCGCAATCTTAGCTCCTTACTTAGTTAGGGTATTACCAAACAAAATATGGAAATATTTGATTCCAATTTATGCTTTTGGCATAGGGGTTTATTTATTATTAAAAATATTTGTTCTTTAACATTTTTAGTCTTTTTTTATAATAATGAACATCCAAGCTAAAAAAGACTCTATTTTTACTTCACTGATATTTATATCTGATAAAATAGCTCTTACTTCCTCTTTTGTATAGCTTGCTTTTAACGATCCTAATGGTTCATTAATCTTTTTTAATGCTTTAGGAGCAACGATTTTAGTAGCGAACTTTAATAAACCATAAAAAAATCTTCGGGAATCTCTTCGAAAGTCAAAAATTAATAAAATACCATCCTTTTTTAAAACTCGAGTAACTTCACTAAGGGCTTTTTTAGGAGAAATCCAATGATGCAATGAAAATGAGCTTACAATAAATTCTGCTGAATTATCTGATAACGGAAGACTTTCTACATTTCCAGTTTTAAATTTTACTTTATCATTAACCCCATTTAAAGCAGCTCTTTTTTTGGCTAATTCCAAAATTTCATCAGAGATGTCTATACCCAAAGGTTCAATACCATTAAAATTTTTAGCAATTTGGATAATCAAGTTTCCAGAACCGCATCCAATATCAATTACTAATCCTTTTAAATCATACTTCTTCAACTTATTGACTATCTTTCTCCTTAATAACTTAAAAGGAAGTATGTTTGACATCCTTTCAAATGCTTTTGCCACATCAGGATCATCAATTCCCTCTATACTTGGTTTTCTTTTGTTGTTTTTACGAGGTAAACCAAATATTAGGATTAAAATAATGATTACACCAAAAACAACTAAAAATATAAAATTCATAATTAAATAGAAAACATTTAAAATTTAAAAAGCAACCCAAATTTAAAATTTGTTAATAGAAGGATGCTAAAGAGGATTTACGAAAGGTTTCAGCTTTTTTCAATAACCTTTTAGCATTACTGTATGTTAATTGTTTAATAGCTTTATCGAAAGGTAGCCACTTGAAGGCATCATGTTCATAACTTAAGCTAACATCCTTGGAGTTAGACTTTATTAAATAACAGTAAACTAATTTATGGATTTTCTGTTTCTTGAATGTAAAGTTATACTCATATTTTCCTTTAAAACCATTAACAATTTCAGCGTCAGTAATACCAGTTTCCTCCAATAATTCCCTCATTATCGTTTCTTCATCAGTTTCATCATCTTCTTTATGTCCTTTAACGAACTCCCAGTGCCCTAATCCATACTTTAGTATTAGATATTCATCATTAAAATATACGATTGCAGCAATTGAAAGTTCTTCCTTTGCACTCATTAAGTATAATAATAATAGAAATTCTAATATAGTTTATTTTCTCAGATATTTAATCCTTCAAATACCCAGAGCTGATGAAATCTCTTTTTCAAGTCCTCAGCTAAATTAATATCGATTATATTTATTGAAGCATATATTTGAGATATATTAATGGGATTTTGTAATTTCAATAAAACTTGTTTAGTATCAAAAATATCATAGTAAGATGGAATTCGCTTATGCATATATTTCATTTCAAACCCTTTAATATCATCCGAAATATCAAATAATTCCTTCAATTTATTCTTTATATCACTATAAAGTTCTTCATTTTTTTCTATTAAATCATTAGATAACTCTCTATTATCAAAATCAAAACTCCATAAATATTTCACTTGAACTCCTCGCGATAAAGCATTTCTAATTCCATTGTATATAACTTTTCCGTAAGGGAGTACTTTTATAGTATTTTCATTAATAAAACCAGTCATTAAAAGTTCTTCATGAACTTCCTTCATTTTCTGTTCATATAAAGACAAGATTGGTATTGCACCGAAAGTTGTTGACCAAAATAGTTGAGAATCATTTTTTTTAATAAACATCTCAGAATTTAAGATATTACGTTCTAAAATCTTAACTTGATCGTATAAATATGTAACTTTATTTTTACGTTTATTATCTAAATAAGATATGAGATTTTGAAAAGCAGTATTGAAAGGTATTGCTCTATAAACTTTAGGGCGAGAATCTTGAATTTCAATCATTCCTTTATCTTTTAATTGTTCTAAAATCTCATAAATTCTGCCTGTAGGGACTTCAGACTTCTTACTTAATTCTCGAGCTGTTAAGTAGTTTGATTGTAAAAGTTCAATAAAAGCACTAACTTCATAATTTGAGAGATCGCCATTCTTTAGAAACTGTCTAATTTGTTTTATTAATTCATCACTCATTTTGTATTCTCACTTCAACTTAAATTAAGTTGAATATAGTATAATAATTCATAATTATTAACACCCATATTTATGTTTTCCATCTTTCAACTATAAAAAGGTTGTAATAGATCGAAAAATATTAAAAATTAACCAAGAGATGAATTACATATGGAAAAACAAATCTTATATTTGGATGCTCTTACTGACCAGCAGAAAATTGATATTCTGCGGAAAAATTGGATGTCTCATGACGCAAGAGCTCAAATGGCAATAGTTAAGGAGTTTGGATGGGAAAAGGGGAATAAGTTAAACAAAAGTATCATAGCAGAGATGGGGAAAGTTATGATGTATCGTTTCATTAATGCTTTAAAAATTTCTGAAGTAAAAAATCTTCAAACTCTGCATGATGTATGCTTAGCTGCCATGGAATTTTATTATCCCCCTCCTACAATGTCATATGAATTCCAAAAGGTATCTGATAATGAACTTTTAGGAATTGTGAAAAAATGTGCAGTTATAAATCAAGTAAAGCGTATCAAAATGGAAGATAATTATGAATGTGGTTGCTTTTCGATGCGATCAGGATGGTATAAGGCATTAGGAGTAGATGCAGAGGAAAAATGTCTTAATTGTCTCAAAGATGGTGATAAAGAATGCAGAGTTTTAATTGCGGTGAAGAAATGGAAAAGTTAAGCCCAAATTTGGAATTTAAGCAGGTAAAAGAAATTTTAATCAAAAATTGGATGACTCATGATGGAATGTGGTTTTATCATTGTGCTAAAGAGTGTGGAATTGAAAAAACCAACAAAATTAACAAAGCGGCAGTAAAATCAATGGCTAAAATTGAAATGCAAAGGTTTAAGAAAGCAATTGGGATAAAACAACTTGAATCTTTTGAAGAGTTCAAAAAAGTCATGAGGATAATATTCTCTGTGGTAAAAGCAGATTTTATGGATTTCAAATTTGAATTCCCGGCTAAAAATATATTAATCTTCACTATGAATAAATGTTTTGCATATGATGGGATTGTGCGAATGGGTTATATAGAAAAATATAGTTGTGGTATCTTTCAACGGCTTAAAGGATGGTTTGATGAATTAAATATTGAGTATGATATAGCCCCACAAATTAATGGTTGCATGATGAAGGAAGAGAATTCATGTTATAGGAAATTCCAGTTCTATTTTAAATGACTGATTATCTGTGAAAATCTACACTTTAAAATTCCAAAGATAAACATTTAAATCTATTGAATTATTTGCTTTAAAGGAAATTCCTTCTAACTCCAAAAGGCTCCTTTGTGTTTCATAACCACCACCAATAGGCAAAGAAATACCTCCTTTACTATTAATAACTCGATGCCACGGTAAGTTATCCTTTTTCGTACAAGAATGTAAAATCCAAGACACTTGTCGTGCGCCTCTAGGATTTCCCGCAAGAGCAGCAATTTGACCATAAGTTGCAACTTTTCCATAAGGTATTTGCTTTATTAATTCTTTTACTTTCTTAGAAAATTCAACCATCATCTGAACCAATATATATAATTGAATTATAATTTAAAATTATTTAATCCGGTTTGTAAAGTTTTTTCACTTTCAGGAGGTTTATAGATAATATTTTGTTTTATTTTAGCTTTTTTATTTATAATTTCAAGATAATCTGGATTCTTTTCAATCGAAATGCAATTACGTCCTAATTCTCTACATGCCAATAAAGTACCTCCGCTTCCAGAAAATAGATCTGCTACCCAATCTCCTGGAAGTGAGGAAATTTTGATCATTTTTTTCATTAAAAATATTGGTAATTGACAAGGATGTCCTTTGATGTGTTCTGGATCATTTCCTCTATTATATTTAGGCCAATACCACACATCTTTTTCATATTTGAACCCTTTCCTCTTAGTCTTTGGATTCGAATATTGTGGGTTAAATGTATACTTTTTTTCATCTTTCACAAGAAATGGAATATGATAATGGCTTGTAATATATTTCTTATTTGCAAACACACCCCATTCATAAAACCAGATGATATGATTCTTTAATATGAATTTTGTTTTTTTGATTGCATTAAGAATCCTATCCAAATTAGTCCAGCCACTAATAATATACATAGCCCCATTTGGCTTAAGAGCGTCATAGCATTTGGAAATCCAATCATATGAAAATTCTTCATAATCATTGCCCTCAAATTTATCATCATACAGAATAAAACCTTCCGCACCATATTCATGGTAGCTTTTATCAAAATCAATACCAAAGGGAGGGTCAGCAATGATTAAATCAAACCAAGATTTATATTGATCTAAAACGTCTAAAATATCCCCAATAATTATTTTATAATCAGAAATAATCTCTTTTTTATCCATTTCTCAAAAAATAAAGATTAATCCAATCCATTAAAGCTTTATTATCTTTCAGCTTTTTTTTTATAAAATAAAAATTACGATGTCTCGTAAAATTTAAAATATATTAAAACTTAATGGCATTATAAATAGATGCTTTTTAGGAGGTAAATTTTAAAATTCTAGGTTGGATTTTACTTTTCAGTATTTTAGGTAGTCTAGGTGCCATATGTGCCGCTGCTGGTTTCATTTTATTAAGTGAAAAGCTTCAGAAAATTCTTGTATCTATTTTGATTTCATACGCCATAGGGATATTACTTACAGCCTCTCTATTTGGTTTAATCCCTGAAGCAATAGAAAGTTCAGGTGGAGAACCTCATTTCATAATGTTATTTGTTTTAGGAGGGGTTCTGTTCTTTTTTATCTTAGAGAAAATTATAATATGGCGTAATTGTCAAAGCGATGCTTGTGAAGTGCATAGTGCTGCTGGTCCCCTTGTGTTAGTAGGTGATGCATTCCATAATTTTACTGATGGAATTGTCATAGCTGCAGGATTTTTAACCAATTTCTCAATCGGAATTGTAGTCGGAGTTTCTGTACTAATTCATGAAATCCCCCAAGAAACGGGAGACTTTGGAATCTTGCTCCATCAAGGTTATTCAAGAAAAAAAGCGCTTCTGCTTAATGCACTTTCTAGTCTTTCAACAATTCCCTCAGCTATTATAAGCTTCTATGTATTAGGGGTATTCTCTGTAGCGGTTCCTTATTTATTAGCAATTTCCTCAGCCAGTTTTATATATATAGCATTAACAGATCTAACTCCAGAATTACACAAAAAAACTGAAGTTAAGCACATTGTACGTCAAATTCTTTTAATCTTGATAGGCATTATAACAATGGCATTAACTATTATACTCTTTGGACATCAGCATTAACACAAAAGAAATTCATAAGGTTTTAAAAAATGCAAGAGATTGATTACAAAGTATTGCGATACATAGATAAAATACAAAAGCAAAAAGTTGGATATATTGCTAAGCATTTAAATATGGCTCACTCTACAGTTGGAAGTTCTGTTAAAAGGTTGGAAGAAGTAGGACTAGTATGCTACAAAAGATATCAAGAGGTTGAACTCACCAAAAAAGGGAAAAATTTAGCAATTGAATTAGCTCGACATGCTCATTTACTTGAATTATTCCTTTATAATGAATTAGGTCTAACAGTTGAACAAGCTCATCTTGAAAGTGAGAAATTTAATCTTTTATTCTCGTGTAACACAATTAATAAGATCTGTGAAAAATATAATCATCCTAAAACGTGTAATTGTGGTGTTGAAATAACTAACGCTCCTAATTGTTACTGTGAAGTTGAGGAATCTCAAAATAAGGAAAATACAGAAAATTAATGTTGAATATAATCCTTTAGAATCCCAAATCTTTCAATTTTATTATATTTCTTTCGATTTGATTCAAAGTGGATAAAAATCGGAGATTGATCTAACTCGGGAAATAATTCAAATAATCTATAATCTCCATTTCGAATTGTTTTAAGAACTAAAGGCATATGGTGCTGAAATATCCTATACCTCATGCTTGCCCAACCAAAAACTAAACCTCCACTAACATGAACATAAACATGCAGTCTATACTGATCCTGATCCTTCTTCCATTCCGCCACTACTTCATCTCTCATAAATCGAGTATATAAGCCCGAGATTTGCTCATAATCATAATCACAATCAACCGTTAAAAACAAGTCTCCTGTTTTATCTGAGTGAGTTAGAGTATATTTACGAGGAATAAACTCTTTTTCGGGCTCTAAAGACTCCTTACAACTTACATGTAATTTCTCTTTATCTAGGTTGGACATTCATATATCACAATAAAATCAATATCTGTTGATTTTACAATGCATCCAAATTAAATGAAATTTACATTTATTTTCTATTAATTCTCATGGATATGAGACAATGAGTCTTTAATAAAAGATTAAAGATTAATGATTTTCTTTAAATCTTTATTCGAGAGTGTGTTTACGACATCTTTTTGCTCTAACCAGCCTCTCCGTGCTGTAAATACTCCAAAATCAATAAAGCCAAGCTCATCTAACCGATGAGTATCTGTATTTATCGAAAATTTAAGGTTGAATTCACGTGCCTTATAACAATTCACATCTGAAAGATCAAGCCGATCAGGATAGGCGTTAATCTCCATGATTGTTCCTAATTCTACAGCATTTTCAAATACTTTTATCAAATTCAGTTGCAAAGGAGATCTTCTATTGATTATTCTTCCTGAGGGGTGTCCTAAGATGGTTATATAATCATTATGCATTGCTTTTATCACTCTTTCTGTAATAGCTTTTTCATCAGCTTTAAAGCCAGAATGGACACTTGCTATCACTACGTCTAAATCTTTTAACACGTTATCTTTTATGTCTAATCCTCCATCTTTATCAATATTTAACTCGATTCCAGATAAAACTGTGAGGTTGTCGGTTTTACGATTTATCAGTTCGATTTCCTTCATTTGTTTTCGAATATCACTCTCATTTAAGCCTTTTACTACCGGCAGTCCATGAGAATGATCACAAATGGCTATATATTCATAGCCGTACTTTATTGCTTCTTTACACAGTTCCTCAATAGTATTCATCCCATCACTCCATTTACTATGAATGTGAAGGTCCCCTTTGATTTCATTCCGCTCAACCAACTTAGGCAATGTTCCAGCTGCAGCAGCTTCAATTTCTCCTCGTTCCTCTCGCAATTCAGGGACTATGTAATCTAATCCTAATTTGTTATATAGTTCTAATTCTTCTGTTCCCGCTAATTTATCATTAGTAGCATTATCAAAAAGACCATATTCATTCAACTTCCAATTTTTTTTCCGAGCAATCTTTCGTAATTTTATATTATGTTCTTTTGAACCAGTAAAGTACAACAAAGCCGATCCGTAACTATTTTTATTTATAGCTCTTAAATCCACCTGAATATTATTGTATAAAGTTACAGTACATTTATCTTCTCCTTTTGAGATTATGTCTTTCACATCTTTAAGATTAGTGAAAGCATCCATCACTTTAATTGGTTCATTTGTGCTTACAAGTATATCGATATCACGAATTGTTTCTTTCTTTCTCCTTATTGAACCTGCAACATTTAATTCTTGAATGAAATTTAGTTTCCTCAACTGTTTTTCTATGGAATTAGCTATTGGTAAGATATCTACTAACAAAAGCTTACCTTTTGAGGCTTTATATAACTCAATTCCTCGTAGAATATTTTGTGCTTTTTTTTTCCCAAACCCTGATAATCCCTCAAGAGTTCCATTATTAATTGCTTTTTCTAGTTCTTCAACTGTTTTGAATCCAAATTCTTTACTTAACCTAAAAGCAGTTTTGGGGCCAATCCCTTCGACTTCTACTAATTGTTCCATGCCCTCAGGAAGTTCCTCTCTTAATTGTTCTAAATACTCAACTCTTCCAGTCTTAAGGTATTCACTTATTCTAGAAGCAATACTCTTCCCCACACCCTCAATTTCTTCTACCATTCCTTTTTTATAGATTTCTTCAATGTCTTCCGATAACTCTTGAATATTCCCAGCAGCTCGTCGATATGCCATTGGTTTGAATTGAACTCCTTGTAGTTCTAAAAGGTCTGCGATTTTGGAAAGCATAGCAGCGATCTCATTGTTTTTAATTCAATTCACCTCTTTAATTAGATTGAATTAAGCTGAAAATATTTAATTCCAATTAAATTTTGTAATACTGCAAGTTATTTATTTTTAATATGGATTTATATAAAATAACATGGAGAATGTAACACCTAGCTTCGATGTAATTGTTGTTGGTGCTGGAACATCAGGGGCAATTGCGGCCAAATTTGCTGCTCAAAAACATTTAAATGTTTGCTTAATTGATAGTAATGCCAAAAATGATATAGGAAATAAGATTTGTGGTGATGCTGTCCTTGCGACGATCTTTGATTTTTTGCATATCAATCCTCCCGAAGAAGAATTATTAAGCCTTAAATGTGGTTTTCGACTTTACTCACCTGATCAAAAAAGTTCATTAACAATAAAAACACCATTGTATCTTGTTGATCGGTTAAAGTTTGGCCAAAGATTGCTCAACGAGGCAATAAATGCTGGTGTTGACCAGTTTTTAGAAAAGACAAGAGCTATAAATCTGACTTATAATAAGCAAGGTGTTGATGGTATTAAAGTCAGGCTTAAAAATGGTTCAAAAATTGATTTGAAGGCAAAAGTTGTCATTGATGCGAGCGGTTATCATTCTACATTAAGAAGAAAAATAAAAAGCACTTTTATATTAAACGAAATTTCTAAGAGAGATCTTGTACTATGCTATCGTAGCATAATTAAGCTTCCTTCTGAAATGAAATTACCTCAGGATTTGGATTATTGTACCCTAATTATTGACCCCGATAAACGATCTCCAGGAGGATTCATTTGGTATTTTCCTAAAAGTGAAAATACTATCAATATTGGTCTAGGAACTTTCTTACAATATAAGTCATCAATAAAGCAGTACTTTAAAAAATACGTTTTTGATTACTTTATTCCCCAAACTAACATTAATATAATTTCTTCAGCAGGATGCCTTGTACCTTTAAGAAGACCATTACCATCCTGCGCTGATAATGGAATCATGTTTATTGGAGATGCGGCATGTCATGTACACCCTGCTAATGGCGGAGGCATTGATGTTGGAATGAGAGCTGGCTACTATGCCGCTAATGTAGCTGAAAAGGCCATTTATGCAAATGATCCATCCCTAAATACCTTATGGGAATACAATTCTATAATTATGTCTGATTTTGGAGCAAAACATGCTGCTTCAGACATCATAAGACTATTCTTTCAATATAAGCCTTCAAAATATCTAAATCTCGTCATTAAAAAGAAAATTTTAACCAGTAGTGATATAAGTAAACTTTGGTTTCAAGGGGAGTTAGATTTAGATTTTAAAGCAATAATTAAGAAATCCCTTAGGGGAATCACTCGACCAAGATTATTACTTGAATTAAAATCCCTAAAGAATTATATGAATAAAGTCACTACTCTCTACAAAAACTATCCTAATAGTGTTAAACCATTTGAAAAATGGAGAGAACAAGAAAAATCACTTTTTAATAAAATATATTTAGAATTTATTAGAAAAAGCTAATTTTAAGGAAAAATCAGGAAAGTGTTTTTTTATTAAACAATAATATCCCGATCATTAGTGTGATAGCCAAAAAAGCAATAATTATGATCAAAGCACCCCACAAAGGAATTCTAGTCGCGACCGCATTTAAAATATTATCAGAATTAGTTAATAGTGAATCTGTCAGTAGATTATGTCCTAAGATGACAACTTGTTGATATAGTTGATTAGCCCAGAATGGTGGAAAAGCATAAACGATTGGATTTTCAAATGGTACCATTGCTCCGCTTAAAAAGAGTACAGGCATAACATATACCATAGCTATACCTAACCCTGCTTCTACTGTTTTAGCATAAGCAGAAATAATAATTCCTAATCCTAGTGTCGAGAGCCCAAATATAAATACTATGAAAAAACCTATTATCAATAGAATTAGATCCTGATTAAACACTCCTTTAGAGATATCATATCCCCATTTCAACCTTAATATTCCGTAGCCTACTATAAACATAATGATCAATTGAATCATTAAGAAAAATGACTCCGATAACAACGTACCGATGAATATATTTGATCTTTTACAGGGAGTGGTATCAATTCTGATTAAAGTACCTGTTTGTTTTTCAGAGCAAAAAACTACAGCCGTGTTTATTGTTCCAAAAGAAGCTGTGTAGATAAGCAAACCTGATATTGAAAGAGTGAAAAGTGAAAACCCAGAAATAATTTCTTGCGTTCCAAATATAAAATAAAAAACAAATGTAAAGATTAAAGGAAATCCAAAAGAAAAGAAATATGTTTGACGTTGTCGCAACCTTATCTTTAAGTTTTTCATAGTGATTTCAATTATAGAATGAATCTTCATTATTCTCTTAACCTCCTTCCAGTTAATTTTAAAAATACATCTTCAAGAGTATTCTGTCTTAATCGCATATATTCAAGCTCAGATACATCATTTATTATCTTTTGATTTAAAATTTCTATAAAGTTAATCATAGTTCCATCAAAATAAATAGTTGTGCTCACATCACCATTAATAATAACATCTCTCACAAAATCTAAACTTGTCAGTATTTTCTTTAAATTAGGGCTATTTAACTTATATTTAAGTTCTAAAATATTATGTTCACTATATCTATCTTTTAGTTCATTTGGTGAACCTTCAGCAATAATTTTACCATTATCAATAATCAGAACTCTATCACTCAATATTTCAGCTTCATACATGTCATGTGTTGTTAAAATGATAGTTTTTCCTTCCTTCTTCTTATCTTTAATCATTTGCCATATAATATTCCGTGCTTGAGGATCTAAACCAGCTGTAGGTTCATCCAAAAATAATATCTCAGTATTCATAATAGTGCAGATTCCAAAATTTAATCTCCTTTTAAGGCCTCCTGAATAATTCTTTACTTTATCACTTCTTTTTGCAAGTCCTAGGGCCCTAAGTATATTTTCAGCTTCGGTTTTTAATTTACTTATAGGTATATTATGCAATTTACCGAAAAAAAGGAGATTTTCTAACCCTGATAAATCATCATATAAAACTATCTCTTGAGGTACAATGCTAATTAATTTTCTGATATCTTTCTTATTTTTTTGTATATCATATCTATTAATATATGCTGAACCTTGATCAGGTTTAAGTATAGTAGTTAGCATTTTAATGGTTGTAGTTTTACCTGCACCATTGGGACCAAGCAAACTGAGTATTTCCCCACGATAAATCCTAAGATTAAGATGATCCACAACAATTCTCCCATCAAAATTTTTCGTTAAATTTTTAGTTTCAATAACAACACTCATTTTAATCACTCAAAAATTGGTTAATTAAGAAGTATATTTTGAGAAATTTTAATGAATCAGTGAAGAGAGTTTTAGTAAAAATTTTTTTACTAAGTTTTTAACATTAAATATACTAAGATTTTTTTCTTAAAGTCCAGATCATTATATAATTTATTGAAGAGATAATGCTAATAACAATTTGGACTAAAATGACTGTTAAATTTCCAAGATTTAAACTTAAAATAAGAGGTATTAACGTTGAAGCACTAACCCAGCATACTACAGTCACACAATAAGCATATAAGAATTTTTTTTTATATTTTGATATTCTAATTGATTGATCAGTTTTACTTAATAAATTAACTGCTGCTTCTCCAATTTCAGATAATTCATATTTATTTTCTTTTTGATTTAGCATAGATTGTAAACTTTTTAGATGGTAAGAAAGAGTTGGACTATCTATAGGTTCTAAATGAGTCTTAATTTCCGTAAAACTTAGGGTCCTATTACCTACAATTTTAATAATATCTCTTCGAATTTTGTGATTTAGAGATTTGAAAATGTCTTCTTCATCTTCTGCAACACTCCTTTTTTGTTCCTCATTCTTTTTGGTATTATCTGACATTAGATCCCTCATATTATCTTATTTAGACCTTTATATATTATAATTATAATTAAAGAATTAAATATTAGTGAACCTAAGGTGGTTTATCAATCTTCAGACTAAAGATAACGAAATACAAATCTTTAAATACTCGAATAAATATATAATTTTATAGTAAAAAGGATTTTTACCATAAAAATTTTTACTAAAAATAAAGTGATTATATGACCAAAAAGAAAGAAAAGAAAAAACCGATTTTTGATAAAGTCGGCCTCGTATTTAGGAGCCCTGTAAGGGTGGATATTATGAAGGAGCTTTCCGAAAAAGCCCAAAAGCCAATAGAAATCGCAGACAATATAGGAATCCAAAAGCAAAACTTGAATTATCATCTAAATGCCCTTAAAAGAGGTGGTTTAATTAAGGCGCATAAAGAAGAGTTATCAGAAACAGAATTTCAAGCAGAAAGGGGTTTAAGAATAAATGGAGTAACCGAGAAAGGAAAACTTCAAGTCTCTCAAGGAGTGGAGCTAACCAAAAATGGAAAAAATATAGTGAATCAATTCATAGAACCTCTATACGAGAATGATAAAAACAAAAGTGGGAAAAATAAAAAATTGGAGGATGATTAATTTTGAAAAGTGAAAGTATTAAGATTGTTGAATCCATATTTGAAAATCCATTGGGTTTTCTTAGATTGAGTACTCCTCAAGTTTATGAAAATATGACAGTTATACCTATTATAATTCAAGATGATAAATTTATAGATTTCATTAGTGTTAAACAAGCAGAGGAACAAAGCTTAATAGAAATTATAGAAACTGAAGCAGTAAGTCAATTAGAAGTAATAAATAAAAGCGATAAACAAATATTAATCCCATTTGGAATGACTGTTCATGGTGGGAAGCAAGATCGTACTATTTGGGAACCCATTTTACTTCCAGTTGGAGGAAAACAAAAGGTATTTAATAGAAATCCGGGGAATCCAAGTCGAAAGTATGTGATCCCTGCTAAATGTATTGAACAATCACGATGGACCTATACAAAAGGGAAGGGATTCAAATCATCAAGCACGAGAATCCATCCAAATGTTGCGTTTGAGGCAATTTCTACAGCAGGTCAAGGAGCAGTATGGCAAGAAATTCAAGCTCATCGAGCTGAAATGAAGTACGCAATGAATATAGCACCTACTCAAAGTTATCTTGAAATGACAAAGATTTCAGATAAGCAAACCGAAAAATTCATAAGAGCTTTTAAAAATGTTGAAAATCAATGCGGAATTGCAGTTTTTATTAATAAAGAATTTATAGGAATCGAATTTTATGCAAATCCTAATGTATGGAGATACATGAGTGGGGATATCTTTAAAGCATTTGCCATTGAAGCAATAAGATTCAAAAATAAACCTATGAAAGAAATTTCAAGTGAATTTCATGATATTCTAATCTCGATCCTACAACAATTAAGCTTTAATTACTCTTCACGCGAGGGAATTGGTCTTGGTAATGTAATCGAGCTCGATTCTACAGATAATAAATGGAGAGGGATAGCATTAGAATACAATGGAACAATAATACAATTCTATTTAGTTTCAAAGCGAGGTGGATACCAAGCTGGTAAGCAGTCACAAATACAATTTCAAACTGCTATTAATCAAAGATATTCACTGTAATAAGTAAAAATAAATTTATTTTTTTTATTTCTTTTTTAGTATAGAGATGATATTTTTTTCAGTTGTTCTTGAGGGATTCTATCTCTTACAATTTCAAATAGTTCTAAAAGTACATTGTCAGGACCCTCCACCATAACGTATTTCCACAATCCATAGGTTTTAATTTTATTTTTAAATTCATAGCCCTTTTCTTTCATTTGTTCTATAAGTTTTTCAAGATTATCAGTTTCGATGCCAAGATGATGTATAGCACCTCTTCCTGTGTCTCTTGGCGATTGATCATAGAAATTTATCCTTGATGTTCCAATGGATATCATAACATTACGAGCACCTGCCATCTCTAAATCGAATAATGTCTCTGCACCAAACATTTCGCTATAAAAATTTAAACTCTTATCTATGCTTGATGCAAAGAGATGAGCGTGATGTAGATTTGTACTAACTTTTATCATATTAAATCTACTAAATATTAATTAGGATATTGAATTATAATCATGAAATTATTATATTAAACATTCTTGTATTTCTTGTAACACTTATATTTAATCAATAAAAATATGGAAAATTTTGATAAGCCTTATTTAAAAATTAGGAATATCGCATTAATACTTATTTTAATAGCTGGGATCCTTCTTATATTTTGGCTGATTTATTTTATATACACTTCCAGAAAAGAATTGCAAGCATTACTAGCTATTGGAATAGCTTTTCTTTTTGCTGGAATTCTTTTGCTAACCAGAATCCAATATCTAATTTGGATGCTTAAAAAAGTAAAAACGTTTAGTTTTAAGCTTAATAAGTATGACTCCATTCATATTAAGGTTTAGCGTTTTAAAGTTTAGATTTGACAATAGAAAGACTATTATCTCCCCAAAAATGAAACAAATCTTATCTTAAATACTCTTTTATATAGATCACTTACTTCTTATAAAAAAAATAATTTCATCTTAAATTGTTTTTATACTTAATTTAAATTTTATGATACGTGAATAGACTTAAAGGGAAAAAATAATATTTACAGGAAATTTTCTAATTCAATTATTTAGTTAGGAGTAAAATTTTGAATTTAAAGGAAGATATTTTAAAAATTTATACAGACGGTGCCGCGCGTGGTAATCCAGGACCTGCTGCAAGTGCATTTGTTTTTGTTCTTAATAATAATATTATTCATAATGGTGTAAATTTCATTGGAACTGCTACTAATAATCAAGCTGAATATCAAGCAATTATTAATGCATTAAAAGCGGTCGGACAATTTCAACCAAGGCATATTCGAGTATATTCTGATAGTAATTTGGTAATCCAACAGATTAATCGCAAATGGAGAGTTAATGTCCCCCATTTATTAAAATTATATAATCAAGTTTATCAACTTAAAGAGAAATTTGAAAAGACTGAATTTTTCCACGTTAAAAGAAATAATCCTTATATTCAAAAATGTGATTCTTTGTGTAATGAGAAGTTAGATAATGAAGGCTTTAAAATTTAATCAATTATCCATTAAAAATTGAAGTGATCATATTGAATTTATTGGAGCAACTTAATAAAAAAGAATTAAAAGAACTGATAGTTAAATGTTGGATGACTCATGATGGTTCTTGGTTTTATAATTCTGTAAAACTATTTGGTATTGATGCGGCTAATAAGCTAAATAAAGGAGCTATTAGAAATCTTGCCCCCTTGGAAGTAAGAAGAATCAAAAAAGCCCTGGGGATGGATTATTCTAAAATAACAACCTTTGAACAATTGAAAAAATTTATTGATGACGCATTTAGTATATTAAAAGGGGATTTTATGAAATTTACCTACTCGTATCCTAAAAGAAATTACATTTATTGGGAAATGGATAGATGTTTTGCGTTTGAAGGAATGAAACTCATTGGAGTGAAAGAAAATTATGAATGTGGAGTTTTAATTCGCGTTTGCTGTTGGTTGGAAGCTTTAGGAATCCAATACGAAATTGATCCCCAATTTACCAAATGCTTACTTTACTCCCAGGAAAAATGTTCTGGTTATATTAAAGTACATTTGAATGATATTGAGTAAAAATTAAAAAAAGGGTTATTCAATAAATGCATAACTCTGTACTTGAAAATCAGAAGGATCTGAAACAGGTAATTCTCCAACCATCCACCCTTGTGAGGTAGTTTCACAATACCAATATTGATTACTATCTTCTGATATGTCTAAATAATGGCTTGGAGGATAACTTGAATGATGGGAAGGAGTAAAATCCAAATGAATCCCTACAACAGCATGTCCAACCCAATCACCATTATCAAATATGAGTACACAAATTATAATTGCTTCATAGCCTAAACATTCTACCAGTGAGCCAAAAAAGATGGATAAATCTTCACAATCACCTTTGTCTATCAATGTTTCTATAGGATAACTTGCTCTATCAACTATTTCAGATTCGTAAGTGATGCCTTGGGTGAAACTCAATAGGGCATTAATTACCTCTTCCTCATCATTTTGATTAATGCATTGAGACTTAACTTCTTGAGCGATTTTTACCATTTCTGGCTCATCTGGAGTACAGTAGGACGCTATGACTGATGCAACAACATCCCAATCGTTACTTCCATGAGAAGGATGGTAGAGATCATTATAGTAATTATATGTCTCACGAGGAATCATACAATTATATGATTTGGATATTGTTCCGTAGCTAACATAATAATTTATATTTCTAATTTGATAATTAGTAAATAAGATTATTACGGGAGTTAAAATTCCAGCTAAAACGATCACAGATAATACAATTAATATAGCTATCTTCTTCTTAGTGAACCAAATCCTTTTTTTTTCCACTATATCAAATTGTGGTTTAGATTCTACTGGCTGGAGAGAAGTAACTATATGAATAAATGATTTTCCACAATATGGGCATACTTTCCAGCTAGTTTGTCGTGGTTTTCCACAATTGGTGCAGAAATTCTGCATATTCTAATAGAAGTTCCAGTCAATAATGGATTTTTGAGTAACTAATAACAAATAACAATTTTATAATTTTGTATTTTAAAAATAACATGTTCGCATTTAGCTTTAAATCAGTTCGGTTCTTTATAAACTTAATAAACTAATTAAAGAAGATGGGAAAATTATGACAGAAAACATAAAGATTAAAGATTTCGTAAAAGTTCAGAGCTTAAATGAGATGCTAGATTATCAAGAGGGCTCTGTTGTTAGTAGAACTTTAATTGAAAAGAATCAAGGGACGGTAACCCTTTTTTCTTTTGATAAAGATCAAGGCTTAAGCGAGCATACAGCCCCATTTGATGCGATGGTGCATATATTAGATGGAAAAGTAAAAATTACAATTTCTAAAAAAGACTATATCCTTAATACAGGGCAAATGATAATTATGCCTGCGAATGAACCTCATGCTTTGAAAGCTCTTGAAAAGTTCAAGATGATACTGATAATGATTAAGGAAAAATAATTGTCTTTTTTAAACTAAATTTACTCAAAATAATAAATGAATAGATAAAACTAATTAAAATCGATGTAAGATGCCAATAGTAGGAATTAATTATGAGAAATGTACTCAATGCGGGTTATGTAGCAAAGAGTGCAGATGGTTATTTGTAAAACAAGAGAATAAAGTTATTTTTGAGGATATTAATGGAAGATGTAACTTATGTGGACACTGTATTGCTGTGTGCCCATCCGAAGCAATAATTTTTGAAAATTTAGGAGATGATCCTTTCTATTTTGAAGGGATAGAAGATCTTGAAAATTATATTCCCTATGAGACTATCTCTAACTTTTTGAGGGCAAATCGTTCAATTCGTCATTATAAAGACAAACCAGTACCCAAATCGACCTTGGAAAAAGTTATTAGAGTTATGGAATTTGCACCTACAGGAGCTAATGTTAGAGCTGAAAAGATTGCTATTATATCAGACTCAGTACAGTTAAGTACTCTTTCAGAAGGAATTATTGGTGAACTTCTTAAAAATCCTTCCATCAAATCTCGCAGTGGAGAGCACTTTGAGACACTAAGAAAAATTTATAAGCATCCTATTTTCCATGATGCTCCCCATATAATAATTGTTTCATCTTTAGGGAACTCTCCCTTAGATCATTTTAATATCGGTAATATAGTTACATATGGTAGAATCGCAGCTCAATCATTAGGTTTAGGAACATGTTATATTGGATATGCTCAAATAGCTTTTGAAAGTAATCCTAAATTGCTTAAAATTGCTAAGATTGTAGGCAAAAGCTGGGGCGTTATTACTATTGGGTATCCAGATATTGAGTTTATGCGTTGTCCACCACGTTCCCATAAGAAAGTAAAAGGTCTATAAGAATAAATAAAATAATAAAATTAATGAAAAACAATTCTAGATGGCCATAGCAGAGTCAATTATTATTGCTAAAATGTAGATCAAAAGAGTAGCATGGAATAAAGGCAATGCCTTCAATCTCGCTTTTAAGTCTTTAGCCTTAATAATAATCAAATTGGCTCCTATAATAATTACCCAACCAATAGCAAATCCTATTTGTGCTATAATCCCTAAATCAATAAAAGCGAATACCATAGAAGTTATTATTTGGATCAGAGAGAAAACATTAATCCATATAATATTTCCTTTAACACCATATAACCCCGTAATAGTTTTAAGATTTTTTGCCTCGTCATTTTTAACATCAACAATGTCATTCGCTCCAAGGTGTGCAAGAGCCCAAGGATACATAAATAAAAGATAAAGAATAACTGTAAAATCAAAGTATCCAAAACATAAATAACCCGCAATTGGGAATAATAGTAAATCAGTCCTTCCAAGTAACTGAGCAATTGGAAATCTCTGTTTTCTTTTCACTATTTGATAGAATACTTCCATGGAGTAAGCATACACCATAATAATGTATATATATATAAGATTTGGAAAGGGTAAAAAGGCTATTAAAATGGTGGTAATTAAAACAAAAATAATAAATACAGCTACTGCTTCTTTTAAAGAAACCCTTCCAGAAGGAATTGGGCGTTCCTTGAATGGTCTCCAATAATTTGTAAGTGTATCATCGACATCTAATTCATCTATGTGGTAATCAATAATATCATTCAATACCATTCCAGCTTCAAATCCAAAAAGTCCAATGAAAATTGCTAGTAAAAGAAAACTCCAAGAAAAATAATTATAATTTTTAAATGCAAGTAATAAGCCAGAACAAAACAATAATGGCCAAACGGGTGCAAAATGAGCTCTAGTCAAATCTACATATGCTTTTATTTTCTCCTTAAATGTCATCAAAATAACCTATTCTTATTCATTGATAACTTGAATTAATAATATAAAATAGCTTTTATTTTTTATAAAATAATAGGAGTCCAATTTAAAAAAAAAAATTTAATTTGCATTATTAATAAGTAAAATATTTTTAATGTAATAATCTAAAACCCAAAGATTTTTTAATTAAACTATTATGATTTTTAATTAGAAATCAATAAAAATTAGATATGAAATCAAAAAAATTATTTTTCTTTTCAATTTTGGTATTTGCATTGTTTTTAGGTTTTAGTTTTATTAGTGAAAATGGGATTTCTTTAGTCAAAACAAGCAGTACTTTAAATATAAATACCAAATTTGACTTTTTCGAATATTCAGTTAACAAAGGAACTTATAACAATTTAAGTTCATTTGACTTCAATTTACCTAGCTCCTCTTGGGCTATTGAAGATATAAACCTAAATTTTAGCAAGGTAGAGTTTGGGTCTGAGATAAAAGCAATTGAAGATATTCCCGCTAATTATGCTATTATTAATAAATTTAAGGATGGTTTAGGAGTACAACTAAAAATCATAGACCCCACTATAATCTATGGTATCGAAATATATGGTAATAATGAATCCTCTGAAAGTAAACCTATTTATTTTCAGATAAAAGGTTATGATGATTTAACTAAAGCCCCAAATACTCAAACTTATAGCCCATTAAGAAATTTAAATATGTCATTTTCTCTTTTACCCTCTTGGCATCGCCAAACTTTTTCTAGCCCTATTTTTCTTCCTATTGGGGATTATTATATTATCATAGATGGATCATCCATAGGAACTAGTCCTAAATCAGATTACTTCTGGTATAAAAATGATATAAACCCTAAAAATCCCGATTTGTATAGCTCTTCTTTCAATGGTGGTTCTTGGTCGATGGGCTCTCAAGGAGTAACCTTTCTATATAGATTAATTCAAAAAATTAATTCATCTGTTTTTCCAGAAGAAATCAATATGACTACTCAAATCAATGGTAATTTTTATAAAGTATCAAATGGATACGGTGAGGGAAATGGATATCTAAAGAGGAGTGATATCAATTATCATCCTAATAATGAAATTGTTAGCTTTAAGATTGAAAATAATAAAACTGAGAGCTTGAATTTTAAACTTGATTATACCCTTCATATCAATAATTTATTTAATGTTGAAAGTTCTGTTAATATCCAGTTCAACGATTCTATTGTCTGGGTTGTTAATCCTATAATCACAAGAGTTTCTAATAATCACACGATAAAATTCCTCTTACCAAGAAGTTGGACTAACCTGAATATAATAAAGAATAGTATAAATATTTCTTCAGACATTATAATTGACCCCGTTACTAATTATTTAATAATCCCAAATTCCACTATAGAAAATAGTGCTGAATGGGAAATAAGAGCGAATTCTCCAAATATAGAATTTATTATAAATGCTCCTATAACTGAATATCAAGCAGGGCAGGAATTAAGCTTTTCAATTTTATCTCCTTTAGCCGGTAATTACACGCTATTACTTTTCAATCCAGCTGATATAGTAAAATACCAAACTACTAAACAAATACTAGAAGAACCTTCATCACCATTAGAATTTTCATATATAATTCCAACAAATGCAATTGAGGGGGATTATATTGCTTATATTTTTTGGAATAATGAAACTGATGCGGGTGTTCAATCTCAGACATTTTTTATAGAAGCGAATCTAATCCCGAATGAGCTAGATTTCACGTTATTTATAATAATTGGAAGTATTGTTATTGGTGGTATGACTATAGGTTACTCGAGTTATGTAGTGGTTAAGAAGAGGGAATCTCGAAAAAGAGATAAGCTGCAAACATTTTTAGAACAATGTAATGATGTTTTGAATTTAAAATATATAATTGTATTGCATACAAAAACCGGAATCGATTTATATTCCCAATCCTTTGAGGAAAAACAATTAGATCCCACTTTAATATCTGGATTTCTTCAAGCTATTCATAATTTTGGGGTTGAAGTAATAGATGGTGCAAAGGAATCGCGAACTGTTAAAGTAGAATATAAAAATTCTATTATATTAATGACAGAATTTATCAATTTGCGGGTAATCGTTATTATGAAGAGTAATCCTTCTAAAAATTTTCTTTATTCTATTGAATCATTGGCTTATCATATTTACAAATATTACAGCAAATTAATCGAAAGTTTTGAAGGTGACCTAAGACCATTCCGTAGTATACAGAAACTGATTGATAGTGATTTAAATGTTTCATTTCGTTATCCATTAAGAGTCTCAATTCCTAAAGAGGCAAAACTAAACCAAAATGAAAAAGAGATGGTCAAAAAAGCAACTAATTTTATGAAGGATTATAATCTAACTTATTTTTATGCTATATATCTACTTCCAGATAATGTTTGTGGACCAAAGGATTATGAAGCCCTATTAAATTTGATTAAAAAAGGAATTTTTGTTCCTATTAAAAATAATAAAGATTAGTAGATTCAATACTTATCATTTGATATTTTAAGCATTATGCTAGCAAGGCTTTCAAAAATCTTTTCAACATTTAGTCCTGTTTTACTAGAACATTCTATAAAGTCATTTAAACCTTGTGAAATAGTAATTTTTAATCCTTCATCAAAAGAAATTTGACGGAATTCCTCTAAATCTGCTTTACCTCCTACAAGAATAATCGGAAATGTTTCCTCTGTTCTACGTATAACAGATAACCAATCTTCAATATGAAAGGTGGAAGGATAGCTAGTAATATCATACATCAAAAGTCCTCCGCTCGCACCACGAATATATCTTGGAAGGAGAAATCTGAATCTTTCTTCACCACCAAAATCCCAAATCTGGAGTTTTATCTCTTTCCCATCAACTTCGATGGTTTTAACTATGAAATCTACTCCAATCGTCATTTGTGTATCTGATATAAATAAGTTTGTCATAAATCTCTTAGTTAGAGCCGTCTTACCACTCCCAGCATCACCAAAAATAACAACTTTGAAAATTGCGTCATACATAGTGCTTAATCTAAGTAATCATCTCAACCTTAATTAAACTATATAAACTAATTCTGCTACATAAAGATTTTCATTAATAATTATTAAATATATTACTCACTCTAATAAAGCTTATATGAAGATTAGGGATGAAACTATTTTATAAATTATATTTAAAATGGTTCCTAAATTTTGATCTATATTCTTTTTTATCTTTATAAAACAAAAATGTCGTGGTAAAATTGGAAGCAATTTTAGGATTTTTTATTATATTTCTTATCGGTTCTCTTAGTCTATTTGGTTTATTTATGATTTCAATCAAAGAAAAAACAATGGATAAATTTTTGTTTATTCTAGTTGCATTTGCAACTGGCACGATTCTTGCTACAGCATTGTTTGATTTGATTCCAGAATCGGTTCACCATCTTGAAGAATTAAACGCGGGTGGTGCTGGAATTAGTGAATTTCTTCTATTTTCCTTTATCATAATGGGATTTGTAATTTTTTTTATAATTGAAAGATTTATTTATTGGTTTCATGGACATGCTCATGAGAAAGAAGATCGCTTAGTTTGTTATGATACGATTACTGAAGGAAGTAGTAAAATTTTGGAAAAGGGTGGGAAGATAAAAAATTTCGCTGTTCTTAACTTAATAGGAGATTCTTTACACAATTTTCTAGATGGTATTATTATAATGGTTGCATTTTTGAATGGAATAAGTACTGGCTTAGTAATTACACTTGCTGTGTTATTTCATGAATTGCCTCAAGAAATTGGTGATTTTGGGATCCTTGTTTACGGAGGATTTTCTAAAAGAAGAGCACTCTTATTTAACTTTGCAAGCGCTATGGTGGCGTTATTAGGAGGCTTATTAGCTTATCTACTATCTGGATTCATAAGTGTCTTTAACTTGTTCTTTCTAGCCTTTTCTGGTGGGGGATTCTTATATATAGCAAGTACTGAACTTATGCCAGAATTAATAAAAGAAAAAAATTTAAAAAAATCGATCATTCAGGCAATTATATTCATAATTGGGCTATTACTTATTATATCTATGGTAATACTTCTACCACATGAATAAAATATGCTATATCGTTAAGCTTTAAAAAACTAAAGTTAAAAAAAAATAATAGTTATTCTTTCATATGTATTATTTCTTAGCAGCGGTTTTCTTTTTAGGAGTTTATTTCTTTTTTGGAGCTGGTTTCTTTTTGGGGGCTGCTTTTTTCTTAGGTGCTGGTTTTTTCTTAGGAGCTTTCTTTTTTGCCATTATCCTTCCCTTTTCCTGTGTTTCACTACTTTTTTTATATAATCGTAAAAATATGAAAAAATATATACAAAACTTAAATATAAACATTTAGCTTAGAAATCCTAGTTCTTATCTATTCTCTTTATTTAAGAATAAACTTTTAACAGCTCTAAGATTTAGCAGAAAAGAAATGTTTCCATGGAAAAATCATAAAAAAGTATGAATTTATATTTAATAGATAATAATTCAATCCGGTAAATGATTTAATAAAAATAGTATAATTAATACCAGCTTAATAAACCAAATAAATAAAAAAAAAAACGTTTTTATTTAATTACTAGATTTATTCTTTATGGAGATATGCAGTATAGTGCATCCCATTTTCAGGATTAACTCCTCCCAAATAAATTGATTAACAATTTACAACTCTCCAACCGTCTTGAAGATGTTTATTGATAATTTCCTCAACCTCATATGGGTGATATTCCTTTTTTGAAATCCTTAAGGTTAATATATATGTTTAAACTTTAAATTGCTGAGTCATCTCTCTCCTCTTTTATTGATGATTATAAATATTATCTATTTTTTTCTAGATAAATGCTTATATTTTCCTAAAATAAAGACTAACTCTTTATTTCATGCTCGTCTTCCTAATGTTAATAAATTTGAAGATTCCTTTTCTTTTATAATTCTTTTTCTCATAATTAAGAGGCATTTGCCCTTCCTATCTGGATGTATCCTCTTCCTTCGTATAAGTTATAAAAAAGACCTTAATCTAAAGTTTGGCATAAATATCTTATCAAAACTATGATTACGAAAAATACTACTTCAATTTCATGCAATATCGATTTAAATAGATGATAAAAAATCTATTACATAATAATTCTAATCAAAAATTTTAGTTACCATTATGGAGTGATATATACATGAAAATAAGGAATTATGGGTTCTTATTGATAATGATACTTTCATTAGTAGCTTTTAGTTCTTCATTAAATGTCACAGCCTCCACAGATGAAGACAGTGATGGAATTGATGATGACTATGAAGAATCAACTAAACGTCACATTGAAGTCGAGCTTTTATCAGATGAAATTAAGGTAGAATCGTTATTACGCGAGGGTCCAATTGATCAAATTGAATTAAATGTTAAATACGATAATAATGGCGTTGATATTAAAGTTAGCTATGAGTCTGAATACATAGCTGAGAATGAAACAGAATTTGAAATCGAATTTGAAGCAAACTTTCGAGAATTAATCGAATTTGTTGATCTAAATAGTAATGGTATTTATGAGCCTTTAATTGATACCACAATTCAAGAAATTCCTTTAGATAGTTTCAAACCAGCAGTTTACACTTCATCTAATATATCTACCGATACAACCTTACACTATATATTTATAAATAGTACTGATGGTACTTTTGCAGCTCACTTATACGTTGTTGAAGAATTTGCAATAGTAAACGGAACCTTTATCGCACCAACCTCTTTGAAAATTGACATTGAGATAAATAATTTCAACTATCTTAATGGAAACTCACAATTAGCTCTATATGTTAAACTTAGTTCAAGTAGTGAATATGAATACCAGGAAGAAACTGAGGATGAGAAAGATGGATATACATCCAATGAATCAGGTGTAAAAACTGAACTAAATAATTTTATAGGGGCTTTTACTTGGAAGGAAAATGCAACCATTGATGGAATTTCGAAACAAGTTTTAGCAAGTGAAATAGAAACTGATGATGATGATGAAAGTGAGCAGAAATTTTACCTTAATTATCCTAGGGGAGATTATATTTACCATGACCCAACAATGAGTATTTATTCTATACAGGCTGGAACTGATTGGTTACCATTTGTGTTGATCGGGGTTATAATAGGTGTTGTTGCAGTTATTAGTGCTAGTAGTATCCTTATCTATAGAAAGCGAAGAATAAAATAATTTTTCAATTTTTTTTTTAAATTTTAATCAAAATTTTAATATATTTTAGAATTGAATATAATTTGTTAAAAAAGCCATGAAAAAAAAGAATCTAATAGCGGGAATTATATTATTATTCGTGTTTACTTTAATGCTTAATTCAAATTCGGTATTAGGTTCTGACGATGATGACGATCACGTTGATGACGATTTTGAAGAGTTAAATCTGAGAGATACTGACATTACACTTTCTTCTAATGAAATTGAAGTCCAATCTCTGTTAAGACAGGGAACAAAAAGAGATGAAATAGAATTAAGAGTGAGATATAATAGTGAAGGAATAAGATTTGAGGTGAGCTACGAATCGGAATATACTAGTGAGAGCGAAGCTGAATTTGAAATAGAGTTTAGTGTTATTATTAGAAAACTTATTGAATTTGTAGATATTAACGATAATGGTATATTTGATCCAACCATTGATAATAACATACAAGAAATCGAATTAGACAGCTTCGATCCGGCAGAATATCAACAAGAGGTTATCACAGCTCAAACCTCTGTGCATCATTTCATCATTAACTCAAGTGACAGTATTTTTACCATGCATCTTTATATTCCAGAAGAATTTGTTATAAGAGATGATGCATTGATGATTCCAACTAAACCAAAGATTGATTTTGATATCAACTTTCCCTTTAATAATACTTTATCAAAACTAGCATTATATATTAGCCTAGAGTCAGAAACAAATTATGATGAAATTGAGGAAACGGAAGATGAAGAATTTGGATATGCCTTTAATGAAAAAGCAGTCTCAACCCTTAATAACTCATTCATCGGAATATTCTCTTGGAATCAAAATGTACTAGTTGATGGACTTTTAAAAGCTGTAAATGCAACTAATCTTGGAATGGATGATTATGATAATGATTATCAAAAAATATATTTAATATACCCTCATGGAGCAGATATTTCACATGATCCGAAAATTGGTTTAGAAGGAATATTTATCTTTTATATTGATCAATTCCCTTGGTATTTGTTAAATGTATTCTTAATTATTGGAGCGATTAGTGTTAGTATCGTGGTTCCTATTTATTTCTTTTACTCCAAGAAGAACGCTTATTCGAAAAGAAAAAGCACTGAAAAAAAGTCTGAAGTAAAAAAAGTCGAGATTACCGCATTTACAGAAGACTTTTATACCATCATTGAAAAATTTGAATGGGACCCTAATGAAAAAGAAGAGTTTATCAGAGAAATGTCATCATTAACCCCAAAGGAACGCAATAAAATAATAAATGAAATGCAGGACAAAAACCAGTCAAATAACGGTTATTAATTGTTTATAAAATAAGGATTCAATTCTAAAATGACGGAACAGTTAGCTGGATTAGAAAAAGCCGTGTTAGGAATAATTCAGGATTACTTAAATAAAAATAGAGTCTTAGATATGGATAAAATTGTCCCTATTATCCAATCACGTTTAAGAGAGAAGTCAAAAAGATTGACCACTTATGGGATTCAATTAATCCTCAAATCACTACAAGAAAAAAAACTCATTGTAAAAGCCTCAAAATTAACTCATGATGATATCTTAAATAATAATAAACGTAGAAAAATCCATAAATTCATACTAAATTATCCAGGAACTCATTTTAATAGAATTGTATCAAAATTGAAAATTAGTAGCCATGTTGTTGTCTGGCACCTCAATATTCTCCAAAAATTTGGATATATTAAAAAAGAAAAAATTGAAAACCGAGAGATCTATTACACGCCAGATATCAATAAGCAAAAGGTTCATCAACTCTATTATATTTATAAAGCAAATAGCCAGAAAATAATTAATTATTTGAAAGAAAATAATATAGGAGTCTCTAAAACTCGAATTTCTACCGATTTAAATATGCACATAAATACCGTGAGTAAGTATCTAAAAGTACTTAAAAATATTGAAGTAATAAATAAAGAAAAGCATTCTCGTTCCATTCTATTTTTTTTAAATGAGGAGAGGATAGAGTCTTTACTTTAATTTTTTTTCCAGAATCTGGATTTCCCGATTAATTTCTTTCATCCGAGAGTTCTTTTCGCTAGAAATGGATTTTAATTTTTGATTTAAAGCTTTTTCTTTCTCTTTCCCTAATTCTTTATCGTGTTTTTCTAAATCTTTTACTACTTTTTTTAGTCTCTTTTGTTCTAAAATTAATTTTTCAACAGTTTCATTTAACTGTTTTAATTTATCTTGATTACTTTTTAGATTTCCTTTAACTTCACCTATCTTGGCATCAAATTCTTCATTAATCTTGTTTAAAACGTATATTTCTTTTTTCTTTGCTCCTTCTTCTACTACCATAATCTTATTTGCTATTTTATTTATCTGGTCTCTAAGTTCTTCTTCAGACATACTCTTAAAAATTGTTAAAAATCTAGTAATTTACCCTAATTACCCTAAGAAATACTTTCTTTTTAATTCTTTATATTTTTCTGCAATTTGAGGAATTGAGGAGCTATCTTAATTTTTACTTTTAGCTGATGAAATTTTTTTAAGCAACGGTTTAATGAAATCAATTTTTGGGAAATCAAACTCTTTAATTTTTGGTAATAGTTGCTTCATATCATTATTATTAGGGTCAATCTCTAATATATAATTACAGAAATCTAATGCGAGAGGATATTCCTTCAATTCAAATAATACGAAGGCAAGTTCATTCCAAATTTTAATATCAGTTACCTCTTCTTCTATTGTGAGGTGAATAAGCTCATTTAATTTTAGATACCCCTTTATATACTCTGAAACTTTTTTAGCTGGTTTAATGGGACCTGAATGACCATCACATAATATATTAACTTCTAATTCTTCCAATCTCTTCATAGAGTCAGAATAATCATTAAAGTCACCACCATAAATTTTTAAACTAAGTCCCGCGATATCTCCAGCAAATAAAATCTTGGATTTATCTATCTCTAAAAGATATGCTACTGCCCCTGGTGAATGCCCCGGTGTATGAATACATTCAAATGAATAATCCCCAAAGGTTAATATTTCATTTTGAATTTTAATCTTCTTCGTTAATTTAATTGGAGTATAATCATATCCAGGATAACTAGCCTTCATTTCTTCCACATTTTTTAGTTCAATACTGTTCGCATCCAATTCATGTGCATAGAACTTAATTTTTTGATTAAGCTCTTGAAGTTTGTAACATGCACCAAAATGATCTATATGGCCATGTGTTATTAAGCAATGGTTAATATTCTTAGAAGAAAAGCCCTCTTCTTTGATCTCTTTAAGAAATTCTATATAAAGACCAGGATCAATCAAAACTAGGCCTTCAACACCTCTCGTGTTAATTAAATATTTTGAGCTATCAAAAAGGGGACCGCTAGAAGGATTAATACTATAAATGTTATCAATTAATTTCTTTATATTCATCACTCTTTCTATAGAGTACCTATAATCTTTCTTTTGTATATATAATTGATTTAAATCTTAAGTAGTTTAAACTAATGATGTTCAATAGAAGTTTAATTTAAGAATCAATATATAGATAATTTTGTCAAAAGGAAACATTGAATTCTTATTAATAATAATAAAAAAATAAATACTATCAAAAAATTAAAAAGGTTTTGAATCGAAATGGTTAGACCAAAAATAGTCTTACCTGAAAATGGTATAGCTGGTAACAAACTAATAGATGAAATGAATGCCATTGCGAAAGATGATGTAGATTGGAAAGAAGGAAAGGTTTGGAGCTTAGTATATCATGCTTCAGATGAACATACAGAATTACTTAAAAGGAGTTATCAATTATTTTTCGAGAAAAATGCATTGAGCCCATTAGCTTTTCCAAGTTTAAAAAAATTTGAAACTGAAGTAGTTTCAATGACTGTGGATTTATTTAATGGAGATAAAAGGTGTTGTGGGAGCCTGACCTCAGGAGGGACTGAGAGTATTCTAATGGCAGTCAAAACTTATAGAGATTGGGCAAGGGAAAAATTTCCTGAGATTAAATATCCAGAAATGTTATTACCTAGCTCAGCACATCCAGCATTTTATAAAGGCGCAGATTATTTTGATGTAAAGGCTATAATAATTCCAGTAGATAAAGATACTCACCGAGCAGATGTAGAAGCTATGGAAAAAGCATTAAATGAAAACACTATTCTAATAGTTGGTTCAGCATGCGATTTTCCGCGAGGCGTTGTCGATCCAATCTCAGAATTGGCTACTCTGGCTCAGAGTAAAGGTATTGGTATGCATGTTGATAGTTGCCTTGGAGGTTTCATGTTGCCTTTTGTTAAAAGACTTGGCTACAATGTACCAGATTTTGATTTTTCAGTACTTGGTGTTACTTCTATATCTGCTGATATTCATAAATATGGATATGGAGCTAAAGGTGCATCCGCTATATTATATCGCAATGATAAATATTGGAAACATCAATTTTCTGTGTATACTGACTGGTCAGGGGGAGTATATATATCTACTACCATGCGTGGAACACGGCCTGGAGGTGCAATTGCGGCAGCCTGGGTCGCTATGAGATCTTTAGGGATGGATGGTTATTTAAAATTAGCTAATATTGTAATGGATGCGACTAAAAAATTAATTGAAGGCATTAATCGCATACCTGAACTCTATGTTATCGCAGAACCTGTAATGAGCGTGTTTTCTTTTACTTCTGATATAATTTCTATCTTTCAGTTAGGAGACGAATTAGATAAAAGAGGGTGGCATTTAGATAGAATCCAATTTCCTTCTGCTCTCCATATGATGGTTAATCCACATCATGCAGACGTTATTGATGAATTTTTAAATGACCTTAAAGATGCAATTGAAGCGGTCCGTAAACATCCAGAGAAGGTTTCTGATGGTGAAGCCGCTATGTATGGGATGATTGCAAGTTTACCTGATCGTAGTAGAGTCAAAAATTTCATTATTAATTTCTTAAAAACTCAATATAAAATCAGTTGATTCGGGATTTGTCAGAATTTTCTCCACCAATTCCATTTAAAACACCTGCTACTGAATGTAATGCTATCATTTCTTATCGCGCATGGCCAATATTTCTTCTTTCCTTTATAAGATTATTTTCAATTTCAATTTTTGAACGAGCTTTTCTAAACTATATTTATTTTTATCAGAATGTAAGTGAAAGTATTTTCGGGTATATTAATTCCGCTCCTGCAGTTGCTTACATTCTTGGACCGATTGTTGGTCAATTAATTACCTATAAGTTTGGTGTGCGAAATTCTATTATCTTATCTTGTATTACTACCCCTGTTATATTAGTGACTCAGATGATTTACTTTGATCCAATTTATTTAATATTTATACGTATCATAAGCGGTATTCAATTGGGAATATATTGGCCTAATTGCTATAATCTATTAAGTAAATGGCAAAGTGTAAGTAATGAAAAAAAATCTACGAAAAATTTTAGAACTTTTAACTTCTCATGGAATATTGGGTTTATTACTGGACTTCTCTTCGGATATTTCTGGGCTTTTTCATTAAATGAATATTTTACAATGTTTTTAGCATGGATGCTTTCTTTTTTTTTAATACCATTTGCCTTTTTCATTAAAAAAGACACAGATTTAAAATCCTCAGACCAAAATGCTACTATTTTCATAAATTCAGAAGATAAATTAGGACAAAAATCAAATAATAAGATGATTGTTTTTCCTATCTTATTTTCTTGGTTGGCATTAATCGGGTATACTATGGCAAAATCTCTCTTTCGATTTAATTACCCTATTTTTCTTAAAGCTTTTGGAGGGCCCTCCTATTATGCTTATTTAATTCAACTTGCAGTGCAAATAGGGCAGTTAGTTGGTTTGACTTGGACTAATTATATGAAAATCCATACAAGAAAGATATCTGTACTTATTAGTCTTACTTTGGTGATTTTAAGCGCTCTACTAATTATTTTATTTCATGATTTATTTTTTATTTCGATAATAAGTGCCACTACCGGTTTATATGTGGGTCTTATTCAAGGAGTTTCATTAAAAATTATGATCGACTATGGTGCTGAGCAAAATAAGGGTAAATATTCAACTATAAATGAGGTATTAAAAGGATTAGGGTTTGGATTGTTACCTATTGCTGCGGGATATATTGCAGAACTAAATCTCTATGCAATTTTTGGATTCATTATAATTTTTGGAATTGGTCTTTTAATCCCTATAATTTATCTCTCAAGAAATATAAAGAATAACATATGATTCTATCATAATTTACTTTGTTTTCAATTCCAAACAGGCAATATTTAACATCATCTTTGTTAAACTTTCAAAAACCCTTTCTACATTTTCTCCAGTTTTGCTAGAACACTCAATAAATCCATCTAAACCACTAGATTTATAATAATTTTTCCCTTCTTTATAACTTATTTTTCGAAGCGAATTGAGATCAATTTTGCTTCCAACCAAAAAAATTGGAAAGTTCTCATTGGTTTCTTTTATGACAGATAACCAATCATATACATGAGAGAAAGAAGTGTTATTTGTGGTGTCATACAGTAAAATTCCTCCCATTGCCCCATGAATATATTTAGGTAGCATGTATCGAAATCTTTCTTCACCAGCAAAGTCCCAGACCATCAACTTTGCGTGAATTCCATTTAAATAAATATCCTTAGTTTCAAAATCAACTCCGATTGTCATTTGCGAATCCGGCAAAAATTTACCAGTTAAGTATCTCTTTGCTAGTGTGGTCTTACCACATCCAGCATCCCCAACAATGACTACTTTAAAAATGGCGTTATACATCTTACTTGTGTTTTTTAAACCCAATATACTAGATAATTTTGTCGAAAACTATCTTAACAGTAATTAAATAAAAATAAGGGTATTTAATCTTTTTTAAAAATTTTAAATTATTCCAATTTTATTCCTTCTTTTAATATTTCAACATTTATTGCCAATTTATCTCCCGAAAATCTCTGTATTAGAGTCTGCTCAATACTCTTTTCACTTAAGGGTAGAAACCTTAAAATATAACCTAGTAAAAGCATATTAGTTTTTTTAAGGTCAAAATTTAACTTATTTGAAATGCTATTAATAGGAATAAAATAAATACGGCTAGAAAAATCCTTAATAGAATTAAATAATGTTCTATCTGAGAGACCTTCCTCATAAGTGGAAATAACTAAAATTGTACTTTTGTCTGGTTTTGTAAATTTTAAAACATCAGCAATGCAATTTTTCTCAAAGGCAATAATTATATCTGCTGATCCCACTATGGGTATTGGAGCACTCATTTTAGTACCGAAACGAAGAAAACACACGACTTTTCCCCCTCTCTGGCTAAGACCATGGGTTTCAGAGGTAGCAACTTTATACCCTTCATTCACTAAAGCCCTGCCTAAAATTTCTAATAGGGTTATTAAACCTTGACCTCCAATACCTGTCATGACTATTGTATAACTATCAAAAAACATACTCAACCCTCTTTTTTAATAGCATTATTTGGACATATCTGCTCGCAGATACCGCAACCTAAACATACATTTGGTCTAATGTAAACAGTACCATTGTCGGCATAGATTGCAGGACACAAGAATTCACTATAACATATACCACAATTATTACAAAGCTCTTCCTTAATATACCTAACTTTTGACTTATATCTTGAGTTGTATTTCTGGATACATTCGTCTCTCACGACAATAACATGTGGACTTTTTTGTTTCAGCACATCCATCCCATTCTCATAGATTGTTTGTTTTAATTCATTGAAGTAGGTTCCTTCAGCACATTCGTAATGTTTCAGTATATTGACATGAATACTAGTTCCTTTTAGAAAAGCTTCTAAATCTATATTCGCCTTAAAATCACCTCCCTCATAATGACGAGTATCACTTCCGGGATGAGGCTGTTGTCCCGTCATTCCGATCCATCCGTTATCCAATATTAAAATCATAACTGGAGTTTTATTATGAATCGTATTTAATAAGGCAGGTACTCCAGAATGAAAAAAAGTCCCATCTCCTATTATTGCAATATTCAAACTTTCACTTGTACGAGCAACTCCTTGAGCTAATGCTATACTTGAGCCCATACAATATTTAACGTTAGCAAACGAGATGGGAGGGTAAGCTAAGAGTGTATAACATCCTATATCTTGAAAAAAGTAGATCTTTTTTCCAGTCTTTGATATGATTTTTTTAATCGCTTGTCTTAATGCAAACCCTGTTGTCCTATGCGGGCATCCAGCACATAATCTTGGGATTCTTGGTAAAATTTGATAATCCATGTTGCTTAATTGATTTAAGTCTATACTTGATTTTATATTGGTTAATTTAATTAGTGCGAGCGCAACTTTAGTGGGATTTAACTCTCCAACAAAAGAAAATAAAGCTTCTTTGGAGTAAGAAAAGGGACTTTTTCCATGAATTTTTACGTTAAGGCTATTTTTATGTGCTATAGCTAATATTTGAGTCTCTATAAATGCATCATTCTCTTCTACTACCAATACCTCTTTAAATTGTTCAAGAAATCTGACAATTTTTCGTTCAGGAAGGGGATTTATAATACCAATTTTGAGTACAGGAACATGAAGTTCAAGGAAATCTAATGCTTCATTTACATAGCTATAAGATACTCCACTCGTTATAATTCCTAACCCAAATTCATTCTTCACGTTTTCATGTTCAATTCTATTCAACGAACTCTTCTCTGAAAGTTTCAATGCCTGATTCATTCGATTATATATCTGATCTTCTTTCAATTTTAAAAAATAAAGTCTTGAAGCTGTATTCACCTCCTTTGATAAATTGAATTCATCTTCAATTTCTGAAGTCCTCATTTTTCCAATAACCACATTACTCCTTGCATGAGATACCATTGTAACTGTTCTTAAAATCACTGGAAGTTTTAATTCTCTTGACATTTCAAATGCTGATTTAACAAATTCTAAACATTCTTGCGGGTTACTAGGTTCTAATGCGGGTATTTTAAATAGACTAAGATAATATCTTGAGTCCATCTCTACAGCACTTGAATGTTGTTCTGGATCATCCGCTACAAAAATTACAATCGCTGAACTTTTATTTTTTGGATAGGTTGTAGCTAAAGCAAATAAAGGATCTGAAGCGACATTTAACCCAGCATTTTTCATACCAACCATTGCAGTTGCTCCTCTAGCATAGGCAGCACCAGCAACCTCTATAGCGACTTTTTCATTAATACTACTCTCTACCCATTTCATTCCAACTTCATTAAAAATTTCTGTAAAAATTTCTCCTACTTCTGAGCTAGGTGTACCTGGATAAAACGTATAAATATCTATACCACTTTCTAAAGCTCCTCTAACTATAGCTTCATTTCCTAAAAAGAATCTTTCATCTCCAGGACTCCCATCAATAATCCATTTATATTTCATGCTATTTTCAACAAATCAGTAATTATTTATAAAATAAAAGGGAAATACGGGTTCATTAAATGTATATTGCATTTATTCTAAATGAAATAAACCCTTTCGAATTAAAAAGTAATTTCAAAATTAATCAAAAAAAATAAAGGAAACAAAAATTCTTAAAATTTGTTGCGATTTATTATAATTATGAAACTAAATCTTGAAAAATTTGACATATTTTATATAATTGGTTTAATTGCAACGACAGTTTTTATGATACTGGAATTACTTTTTGGATTTTTCTCGCTTAATTTCACATTTTTAATTTTCTTCTGGACAATGAAACTTCTTTCTGGCTTTGGTTTGATCATTACTATCGCAAATGGAATTTTATGGATATTGAATCGATTTACTGAAAAATTTACTAAAAAACATATCCAAATTCTTGTAATCCTTCAAGTAATCATTCCCGGAATTTTAGCTGGCTATGCTATTTATACAATTTTTTCCAATCTACCACCTAGTACTCCACCAACTGGTGTGGAGTATTGGATTGATCTTTTAATATTTCTTTATGGAATTATTTCTTTAATGATCACTTTATATCTCCTTCCTTTAATAAGAGCAGAATTTCAAGAAGTTGTAGAGACTGGATTAATTAAACGCGTTAAAGGTGGTGTAAAAAAAGTTGGACGAGGAATTAAGAAGAAGTATTTTAATTGGAGGGGAAAATACGCAAAAGTTCAAATTCAAGATCAAATGACGTTAGGCGAGGTATTAGATATTTGGAGAGATCGATTTGCTGTTTATTTATTAATCCCAATTGCAATAGGTTCGCTGATTTTTACCCCTATAACTTTTATCTGTCTAATTTTTTGGTTAAAAATATTTGTTCTTGATTGGGACGAACCAAAATTTTATGAAAGAGTCGTTTTAATCATATCTCTGATCTGGATTACAACAATCTCAACTCTATCTTATATTTTAAATCTAGAATTTTACGTATCAATTCAACCATTATTTTGGACTATTCAAATCTTCTATTTAGCTGGGATTCTCATTTCGGGGTTTGTATTTATATATCGATTTGCCAAACTTAAGGGAATTACAATTAAAAAAATCAAAAAGGAAATTAAAGAAATTAAGGCTAAGCTTTTGAAGGAAAAAGAAGTCGAACAACCAGAATAAAAGAGTATATCTAATTTTTAAAATCATTATTTTTTATTAAAATTTTTAAAAGAACTAAGATCTGATTATAGATTATAGAAAAGTGATAAATAATAATTAGAATGAAATAACTAATAATACATATGATTCCACGATCTTTATTTGAAGAATTAAAAGATAAACGCATTAGAATATTTGTGAAAACCTTACCAGACCCTCACTGTGTTCAAACGGGAAAAATTGAGACAGTTACTGAGCATTTGATTGTATTGTATGACGAGGAACATGATATTCGCATGTATCTCCCAATCGAAGAAATAAGTTTAATTAGAACAATATAATTAGCCAAGTCTTTTTATCTGTCATAGTCTCTGTAGGAGTTTATAAATTCTTTTTTCATTAATAACTTAAATTGAGATTAAGATGCATCAATAATCTTTTTGCTCCCTCCATGAATTCATCTTTTGTTAATTTTACTTTGGCAATATTTTGATTAATAGCATCAGATTAAAATCAAATTAAACTAAAATAGTATAATAAAATAGTATATTTCATATACCGCTTTCATTTTTTAGAAAATTTTTGGAAAATGTATCATGAACCGAGAAGGGGATGGATATCCATATAAATAAAAGTTGAATTTATATCACATGTAAACAGAGGGTGAATCTCTAATGGAAAAAAAAAGATATGCATGGGCACCATTTTTAGTCTCGGTGATATTACTATTTATTGCATTAATTACACCTGCCGCATGGTATATCAATCCAGCGGGGTCTATTTCTCTATACCTTTGGGGGGCTGTGGTTATAATCATTTATGGATACGGCACCTCAAGTGGCACGATAACCAATCCAGAAGTTATGACTCCCGCAGTATTCACCGTAAGCATATTGGTAATTAGTCTTTTCACGCTCTCGATTCTGACATCCCGTTTAATGAAAGATATCAAGAATTTTAAGGTTTTAAATATAAGGTATTTTTTGTTGTTTAATGCTTTAGCACTTTTAATTTCGACTATCATTTGGATAGTACAATTCACTCGAGCTTTCGGCATATTACCAGAAGAACTCATCGAGATGGGGTATAATAACATTTGGGACATATTTTCACCTTCTTTTGGGCTCATTGGCATTTTTTTTGCGGTTGGTTTGATTTTGGCTGGAATTATTTATATTCAATTTAATTACAATAAGATTCTTGGAGTATTTGTCTTGCCACCAGCTGCCCAAAGAATCAATAAATTAAATATGACATATCGTGATATCTTAAATGAGATCGACCAAATCAGGAACATTGCTAAAGAACGTTATATTGAAAAACAGGAGAATTTAAATTATCTTGATATGTTAAATGAAAGAGAACTGCGAAGATATAATCATTTAAATCGGATGGCAGACAAGATTAATTCTGTGTTATTTAAAAGCGAGAGTCACGAGATATAATAGTAGAAATTTAACATTATATTCATTTTTCTTTTAATAAATCTTTACGTCTGATTATTTATTTAATTAATCATTAAAATATTTAAGATGGCTAAATATCATTTAAGAAGAGTCGAAAAGGAACTTTCAGACAGAGAAACCATCCTTGAAATACTGAAAAAGGAAAAGTTCGCCATAATTTCAATGTGTAAAGAGAATGAACCATATTTAGTATCATTAAGTTATGGATACGATGAAGCAAAACAAGCTCTCTATTTTCATTGCGCTAAAGAAGGGCAGAAAATCGATTTTATTAAAGCAAATCCACAAGTGTGTGGTATCGTAATAGAAGATAACGGTTATCAAGAAGGGTGTGGGCAAGCATTTCGCTCAGTTGTGTTTAGAGGGACAATGGAAATTGTGAAAGATTTGGAGGAAAAAAAGTATGGCTTCGAAATATTATTAAAGCAGTTAGAAAAGGATCCTCAATTAATTAAAAATAAATTTTTGAAAAAGGATGAAACCTACGATAATTCAGGAATGTTAAGATTAGATATAAGTACCATTACTGGTAAAGAAGAAAAAGCAGATTCCTGAGCTAAATCTTAATTTCATTTAGTATATCATCAAGATAATTTATATCTTCATGTCTGAGCTCCTCTTTTAACGCGTTCGATAAGGAATATTTGAAAGCCCATAATTCGATCTTCTTGTCTAATTCTTTTACTTTTTTAACCACAGGTATGAAATCCCCATCTCCAGATACTAATATTGCGGTGTCGTAGGCATTCTCATATGCGAGAGATATAATATCAATTGCAATTATAATGTCAACTTTTTTTTCGAAAGTTTCATTTAACACGATCTTATCAAAACTAACTCTAATTGTATATCCGCTTTTAACATTCAAATCTTCATACCACTTCTTTTTTTCCGGACTCATAGGATATATAGCCCCCTCGTATAAAAATATACCTTCTAATTTTCGATTTTTAGTAATAATGTATTTCAATTTTTCATAATCTGCTTTTATATTATACTTCCTAAATCCCTTGAAGATATTGCTATTATCTATAAAAATTATTATACGATCCATTCACAATACCTTTTATCTGACTTTTAAGATTCAAAAAATGACTATACTTTAAAATTATAAATAATAAATAAATCTAATTTAAGATTAGGAATCTAATTCTTAACAACATCTTCTTTTAAATTGCGATGGTTTAAAAGTCGAATCTACTCTTTGCTTAGTAGAGCTATCAATCTTGAGTAATTCCTTACCACAAAATTCACAATATTTTTGCTCGTTATTTCTTACTTGGTTTCCACAATCTGGACAATTCACTCAAATCAGCCTCATCTTTTCATTTATTTAAATTGAAATGCATCTAACTAAATAGAAATTTTCTAGGTTTAATAAAACAGTCCTAATAGTTAATAAGTAAATCGAAAATTTTACATTATAATGTGCTTGATTTAATTATTTTTAATCCTTAATAGATATTTAATTAATTATTAAAGAATGCATAAGTAAAAGTTGGATTTCAAACTATAAAAAATTCTAAGAAGTGCATGGTTGAATCTAATGTATGATGTAATTATTTCAGGTGCGGGGCCCTCTGGTTCAAAATCTGCCCAAATATTGGCAAAGGCAGGCTATAAGGTTGCTTTATTAGAAAAAGATATAAATTGGCGTAAACCATGTGGAGGTGCTTTAAATCCCATAGTTATTGAGCATTATCCTCAATTAAAGAAGTTAAGTCTGCTGCAACTCAAAGGCATAGTCATGCATTCAGCTGATTATCATTATCTTGAATATTCCGGAGGAGGGCCACCTGGAGCGATTATAGATCGATTAACTTTTGATAATTTCATCAGAAAAATTGCTATTGAAACTGGAGCAGAAATATTCAATAAAAATATTACCTTTGATCTAATTGTCAAAGGTAATCAAAAGATTGGGGTTAAATCAAAAACACCAATAGGAACCAAAGAATATTTCGGAAAAATAATCATCATAGCTGATGGTATGAGCTCTAAACTGGCGATAAGATCAGGATTACGAACCAAATGGAAACTTGATGAGATAGCATTAGCTAAATGCTCCATATTACAGGGAAGCCATCAACTTGACGAACATAATGCCTATATCTTCTTCCGGCCTTATAAAGGATATGGCTGGATTTTTCCTCTAGATACTCATCATTTTAATATAGGAATTTATACATTTGGCGAAGATAATCGGAGGTATAATATACTTGAGATATATGATGGATTTTTAAATGATCCCCAAGTAAGAAAGTATATATCTGCATCAGATTATAAAACAATCTGGACAGCATGTTATCTATTTCCAATTCAAGGTGTTCTCCAAAAAAGCCTTTATGATGATAATTTAATGATTGTAGGAGACGCTGGAGGCTTTATTTCCCCTATAAGTGGTGAGGGCATTCATACTTCAATAATATCTGGGAAAATTGCTGCAGAAACTGCAATTGCCGCATTAGAACAGGAAAGTTATTCCAAAAACACTCTAAAGGAATATAAATCACATCCCGAAATTAAAACTGTTACAAGAGATTTTAAATTAACATATTCGATGGCCAACTTTTTTTATGAAAATAAGGGGCAGAATCTCAATAGAATGTTAGCGTTGACAGAAAAAGATCCGGAATTTAAAAGCCAAGTTATAGACATTTTCACTTCTACAACGCTCTCGATTCCTTCAAAAGAGTTTTTTTCCAGAATACTAAATAAAAAATAAAATCAAATTACGGTTGATTTAATTATTTTGAATTCTTATTAATTATTTAACTCTCTAAAAGAACAAACTTGATAGAATGAAAAGATTAGATCCTGATTCTGCTGAAGGATGGTTTAGTCGTGGACTTACTCACATACAAGATGGAGATATAAGGAAAGCAATTGCAGCATTTAAGAAAGCATTAGAAATTAATCCGAACAATGTAGAAGCATGGGTTAATTTAGGATTAGCATACAGCATGTTGGAAAATACTAATGAGGAAATCAAATCTTACAAAAAAGCCTTAGAATTGGAACCTAGTAATGCTGAACTTTGGGTTAATTTAGGAGTGGCATATGGGCAAAAGGATGACGTTAAGGCTGAAATTGATGCCTACAGAAAGGCGTTAGAACTAGACCCTAATGATGCAGATACATTATATAATCTGGGAGTAGCAGTTGGAAAGTCGGAAGATTATAAAGAAGCGATTGGATACTTTAAAAAATCACTAGCAATAAATCCTAATGATTCTGAGGTATGGAATAATCTTGGTAGAGCTTTCGGAATGCTCGGTAATACTGAGGCAGAAGTAAGCTCATTTGAAAAAGCTATAGAAATAGATCCTCAAAATGAGATAGCTTGGTTCAACTTGGGCTTAACCTCACTTAATAACAATAATTTTGAAAAAGCAATTCAATGTTTTAAAGAAACCATTCAAATCGACCCACAGTTAAGTGTGGCATTTTTTGGTTTAGGTTTTACATTCGAAAAGGTAGATGATCTTAAGGAAGCTATAAAAGCATATACAAGCGTTTTAGATCTTGAACCTGAAGATGTAGAGACATTAATTCATATTGCAATTATCTACCAAAAGAAAGGTAATAACAAGGAAGCTTTGAATGCATTAGAAAGAGCAGTTAGTATTGATAAAGATCTTGTGCTAATCCTAGATGAAGAAGAAAACTTACTCCAAAATTTAAAAGATATAGATGGTTTTAAAGAAATAATGGGGAGTTAGGATAAAATCCCCCTCTTTTTAAGAATTAATTTCATCCATCCATTCTTTAATTCCATTCTAAAATTTGTTTTAAAGTTTGTTTGCTCAAGAAGTCTTTTAATCCTAGTTTTATAGTCAATCCATTCAAATCCATGCAATTTTTGGATGCGAGTGAGAATAAAGTATTTCAATATGCCATACTCTCGTTTTAACTTTGCTCTCTCTCTAGAAGGAGGATTATAACACCCATCATATATCCATGCTTCTCGATTATTTTTCAAAATTCGGTAACATTCATTGAACACCTTGAAAGGGTGTTTCCAATGATGAAATGAGCCTGTACTAATAATTAAATCAATAGAATTTTCTTCAAAAGGAAGTTGAGTTGCATTAGCCCATTGAAATTGGACATTATTAAATCTTTTAGCATGACCTGAAGAAATCTCTACCATTTTTTTACTCAGATCAATTCCATAAATAGATAGCTCTGGTGCTTTTTTAGCAATTTCTATAGAAAGAAATCCCGTACCAGAGCCCACATCTACTAAAACTCCCCTATTTATACTGTGAACTACCTCTTGAGATATTTCTAATTCAGACTTACTTAAAATTCTTTTTACGAATGAATTGTAAAAGATGACACCTGGATTTGGAATAGCCTCCATTTTTACTTGTAAATTTTTCACGAACTCTGCTAAAAAATTATTAAGATCACCTCTTAAAAGACAGAATCTTCCGTACTCTTAAAAATCCAACCAAATTTGCATTTCAAGGAACAAAAAAATCTTTTTTCTGGTATTTGACATATATTTATGTGATGATATTTCTTATTCCACGTATTTCTTAGAATTTTTTTTCCACAGAACTCGCATTCAGTCATAATTCTCTCTCTTTTAAAGAAATCTCAAATTAAGTTATAAGGTATAGGATAACTGTAAATAACTTGATATTACTTATAAAATAAAAATCTCAATTAATATTATAATAAGAATAATAGCCTTTTATATATAGTGCGAAAAAAATTAAATTTCGCAAGAAAAAATTTTTCCTTTTAATTTACTTTAAGAGGATATTTCTTTAAAGAATCGGGTTTCTCAAACATAAGCTTATAGATCTCATTTGCCCGTTTCATAATCGTTTTCGTGCTATGGCGCTTAATTTTCTTGTATTTTTTGTATCTTTTTATAGCAATCTTTCGCCATTTTTTTTTCCACGAAGGAAATCCAGTCTTAACAAATCGTTCACGATTTGGAAAATCTTGGCAAACCCAATCAAACAAGACAAAATAGCGTTGTGCTCCTGACTCTTTCGTTAATTTATTAGAAGTTACTCCAAGTTTTCGAAGGTGTTGGACATATCGACCTTCTACAGCATCTTGCAGTGCTCCCTCTATAATTGCGGGCTCGTAATATATTTTATTCTCGTTAAAGTAATCTCTAACTGGATCAAAACAATTCCCCCTACATAATAATATCCTATCTTCATCACTATAATTAAGTAATCGAAGTGTCTTTATTACTATGTTAAATATACGCTTTTTCGGGCGATCCTCATCCTTATTATCCTCGTTATAGAGCCCTACGGGGACCGATTGAAATATTACCTTTCCGGTTTGCGTATCTCGAAAACCAATAAAAGCATCTCCAACAAGGTCTCCAGTCCCAGCGTCATCAATTTCTATTGTTCTTCCATTCCACTCGCTGGGATTAATAGTGGATTGGCACGACTCTATGTCGCCTTTTTCAATTTCTGTCTTCATTATGGATCTAAATAATTAAAACCATAAATAAATTGTGATTTCAAACTATAAATAGAATAAGTAAATTACTACAATTTTTGATTAATTATTTCTTGAATTGAAATTTCAGGATGATGATATCTCCCCGCTTCTAATGTATCACTTCCAAATTGGATTGCTACTTCTGGGCAAAAATGCATACAAGCTAAGCAAAGTTGGCATTTATGATGCCATTTTGGCTTTTCATTAATAAGTTTTATATTATTTACAGGACATACCTTTTCACATATCCCACAACTATTACAATTATCAGTAGTATAAAATGATTTATCCATTTCATTGACTTCGGTATGGAATGAACTGTTAACCTTTTTCTCTCTTTCTTTTTCTTTCTCAAAGGACTCCTTAACTAAGTTTTCATTCTTTTCCTTAACGATTTCAATAAAGGATTGAATTTGGTAAGGTATATCATCAAACACTTTCTTTTTATGTGTTTCTGACGAGACATCATATCCCATAATATAATTATTTGGCATATTAATAGTAAAACCAGAACTGAGCTTTTTACCTTTCAATTTGAGAATATTGTTTATTTGTTGGAAGGGTAATTCATTTTTATCTTCAGCACTAGTCACAACTGCAAAAAAATAATCTGATTTATCAGGAATTAATTTTTCTATAAATTCATAAACAATTTTTGGTAAACCGAAATAATAAAGTGGAAATACAAACCCAATATTTCTACTAATTGAGCTAACTTTTTCTATTTGCCATACTTTTGCAATGGGAATAAGTTCACAATTCCCTAACTCCTCTGAGAGTAGTTTAGCTATTTTTAGTGAATTACCTGTTCCAGTAAAAAAATATATCGAGGTCTCCATAATTACTCAAATTTAATTCTTGATAATGTATAAATAAAAGAGTCTAGCTCATTTATAGTTTAGAGTTCTGAAGTTAATTTAAAGTTTGTAATATTATTATTCAAAAGGAATAAAATTAAATATCAGATAAAACCAATCAACTTCTATCAAATCTTTAAAAAACTAAAATTGATGCGAATGTCAAAAAAAAGTATATATCTAAGTCTCTGTTTATTTTCCCTTATTTGCATAATATATGCCGGTTCGATTGTCAGAGCACATACACCTTCTAACATGAGCCTAACTTATTCTACAAATACAAACGAACTTAGCGTAACAATTACACATAATGTGGGCAGTGATCCATCTCATTATATAGAAACAGTAATTATAATGGTGAATGGAAGCATTGTAGATACTCATGTATACACTAGTCAACCAAATCCTTCTATGTTTACTTATATATATAATGTAACTGCTAACATTGGAGCAATAATCTTTGTGAGGGCAGAGTGCAGTATTTCTGGTTTTCGTGAGCAGTCATTGACAGTTACAGCTGGTACCACCACAACCAATGAAATAATCCCAGGTTTTATTGGGTTCTTAATCCCAACGTCTATTTCAATAATTCTAATTACCATATTCATATCTAAGAGAAAAAAGTGAAAGTATAATATGTCAATAGTTGATCTATTTCTATTCCCTCATTTTATCTTCATTTTGATAGGCATCATCTTACTTTCTCTTTCATTATTTTTCGTTAATTTCCATAAACCGAAAAAGTGGTTCTTACTACATTGGATAACTGCGATTGGTGGAACCATATTAGCAATAATTGGGATTATTCTTCTAGGTACACTCATATTGACGATCCCACATGGAATAGTGGGCTTACTTGCGATAATTTTCTTGGTGTATGCGGTAGTAGTAGGTATTGTCGCTCGGAACTTGAAAAATAAAAATCTACGAAAAGCACATATTTGGACTAGTCGCGTTATCTATGTATTTGCCCTAATTGCTCTAATTCTAGGGATTTTGAGCTTTATCTAATTTTTTTTTTAATATTTACCTAGAACACCTACATAGATTGCTGTTTCATTAATTCCATCAATTCCAATTGAATTATTAATCTCATCATCAAAAATTGCGCCAATTACGCAAGCTCCTAACCCTAATGCTTCAGCGACCAAATAAAAGTTCTGTCCAATATGACCTGCATCCATATACACATAGCGATAACATCTCTGAAGATATTTCCATTTAGAGCGTTCAATAATAGATGTCCATACAAAATTTACAGCGGAATTGAACGCCATTTGTTGATCTAAACACCCTTTTGCTATATCTGAACGAAAGTCCCCTCTCTTCAATAATTCAAGGCTGTGTTTTGAGATATTATAGTGATAAATCCCTCTTTCTATCCCTTCAACATTATTGATTACTGGATATGTCTCGATAGGATATAAACCTCCTGCTGAAGGTACTGTTCTAAAAGCAAATTGGGGAAAAATACGAGTTAGACCTGACATTCCAAATAATAGAAGACTAATTTCAGAGGGTGTAATAGGATTATTCGAAAACTTTCGAACAGACTTCCGATTTAAAATAACATCCCAGAAGCTTATATTTTTGTCAAATTCCGGTTTAGGCAATTTTACAGTTTTTATCGCAGCTGGATACGTTTTATAAGTCTCTGGTTTATTTGACCAATCTAATCGATGTTGGGGCAACTTATTGCGAATATATTTTGATTTTTGTTGAAAATTATCTCCAAAAGCATCTAAATTGTTATCCATATAGAAATAGATTAAAAGCGCCTTATAAGTTTTAATTTAATAAAATAAAAGTAGAATTACCTTAACCCTTAATTTTTTTGCGAATCCTTATAAAATAATGAAATTTAAGATAAGTTATGGCTAAAAAAAAGAAAAATCCTATTTTATTTGAAAGAATGTACTTTCAGATTAAAGTAGCTGATATTGAAAGAGCTAAAAAGTTTTACGAGGATACATTCAATTTTAATATCTCTTGGTATATGTCTCCTGAGGTTGGATGGTGTGAATTTGATCTACCAGGTGGGACTCCGCGACTAGGATTAAATACTGTAGCTGAAGATGATAAAGTCACCTCGGATTCAGGTACATTTACTATTTCAGTAAAAAATCTAGAGCAAACCAAGAAATATTTAGAAGATAAAGGTATTGCAACTACTGATATAACTGATATTCCAAATATGGTCTCTTACTTCAATATGACAGATTCAGAAGGGAATAGAGTTCAAATAGTGTCAGAACCAAGGCTTACTGAATGAATTAAGTAGTTGTTACAATCTTCAATCTGCTGTTAACATTTCCATAAAGGCTTCAAGGCGGGTTAATATTTGACCATGTGAATAATTTCTCTCATCAACACAATCAACATCCAGATGTATCAGTGGAACACCTACCTTTTGCAATGCCTCCTTAAATAACGCCCTTGCTCCTGCTGATTGACGACAACCCCAATGAGCAGGGTTTATTGCCCCATTTACTTTGAACTCCTTTGCCAACTGTGTCAATACTTTAAGACGACGCTCCACAGGTCCAACCAGAGGATGAGTGATCATACGATAGGCAATACTCCGCAAAGGGTCACTTTCATCTAGCGGATCCCACCAAATATGATTCAATTCATCAATTACAACATTAGCTCCATATTTTTCTTCCAGTATATCTAGAAGGTCTGTCTTAAACTGGATTCTGTTCTGAATCCAGAGTAATCGATATTTTTCTTTTGATAACCCAATTAAATTGTTATTAATTCTACCTTGAAATTCATCCCGATAAAGTTTTGCTACTTCGATTCCTTCCTTAGTTCCTAAAAGTAGAACAAACATAATGAAATTTTTTAAATCGTTAGAATTTGAAGGACTAGGAACATTTTTGCAGAGATTGTTTACTTCTATAAGATAATCTCTTGCTTGATTATTATACTCTATTGCTTTTTTAAGCTTCTGATAATCTAACTTACGTCCCGTATTTTCTTCAATATAATCAATCATTTGGTTATATTCTTCTGCTAAATAATCAACTGATTTCGAGGTTACCTCAATAGGAATATTAAGAATAAAAACCTCTTTATTAAAGATTTCACCTATACGCTTTAATGCTTTAACTCCTCCATTACATGGGATACTCGCTCCTATAAGAACATCCGGCTCAGGAAGTAGACCATCCATTGCAGCTCCGATTATAGTTCTGTGATATGAGCAACTATCTGTTGAATATCCTTTACTTTCGGCTATTTCAAAAAATTTTTGAGATAACCCCGCGCCAGAAAGCATTGCTCCAAAAAATTCTACAAACATTCCTGACACATTCATAGAATTTAAAATTTCATATGGAACAAATACCGTTGTCCACCCAATTGACCAATTATCATCGAAAATACGAGAACCAATACGTGCTATTTCGTAAACGAATTTCCTACGAGCAGTCAATTTGGAGTCTATCTTCTTTTTAAGAGTTGCCTCTAATTGAAAAAAGTATTGTTTTAACATACTATTATCTACCATTTTTACATCCCCCTTTTCAGCATTTCTGAAAATGCCTCGATTCTGGTCTTTAATTGATTAATGCTTCCCAATGTCCCATCACTTTCTATAAATAAGACATTTAAACCATTTTCCATTAAAAGTTCTTTTAGTTTTGGTACATCATATAAATATGTATCACAAAATTTCAAGGAATGATGAATAATTCCATTTACCTTACTTTGCTTTGATATTGTCATTAGATTCTTCGCTCGTTCTTCTATTTTCATCATCCGAGCACAAGGCACTCTATTTAAGTAAGCTTCACTCAATGATTTAATTAAATCTTTGCCTTTATTTACTTTTACATCAAAAAATTTGCTTCCAGAACACAAATCCTCATATACAACATCCAAATTACACTCCTCAATAAAAGATATGAAATTACTATCATGAATAGGACTTCCAGAAAGAATTACTCTAGGTTTTATATTTTGTGGAGAGCATGAAGCCTCCCATCCTTCTAATAACATTTTCTTTACATCTTTGTTCCATACTTTAGGGTCTGACTCGAAATAGTGTGATATAACACTAATGATTTCACTTGCCTTTATAAGAGGTGGATTTTCCAACCTCAAAGAATTAAGTCTATGGAATAAAGAACGTGATTCCATATAAATATCTATTGATTCTTCAATGGCCTTATCTTGAATAGTTTTTGAATTATAATTTTCTAATGCAACTTTTAATTTTTCAAATTCCTCCCGGATATAATCTGAACCTAATAATGAATAACCCATAGGAATATCTAAAATATAGATAAATTTAGAAGGAATATAATTTTTCCAAAGGTCATGAAGCCTTCTCATAGCATCGCAAGAATTGACAAACACTACACCTTCAAGAAAATCATACTTTCCTTCAATCGCATTATCAACTGTAGATCTTACGAATTGACAAAAATTCGTATGGATATATGCATCAGCATCTATTACTGGATTTGAATGACCTACTATCCGATAAGGAAGAAATCCTGCCGCATATATTAATTCTAAAGGAGTATATGAACACACCCATCCCATTTGAGGTTTTTCAGAACTAATAATTTTCACAAACTTGATTTAATTTATAACTTGAATCCCCAAAATTATAAATAAAAATCTTTGTTTAATTAAGAATTTTAGTATAGTTCATTCAATAATTATTAATACCAAAATTCTCGGAAGTGTTTCATTTTTCTAACATACTTTTAAGTGGCTCCCAATAAAATAAATCCCATCCTTCTTTTAGGGATTCACAAGATGATTCAGGAATATCAATTTGTTTGAATTTAATTAGCGTTCCATTGTCAACCGGCTCAAGGATTATTGTAATAGTAGAATAATAACCTTTTGGCCAGTTCTCATCCTCACTACGCCATGTTTGTACAATCTTCTTATCTTTTATTAATTCAATATTTTTCCCTGTTATAGTACCTTCATAGATAGAAAAGCTTCCACCAATTTCACGATTAACTTTCGCTTTGCTTTCTGTTAACCTTGAATGTTTTTTTGAATCCATAAAAACCTCATAGATTTCATGAGGAGAACTTTTAATTATTATTTCTTCTTGAATTATGTTTTTTTCTTTCATTTACTTAACCTCTATTTTATTATATTTACAATTTCTTCGCAATTTTCTCCATATCTAGAAATCTACTTTCTTTATTTGATTTTTCATCAAAACATTTACTAAATCCCATAGATGCTTCAAAATTTTTTTTTAATAGTCTTTCTTCTTCCATAATATAGTAACGTTATACTAATCTACACTTAAATTAGTTGGATTTACGATTTATAATGATCTTCAAAAAATATATTATAAATTATTTTAGATACACGACAAATATAAAAAAATCTTCAATGGGTTGATTTTTACCTCAAAAAAGTTAATAGTTATGGGCGAAACTTATTAATAGAGATTTCACATATACTTTAAATTATTGATTAAAAAAGGTGAAAATATGGTCAAATTTAAACGTGGTCATCTTTACTATCCAGAAATTCCAATTTACGAAATATTAGAAGATACAACAGAAAGGTTTCCAGAGCGATTAGCTTTCTTATATCCAGAAGAAATGACTTTCAAACAATTTAAAGGACAAGTTGATACTTTTGCAACTGTTTTAAAAAACCTTGGAGTGGAGAAAGGAGATCGAATTGCTTTATATGCTCCAAATTCAATCCAATGGGCAATATGTTTTTATGGATTAGAAAAAGCAGGCGGTATTCTAGTTCCAATGAATCCATTATTCAAAGAAACTGAAGTAGAATACGAGTTAAATGATTCTGGAGCAGAAACTATAATAGTTTTTCAACCACTCTATTCTAATGTGGCGGCAATTAAGGATAAAACAAAACTTAACAATATAATTATTCTCGAATCAGAAAAAAATCTAAAAATACCTGATTTAACTATTGGATTCTCAGACGTAATGAAAAGAACCAAACCAAATCCCCCAAATTATAACTTCAATCCTAAAGAAGATCTCGCTACATTAGTTTATACAAGTGGTACAACAGGGCTACCAAAAGGAACGATGCTAACGCACTATAATCTAGTATCCAACGTACTTCAAATATCCCAAATCTTTGAATTAAGTGAATTAGACATTGCTATGGCAGTACTCCCGCTCTACCATATCTATGGCTTAAGTGTATGTATGAATCAGGCTGTGTGGTTAGGCGCAGCGCAAGTAATTACTCCACGATTTGAGGTTAAGGAATTCTGTGAACTCATTGAAAAGTATAAGGTTACTTATAGTTTATGTGTCCCTCCCATATTTCTTGCAGTAGTTCGTCATTTAGAAGATGAAATTGTGAAAGGATATGATTGGTCTAACCTTAAAATCTTCAATAACGGAGCAGCTCCCATAGCTCTTGAACTTCTTGAAAGATTCGATGAATTAGCAAAAGAAAAATGTAATGCGAAGAACGTAACAGTTCAACATGGTTGGGGACTAACCGAAGCTTCTCCAGTTGTGGCAGTAAATCCAATGTATCGCCGCAAGATGGAATCCCAAGGGACTTTAATTCCTGATACATTTCATAAGATTATCGATCTCGAGACTGGTAAAGAATTATCCGAAAGCGGACAGGTTGGTGAATTGGTGATTAAAGGTCCTCAGGTTATGAAAGGTTATTGGAATAAACCTGATGCTACAGAAGGAGCGTTTTGGATTGACCCACAATCAGATGAAAAATGGTTAAGAACGGGTGATATGGCGTATATTGATGACGAAGGTTATGAACATTTACTTGATCGCATAAAAGAGATGATAAAGTATAAAGGTTGGAGTATCGCACCCGCAGAGCTTGAGGATTTATTGTTTAAAAATCCTCATATATTTGATGCAGCGGTAATAGGTAAACCATCCAAAGAATTAGATGTGGGTGAAATTCCGAAAGCTATTATCATTCTAAAACCAGAATCTAAAGGGAAAGTTTCCGAACAAGATATTATGGATTGGGTTGCTGAAAGGATTTCTGCGTATAAGAAAATACGGGAGGTTGAATTTGTAGACAGTATTCCCAAATCTGGTTCGGGAAAAATCTTGCGACGTGAATTAGTTCAACAAGAAAAAGAAAAATTACAATAATAAAAAAAATAGAGAGAATTTATTTTGCGTTAGGATCCTCCTGCATTATTCCAGTAACAATTCCTTCAGGGTCTTCAAAATATGCCAACCAGCCCACTCCAGGAACTGCATGTTTGGGGCGTATTATTTTTCCACCATTATTTTTAATCTTTTTGATGACTACATCAACATCATCAACATCAATGGTATTTACTATGTTTGGAAAATCTTCTTCAGCAAAACCGAGACCACCATCAATTCCCGGTTCACTTTCTTTCCCCGTCATAACAAGCCAATAATCAATGGGACCTTCCCACTTTTTAATTTCCCAATCAAATACTTTCTCATAAAACTTTTTTGCTTTTTCTACATCCTTTACATTCAATTCAAAATGAACAATTCTTCCCATTTACATCATCTTTTATTTTTTAAATCTAACCCTTATTAATACTTCTTATATTTGCACCTATTAGAGCCACAGGCATTGTATATAGGAGTTGATTAACTCTAATTTTATTCTTAGGCAAGGCACGTTAAATATAGTTTTAATTTAAGCGTAATTATTACTTAAATTTAAATCTTATTGATATTAGTTTTAAGAAAGCTTTATTATTTAATTCCTAAAGCATTCCGAGCTTTTTCCAAGTTGTCAACTCCGATAATTATTCTATTGTTTTCAGCAAAGTAGATTAAGTCAATATTGACACCAGCATTCCCTATCTTTCGTGCCATTTTGCCTCCTGTGCCTGGTTTTCCCACAATATTCCCTATATCTACGACTAATACATCACGTACTGCACGCACTTGGAAACCAGCATCTTCCAGTGCCCAGCGCGCTGTAGTATCATCTTCAACTAGAATATGAATTACGCCTTCATCTTTTTGAGGATATCCACATAAACCTATCATGTTTATACCCATTTTGCCTAATGATTCTCCCATATCTGCTAATGAACCCGGTTCATTTTTAACAATAACCGTTAAATCTTTCAATATTTCATTCCTCCTATCTAAATTTAAATTATTTTTGATCTACATCTCATTTTAAGAGAATTTCGCAATCATGAGACTGCTTTCCAATAAGTAATTATGATAAGACCTTATTAAAACTTTATTCCAATACAAACTTAAAAAAATAAAGAAAATTAGATTATTGAAGTCTGAAAGAGCAATTGACTTTAATTCAATGTAGCTCCTATAGCTGATGAAAATAGACTAATAGTAAGCTGTATACTTAGTATCTATGGGATTGGTTATATTTACCCCTCCCAAATCTAGTAGGATTAAATTAGAAAATCCACCTAAGAGAATGCTTCCATTCATTCTGGAATATAATATGATTATTAACCCACTTAATTTTCTTTAGTGAAGCACTGAGCACTAACTTAATACTTCTTTGATTTTAATTCCAATTTACGTTCTAAAATTCTATCGTATAAATCATCCATAGTTTCGGGTAAGTCAAGTTCCTTGTCTTTTTTTTTTAGAATCATAGCATTTTCAGGACAGGTTGGAACACAATTTCCACATCCGATGCATTTCTTTCTGTTCACCTTAGAAATATCATTAATTAATTTTATAGCTTCCATTTGGCAACGATCTAAGCAAGTTCCGCATCCAGAACATCTATCAGAGTCGACTTCAGCATAAAAGTTAGTAGAAAAGAATTTCACTGGTCTAGGAAAAGTTTTTGTACCTTTTAGTACGGGGCAACAGCATCCACAACAACTACAAATAAATTCAGGTCTAATTGAATTTCCTACTTGAAGTACTAATCCATCATCTTCATTTTTACGTTGTATTTCAAGAGCTTCTTCTCGTGAGATTTCGCGCCCCCAACCTTGATCAATGTACCGTTGGGCCATAGAACCAAATCCCATACAAACTTCTCGTCTATCTGTAGCCTTACAAGGTTGACCGAAAAGATCCATAGCCTGACGGCAAACACAATTTATAGTTACAAATGGCCCTTCTACTTTTTCGATAATTGTCTTTAAATCATCATAATTAGCGATATGATGTTCAGCTGAGATACTTTTTTCTACTGGAACCGTCCGAAACTGGGAAATTTTAGTACCAAATACTTCTAACCCAAACCCTTCACCCATGTATTGATATATTTTCTTAGTAATATCTTTATTAAGTCTATTTACTTGGTATTCATGTATTCCAATCATAAGTTGAGCGTTACCATAATACATCTTTCCACCTTCTTCCTTATAATGTACTAACCCTTTCTTAGCCATTGTAATTAAGTGCATCTCTAATTGTTTTAGAGTGAGACCTATATCTTTAAGTCGTTCAAAAATTTCCTCTAAGGGTTCAAATTGCCTTGACCAAGAAAACTTTAACTTGACAGCAATCTTCGCTTCTTCAGGAGTAAAGAAATACCTCAAAATTTCCATCTCTACACCCGATTTAGTGGATGGAAATCCTATAGGAAAAGAATCAAGATGTTCTCTTAATTCATTATATATTGTTGATTCATTTACCATTATACTTATAAACCATTATCTAATAAATTTCATTTTAATCTAATTATTAATAAAGCTTTCTTTAATTGATCCTTAATTTAACTAAGAAAACAGATAAATCAAATAAGCATTTGTTCAGTGAAAATATATTTATGTAAAAGAATTCTTTATTCCTTAATACTATAATAATTATGGTGAATTTATTGCCAGAATATGAAGCTGAGATTAAATTCCATATTTTTCCTTATCGAAAATTGAAAATAAATGCTAAGAATGAAGACGAGGCGAAAAGAATCGCAATTGATCATGCAGAGGATACAATCAAAAATTTGAAATTCACGGTTAAGAGGTTGAAGAAAAAACAGGTTTTGATTGAAGACTTCTTATAGAGATGTAGTGACAAATAATTAAAACCAAAAATAATTTCTATATTCTACTATGAATTTAAAAGGTCTTCAAACATTTCGAGAAAAATTGCCCCGATTACAAGGAGCAAAAATATATCGACTTCTTTTATTATTTTTAGGCGCGCTAATTCTGGGATTAGTAGTTATCTCCATATCTTTTCTCTTACCTCGGTTATATCCAACCATTTACATTCTTGTTGCCTTAGAGCCTGTGATCCCAATATTTGCAATATTCTTCTGCGTAGTAATGGGGTTTCTGAGCATTTTTAGTGTGTGGATTAAAAAGGAGAAATTGAAATCTAAATATAAGAAATTAGCATATCAAAAGGCACTTCAATATGGACTCTTTGGGATTCCATTTGCTATTTCAGTTATAGTGTATTCATATATACCCATTAATACTCTTTATCTAATCCCTGCTGTAAATCCTATTACAAATTTTTTCTCTGATTCTTTAATTTCTCTAATCCCTATAGTCTCATATTATGATTTATTAATTAGATTAATTGGTGGTACTATATTTATCGTCCTTGGAGTGATAACCGCGGCTCAAGCTTTATTTACGTTTGGAATTGATTATATGGCATTAGTATATCTTTATTATCCTGAAGAATCTGAAGTTCAACAACACAAGATCTATTCTATCTTGAGACATCCCGCCTATACAGCAGTTTTTATGATTAATATAGGAAGCTTCATTATACGTTTTTCAATCTATTCTTTAATCTCGACATGTTTATTCCACACTTTCATCTTAATTCTTATACACTTCGTTGAGGAAAAAGAACTTATTCAGAGGTTTGGTGATTCTTATCTTGAGTATAAGAAACAGGTTCCTGCGCTTTTTCTTAATCCGAAGAAGATCAGAACATTTTTTAGATTCCTAATAGGACGTAATACATAAAAGTTATGATACTTTAAAAAACTAAAAATAATTCCTATAATTAGCTTATTGGAAATAATCTACCATTTTTAACATGAAAGTATTTGATAAAATTAAGGAATTAAAAATAATACCCATTGCCGTGATTCATAAAGTAAATGACGCTGTTCCTTTAGGAAGGACTTTAATTGAAGCAGGACTTCCAATTATAGAAATCACATTTAGAACTGAAGTTGCAGCTGAGTCTATTCAAAATCTTGCCAGAACATATACTAATCTTCTTATTGGAGCGGGTACTATTCTTAAAATTGAACAAGTGAAACAAGCCATAAATATTGGCGCTCAATTTATTGTAACTCCCGGATTCAACCCAAAAGTTGTAGATTATTGCTTAATGGAAAAGATTCCTATTATTCCAGGAGTAAATACTCCAACAATGGTAGAATGGGCGCTTGATAGGGGTATAAAAGTTGTAAAATTTTTCCCTGCCGATCTTTCAGGAGGCCCTAAAATGCTTAAAAGTTTGTCAGGGCCATATCCAGAGATGAAATTTGTACCGACTGGAGGGATAAATCAAGATTCATTAAGCCAATATTTGGAATTACCAAATGTTCTTGCCTGTGGTGGAAGCTGGTTAGTTAAACAAGATTTAATTTCTGAGGGCAAATTTGAGGAAATTAAGAAATTAGTCGAGGGTGTACTTTCTTTAATAAAATAAAAGATAATATCCTCTGAAAGTGAAATTAAATTAATAATAACCTAATAATCGTAAAATTATAATATTAAAGGGAACTAATAACAGTAAAGAATTTTACTACAAATTTGAAAAAATGAACCTTCTAGATTATATTGGTTTAAGCGAGAGGAAAAAAAGAAATCTTAAGCTTAAACTCTATTTAGATTCTCTCAAAAGTGAAGATGAGAGGACTAATAATAAATATAAAATGGTCACACTCTCTCCGCTTAGGTATGCTGGGGGAAAATCGCGGGCAGTTGGCTATATTTTAGAGCATCTGCCTGAAAATATTGATAAAAAAATTGTTTCTCCTTTCTTTGGTGGAGGTTCATTCGAGTTTGCTTTAAGTATTAATTTAGATTTTGAAATTATTGGGTATGATATTTTTGAAATTCTAATAAATTATTGGCATTATCAAATTAATAAACCTCAAGAACTTTATGAAGAATTAAAACTTCTTATTCCTGACAAAAAGAATTACACTAGAAATAGGCATATTTTATTACACTATTGGGATAAAGTCAAACCAGAAACTCTTGAATATATTACAAAAAGAAAGGTTCCCCTTACTGAGGAGGAAAAAACGCTACTTGATGATAATGAATTGAAACGAGCTGCCTACTATTATTATAATCACCAACTATCCTATGGTCCCATGTTTTTAGGTTGGGGCTCCTCTGTCTATTTAAACCAGAGTAGATATAATACTATTTTAGAAAAAGTGAAGAACTTTAAAGCTGGAAATGTCACCGTAAAATGTGATTCATTTGAGAACGTTTTCAAAGAACATAAGAATGATTTCATATATGCAGATCCTCCATATTACTTAGAAGGTGATTCAAAAATGTTTAAGGGCATTTATCCTAATAGTAATTTTGCAATTCATCATAAAGGTTTTGATCATGAATTATTAAGAGATTTATTGAGGAAACATGATGCAGGATTTATTCTTACCTATAATGACTGCAGTGATATTAGAGAAATGTACAAAGAGTATGATCAATATTTCCCGACCTGGCAGTACTCATATGGTCAAGGAGAAACAAGAATTGGGAAAAATAGGTTAGCTAAAGAAAAAATAGATAATATTAAGAAGTCCCATGAAATTATTATAGTGCGTCCGCCAAGAAATTCATAAAATCAATCTTAAGCAATAAGGTAGATTAAAAATATATTTTATAGAAAATAATCTTCAATAGGATTTGGTTTATCTTCTTCTTTGATCCTCATGACTCCTCTGAATTTCTAAGGGCCAAGCTTGTCCTCTCTCTTGGAAATTCCATTCCGGATAATTTTCTTCCTCCCTTAAAAAATCAGCCTTACATTTATTTTCCATTTCTTTAAAAGGAGAAACCTCGCCTTCTTCTGTGTCAAACAAACCAACAATTGGGGCATATACTTTCTCTGCTCTTATTACATATAATTCAACTCTATTTCCTCTTTCAAGCTCCCCTTTGATTAAAAGGTGAATACCATAACTTCTGATACTCGGACGGCCTTGCATTGATGATACATAAAATGAAATTGTTGCTCTAAGCCCCCCTCTTGATTGAGAGCCACCTATTTTTTTTATGATACCATTAGATGTCATGATATAGACGCGCCCTGATTCGTCTCTTAATATATCATTTCCTATTTCAGGTAACCATCTAATATCTATATGATTAGGACTATCGTCATTTCTTAAAATAAAATCCCCAACCTTTATTGCATTAGTTACTCGCTCAATATCCATTTTCATTCACATTCAGTTTGATTTTGCATATGTAATAAAAGGCTATAGTTAAAAATCTACACTTTTAGTATTACATTTTAATAATTGATAAAATAATTAACTTGAAGAAGTCTTTCTCAGGTCTATTTGCCTCAATCTCCATACTTTTAATTTTCTAGATAGTGACGCTCAACTAGCAAAAAAATAAATGAATACAGACCATAAATCGCAAATTATGTTATAAACCATATTGGAAATCCAAAAATGTTAATCAGGGGGGATTTAGATAATAATGAAGTCCAATAGCGGCTGCTGTCGGATCCATAAGAAGCTGAAAAAAAATTCCATATAAAGAGACAATAGAGGAAATAGTAATAATATGTTTCAGAGATAACTTAGTTCCTTTTAGTTTTTTAAGAGAAAAATTACAATTTAAAACTTTTCAATTTTAAGTTTTAAGTGAAGTTCTACATAAAAAAGGGAAAAAAAATTATTTTTGTATTGCTTTCTTGACGGCATTAAGAGTATCTGTTGGGATAGGATCCAGATTATGAGCCCATTTAGCATGATTGCCAATATGATTCATTAATTCATCCTCTGTCCCAGCTTCCACTTTAAAGCCGCATTTCATACCTATGTCAGAACACGCAAATTTTGGCATATCTAAATCACTTAATTATAATTAATTTTTATAATAATCTCCCAAAATAGCATATTTATGGATTATATTTATACCCTATAACACTAATTTAGAATTTCATTAATACAGATAAGCTGTTAGAAATCTTACAATAATTATCATTAATTTTGAAGAAACCGCAAAATAGGGTTTTATATACTCTTAACTAAATTAATATTTTAAACTAGTAATCATTACAATCGATTGCTCAATTCATTTTAAGAGGTTCTAGATAAAAAGTAAAAAAACTCTATATAAAATCTGAGATAATATTTTTTTCAGAATTCCAACTCTAATATCAATGTAATAACTTCTTTTTGAATTAGTCCAACCACGTTCATTCCAGTAATTATAATCAATTTTACTTGATAATTCTGGATTGCTCCGATATTTTTGTTGAATTCTAAAGGATGCTATTCCTATAGCTGATGGATCTAAATATGACTTTTCTTTTATTGCTGAATATAATTTTCTTGCGAGTCGTAAGATATCCTTACAATACCTTTGCCTTAGACTTTCTAATGGATCATTTGAACTATTAGTCTTAAAACCTTTTGTTCCAACAATTTTAAATCCCCAACTATATGCAGCGGCACCCATTGTATGAATAGTTCTTTTTAAGCTTGTTGCATTAGTAGTAGCAATAATTATGACGCATTTATCGTAAAATTCCTGGCGATGACAAATATATGCTAATCTATCAATTAAGGCCTTCATCGTTGAGTTCACATCACCCACATACACAGGACTTGCCAGGATTATTGCATCAGCTTCTTTTATTTTTGCTTTAATTATGGGGATATCATCTTTTATGGGACATTTATCCTCTCCATAATCCATACATGCTCGACATCCTTTACAATGCTCAATTTCATAATCACTCAAGAAGAGAGTTTCGAAGTGTAAATATTCAAGACTTTTTTCAACAAGTTGTTTAACTTCTTCTTCCAATAATGAGATTATTTTAGATGTATGTCCATTTTTTCTTCCACTGCTTATAATACTTAGAATTTTTATTCTGATCACCTAATCTTCCTTTATGATATGACATGTACCAACATCATTTATATTGATGTTTGAAGAAGCTTGGATATAATATTAAAATTTAAGGAGAAAAATGATCATTTTTTCCACTCGAAGAAAAAAATTTGAGTACTAGTATGAGCCTATTTTTCAACCAGATAGCATAAGAAAAATCCATTGCAATTATTGTTATTACTAAATTTTTCTCAGCTTGTTTAAACATGGAATTATAACTCTATCACTTCTTCCAAGATATTAAAAGATAATTAATAAAATTGGTGAAAATAATTGAATAAAGAATATTTGAAAGAAGTTGAGGACAAGAAAAGTGTCATAATACTTTATGACTCCCTATTTGGTAATACAAAAAAAGTAGCTATGTCTATAAATCGTGGATTAGAAGCAGGAGGTTTGCATGTGGATACACTTTCCATTCAAGACTTTGATACAAGTGAATTAAAAAATTACAGTATAATTGGCATTGGAGGTCCAACCCATATGCGAGGGCTATCAAAATCTATGAAAATATTTTTATCTAAAATCAAGCACACTAAACTGAAAAGTAAAAAGGGTTTTGCATTTGAAACAAAAGCTTCATTCCCGTTATCAGGGTCAGCAGGACGGAAAATTATAAGATCTCTTAAAAAGATGAAGATTGAAGTATCCTATCCTATAATTACAGGGATTGTTATTGGAAAGGAAGGTCCTTTAGAAGAAAACACACTCTCAAAAATGGAAGAAATAGGAATAGATATTGCCGAAAAGTTGAATAAAAGAGTATAATAAACAATAAAAATTAAAAGGAGGTGAATGAAATTGGGTAAAAGAAAATTTTCTATGGTAAATTTGTTGAAAAAATCGATTAAATTATTTATAGTTATATTTTATATTACGTTTATTTTCGCTTTATCATTTGGATCCCTTGTAGCTGGGATATGGACAGTAATTCCTGCGGAGGCTTTTGGTTGGGAAGTTTCTAAAGCAAGTTACTTAGGCTATTATTCAACATGCTCTTTTGCACCATTTAGTACAGTAATTTTATTCGGAATCTCGTTTATTGGATTTATACTTCTGCTGAAATTACGGAAATATCTTGTAAGAAAAGCAAAAAATTCAGTATTATACCTAAAATATAAAACTTTGATAAATAAGAATTGATTAAATGTATCAATTTTCTATTACTTTATTCACGCAATAGTTTATCTCTCCATGTATCATAATAGAGTTCCTTAAAAAGAACGTCTGCTAAAACTGATTCTACTTTTTCTTTTTGTATTTTATTTATCAGATCATTAAGATCATTTACAGTTTTACTCCAAACATAACATAATAGAAAATTTGGAACATTACTGAATGTCCAACAAAAAAACATATTTGGTGAATATTTAATGAGAAAAGAATTAGCAATTTCATCCTTATTCATTGTTGGTTTTAAATTAATTTGAAGCAGAGCAAAAATATAATCAGATGCGAAAGGATTAAAATTGATCGTAAATCTAATCAGTCCCTCATTCGTCATACGAGACAAACGCCGACGGACCGTCTTTGAAGTACTATTGACATCTTCTGCAACTTCAGATATTGTTTTTCGTGAATCATTAGCTAGAGAACCTATAATATCTAAATCTAGTTTATCAAGATTTATCATTTTAGAAATAGGGTTCTTATAACGTGTCGGGGATGAATAGTATACTTCATGTAATAAACCAAGAGTTAAGGATTGGATCTCAGCAGTTTGAGCTATGAATGAACTGTAATCATCTAATTCGTGTATATTTCGAAGGAGGGCTCCCACATATATATGATTTCTACTTGATAACATTACATTATATGTATTTTCATGGTCTCCTAGTTTTGAAATCATCTCATTCAAATCTCGAGCTTTAGTCTCACCAAAGATGAACACATAAATCGCATTTACTGCATTGGGATTAATTTTTGCTGTAAATTTTTGAATGATATCTAAATCTATCAGAATCTGGATTCGTCTATATATCGCGTTGATAGATAACTCTAAATAATCTGCCATTTCTCGGTATGATAAACGTGAATTGATAATAAGCAATTTAATGATTTCTATATCTATTTCATCCATGATTCAAAGGAATAAAAAGTAAATAATAAATTAATTTATTATAAGTTATTGCTTCAGTATGTTTTGAAATTATAATCTGAACAAATAAATGTCCATTACTATTTTGGTAAATAATTCAAAAGGAAGAGACCTAACATGAAACAAGATCAAATACTTGAAGAACTGCTAATAAAAGCCAAAGCCAATAAGAATATTCTTGGTTTTATCGTTTTCGGATCTGTAGCTTTAGGAACTCAGCATGAGAAATCAGATATTGATATAATTGAAATTTTAAGAAAGTCCACGCCAACTTCAGGGATGGAAAATACAATGATTGATGGTATAAAAGTTGGAAAACTCTTCTTTACTTATGAAATTCTTAGTCAAAGTATAGAAGAAGTCCCATATTTACTCCACATTCTATGCAATGCAAAGCTGCTTTTCGATCGCGAAAATACAATTAAACCCTTACTAGAAAAGATAGAATATTATTTTGAACAGAATAGTGAAATAGTGAATCTGTGGAATAAATACTACAAGCAACTTAAAGCAGAGAAAGAACAATTTGGATACGATAAGACCACTATTATTGATGTATGGAATGAACTTGAAAGCCGTTATTCAGGTGGAATTATTAAGCGCCAGTTTTTTACTTTTTTCTAATCTCTGCATCAGATTTTTTTTATCTTTTTCTTTTATTCTATTAATTATATAGAATTGAGGTATTCCAATAGCTTAAAACCAATCTCATCAGCAATTGATATTCCACTAATCTCTTCCGAGAAATTGAGCCCTCTATTAGCGAGAATAACAATTCCCGCCTTAGAGCTTTTAATGAAACCTATAAATGCCATATAACCTCCTGTAGCTCCATGAATCCAATGTAATGTTGGACCTTCTAATCCCAAATTACCAATAATCCAGCCTAAACCAATTACCTGAAAATAAGGTTTAAATTTTTTTCTCTTTTTAACTAGGTCTGGAAATAAACTTAAAACTTTACTTGGTTTTGAAAATGTTCCTAAATACTTTTCATGACATAACTTCAATTTTTCACTTAGATCTATTTGCAAGATTCCTATTTGTGCTTTAAGAAATACCATTAAGTCATTTACCGTAGAACGTAGAGCTCCTGCACCAGCAAAAGCGTTAAGATCCCAATTCTGGGAGACTCTTCCCTTAGCAGAATGAGGAATCGCTAATCTTTGCGTTTGTTCAGAGTTTAATGTAATTCTCGTATCTTGAATATTAAGTCTATCGCATAAATTATTTATAATTGCTTGTTCATATGACAAATCTAAATTGTTAGCTAAAATATGTCCCAATAACGCCATACCGAGATTTGAATATTTGATTTTTCTATCAATTGTTTGCTTTGAGTGATATCTTGAGAGATATTGATAAACCTTCTTAGCAGGATAATAGGCAAATGGATTCTTTCTGTGTCGAAGCATTGTCCAGAATATATTTGGTGGCATTTTTGGTAGGCCTGATGTGTGGGTTGCAAGTCGTTCGAGCGTAATGTCTGGAGAAAAATTTGACAATTCGGGCATTAAATCACGAACCTGATCATTAAGATTAACTTTTGCCTCCGAAATGAGTAATGATAGCAAACCAGTTGTAAAACATTTAGTAACTGATCCTATCTCAAATATGGTGTTTCCCTGTGGTGATACTAGACCAAACTCTTTCACTTTACCATATCCAAAAAAATTTGAATGCTCTCTATTTATCACGCCCACCGCTAAGCCAATATTTTTTGGAAACGGAATTAAATGCTTTAATATCTGATCAATGACATCTTTCAAAATTAGGTCTCCTCAAAATACTTTTAAAATAGGAAAAACTTAAACTAAAATTCCAATATAAGTAGTGATAATCCATTCAAATTTAATTAAATTATACTCTATAAATATAAAAATCTATAAAAAAGATCTGCACATCTACTACTCTTATTTTGGCAATAGTATAATTTAATCTACTGAATTATCGTTTTAAATTTTAAGATATTAAATTCCCCAATTAATGCTTCAAATGCTAAATAATTCCTAAAAAGATCCTCAATTCTTTACAATAAAAAAGTTATATTTTGTTTAGGCTAAATTTATATTTAATGAATACTTAATATTATTTGACAGTTCATCGTTTAGGTGATAAAGAATAACAAATTTTAAATTTGAAGACAAGGTCCAGAGCCCTCTAAAAGAAGCATCATTAATAAAATGTTTAACTGAATGTGAGAAAGGTGAAATCGTAACAGTAGTAAATGTAAATGCTGGTCGTATGGCAAAAATGCGTCTTGCTAACTTAGGAATTGTACCGGGAGTAAAAATAAAAAA
>JBHLOY010000030.1:0-16538 GCA_048939995.1 Promethearchaeota archaeon | reverse complement strand
TTGTCATTTCTTGCCATAAGGTTTAAATCTCTCTCTCTTTCATTATTTGAAGTGATTTATAAATATTATGAGGTTTTATTCCTAATAATTGTTGAGATTTTTGAGAATTTAAACAACAGTTCATAGGTCTTTCTGCTATCTGGTTAAAATTTTTACTTGAAACAGGGATAATTAATTTTCTATCAAGCCCAAAAACATCAGCAATTTTACACGTAAACTCATATCTATTTGTGCATTGATTACCAGCAATATGAAATATACCATTCCTGTTTAATTTTGCAAGCGCTAACAAACTATATACTAGATGATCGACATAGGTAGGTGTATTAAATTGATCATTCACAATGTTTAGAGATTCTCCGAGTCGGAGTTTTCTTAGTGTCCACTTAGCAAAATTAGTTGATTTCATCGAACTTGATTCCAATCCTTCCGCTTCGGATGGACCCCATCCGTAAACAAGACTAGTACGAACAATAGCATAATTCAAACTGATATTAACTATCTCTTCTTCTGCTTTGAGTTTAGATATACCATAAAAGTTGAGTGGGTTTGGTTTGCTATGCTCATTATAATTCCCAGTTTTGCCATCAAACACATAGTCAGTTGAAATGTATATAAAACGTAATTTCATCTCTTTACAAACTTGAGCAATAAATTTGGGAGCCTCGACATTTACTTCCCATGTCTCTTGTTGATGAGTCTCGCAGTAGTCGACATTATGAAGAGCAGAACAATCAATGATTACATTTGGGTTATAATTTCGTATTAAAGAATTAGTTCTTTCCTTATCTGTTTTATCTAATTGAACAATTTTGCAATTCTTAATAATCAGTGGTCTTTTATTATAGGTTCCAAAAACCTTAAAATCTTTTGCTAATAATTTAGCTAATCTATAACCAGTTAGTCCGCTTACTCCAATGATGAGGATTTTTTTCATTATATTAACTTATATTTAAAATTTATAACTATTAAAACTTATAATAAAATGTCTACTTGAATAATTATATTATTGAATTGAAAAATGTAGGTATCTAGATTGATAGAGGGTGTTGTTGTAAAAGAGTTAAAAAAATTTGTGGATGAAAGAGGTTTCTTTTCCGAGTTATTGAGAAATGATTGGAGTGATTTGACTCAAAATGATAGAATTCTACAGATCAATATATCTCATAGTTATGCAAATATCGTAAGAGCGTGGCATAGACATTCGAGAGGCCAAGTTGACTATTTTATCTGTTTACAAGGATCAATAAAAGTTTGTGCGTATGATGATCGAAAGGATTCACCTACAAATAGAGAGTTGGATGAAATTATATTAAGTGAAGAGAGTTTAAAAGTAGCTAGAATTCCTGGTATCTTATGGCATGGGTATAAAGCCGTAAGTACGAAACCAACGAAAACACTGTATTGTGTGACAAAATTATACATATATGGTGATCCTGATGAAGAACGACGCCCATGGAATGATAAAAATATAATACCTCAATCGATAAACGGTAAATTCAATGATCTTCGAATAGGTAGGTCTTGGGATTGGAATTATAGTCCAAATAGATAATTTAAATACCTTTTAAAGTGGTTAAATTGAAGATTTTAGTTACTGGTGGTGGTGGATATCTCGGGTGTATCTTGATTCCATTACTTCTTGAAAAGGGGTATGATATTTATTGTTTAGATAAACTATTTTTTGGAGTTGAACCTATAAAACCTTTTATAGACAAAATTATTCTTAAAAAGGAAGATCTTCGGACATTTAATAAATCTTTTTTGAAGGGAATTGATGTGTGTATTCATCTTGCGGCTATTTCTCAGCCAGATCAAGCAGAAGCCATAGATCCTAAATTATTTTATGAAATTAATCATTATGGTTCCACCAGATTGGCAAAATTATGTAAAGCTAATAAAATCGATAAATTCATCTTTACATCTACTTGTAGTGTGTATGGATTTCAGAATGAGATCTTGAATGAAACCAGCATCCCTAATCCATTAGAAGCGTATGGAAAATCTAAATTATTAGCAGAACAAGATCTATTATCCCTCGCAGATGAAAACTTTAATGTAACAATTCTTAGACCTGCTACAATGTATGGATTTTCACCAAAAATGAGATTTGATTTAGTAGTAAATGGGATGACATGGAGTTTGTATAAGTTCAGAAAGATTAACGTGATGAGAGATGGAACCCAATGGAGACCTAATGTTCATGTAAAAGATGTAGCAAGATTGATATGCACATTGGTGGAGACTAATAAAGAAAAAGTTCAAAATCAAATTTATAATGTAGGTTCAAATGATCAAAATTATCAAATTCTCCCATTAGCTAAACTCATTGGGGATTCGACTGGAAATGATTATGAATTAGCTTGGTATGGTGAAACTGATAAAAGATCTTACAGAGTTGATTTTTCAAAACTTGAATGCCAATTAACTTTTAAACTAAAATTTTCAATTAAAGAGGGAAGTAAGAATATCTATAATGCTTTAAATGATGGAATTATTGAAAAGAATAAGAAAACCTCAATTATAAATTGGTATAAAAAATTGTATTCAGAGCATACCATTAAGCTTGAACACAGATAAAACCATCAACGCTTTATTCATTCCTACTCTCAAAGTCTTTTATAAAGTTTGAACATCTTAATAATGTACGAAAGGTTCCTGCATCAGACCAAAATCCTTTGATTATGTGTGCTTTAGTTTTTCCCATTTTTATATAGATATTATTCACATCAGAAATTTCTAATTCTCCTCTTTCAGAATACCCAATTTCATCAATAACTTTCTTAATAATATCAAAAATTCTCTTATCATAGAAATAGAGTCCTGTAACGCATAAACTTGATTTAGGTTTCAGTGGCTTTTCTTCAATATTTACAATCTCTCCTTTTATATTCAGTTCAGCAACACCAAAACGTTGAGGTTCGGATATTTCTTTTAGGAATAAAAAGCAATTATAATCTTCAGAATTTTCAAATTCTCTAACTTCGTTAGCAAAAGATTGTTCAAAAATGTTGTCTCCTAATATAACTGCAACCTTATGACCTTTAACGATGTTTTTCGTCAAATAAAGAGCTTCAGCTATTCCACCAGGGCCTTGTTGATAAACATAATTGAAGTTAGCACCGAATTCTGAGCCATCGCCAAGCAGTTTTATAAAATCGCCTACACTTTCTCCACCAAGTACTATTGAGATGTCTGTTATACTAGAATTAGTGAGTGTTTTTATAACCTTATAAATCATTGGTTCATTATAGACAGGCAGCAGATGTTTATTGGTGACTCTAGTTAATGGTGTTAATCTTGTTCCGATTCCACCCGCTAAGATCACGCCTTTAATATATTTTCACACTTTAATTTTGGATTTATAATATTATTTATTGCCTTATAAATTTAAAACTAATTCCTTAGGATAAATAATTTTTTATTCATTCTTTAAAATTTCTTCAAGGATTTTCCAACGCATAAAACGCTTGCGCATGCAAACCACGGCGAAATCCCATCTAAAATTCGCAAGAGAATTTTACCTATAAAATTTAATTCGAAATTAACACTATTTTTTTTTTTCAAAAAGGGAAAATCTACTCCTAATCCTATTGAATGATTCTTTGAATCGTGAAAATCATGTGGAACTGCTTTTAATACTTTAAAGTTTGATTTTTCTAAAAAATCTTGCAGTTCTTTTAAAGTATATCTATATTCAATGAAATGATAATATTGTTTCTTCTTTAGTTTCTTTTTCTTTCGATTTTTAATTTTTATATTTCTAATGAGTTGGAAGACTCTAAGGATGATAGTTAGAGCGGATTGAATGAAAATTTTTCTAATAATGTTTACTGTTGGTGTTGAGAGAAAAATTAAGCCATTTGGTTTCAAAACTCGATATGCCTCTTTTAAAACAGCTAAGGGTCCTTCCTCAAAATGTTCAACCACACCCATCGAAATATAAGCATCAAAGAAATTTTCAGGGAAATCTAAATTCAAAATATCTCCTGCTTCCAGCTTAAGTGATGAATCGAATTTTTTTAATTTTTCAATCGCAATTTTATTGTTATCCACACCTATTACTTTATACCCCTTTTTTGTTAGAAAAAGAACCCATTTGCCTAATCCACACCCAGCGTCAATAATTTTTCCATTTTTAGGTAATAATCTTAAAAATAATATTCTTGGAGCTGTTTCTATTTTACAAGCTTCTAATTCTTGTTCAATTGTTCTCGTAGACCACATTACATCCCAGAATGAGCTTTTAGGATTATTGTCAATATAATATAACTTTCTCATTGGAACATTCTCAGCTTGGATTAGTTTCTATACAAATCTTATATATTCTAAAAATTTAACATAATTAAATATAATTTAAAATAAGATATATATCTGAGACCTTCCAAGGATTTAGATGGAGAAATTAGTTTCTATAATTATTGTTAATTATAATAAGTATCAAGATACTATTTCTTGTGTAAAATCATTATTAGATCAAAGTTATAAGAATTTTGAAGTTATTGTATTAGATAACGGTTCAAAATATGATTTATTTTTAAATTTAAATAAAAGCCTTGAAGAATTTAAGAATGAGCTCAATTTGAAGCTGATCAGAAGTAAAAGAAATCTTTATTACGGAGCAGGTAACAATAAAGCTATAAAGACTGCTAAAGGAGATTATATCTGTTTGCTGAATTTTGATGTAGTATTATCACCTGATTACGTAGAAAGAATGGTTGAGTTTTTAGAAAAATATCCCAATGCTGGAATGATCAGTCCAAGAATTAAAATTTTAGATAATGAAGCGCTTTTATGGAATGCGGGTTCATTTATAGACTATAAATCTGCTATAGTAATAGGAAATAGGGGATATTTAGAATATGATCCCCATAATAGAGAATATACCAAAATTGAGGAGATTGATTTCGCCCCCGGTACTGCCGTCTTTATAAGAAAAGATGTTATAAACAAAGTGGGATTAATTGATGAGATCTTTTTCATGTATCATGAAGATCCTGATTGGAATTTTCGAGCCAAAAAAGAAGGATACAAATCATATTATGTTCCGACTACTACTATTTATCATAATGTTCCCCGTATAATCAGTGAGGAGAGAATGGTGTTTAATCATCACTTTTTTACAAGAAACGCACAAATTTTAGTTTGGAAACATGCAAAGATACTTGATATACTGATATTTTATTATATTTTTATAATTATGAATCTCGGTATTATTGGATTAAATATATTATTTAGGAAAATGAATAAAATAAAAATTAGAATTATTTCTATTATACAAGGATTTAGGATTGGTGTAAGGCGCCGAACCAATAGATCGTGCAGAAAATATATGATCTCAGATTACAGATATATTAAGAACTTGCAGAAGTTTTAAAATCATATAAATTTAAGTAGCCGATTAAAAAGATGAAGCAATTTTTTAAAAACATTCAATTTCGCTAATTTTCCTAATAAAATAGGATCAAGAGTTCTTGATAAACTCTGATAAGGTATTAATTTATTTTCTTTTTTGGCTTTTTCCCTTAATTTTCTATAGCACTTAATTTTTTTAAGTAATTCCATATAGATTCTGAGTCGTAAGCGAAATTTTCTTAAAAAAAGTGAGTGGAATAATAGGATAAATTCAGTAAGAATAATAATTGGCAATAATTTTGATAGATTGTCTACATTTTTAAGTAGAATGAGATATCTGTTTCGCTCCAGGAAGAAATACTGCAGCTTATTCATATTCTGAGATTTTTTTTGATGAATTAAGTATGGATCATTAGTAGTTAAAATCATATTTCCATTATTCATCATTTTAAGGGAAAGATCTGTGTCTTCATAATACATAAAATATTCTTTCTCAAAACCTCCCATTTCCAAGAAATAGCTCTTTTTTATAAAGAGAGTTCCACCAGAAAATCTTTGCGTTATCTTTAATATTTTGTTCTTTGGTAATTTCTCACCTAATTCAGGCGTATAAGAAAATCCTAAAAAATGGTTTTTTGCTCCAAAATAGTGTATTCTTCCATTCTCAAACACTAGGGCTGGAGAGATAACAATCTCATGATTTCTTTTATATTTGAAGTATAAATTTTTCAATTTAGAGAAAAAATCGGGAGGAAAAACAACGTCTTGATTGGTGATAAATACAAAATCTCCATCTGCGTTAATTACTCCACAATTACATGCTTCAGCAAATCCTTCATTGCATTTATTTTTTACAAGCTTAATATTAATATAATTCTCAAATGAGTTTATTACCTTTATACTGGAATCTTTCGATTTATTATCTATAATGATTAATTCAATTTCATCCAAGTTATCTAATGATTTTATTGAATTTAAATTTCTTTCAAGAAATTTTACACCATTATAGGAAGGAAATATAATGGATATACTTGGATGAGAAACTTGCATAATTTTAATTATTTTAATTTTTTGAAAAATTGCCCTAAAAATGTCTATTATATTTATTTATTATCTACTTTACTTAATAAACATTTGAGATAAATTGATATAATTTCAATTCTGGGGTTCTATTTATTTTATTTATAAATGATATTTATTTCAAGAGGTACTTTAGAAAGGTTTTTTATAAATATTAATTTTATTTAATTAAATATAATTAAATTCTATAATTGATATGCAATGTCCGAAGATGAACATAAGGTTGAATATACAACAGTATCAATCCCTAAAGTATTAGCAGAAAAAATAAAAGAGCGAATGAAGGGAACAGGATTCTCCTCAGTTTCTAGTTATGTGACTTATATTCTTAGGCAAGTTCTATCTTCCATTGAAGAAGAAGAACGATCAAAACAAGCTTTTACTGAAGAAGAGGAAGAGAAAGTTAAACAAAGACTGAGAGACTTAGGTTATATTGATTAAATTTTAACTTATAATAGAAATTAAATTAACTTTAAAGGAAAAAATAATGATAGCGCCACATGGAGGCACTTTAATTAATAAAGTGTTACCTAAGTTTGAGAAAGAAAGGATTTTAAAACAAACCAACGAGTTTGAAAAAATCCAAGTAGATAATGAAACCCTAAAGATAATTAAAAGTATTTCATTTGGAGTTTTCAGTCCTTTAGAAGGTTTTATGAATCAAAATGATTATCAATATGTTTTAGACACGATGTATTTAGAAAAGGATGTTCCTTGGCCGATTCCTATTACTCTAGATGTTTCAGATGAGGAAGCCAAGAATATTGAGCCAGATGATCAAATTATTTTAACAGACAAAAAAGATTACCCAATTGCTCTCATGAGTATCGAAGATATTTATAGTTATGACAAAAAGGAATATGCTATGAAGACCTATGGAACACTAGATAGAAATCATCCAGGTGTTAACAATACTTTTAATTATAAAGATAAATTAATGGGAGGACAGATTTTCCTTATTAATGAACCAGTTGCTTCTTTTCCTGAATTAGATTTAAAGCCTATAGAAACGAGAGTCTTATTTAAGGAAAAAAAGTGGGAAAGAGTGGTGGCATTTCAAACAAGAAACCCTCCACACCTGGGTCACGAGTATGTACAAAAAGCAGGGTTAACATATGTCGATGGATTATTCATAAATCCAGTAATTGGAAAGAAAAAGGAAGGTGATTTCTTGGATATCGTAATTATTGAAGCTTATAAAGCGCTAATTAAAGAATATTATCCTAGGGATCGAGTTGTAATAAGTACATTTGAAACAGAGATGAGATATGCAGGTCCTAAAGAAGCTATATATCATGCGATAGCTCGTAAGAATTTTGGATGCACTCATATAATTATTGGAAGAGATCATGCTGGAGTGGGTGATTATTATGGTCCTTATGATGCCCATTTTATTTTTGACAAATTTCCAGATTTGGGAATCGAACCTATTAAATTTCGTTCTTTTTCTAAATGCCGTAAATGTGAAGCAGTTGTAAACGATAAAATTTGCCCACATCCGCCTAATATGCAGAATTATTTTGCAGGTCGAGAGATTAGAGCTGCTCTCTTAGCAGGTAAACCACCTGATCCCGAAGTAATGAGACCAGAAGTCGCTGAGGTTATTTTAAAATATGAAAATCCATTTGTAACATAATTTACAATTCAGAATGTTGAGTCAATTTCGTTATGAATAATCAAAAGAAGAAATTAGTCTTAATTGGTCTCGATTGTGCTAGTCCAAGAACTTTATTTAATGAATTTATTGATGATTGCCCAAACATAAGAAAATTAATGGGAAAAGGAGTCTATGGAAAGTTAAAAAGTTCAGATCCCCCTATAACGATTCCAGCATGGATGGTTATGGCAACGGGCAAAAAAGCAGGAACACTTGGACTTTATGGATTTAGACATCGAAAACAATATGCATATAATGATTTTTGGATTGCTAGTTCGTATTCAATAAAAGAACCTACCATCTGGGATATAATTGGCAAGAGTGGATTAAAAAGCATAATTATTGGAACTCCACCTACCTATCCAGTCAAATCTATTAACGGAAATTTAATTGCTGGTTTTATAGCACCTGATATAGATTCAAACTACACATTTCCACCAGAACTGAAAGAAGAAATAAAAAGAGAAGTTGGAAAATATATTCTAGACGCTAATTTTAGAATAGATGATAAAAAAGCTCTGTTAAATGAAATTTATGAAATGACAACAATTCAATTTAAGACAATAAGACATTTAATGAAAACTAAAGAATGGGACTACTTTCAGTTTGTTATTATAGGTTTAGATAGATTTCATCATGCTTTCTGGAAATATTTTGATAAAGAGCATAGTAAATATATTCCAGGTAATGAGTTCGAAAATGAAATGCGAAATTACTATAGATTTTTAGATAAAGAAGTAGGAGAAGTATTAGATCTTCTGGATGACATTACCACTGTTATTATAGCATCTGATCATGGAGCTAAAGCTATGAAAGGGTTAATATGTATTAATATGGCTTTTGAAGAGTTAGGATTATTAGTATTCAAAAAGAGGCCTGAACCAGGAACTAGATTAGAAAACGCTGAAATAGATTGGAGTAAAACTTACGCCTGGGGGTGGGGGGGTTATTATGCTCGAATCTTTTTGAATGTTGAAGGAAGAGAGCCTCAAGGTATAATTAAAGAAGAAGATTATGAAAAAATGAGAACTTTTGTGGCTGAGAAAATTAAATCAATAAAAGATGACGCGGGAAACATTATGAATACAAGAGTCTACAGACCAGAGGATTTCTATTCAAAAATTCGCGGAGACCCACCTGATTTGATGGTATATTTCGATGATCTAAATTGGAGATCAGCTGGTACAGTAGGTTATGATTCAATGTATTTAAAAGAGAATGATACTGGACCAGATGATGCTGTTCATGATTATTATGGAATCTATATTATATCCAATCCAAAATTGAAGATTGGAAAAGAATTAGGAACTAAAAGTATATTAGACATTGCTCCAACTTGTTTATCAATTTTAGGAATTGAAATTCCAAAAGATATGGAAGGTAATATTATAAAATTTTAATAAGGTGAAGAAAAAATAGAACATAAAGGATTTACACTGTGGTTTACAGGACTTCCTTGTTCGGGAAAAACTGTCTTAGCTGATGCTGTAGCTAAAGACTTAAAGGATAGAGGAATGAAAGTTGAGAGGCTTGATGGAGATATTGTCAGAAAAAGCCTCACTCGCGATTTGGGATTTTCAGAAGAAGATAGAAACATGAATATAGAAAGAGTCACATTTGTTGCTAAATTATTGACTCGAAATGGGGTTGCTGTACTCGCTTCTTTTGTATCACCCTACAATAAGATTCGTGATTACTCTCGAAAGGAAATCGGAGATTATATCCTTGTTTATGTTAAATGTTCACTTGAGGTTTGTGAACAAAGAGATGTAAAAGGTATGTTTGCAAAAGCAAGAGCAGGCCAAATCAAAGATTTCACTGGAATTGATCATCCTTTTGAGGTCCCTAATCATGCAGATATAATTGTTGAAACTGATAAGCAAACAGTAGAAGAAAGTAAAAAAATAATATTAGATGAATTAAACAAAATGGGATATTTACCTATTTAATAATATCAATTATTATTTTCTATTCATAAAAATTAACTTTTTTTCAAAAATATTTACAGATTGATAATTCAAAGTTGAAAATATTTAATTTAATTGATATATTTGGATCCTTAAGGTAACGGTATAAGTTAATTGAGACAATTTTGTTAAATAATAGGGAGCAAATACTTCCTGATTTCTTATGTATAGGTGTTGAAAGAAGTGGTACTACATGGTTATATGAAATTTTGAAAAATCACCCTGAGGTGTACTTATACCCTTATATAAAAGAAATTAACTTTTTTAGTGTTAATTATCAAAATGGGTTAAGATGGTATGAGAAATTTTTTCGATCTTCAAAAAAATCACCTCAATTTAAAATGTTAGGAGATATTTCCCCAACATATTTTCATTATAAAGAAGTTCCCGCTCGTGTGGCTAGAGATATCCCGAATTCTAAATTCATCTTGCTTTTAAGGAATCCAATAGATAGAGCATTTTCAGAATATAGATATAATAGATTAATTTTAAATAATAAAGAAAGTTTTAAGGAGTTTTTGGATAAACGGCCACACTCCTTTAAACTTGGCCTCTATTCTCGACACTTAAAAAATTGGTTAAAATTTTTTCCACAAGAACGATTTCTTATATTGTTTTTTGAAGAAATGATGAATAATAAATATAAGACACTTAAAAATATTTCAAGATTTTTAGGAATTAATTATGATGCATTTGATAACCTGAATGTAACAAAAAAAATTCATTCTTCAGATATTCCTAAATTCCATTTATTATATACATTTGGATACAAGTTCTCTGAATATATAAACAATTTTTTAATGTCGTATGATTTATATTCACTTTCGTCAAAACTAAAGATTTTTAAGAAAATATTTGACTTATCAGAAAAAAAGAAAGATCAAGATAAGTTAAATTTACGATTAAAGAATAAACTATATGCACAATATAGTACTGATATTAAGGAGTTAGAAAATTTATTAAATATAGATTTATCTATTTGGTTAAATTCTCAAATTGTGTGAAAAAAGAGATTTAAAATAATTTTTTCTATTAACAAAATTTATAGTAAAATTTTCGTTTTATGTTTCAATGGATTCCACAAAAATTTTTCTTCTAATTATTGGAAATATAATCAATATTGCATTGAGTTTGATTTTTTTCTATTTAATTAGAATTCTTTTTGTTGTTGAAATTGTTGGATATTATGGGGTAATCTTGTCATTTCTTACCACATTTAGTCTTATAACTGATTTAGGAATCCAATTAGCTTACTTGAAATTTTATGGCGAAGCTAAAAATTCTGATGAAGAAGCATTATATAATGGGACTTTTTTAACATTTCGAACTTTTCAATTTGCAATCTACACTATATTTGTATTAGCTTTTATTCCAATAGCCCCAACTTATGAAGGAAATATCTTCGTAGGATACTATTTTTTCATAGCTATGAGCTTTTTTAGAGTTGAATTTTTTCAACAAGTTTTTTTAAGTAAAAAAGAAGTGTTCAAAAATTCTTTATGTTCATTGATTATGATGCTATTGAGAAACATATTATTAATCTTATCAATATTTTTTTTTGAATTTGATATCTGGTTATTAATGAATATAATTTTATTATCTAATATTTCACATTTTATCTTGAGCTTATTTTTTTTAAGAAAAAGGAAGTTTAAAAAACCAAATCAAGAACTAATTATTAGATTTTTCAAATATAGTTTTCCATTCTTCTTTACTAACAGTTTGTTATTTATAGTTAGTAACATTGATGTATTATTGATTAATACATGGTCTTCTATTGATAATGTAGCTAATTATTATACTGCAAAACAGTTCTTTTATTATTTCTTGATTATTTCAAATAGTATTTCAAATGTTTTGATAACTACCTTTTCAAAGAATATTAGTAACGGAAGAGTGAAAGATAACATTGAAATAATTAACTATACTCATCGATTTCTAAATTTAATCTTGCTACCAATAGTTTTTATCGTTTATTTATATGCTCCTGGCTTTTTTGTATTATTGTTTGGTAATGAATATCGATTAACAGGTCAAATTTTATTTATTTTTGTATTACTTTTGATTCCTATTTCTCTTGACATTGGAAATGTTGTACAATTACAGGCTTTAGGAGAAATTCGTTTTATTGCGAAGTTTTCAGTTTTAGAAAATGTGCTATCAATATTATTTATGATTTTCTTTATTTCTCCTTCATTTCTTAATTTAGACGTGTTTGGAGGAGCAATTTCGTACCTAATTGCAAAAATAGTTACACAAATAATCTACAGACCAATAATTTATAAAAGATTTAATCTTGGATTTTATTGGGGATCATTTAGGAACTTAGTGATAATGTTTGGGATTTTCTTATTTCAGTTATGGGTAAATATTTCATTTTCTTTCCCATTTTATTTTATTCCAATATTTATTATAATTGACATATTTCTATATTTGTCTATTAATTTTCTTTTGAAAGGTTTTACCAAGACTGACCTCAAATTTTTATTGAGTATTATAAACATTAAAACAATTTATAGTTCTATTGTATCAGAATTAAAGAACAAAGATTAAGTTTAATATGTAATAGCAATTAATGGATTAAGTTTTTTAACGGGAGATATTGACCCACAATCTTTTGGTTTGTTATTGCTTATATTTCTCAGTTGACTGTGAGAAATTGGCATTAAAATACTTTTCAAATTCTATGTATTAAAGAGACATAATTGCAGTTTTATTCACGAAACTTAGATATTATTGAACTCATAAATTTTTTACTTCTACTCTCCCATGTAAATTGATCCAATTTTGATTCTTCAAAAGTAAGGTCTATTTTATTATCAAAAATCCCACTAATTAACTCTTTAAAAACATTTTTAGCTTTCGGGAGATTATCAATCGGGATTATAAATCCTAAATTATTATTTCTAATAAAGTCTGAACGAGAAGAGTGTTCCATATTCAAAAAAAGAATCTTTTTTCTACAGCTTAAATATTCCCATACTTTAAATGCAGTTGTAGGATAATCTATATATTCTCCTATATGGAGAGCAAGATCACTATTTTTTATTTCCTCAACAACGTCAGATCTAGGCAGAAAGTCTCCTAAATAAAAAAAATCTTCAATTTTCAACCTCTTAAAGATTCTGATAAAAAGTTGTTTGGGATAATCTCCATAAATCTTAATTAAAATAGGCCTATCTTCAAAAAAAGCCTCCTTTTTCAATTGATATATGATTTTAAATAGAGGAGTTATGTTTCTTTTCCCATAAATTCTACCTGCATATGTTATAATAAGCTTATTTCGTTCACTTACATGATCTTGCGAGATTTCTTGCAATTTTAATCCATCCTCGATGCTATAAATTGGTTTATCTATAATAAATGGAAAATTAGTTTTCATTATCGAAATTAGGTACATTGTATTGGTTATAATAATATCCGTTGATTTGAGAATATGCCTTTCTATAAAGTAATCAATTTTATTTTCCAACCACCTCATTTTACCTATCCTATATGGATTCTTATACCAAGGATCGGTGTATTCAACAATAAGAGGAATTTGAAATTTTCTTTTCAATAGATATCCCAAAATATGGGTAAAAAAGGAGGGACCTGTGGCATAAATAAATTTAAGATCTGTATTTTTTTTAATGTAATCACTCACATCAGAATATAAGAAAGGGAACCCTTTTAAGATGAAAGCCAATTTTAGGACTAATTCTCTCAAGTATAAGAAAATTTTGTTTTTAAAGTTCTTGAACAGGGGATTTTTAAGATGAAGAGTAGAGAGTTCAGACTGTGAATCATTTTGATTTAACTTTTCTTTTTTAGAGAGTCTATATGTCACAAGTACAGGATTTATATTTGATCTTATTAGATATTTTGAGAGTTCTCTTATCCGAATATCAACTAGTTGTCCAAAGGAAGATATCCATATAAATTTTAGATTATTTTCTCGTAGCATATTAATCTACTTAGTTACATAATTATTTTAAAATATCTGAATAAAGTTTATAGTGAGACTTAGCAGTTTTTTCCCAGGTATATTGGCTTTTTACACGTTCCAAACCTTTCTTCCCCATTTCATTTAACTTTTTGTCATCACTCAACAAATCATTGACAAGTTCACTTAATTTTCTTAAATCTTTAAAATCTGAGGTAAAACCAGTTATTCCATTCTGAATAATTTCACTTGGACCAAAAATATCTGACCCAATTACAGGTTTACCACAAGCCATAGCCTCGCATATTACAAGTCCAAAAATTTCTTGCCTTGAAGGATATATAACCAAGTCTGACATGGAATAATATAGAGGAAGGTTTTTCTTTGGGATAAATCCTAAAATTAATACTTTTTCTGATAATTGATATTTTCTAATGAGTGTTTTAACCATAGATAAATAACCAGCATCTCCTCCAATAATCACTAATTTTATATCTTTATTTTTCTGATTCAAATAATTTAGAATTTTTATTAACTTATCTACTCCTTTTCCTTTAGCAATCCGCCCAACATATAAAATGACTTTAAAGGCTTCTAAACCTAACTTTTGTTTTAGTTCGCTTGAATCTACACTTCTAAAGATCCGTGTATTTACACCGTGAGGGATGAAGTGGACGTGACTATCATCAACATTGCCATATTTTTTTATTAAGGGGATTTCCATTTTAGTAACTGCCACATAATGAACCTCTAATAATTTTTTTTTAATATAGCCGATGGTCTTATCAGAGATCATTTTTGGGATTTTATCACCATAATCCCAATTTATTCCTATTCCTCCATGAGGAGATATTACCATAGGTTTTTTTTTCATTAATGAAAAAAGCGAACCAATATCTTCCTGATAGCTTCTTAAAGCATGTGAATGTACAATATCAATCTCTCTTTCATGCTTTAAAAGAAATGGAAGCAAATTAAATGAAATTCTATATTCTCTAAATTTCAAAAAAGAATCCTGACGAAATATCTTAAAATAGGGAGACTTTCGTTCATAATTTTCCGTACGGTTGTTTCCAAACTTCTCTATTGCTGATGTTGTAAAAATGTTTGTAGTAACTCCCTTTTTTTCTAAATAGGGCACTATTTCTGAGATCACGTTGTATGGTCCACCTAACTCTCCTGTAAAAAAGGGAGTTAGCATTGCAATATTCATCATTTTAAGGAATCTTCTTCTATTTTATTAATATTTTTATTTAATTCGATTTTTTTTAATTAAATCTAAAAGAATACTTCTAAATTTATTTAAAATTTTTGGCCAAACATAATACTTCTTAATTAAACTGAATCCAACTTCTCCTATTTTTTTTAATTTTTCTTTATCTTTACTTAATGATTCAATTTTTTGGATTAAATCAACTTGGTTTTTAGAAAATATCACACCATTATTCCTGCCAATCTCTTTAATAACTCCGGGTAAGCTGTTAGATAAGACTGGCTTTTTCATTGCCATATATTCCATAATTTTCACAGGAGTAATCTCTCTTGTAATTTCATTTAAGTCAAAACTCATTAGACATAAGTCTGCTAATTCAATGAATTCTGTAATTTCAAAGAAAGCCAATCTTCCCGTAAGAATTACCCAATTTGCTCCAATATCTTTAACATATTTAACCAAAGAATCATAAATTCCTCCATCTCCAATTATGAAAAATTTAAATTTTAATTTTCCACTTCTCACATCTTTATTATAATAATCGATTATCTCCTTTAATCCAGCAAAATCATACAAATAGCCCATAAAGAATAGAACAAAATTGTCATCATTAATTAAATATTTATTTTTTAAAAGTTGAAGCTTTTTCTGGTCTACAACTGTGTTTTCCAGAGAAATTCCATTTAGAAGAACTTGGACATACATTTCTTTAACTCCTTGATTTAATGCATATTTTTGAAGAGATTTTGTAACTACAATATTTTTATCTGATTTCTTAAATAAAAGCCGCGAAAAGAGCTGGGCAACCTTTTTAATGTATTCAAGAGAAATCAAGGTGTGAAGCATATCAATATAGTAAAAAACAAAAGGAATTCCATATAATTTTGATAATATTAAACCGATTAATCCATTTGTTAGAGAGAAAGCTACTATTATGTCTGGTCGGTCTTTCTTAAACAAGTTAAGCATTTCAAATGAGTTGGTTATTAATGAGGATATTCTCCTAAAATAAGGTACTTGAATATGAGCTGTTCGAATAACGGTAACATTTGAACCTGTTATTGCCCGATCAGTTTTATTAAAAATTTGCTTTTTAATCAAAATTGATTTAGAACGCATCGTTTTATCAATATCATAATCAAGTACAGTGATTTTAATTTTTGGATTTTTTGACATCCTCTCAAAAATATGGTGTTGTGTATGTGGACCTCGAGTAAGCCAATCTGTTTCTTGAAGAACGAGAATGTTCATTGAATAACTCTCAGCAATAAGATAATTTTAAGATTTTAAATAATTCATGTGCTAAATATTAAAAAATTTACCTTCAATATAAAATTTAAT
>JBHLOY010000029.1:0-16930 GCA_048939995.1 Promethearchaeota archaeon | reverse complement strand
GCACCTATAATATCGAGATTTATAAATACTGAGAATAGAATTGTAATAAAGATCGTAATAAAAATGTTCAATATAAATATTGCTAGCAAGTAAGAATATACAATCGCTTTTATTCCTCGTGGTGATCTCTTATAAACCCATATTAAATCCTTTGAATCAACAAAACCAAGATGACCTAACATTACACTTCCTACACCGCCTCCGAGTGCAACTATCATTGTTGTAACCAAAGTCCTTCCAACTGGATTATCTCCCATTCTAGAGAGAAACCATGACATAAACCCTAGAAGACCGATAACATAAGCAATTCTTGCCATATTAGCTTTTTTCCTAAAAAATCTCTTTAGTTGCATTATGATCAAACTTCCCCATTTACGACCTGTAATTTTCCTCAGTATAAAATAGATTGGGTTTTCCTTATTTACTATTGATATACTTATCTTTTCTTTACCACGTTCTAAGGTATAAAATGACTCAGCTTTCTTATAAGATAGATATAATGTTATTAAAGGAACACCAATAGCCAAAACAATGTTAAACCATATATTAAGAATGAAAGTATTGAGTAAAAGTGGATCTATACTGTATAAAATTATGTTAGAAAACCATAAAGATGGATAAATAGCTAGCCAATTTTTAAGTTCAGGATGCGTCAATAGCTCGTTAAGAAAAAATATAACTGCATACATAATAACAACCAATACAACTGTGAAAATCCATATCAATGCTTTTCCCAAATCTCTTGCTTTTTCGCTTTTAGAAATTTTGTGTTCAAGCCAACTTGCTATAATTGATCCTATTAAATTCGCAAAATACACGAGACCAAAAACACATATATATATTATAAGGTATTGGATAAGAGTTAGATCTATAATAGGATTTATTAAACCGACGACAATTGGAGCAAATATTAAGACTGCCATGGTATAAATTGGAAATTTACCTAAAAATTCTCCAAGAAAAATATCGCTTGATCTAACTGGAGTTGCTAATAATGATTCCTTAAAACCAATTTCACTCTCTCGATAAACATTATTTAAGGGATACATAACGAGTACTAAGAATAGTGTCATCATAAAAGCTTCAATCAGAAGTGCAACAATAGGTTTGAATATACTAGAGTATTGAGTAGCCAAAGTTGGCATAAATATGTCAAATAGATTAGGAGCACCAATAAGCGCCCATATGAACAATATAAAATATAGCATTGCGAAAAAGAGCTTTCGATGGTTTCGGAAATTACTTGTTCGAATTCTAATTTCGTTTTTTGCAATTACTTTCCATAAACTCTTTTCTTTATACATTGATTTCTTTTGTGTATTATCAACAGATGCCTGAATTAGTTTTTCAGTAGTTAGAACTGTCATATTAAACTTACCTCTTTTTGGTTTTCCTTTCTTTCCTACTTCGCTTTTTCTGTTTCTTCTCATTATTCGAATTTTCATGTCTCCAAGCTAGTAAGTCTTCAATATGAGACGCTCCAGTAACTTTTAAATATGCTTCTTCTAAATTCTTAGCCCCTACAAACTCAATTATCTCTTTTGGAGTGCCTTCAATTTTTAATTCTCCATCAACAATAATACCAATTATATCACATAATTCTTCTGCAATATCTAGTAGATGAGTACAAATGAACACAGTTTTATCCGCTTTTTTTGCAAGTTCTTTTATAAGATCTTTTACCATTCGAGCAGTAGCAGGATCTAAATTTGATGTTGGTTCATCTAAAAAAATAATTTCTGGATCCTGAATTAGAGCAGCACATAAACACACCTTTTGCTTCATTCCCCTTGAATAACTCTCTAAGAGATCGTTTTCTCTACCTTCTAAATCGAAAATTCCTAACAGTTCGTCGATTCGGGCTGAAATTACCTCTTTAGGTAAATAATATAATTCCGCAATAAATTCCAAGAATTCTCGTGCTGTTAGTTTTGAATATAATCCTGGAGTCTCGGGTAAAAACCCACAAATTCTTTTTACTTCATTGCTTTGCTTGACTATATCAAATCCACCAATTAAAGCATTTCCAGAAGATTTAGATATAATCGCATTGAGAATTCTTATTGTAGTTGTTTTTCCTGCTCCATTGGGTCCCAATAACCCATAGGTCTTTCCATGTGATATCTTTAAATTTAATTCTTTCACTGCTGAAAGAGGACCAAAATATTTTGTTAGATTTTGAGCCTCGATTGCATATTTTGCTTTTATTTTTCACACCTCATAATTATTCTATTTTTTTTCTTTTATCAAAAATAATTTGATTTTTTTTATTTCCAATCCATAGGATAGCTAAAAGAGATACCAGAAATAAACTAATAATTACTAAAAGAGTGTTCTCTACTGTTGCACCAATTGAAATTAAGAATGGGGCTATAAACTGAATTAAGGTTATAATCACGATGTAAATAGTACCCACTATTAAAAAACCTAAAATAGATAATTTTCCGCTAAATCTCGACTTCTCTCTTAATTTTATTCGCCATAACCAATTTGGCTTGTAAATGAATTTTGATAGGAAATAGATCAGAATTATACCTCCCAAAATTATTAATGCATAGCTTAAGGAAGAATTGATAATCATAAGCATTGGAACACCAATTAACGCGATTAGATATCCAGCAAAGGATAAAAAGTTCAATGTGGCATGAATTATTATTGAATAAATTACCTTTCGACTAAAAATATACATTAATCCCGCAACCAATCCAATAAAAAATACTACGAGACTGTGAATAATGCCTCCTGATAGATTGCCATTAAGCAAATCATTGGGAATATGAGAAATACTAAAAAACGAAGCTGTTGTTAAAACTGCTGAAAATGGACTGAATCCATGCTTTTCTAAGAGTGGGATTGCCATTCGCCGAAAAGACAATTCTTCAAAAACTCCAGCACCCAAAGTTGGGGTAGTAAAATATAATATTATTGTAAATGTATCTGTTAGATATTGAGTTTCTGGTAAAATTGCATCATATCCAGTTTGAGGTTTTAAATTTAACAACGTAAATATAAATGTGAGAAAGATAGAAATCAATGCACATATACAGTAGCCCATAGAAATTAGTGATATATTACATGATAAGTTTGAACCTCTCATTGGATCGGAAAAGTCTTTTTGAATATGGAAAAATCGTAGGAAAATAAAGTAAACGATTATGGATCCACAAATTTGACTTAAGAACAAAATTAATAATGAAGCAGATACTTGGTTTAATGGAGTAATTAGATTGATGAATGGAATAATGAATAAAAATATGTAAGAAAATATTAATTGAACATTAATACTGGCTATTAGGGCTAATATCGGAGTCAGTAATTTTAGAAATTTAAGTTTTGGGTTTTTAATCTTTATTCTTAGTTTCCTACTATCTAGATTTAAATCAACCATATTCATTATTTCTATTTTTTCATTTTTTTGAGAAATTAAACAAAATTTTCTACTTTGTATGACAAAGTACTTTATGTGAAAATAGTTAAGTTTCATATTTAAAGCTTTGTATCACAAAGTATTCCATTAATGATGATTGTTTCAAACATTATGGTTCATGTAAAATATTAATCTAATGATGAATTTTTAAAATTAAATGGCACCATTAGAGCCCTTTGACTTAACAGTAAAAGATATCTCGTTTATTAATGATATCAATTCGATGGCTATCATTGGACCTTCGCAAAGAAGAAATTTTTTTTTTTTAAAGAACCATCAAGAGAACTTTAAAGGAAAACTTTATGCAATTCATCCTACTTTAAATGAAATTCCTGATTTTCCTAAAGAAAATATATATGAGAGTGTAAAAGATGTTCCTGGAGATTTAGATTTTGCTTTTATAGCAGTTCCCGCAAGTCTTGTATTGAATATCATAGATGATTGTGTTGAAAAAGCTGTAAAATTGGTTACTATTTTTACAGCAGAATTTTCGGACTCAGGTACTATAGAAGGGATTGCACTAGAAAAAGAACTCATAAAAAGAGCGAAAAATAAGGTAAGAATATTAGGACCAAATGGCATGGGGCTTTTCTATCCAAAGTTAGGAATAACATGGCGAAGTAAATTTCCAACAACAAAAGGAAATATTGGATTTATTGCTCAATCAGGGGGAATATGTAATATTGCTATTTATTCTGCAAAAGAATATGGAATAAATTTTTCCAAGGTATTTTCTTTTGGTAATGGAGCAGATATAGACTTTGTTGATCTTCTTCATTTCTTGAGTAATGACTCTGAAACAGATATCATTTTAAGTTATGTTGAGGGAATTAAGCAAAATAGAGTTCAAACTTTAAGAAACATCCTAAATAATAACAAGAAACCAATTGTAATTTTGAAGGGTGGAAAATCAGAAAGAGGAGAATTTGCTGCTAAAACACATACGGCTTCTGTGGCAGGAAATACACGTATATGGCATTCCTTATTTAAGCAATATAATCTCATTGAAGTTGATAGCTTAGAAGAATTATTAAATGCAGCTCGGATAGTTGATTTTTATGGATGTAATGTTCTAGAAAACATTGCAGTTTTTAGCATAAGCGGGGGTTATGGTGTCGTTCTAGTTGATTTAATTGAAGCTGCTGGTATGAAGGTTCCAGAATTTAGTCAAAAAGTTCAGGAGGAACTGAATAATGAACTCTTTATCAATGGTACTAGTCCAAGAAATCCATTAGATGTAGCAGCTCAATTGAACTACAGTGAATCAATTAAGAAAATTATTGATATAGCTTTATCAGATAAAAACATGGATGCTCTCATAATGGATTTCCCCAGCTGGTATTTTAGCTATGAATTTTTTATAAATCCTAATAAGGATTATGAAAAAAATATGATTGAAGCACTTACCTTGGGACACAAATATAAAAAACCCTTATTTCCAATAATTCAACCTGCTAATACGCCAGAAGAACATATTCGTATTTCTAGGATTTTAGCAGAGAAAAAAGTGCCTATATTTAAGGATCCTTTGGAATTCATACATTTATTACCTAAAATTTCAAAATTTAAAAAAAGGCAATTAAAAAAAATAGAAATTTAAGATTAAATTAGCCTATTTGATTGTGATTTTATAGATTATCCTTAGTAATATATATTTTTACATTATTGTAAGATTTGAAAAATAATTAAAAAAGTTGAAAATAGAGAAGTTATTGGGTATAAGAATTAAAATATTTGAGGACTATGATATTCTCCAAAAACCTCTCTTAATACATTACTTATCTCTTCAATAGTAGCGTAAGTTTTAACAGCTTCTATCATAATCGGCATGATATTTTTTGAAGATTTTGCTACTTCTTTTAATTCTTTTAATGTTTTATTGACAACTTCATTATCTCTGATCGATTTTAATTCACTTAAGGATTGCAGTGTTTTTTGTTCAAATTCTGAATCGAATTTAAAAGTATCAATTTTTATTTCCTTTTCAGTACAGAACGTATTTACACCTACTCTTAAATCTAGGCACTCATCTATTTTCTTTTGTTCAGTATATGCATTATTTTGAATTTCTTGTTGAATAAATCCTTTTTCGACCGCAACTGTTATTCCTCCCATCTCATCAATTACCTTAATATATTCAAGAGCTTTCTTTTCTAATTCATTAGTTAAATATTCGATATAAAATGAACCCCCGAGTGGATCTACAACGTCAGTGGCCCCTGATTCATATGCTATTACTTGTTGAGTTCTTAATGATAAACGAACAGAATCTTCAGTGGGAAGACATAAAGCTTCATCGGCACCGCAGGCATGTAGAGATTGGGTACCCCCTAAAACTGCTGCTAAAGCTTGAAGAGTTACTCGAATGATATTTACGTTTGGTTGTTGAGCAGTTAAAGTAACCCCTGCAGTCTGGGTATGAAACCTCAATCGCAAAGAATCAGGATTTTGAGCATTAAATCTAGTTTTCATAATATTTGCCCACAACCTTCTAACTGCTCTTAATTTTGCTATTTCCTCGAAAAAATGATTGTGAGTTGTAAAGAAGAAAGATAACCTGGAAGCGAAATCATCTATATTGATTCCTCTATTTAAAACTTCTTCTATATAGGCGATTCCATCAGCTATTGTAAATGCTATTTCTTGTATTGCATTACATCCTGCTTCTCGCATGTGATATCCACTAATAGAGATGGTATTGAAACGAGGCATATTTTCTGAACAATATTCAATAACATCTGCTGTAAGTCTCAATGAGGGTTTTGGTGGGAATATATACGTACCTCTAGCAACATATTCCTTTAAAATATCATTTTGAACTGTTCCGATTAACTTTTCTGGTGATATTCCTTGCTTTTCTCCAACTGCAATATACATTGCTAATAAAATAGAAGCGGGGGCATTAATTGTCATACTTGTTGATACTTTGTCTAATGGGATTCCTTCGAAGACCTGTTCAAAATCTTTTAGCGAATTGACAGTTACCCCAACCCTTCCAACTTCTCCTAAGCATAACTGATTAGTAGAATTATAACCCATCTGAGTCGGTAAATCAAAAGCGATAGATAACCCCATCTGACCTTGTGATATTAGATATTTAAATCTTTCATTAGTTTTGGTAGCATCTGCAAATCCTGCATACTGCCGCATAGTCCATACTCTTCCTCGATACATATTAGGATAAACTCCTCTAGTAAAAGGCGGACTCCCTGGAAATCCAAGATCATTTAAATATCTTATATTTTCAATATCATCTGGTCCATATATCTGTTTTAACGGGATTCCTGAAGGCGTTTCAAATTTCTTTTTTGTTTCTCCTATTTTTATATATTTAGATAAGATTCTTTCTTCCCAATCTTTCCGTTCGCTTTTAATTTTATCGAGTTCATCTTTAGAAAACATAATTTGAGCCTTTTTATCATTGATATTTTAATTCAAATTCTACTTAATAGTTTTTAAAAATAGATTATTCAATTTTATGTTTACGCAGGATCAAAAACATAATTATAAACTTCCTTCCCATCGAGATTATCACAGATCTTTCTATGCACAGGCTTCAAAACCATTCCAGGATAGAGATTCTCTTCAGTAGTAATTTGTCCAAGAGCTTTTGTTTTGTTCTCAAACTCTACAACTCCAAGCGCATAGGATTTTTGATTTCTAAACTCTAAAGGAGGAGATGTCAAAATTGTATAAGTCAATAATTTACAGATTTTTAAGGGTTTTATTTGAGTAAATTCATAAAATTTACATTTTAAGCATCTAAGATGGGAGATATATTGTAAAAAACCACAATTATTACATTTTTTCCATTCAATTTTTTCCCCAAATTTCATCCAGATCAATTTTTCTTATGCCTTAATCACTTAAAAAAATTATGTTAAGATTACTAAATTTAAAGAAATTCATTTAAATATTTTTTGAATAAGGGAATTAAGCTGAGGAATGCTATTTAGTTCAGCCATTCTACCCAATTGAAAAAATTTATTTAAAGCGGCCCAAATAACAGAATCACTTTGTATTTCTTTTTGAAATTGGCTTAATTTGAACTTAGCAATATAAGTTTGCCCTTTAAATAAATAGCATAATGAAAAAGAGCCTGCTGATTGAATATTTAATATATAATCCCCAAATTTAGCTCGATCAAGACCTTTAGAGAATATCTCATTACTAAAGCTATTAAATGCACTAAGAAATCCACTAATAATTCCATTCTGGAAGGATAATTCTTCTGTAAAGGAATGGGAAAATACAGGAAGTCCTCCTTCTCCGATTATTAAAAGAAGTATAGGAGTTTCAGGAGTCAACTTTGATTCTTTAAAGGAACTCTTTCCTTGTAATCTATCTATAACATCTTTAAAGGAGGCTAATTCTATACGTTCTGACATAGGAGCATTCTTACTCTTAAGATTATCCCAAACATTCAAATGCTCCAGTAACTGATCATGTTCACTAGAAATTTTAATTGCTAGCAAATTTAGGCCATGTAGTTCCGCTATTTGTTGTGCTTGGGTTAAAATTAATTTAGCTTCGTCAAAATTCATTTGAATTAGTGCTAATTTTGCTTGTAATAATTTTGTTTCTGCTAACCATATAAATGAATGTCTTTTCTCCGCTACTTCAAGGACTTTGCTAATTAATGGATTTATATCATCAAGAATTTCCACCTTATTTGTCAGATATAATTCCTCAATGTAGAGATCACATAGATTAACTAGTGATAAAAGATGTAGTTGAGGGATAGTAATATCTCCCTCTACAACTTGATTTAAATATATTTCTGCTTCTGTACGATTACGAATTCGATTACTTTTTTTCAAAACTAATGCTTTTGCTATTAGGAATGCTTGGCTAATTATCTTATTTTCAGTCTTATTTGCTATTTCCTCTAACTCAGAAAGATATTTCTGGGCTTGTTCACGGGAATTCTTATCAAGATTAATCAGGATTAAATAAAATAGCGATCCATGAATCCCAAATAAAGATTTTAAACTCTTGGAAAGAGAATAACTACGTTTAAAATATTCCATAGATTGATCATAATCACCTTTCATCCGATATGTTGCTCCTATCCCCAATGTAATATATATTATGTCATCTATGCAATTTACTTTTTCTGCTAATGAAATTGTCCGCTTGTAATATCTTAAAGCCCTATTTAATTGACCTCTCTCTCGATAAATAGTTCCTAAAATCTGTGTTGAATCTAGTTTAGTACGAATACTTATGCTATTAATGGTCAAACTCTGCTTGCAATATTTTAGAGCTTGATCGAATTCACCTTCACCATAATAAATTGCTCCAATTAGTGAAAGAGAAGTCGCAATACCAATTTCATTAGATAATTCTTTATTTAACGCTAGACTTTTCAAAGCATAATCTAAAGCAATCTCAATTTGATCCTTATAGAAATATATATTACTCAAAATGCAGTATACACGCGAGATATCTAATTTATTAACTGTTTCTTTTCTTATTTCCATCCATTGTAACGCAAATTCTAATGCGGTATTGATCTCGTTTTTAAACAAATAAATAGTTGCCTTCATAAGCAATAAGTCCGCTTGTAGTCTCTGAAAATTAATAGATAATTTATCAACCTCTGAATTGAATAATTTTTCTGCTTCTAGGATAAGATCGGAAGCCTTATCTAGTTTCCTTAAAAATGCAATATGTGCTTGAATAATAAGAGCATCTATTAATTCTGAAACCTCTCCCAGTTCCTGACTTAGTTGGTAAGCATGCTCACCTATTTTTATTGCTTCATTATATTGTTCACAATAATTATAAATTCTACCTTTTAATATTAATAGAGAAATTTTATCTTTAGAGGTTATTACATCATTATTTTCTAAAGTCTCAATAATTTTGCGAGCCTTCTGGAATTTACCATTATACATTAACTGTTCAGCATTTAATAGTTCGAAAGATTTCGAATCGGGCAAACTTACCTCCATTTAAAAATCAATAATCGTAATTGGATCATATAATAAATCTTTAAATATATTTAAAGAGTTAATAATTTTTGCGGGATAATCTGTGTTTGATTTTTTTTTTAATTCACAATACTCAGTAGAAGATAATGGGTATGGAAATTTGCATTTTACACAATTCACGTTTTGTGAACATTCAATACAGCTTCTAATTTCAGCTACACTTTTTGATAAATCTTGCAATTTCTGAATTAAATCATACATTGAATTTCCTATTTTTCCGATGGGGGGAGAATGCCAACATATTCTAATAGAATTATCACTTGTAATTATCGCAGTATCCAATGTTTGACAATTTGCTACATTTTTCGTCCATCTACAGAGATTCCGAAAATAAGGCAATGGTTTACTATCTAGTAAATCTTTAAAATAGTTTTCATTATTCGAAATTTCCATCAAGAAATCGTATAAAGCTTGTGTATCGGTTTTTGAATCATCAAAACAGATTGAATTCATCAGATTCTCATTATTCATATTGATACTTCGTAAGGCTGAATTTGTGTGCTTAAAATTAATTGTTAATCCGATTTGTTCTCCAAGTAAGGATATTTTCTCTGACTTTAGAGAAGAAAAATCCTTGATGTTGTCCCAATAATAACATTCATAATATAATGTTGGTATTAGTTCGTTATAGAGCGTAGCTAAATTTTTAGAGCGGTACTTCACATACTTTTTTTTATTGGAATAAATTTGGATAATCCTTCCATTGATTACAAGATTTTCTTGAATCCAATTTACAAGCGAACGTTTTATAATGTCAGAATTTATTATTATATTGCTAAAATAAGGTTTTTGAATCATGCGATTAGTATTCATCGATACAATTTTGAGATTATTAAAGTCAATTGCCTTATACTCTTTTTCTCTAGTAGAATTTGGTGCCATTTTTACTTCATATATATTAAAAGGAAAGCTGTTATGAGTCATTATTTTATTTTTACTACCAATTGGTTTAACGATATATCCATATTCTTTATAGTTTTGAGAAATTGGGGTTCCCGTAAAAATACGGAAAAAATTATGTTGGTAAAGGCTTAGATCTAATTGTTTTATTAGATCTATAGTTTTTTGAGCGTCTTGAATAGTCTCCCCAGGCAATCCAATCATTACACTGACAAAAATGTTTCTTATTCCAATCTTTTTCGCATATGCAGTCATATGTTTCAACTTTTCAATAAACTCAATTTCTTTCTCCAAGTTATCTGAATCTTTACTTTTTGGAGGATTTACCTTACCAATTGTTCGTAAAACTCTTGGAACCGCACTTTCTAGAGAAAAACCTAAGGACACAAAACCTGCTTGCTTCAATAAATTTAATAGATCTTCTGTAATTTTGTCGCATCGTGTAATGCAAGTTAAAGGCAATTCGATTTTATTGTCAATTATACTCTCACAAATCCTTTGTGCTCTTGATGGTATAATTGTAAAACCATCATCTTGAATTGGAATAGGTCCTGAATGTCCTTTATATTCATTGAGGAAAATCAATTCTTCAATTACTCTTTCTATTGAATGGCAGAATATGTTTCTCTTGCTCATTACAGCACAATTACAATATATACAATTTTGATTGCAACCTCTAGCAGTGATGATACCTGTTTGAGAAGCTTCAGATATTGGAATAACTCTGGAAAGATATGGCGATGGGTATTTATCTAAATAATTTTTCGTGAATCGATTTAAAAGCAAAATGTTGCTATCAGGATTAGAGATAATTCTTCTCCCTTTCCTATAAGTGATACCTTTAATATTATCTAAACTTATTTTAACTAGATTAAAATTATTATCAGAGAATAGAGATAATAATTTTAGAGTAATTTCTTCCCCCTCTCCTCTAACACAAATATCAACGCTAAGATTACCTTCTAGAATTTCTTTAGATTGTACAGTTGGGGTAGGACCTCCAAAAATTATAATTAAATTAGGATTATACTTTTTTAATCCCTTAGAAATTAGAATACTTTGCATATAATTTGTTTCATAAACTGTGAATCCTACGACTTTAGGTCGATGTCCCATAATTATTTCAACACATTCTTTTACATTGTATGACTCATTCGAAACAAATTGCTTCGCCTTAAAACCTTTTTCTTGTAGATATGCTATAATGTATGCTGATCCCAAGTTCCATTTAAAATTAGATGTATGAAGTGATCCACCAGAAGGGAAAACCATCAAAATGTCAATAAACTTACTATTACTCATTAAAAATACTCCTTATAATCTAGATTTTAATCAAGTTATTTTTAAATACTAAGAAAAAAAAATTAGAGGAAAAATTTTAGATATTTAATTCAGGCGGTGCAGGAATAAATACACTGAGCTCTACTAGAAAACACCAAATTCCAAGTGTTTCTGCATCTGCAAGACTTAACTTAGGTTTAATTACATCTTGCCAAAGGCGTTCTTTTAATTGAGCTTTTGATTCTTTATTATCAATGCTTGTTTGGATTGCAGTAATAATTTCTTGAGCCATAGATGTTCCAAACTTCATTTCTATAAGATCTTTTAATTTTACAGTGTTAAAATCTACCATTTCTCTTACCTAACATGGATTTCTATATCAGATCTTGATCTGATAATTTTACGTTTTTGTTGGATATTTTTTTTAAATTTAATGAAGATCTATTTTCTTTTAAATATTATTCATAACTGAGTTTTAGATGTTTTAAATTCAAAATTTTTTATTATATTTTAAAAAAAAAAAAAATTTAGAGCATTCCATAATTACGATAATTTATATTTCTTCTAACCTCTTTAATTGGAATAATCTCTCTAAGATAATTTGGATTCAATTGTGCTTTTTTAATAATGCTTCTTAACTCACGGCTTTTTTTAGCTAGCTTTTGTATTTCTTTTTGTTCTTTTTTTGGTGCTTCTAGTATCGATGGTAATGCCTTCTGTAAAATAACCTTCTGAATTTCAACTAATCCTATATCATCAGGTAGTTCTTCTAAAATCGATATTAATTCTTCCTTATATAGAACCATATATTTCAACTCCATTTTTTGTTTTTTGTTTTATCATTTTTTTGGACTCAATTGAAGATATTTTTTTATCCTCAATATTTAGTATATATATGAGTATATATTTAGGTTCATAAAGAGGACTATGAATGGACTTTTGTATCTATTTTGGAGTTACTACCCTACAGCCAGTTACAGAATTCTATATTTTAGATTACTCAGATAAAGATTTATATTTTTGAAATAATGAATCAATTATTATATTAAAGGCGTTTATGACTCCTTGACCTGTTTTTGCGCTAGTATAATAAAACCCTAAAAATTTATGTTCTTTGACTAATTTTTGAATAGGTGCATCATTTAATTCATTTTGATCTATTAAGTCAATTTTATTGGCAAAAATTACAGTCGGAATATCAGCACAATACTGATTTAAGTCATTATACCAACTTAAAATATGATTGAAACTAATTTCTCCAAGTTTAGTCTCTTCTACACTATATACAATAATAGATGCATTACTATTTTTGAAAAATGAAGGTTTTAAAAAGCTAAATTCATCTTGACCCGCTATATCCCAGAATAACAATCGAATATTAACATTCTCAATTTGTTTATTATAAACAGAAAATTGAGCACCAATAGTTTTTATATAGTCTTTGTTAAAGGAACTTTCTGTAAATCTGCGGATCAAAGAGGTTTTTCCTACTCCTCCATCCCCTATAATAGTAATTTTAAAGACAAGCTTGATTTCATCCATTATTATAAGATATTTTAAAAATTGTTGTATAAACTTAAAATACACTCCTAATATTTTAAAATTTCTTACTCGATTAAAATTTAAATTAAAAGTCCAATAGAAGTTCATTCCACAAGGTATTAATAGACAGATAATTATTAGTTAGTTAGGCACCCATAAAAATGAATCACATAAATTATCCTCCTGAGGAGATTTTAAAACCAATTGTTGGCAAAATCAACTTTGAATTAATCATACTTTGGATACTAAGTAATAATAAAATTTGTAGATGGTCTGATTTCAAGAAAGTGGTTAAACACTCAACATTATCAATATATTTAAAGAACTTAAAAGAACAAGGATATATTGTTAGAAGTGAATTCAATAAATATCAAATCACTCTTGATGGAAAAAGAAGATTTAACGAAGTATCTCAAATTAAAAAAAAAGAACGTGAGTTAAACTATCCACCAAGAGCAATTATAAAAGTTAGGAATTATGAACATTGGATCCTTTGGATGGTTTATAATAATAACTATTGTAAATGGGTTGACTTTACAATTGATGATTCTCCAGTAAAAATCAGTCAATCTTCCTTATCGAAAACCTTAAACAATCTAATAGAAAATAATTTCATAGAAAAAAATAATAATGAATATCGGATAACTAAATTAGGTAGGGTAAAATATTCATCTATGCTTCAATTATATGATTTAGATAGACAATCAATTCTTCAAGAAGAAAGTAAAAGGATTGAAGAACTTACATCCCAAACGCTTCAATTCTTTAAAAAGTATGAAATATCAGATAATAAAATTAGATTTAGATTTCTTTATAACGTATTAAGATTACCATTTGAAACTGTTCAACATAACTTCGATAATAGAGAGGATTTCTATAAGGTTTTATTATTCTTAGCGATGAATCATCCAAATCAATATCCTATCCATATTAATTCAAATGACTTTTGTTTAAAATTTAATATAGAAAGATTAATACTTGATTTCCATATCCTTCAGATTGTTGATAAAAATATTTATCCCGTTAAGTTTTTCAAACTAAAGGTAGATTTTGATGAGACGTATTATTTTCAAGCAAATGAAAAAATTGAAAAGATGCTCAATGCTGTAATTGAAGAACAAATTTCAAAATTTACTTATTTAAACAAATTATTTGAAGAAATACCAGATGAAACATTCAAATTCACCATGGAATCTACAATTACAGAAATTTTGAATGAAATATGTGGATCCCTATTTAATGAAGGCTTAAAAAATGCGTTATATCATTTCTTGCCCGGATATATCAGAGATCTAGCTTACAAAGTTGAAAGAGAAAAAAAATTAATAGACACTTATGATAAACTCGAAGGGTTAATTTGGCAGGAAGTTCAAAGGTTTGATCAATATCCAGGACCGCAAGCTAATTTAGAAAAAATTTATTTCGTAAATCCTGAGCTTTTAGAACTTTTAAATCCTCTTTATAAAAGTAAAATCAATTCAATCCTCAAAAAGGTACAGTCTTTAATGGATAAAAAAGATTTTCTTTCTGTTTTAGAAATTCTAAATAAATATATTGAGGACAAACAAAAAAGTCCCGAACTTATAATTTTCAAGGCAATTATTTTTTGTTACTCAAATAGAAATCTGGATGCGATAAATCTTATAGAAAAAGAAATTACTTTGGCTCAATTAAATCAGGAGAATGTGTATATTTCGACAACCTTTATCAGAATACTCAGTTTTTTGGCTTTAGGAAATTTCGAAAAAGCATTACAACTTTCTAAAAAATTGAGTCTAAAATATCCAAATTTACCTTTATCCAGTGCTATAAGGGGTATAGTATATGGTTATAATATAATTTATCATTATAATGAATTTGATGTAAATGATAATGGATCTGTTGATATCGATGAATATTTAGTCTTTGAATCATCTAATTTTAATAAGTCGATACTGTACCAATTAAAAAGCCTTATTCTACTTGAAATAAAAGAATTTGAACAGGCAATTATAGCAATCAATAAAGCAATTGAATTAAATCCCAGTTTGTCAATATATAATTCCAAGATTAAAATACTTCTTTATTTTAATGAATATGATGATGCTTTAAAATTCCTTGATATTATGGTAGAATTATTCCCTGAATATGAAGTGGAGATTAAGTTAAAAAAAGCATATGCATTTAAGAAAATGAGAAATGTGGAGTCAGGACTTGAAATTATTGATGAATTAATTCAACTTTATCCAGACAATAATGAATTACTAAACCATAAGGCAAGTTGGTTACAATATCTAAATCAGAGAGAACAGGCAATTAAGATCATTAAAAAATTAATAGATCTTCAACCTAAAAAAGGACTATTTCATGATACTTATGGAGAAATTCTGATGACATTTGAAGAATATACTGAAGCAATTGAAGAGTTTCAGAAGGCGTTAGAATTAGACCCAGATGTGTGGTACAAATTTCAAACGCATGTTAAAATAGGTATTTGTTATAAAGAGCTTAGATACTTTGAAAAAGCATTAGAAAACCTTCAAATTGGTAAGGAACTCATGGAAAAATCCTATTGTAATCAAGATATTAAGGAAAAATGGCTATCAATCGCAAATCTTTTTATTAAAGAGATTTTAGAGGTTCAAAATATTTAGGACCTAATTTTACTACTTTTTATTGAATATATACTAACACAATTATTATTAAAATTTTAAAATTGATTTCTTTTAAATCAAAAATTAGTCCATGGAAAAGAAATAAAATATTATTACAAACCCCCAAGAAATTAACTTAGTTATTTAAAAATTCTTATACTTAAGGAAAAAGTTAATCATGTTCGTGAATATTTTCCAAAAGTAATTTTTACTATAAAATTAAAGTCTCTCAATAATTAAATTAAAATTTGAATTAAAATCCTTCTCCATTTGTGTAACAAAATAATAAATCTTTATATATACCCACGTGATAAATATTAATTGCACTCTATTTACAAAAATATCAAAAATTAAGGCGAAATATTAAAAATTAAATATTAAAGGTGTAATTAATTGAAATTCAAAACTAAATTATTTTTGGGAATATTCGGTCTACTCATTTTTCTTATTGCTTTTTCAGCGTTTTCCGAAACTATAACTGAAGATAATTCTTCTAACATAAATAAATATAACGAAAATCAACTAAACTTAAGTGATTCTGCGGTTATATGGACTGATAAAGAAGATTATTCACCAGGTGAGATAGTGACTATATATGGTTCAGGATTCAAACCTAAATCTTTAATAACATTGACAATAGAAAGACCAGATGAAACTGATGTCTTACTATATGCTTTTACAGATGATTTAGGAGATTTCCAACGGTATTACAATTTGAATGGGGTAGCAGGACTTTATAAAGTAACAGCGACCGACGGGACAAATTCAGCAACCACAACATTCACTGATTGCTGCCCTATTCCTAATATTGATGTGGAGAAGGAGGGGCCATTATATGCCCATGAAGATGATTCTATAACCTATGAGATTAAAGTTATTAACTGCGGTAATACTAAATTATACGATGTAATAGTTGAAGATTCTGCTCTTGGGTTTAGTTGGACTGGAACTCTAGCTGTTGGAGAAGTCAAAATCTTCTCCATTCCTTTTACTGTTCCTGTAGATGGAGATGACTCAATAATTAACACTGCTACAGCAACGGGTAGGGATTGTTGCTATCAGACGGTTTTTGACGAGGATAGTTGGGAAATCATTGTGCTTAAGCCAAGCATTGGGGTAACTAAAGAAGCCCTGGTTACATGTACCTCAGC